>NZ_RBLA01000015.1:1393-4530 GCF_003634475.1 Pseudomonas sp. WPR_5_2 | reverse complement strand
GCGTCGAACTTTCGGTTCGTTTCGTCTTCACACACCGCAATCTGGTCTCTTTCGAGTTCGCAAATTGCTTGGGTGTTATATGGTCAAGCCTCACGGGCAATTAGTATTGGTTAGCTCAACGCCTCACAGCGCTTACACACCCAACCTATCAACGTCGTAGTCTTCGACGGCCCTTCAGGGGACTCAAGGTCCCAGTGAGATCTCATCTTGAGGCTAGTTTCCCGCTTAGATGCTTTCAGCGGTTATCTATTCCGAACATAGCTACCCGGCAATGCCACTGGCGTGACAACCGGAACACCAGAGGTTCGTCCACTCCGGTCCTCTCGTACTAGGAGCAGCCCCTCTCAAATCTCAAACGTCCACGGCAGATAGGGACCGAACTGTCTCACGACGTTCTAAACCCAGCTCGCGTACCACTTTAAATGGCGAACAGCCATACCCTTGGGACCGGCTTCAGCCCCAGGATGTGATGAGCCGACATCGAGGTGCCAAACACCGCCGTCGATATGAACTCTTGGGCGGTATCAGCCTGTTATCCCCGGAGTACCTTTTATCCGTTGAGCGATGGCCCTTCCATACAGAACCACCGGATCACTAAGACCTACTTTCGTACCTGCTCGACGTGTCTGTCTCGCAGTCAAGCGCGCTTTTGCCTTTATACTCTACGACCGATTTCCGACCGGTCTGAGCGCACCTTCGTACTCCTCCGTTACTCTTTAGGAGGAGACCGCCCCAGTCAAACTACCCACCATACACTGTCCTCGATCCGGATAACGGACCTGAGTTAGAACCTCAAAGTTGCCAGGGTGGTATTTCAAGGATGGCTCCACGCGAACTGGCGTCCACGCTTCAAAGCCTCCCACCTATCCTACACAAGCAAATTCAAAGTCCAGTGCAAAGCTATAGTAAAGGTTCACGGGGTCTTTCCGTCTAGCCGCGGATACACTGCATCTTCACAGCGATTTCAATTTCACTGAGTCTCGGGTGGAGACAGCGCCGCCATCGTTACGCCATTCGTGCAGGTCGGAACTTACCCGACAAGGAATTTCGCTACCTTAGGACCGTTATAGTTACGGCCGCCGTTTACCGGGGCTTCGATCAAGAGCTTCGCGTTAGCTAACCCCATCAATTAACCTTCCGGCACCGGGCAGGCGTCACACCCTATACGTCCACTTTCGTGTTTGCAGAGTGCTGTGTTTTTAATAAACAGTCGCAGCGGCCTGGTATCTTCGACCGGCGTGGGCTTACGCAGCAAGTGCTTCACCCTCACCGGCGCACCTTCTCCCGAAGTTACGGTGCCATTTTGCCTAGTTCCTTCACCCGAGTTCTCTCAAGCGCCTTGGTATTCTCTACCCAACCACCTGTGTCGGTTTGGGGTACGGTTCCTGGTTATCTGAAGCTTAGAAGCTTTTCTTGGAAGCATGGCATCAACCACTTCGTCACCCAAAGGGTAACTCGTCATCAGCTCTCGGCCTTGGAATCCCGGATTTACCTAAGATTCCAGCCTACCACCTTAAACTTGGACAACCAACGCCAAGCTGGCCTAGCCTTCTCCGTCCCTCCATCGCAATAACCAGAAGTACAGGAATATTAACCTGTTTTCCATCGACTACGCTTTTCAGCCTCGCCTTAGGGACCGACTAACCCTGCGTCGATTAACGTTGCGCAGGAAACCTTGGTCTTTCGGCGTGGGTGTTTTTCACACCCATTGTCGTTACTCATGTCAGCATTCGCACTTCTGATACCTCCAGCAAGCTTCTCAACTCACCTTCACAGGCTTACAGAACGCTCCTCTACCGCATCACTTACGTGATACCCGTAGCTTCGGTGTATGGTTTGAGCCCCGTTACATCTTCCGCGCAGGCCGACTCGACTAGTGAGCTATTACGCTTTCTTTAAAGGGTGGCTGCTTCTAAGCCAACCTCCTAGCTGTCTAAGCCTTCCCACATCGTTTCCCACTTAACCATAACTTTGGGACCTTAGCTGACGGTCTGGGTTGTTTCCCTTTTCACGACGGACGTTAGCACCCGCCGTGTGTCTCCCATGCTCGGCACTTGTAGGTATTCGGAGTTTGCATCGGTTTGGTAAGTCGGGATGACCCCCTAGCCGAAACAGTGCTCTACCCCCTACAGTGATACATGAGGCGCTACCTAAATAGCTTTCGAGGAGAACCAGCTATCTCCGAGCTTGATTAGCCTTTCACTCCGATCCACAGGTCATCCGCTAACTTTTCAACGGTAGTCGGTTCGGTCCTCCAGTCAGTGTTACCTAACCTTCAACCTGCCCATGGATAGATCGCCCGGTTTCGGGTCTATTCCCAGCGACTAGACGCCCTATTAAGACTCGCTTTCGCTACGCCTCCCCTATTCGGTTAAGCTCGCCACTGAAAATAAGTCGCTGACCCATTATACAAAAGGTACGCAGTCACCCAACAAAGTGGGCTCCCACTGCTTGTACGCATACGGTTTCAGGATCTATTTCACTCCCCTCTCCGGGGTTCTTTTCGCCTTTCCCTCACGGTACTAGTTCACTATCGGTCAGTCAGTAGTATTTAGCCTTGGAGGATGGTCCCCCCATATTCAGACAAAGTTTCTCGTGCTCCGTCCTACTCGATTTCATGACCAAGAGATTTTCGCGTACAGGGCTATCACCCACTATGGCCGCACTTTCCAGAGCGTTCCGCTAATCTCAAAGCCACTTAAGGGCTAGTCCCCGTTCGCTCGCCACTACTAAGGGAATCTCGGTTGATTTCTTTTCCTCAGGGTACTTAGATGTTTCAGTTCCCCTGGTTCGCCTCTTAAGCCTATGTATTCAGCTTAAGATAACCATCTTATGATGGCTGGGTTCCCCCATTCAGACATCTCCGGATCAAAGTCTGTTTGCCGACTCCCCGAAGCTTTTCGCAGGCTACCACGTCTTTCATCGCCTCTGACTGCCAAGGCATCCACCGTATGCGCTTCTTCACTTGACCATATAACCCCAAGCAATCTGGTTATACTGTGAAGACGACATTCGCCGAAAATTCGAATTTCTCAACTAAGAGAACTCACAAATTTTACCTTAGCCTGATCCGTTACCAGTGAAAGTAACGTTCAGTCTATCTTTCTATCACATACCCAAATTTTTAAAGAACGATC
>NZ_RBLA01000014.1:0-12308 GCF_003634475.1 Pseudomonas sp. WPR_5_2 | reverse complement strand
CACCCGGCGAAGTAGCGGAAGTGGTCGGCGGCCAGCGGAATATCGGCGTTGAGGGTTTCGCGCACGGCCTTGCCGTTGTCCCAGGATTCGGTGATGGCCAGCAGTTCGAGGTTTTGCTCGATGCGGTCGGCGATTTTCAGCAGCGCCAGCGAGCGGTCCTGCACCGAAGTCTTGCCCCAGGCATCGGCGGCGGCGTGGGCCGCGTCCAGGGCCTTGTCGATGTCTTCGGCCGAGGAACGGGGGAATTCGGCAATCGGCTGGCCATTCACGGGCGAGGTATTGGTGAAGTACTGACCTTTGACCGGCGCGACAAACTCACCGCCGATGTAGTTGCCGTAACGGGACTTGAAGGAAACGATGGCACCGGGAGTGCCTGGGTGGGCGTAGTTCATGATCGGGTTCTCTTGTTGTTTTGGGTTGTGACCGCCCGCAGGACGGTCACTGTCAGTGGCATAAGCCCGGCAGGTCAGGAGCCCTGAGGTGTTTCGCCACGTGCCAAACGCTTGTTGATGTCTTCAATGACCGCAGGCAAATCCACGATGGTGTCGATCAGGTAATGCGGGCGAGAGCCTTCGAACATCTTGATGATGCGTGTGCGCTCTTGGGCCAACTCTTCGAGGGACAAGTCTCTGAATTCCTCATAGGTCAGGCCCAGTGCGTTGCCGGAGCAGGTCAGTGCGACTGTCCACATGCCTGCGCTGCGGCCTTCGAGGATGCCCGGCCAGGTGTCGTCGACCTTGACGCAAGCCGCGACATCGTCGATCCCCAGCGCGATGACATTGGCCAACGCCTGTGCGGGATGCGGACGACCGTTAGGCACTTCGTCGGTGGCAACCACATGGTCGGTGACGTAGCCGTTCTTGCGCGCCAGCTCTACGACTTTTTCCATGACCACTGCCGGGTAACCCGAGCAGGAGCCGATCTTCAGGCCCTGGTCGCGCAGGCCGTTGATCGTATCGAGCGCTCCGGGAATCAATGCCGAGTGCAGGGCGATCTTCTCGATCTGCAACGGCATGAAGCGCTCGTAGAGGGCGGTGACGTCGTCGTCCGTTGGCAGGCGGCCAAAGACGGCATGGTAGCGATCGGCGATTTGTGGCTCGTTGCACAGCGTGCGGATGTGATCCCACTTGCCCATGCCCATCGGCCCGCGGGCTTCTGCCAGGGAGACGGCAACGCCGAACTCGGCAAAGGCTTCGACGAAGATTTGCGTCGGTGCGAAAGAGCCGAAGTCGACGACCGTGCCCGCCCAGTCCAGGACCACGGCTTGCAGTTGAGTCGGTTGTTTGTAATGCATGGTGATTGCTCCGGTAAGGGGTAGTTGGACGTTCGGAATCAGGAAGCGGTGCCGACAACGGCCGGTTGCACCGGGGTCGACTCAAGCGAAACGGTTTCCACTGTTTTCGGTCGGCTGTTCCAGAAAGGCACCAGCATCAGGCTGGCCAGCAGTGCCGTGCCGGTGAACACCAGGAACACGGTAATGGTGTCGAAGTAGCCCGGCAGCAGGCCGCCGAGGACCGCCCCCACCGAGCCACAGCCGTTGACGAAGCCTGCGGCAGAGGCCGCGCCGTCCTTGCTGCCGAAGTCAATGGCCGCCGAACCGCTGATCATCGAGTCCGGTCCGTAGAGCGTCAGGCCCATCATGAACAGCAAGCCGACCACCATATAAAGGCTGCCGCTCTGCATGGCCGGCACGAACAAGCCCAGGCAAATAGTGAGCACGACCAGGCTCAGGACGCAGGCCGGTATGCGACGCGCACCGAAGTACTTGTCCGATGCAATACCGATGAGGATCGGGCCGACCAGGCCAGCCAGTTCAAACGAGGTGGGAACGATGGAGGAGGCAACCTTGCCGATCTCGGGCATCCGATCGTAGATGATCACCGGACCCCACAGGAGAATGGCGTAGCGCGCAGGCTTGAGCATGAAATAGGCCAGGCCGAGCACCAGCACGGTTCGATTCTTGATCACGGTGCGCAAGCCGGCCCACATGCTTTCACGTGGAACGACGACGTTGCTGACCGGCTCGAGTTCGATCTCGACAGCTGGCAGGCCCACGTCTTCCGGCCGGTTCCGTTGCAGCACGAAGAACAACACCGCCACCACCAGGACCACGACAGCGCTGCTGATGAACGCGATGCGCCAGTCATGGAACGAGTTGTAGGCCCACCAGCCGGCAAATGGCGTTGCCACCAGGCCGCCGAAGGCATAGCTGGTGCTCCAGTAACCCAGTACCCGGCCACGCTCTCCGGTACTGAAGAAGCTGCCGACGTTCTTGCACAGACCTGACCAGCCGGTGGACTGGGCAAGCCCTTGAATCAGCATGCAGGAGACGAAAATCGGCAAGGTGGCGTAGGTTCCCATGGCCAGCGCGGCCACGGCCGAGATGACTAGACCGCTGAGCACCACGACCCTCGGGCCGAAGCGGTCAGAAAAGTTACCCCACAGAAACTGGCCCATGGCATACGCGGTCAGGTAGAGCGCATCGAGGTTGGCCATCATGGACTTTTCGAGCATGAAGCTCGGGTCTTCGCCAATACCCAGCTTGGCCACCGAAAACGCTTTTCGGGTGAAGTAGAAGGCGGCATAGGCCACCCAGGTGATGAGGAAAATCTGCACGCGCCAACGCTGGAGAGATTTCCAGCCGGTTGCGAGTGGGCTGGTGGTGTGCTTGTTCATGGTGTTCTGATCCCGTGTGAGGTGCCAGACAGCGCAAATTTGGTTGGTTTTTGTTTTTGTTTTTGATGCACAAGCCCGTCCGGACTCACGACATTGTTCAGATGGCGGTGAGAACGGCTTGAGGCTTGAACTATCAACTTGTCGCGATCACTGACGGGTGTCCGGCGCAGCCGGGCGATGGGTCAGCGAGTCCATGATTAAAAAAAGATCCCTGTCCAAAGGTGCTACCCATTGCACCTGTGCTCGAATTGACGGGGACCTTGAAAGGGGTGATCAGGTCGGCGTTTTGCGCATGTCCACACCCATGGCAATGAGGCTGTCGGCGATGGCGCGTAGCAGTTGATGGACGACGTATTCGTCGATCTGTCCGATGCAGCCGATGCGGAAGCTTTCGGCCTGGGTCAACTTGCCCGGGTAGATGATGAATTGGCGGGTCTTGAGTTCATCGTAGAAACGCATGAACTGGAAATCCGGGTGTTCGGGGCAAAAGAACGTAGTGATGATCGGCGACAGCCAGCAGTCTTCCAGCAAGGTGCGGAATCCCAGCTCATGCATGCCGCTGACCAAAACGTCGCGGTTACGCGTATAACGCGCCAGCCGGCCTTGCACACCGCCTTCGTTCGCGTGCTGTTCGAGGGCTTTGTGAAAGGCCACCACGCTGTGGGTCGGCGGAGTGAAACGCCATTGGCCGGTGCGTTCCATGTAGACCCACTGCTCGTAGAGGTCGAGGGACAACGAATTGGCGCGCCCCTTGGCCGCTTCCAGGACCGAGCGACGGATGATCACGAAGCCAAAGCCGGGGATGCCTTCGATGCACTTATTGGCTGAAGACACCAGCACGTCAAAGGCGATGTCATCGACGGTCACCGGTACGGCGCCGAAGGTGCTCATGGCGTCGATGATCAGACGCTTGCCGTGGGCCTTCACCACGTCGGCGATCGCGCACAGCGGGTTGAGAATGCCGGAGCTGGTTTCGCAATGGACCAGAAACACGTGGGTCACATCCGGATTGGCCTTGAGCAGTGCGTCCACTTCATCCGGCTGCGGCGGCAGGTAGTCACCTTTGTCCAGCGTGATGAAGGCGCGACCAAGGTATTCCAGGGTCTTGGTGGCGCGCTGGCCGTAGGCGCCGTTCATCAGCACCAAGGCTTTGCCGTCACGGGGGATGGCAGTGGCCAGCGCCGCCTCCACCGAGTAGCTGCCGCTGCCTTGCAACGGTACACAGGCAAAACTGTCGTCTTGCACGCCGGCCATGTGCAACAGGTGCTGGCGAACCTCGGCGGTGACACGGTTGAAGGCTCCGTCCCATGAACCCCAGTCACGGAGCATGGCTTCCTTGGTGGCTTTCGAGGTGGTCAACGGCCCCGGGGTCAGCAGGTAGGGTTCACCCAGGGCTGGTGTGGCCAGCGGCAGGGGAGTCGGAAACTCAGCTTTGGTCATGATCTTCTCCGGCGGTTTTGTTTTTGTGGGGAGTGATGCACGGAGCGATAAAAACACTCGCTGAAAAATAACTGAAATCGATTTATCACATGTCACAAACAAGCTGAGCTTATAAATGTTCAGGCGATGATCCGCCCGGTTTTGTTGAAATGACAGGTCCTGCATTGCATATCAGCCAACATCAATTGTCGGATTTTCCCGTGGGCGAGCGAGTACGCACCCCTCACGCCGATGTCATCGCGCAACGAAAGGCCTTGAGATTAAGTAATTGAAGTTAAAGATTATTTTTTTGACTGAGTGACCTTCCACGCACCTCCCGTCGCGAGAGGGTTTGTGGATGAGTCCTGAGGGGGGCGGCGTGGCTGAAATGACACGTGGCAACCGATTCCGAACGATCTGGTCCGTGTGCAAATCATGCGCTTTTAAAAAACCTGCCCGGTCGGCGCCGGGCAGGTTTTCTGTCGGCCAGCGAAAATTTTTTTGCCGGCAAGACGAAGCAGTTAGCCTTTATCCGCCTTGCCTGCCGCGGCGGCGAATTTTGCCAGGTGCACGTCGAGTCGACTCGGGCGTCGATTGTGATCTTCGGCTCGTTCCTTGCGGCGAACGGCATTGCGCACCATCAGTGAACCCAGGTAGCGAATCGGCTCCGCAGGGAAGTAGCCGAGCGGGCCTTGCAGTAGCGGTGAGCGCGTCCAGGGATTGTCCAGTCCCAGCACCAGCGACGAGAGGATTTGCCCGCCCATATGACAGGGACCGACGCCGCTGCCGGAGTAGCCGAAGCCATAGTAGATATTGCCCCTTGCGCCCATACGGCCGAAGAACGGCAACCCGGTGACCGAGCGATCGGACGGGCCGTTCCAGGTGGCGGCGATGCCGACATCGGCAAACTCCGGGAAGAACTCCCCCAGGGTGTTACGCAACAAGCCTTCATAGGGGGAGGGCTGGTCGAACACCGGCAGGATGCGCCCGCCGTAGGCGAAGGTATTACCTCCTTTGCCGAGCATGATCCGGCCGTCCGGGGTGTTGTGGTAGTAGTGCACGAAGATTCGCGAGTCGAGTACGGTGACCCCGCTGGTCAGGCCGATGCGCTTGAGCAAATCAGGTCGCGGCTCGGTGATGATCATGTCGCTGGAGACGATGGCCACTGTCCGCTCGAACGCTGGAAAGGCCCGCGCCATCCAGGCGTTGATCGCCAGCACCACGCGATCGGCGACGACTTGCCCACCCGGCGTGTCGACGGTGGCCGGCAGCCCTTGTTCCAGGCCGGTCATCGGCGAACCTTCGTAGATTCGCACGCCCAGTTCCAGCGCGACCCGACGCAGGCCGCGGACCAGCTTGCCCGGTTGCACACTGGCAGCCGCTGGTGAAAACCAGCCTTCGATGTGCCGGGTCGAACCCGCCATACGCTGCACGTCAGCCTGGGCGTATTTGGAAAACGAGTTGATGCCATTGCGCTCCAGCGCCGCGATCACCCCGTCAGTCGAACCCACCTGGGCGCGGTTGGTCGCGGTGTAGAGCGTGCCATCGAGACGGTAATCGGCATCCACCGCGTACTTTTCGCAAAAGTGGCCGATGGCGTAAATGCTCTGCTCCGATTCCTTGACCAGACGTACCGCCTCTTCGACGCCGAACAAGCGCTCCAGGGTGAAGTACTTGGCCGACCAGGACAGCGCGCAACCGCCGTTTCGTCCGCTGGCACCGGCACCGCAGATGTCGGCTTCGACGATGACCACGTCCAGTTCGGGGTTCTGTTCCTTGATCATGATCGCGGTCCACAAGCCGGTGTAACCGCCACCGACAATGCAGACGTCGGCGCGGGTGTCCTGCTGCAGTCGCGGACAGGGCATGTCGGGTTGGTCTTTCAGGGCCTGGTCGAGCCAGTAGGGTCGCATGGGGGGTATCTCCATTGATCGGTTCGAGGTAAAGGACTGGAAATGATCACGCGCACGCGGCGACCACGATCATTTCCACGCGCCAGGCGGGGTCGATCAACTGCGCCAGTGTGCAGGCACGGGTGGGCGCATGGCCTGCGGGAAAAAATTCATCCCAGACCCTGTTCAGCCCTTCGTAGTCCTCACGGTCGGCGAGCAGGATGCGCACCGACAGCACCCGCGTGCGGTCGCTGCCGGCACGGAGCAACAACTGCTCGATACCCGCGAGCACCTCACGGGTCTGCGCCTCGATATCGCCACTGAGGTCCGTGGCTACCTGGCCCCCGATGTAGAGGTGGTTGTCGTACCGGACCATGTCCGAACGGCGTTTAATCGCGGCGAAACGTTCAATTTCCATAGAGCACTCCAGGTCAATGCCAGCGGTGCCGCTGCTCAGGCAGCAGTCAGACGACTTGCGAAAACCATGCTTGCAGTTCATCTTTCATAAATAAAATCGATTTAACGAATGCATGAATAAGCTGAATCTATAGCAGGGTCTCCAATGGCGATTTCCCATACGCAACTCAAGGCGTTCCACGCCGTGGCCATGAATGGCAGCTTCACCCGGGCGGCCGAAGAGCTCTGCCTGTCCCAGCCAGCGGTGTCCGACCAGGTGCGCAAACTCGAGGATTACTACGGCGTGATGGTGTTCTATCGCGACAAGCGGCTGGTGCGCCTGACGGAGGTGGGCGAGCAATTGTTCGGCTTGACCCAGCGGCTGTTCGACATCAGCGTCGATGCCCATGACATGCTCATGGACTACCGCACCCTGTCGACCGGGACCCTGAACCTCGCCGTGGATGCGCCGGTGCATGTATTGCCCTATGTCGCCCGCTTCTGCAGCCGTTACCCCGGCGTCGACGTGAAGATTGAAACGGCCAACACCGATGAGGTCCTGCAGCGGTTGTTCGGGCACCAGGCAGACATTGCCCTGTTGGGACGGCACATCGAGGACGAGCGCTTGCAGACGCTGCACCTGCGCAGTGACCCGATGCTCGCCTTCGTCGCCCATGACCATCCATGGGCGCAACGCACCTCCATTTCCCTCGCTGACCTGGACAACACGCCGCTGGTCTTGCGCGAACAAGGTTCTGTCACACGGCTGTCCCTGGAAGAGGAGATGGCGGCGGCGGGCTTGCGCATCCGCAAGGCGATCGAAGTGGAGGGGCGTGAGGCCGCGCGCGAAGCCGTGGCGATCGGCATGGGCGTCGGTGTGGTCTCGGCAGCCGAGTTGGGCTCTGATTCACGGCTTCGAGGATTGCCGATCAGCGACTGCCAGCGCTGCTTCACCGAGACCCTGGTGTGCCTGCGGGCACAGAGCTCGCGGCGAATCTTGACGACCTTTTTCGACATCGTCAGGGAAGGGTTGGCAGCGTGAAGTTCATCGTTCAACCTTGGCCGTTTTCTGCCTTTCTCGGCGGGCTGAAACCGACCCATAGGAGACGTTCATACCTGAGATGGCAGATCACACATCCCATGCCTGCACACTACCGGCCGACCTGACAGGTAATTCTTGCGCATTCCCCTGCAGGAGCTGGCCAAGCCAGCCCCTGCAAGTCAGTGTGTTATCTGTAGTCGATGCGGACTTTGGCTTTACTGACAGTCCGCCAAGGCCACACCCACGGCCTTGATTCAGCAACCAAATCACCGTTTTTAGCGCTTGATCAAGGAAATCTTGGTGCCTTCGATGCTGATCCCGGCCATCAACCCTTGCTGGTCGAAGATGAACGCGTAGGCGTCGTCTTTCAGCGTCGAGCTGGACAGGTTCTTCGCGACCCCTTCATCAACCACCACCACCGTTGGCCCTACGCCGATTTCCCAGCCCTTGGTTTCAGTGATGTATTTCACTGCTTTGTCGGTCATCAGGAACACCACATAGCCGTACGACTGGGCGCCTGCCTGCAGCCCCCATGAGCCGCTGACGGAGTTGTAGTAATTCTCGACTTTCGTGCCCTTCATCAATACGCCTTCGCCATAGCTGCCGCCGAAGACAAGGCCCGCCTTGATGATTTTCGGGAAGACCAGCACAGCCTTGGCCTGGTGCGAGATGGTTTCAGAGAAGGGATTGGTCTTGTAGAGCGTGTGCAACGCTTGCCGGGAGTCGGCATTCAGATCTTCGGCGGTGGCGGCACCTGCAGTGTTCAGGAGGCTTGCCGAGATCAATGATGCGGTTGCGAGGAAGATCGACAGGAAGAAGCGCATTGATTGAGTCATTTGCGTACTCCGATAAGGGAGCATGGGATGGGAGCAGCAGTCAGCACCTGCCTTGGACAGGGCCGAACCCACTGCACGTTATCCTTCGCACCCTAAAGTGTGTGAGCTGCAAGCGTCGTTCCTGAGTGGAGCAGACCCTGGGCCTTTGATCAGGCGCGATGCCATCATTTGTTGTGACCACAGTGCAAGGGCCAAGGTTCGTCGTCAGAGGTTACTTTTGACAGACTGCTGTATCGTCGACAGGGGGGCTCTGGCGAAACTGGAAGCGGACCCGTCAGAACGACGGGTCCTGAAGGGGTCAGAGTGTCGGCAACTGCCCGACGCGTCCCATCATCTCGGTCACGATTTGCAGGTCCAGCAGGAATTGCCCGGTGGTCTTGAACTCGTTGTCGTTGTGACCGGTGTATTTGACGTCGGGCATGGCCAGGCCGAATTGCACGCCGTTGGGCAGTTCATGAACCGACGTGGCGCCGGCGGAGGTGCCGAACTTGTGTTCCATGCCGAGGTTTTCGCTGGTCACGGCGAGCAGGGCCTTGACCCATTCACCCTCGGGGTTGCGGTACATCGGCTCGGCGATCGAATAATCGAACGTCGGTGCAATCCGGGTCTTTTTGCTCCAGGCCTCCAGCTTTGCGGCGATTTCGGATTTGAGCACTTCCGGGGATTTGCCCTTTGGCACACGCAGGTTGACCGCCAGTTTGAAGGCTTTGTCATCCATTCCGACATAGGTCAGGGAAGTGGTCAGCGGGCCCATGAATTCATCGGAAAAGCCGACCCCCAGTTTGCTGCCCAGGTAGTCCAGCCCCCAGTTGTCGGCGGCGTAGCGGGCGGCGTCGGTAAACGCGTTGTGCTTGAGCGCGACCTTGCCGTCGAGGCTATTGATGAAGTCCAGCATCCTGGCCACCGGGTTGACGCCGGACTCGGGCTCGGAGGAGTGGGCGGAAACGCCGGTGACCGTCAGTTTGACGTCCTTGCCGACGACCTTGGCGGTGACGTCGAAGTTGCCGCCATTGCGCTGGGCATAATCGCTGCCGGCCTTTTGCAGGCGGGCGGCCAGTTCGGCGGGCTTGTCAGTCACCAGGGTGACGACCGAAGTCGACGGAATCTGGTTGGTGGCCAGGCCGCCGGTCATGGCGGTGATCTCGGCGCCCTTGCCTTGAGCGTTACGCCGGGCAAAGCGGGCCATGACGGTGCCGTAGCCTTTTTCGGCAATCACCACCGGGTAGCCGCCATCCAGCGCCAGGTTATAGTCGGGCGTCGGGTTGCGCTCGAAGTAATAGGGAATGGCGTCGCCCGTGGTTTCCTCGGTGGTGTCGACCAGCAGCTTGAAATTGCGCGCCAGTGGCAGCTTCTCTTCCTTGATGGTCTTCATGGCGTAGAGCGCTACCACGATGCCGTTCTTGTCATCCTCGGTGCCCCGGCCATACATGCGATCGCCGACCAGGGTGACCTTGAATGGATCGAGTTTTGTGCCGTCCTGCAGCACCCAGTTCTCCGGCGTCACCGGCACCACATCGGCATGGGCGTGAATGCCCACGACTTCATCGCCCGCGCCTTCGAGGGAGATTTCATAGACGCGGTTGTCGATGTTGCGAAAGTTCAGGTCGAACGCCTGGGCAAGGCCCTTGATCTTGTCGGCGATCTTGATGAATTCGGGATTCTCGTGCTGGGCCACGCCGTCCACGCGGACAGTCGGGATAGCCACCAGCTCACGCAAGGTTTCGGTCGCCGCGCTGCCGTATTTGACCCGTGCATAGAGGCCCAGCAGGCGATGGATGTCGTTTTGCTGCCCCGCCGAAAGCGTCTTGTTGTCGAGGAAAGCACGGATGGCCGGGCCGAGGTCGTCGGTCTTGGCGACATCGCTCTGGGCCAGGCGTCCCAGGAACTGTCTGAAATCCGTCACCGATGCATCACTGAACGTCTTGAGAATGATCGTGCTCTGTTGCGGGGTGATGTTGGCGTGGGCCGCGGTGGTGAACGACGAAAGGCTGGCGAGCACCAGGGTGGTCGCGGCCAGGTGCTTGAATGAAAAATCCATTGTGGGAGCATTCCTTTGCAGGCAGTTTGTGAGAAATATCTGATCGTTTGATCAGAAACATTTCCAAACTAACACCGCGAAGGCGTGAAGCGGGAGCCCCTGAAGCGGGATCTGTCGCACAGAAATGCAAAAGCGGCGCACAAACGAAAGTCCGGGGAAGCGGTGAACGACGATGTGAACGCGCTATTGCTCTATTGATTTTTGCACTCCGCCAGCACCACTTGGCAGGTGTCGGGTGTGCCACCGGATCGCCCCGCATAGCGTATGCAGTTGTTCATGGATTTCTGGCGAGCGATGTTCAAGGTAGCGCCCCAGGCCAGGCCACCCTCGCCGACAGACGGTAGCGCCTTTGCATAGCAGTTCGAGCCTGCGGTTGATTCTGCACGGCGAGCGCTGGCAGCTTTGTGCGCACATCCCGCCGTCAGCGCCAGGTTGATGGCGAGCAGGGAAGGGAGGACCCAGGAAGGGCATGGGCATGCTATCAATCGAGTCATCCCGTTTCCCCTGTATCAAGAGGCTGGAGGCGTGATTGCGCTGGCGTTCTACTCAGGTTAGATCAAATTGACCGCTGATTGACGCTTCGAGTCAGTTCTTCTGCCGACGCCTTGCGTTGCGGGCAGCGGTCAACCAGATCAGACGCGTTATGACAGGCGCGATTCGCGTGTCGCGCTGTTCAAGTACCCGGCCGTTACTCCGATGCGCGAATACACCAGCCACACAAACAGCAGCACACTGCCACCAACGAGGAGCGAGGCGATGGCAATCACCGGTTCGACTGACGGGAAGCCCTTGAGGCGCAGCGTCAGTGCGCCGAGCATCACCGGTACGCCAACGTTGTACGCCCAGAACTGTGCGGTGGCGGTGCGGCCTTCGGTGATTGTCGGGTGCACTGCGCCGATGAGTCCGAACAGTGCCATCGACACCCATCCCAACAGATTGATATGGGCATGTACCGCGAAGAGCGAGTGGTCGCCGGAAGCGCCCATCGCCACACCCAGCACCACGCCAATGGCAAAGTAGAGGACAGCGAGCCGAAACCAGGTCCGCGAACGGGGGTTGAGATTCATGGCATTCACCTCATGCGCCCTGAGGCGCGCTCAGTTGCTGAAGAAACGATATGACTCGTTAAGCCCGGCGCGACGGTTGTGTCGCGCCTGCCGTATGCCTATTATGAGACGAGTGTCTCATTACAAGACGGAGTATCATTTAATCCATGCCGACCCCGAAGTCAAGCCCGTCCAGACCGGACGGCGATTCGCCAGGCCGCGCCAATCAGAAGAGCCGAACGCGGCAGGCGCTTATCGAGGCAGCCGTCGCATTGCGCGACGAGGGCCATAATCCGACCGTTGCGCAAGTGGCCGAGCGCGCGATGGTGTCGCGGGCCACCGCGTATCGCTATTTTCCCTCACCCGAGGCGCTGATCAGCGAGACCGCGGCCGATCGCGACATGCAGCCGCTGGAGCGCATCTGGCGACCGGGGGACGATCCGGTCAAGGGTATTGGCCTGGCGGCTGACGCGTTGAACACACTCTTGATCGGCGACGAGATCGGCCTGCACGTGATGGAGCGTTCGTTCATGACGGTGTGGCTCGAAAACGAGTCCCACGAGACACCCCTGCGACCGGGGCGACGCATGAGCTACATCGAGCCGATTGTCGACTCGCTGAAGGACGTGCTCTCACCCGGGGCGTGCAAACGGCTGAAGCAGGCACTGTCGATCGTCATGGGCACCGAGGCGCTGATCGCCGTGCGCGATATCGGGGGGGCGAGCATCGAGGAATCTCTCGACGCTGCCGCCTGGGCGGCGCGGGCGCTCGTGCGCCAGGCGCTGGCGGAGGAGGAACTGTAGGCGCTGGCTTGTCGGGTTGCCGCATCGCAGCGAAGGCCACGGCACATGCAATGGAAGGGGTGTCTGACCCACCGCTTTCGCGAGCAGGCTCGCTCCCACAGTGTTGAGCTTCAGTGAACGCCAATGTTGTGGTCGCCAGAAATCCCTTGTGGGAGCGAGC
>NZ_RBLA01000013.1:0-116180 GCF_003634475.1 Pseudomonas sp. WPR_5_2 | reverse complement strand
AGTGTGGGGTTTCCCCATGTGAGAGTAGGTCATCGTCAAGATTAAATTCCGAAACCCCTATCTGCGTATGCAGGTAGGGGTTTTGTTTTGTCCGCTGGAAAATCTGCTTCGCCAGGTTTCTATGCAACTGCTCGGGGCGTGGCTATCATGCGGGCCTCATTGTGAGGCGAGACTTGCATGCTGACGTTGTTAAAGCTTCTTAAAGATGGCCGATTCCATTCAGGGCAGGCACTGGGCGCTGCCCTGGGGGTTAGTCGCAGTGCTGTATGGAAGCAGCTTCAGCAGTTAGAGGCTGAGCTGGGGTTGTCCATTCATAAGGTTCGAGGGCGTGGTTATCAGCTGGCTGCGCCGCTGACGCTGCTTGATCCGCTGGAGATTGGGCGATTGGCACCATCTTGTGACTGGCCTGTCCTGGTCTTCCATTCGATTGACTCCACAAATGCTGAAGCTCTGCGTGCCATCGAGCGGCATCAGGCTGCGCCTTTTGTAGTGCTTGCTGAGCGGCAGACTGCCGGTCGCGGGCGGCGAGGGCGGAAGTGGGTAAGTCCTTTCGCAGAAAACATCTATTACAGCCTGGTGCTGCGTATTGAAGGTGGAATGCGGCAATTGGAAGGGTTAAGTCTTGTAGTCGGGCTCGCCGTCATGCAGGTCCTGCGCGAGCTTGGTGTTCCAGGGGTGGGATTGAAATGGCCCAATGATGTCCTGGTCGGTCAGAAGAAGATTGCCGGAATACTGCTGGAGTTGGTGGGGGATCCTGCCGACGTTTGCCACGTGGTGCTGGGTATCGGTATTAATGTAAATATGCAAATGGCCGATGAGGTCGATCAACAATGGACGTCCATGCGTCTCGAGTCGGGCAGGGTGTTTGATCGCAATCACCTGGCTGCAGAGCTTGGGCTGATGCTGCAGAAGTACTTGGCCCGACATCAGATTGGCGGTTTTTCAGCTGTTCGGGCCGAGTGGGAGCAAAATCATCTGTGGCAGGGGCGCGCAGTGTCGTTGATTGCTGGTGTTAACCAAATAGATGGCGAAGTGCTGGGTATTGATGGGCAGGGCGCGTTGCGCTTGAAGGTGGATGGTGTGGAGAAAGCCTTCAGTGGTGGTGAGCTGAGTCTGAGGTTGCGTAATGATTCTTGAGCTCGACTGCGGAAACAGTTTTATCAAATGGCGTGTGCTTGATGCGGATGGCCGACTAGTGGTGGGTGAGGGGGTTGTCGATTCGGACCTCGCACTGCTCGAGGGCCTGAAAGGGCTCGTGGGCCTTGCTCTCAAGTATTGCCGGCTGGTCAGTGTCAGGACAGCAGATGAAACCAATGCATTGATCCTGCTGTTGCAGGAGGTGTTCGAGGTGTCCGTGGTCTGTGCATCTCCGGCGCGTGAGATGTCCGGTGTCCGTAACGGCTATGAGGAGTTCGAGCGGCTAGGGCTGGATCGATGGCTCGCCTTGCTCGGAGGGTTTCATTTGGCGGCCGGCGCGTGCCTGGTGCTGGATTTCGGTACAGCAGTCACTGCTGACTTCGTTGCTGCGGATGGGGAGCATCTTGGCGGATTCATATGTCCAGGGATGCCGTTGATGCGTAATCAGCTTCGTACTCACACTCGCAAGATTCGTTATGGCGACGTTGCTGCTGAGCGTGCTTTGGAAAAGCTCATTCCGGGCCGTACGACTGTTGAGGCGGTCGAGCGCGGCTGTCTGCTGATGCTTCGGGGCTTTGTGCTGACTCAGCTTGAATTGGCGCGTAGCTATTGGGGTAAGGATTTCACGGTGTTTCTGACGGGGGGGGATGCGGCTCAGGTCTCAGAAATCGTACCTGAGGCCAGAGTGGTACCGGATCTGGTGTTTGTCGGCTTGGCTATGGCGTGCCCTTTGTCCTGAGGTCTTTATGCGTTGGTTGTTTCTGCTGCTGCTTGTTCTCAATGTGTTCTATTACATCTGGCATCAACAGGAGGCTCCTCTGCGCGCGAAGGATGTAACGCCCTTGAGTTTGTATCGGGGGGGGCAGCAGGACATTCGTCTGCTAAGTGAGGCAGCGGACTCGGCAAGAGATAAGGCAAAGGCTGCCCAGGCAGATGCGGGTTGTCTTTATCTGGGGGGCTTTACTCGCCAGGATGTTGCTCAGGGGCTTGAGCGCCGGCTGAGTGGTATGGATGTCAAGTTTCAGGCGCTACCCAAAGGTAGCTCCGAATCCGCTGCTTACTGGGTGCGGGTGGCTCCCGAAAGCCGGCGCTGGCTTGATGACTTGCAGCTGTTAAACCTTTCTAGAGAATTCAATGAGTTAAAACATAAAATAATGCCTTGCGAGGGGGTTGCACCCGCCGAATAGTTTGCATAGAATGGCGCCCGCTCCACAGTGAAGACCTAAAACGGTAAACGGTGTGAAGCGAGGTCAACGCAGCTAACCTCAGGTTTTTAATGAGAAAATGCTTGACAGAAGGCTGGCATGATATAGAATGCCGGCTCGCTTAGGAGGGGTTCCCGAGCGGCCAAAGGGATCAGACTGTAAATCTGACGTCTACGACTTCGAAGGTTCGAATCCTTCCCCCTCCACCATTTTTAGCGAGAGCTGTAAGCCTCGCGGGTATAGTTTAGTGGTAGAACCTCAGCCTTCCAAGCTGATGATGCGGGTTCGATTCCCGCTACCCGCTCCAAGTTTATAGGTTTTGCACGGTGTTACGCTCTTGTAGCTCAGTTGGTAGAGCACACCCTTGGTAAGGGTGAGGTCAGCGGTTCAAATCCGCTCAAGAGCTCCATACAAAAGGCAGATATGAAAATATCTGCCTTTGTTTTAGGCGGCTACGGCTGTGCCTCATCGCGGTTTGAGGGCGACTGCCCTCGTAGATGTTGGTGTTTAGTCGGGTTGTCTAGCAAGTGGTTGTAAAGTCTTTTTCAGGTCTGCATAATGGTCGGCCTGATTTTGTTTTAGGTCAGTAGCTCAATTGGCAGAGCGACGGTCTCCAAAACCGTAGGTTGGGGGTTCGATTCCCTCCTGACCTGCCAGATTCACCAGGTGTGTCTGGCTTTCTTTTCACAGGATCTTCATAGATGACTCCTAAAGCTGAAGCTCAAGGCTCTCGCTTCGATCTGCTCAAGTGGCTAGTAGTAGTTGCTTTGGTGGTTGTTGGCGTTGTTGGCAATCAGTATTACTCTGCTTCGCCGATCCTGTACCGCGTGCTCGCTTTGCTTGTGATTGCTGCTGTAGCTGCCTTTGTAGGCCTGCAGACAGTTAAGGGCAAGTCTTTCTTTGTACTGGTTAAGGAAGCGCGCACCGAAATTCGTAAAGTCGTATGGCCAACTCGCCAAGAAACCATGCAGACCACGTTGATCGTTGTGGCTGTTGTCCTGGTTATGGCGTTGCTGTTGTGGGGGCTTGATTCCCTGCTCGGCTGGCTTGTTTCCTTGATCGTCGGCTAAGGGTGTCCCGTGGCTAAGCGTTGGTATGTAGTGCATGCTTACTCCGGTTACGAGAAGCATGTCATGCGCTCGTTGATTGAGCGCGTAAAGCTGGCTGGCATGGAAGATGGCTTCGGCGAGATTCTGGTTCCCACTGAAGAAGTGGTTGAAATGCGTAATGGCCAGAAGCGCAAGAGCGAGCGCAAATTCTTCCCGGGTTATGTGCTGGTTCAGATGGATATGAACGAGGGTACTTGGCACTTGGTCAAGGATACTCCTCGAGTGATGGGGTTCATCGGTGGAACTGCCGATAAACCTGCGCCGATCACTGATAAAGAAGCGGAAGCAATTCTGCGTCGCGTCGCCGATGGTAGCGATAAGCCGAAACCGAAGACTCTGTTTGAGCCGGGTGAGACGGTGCGCGTCAATGACGGTCCGTTCGCTGACTTTAACGGTGTTGTCGAAGAAGTTAACTACGAAAAGAGCCGGATCCAAGTGGCTGTGCTCATTTTCGGTCGCTCTACTCCGGTAGAGTTGGAGTTCAGTCAGGTCGAAAAGGTCTAGCTGAGCAAGCATCCCAACCCCGCAGCCATAGGCTGTGGGGTTTTGTCGTCACTGGGATAAACGCGCAAGTAACCGGGGAGCCTTTCGAGGCGTTTGAACCCGTAATTGGAGTGCCTCATGGCCAAGAAGATTACCGCTTACATCAAGCTGCAAGTGAAGGCCGCTCAGGCTAACCCAAGCCCACCTGTTGGTCCTGCTCTGGGTCAGCACGGCGTGAACATCATGGAATTCTGCAAGGCTTTCAACGCCCGTACTCAGGGTCTTGAGCCAGGTCTGCCGACTCCAGTGATCATCACTGTCTACAGCGACCGTAGCTTCACTTTCGAAACCAAATCCACCCCTGCTTCGGTTCTGCTGAAGAAGGCGGCCGGTCTGACCAGCGGTTCCGCTCGTCCGAACACCGTTAAGGTTGGCACCGTGACTCGTGCTCAGCTGGAAGAAATCGCGAAAACCAAAAACGCGGATCTGACTGCAGCTGATATGGAAGCAGCCGTGCGTACTATCGCCGGTTCTGCTCGTAGCATGGGCCTTAACGTGGAGGGTGTGTAATGGCTAAGCTGACCAAGCGTCAAAAGGCTATCGCCGGCAAAATCGAAGCAGGCAAGGCCTACAACTTTGTAGACGCCGCTGCTTTGCTGGCCGAGCTGTCGACTGTCAAGTTCAGCGAGTCGTTCGACGTAGCTGTAAACCTGGGTGTTGACCCGCGTAAATCCGACCAGGTCGTTCGTAGCGCTACCGTGCTGCCACACGGCACTGGCAAGACTGTTCGCGTTGCCGTGTTCACCCAGGGTCCAGCTGCTGAAGCCGCTCTGGCTGCCGGCGCTGACCGCGTAGGTATGGATGACCTGGCTGCCGAAATGAAAGGCGGCGACCTGAACTATGACGTAGTGATTGCATCCCCGGATGCAATGCGCGTTGTGGGCCAGTTGGGTCAGATCCTCGGTCCACGTGGCCTGATGCCTAACCCTAAAGTCGGCACCGTAACTCCAGACGTAGCTACCGCGGTTAAAAACGCCAAAGCTGGTCAGGTTCGTTATCGCACCGACAAAAACGGCATCATCCACACTTCCGTTGGCAAGATCGGCTTCGACGCCGTCAAGCTGAAGGAAAACGTTGAAGCCCTGATCGCTGATCTGAAGCGTATCAAGCCAGCTTCCTCGAAAGGCATTTACGTCAAGCGCGTTACCCTGAGCACCACTATGGGCCCAGGTCTGGTCATCGACCAAAGCTCGCTCGACGCGTAAGACACAAATTGGCGCAAGCGATTGCGCCAATTGAAAAATTGGGGTCCCTGCCTGGCGGGGGCTATCCAAGACCGTAGGCGACGCAAGTCTTAAACCACAAGCCTACGCAGATGGTGCTCCCGGTTCCTTACCGAATCAGACACCAAAACGACATCCGGTTTCGACCAGATGAAACGGTAACAAGCAGGAGTTAAACCCGTGGCAATTAAACTCGAAGACAAGAAGGCCATCGTCGCTGAAGTCAACGAGGCTGCCAAAGTCGCTCTGTCCGCTGTCGTGGCTGATGCCCGTGGCGTAACAGTAGGCGCGATGACCGGACTCCGTAAAGAGGCTCGTGAAGCTGGCGTTTACGTACGTGTTGTACGTAACACCCTGCTCAAGCGCGCTGTTGCTGACACTGAATTCAGTGTCCTCAACGACGTGTTCACCGGCCCTACCCTGATTGCGTTCTCCAAGGAACATCCAGGCGCTGCTGCCCGGATCTTCAAGGAATTCGCAAAGGGTCAGGACAAGTTCGAGATCAAGGCAGCTGCGTTCGAGGGCAAGTTCCTCGCAGCTAACCAAATCGACGTACTGGCAACTCTGCCGACCCGTGACGAAGCAATTTCTCAGCTGATGAGCGTGATTCAAGGCGCTACCAGCAAATTGGCTCGTACTCTGGCGGCAATTCGCGACCAGAAAGAAGCTGCTGCAGCCTAAGGCTCGTCAACTTCTCGCGTTTTTTGTTTTTTTCGATGGTCGCGTAGGCCGTCCCCAATATCAGGAATTAGATTCATGTCTATCTCTCAGAACGATATCCTTGAAGCAGTTGGCAACATGTCCGTAATGGAAGTTGTTGAGCTGATCAAAGCTTTCGAAGAAAAATTCGGTGTTACCGCTGCTGCTGCATCGGCTGGTCCAGCTGTTGCTGCTGCCGTTGCTGAAGAGCAAACCGAATTCAACGTCATGCTGACCGAAGCTGGCGAGAAGAAAGTTAACGTGATCAAGGCTGTACGTGAACTGACCGGTCTGGGCTTGAAAGAAGCCAAGGCTGTAGTTGACGGCGCACCTGCCATGGTTCTGGAAGCTGTTGCCAAAGACGCAGCTGACAAAGCCAAAGCAGCTCTGGAAGAAGCAGGCGCTAAAGTCGAGCTGAAGTAAGCATCGACTTTGCTCCTCCAGCCCGAGCGTTAAGCGACAGGCTGATGGCTGGTGGCTCTTGCCACCGGCCTTTTTCCGTTATTGGCAGCCGACTGGGTCGGTGCCGATAACGTGCTGTAACCACCCGATGCGGTGGCGCAAACCATGGGGTTTGCACGATTTTCTGGCTGCTCCCGTCGGGAGGGGCCAAACAAGCAGGTGACCAAGCTGGGGAACGCTGATGGCTTACTCATATACTGAGAAAAAACGTATCCGCAAGGACTTTAGCAAGTTGCCGGACGTCATGGATGTGCCGTACCTCCTGGCCATCCAGCTGGATTCGTATCGTGAATTCTTGCAAGCGGGAGCGACTAAAGATCAGTTCCGCGACGTGGGCCTGCATGCGGCCTTCAAATCCGTTTTCCCGATCATCAGCTACTCCGGCAATGCTGCGCTGGAGTACGTCGGATATCGTCTGGGCGAACCGGCATTTGATGTCAAAGAATGCGTATTGCGCGGTGTAACTTACGCCGTACCTTTGCGGGTAAAAGTGCGCCTGATCATTTTCGACAAAGAATCGTCGAACAAAGCGATCAAGGACATCAAAGAGCAAGAAGTCTACATGGGTGAAATCCCCCTGATGACTGAAAACGGTACCTTCGTAATCAACGGTACCGAGCGTGTAATCGTTTCCCAGCTGCACCGTTCCCCGGGCGTGTTCTTCGACCACGACCGTGGCAAGACGCACAGCTCCGGCAAACTGCTGTACTCCGCGCGCATCATTCCTTACCGCGGTTCGTGGCTGGACTTCGAGTTCGACCCGAAAGACTGCGTATTCGTGCGTATCGACCGTCGTCGCAAGCTGCCTGCCTCGGTACTGCTGCGCGCGCTGGGCTATACCACTGAAGAAGTGCTGGACGCGTTCTATACCACCAACGTATTCCACGTGAAGGGCGAGACCCTGAGCCTGGAGCTGGTGCCTCAGCGCCTGCGCGGTGAAATCGCTGTCCTCGATATTCAGGATGACAAAGGCAAGGTTATTGTCGAGCAAGGTCGTCGTATCACCGCTCGCCACATCAACCAGCTGGAAAAAGCCGGGATCAAAGAGCTGGATGTGCCTCTGGACTACGTCCTGGGTCGCACAACCGCCAAGGTCATCGTGCATCCGGCAACCGGCGAAATCCTGGCAGAGTGCAACACCGAGCTGAACACCGAGATCCTGGCGAAAATCGCCAAGGCCGGCGTTGTTCGCATCGAAACTCTGTACACCAACGATATCGACTGCGGTCCGTTCGTCTCCGACACCTTGAAGATCGACTCCACCAGCAACCAACTGGAAGCGCTGGTCGAGATCTATCGCATGATGCGTCCTGGCGAGCCGCCAACCAAAGACGCTGCCGAGACCCTGTTCAACAACCTGTTCTTCAGCCCTGAGCGCTATGACCTGTCTGCGGTCGGCCGGATGAAGTTCAACCGTCGTATCGGTCGTACCGAGATCGAAGGTTCGGGCGTGCTGTGCAAGGAAGACATCGTCGCGGTACTGAAGACCCTGGTCGACATCCGTAACGGTAAAGGCATCGTCGATGACATCGACCACCTGGGTAACCGTCGTGTTCGCTGCGTAGGCGAAATGGCCGAGAACCAGTTCCGCGTTGGCCTGGTACGTGTTGAGCGTGCGGTCAAAGAGCGTCTGTCGATGGCTGAAAGCGAAGGCCTGATGCCGCAAGACCTGATCAACGCCAAGCCAGTGGCTGCGGCGGTGAAAGAGTTCTTCGGTTCCAGCCAGCTGTCCCAGTTCATGGACCAGAACAACCCGCTGTCCGAGATCACCCACAAGCGTCGTGTTTCTGCACTCGGCCCAGGCGGTTTGACTCGTGAGCGCGCGGGCTTTGAAGTTCGTGACGTACACCCGACTCACTACGGTCGCGTATGCCCGATTGAAACGCCGGAAGGCCCGAACATCGGTCTGATCAACTCCCTGGCCGCCTATGCGCGCACCAACCAGTACGGTTTCCTCGAGAGCCCGTACCGCGTGGTGAAAGACGCTCTGGTCACCGATGAGATCGTGTTCCTGTCCGCCATCGAAGAAGCCGATCACGTGATCGCTCAGGCTTCGGCCACGATGAACGACAAGAAAGTCCTGATCGACGAGCTGGTAGCTGTTCGTCACCTGAACGAATTCACCGTCAAGGCGCCGGAAGACGTCACCTTGATGGACGTTTCGCCGAAGCAGGTAGTTTCGGTTGCTGCGTCGCTGATTCCGTTCCTCGAGCACGACGACGCCAACCGTGCGTTGATGGGTTCGAACATGCAGCGTCAAGCTGTACCGACCCTGCGTGCTGACAAGCCGCTGGTAGGTACCGGCATGGAGCGTAACGTAGCCCGTGACTCCGGCGTTTGCGTCGTGGCTCGTCGTGGCGGCGTGATCGACTCCGTCGACGCCAGCCGTATCGTGGTTCGTGTTGCCGATGACGAAGTTGAAACCGGTGAAGCCGGTGTCGACATCTACAACCTGACCAAATACACCCGCTCCAACCAGAACACCTGCATCAACCAGCGTCCGCTGGTGCGTAAGGGTGATCGGGTTCAGCGTAGCGACATCATGGCCGACGGCCCGTCCACCGACATGGGTGAACTGGCGCTGGGTCAGAACATGCGCATCGCGTTCATGGCATGGAACGGCTTCAACTTCGAAGACTCCATCTGCCTGTCCGAGCGTGTGGTTCAGGAAGACCGCTTCACCACGATCCACATCCAGGAACTGACCTGTGTGGCGCGTGACACCAAGCTTGGCCCAGAGGAAATCACTGCGGACATCCCGAACGTGGGTGAAGCTGCACTGAACAAGCTGGACGAAGCCGGTATCGTTTACGTAGGTGCTGAAGTTGGCGCAGGCGACATCCTGGTTGGTAAGGTCACTCCGAAAGGCGAGACTCAGCTGACTCCGGAAGAAAAACTGCTGCGTGCGATCTTCGGTGAAAAAGCCAGCGACGTTAAAGACACTTCCCTGCGTGTACCTACCGGTACCAAAGGTACTGTCATCGACGTACAGGTCTTCACCCGCGACGGCGTTGAGCGTGACGCTCGTGCCCTGTCGATCGAGAAGTCCCAGCTGGACGAGATCCGCAAGGACCTGAACGAAGAGTTCCGCATCGTTGAAGGCGCTACTTTCGAACGTCTGCGCTCCGCCCTGGTCGGCCACAAAGCCGAAGGTGGTGCCGGTCTGAAGAAAGGCCAGGACATCACCGACGAAGTGCTCGACGGTCTTGAGCACGGCCAGTGGTTCAAACTGCGCATGGCTGAAGATGCTCTGAACGAGCAGCTCGAGAAGGCTCAGGCCTACATCGTTGATCGTCGCCGTCTGCTGGACGACAAGTTCGAAGACAAGAAGCGCAAACTGCAGCAGGGCGATGACCTGGCTCCAGGCGTGCTGAAAATCGTCAAGGTTTACCTGGCAATCCGTCGTCGCATCCAGCCGGGCGACAAGATGGCCGGTCGTCACGGTAACAAAGGTGTGGTCTCCGTGATCATGCCGGTTGAAGACATGCCGCACGATGCCAATGGCACCCCGGTCGACGTAGTCCTCAACCCATTGGGCGTACCTTCGCGTATGAACGTCGGTCAGATCCTTGAAACCCACCTGGGCCTCGCGGCTAAAGGGCTGGGCGAGAAGATCAACCGTATGGTTGAAGAGCAGCGCAAAGTTGCCGAGCTGCGTAAATTCCTGCACGAGATCTATAACGAGATCGGCGGTCGTCAGGAAAGCCTCGATGACTTCTCGGACCAGGAAATCCTGGATCTGGCTCAAAACCTGCGTGGCGGCGTTCCAATGGCCACTCCAGTGTTCGACGGCGCCAAGGAAAGCGAAATCAAGGCCATGCTGAAACTGGCTGACCTGCCAGAAAGCGGCCAGATGCAGCTGACTGACGGCCGTACCGGCAACAAGTTCGAGCGCCCGGTTACCGTTGGCTACATGTACATGCTGAAGCTGAACCACTTGGTAGACGACAAGATGCACGCTCGTTCTACCGGTTCGTACAGCCTGGTTACCCAGCAACCGCTGGGTGGTAAGGCGCAGTTCGGTGGTCAGCGTTTCGGGGAGATGGAGGTCTGGGCACTGGAAGCATACGGTGCTGCTTACACTCTGCAAGAAATGCTCACAGTGAAGTCGGACGATGTGAACGGCCGGACCAAGATGTACAAAAACATCGTGGACGGCGATCACCGTATGGAGCCGGGCATGCCCGAGTCCTTCAACGTGTTGATCAAGGAAATTCGTTCCCTCGGCATCGATATCGATCTGGAAACCGAATAACACGTGACGCGAATCGAGAGCGGGGCAGGATTGCCCGCTCTCTGCTCCGCCAGGAGGAAAGGCCTTGAAAGACCTACTGAATTTGCTGAAAAACCAGGGTCAAGTCGAAGAGTTCGACGCCATCCGTATCGGATTGGCATCGCCTGAGATGATCCGTTCGTGGTCGTTCGGTGAAGTTAAAAAGCCGGAAACCATCAACTACCGTACGTTCAAACCTGAACGTGACGGCCTGTTCTGCGCCAAAATCTTTGGCCCGGTAAAAGATTACGAGTGCCTGTGCGGTAAGTACAAGCGCTTGAAGCACCGTGGTGTAATTTGCGAGAAGTGCGGCGTTGAAGTCGCGCTGGCAAAAGTTCGTCGTGAGCGCATGGCACACATCGAACTGGCCTCGCCGGTTGCCCACATCTGGTTCCTGAAATCGCTGCCGTCCCGTATCGGCTTGCTGATGGACATGACCCTGCGTGATATCGAACGCGTTCTCTACTTCGAGAGCTACGTCGTTATCGATCCAGGCATGACCACCCTTGAAAAAGGTCAGCTGCTGAACGATGAGCAGTACTTCGAAGCGCTGGAAGAGTTTGGCGACGATTTCGATGCCCGCATGGGTGCCGAAGCTGTCCGCGAACTGCTGCACGCTATCGACCTGGAACACGAGATTGGCCGTCTGCGTGAAGAGATTCCGCAAACCAACTCCGAAACCAAGATCAAGAAGCTGTCCAAGCGTCTGAAGTTGATGGAAGCCTTCCAGGGTTCCGGCAACCTCCCAGAGTGGATGGTGCTGACCGTTCTTCCGGTTCTGCCGCCAGATCTGCGTCCACTGGTCCCATTGGATGGCGGTCGTTTCGCGACTTCCGACCTCAACGACCTGTATCGTCGAGTGATCAACCGTAACAACCGTTTGAAGCGCCTGCTGGATCTGTCCGCTCCGGACATCATCGTGCGCAACGAAAAGCGTATGTTGCAGGAAGCCGTCGACGCACTGCTCGACAACGGTCGTCGTGGCCGCGCTATCACCGGTTCCAACAAGCGTCCTCTGAAATCCCTGGCTGACATGATCAAGGGTAAGCAAGGTCGTTTCCGTCAGAACTTGCTCGGTAAGCGTGTTGACTACTCCGGTCGTTCGGTAATTACCGTAGGTCCGACCTTGCGTCTGCACCAGTGCGGTCTGCCGAAGAAAATGGCTCTCGAGCTGTTCAAGCCGTTCATTTTCGGCAAGCTCGAAATGCGTGGTCTCGCGACCACCATCAAAGCTGCCAAGAAGATGGTCGAGCGCGAGCTGCCGGAAGTTTGGGACGTTCTAGCTGAAGTGATCCGCGAACACCCGGTCCTCCTCAACCGTGCACCGACCCTTCACCGTCTGGGTATCCAGGCGTTTGAACCGGTACTGATCGAAGGTAAGGCTATTCAGCTGCACCCGCTGGTCTGCGCCGCGTACAACGCCGACTTCGACGGCGACCAAATGGCCGTGCACGTACCGCTGACGCTGGAAGCCCAGCTCGAAGCGCGTGCGTTGATGATGTCGACCAACAACATTCTGTCGCCAGCCAACGGTGAGCCAATCATCGTTCCGTCGCAGGACGTTGTATTGGGTCTGTACTACATGACGCGTGAAGCGATCAACGCCAAGGGCGAAGGTCGTGTGTTCGCGGATCTGCAAGAAGTTGACCGTGTGTTCCGTGCTGGCGAAGCCGCACTGCACGCCAAGGTCAAAGTGCGGATCAACGAAACCGTCAACGACCGTGATGGCGGCAGCGTGACCAACACCCGTATCGTCGACACTACTGTCGGCCGTGCGCTGTTGTTCCAGGTTGTGCCGAAAGGTCTGTCGTACGACGTCGTCAACCTGCCAATGAAGAAAAAGGCGATCTCCAAACTGATCAACCAGTGCTACCGCGTGGTTGGTCTGAAAGAGACCGTGATCTTCGCTGACCAGTTGATGTACACCGGTTTTGCCTATTCGACCATTTCCGGCGTTTCCATCGGTGTTAACGACTTCGTTATCCCGGATGAAAAAGCCCGCATCATCGGTACTGCTACCGACGAAGTGAAAGAGATCGAAAGTCAGTACGCCTCCGGCCTGGTAACCCAGGGCGAGAAGTACAACAAAGTGATCGACCTTTGGTCCAAGGCGAACGACGAAGTTTCCAAGGCGATGATGGCCAACCTCTCGAAAGAGAAAGTCATCGACCGTCATGGCGTCGAAGTCGACCAGGAATCCTTCAACTCGATGTACATGATGGCCGACTCGGGCGCACGGGGTTCTGCTGCGCAGATCCGTCAGCTCGCCGGTATGCGTGGCCTGATGGCCAAGCCGGACGGCTCCATCATCGAAACGCCGATTACTGCGAACTTCCGTGAAGGTTTGAGCGTACTTCAGTACTTCATCTCCACTCACGGTGCTCGTAAAGGTCTGGCGGATACCGCGTTGAAAACCGCTAACTCCGGTTACCTGACTCGTCGTCTGGTAGACGTGGCACAAGATCTGGTTGTAACCGAGATCGATTGCGGCACCGAGCACGGCCTGCTGATGACTCCGCACATTGAAGGCGGCGACGTTGTAGAGCCGCTGGGTGAGCGCGTATTGGGTCGTGTTATCGCCCGTGACGTATTCAAGCCAGGTACCGAGGACGTTATCGTTCCTGCTGGCACCCTGGTAGACGAGAAGTGGGTCGAGTTCATCGAGCTGAACAGCATCGACGAAGTGATCGTGCGTTCGCCGATCAGCTGCGAAACCCGCTACGGCATTTGCGCCAAGTGCTACGGCCGCGATCTGGCTCGTGGTCACCAGGTGAACATCGGTGAAGCGGTCGGCGTTATCGCTGCCCAGTCCATCGGTGAGCCGGGTACCCAGCTGACGATGCGTACGTTCCACATCGGTGGTGCGGCAAGCCGGACCTCCGCAGCCGACAGCGTTCAGGTGAAGAATGGCGGTACCGTCCGTCTGCATAACCTGAAGCACGTTGAGCGAGTGGATGGTCACCTGGTTGCTGTGTCCCGTTCCGGTGAGCTGGCCATCGCTGATGACTTCGGTCGTGAGCGTGAGCGTTACAAGCTGCCGTACGGTGCTGTGATTTCGGTTAAAGAAGGTGACAAGGTCGACGCTGGCGCAATCGTGGCCAAGTGGGATCCGCACACTCACCCGATCGTTACCGAAATGAAAGGTACCGTGACCTACGTGGGCATGGAAGAAGGCATCACGATCAAGCGTCAGACTGACGAATTGACCGGTATGACCAACATTGAAGTACTCGACGCCAAAGACCGTCCAGCTGCCGGTAAGGACATCCGTCCTGCTGTGAAGATGGTCGACGACAACGGCAAGGATCTGTTGCTGCCAGGCACTGATGTTATCGCTCAGTACTTCCTGCCAGCCAACGCCCTGGTCGGTGTAGCGGACGGTGCGAAAATTGCGATCGGTGATGTTATCGCTCGTATTCCGCAAGAAACTTCGAAGACCCGTGACATCACCGGTGGTCTGCCGCGTGTTGCCGACTTGTTCGAAGCCCGTCGTCCGAAAGAAGCCTCGATTCTGGCTGAAGTCAGCGGCACCATCGCGTTCGGTAAAGAGACCAAGGGCAAGCGCCGTCTGGTGATCACCCCGAACGACGGTAGCGATCCGTACGAAGAGCTGATTCCGAAGTGGCGTCACCTGAACGTGTTCGAAGGCGAACAGGTAAACCGCGGCGAAGTTATCTCCGACGGTCCGAGCGATCCACACGACATCCTGCGTCTGCTGGGTGTGAGTGCGCTGGCCAAGTACATCGTTAACGAGATCCAGGACGTTTATCGTCTGCAAGGCGTGAAGATCAACGACAAGCACATCGAGACCATTCTGCGTCAGATGCTGCGTAAAGTTGAAATCGCTGAATCCGGCGATTCCAGTTTCATCAAGGGCGACCAGATGGAATTGACTCACGTTCTGGTAGAGAACGAGCGTTTGAGCGGCGAGGACAAGTTTGTCTCCAAGTTCACTCGCGTTCTGCTGGGTATCACCAAGGCGTCGTTGTCCACCGAATCGTTCATCTCGGCGGCTTCCTTCCAGGAAACCACCCGTGTACTGACCGAAGCGGCGGTAACCGGCAAGCGCGACTACCTGCGCGGCCTGAAAGAAAACGTGGTCGTGGGTCGTCTGATCCCGGCTGGTACCGGTCTGGCTTATCACAGCGAGCGTAAGCGTCGCCGTGATGCAGACAAACCGTTGCGCGTAAGCGCCAGTGAAGTGGAAGCTGCACTGACCGAAGCGCTGAACTCGAGCGGTAACTGAGTTCTGCGGTAAATGAGCGTAAGGCCCTGGTCGCTCCGTTCATCGAATCGAGACAAATTGTCGAGGTTGGATGAGCGGGGAGGGCGGGGCCTTGCCTTGACTGGGGGCAAGATCCTCTTTAGACTCTTGTACCCCTAAATTTGGCGGGGATTCGTTCCTGCCATTTTGCTTTTCTTGCAAGACAATAGCGTCGCAAGACAACAGTGGAGCTAGTAGATGGCAACTATCAACCAGCTGGTACGTCAGCCGCGTAAGCGTATCGTCGAGAAATCCGACGTGCCTGCGCTGCAGAACTGCCCGCAACGTCGTGGCGTGTGCACCCGCGTGTACACCACCACGCCGAAAAAACCTAACTCGGCACTGCGTAAAGTATGCCGTGTGCGCCTGACCAACGGTTTCGAGGTTTCCTCGTACATCGGTGGTGAAGGTCACAACCTGCAAGAGCACAGCGTGGTACTGATCCGCGGCGGTCGTGTAAAAGACTTGCCAGGTGTTCGTTACCACACCGTTCGCGGTTCTTTGGATACTTCCGGCGTTAAAGGTCGTAACCAGGGTCGTTCGAAGTACGGTACCAAGCGTCCGAAGTAATGGCCGCTTGCTGCAAAAAACTGATTTCTATTTTTCTGAGTCGATAAGAGTAAGGTCGGAGGCGTCCCGTAGAGGGCACCGATTCCGAGCGAACCTGAAGACCGTTTGAGGGCTTATCCATGCCAAGAAGACGCGTAGCAGCCAAGCGCGAAGTGCTTGACGATCCAAAATACGGAAGCCAGATCCTGGCCAAGTTCATGAACCACGTAATGGAAAGCGGCAAGAAAGCCGTTGCCGAGCGTATCGTTTATGGCGCGCTGGAAAAGGTTAAAGAACGCAAGAACAGCGACCCCCTGGAAATCTTCGAGAAAGCTCTCGACGCCATCGCTCCGCTGGTCGAAGTAAAGTCGCGCCGTGTAGGCGGTGCTACTTACCAGGTTCCGGTTGAAGTTCGTCCGTCCCGTCGTAACGCTCTGGCAATGCGCTGGTTGGTAGACTTCGCCCGTAAGCGCGGCGAGAAGTCTATGGCTCTGCGTTTGGCTGGCGAACTGTTGGACGCTGCCGAAGGTAAAGGTGCTGCAGTTAAGAAGCGTGAAGACGTGCACCGTATGGCTGAAGCTAACAAAGCTTTCTCGCACTACCGCTTCTAATTTTAGCGTCACTAATTTTGCGAGGGCTTTATGGCTCGTACTACACCGATTAATCGCTACCGTAACATTGGTATCGTTGCTCACGTGGATGCTGGTAAAACCACCACCACCGAGCGCGTCCTTTTTTACACCGGCAAAAGTCACAAGATGGGCGAGGTGCATGACGGCGCCGCGACCACAGACTGGATGGTGCAGGAGCAGGAGCGTGGTATTACCATTACTTCTGCTGCTATTACCGCCTTCTGGCAGGGTTCTGCGAAGCAGCACAAAGACCAATACCGCTTCAACGTTATTGACACCCCGGGCCACGTTGACTTCACCATTGAAGTTGAGCGTTCCCTGCGTGTACTCGACGGCGCGGTCGTTGTGTTCTGTGGTACTTCGGGTGTTGAGCCTCAGTCCGAAACCGTATGGCGTCAAGCCAACAAGTACGGCGTTCCACGTATCGTTTACGTGAACAAGATGGACCGTGCCGGTGCGAACTTCCTGCGCGTGATCGCTCAGATCAAGCAGCGCCTGGGTCACACTCCGGTGCCGATCCAGTTGGCTATCGGTTCCGAAGACAACTTCCAGGGTCAGATCGATCTGATGACCATGGAAGCGGTTTACTGGAACGATGCTGACAAGGGCATGACTCCACGTCGCGAAGCTATCCCTGCTGAACTGCAGGAATTGGCTGAAGAGTGGCGCAGCAACATGGTTGAGGCTGCGGCCGAAGCCAGCGAAGAGCTGATGAACAAGTACCTCGAAGGCGAAGAGCTCTCCATCGAGGAAATCAAGGCCGCTCTGCGTCAGCGTACCATCGCTGGTGAGATCGTTCTGGCTGTTTGCGGTTCTTCCTTCAAGAACAAGGGTGTTCCCCTGGTTCTCGACGCCGTTATCGACTACCTGCCGGCTCCTACCGACATTCCTGCCATCAAGGGTACTGACCCGGATGACGAGGAAAAGCAAATGGAGCGTCATGCAGACGACAATGAGCCGTTCTCGGCTCTGGCGTTCAAGATCGCTACCGACCCATTCGTGGGTACCTTGACCTTCGTCCGTGTTTACTCGGGCGTGTTGGCCTCCGGCGACGGCGTGATCAACTCGGTTAAAGGCAAGAAAGAGCGCGTGGGTCGTATGGTGCAAATGCACGCAAACGCCCGTGAAGAAATCAAGGAAGTACGCGCTGGCGACATCGCGGCCTTGATCGGCATGAAGGACGTCACCACTGGCGAAACTTTGTGCAACGCTGACAAGCCAATCATCCTGGTTCGCATGGACTTCCCGGAGCCGGTTATTTCGGTTGCCGTTGAGCCAAAGACCAAGGATGACCAGGAAAAAATGGGTATCGCACTGGGCAAACTTGCTCAGGAAGACCCGTCTTTCCGCGTCAAGACTGATGAAGAGACTGGTCAAACGATCATCTCCGGCATGGGCGAGCTGCACCTGGACATCCTGGTTGACCGGATGCGCCGTGAGTTCAACGTCGAAGCCAACATCGGTAAGCCTCAGGTTTCCTATCGTGAGCGCATCACGAAGAGCTGCGAAATCGAAGGCAAGTTCGTTCGTCAGTCCGGTGGTCGTGGCCAGTTCGGTCATTGCTGGATCCGTTTTGCACCTGCTGACGAAGGTCAGGAAGGTCTGCAATTCCTGAACGAAGTAGTGGGTGGTGTGGTTCCTAAGGAATACATCCCGGCTATCCAGAAGGGTATCGAAGAGCAGATGAAGAACGGCGTTGTTGCCGGCTATCCGCTGATCGGCCTGAAGGCTACCGTGTTTGATGGTTCTTACCACGACGTCGACTCGAACGAGATGGCGTTTAAGGTGGCTGCTTCCATGGCGACCAAGCAACTGGCCCAGAAGGGCGGTGGTGAGTTGCTCGAGCCGATCATGGCGGTAGAGGTTGTTACGCCTGAAGACTATATGGGTGACGTGATGGGCGACCTTAACCGTCGTCGCGGCATGATTCTGGGTATGGAAGATACGGTTTCCGGTAAGGTTATCCGTGCTGAAGTTCCGTTGGGCGAGATGTTCGGTTATGCGACCGACGTTCGTTCGATGTCCCAGGGTCGCGCAAGCTACTCTATGGAATTCAAAAAATACAATACGGCTCCGTCGCACATCGTCGAAACCGTTACCAAAAAACAAGGCTGATTCAGTCCTTTAGGCAAGGAGTTAATTGTCGTGGCTAAAGAAAAATTTGATCGTTCCCTACCGCACGTCAACGTTGGCACCATCGGTCACGTTGACCACGGTAAAACCACTCTGACCGCTGCTCTGACTCGCGTCTGCTCCGAAGTTTTCGGTTCGGCCGTAGTTGAATTCGACAAGATCGACAGCGCGCCAGAAGAAAAGGCTCGTGGTATCACCATCAATACCGCGCACGTCGAGTACAACTCGAACATTCGTCACTACGCTCACGTTGACTGCCCAGGTCACGCTGACTACGTGAAGAACATGATCACCGGTGCTGCCCAGATGGACGGCGCGATCCTGGTTTGCTCGGCCGCTGATGGTCCGATGCCACAAACCCGTGAGCACATCCTGCTGTCCCGCCAGGTAGGCGTTCCGTACATCGTGGTTTTCCTGAACAAGGCTGACCTGGTAGACGACGCTGAGCTGCTGGAACTGGTTGAGATGGAAGTTCGCGACCTGCTGTCCACCTACGACTTCCCAGGCGACGACACCCCGATCATCATCGGTTCGGCTCGTATGGCTCTGGAAGGCAAAGACGATAACGAAATGGGCACCAGCGCTGTTCGCAAGCTGGTTGAAACTCTGGATACCTACATCCCAGAGCCAGAGCGTGCTATCGACAAGCCATTCCTGATGCCAATCGAAGACGTATTCTCGATCTCGGGTCGTGGTACTGTTGTGACTGGTCGTATCGAGCGCGGTATCGTTCGCGTTCAAGATGCACTGGAAATCGTTGGTCTGCGTGACACCACCACCACCACCTGCACCGGTGTTGAGATGTTCCGCAAGCTGCTCGACGAAGGTCGTGCTGGCGAGAACTGCGGCGTTCTGCTGCGTGGTACCAAGCGTGACGACGTTGAGCGTGGCCAGGTTCTGGTTAAGCCAGGTTCGGTTAAGCCGCACACCAAGTTCACCGCAGAAGTTTACGTTCTGAGCAAGGAAGAAGGCGGCCGTCACACTCCGTTCTTCAAAGGCTACCGTCCACAGTTCTACTTCCGTACTACTGACGTGACCGGTAACTGCGAACTGCCAGAAGGCGTTGAAATGGTAATGCCAGGTGACAACATTCAGATGACTGTTACCCTGATCAAAACCATCGCAATGGAAGACGGTCTGCGCTTCGCTATCCGTGAAGGCGGCCGTACCGTTGGTGCTGGCGTTGTAGCTAAAATCATCGAGTAAGCTTCTCTTTTGAGATAGCTTCGATGCTTTGAAAAGGCCCCCGCTCAGCGGGGGCTTTTTTATTGGGTTGACACCTATCTGGGGCGTCTATAGAATTGCGCCTCCTTTTAACGGGCGTATTGCGCCCGGTGGGAATAGCAGCCGGAGTCTGAAATCCAATGCAAAATCAGCAAATCCGTATCAGGTTGAAGGCTTTCGACCATCGCCTGATCGACCAATCAACCCAGGAAATCGTGGAAACCGCGAAACGTACTGGTGCTCAAGTGCGTGGTCCAATTCCACTGCCTACCCGTAAAGAGCGGTTCACCGTTCTGGTCTCCCCGCACGTCAACAAAGACGCGCGTGACCAGTACGAGATCCGTACTCATAAGCGCGTTCTGGACATCGTCCAGCCAACGGATAAAACCGTTGATGCACTTATGAAGCTTGATCTTGCGGCCGGTGTGGAAGTGCAGATCAGCCTCGGCTAAGACTCGGTCTTAGTCGTGTAACGCTCTGAAATGGGCGGCCATAGCGGGTGAAAGCCCCGTACACTCATGAGGTTTACAACATGACTATTGGTGTAGTCGGTCGTAAATGCGGTATGACCCGTATTTTCACCGAAGAAGGTGTCTCCATTCCGGTCACGGTCATTGAGATCGAGCCGAATCGCGTCACCCAGTTCAAAACTGAAGAGACCGATGGCTATCGTGCAGTGCAAGTCACTGTCGGCGAGCGTCGCGCTTCGCGTGTAACAGCAGCTCAGGCTGGCCACTTCGCCAAGGCGAACGTTGCCGCTGGTCGTACCGTAATGGAATTCCGCCTTGAAGAAGGCGAGTACCAGGCCGGCGATCTGATCAACGCTGAAATCTTCGCCGCTGGTCAACTGGTTGATGTAACCGGTCAGTCCAAGGGTAAAGGCTTCCAGGGTACGATCAAGCGTTGGAACTTCCGCGGGCAAGATAACACCCACGGTAACTCCGTATCCCACCGCGTTCCAGGCTCTATCGGCCAGTGCCAGACTCCTGGTCGTGTATTCAAGGGCAAAAAAATGTCCGGTCATATGGGCGCTGAGCGCGTGACCGTGCAGTCCCTCGAAGTAGTGCGCGTGGACGCTGAACGCAATCTGTTGTTGGTCAAGGGCGCTGTTCCTGGCGCTACTGGCGGCAACTTGGTTGTACGTCCAGCAGCCAAGGCTCGCGGTTAAGGGGAAGCTGACATGCAATTAAATGTAAATGACGCTCAAGCGATCGAAGTTTCCGAACTGACATTTGGCGGCGAATTCAACGAGACGCTGGTTCACCAAGCAGTCGTGGCCTACATGGCTGGCGGCCGTCAAGGTAGCAAGCAGCAAAAGACCCGTTCCGACGTTTCTGGTGGCGGTAAGCGCCCATGGCGTCAGAAAGGTACTGGCCGCGCTCGTGCCGGTACTATCCGTAGCCCAATCTGGCGTGGCGGCGGTACCACTTTCGCAGCTCGTCCTCAGGATCACTCCCAGAAGCTGAACAAGAAGATGTATCGCGCAGCAATGCGTTCCATCCTTGCTGAGCTGGTGCGTACTGATCGTCTGGTCGTGGTTCAGGATTTCGCTGTTGAAACGCCGAAAACCAAAGACCTGCTGGGCAAGCTGAACAACATGAGCCTGACCGACGTTCTGATCGTGTCGGACGCTGTTGATCAGAATCTGTACCTGGCTGCTCGCAACCTGCCGCACGTAGATGTACGTGATGTGCAAGGTTCCGATCCAGTTAGTCTGATCGCATACGACAAGGTGTTGATCACCGTGTCGGCCGTGAAGAAATTCGAGGAGCTGCTGGGATGAACCAGGAACGCGTATTTAAAGTTCTGCTTGGCCCGCACGTTTCCGAGAAGGCTACGGTTCTGGCAGACAAGAAAGGCCAGTTCGTTTTCAAGGTTGCTACTGATGCAACCAAGCTGGAAATCAAGAAGGCCGTCGAAAGCCTGTTCAGCGTGAAAGTAGAGCGTGTAACTACCCTGAATGTTCTGGGTAAGAGCAAGCGCACTGCTCGCGGTCTGGGCAAGCGTAATGACTGGAAGAAGGCAGTTATCTCCCTTCAGCCAGGCCAAGATCTCGATTTCAGCAGCAGTGCTGAGTAAGGAAGGGGTGCATCATGGCAATCGTTAAATGCAAACCGACTTCCCCTGGCCGCCGTTTTGTGGTCAAGGTGGTCAACCAGGAGCTGCATAAAGGCGCTCCTCACGCACCGCTGCTCGAGAAGAAATCGAAGTCTGGTGGTCGTAACAACAATGGCCGTATTACCACTCGTCACATCGGTGGTGGTCATAAGCAGCATTATCGTCTGGTCGACTTCCGTCGCAACGACAAAGATGGCATCGCTGCCACTGTCGAGCGTATCGAATACGATCCAAACCGTACTGCTCACATCGCTCTGCTGCTGTACGCAGATGGCGAGCGTCGCTACATCATCGCCCCTAAAGGCGTGAGTGCTGGCGACCAGCTGATCGCAGGTGCTCTGGCACCGATCAAGCCGGGCAACGCTCTGCAACTGCGTAACATTCCAGTTGGTAGCACCGTACACGGCATCGAATTGAAGCCAGGTAAAGGCGCTCAGATCGCTCGTTCCGCTGGTGCTTCGGCTCAGCTGATCGCTCGTGAAGGTGTCTACGTGACCCTGCGTCTGCGTTCTGGTGAGATGCGTAAAGTGCTGGCTGAATGCCGTGCGACCCTGGGCGAAGTCTCGAACTCCGAGCACAGCCTGCGTTCGCTGGGTAAAGCTGGTGCCAAACGCTGGCGTGGCGTTCGCCCAACCGTTCGTGGTGTTGCCATGAACCCGGTTGACCACCCACATGGTGGTGGTGAAGGTCGTACCTCTGGTGGTCGTCATCCGGTATCGCCATGGGGCTTCCCGACTAAGGGCGCGAAGACTCGTGGTAATAAGCGTACCGACAAAATGATCGTCCGTCGTCGCAAGTAAATAGAGGGATACGACAGTGCCACGTTCTCTGAAAAAAGGTCCTTTTATCGATCTTCACCTACTGAAGAAGATCGAAGTGGCGGCGGAAAAGAACGATCGCAAACCAGTTAAAACCTGGTCGCGTCGTTCGATGATCCTGCCACAAATGGTCGGTCTGACCATCGCAGTACACAACGGTCGTCAGCACGTCCCAGTTCTCGTGAACGAAGACATGGTCGGCCACAAACTGGGCGAGTTCGCCGGTACCCGCACTTATCGCGGGCACGTGGCAGACAAGAAAGCCAAGCGTTAAGGGGTTAGGAAATGGAAGTAGCCGCTAAGTTGTCGGGCGCTCGAATCTCCGCCCAGAAAGCCCGCTTGGTCGCCGACCAGATCCGCGGGAAGAAGGTGGGCGAAGCGCTCAACCTGTTGGCTTTCAGCAGTAAGAAAGCCGCCGAGATCATGAAGAAAGTGCTGGAGTCGGCCGTAGCCAACGCCGAGCATAACGAAGGCGCAGACGTTGATGACCTGAAGGTCAGCACCGTTTTCGTTAACGAAGGGCGTTCGCTGAAGCGCATCATGCCACGTGCCAAAGGCCGTGCTGATCGCATCGTCAAGCGGTCTTGCCATATCACTGTCAAGGTTGCTGACAAGTAACGGAGTCGAAGAGATGGGTCAGAAAGTACATCCCATTGGCATTCGCCTGGGAATCGTCAAGGAGCACACCTCCGTCTGGTACGCAGACGGTCGGACTTATGCGGACTATTTGCTCGCAGATCTGAATGTGCGTGAGTATCTCCAAGACAAACTAAAAAGCGCGTCCGTAAGCCGTATCGATATCCATCGTCCGGCCCAAACTGCACGCATCACCATCCACACCGCTCGTCCAGGTATCGTTATCGGGAAGAAAGGTGAGGATGTTGAGAAACTGCGTCAGGACCTGACCAAGCAAATGGGTGTGCCTGTGCACATCAATATCGAAGAGATCCGCAAGCCGGAACTCGACGGTATGCTGGTTGCGCAGAGCGTAGCTCAGCAGCTGGAGCGTCGCGTAATGTTCCGTCGCGCTATGAAGCGCGCTGTACAGAACGCCATGCGCATTGGTGCCAAAGGCATCAAAATCCAAGTGAGCGGTCGTCTCGGCGGTGCTGAAATCGCACGTACTGAATGGTATCGCGAAGGTCGTGTGCCATTGCACACCCTGCGTGCCGACATCGACTATGCCAACTACGAAGCTCACACCACTTACGGTGTGATCGGTGTAAAGGTTTGGATCTTCAAAGGCGAAGTAATTGGTGGTCGCCAAGAAGAACTGAAACCACAAGCACCAGCGCCTCGTAAAAAAGCTGCTAAGTAAGGGGTACGCCAAATGTTGCAACCAAAGCGTACGAAGTTCCGCAAGCAAATGACTGGTCACAACCGTGGCCTGGCATTGCGCGGTAGCAAAGTCAGCTTCGGCGAGTTCGCGCTGAAGTCTGTTGCTCGTGGTCGTCTCACCGCTCGTCAGATCGAGTCAGCGCGTCGTGCTCTGACCCGTCACGTAAAACGTGGCGGCAAGATCTGGATCCGTGTATTCCCGGACAAGCCGATCTCCAAAAAACCTCTCGAGGTTCGGATGGGTAAAGGTAAGGGTAACGTGGAGTACTGGGTTGCCCAGATTCAGCCAGGCAAAGTCCTGTATGAAATCGAGGGTGTTTCTGAAGAGCTGGCGCGTGAGGCTTTCGCCCTGGCTGCTGCAAAGCTGCCGCTCGCCACCTCCTTTGTTAAACGGACGGTGATGTGATGAAAGCGAATGAACTTCGTGAAAAATCCGCACAGCAGCTGAACGAGCAACTGCTCGGCCTGCTGCGCGACCAGTTCAATCTGCGTATGCAGAAAGCAACTGGCCAGTTGGGGCAGTCTCATCTGCTCTCGCAAGTTAAGCGTGACATCGCTCGCGTGAAGACTGTGCTCAACCAGCAGGCAGGTAAGTGATCATGGCTGAAGCCGAAAAAACTGTCCGTACGCTGACTGGCCGTGTTGTCAGCGACAAGATGGACAAAACCATCACCGTTCTGATCGAGCGTCGCGTTAAGCACCCGATCTACGGTAAATATGTTAAGCGTTCGACTAAGCTGCACGCGCACGACGAAACCAATCAGTGCCACATCGGCGACAAAGTCACTATTCGTGAAACTCGTCCTTTGGCCAAGACCAAGTCTTGGGCGCTGGTTGAAGTTCTCGAACGCGCTGTGGAAGTCTAAGGACTAGGGGTCGGAGAAATTATATGATTCAGACTCAATCCATGCTCGATGTGGCCGATAACAGCGGCGCTCGCCGTGTTATGTGCATCAAGGTGCTGGGTGGCTCCCATCGTCGTTACGCTGGTATCGGTGACATCATCAAAGTTACCGTCAAGGAAGCAATTCCTCGCGGTAAAGTGAAAAAAGGCCAAGTGATGACTGCTGTTGTAGTCCGCACTCGTCACGGCGTACGCCGTGCTGATGGCTCCATTATCCGCTTTGATGGCAACGCTGCTGTTCTTCTGAACAACAAGCAAGAGCCGATCGGCACCCGTATCTTTGGGCCAGTGACCCGTGAACTTCGTACTGAGAAGTTCATGAAGATCGTCTCGCTCGCCCCAGAAGTGCTGTAAGGAGATCCGACATGCAAAAGATTCGTCGTGACGACGAGATCATCGTGATCGCCGGCAAAGACAAAGGTAAGCGCGGTAAGGTGCTGAAGGTTCTTGCTGACAACCGTCTGGTTGTTGGTGGTCTGAACCTGGTCAAGCGTCATACCAAGCCTAACCCGATGTCGGGCGTACAGGGCGGTATCGTCGAGAAAGAAGCGCCACTGCACGCTTCCAACGTCGCCATCTTCAACGGCGAAACCAACAAGGCTGACCGCGTTGGTTTCAAAGTAGAAGACGGTAAGAAAATTCGTGTCTTCAAGTCGACCCAAAAAGCGGTTGATGCTTGAACACTGCTAGGTAGAAGACCATGGCACGACTAAAAGAGATTTACCGGAAGGAAATCGCACCGAAACTTAAGGAAGAACTTAAGCTTTCGAACGTGATGGAAGTTCCGCGCGTTACCAAAATCACCCTGAACATGGGTCTGGGCGAAGCGATCGGCGACAAAAAAGTCATCGAGCACGCTGTTGCTGACCTGGAAAAGATCACCGGCCAGAAAGTCGTTGTGACTTACGCTCGGAAATCCATCGCTGGCTTTAAAGTCCGTGAAGGTTGGCCGATCGGCGTCAAAGTGACCCTGCGCCGTGAGCGTATGTACGAGTTCCTGGATCGTCTGCTGTCGATCTCCCTGCCACGGGTTCGCGACTTCCGCGGCCTGAATGCCAAGTCCTTTGATGGTCGTGGCAACTACAGCATGGGCGTAAAAGAGCAGATCATTTTCCCGGAAATCGACTACGACAAGATCGATGCTCTCCGCGGTCTGGACATTACCCTGACCACCACTGCCAAGAACGATGACGAAGGCCGTGCTCTGCTGCGCGCTTTCAAATTCCCGTTCCGCAACTGATTGGAGTAGGAAAATGGCCAAGAAGAGCATGAAAAACCGTGAGCTGAAGCGTCAGCTCACCGTTGCCAAGTACGCCACCAAGCGTGCAGCGCTGAAAGCTATCATCGTCGATCTGAACGCAAGTCCAGAAGCGCGTTGGGAAGCAACCGTAGCTCTGCAGAAGCAACCACGTGACGCAAGCGCTTCGCGCATGCGTAACCGTTGCCGCCTGACTGGTCGTCCGCACGGCGTTTACCGCAAGTTCGGCCTCGGCCGTAACAAACTGCGTGAAGCGGCAATGCGTGGTGACGTTCCAGGTCTGGTTAAAGCCAGCTGGTAATCGCTGTCAAAGCCTTGGTGGTCAGGTTCGCAAGAACCTGACCATCGGTGGCCTTGAATCTGAATCAAGCCCCTTTTGGGGCTTGATTCATTTCTGGGGTGTGTCTAGAATACCCGGCTCGCCTGAGCCCGTGTTTTCTATGCTCGGAGATTCTCGGCGACACGTAGTAGCCGCAAGGCTAATTTTTCTGTATTAGGAGCGTCTAGCCCATGAGTATGCAGGACCCGTTAGCGGACATGCTAACTCGAATCCGTAATGCCCAGATGGCTGAAAAGTCCGTCGTAAGCATGCCATCTTCCACGTTGAAGGTAGCTGTTGCCAAAGTCCTGAAGGACGAAGGTTACATCGCGGGTTATCAGATCAGCAGCGAAACCAAACCACTGCTGTCTATCGAGCTGAAATACTTCGAAGGCCGTCCGGTTATCGAAGAAGTGAAGCGCGTTAGCCGTCCAGGCTTGCGTCAGTACAAGTCCGTCGAGGATCTGCCGAAAGTTCGTGGCGGCCTCGGTGTGTCTATCGTCTCCACCAACAAAGGTGTGATGACTGATCGTGCTGCGCGCGCTGCCGGTGTCGGCGGCGAAGTTCTTTGCACTGTGTTCTAAGGGGGGATAAGCATGTCTCGCGTCGCTAAGAACCCCGTTAAGCTGCCAGCCGGCGTCGAAGTAAAATTCGCAGGCCAACAGCTTTCGGTGAAGGGTGCCAAGGGCACTCTCGAACTGAACATCCATTCGTCCGTTGAGATCGTTGAAGAAGCTGGTGAGCTGCGTTTCGCTGCTCGCAATGGCGATCAACAGACTCGCGCAATGGCTGGTACCACTCGTGCGTTGGTTAACAACATGGTCCAAGGCGTAAGCCAAGGCTTCGAGCGCAAGCTCCAGCTGGTCGGTGTTGGTTACAAAGCGCAAGCAAAAGGCACAGTGCTGAACCTGGCTCTTGGCTTCTCGCATCCAGTGGATTACGAACTGCCGGAAGGCATCACCGCTGAGACTCCTAGCCAGACCGATATCCTGATCAAGGGCATCGACAAGCAGCTGGTAGGTCAAGTGGCCGCCGAGATCCGCGACTTCCGTCCACCAGAGCCGTACAAAGGCAAAGGTGTGCGCTACGCGGACGAAGTCGTCCGTCGTAAAGAAGCCAAGAAGAAGTAGGGCATAGCAAATGACCGACAAAAAAGTTACTCGACTGCGTCGCGCTCGCAAAGCACGCCTGAAAATGCACGAACTCGAAGTCGTGCGTCTCTGCGTGTTCCGCTCTTCGCAGCACATCTACGCCCAGGTCATTTCGGCCGACGGCAACAAAGTCCTGGCAAGCGCCTCGACTTTGGATAAAGAACTGCGTGATGGCGCCACTGGCAACATCGACGCGGCCACTAAGGTTGGCCAGCTGGTCGCTACGCGTGCTAAGGCCGCTGGCGTCTCGCAGGTGGCTTTCGACCGCTCTGGCTTCAAGTACCACGGCCGCGTTAAAGCGCTGGCTGATGCTGCTCGTGAAGCTGGGCTGGAGTTCTAAGTTATGTCAAATAACGACCAAAAGCGCGACGAAGGCTACATCGAGAAGCTGGTTCAAGTTAACCGCGTAGCCAAAACCGTTAAAGGCGGCCGTATCTTCACTTTCACCGCGTTGACCGTGGTTGGTGATGGTAAAGGGCGTGTTGGCTTCGGCCGTGGCAAGTCGCGTGAAGTGCCTGCTGCGATCCAGAAGGCAATGGAAGCTGCTCGCCGCAACATGATCCAGGTTGATCTGAACGGCACCACTCTGCAGTACGCAATGAAGTCCGCTCACGGCGCTTCGAAGGTGTACATGCAGCCTGCTTCTGAAGGTACCGGTATCATCGCTGGCGGCGCAATGCGTGCCGTTCTCGAAGTTGCTGGCGTTCAGAACGTTCTGGCCAAGTGCTACGGCTCGACTAACCCGGTAAACGTGGTTCACGCCACTTTCAAGGGTTTGAAAGCAATGCAGTCTCCTGAATCCATTGCCGCCAAGCGTGGCAAAAGCGTCAAGGAGATCTTCTGATCATGGCTACCGTTAAAGTTACGCTGATCAAAAGCATGACCGGCCGCATCCCTAACCACAAACTGTGCGTTAAGGGTCTGGGTCTGCGTCGCATCGGTCACACTGTAGAAGTCCAGGATACTCCCGAGAATCGCGGGATGATCAACAAGGCTTACTACATGCTGCGTGTCGAGGGTTAATCGATGAAACTCAATGATCTGAGTCCAGCGCCGGGTTCCCGTCGCGAAAAGCATCGTCCGGGCCGTGGTATCGGTAGTGGTTTGGGTAAGACTGGTGGCCGTGGTCACAAAGGTCAGACTTCCCGCTCCGGTGGCACCATTGCTCCAGGCTTTGAAGGCGGTCAACAGCCGCTGCATCGTCGCCTGCCGAAATTCGGTTTCGTGTCCCTGAAGGCCATGGATCGCGCAGAAGTGCGTCTGTCCGAGCTGGCTAAAGTGGAAGGCGACATCGTCACCGTGCAGTCCCTGAAAGATGCCAACGTGATCAACGTCAACGTACAGCGTGTGAAAATCATGCTGTCCGGCGAAGTGACTCGCGCTGTGACCATCGGAAAGGGAATCGGCGCCACCAAAGGTGCGCGTGCGGCTATCGAAGCAGCTGGCGGCAAGTTCGAGGAATAAATGGCTAAGCAAGGTGCTCTCTCTGCGCTCGGCAAAGGCGGTATGTCTGAACTCTGGGCTCGTCTGCGTTTTCTGTTCCTGGCGATTATCGTCTACCGAATAGGCGCACACATCCCGGTTCCAGGTATCAACCCGGACCGACTCGCGGACCTGTTTCGACAGAATGAGGGGACCATTCTTAGCTTGTTCAACATGTTTTCCGGCGGCGCGCTGGAGCGGATGAGCATCTTTGCACTGGGGATCATGCCGTACATTTCGGCATCGATCATCATGCAGCTGATGACCGCCGTCAGCCCGCAGCTGGAGCAGTTGAAGAAGGAAGGTGAAGCTGGCCGTCGCAAGATCAGCCAGTACACCCGCTACGGCACTGTCGTTCTCGCTCTCGTTCAGGCCATTGGCATGTCCATTGGTCTGGCGGGGCAGGGCGTTGCGTTCACTGGTGACTTTGGCTTCCATTTCGTCGCGGTATCCACTTTTGTGGCTGGTGCGATGTTCATGATGTGGCTGGGTGAGCAGATTACTGAGCGTGGTGTTGGCAACGGTATCTCGATGTTGATTTTTTCGGGTATCGTCGCCGGTCTTCCGAGAGCGATTGGGCAGTCTTTCGAGTCTGCACGTCAGGGTGATATCAACATCTTCGCCCTGGTTGCCATCGGTTTGCTGGCAGTAGCGATTATCGGTTTCGTGGTGTTCATTGAGCGTGGTCAGCGTCGTATTGCTGTTCACTACGCCAAGCGTCAGCAGGGCCGCAAGGTCTTCGCTGCGCAGACAAGCCACTTGCCGCTGAAGGTGAACATGGCCGGTGTTATTCCGGCTATTTTCGCGAGCAGCATCTTGCTGTTCCCGGCTTCGTTGGGTGCCTGGTTCGGCCAGTCTGAAGGTATGGGCTGGTTGCAGGACATCTCGCAGTCGATCGCTCCTGGTCAGCCGTTGAATATTCTGCTGTTTAGTGCAGGGATTATTTTCTTCTGCTTCTTCTATACGGCGTTGATGTTCAATCCGAAAGACGTAGCGGAAAACCTGAAGAAGTCCGGTGCCTTTATTCCGGGCATCCGTCCAGGTGAGCAGTCCGCGCGCTACATTGATGGCGTTCTGACTCGCTTGACCATGTTCGGTGCTCTTTACATGACGGCCGTCTGCCTGCTGCCCCAGTTCCTGGTGGTTGCAGCCAACGTACCGTTCTACCTTGGCGGGACCTCGTTGCTGATCGTGGTCGTGGTTGTGATGGACTTCATGTCCCAAGTACAATCGCACCTCGTTTCGCACCAGTACGAATCCCTGATGAAGAAAGCCAACCTGAAGGGTTACGGCAGCGGCATGTTGCGCTGAGTACCCATAAGGTTCGAGGAGTTGGTGATGAAAGTTCGTGCATCGGTGAAAAAGCTGTGCCGTAACTGCAAGATTATTCGCCGCGAAGGTGTTGTTCGAGTAATTTGCAGCGCGGAACCGCGTCACAAACAGCGCCAAGGCTGAGTGTGATTGTGCTTCAAGCCCGGCAGCTAGTGCGCTGCCGGGTTGATTATTTGTTATTACAGCGATATTATCTCGCGCCCTATTTCTTGGCTTCCGGGGCGTAGGTAGCTGTCAATTGGAGTCCCACTGAATGGCCCGTATTGCAGGCGTTAACATTCCAGATAACAAGCATACTGTTATCTCGCTGACCTACATCTATGGTGTTGGTCGCACTACTGCACAGAAAATTTGTGCAGAGACTGGGGTAAACCCAGCCGCAAAGATCAAGGATCTGAGCGACGAGCAAATTGAACAGCTGCGTGGCGAAGTGGCGAAGTTCACCACTGAAGGTGACCTGCGTCGCGAAATCAACATGAAAATCAAGCGCTTGATGGACCTCGGTTGCTATCGCGGTCTGCGTCATCGTCGTGGTCTGCCAGTACGCGGTCAGCGTACCAAGACCAACGCGCGTACCCGTAAAGGTCCGCGTAAGCCGATCCGCAAGTAATCGCCCCAGCGAATCGACAGGAATTTAATCATGGCAAAACCTGCTGCTCGTCCTCGTAAAAAAGTTAAAAAGACAGTGGTTGATGGCATCGCCCACATCCATGCATCTTTTAACAACACCATCGTGACCATCACCGACCGTCAAGGTAACGCTCTTTCCTGGGCTACCTCCGGTGGTTCGGGTTTCCGCGGTTCCCGCAAGTCCACCCCGTTTGCTGCTCAAGTAGCTGCTGAACGTGCTGGTCAAGCTGCGCTGGAATACGGCCTGAAAAACCTCGACGTCAACGTCAAAGGTCCAGGTCCAGGTCGTGAATCCGCAGTCCGCGCTTTGAACGGCTGTGGCTACAAGATCGCCAGCATCACCGACGTGACGCCAATCCCGCACAACGGGTGCCGTCCGCCGAAGAAGCGCCGCGTGTAATCCAGGAGATTGTAAAGAATGGCTCGTTACATTGGTCCAAAATGCAAACTCGCTCGTCGCGAAGGCACCGATCTCTTCCTGAAGAGCGGCGTGCGCGCGATCGAATCGAAGTGCAACATTGAAGCAGCACCTGGTATCCACGGCCAACGCCGCGGTCGCCAGTCCGACTACGGCACCCAACTGCGTGAAAAGCAGAAGGTCCGTCGTATCTACGGCGTTCTCGAGCGTCAATTCAGCGGCTACTACAAAGAAGCTGCTGGCAAGAAAGGCGCAACTGGCGAAAACCTGTTGCAACTGCTCGAATGCCGTCTGGACAACGTTGTATACCGTATGGGCTTTGGTTCGACTCGTGCCGAATCCCGTCAGCTGGTATCGCACAAGTCGATCAGCGTAAACGGTCAAACCGTTAACGTTCCGTCCTACCAGGTTCGTGCTGGTGACGTGGTTGCTGTTCGCGAGAAAGCAAAAAACCAACTTCGCATTGTCCAAGCTCTCGATCTGTGTGCCCAACGTGGCCGCGTAGAATGGGTAGAAGTAGACACTGAGAAGAAGTCGGGCGTTTTCAAGAACGTTCCAGCTCGCAGTGATCTGTCCGCCGACATCAACGAAAGCCTGATTGTCGAGCTCTACTCCAAGTAAGGGCTAGAAAATAGGTGCATCCATGCAGATTTCGGTAAATGAGTTCCTGACACCCCGCCACATTGATGTGCAGGTTGTCAGTCCAACCCGCGCCAAGATCACGCTCGAGCCTCTCGAGCGTGGCTTTGGCCATACCCTGGGCAACGCGCTGCGCCGCATCCTGTTGTCCTCCATGCCCGGCTGTGCAGTAGTCGAGGCCGAGATTGACGGTGTGCTCCACGAGTACAGCGCCATCGAAGGTGTACAGGAAGACGTAATTGAAATCCTGTTGAACCTTAAAGGTCTGGCTATCAAGCTGCACGGTCGAGACGAAGTTACGCTGACCTTGTCGAAGAAGGGTTCGGGGGTGGTTACCGCTGCCGATATTCAGCTGGATCATGATGTCGAGATCGTTAATCCCGATCACGTAATCGCTAACCTGGCGTCTAACGGCGCCCTGAACATGAAGCTCGTAGTAGCTCGTGGTCGTGGTTATGAACCGGCCGACTCGCGTCAGAGCGATGAAGACGAAAGCCGCAGCATTGGTCGCTTGCAGCTTGACTCTTCGTTCAGCCCGGTTCGCCGTATCGCATACGTGGTGGAAAACGCCCGTGTCGAACAGCGTACTAACCTGGACAAGCTGGTTATTGATCTGGAAACCAACGGTACTCTGGATCCTGAAGAGGCTATCCGCCGCGCTGCAACCATCCTGCAACAGCAGTTGGCTGCGTTCGTCGACCTCAAAGGTGACAGCGAACCAGTGGTAATCGAGCAGGAAGACGAGATCGATCCGATCCTGCTTCGCCCGGTTGACGATCTGGAACTGACTGTACGTTCGGCTAACTGCCTTAAGGCGGAAAACATCTACTACATCGGTGACCTGATTCAGCGTACCGAAGTAGAGCTGTTGAAGACTCCGAACCTTGGCAAGAAATCCTTGACTGAAATCAAGGACGTTCTGGCCTCCCGCGGTCTGTCCCTCGGCATGCGCCTCGACAACTGGCCGCCTGCAAGTCTTAAGAAGGACGACAAGGCGACTGCCTGATCGTCGTAATCACCGAACGTAGTGTTTGGTAAGGAATGAACCATGCGTCATCGTAAAAGTGGTCGTCACCTCAGCCGCACCAGCTCGCACCGCAAGGCCATGTTCCAAAACATGGCGGTGTCGCTGTTCGAGCACGAGCTGATCAAAACTACTCTGCCAAAAGCTAAAGAACTGCGCCGCGTTGCCGAGCCGCTGATCACTTTGGCCAAGACAGACAGCGTTGCTAACCGCCGCCTGGCTTTCGACCGTACTCGTTCGAAAGCTATCGTTGGTAAGCTCTTCAACGACCTGGGCAAGCGTTACGCTACCCGTGAGGGTGGCTACCTGCGCATCCTCAAGTGCGGTTTCCGCGCTGGCGACAACGCGCCTATGGCGTACGTCGAGTTGGTTGATCGTGCTGTCGGCGGTGAAGCTGTATCCGCTGAGTAAGACGTCAGTCTGAAACGAAGAACCGGGCCTAGTGCCCGGTTTTTTGTGCGCGCATGAAAAGTGCGGCATTTGCAGTCGCATAGGTAATATCTATCGATTGTGAGTATTTAATGAATTAGTAAGCGTCATGTTGATCGTCAATACTCCCTTCAGCCGATTAGCCGGCAGTTCGAGACTGACTAAGGAAAGAGATCGCATGAGCCAAAATAAAACGCTTACCACCGCCAGTGGCGCCCCTGTCGCCGACAATCAGAATTCCCGTTCCGCCGGCCCACGTGGCCCGCTTCTGCTCGACGACTTCCACTTGATCGAGAAGCTGGCTCATTTCAATCGTGAAAACATTCCTGAGCGTCGTGTGCACGCGAAGGGCTCGGGTGCTTACGGTTCGTTTACCGTCACTCGCGATATCACTCAGTACACCAGCGCGAGGCTGTTCGAGTCGGTTGGCAAGCAAACACCCACGTTCCTGCGTTTTTCCACTGTGGGTGGTGAGCGCGGTTCGGCTGACACTGAGCGGGATCCGCGTGGTTTCGCGTTGAAGTTCTACACCGAAGAGGGCAACTGGGACATCGTGGGTAACAACACTCCAGTGTTTTTCATTCGTGATCCGCTGAAATTCCCTGACTTTATCCACACTCAAAAGCGTCTGCCACAAAGCAACCTGAAAAGCCCGCAGGCGATGTGGGACTTCTGGTCGCACTCTCCAGAGGCATTGCACCAGGTCACGATCCTGTTCTCGGATCGCGGCATCCCTGATGGTTACCGTCACATGCACGGCTTTGGCAGCCACACCTACAGCCTCATCAACGCCAATGGCGAGCGTCACTGGGTGAAATGGCACTACAAGACCAGGCAGGGCATCAAGAACCTGGCACCGACAGAAGCGGCCCGTTTGGCCGGTACTGATCCGGATTACGCTCAGCGCGACTTGTTCGAGGCCATCGAGCGCGGTGATTTTCCGAAATGGAGCGTGTGCATCCAGATCATGACCGAGGCTCAGGCCGCCGCGCATTATGAGAATCCGTTCGACGTCACCAAGACCTGGTCACAGAAAGAGTTTCCGTTGATCGAAGTCGGTGAGTTGGAGCTCAATCGTAACCCGCTCAACTACTTCGCTGAAGTCGAGCAAGCAGCCTTCGGTCCAAGCAACATGGTGCCGGGTGTGGGCCTGTCGCCGGACCGAATGCTGCAAGGTCGGGTATTCGCCTACGCTGATGCGCATCGCTACCGTGTAGGTACCAATCACCAGCAACTGCCGGTGAACGCCCCGCGTATCCCGGTTAACAGCTACCAGCGCGATGGTTCGATGGCGTTTGGCAGCAATGGTGGCGCGGCGCCGAATTATGAGCCGAACAGCTACGTCGATTCGCCGAAGCAGGCGCCTCGTTACGCCGAGCCTGGTTTGGCTTTGAGCGGCGCGGCCGATCGTTACGATCATCGCGAAGATACTGACTATTACAGCCACGCCGGTGCGCTGTTCCGTCTGATGAGTGACGAGCAGAAGGCGTTATTGGTTGGCAACATCGCCGGAGCGATGGCAGGTGTATCGAGTGACGTCGTCGACCGTCAATTGCAACATTTCTTCAGGGCCGATCCGGCGTACGGAGAAGCAATCGCAAAGCTGCTCAACGTACAGCTTAACGAAGTCTAAATGAGAAGCAGAACCGCCCTTGTTTGGGCGGTTTTTGCGTTATTTAAGCTGTTTTTCTCAGAATATCTTCGCTTTTATTGCGGCTTTCTCGTGACGATACGGGGATGTTGGTTCAAACTACAACTTTCAAGCAGGGAGATGTAGGGCGATGCAAGGCCACCCAGATGTGATCGATTACCTCAACACGTTGCTGACCGGCGAACTGGCTGCGCGTGATCAATATTTCGTCCACTCGCGGATGTATGAGGACTGGGGATTCACCAAGCTCTACGAACGAATCAATCATGAAATGGAAGAAGAAGCAGGGCACGCTGATGCTCTGATGCGCCGAATTCTGATGCTCGAAGGCACGCCACGCATGCGTCCGGACGATCTCGATGTCGGCACCACGGTGACAGAGATGCTTGAAGCGGATTTGCGCCTGGAATACAAGGTGCGTGCTGCGCTGTGCAAAGGCATCAAGCTCTGTGAGCAGCACAAGGACTATGTCAGCCGCGAAATGCTGCGGGTTCAATTGCATGACACCGAAGAAGATCACACCTACTGGCTCGAGAAACAGTTGGGTCTGATCAAGTTGATCGGGCTTGAGAATTATCTGCAGTCCCACACCTGATCCAGCGGATACAAAAAAGCCCCCGTCACTGATGAAGTGACAGGGGCTTTTTCATGGCGCCCGGTTAAGCCCGATCACGCTCCAGCAGCGGTTTGAGGTAGAAGCCAGTGTGAGATTGCTTCATCTCTGCGACTTCTTCCGGTGTGCCGACCGCGATGATCTGACCGCCCTTGGAGCCGCCTTCCGGCCCCAGGTCCACCAGCCAGTCGGCGGTCTTGATCACGTCCAGGTTGTGCTCGATCACCACCACCGTATTGCCGTGGTCACGCAGCCGATGCAGTACGTCGAGCAATTGCTGGATATCCGCGAAGTGAAGGCCGGTTGTCGGTTCGTCGAGGATATATAGCGTCTTGCCGGTATCACGCTTGGACAGCTCGCGGGACAGCTTGACTCGTTGAGCCTCACCACCCGACAGCGTCGTCGCAGATTGTCCCAGCTTGATGTAGGACAGGCCCACGTCCATCAGTGTCTGAAGCTTGCGCGCCAGGGCCGGTACCGCATCGAAGAATTCCCGGGCTTCCTCGATGGTCATCTCGAGAGTCTCGTGGATGCTCTTGCCTTTGTACTTGATCTCCAGCGTTTCGCGGTTGTAGCGCTTGCTCTTGCAGACGTCGCACGGCACATAGATGTCCGGCAGGAAGTGCATTTCCACCTTGATCAGGCCATCACCCTGGCAGGCTTCGCAACGTCCGCCCTTCACGTTGAAAGAGAAGCGCCCCGGACCGTAACCCCGGGAGCGGGACTCCGGCACGCCCGCGAACAGCTCGCGAATCGGTGTGAACAAACCGGTGTAGGTCGCCGGGTTGGAGCGAGGCGTACGACCGATAGGGCTCTGGTCGATGTCGACGACTTTATCCAGGTGCTCCAGACCCTTGATGCTGTCATGGGCGGCCGCTTCAAGTGTCGTTGCGCCATTGAGCGCGGTGGCACTCAGGGGGAAGAGCGTGTTGTTGATCAGCGTCGACTTGCCCGAACCGGACACCCCGGTTACGCAGGTCAGCAGGCCGATCGGAATATCCAGGTCGACATTGCGCAAATTGTTGCCGCGGGCGCCCTTGAGCGACAGCGACAGCTTCTTGTTGCGCGGGGTGCGTTTGGCCGGAACAGCAATTTTCACCCGGCCTGACAGGTACTTGCCGGTCAAGGAGTCCGGATGCGACATCACCTCAGCAGGCGTACCTTCGGCAACGATATGGCCGCCATGGACGCCGGCGCCCGGCCCGATATCCACAACATAATCCGCCAGGCGAATCGCATCTTCGTCGTGCTCGACCACGATCACCGTGTTGCCGATGTCGCGCAGGTGCTTGAGTGTGCCGAGCAACCGGTCGTTATCGCGCTGATGCAGGCCGATCGATGGTTCGTCGAGAATGTACAGCACGCCGACCAGGCCCGCGCCGATCTGGCTGGCCAGGCGTATGCGCTGAGCCTCACCACCGGACAATGTGTCCGCACTACGATCCAGCGACAGATAATCGAGACCGACGTTGACCAGAAACTGCAGGCGTTCGCGGATCTCCTTGAGGATCTTGTCGGCAATCTCGCCACGACGCCCGGTCATCTTCAGCTCGCCAAAATAGTCGCAGGCGTCGCCGATTGGCAGGTTGGTCACCGCCGGCAAGGTTTTCTCGCCAACCCACACGTGCCGTGCTTCCCGTCGCAGTCGGGTGCCGCGGCAGTCCGGGCAGGATTGGGTGCTAAGGAACTTGGCCAGCTCTTCGCGAACCGAAGCCGACTCGGTTTCGCGGTAGCGACGTTCCAGGTTCGGTACGATGCCTTCGAATGGATGTGAGCGTTTGACGATGTCGCCGCGGTCGTTCAGGTATTTGAAGTCGACGTTTTGCGAGCCGCTGCCATGCAGGATGTTCTTCTGCTGATCGCTCGGCAGCTCGTTGAACGGCACTTCCAGGCTGAACTTGTAGTGGGACGCCAATGAACCGAGCATCTGGAAGTAATAGACGTTGCGCCGGTCCCAGCCGCGAATTGCACCTTCAGCGAGGGTCAGCTCGCCATTGACTAGTCGCTTGATGTCGAAAAATTGCTTTACCCCCAAACCGTCGCAGGTCGGGCAGGCACCGGCCGGGTTGTTGAAGGAAAACAGTTTGGGCTCGAGTTCGCTGATGGCGTGACCGCAGATCGGGCAGGCGAAGCGCGCGGAGAAGATCATTTCTTCGCCCGGCTCATCGTCCATCGGTGCCACCAGCGCGATGCCGTCCGCCAGCTTCAGCGCGGTCTCGAAGGATTCGGCCAGGCGCTGTTGCAGATCGGCGCGGACCTTGAAGCGGTCAACCACGACATCAATGGAATGCTTTTTCTGTTTGTCGAGCTTGGGCGCTTCGTCCAGCTCATAAAGCTTGCCGTTGATCCTGGCACGGACGAAGCCCTGGGCTCGAAGCTCTTCAAAGACCGAGAGGTGTTCGCCTTTGCGTTCGCGGATGACCGGAGCCAGCAGCATGAGCTTGCTGCCTTCCGGCTCGGCGAGGACAAGATCGACCATCTGGCTGACGGTCTGCGCTTCCAGCGGAATGTCGTGATCCGGGCAGCGCGGAATGCCTACGCGCGCATACAACAAACGCAGGTAGTCGTAGATTTCGGTGATGGTCCCGACAGTCGAGCGCGGGTTGTGCGAGGTCGATTTCTGTTCGATGGAGATCGCTGGCGACAGGCCTTCGATGGTGTCGACGTCAGGCTTTTCCATCATCGACAGGAACTGCCGGGCATAGGCCGATAGCGATTCGACGTAGCGGCGCTGGCCTTCGGCGTACAGGGTGTCGAAGGCCAGGGACGACTTGCCGGAGCCGGACAGGCCGGTGATGACAATCAGTTTGTCCCTGGGCAGGGTCAGGTCGATGTTCTTCAGGTTGTGGGTTCGAGCCCCACGAATCAGGATCTTGTCCAAAGTGGCCTCGCTTGGCGGGCGTCGAAAACGTAGGAGTATACGGCCAAATACTGGATGGATGCACACTATCGAATGATGTCATGGCTGACTTACATGAAAGGTCTGTCATCTACACGCGGCAAAGCGTCGCGATATACCCCGCCAATCGATGGGACTGGTAGAATCGCCGCCGGTTCACATGAGGTTTTTCCATGCACGATCCCCACAGCGAACGCATGAGTGGCAGCGAGACCCGCGCGGCGAGCGGTCTGGCCCTGGTGTTCGCCTTCCGTATGCTTGGCATGTTCATGGTGTTGCCGGTCCTGGCGACCTATGGCATGGACCTGGCTGGAGCGACCCCCGCCCTCATCGGGCTGGCGATTGGCGCTTATGGCCTGACCCAGGCAATTTTCCAGATTCCCTTTGGTTTCATCTCCGACCGCATCGGCCGCCGCCCGGTGATTTACCTGGGGCTGATTGTCTTTGCCCTCGGCAGCGTATTGGCGGCCAACGCCGATTCGATCTGGGGTGTGATCGCCGGACGCGTCCTGCAAGGCGCCGGGGCGATTTCCGCCGCGGTCATGGCGTTGCTATCGGACCTGACCCGTGAGCAGCATCGAACCAAGGCCATGGCCATGATCGGCATGACAATCGGTCTGTCGTTCGCGGTCGCGATGGTTGTCGGGCCCTTGCTGACTCGCGCTTTCGGCTTGTCCGGACTGTTCCTCGCCACGGGCGGCATGGCGCTGTTCGGCATCGTGATCGTGATGTTCATGGTGCCGCGCTCCACCCACCCGTTGCAGCACCGTGAGTCGGGTGTCGCGCGCCAGGCCTTGATACCGACGCTCAAACACCCGGACCTGCTGCGTCTGGACCTGGGCATTTTTGTGTTGCACGCGATGTTGATGTCGAGCTTCGTTGCCTTGCCGCTGGCGCTGGTGGAAAAAGCCGGATTGCCCAAGGAGCAGCATTGGTGGGTGTACCTGACGGCATTGCTGATTTCTTTCTTCGCCATGATCCCGTTCATTATCTACGGCGAGAAGCGACGCAAAATGAAACGAGTTTTGCTCGGTGCCGTCGTGACGCTGATGCTCACTGAGCTATTCTTCTGGCAGTTCGGCGATAGTTTGCGGGCTCTGGTGATCGGGACGGTGGTGTTTTTCACCGCGTTCAATCTGCTGGAAGCTTCGCTGCCGTCGTTGATCAGCAAGGTTTCACCCGCCGGCGGCAAGGGCACGGCGATGGGGGTTTATTCCACCAGCCAATTCCTCGGATCGGCACTGGGCGGAATCCTCGGTGGCTGGTTGTTCCAGCATGGCGGTTTGTCGGTTGTGTTCCTTGGATGCGCGGGTCTGGCTGCCCTCTGGCTGGCCTTTGCTGTTACCATGCGAGAACCTCCCTACGTGACAAGCCTGCGCTTGCCATTGTCGCCCGAGGCGATCCGCGAAGCGGGTCTGGTCGAGCGCCTGAAGGCCGTCGTAGGGGTAACAGATGCAGTGATAGTCGCTGATGAGGCGGCCATTTACATCAAATTGGACACCGAACTATTGGATCGCACCACCCTTGAAAGCCTGGTGAACAACCCGGCCGGGGAAGCGTGCGTAGCCTAGGAGAACGTAATGGCCCGTGGGGTTAACAAAGTCATATTGGTCGGCACTTGCGGCCAGGATCCTGAAGTTCGCTACCTGCCGAACGGCAACGCCGTGACCAACCTGAGTCTGGCGACCAGCGAACAATGGACTGACAAGCAAACCGGTCAGAAAGTCGAAAAGACTGAATGGCACCGTGTGTCGATGTTCGGCAAAGTTGCGGAAATCGCCGGCGAATACCTGCGTAAAGGCTCGCAAGTCTACATCGAAGGCAAGCTGCAGACCCGCGAGTGGGAAAAAGACGGTATCAAGCGTTACACCACCGAAATCGTGGTCGACATGCAAGGCACCATGCAACTGCTGGGCGGCCGTCCACAGCAGGGCGACCAACAAGGCGGGGGCAACTACCAGCAGTCCGCGCCACGCCAGCAGGCTCCACGTCCACAGCAGTCGGCACCGCAGCAGTCGCGCCCGGCTCCACAGCAGGCCGCTCCACAGCCAGCTCCGGACTTCGACAGCTTTGATGACGATATCCCGTTCTGAAGCCATAGAGCTTCAACGTGAAAATAGAACCCGCGCTCAAGAGCGCGGGTTTTTTTTGCCTCGGATTTGGCCGGCAATCCGGAGGTCAGTCTTGTACTCAGCGGTTGGCCGCGAGGAACTCATCGGTGGACACCACGTTGGCGTAGGCAAAGCCCAAGGCCGACATGAAAGCGGCATGCACCTGGGCCGCCGGAACGGTCAGGCCGTTGAACTCCAGGTCACGGGAGGCGCACGCGTCGTGGATCACGGTGACGCTGTAACCAAGGTCATTGGCGGCACGCGTGATGCCATCGATGCACATGTGGCTCATGCTGCCGACGACCACCAGTTCCTTGATGCCTTGCTGGTCGAGGATCGATTGCAGTTCGGTTTCGCGGAACGAGTTGACGTAGTGTTTGAGCACCACAGGCTCATTGCCCAGGTTGAGGACTTTGGGGTGCAGCTTGGCGCCTTCGGAGCCGGGGGTGAAGAAAGGCGCGGCGTCGGAGGTGAACTCGTGGCGGATGTGTACCACCGAATCGCCGGCCTCGCGGAAGGCCGCTAGCAGACGGACGGCGTTGTCCGCGGCGGCATCGGCGCCGACCAGCGGCCACTTGCCTTGGGGGAAGTAGTCGTTTTGGATATCGACTACGATGAGTGCTTGCTTGGCCATGAGTGTTTCCTCGAGTGTGGTTTGGGTGTGGAATGGAGTATTGGCTCAAGCAGGCCGTCCGGGGATTGGCCGCACCGACAATAGCAGGGGGAAAACTGACAATGGATGCACAAAGGGCAATCGCCGAAGTGGGCGTGTTGATCTATCCCGGCGCGCAGATGGCGGCGGTGCATGGGTTGACCGACCTGTTCGGGGTGGCCAATCGGATCGCCGCCGAACATCAGGCTGCGCGCTTGCCGCTGTTGCGGGTCAGCCATTGGCGGGTCGAAGGCGATCAGCCACCCATTCGGGTCTACGACAGCCATCCCGCAGCGGACGGTGCACTGGTGGCGGTATTGATTCCACCGTCGATTGCCGGGTTCTGCGAAGGCCAGGCATCGCAGGCGCTGATTCGCTGGCTCAGGCAGCAACACGCCAGTGGAGCGACCCTCGGTGGTGTTTGCGTGGGTTCGATTCTGTTGGCCGAAAGTGGGCTGCTCGACGGCCGCAGCGCCACCACCCACTGGACCTCCGCCAAGGCTTTCGCCGAGCGATACCCGGCGATCAAACTCAAGGCCGATACGCCCATCGTCGATGACGGCGACCTGATTACCACCGCGGGGCTGATGGCCTGGTCCGAACTGGGTCTGCGCCTGGTGGATCGCCTGTTGGGGCCGAGCATTGCCACAGGCACCGCGTGTTTTCTGGTGGTGGAGCACAGCGACAGTGCCAGTGAATGCGGCAGCAACTTCGCGCCGATACTCAGCCATGGCGATGCTTCGATTCTCAAGGTGCAGCACTGGCTGCAAAGCACCGGAGCCACCGATGTGTCGCTGACGGCGATGGCCGAGCGGGCAGGGCTGGAGAAACGCACGTTCCTGCGCCGCTTCCGCGCGGCGACCGGGCTAAAGCCTACTGAGTACTGCCAGCACCTGCGGGTCGGCAAGGCCAGGGAAATGCTCGAATTCACCAACGGCACCATCGATCACATTGCCTGGACCGTGGGCTATCAGGACCCGGGGGCGTTTCGCTCCACGTTCAAGAAAATCACCGGGCTGGCGCCGAGCGATTATCGGGCGCGGTTTGGGGTGTTGCCGGGTGTCGCCGCACGCTAGGCACAACACCGCAGTTCCCCTTGTAGGAGCGAGCCTGCTCGCGAAAGCAGTCTGACATCCCACATCGATGGTGAGTGAAAGGGCCTATTCGCGAGCAGGCTCGCTCCTACAAGGGATCGTGCAAAATGCCGGATTTTGAAAGGCTATCGTGCAGAATCAAACAGGCCTCCTGCCACTACTGTTCGTGCAACCACATGATTTGAAAAGCGTTTCCCGGCAGCCCCGTTTGGCCTGATCTCTGCACCTCCTACACCTACATTCATCTACTGCCGATTGAAGGGGGACGCATGACCCCAACAAACCGCAAGAAACTGGTGGTCGCCCACTCGGTGCACCCCGACGCGCCATTGCATGAAATTGAAACCAATCGCGCGCTGGCCAAGTGGCTGGCACAAATCCTCGGGCTCAAGTTCGGTGGCAGTTACGACCCTGGGCAGCATCGCGGACGAGACATTTACCTGCTGCCCACCCAAACGCTGGTGGGGGCCGCAGCCGCCCGGCAGTTGGGGGTCAAAGGTCCTGAGGATTTGTGGGGTGGCTATGTCGAACATGCCTTCATCTGCACCAAAGCCATCAGCCACGGTTTGCTGAATCATCATGCCCATGCGCCACCAGGTTGGGTGCCGCTGTTTTGCGAACGGGTGCGCAACGTCGTGCTCGATGGCCTCAGTGTTTTTTCCCTCGACGATGCACGGCCAGCGGCGGAGCATTTGCTCTACAGCGGCCCGATCCGCCTCAAGCCGATTCACGCCTGCGCCGGGCGCGGTCAGGAAGTGATCAAAAGCCTCGACCAGTTCGACGAAATCCTCGCTCGGCCCGAGGCCAAGACCCTGTTCAACGAAGGTGTGGTGCTCGAGCAGGACCTGGATCAGGTGATCACCCACAGCGTCGGTCAGAGTTTCATCGGTGACAGGGTGCTGAGTTATTGCGGTGAGCAATTCTTGACCAAGGACCCTCAAGGCGAAGAGGTGTATGGCGGCTCCAACCTGCTGGTGGTGCAGGGTGGCTATCAGGATCTGTTGGCGTTGGACTTGCCTGAAGACGTGCGATTGGCGATCAGGCAAGCGCAGGTATTCGACGACGCGGCGAATGAAGCCTACCCCGGCTTCTATGCGTCGCGGCGCAACTACGACATCGCCCAGGGGGTGGCCAGTGATGGCAAACCCCGCAGCGGCGTGCTCGAGCAATCCTGGCGCATGGGCGGGGCCAGCAGCGCCGAAGTCGCTGCCTTGCAGAGCTTCGTCAACGACCCGCAAATGCGCGCGATTCGCGTGTCTTCGGTGGAAACCTACACCGATCGGCCGCTTCCGGCGGACGCCATCGAGGTGTATCGCGGTCCGGCGCAAAACAGTGATTTCCTACTCAAGTACGTAACGGTCAAATCCTATGACGGCTAGAAGCGAAAGCATTCAAATCGACATCGACGACGAGCAGATGAGCGGGACCTTTCTCAGCCCCAAATCGAAAGTCCCCGGCGTGTTGTTCGTGCACGGTTGGGGCGGCAGTCAGGAGCGCGATCTGGAGCGGGCGAAGGGCATCGCCGGCTTGGGTTGTGTGTGCCTGACCTTCGACCTGCGGGGCCACACCGGCGGCACCGGCATTCCGCTGACCCGGGTAACCCGTGAAGATAACCTGCGCGACCTGTTGGCGGCCTACGACCGCTTGCTCGCGCACCCGGCGCTGGATACCTCGGCCATTGCCGTGGTCGGCACCAGCTATGGCGGTTACCTGGCCTCGATCCTCACGTCGTTGCGTCCGGTGCGCTGGCTGGCGCTACGGGTGCCAGCACTGTATCGCGACGAGCAATGGCACACACCCAAGCGTGACCTGGACAAGCTCGATTTGCGCGATTACCGCGGTACGCTGGTGCGTGCCGATAGCAATCGGGCGCTGCATGCCTGTTCGCAATTTACCGGGGATGTGCTGTTGGTCCAGTCCGAAACCGATGACTATGTGCCCCACGCGACGATCATGAGTTATCGCGCAGCGTGTCAGCAGACCCATTCGATGACGCACCGCATTATCGACGGTGCCGACCATGCGCTGAGCGATCCGGTTTCGCAGCAGGCCTACACCTCGATCCTGGTGGACTGGATCACGGAAATGGTGGTGGGTGAGCGGTTGAGCATTATTCAATCCAAATGATCGTGTGGTGTTCTTGCGGACGCATCGCGGGCAAGCCTTGCTCCCACAGAATTTGTGTCGACCATCTGTGGGAGCAAGGCTTGCCCGCGATGGCGTCATCACCGTCACCACAAATCACTTGGGTTTTTTCGAGATCCGCAGCGACTTGGCCTTGGCCTCCACCAGCAAATACATCACCAGCGTGATCAACAACGGCAGCAGAAAATAGATCGCCCGATAAGCCAGCAGACCCGCCACCAGACTGCCCCGCGATACCTCGTGTTGCAGCAAAGCCACGAACACCGCTTCCAGCACACCGAGCCCGGCCGGTATGTGGGTAATGACCCCGGCAATAGCACTGATCAGCAACACGCCAAGCACCAATGGGTAGTCGAGTTTGCTCGGCAGCAGGGTGAAGATCACCGCCGCCATCAGCGACCAGTTCAACGCCCCGAGGGCCAGTTGCACAATGGCCATGCGCAAGGACGGCAAGTCGATTTCAATGCCGCGTATCGCCCACTCGCGCCGTTTGGAAAACCGGCACGCCGCGAGATATCCCGCGCTCACCAGCAGCAACAAAACGCCCATACCTTGCAGCGCGTCGCTGCTCAGTTTCCATCCCGGGGGCATGCGTACCAGCCCGCTGCTGAACACTGCCCCGGCAATCACCATGTAGCCGAACCAGTTGGTGGCCAGGCTCAGGCCGAGGATTTTTGCGATGTTGCCTTTGCTCACACCGAGCCGCGAATACAGCCGATAACGCATGGCAATGCCGCCGACCCAGGCACTCAGGTTGAGGTTGAAGGCGTAGCTGATGATCCCCACCGGCAGGATCTGTTTCCACGTCAGATCCTGGCGAATGTAGGTGCGGCCGATCAGGTCGAAACTGGCGTAGACCAGAAAACTCACCAGGGTCAATCCAGAGGCGATGATCAGCGTGCGCACCTTGAAGTCAGCCAGGGTGTCGAACACTTCGCCCCATTCCATGCGCGAGGCGAACAGGCTCAACAGCACGATCAGCGCCAGGAAAAACAGCATCGTCAGCGGTCTTTTCCAGCGGCTCAGGCGAGATTTTGCCGGGTGGTCGGCGTGGGTCGCCGCGTGTGCTTCAGTGCGGCTCATGCTGATCGCTCCCGGTCGGTGAAGTGAACGCTTTCAGGCGTGGTTTATGCGCCGGCAACCAGCCGGCCCATGCCGGGAAATGCCGCAGGAAGTGGAACACCAGAAAACCCACGGTCATGTGCCAGACGCGGCCGCGTGGGGCGTTGTCCACCGACATGGCCTTGCAGTGATGGTCACTGAGTTCTTCGAGGCGCTCGAACAGGTCACGGTTGAATGCGCGGTCGCGGATCAACACATTGGCTTCCAGGTTCATCGACAGGCTCAACGGGTCGAGGTTGCTGGAACCGACGGTGCTCCAGTCTTCGTCCACCAGCGCGACCTTGCCGTGCAGGGGGCGGTCGCAATATTCGTAGATCTTCACCCCGGATTTGAGCAAGTAATCGTAGGTCATGCGCGCAGCGAGTTTAGCCACCAGCATGTCGGGTTGACCTTGCAGAATCAGCCGCACATCAACACCGCGGCGGGCGGCGTTGCGGATCTCGCGCAGCAATCGGTAGCCGGGGAAAAAGTAAGCGTTGGCGATGACCACGCGCCGCTGCGCAGTGCGTAACACCAGGCGGTAAACCTCTTCGATGTCGGTCAAGTGCTCGGCGTTGTCGCGGTACACCAGCCGCACCTGACCGTCATGCTCATCGAAGGCCAGTTCCGAGCGACGTTGTCGACGCCGTTGCCACCAGTACTTGGCCCGCGCGGGACGACCGCATTGCAACAGGGCAAAGTGATGAATGTCGGCCACCGCCGGGCCTTGTATTTCTACCGAATAATCCTGTTTGGCCTCGGGACCGAAATCGGCCAGATGATCGGCGGAGAAGTTGATCCCGCCAATGAAGGCGACGGTTCCGTCTACGACCACTATCTTGCGGTGCAGGCGGCGGAACCAGTTGGTGCGGACGCCCAGGTGCTTGGGTGCCGGATCGAACATTTGCAGATGCACGCCGGCTCCACTGAGCGCGGTGAGAAAACCGGTACTCAGTTCGCCGCAGCCAAATCCGTCGAAGCTGGCGGTGACACGTACCCCGCGTTGCGCGGCGCCGATGAGTACGGTCTTGAGCTCTTCGCCGACCTTGTCCTCGAACACGATGAAGGTTTCCAGAAGGATCTCGGTCTTGGCCTGGCGCATGGCCTCGAACACCCGGGGAAAATAGGCCTCGCCGTTTTCCAGCAGCTCGACGCGGTTGTTGCCTTGCCAACGGTACTCGACGTCGACCGCTGCGGGTTCGCTGGTCGGCGGCGCGGCAATCTGCTCCACGGTGGTTTTTTCCATCGGCGAGAGGCTCATAACTCGATCTCTACCGACAGCGGTGCATGGTCCGAAAGGTGTGACCAGGGCCGGGACGTCAGCACTTGTGGTTGGCTGGCCTGGAGGTTGCGCACGTAGATGCGGTCAAGACGCAGCGCGGGTAATCGAGCGGGAAAACTGCGCGCGGGCTTGCCATGGTGCTCGGCGAACACTTCGCGCAAACCGCAAGGGTTGAGCAGGGCATCGGCACGCTGACGCCAGTCATTGAAATCCCCGGCGACGATCACTGGCGCATCGTTTGGCAGTTCTTCCAGCCGGCGGGCCAGCAACCTGAGTTGTTCGTTGCGATGGCTTTCGCGCAGGCCCAGGTGGACGCATATCGCGTGCACCTCCGGGCCTTCGCCGGGCAGGCGCAAGATGCAATGCAGGAGGCCGCGATTCTCATGGCCACTGATGGACACGTCGAGGTTGTCGTGCCGCACGATCTGGAATTTCGACAGCAGCGCGTTGCCGTGATCGCCCGCCGGATAGACCGCATTGCGCCCGTAGGCGAACTGCGGCCACAGGGTGTCGGCGAGGAATTCGTATTGCGGCATCGCCGGCCAATTGTTGTAGCGCTTGGGATGCTGTTCATGGGTGCCGTGGACTTCCTGCAAAAACACCACATCGGCAGAGACACTGCGCACCGCTTCGCGCAGTTCCGGCAGGATGAAACGCCGATTCAGCGCGGTGAAACCCTTGTGGGTGTTGACCGTCAGCACCGTGAAACGATGCACCATGGTGTCGATGGAGGCCTGCTCGTCGGTGACGCCGACCGGTTCGCGAATGCTCATGGCAGCGCTCCTTCGGCAACGGGTTCACCCGGGGCGGTGAGCAGCTCCTGGTCGAGGTCGAATCGCTCCAGCAGGCGACGCGCATCGAAAGGCGCGCGGACTTTGATGTCGTTGTCGAAATAGCAGAACACTTCGCGGGATTTGCAGACCCTGGGTTTCTGCCGGGGCGCGATCAACTGTGGATCTTTCGGTTGCCGCCCTTGATGCCAGGCCTCGATCCGCTCACCCCAGCGCTGCAGTGCCTGCGTTGTGTAGCCGCTGGCGTAGAGTTCTTCGGCGCCGTGCAGGCGCAGGTAGACGAAGTCGCTGGTGATGTCCTCGCGGTACGGCCATTTGCCGGCGGTGTCGGCGATCACCAGTGCCGTGTTGTAGCGTTTGAGCAGCCGGACAAAAGCCGGGTCGATGAAGCTGTCGTTACGGATTTCCACGGCATGGCGCACAGGTTTTTTCTTGTACGCCTTCAGGCTGGCGTGGCCGTGGAGGTGCGAGTCGTGCTGACGGGCGAGGGCGGCCACCTGTTCGGTGTCACGGGGTAATTGTTCGAGAAAGGTCTCGAACAGTTCGGCATCGAATTTGAAGTTGGGCGGAAACTGCCAGAGGATCGGCCCGAGCTTTTCCTTGAGCTCCAGAACGCCGGAGGCAAAAAAATTCGCCAGGGGTTTGTGGATGTCACGCAGACGCTTGATGTGGGTAATGAAACGTGGGGCCTTGACGCTGAACACGAAGTGCATCGGCGTTTCGATGTACCACTGGGCATAGCGCTCGGGCTTTTGCAGGGCGTAAAACGATCCATTGATTTCGATGCTGTTGACCGCCCGTGACGCGAATTGCAACTCGCGTTTCTGGGGCAACCCCTTGGGGTAGAAATCCCCTCGCCAGGGCGTGTAGCGCCAACCTGAAATGCCGATATGAATCGCCGCCATGTCGCCTCCCGTCTGAGTGCCCCGTTCTTTTGCTGACTGTGGGGCGGCGACGAAAGTTTCGGTGGGGGTACGGACGGTACATATTCACGAATCACCGCAGATCCAATGTGGGAGCGAGCCTGCTCGCGAAAGCGGTGTGTCAGTCACATCAATGTTGAATGTGCCACCGTCTTCGCGAGCAGGCTCGCTCCCACAGGGTTAATCAGTGACCCGTGATAACGCGGGCAGAGCCCTCAGCCGGTTCGGCATACACCGGCCCCAACCGATCCAGACGCCCGCTCCACGCCGTCAACGCCAACGCCCCCAACACCACCAGACCACCGATCCACGCGGTGTGGATCAGGCCCAAGTGCGCAACGATCAAGCCGCCGCCCCACGCGCCGCCGGCAATGCCGAGGTTGAACGCGGCGATGTTCAGGCCGGAAGCCACGTCCACCGCATGGGGGGTGTGATGTTCGGCCTGGCGCACCACATAGACCTGTAGCCCCGGCACGTTGCCGAACGCCACTGCACCCCAGACCAGCACGGTGGCCAGCGCCAGCCATGGATTGCCGGCCGTGAAGGTCAGCACGAACAACACAGCGGCGAGCAGGGCGAAGATGATTTTCAGGGCACTGATCGGGCCGCGTTTATCCGCCAGTTTGCCGCCCCAGATGTTACCCACGGCCACCGAGATGCCGTAGACCAGCAGCACCAGGCTGACGGTGCTGGCGCTGAAACCGGAAAGGTCCTGAAGGATCGGTGCCAGGAAAGTGAAGGCGATAAACGAACCGCCGTAGCCGATCGCAGTCATGGCGTACACCAGCAACAGTCGGGGTTGCTTGAGTACCTGCAACTGTTGCAACAGCGACGCGGGTTTGCTGTGGGCAATGTCTTTCGGCACGTAGAGCAGGCTGCCGATGAACGCGATGACGCCCAACGCCGACACGGCGAGGAAGGTTTCACGCCAGCCGAAATGCTGGCCGATGAAGGTGCCCAGCGGTACGCCAGTGACCAGTGCCACGGTCAATCCGGTGAACATGATGGCGATCGCGCTGGCGGCTTTTTCCTTGGGCACTAGACTGGTGGCGATGGTTGAACCGATCGAGAAAAACACCCCGTGGGCCAGGCCGGTGACGATTCGCGCCAGAATCAGCGACTCGTAGCCTGGCGCTTTCCAGGCCAGCAGGTTGCCGAGGGTGAACAGCACCATCAGCGACAAGAGCAGCAATTTACGCGGGACTTTGCCGGTCAGGGCAGTCAGCACCGGGGCACCGACGGCGACGCCCAATGCGTACAGGCTGACAAGCAGGCCGGCGGACGGCAGGCTGACCCCGAGATCGGCGCCGATGGTGGGTAACAGGCCAACGATGACGAACTCGGTCGTCCCGATGGCAAAGGCGCTGAGGGTCAGCGCGAGCAAGGCAATGGGCATGGCTGCAACTCCGGTGGGTTGAATTGATGGAGTGCAGTGTCGGGGTTTGGGTCGTGCGGAAAAATACAGGTATGGGCATTTGATATTTGCGTACAGATCAAATATCGAACGAGGATGCTGGACCTGTAGGAGCCGGCTTGCCGGCGATGGCGGTGTATCAACCAACCTACATGATGTCTGACACACCGCATTCGCCGGCAAGCCGGCTCCTACAGGGGGATTTCCCGATCAGTTCCTTACAGTCTCATCCAAGGGAGCGGATACGTTGATCAAGCTCAAGACCGCGATATTTCTGGGAGCGCTGCTGGTTCTGGGCAGCGAGGAACTGGATGCGGCAACGATCCCGGGTCTGCCGGCCGCCACCGCGACGCCACCGGCACACCCGCAACCGCTGGTGCAAGGCGGATTGCTGGGGGCCATCAGTTCAAGCATCGATGAGGTGCAGGCAAAACTCGATCTCAACGAAAACCTGGTCGACGCCTGGCGCCTGCGTGCCGACCGTGCGGCAGATGAAGTGGATCAATTGGTCAATCGGCCCTCTGCCCGTTCGGGCTGGCGCGTAACGGGGGATTTCCTGCTGCTGACCGCTGTGTGGGCGGGCGTCTTCGGCCTGCTGCGGATGTTCGGCAAGTTCTTGACCCAGCGTCTGTGTCGGCATCGCGTGCTGTTGAGTCGAGAGCGTGGTCAGGCATTGCTGGGGTATGTGTTGCCCTACAGTCTTCCCGCGTTGATCAGTCTGCCGTTGACGATTTATGTCAGTCAGTTTTTGCCGGTGTCGGCCGGTCGGGCGATGGCGTTGTGTTTTGCCTATGCCACCAGCAGCGGCATTTTCGCCGCGTCATTGGTGATGTCACTGGTGGTGTTGTTCAACGTCGGTCACAAACGCAGGGCGGTGCAGATCATTCACCAGGACAGCCCGCGACCGCTGTTTCTGATCGGCTTCCTGGTCGCCCTGAGCGACGCCCTGACCAGCCCGCAGATCGCCCAGCAGCTAGGCAGCAACCTCACCAGCAGCATCGCCGTGTTTACCGGTCTGGCGGCATCGATTTCCTTCGGTCTGCTGGTATTTCGCATGCGCCGTCCCGTCGCCCATGTCATCCGGATTCTGCCGCTGGCTCAGCGTCGATCGCAGCCGGCGCTGCGCGAAACCCTGCGGATTTTTTCCGGGCTCTGGTATTGGCCGATTCTGTTGATGGTACTGGTTTCGGTCATCAACCTGATCAGCGTCAGCGCCGACAATCAACAGGTACTGCGCAGTGCGCTGTTTACCACGGTTCTGCTGATTGCCACGGTGTTTCTGAGCACCACGCTGCATCACCTGTTCAAGACGCGCCATGAAGCGGACCTGCGACGCAGCAGTGCCTACAAGGAACGCTTTCTGAACCTTTCCCACGCGTTGCTGCGCATTGCCATAGCCATCGTGTTCATCGACATTCTGGGGCGTATCTGGGGCGTCTCGCTGTTCGAATTCGCGGTGAGCAATTCGGTCGGTCGGGCGATCAGCGACTCGTTGAGCCACATCGGTTTGATCTTCCTGATCACCTGGATGGTCTGGGTCGTGCTCGACACGGCGATTCAGGAAGCCTTGAAACCGCCGGTCAACAAACGCTCGGCGCGCCAGCCCAGTACACGGGTCAAGACCATCCTGCCGTTGCTGCGCAATGCGATCAAAATCATTCTGGTGGTGATCTGCGCAATCACCACCATGGCTAACCTGGGCATCAACGTCGCACCGTTCCTGGCCGGTGCCGGTGTCATCGGGCTGGCGATCGGCTTCGGCTCCCAGCAACTGGTGCAGGATGTGATCACCGGGCTGTTCATCATCATCGAAGACACCCTGTCCATCGGCGACTGGGTGGTACTCGACTCCGGGCATGCCGGCACCGTCGAAGGCCTGACCATCCGTACCTTGCGCCTGCGCGACGGCAAGGGGTTTGTGCACTCGGTGCCATTCGGCCAGATCAAGGCCGTGACCAACCAATCCCGGCAATTTGCCTATGCGTTTTTTTCGGTGCAATTCACCTACGACACCGACGTCGACAAGGCCATCGAACTGATCCGCGAGGCCGGGCATTCGATTACTGGCGATCCGTTCCTCAAGTACAACCTGCAGGGGAGGGGCCGCTGGATGTGTTCGGCGTCGACAAGATGGACCTCAACGGCGTGGTGTTGACGGCGCAGTTTCGCACCGTCTCCGGTGGGCAATATGCGGTGAGCCGGGCATTCAACCAGCGGCTGAAAAAGCTTGTGGATAACAGTCCATGCGTGCATTTCGCGCAGACTTATCCACAGCAGGTCTTGATGCCGAGGCAGGCGATTGAGCCGCTGCAGGACGGTGCGACTGAGCCGGAGCATTCGGCGGTGTTGATGCCGGATCGGCCGCGGCCTCAGTAATGGGGGTGGCAGTGCTGGCCTCTTCGCGAGCAGGCTCGCTCCCACAGTGTTCTGCGTTGAAGGCCAGATGTGAGTCGGACACAAATCCCCTGTGGGAGCGAGCCTGCTCGCGAAGAGGCCGGGCCAGACAGCATCAATGTCGGATCAATTTACTACGCACTTCAGCCATGACCTGCTCATCCAAATCCAGCCAGAACTGCTGCTTGCCAGCAATCTCGGCAGCCACCGGCAACCCATCGCGATACACCAGCCGATTGCTCGCCAGCGCCGGCACTTTCGCGCCGGGCAGCAGAGTGCCGGCCAGGTTCAGCGGATCAACCCCGCACACCGCAATCAGGCTGCCGTCATGGGGTCGCCGCCGCACTTCACGCAGCAACGGTATCGCTTCGGGCAGCGCAAATTGCTCGCCCGCCAGGCCACTGACAAAACGTCCGCCACGAATCTCGCCCCGCGCTTCCAGCCGGTGAAAGGTGCGCAGAAGTTCACGCCAGCTCGGCAGCCAGTCCGCCTCGCGCTCAAGCAGACGCCAGAACACCACGCCGTATCGGCGCAGCAAGGTCATGGCGATGTGTTCCAGCGTCTCGGCGGGTGTGGGTGCCGGACGCGGGTTATCCACAATCGGCGCTGGCGACCCGCGTCGAAGCAAGGCCCAGCGCCCCGCATCGTCCATGCCGCCGATGAATGCCCCGCGTCCACGACGGCTGCTGCGATTCTGCCGTTTGCTGGCCGGGGTGATCAGCGCGCGCAGGCCGGCGAAGCTGTCGGCATTCACCCGTCCGGCGCCCACCAATTCCTGCAGGGCGATCTCCAGTTCTGTGCGCAACACATGCGCTTCATGCACCAGCTCATCGAAAAACAGCGCGCCATGCTGGTGGAGTGCTTCGTAGACTTTTTGGGTTTTGGGCGACAGTTCGTTGACCGGCGTCTGCTCGGTCAAGTCGCTCCACAACCCGACGCGATTGCGCGGCAACAACACAATCGGCGTGCTGCGCAGTGCGCTGCTGGCGCCTTTGTTGTGCGCGGTAAGGCGGGTCCAGACCAGTTTGCCGCTGCGACACAGATCATCCAGCCAAGTGGGTGAATAGTCCTTGAGCCGCGCCGGCAGAATGTCGCTGTCCCAGGCGGATGCGGCGGCGGGGTAGCCCTCGAACTGAGCGACGATCGCTTGCAATATCGCGTTGCCCTGGCCCTGGGTGGTGCTGGACAGATGCTGCCAGTCGAACAGAAACCGCATGAAATCCTGCAACGCCACCGGCTCGATTTCGCGCCGCAGACGCTTGACCGTGTAGCGATGAATCCGCGCCAGCAAATGCCGTTCGCACCATTCCTCTTCGGCGGTGCCTGGGGTGAAGTGACCGCGCAGCACATAACCTTCGCGCTCCAATTGCGCCAGTGCCTGTGTGACCTGGGCTGGCGCCAATCCGAGCGGTTCGGCGATTTCCGGCAGCGGCAATGGGCCAAATGCGCTGAGCCGTGCGCGAATCAGCTCCAGTACGGCGTCCTCCGTTTCCCAGGGTTCATCAAACCCCCGCAAAGCGTCCAGCGCGGGACTCAAATCAGCCTGTGGATAAATGGCCCGCAGGCAGCTCAGCCGCTCTCGCGCCAGCCATAGCGATTGATTGATGCAACAGGCGCGGCCGCTGTCGGCCAGGGTTTTCAGCCAGTCGAGCCAGTTCGGATTCGCCCGCACTTCGGCCTCGGTGATGCACGCCAGGCTCATCAGCGCCTCGTGCATTTCATCGATGCCGTTGGGCGTCGGCCAGGCTTCTTCAGCCACGGCGGCGATGGCGTCGGCGTCCAGCGCGCCGAGGTCGTCGGTGGATTGAGGGTCACTCCAGCGGCGATTGAGCACCGCCTGGGTGCGGCGCTCTTCCAGCGGCGCATCGTCGAGAAACGTGTAGGGGCGGGCACTGAGAATTTCCGCGGCCAGCGGCGAGGGCGCCGGCAAGTCGCGGCTGATCAGGCGGATTTCGCCCCGTTCCATGCGCCGCAACAACGCCAGCCAGCCTTCGCTGTCCATGGCCTCGTGCAGGCAATCGTCGAGGGTCTGTTCCACCAACGGATGGTCGGGAATTTCCCGTTCGCCGGCGAGGTTTTCCACGCAGGCGATCTGGTCGGGGAACACGCTGGCGATCAGGTCTTCGCTTTTCATCCGCTGGATCTGCGGCGGTACCTTGCGTCCACCGGAGTAGCGCGGCAATGCCAGGGCCACGCCGGCATTCCAGCGCCAGCGCACGCCGAAGAGCGGCGCATCGAGCACGGCCTGGATCAGCGTGTGTTCGGCACTGTTGCTGTGCAGGTAACGCCAGACCTCGTCCAATTCAAAACTGTGGCTGGTGGACAACGACAGCACGATGGCGTCTTCACTGGCGGCAGCCTGCAACTCGAAGTTGAAGGTGCGGCAAAAACGCTTGCGCAAGGCCAGGCCCCAGGCACGGTTGATGCGGCTGCCGTACGGCGTATGGATGACCAGTTGGGTGCCACCGGACTCGTCGAAAAACCGCTCCATCAGCAACGTGTCCCGGGACGGCAAAGCGCCGAGGGTCTGGCGGGCGCGGGCCAGGTATTCGACCAGTTGTTCGGCGCTGGCGAGATTGAGGCCAAGGGTCTCGGTCAGCCAATCGAGGGCCGGTTGCAGGTTGCCTGGTGTAGCGCCCAGCAGTTCATCGAGTTGTGCTTGCAGGCGCGCGACGGCAAACGACAATTCTGCACTGCGCCCTGGCGCTTCACCGAGCCAGAACGGAATGGTTGGCGGTTGCCCCTGGGCATCCTCGACCCGGACCCTGCCGGTTTCGACCCGCAGGATGCGGTACGAGGTATTGCCTAACTGGAACACGTCGCCGGCAATGCTTTCCACGGCAAAGTCTTCGTTGACGCTGCCGATGTTCAGCCCCTGGGGTTCCAGCAATACGCTGTAGTCGGCGTTGTCGGGAATGGTCCCGCCACTGGTGACGGCCGTCAGTTTGGCGCCGCGACGCCCGCGCAGCGTGCGGTTCACGGCATCACGATGCAAGTAGGCACTGCGGATGCCCTGGCGCCCGTTGTAGCCCTCCGCGAGCATGTGCAGCAGCGCCTGATAGTGCTTCTCGTCAAGCGTGGCGTAGGGCGAAGCCTGGCGGAACCGGGCAAGCAAAGCGTCTTCCGGCCATTCCTGGCAACTGACCTCGGCGATGATCTGCTGCGCCAGTACGTCCAGCGGCGCCAGCGGGATCTGCAAGGTGTCCAGCTCGCCCCGGCGCACACAATCGAGCAGCGCGGCGCATTCGATCAGATCGTCGCGGGTGGTGGCGAACAAGCGGCCCTTGGGCGTTCCCCCGACCTGGTGCCCGGAGCGTCCGACCCGTTGTAGAAACCCGGCAATCGAGCGCGGCGAGGCGATCTGGCACACCAGGTCGACATCGCCGATGTCGATGCCCAGTTCCAGCGACGCCGTGGCGATCAGCACTTGGAGGTCACCGCGCTTGAGCCGTTGCTCGGCGTCCAGGCGAAACTCCTTGGCCAGGCTGCCGTGGTGGGCGGCTACGGCGTCTTTGCCCAGGCGCTCGCTCAGATGCCGGCTCAGGCGCTCGGCGAGGCGTCGGGTGTTGACGAAAATCAGCGTGGTGCGGTGTTCGCGGGCGAGGGCGGCGAGGCGGTCGTAAACCAGCTCCCACACATCATTGGCCATCACCGCCGACAACGGTACGGGCGGAACCTCAATGCTCAGGTCCCGTGGCCGGGCGTGGCCGATGTCAATGATCTCGCAATCGCGGTCGCGACCTGCCAGAAAGCGCGAGACCGCTTCGATGGGTTTTTGCGTAGCCGACAGGCCAATGCGCACCAGCGGCTCGGCACAGAGCGCCTGCAAGCGTTCCAGGCTCAGGGCCAGATGGCTGCCGCGTTTACTGGCTGCGATGGCGTGGATTTCGTCGACGATCACTGTGCGCGTGGTGCCGAGCATTTTTCGGCCAGAGTCGGAGCCGAGCAAGACATAGAGCGACTCCGGGGTGGTGACCAGAATGTGCGGCGCAGTCTTGCGCATCGCCGAACGGTCTTTTTGCGGGGTGTCGCCGGTGCGCACGGCGGTGGTGATCTGCAATTCGGGCAGGCCCATCACGCGCAGTTGTTCGGTGATGCCGGCCAACGGGTTTTGCAGGTTGATCTGGATGTCATTGGACAACGCCTTGAGCGGCGACACGTAGACCACCAGGGTTTCGTCGGGCAGGCCATTGTCGGTTTCCAGCCCGCGGTGAACCAGATCATCAATGACCGCAAGAAATGCGGTTAATGTCTTGCCGGACCCGGTGGGCGCGGCGATCAGGGTCGAGCGGCGCTGGCGGATCAGCGGCCATGCCCTGGCCTGGGCGGCGGTGGCCGTCGCGAAGGTATTGCTGAACCAGGCGCTGACGGCAGGATGGAAGCCGTTCAGGGCACTGTCTGCGGGGATGGGCAGGTTCATGGGGCAATTTATGCGGGTGGGGGGCCGAAGATGCAAGTACCACTGGGGATCTGTGTTGATTGGCAAGGCCCCATCGCTGGCAAGCCAGCTCCCACAGGGATCTTCAGTGGACGCAATTCGTGTGAACAACGGAAATCACTGTGGGAGCTGGCTCGCCAGCAATGGGGTCAGTAGCAGCACCACAAATCCGGGGCATCTACACTTTACGGATGACGGTTGCGCACTAAACCCGCAAAATGCAACGATTCCTGCAACTATCGACGACATCGCCCGCAAGCGCTGTCGATAAAACCATTGTTCCAATCAGACTGGGCCTGCTGACTTTATGCGAATGCGCCTTATGTTACTGGGCGGCGGAAATGCCCTTGGGCAGGCGCTGATTCGCCTCGGTGCGGAGGAAGACATCGGCTTCCTCGCCCCCCGCCCGCCACAAGACGGCTGGGACGCCGCGAGCCTGACGCAACTGCTCGACGACACCCGCCCGGATGCGCTGATCAACCTTGCCTACTACTTCGACTGGTTCCAGGCCGAGGCGGTCAGCGAGCAGCGTTTGGCCGGGCAGGAGCGGGCGATCGAGCGCCTGGCCGAACTGTGCCAGCATCACAATATCGTTCTGTTGCAGCCTTCGAGCTATCGTGTGTTCGATGGCTCCCGCGCCACTGCCTACAGCGAAAAAGACGAGCCAGTGCCGCTGGGGCTGCGCGGTCAGGCCTTGTGGCGGATCGAGCAAAGCGTTCGCGCCACTTGCCCGCAACACGTGCTGTTGCGTTTCGGCTGGTTGCTCGATGACAGCCCCGAGGGCACCCTCGGACGGTTCCTCGGTCGGGCCGAACAACCGCAAGAGCTGCTGATGGCCGATGACCGCCGGGGCAATCCGACGCCGGTGGACGATGCCGCCCGCGTGATCATTTCGGTACTCAAGCAACTCGACTGCGCGGCGCCGCTGTGGGGCACCTACCATTACGCCGGGCATGAGGCGACCACGCCGCTGGCGCTGGGGCAAGCCATTCTCAGCGAGGCGCGTGCCTTGCATCCGCTGGCCATCGAAGCACCGACCGCCCAGGCTCACGCCGCGCGGCCGGACGCCGCCGAAGAGCCGCAACACGCGGTGTTGGCCTGCAAAAAAATTCTGCACACCTTCGGAATCAAACCGCGCGCCTGGCGTGCGGCGCTTCCGGGCCTTTTGGACAGGTTCTATCGCCATGGCTGATACCCCCGTTTTAATCACCGGCGGCGCCGGTTTCATCGGTTCGCACCTGACCGACGCCTTGCTCGCCAAGGGGCATTCGGTACGGATTCTCGATGACCTGTCCACCGGCAAGCGCAGCAACCTGCCGCTGGACAATCCCAGGGTCGAGTTGATCGTCGGCGACGTCGCCGATGCCGCGCTGGTGGCACGGGCGATGGTCGGTTGCAGTGCAGTGGCGCATCTGGCGGCGGTGGCTTCGGTGCAAGCTTCGGTGGACGATCCGGTGAAGACGCACCAGAGTAATTTCGTCGGCTCGCTGAATGTCTGCGAAGCCATGCGCCAGGCGGGCGTCAAGCGTGTGCTGTTTGCCTCCAGCGCGGCGGTGTATGGCAACAATGGCGAAGGTGAGTCAATCGATGAAGACACGCCCAAGGCACCGTTGACGCCCTATGCATCCGACAAGTTGGCCAGCGAGCATTATTTCGATTTCTACCGGCGCCAACATGCACTTGAACCGGTGATTTTTCGCTTCTTCAACATCTTCGGACCGCGCCAGGATCCGTCCTCGCCGTATTCCGGGGTGATCAGCATTTTCACCGAGCGCGCGCAGAAAGGCCTGCCGATCACTGTGTTTGGTGACGGTGAGCAGACGCGGGATTTTGTCTACGTCGAGGATCTGGTCAACCTGCTGGTGGAAGCCATCGATAAACCACAGGTAGACGTCGGCGCGGTCAACGTTGGCTGGAATCAGGCAACGACACTCAACCAGATGCTTGAAGCACTGGAAGCAGTGGTCGGCGAGTTGCCGCCGGTAAGTTACGGCCCGGCACGCTCCGGTGATATCCGTCATTCACGGGCGAACAACCGGCGATTGCTCGAACGATTTGCCCGCCCACAGCAGACGCCGATGAGCGTCGGGTTGGCGCGGTTGCTGGGGCGATAGAAACGGCGCTTGTTGGGTGGGATGACAGGTCTGTTAAGGGGGCGAGCACTGCAATCTCTGTGGGAGCGAGCCTGCTCGCGATTGCGGTAGTTCACTCAACATGAATGTTGAGTCTTACACCGTCATCGCGAGCAGGCTCGCTCCCACAGTTCTTTAGAACCTGTAACCCAGACCCACCATGTAGACGAACGGATCTGCATCCACGTTCACCCGTGCGCGGGTACCGGGTGCGACGGCGTTGTTTTCCACTGTCGCGCGGGTATCGATCTCGATGTAGCGCATCTGAGCGTTGAGCAGGATGTTGTCGGTCAGCATGTAATCAGCACCCACCTGCCAGGCCACGCCCCAGGAGTTTTTGGTGTTGAAGTTGCTGAAACCATTGGCGCGGGCGTCGCTGCTCAGGTGTTCGTCGTACATCCAGGTGTAATTCACGCCGGCCCCGACATAGGGCTGGAACGCGGACTTGGTGTCGAGCGGGTAGTACACCAGGCTCAAGGTCGGAGGCAGTTGTTTAAAGCTGCCCAGTTTGCCGTTGGCCGCGCTCAGGGCGGTGCCCTTGAGTTTGACGTCGTGCTCGAACGGCGTGGCTGCCAGCAGTTCGATCCCCAAGTGGTTGGTGATCATGTAGGCGAAGTTCAGGCCCAGTTGTGTATCGCTGCTCAGGGTGGCCTCGCCGCCAAGATCGGCACCGCTCAATGGGCCCTGATCGACCTTGACGCTGGAGCTGTCGGTATTCGGGTCGACGGTGATCGCGCCGGCACGCAAGAGGATGTCGCCTTGTTCATGGGCGTGGGCGAGCGGGGCTGCGAGCGCAAGGGCAAACAGCGAGGCGCCGAGCAGGGACTTGTTCATGGGGGCTCCAAAGGACGTTAAAAATCTTTGATGTCCAATGGTAAGGCGCCTAACGATTCGGCCTTTTGACTCAGCTCAAGGAAACGGTGATGGGCCTGGTTTTACGGAGACTTCGATGGCCTCTTCGCGAGCAGGCTCGCTCCCACAGGGGAATGCATTTCAAATGTGGGAGCGAGCCTGCTCGCGAAGACTATTTTTCAGGCAACGGCTAATCTCCGGATTCAGTCCGGCAATTCATAGACGTAAATCTTGTCCGCCTCCATCTGATACCCGGCATCCGCCAACTCGCTGGTGGAGGCTTTGACCTGCATCGCACCTTCGATCCAGTACGGCTGATACAACTCCTCAATCTTCACGCCTACTTCGCTTTTGACGTGCACGATCTGGTTCGACGGCGGAGGCGGTACGTGGATGCAGGCGCCGAAATACGGCACCAGCAGAAAATCTGTGGTGCGACCCTCTTCATTGACTTCCAGCGGCACGATGTACCCCGGCAAGCGAACATTCTGGCCGTCCAGGGTTTTGACCACCGGTGCGTTGGGCAGGTCTTGCTTGGCCGCCGGTGCGGATTCGGCGGACAGGGCATCGCTCATCTTCGACAGATCGTGCAGCGGTGTCATGTTCGGCACTTGTACCGGGGCATCCGGCGGGATCATGTCGGACCAGGTCAGCTCTTTCGGCCCGGCTGCCCACAGCGGCAGAGCGACCAGCATCAACAGCACAACAACCGCGCGGGGCATTTTCAAGGTCCTCATAAGCGGATCGACAGGCCATCGGCCAACGATTGGCGATAAGCGCGCCAGGCCGGAACGCAACCCATCAGCAGCGCGGCGACCAGGATGCCGGCAAGCAGCGTCCATTCATATTCACTGGGCCAGGCCAGCGGCAGAAACAGGCCGTAATTGGCTTGCACGTAACCTTGGGCGGCGGCGATGCACAGATAAAGCAGCGCCACGCCAGCGATCACGCCCGTCAGCGCCAGGGCAAACGCTTCCAGTACCAGTAGCGTCGCGATGTGCCACGGCCGCGCGCCCACCGAACGCAGAATCGCCATTTCGCGGCGGCGTTCGTTGAGGCTGGTGAGAATGGCCGTGAGCATACCGATCAACCCGGTCAGCACCACGAACAGCGAGACCACGAACAAGGCTTTTTCCGCCGTGCTCATCAGGCTCCACAACTCTTGCAGTGCCACGCCAGGCAGGATCGCCAGCATCGGTTCGCCACGGAATTCGTTGATTTCGCGCTGCAAGGCAAAGGTTGAAATCTTGTTGTTGAGGCCGAGCATGAACGCGGTGATCGCCTGGGGCGTCAGGTCCATGTTGCGCGCCTGATCGGCGCTGATCCGACCTTCACCCCTGGCCGGTACACCGTTGTGCCAATCGATGTGAATCGCTTCCATGCCGCCGAGGCTGATGTGCAGCGTACGGTCCACTGGGGTGCCGGTGCGTTTGAGGATGCCGACCACGGTGAATGGCTTGTCGTCATGCTTGACCAGGCTGATCGCCGCCACGCCATGGGCCAGCACCAGTTTGTCGCCGAGTTTGTAGTGCAGCGCGTCCGCCACTTCGGCGCCGAGCACCACTTCGAACGGGTCGGTGGCGAAGGCGCGGCCATCGGCCAGTTCCAGGTGTTGCTGGCGGCCGTATTGGTAGTGTTCGAAGTAGGCTTCGGTGGTGCCCATCACCCGATAGCCGCGATGGGAGTCGCCAAGGGACATCGGGATCGCCCACTTCACTTTCGGGTTGTTGGCGAAGTGCTCGAAGCTGTCCCAACGGATGTTGTTGGTGGCGTTGCCGATGCGGAACACCGAATACAACAGCAGGTTTACCGAGCCGGAGCGGGCGCCGACGATCAGATCGGTGCCACTGATGGTACTGGCGAAACTGGCCTTGGCCTCGGTGCGCACCCGCTCCACGGCCAGTAGCAGGCAGACCGACAAGGCGATGGCGAACGCGGTCAGAATCGCGGTGAAGCGGCGGTTAGCCAGGCTGGCCATGGCTAGACGAAACAAATACATCTCAGACCTCTGCGGACGTGGCGGCGCGATTGAGTTCGGCCAGCGACAGGTGGCGATCGAACAGCGGCGCGAGGCTCTGGTCGTGACTGACGAACAACAGGCTCGACCCGGCTTCGCGGCATTCGGCGAACAGCAGGCGAATGAAGTTTTCGCGGGCGTCGTAGTCCAGGGCGGAGGTCGGCTCGTCGGCGATCACCAGTTCCGGTTGGCCGATCAAGGCACGCGCGGCGGCGACCCGTTGCTGCTGGCCGATGGACAGCGAGTCGGCGCGGCGACCCAGGATGTGTTCATCTTTCAAACCCAAATGGGCAAGCAAAGTGGCTGCTGCTTTGTCGACGCTGCCATGGCGCTGTTTCGCGCGTTCGGCGCGCAGCTTCGAGAAGTGGCAGGGCAGTTCGACGTTCTCGCGTACCGACAGGAACGGCAGCAGGTTGAACTGCTGGAAAATGTAGCCGGTGTGATCGACACGGAAGTGGTCGCGGGCACCGGCCGACAGTTGCGTCAGCTCCTGGCCGAGCAGGCGGATGCTGCCGCGATCAGGCCTTTGCACACCGCCGAGCAGGCCGAGCAGGGTGGTCTTGCCGCTGCCGCTGGGGCCTTTGAGAAACAGGGTTTCCCCAGGCTCCAGGCGAAACGCCGGGATATCCAGCAGCGGTGGATGACCGGGCCAGCTGAAGCCCAGGTCGGACAGTTCGATGAGTGCTTGGGTCATTTAACCGATTTCACGAATGTTGATGACCTGTGGGAGCAAAGCTTGCTCGCGATAGGCGCGCCACGGTTTAGCTGAAAAACCGCATTATCGTTCTTCGCGAGCAAGCTTTGCTCCTACAGGACCGGGGTGGATCAGAATTTCAGGGCAGCCGCCTTGGCCGTCACTTCAACCCCTTGCTGCCCGCTCGGGCCGATCAGTTGTACCTGAATTTTCTGGGTGGCCGGGAATGTGTTGAAGATATTCGCCAGGTCCAGGGTTTTCAGCGCACCGGGGGTGGCACAGGTGAATTGGTAGTGGGCATGGATTTCGCTGTGGTCGTGGTGATGCTCGTCCTTGGCATCTTCGTCGTGATCGTCGTCGGCGTCGGGTTTGTCGCCGAACAGCGGGCTATTGAGTTCCTGACTCGCCACCACGCATCCGGCGGCTTTCGGCAGATTGAACAGTGCCAGCGGATTTTCGAGTTCTGTGCGGGCTGCGACCACCTTGGCCTTGTCGGCCTCGGAGGTAGCGGCATGTTCGAAGCCCACCAGATTCATCGCCGGGCTTTCCAGTTCCAGCTGCAGGTTCTGGCCATCCAGCGCCGCGTTCAGGCGTCCGACACCATGTTCATGGGCGCCAAGGCTGCCGTGTTCGTGATCATGGTCATGCTCGTCCGCGGCATGAGCGACAGCCAGCGGCAACAAGGCAAACGGCAAAGCGAGCAGCAGACGGCGCATGGGCGAGTCTCCGAAAAGTAAAATGAAGAAAATGTTATGTAATCTTATAACGTAAGTGCGGAGAGTTTGACTGCCTGCTTGGCGTTGCACAAGTCCCATGGGAGCATGCAAGTGAAGAAATGTGCAGGAGCGGACTCATGTTGCGTATTCGCGGAAGCATCGGCGATTGGCCGGTGGATTTGACGCTGGAGATGGATGACGCCGACTGGGCGCGGCTGGGCGCTCAGTTGCAGGTCGATAAAACCGAAGTCAGCGCGGCCCCGGTCAAATCGTTGAATCAGGATGATGCGCTGTGGCAGGTCGCCAGGGATCTGCTGCGCACGGCCGGGCAGTTGAGCGGGCCGGATCTGCTGGATCAGTTGGAAGGATTGACGGGGAGCGCGGCGTCGGGAAAACGCCTGTTGGTGCGCTTGCGCCATAGCGCTGATGTGAAAGTGACGAACGGCGGGGATACGCCGATTTACACCTGGCTGTAGGAGCCGGCTTGCCGGCGAAGGCGGCCTTGAATCTTGGACCGTCCTTGAGGCCGTCTTCGCTGGCAAGCCAGCTCCTACAAGATCGCGATTAGTACAGCGCGGCAAACAGCTTGCGACGATAGGTGGTCACCAGTGGGTGATCATTGCCCAGCAGTTCGAACACCTGCAGCAAGGTTTTATGCGGCAGGCCTTCGCTGTAGCTGCGGTTGCGGATGAACAGCTTGAGCAAGCCATCCAGCGCCGCGTCGTATTGCTGGCGGGCCAGTTGTTGAACCGCCAGTTGATAGACCGCTTCGTCGTCCTGCGGGTCTTTCGCCAGCCTGGCCTTCAAGTCGGCAGCATCCGGCAAATCCTTGGCCTGACCGAGGAACTTGATCTGCGCCTTGGCGCCGGCCAGGGCGGCCTTGTGCTCATCGCTCTTGACCGCGTCGAGCACGGCTTGCGCCTCGCCCAATTCACCGCGCTCGGTGAGACAACGAGCGTAGAGAATCAGCGCCTTGGCGTTGGTGTTGTCTTCGCCCAGCAGCACTTTGAGGATGGCTTCGGCATCGGCAAAACGGCTGTCATCGAACAACGCCTGAGCCTGTTCAAATGGATCGGCGGCGGCAGGCGGTGGCATCTGGACATGGGGTTCGAGCAGGGCGCGAACGGCTGACTCCGGCTGAGCGCCGGCAAAACCATCGACGGGCTGGCCGTCCTTGAACAGCACCACGGTCGGCAGGCTGCGGATTCCAAAACGGGCGACGATGTCTTGTTCGATATCGCAGTTGACCTTGGCCAATAGCAATTCACCCTGATAGCTCTCGGCGATGGTCTGCAGCATCGGCATCAGCACTTTGCACGGCGCGCACCATTCGGCCCAGAAATCCACCAGCACCGGTTTGTGGAAAGAGTTCTCGATCACCGACTGGTCGAAATCGGCAGTCGTGGCGTCGAAGATGTACGGCGTTTGCTGACTCATGGGGGATCTCTTGGAGGCGTGAATGGGGCAACTATACGGCTTGGTGGTGGGAGGCTGGAAGCGGGGGAGGCAGTTGGATAGGCGGTGTCGGATCGATTGTCATCGCGAGCAAGCTTTGCTCCCACAAGTCAAGGCTCCACGGCCACCGCCAACCCTGTAGGAGCCAAGCTTGCTCGCGATGCTCTTAACCACGGCGCGCGTGGTACAGGCTCACATGCCGAAATTCTTCGGGCTCACACAGGTCCGGCAGGGTCATGGCTTCGAGCATTTCGATACGGCGATACAGCGGATGGCGAAAATCCCGCACCCGCGAATCCGCCACCAGTGCTTCTTGCCCGCGACTGAGAAACTCATCGAGCAACGGCAGGTTCGCCCGGTCGTACAGCACATCCGCCACCAGAATCAAATCAAAGCGATCCGCCTCGGCGAAAAAATCCGTCGAATAGTTGAGCTGCACGTCATTGAGCTCGGCATTCGCCCGACAGGCCGCAATCGCCAGTGGGTCGAGGTCGCAAGCCACCACTTCCAGCGCCCCGGCCTTCACTGCGGCAATCCCCGCCACGCCGGAACCGGCGCCGAAATCCAGAACCCGTTTGCCTTTGACCCACTCAGGGAATTCGGCAAGGTAGCGGGCCATGGCCAGGCCACTGGCCCAGCAGAAACTCCAGTAGGGCGGCTCATGCAGAATGCGTCGGGTTTCTTCCGGGCTGAAGGCGCGGTCCATGTTGTCGCCGTCGATCAGCCACAGCTTCAGATCGGTGTCCGGCAGATCGCAGGTGACCAACTGAGCATCACCGAGCAGTTCACTTAGCGCCTGTTGCAGGTCCAGCGGTGCACTCATGGCGCTTTGACGAATTGCAGTTGGCCCAGCGCCTGGGTGGTGGGCTGGGTGATCAGTCGCGATGGTAGATGCAGGATCAACTGGCCAGATTGGCTGGCGCGGCCCCGCAGTTCGACCCGTGCGCCGACCGGAAAGGCATCCGGGTTGAAGCGCAGGTGAAACGGCAGCACTTGATTGGTGCCGATCAGGCTCGAACTGGCGAGCAATTGTTGCGGACGACCTCTTTCGTCGATCACCAGCAACGCCAATTCGACTTCGGCACCGGCGGGCACGCCTTGCAAAGTGCCGCTCAATTCACGCTGATAGGCCGGCAGCGGACCGAGGGGGACCGACTCCCTGGCTTTCTTCTGTGCCTGTTCCGGTGCAGGGCCTGGTGTCGGCGGTTGAGGCTTGGGCGCATCGCTGCCGCAGGCCACCAACAGGCTGAAAAGACTGAGCAAAACGAGCGGTTTCAGGGACATTTACGGCTCCAGCAAGGTGTAGTCCATCTATAGCCAGTCTGTATACCGCAAACCCTATGGCTTGTCTTGCCACGGGGATGCGCTACCATGGCCCTCCCTTTTTTTGTTGCCTGCCACCATGCACTGTCCCTTCTGCGGTGCCAACGACACCAAGGTCATCGACTCGCGTCTGGTCGCCGAGGGCGAACAGGTGCGCCGCCGGCGTGAATGCCTGGCCTGCGGCGAACGTTTCACGACGTTCGAAACCGCTGAACTGGTGTTGCCGCGCCTGATCAAAACCGACGGCAGTCGCCAGCCGTTCGACGAAGAAAAACTCCGCGCCGGCATGCAGCGTGCGCTGGAGAAGCGCCCGGTGAGTGTCGAGCGCCTCGAATCGTCGCTGGTGCACATCAAACACAAACTGCGCGCCACCGGCGAGCGCGAGGTCAAATCCCTCGTGGTCGGTGAACTGGTGATGGCCGAGCTGCAAAAACTCGACGAAGTCGCCTATATCCGCTTCGCTTCGGTGTATCGCCGTTTCCAGGACCTTAACGAGTTCCGCGAAGAGATCGATCGCCTGGCCCGTGAGCCGGTGAAAGAATGACCACGTCCGCCGAACAGGCCATTCTCGACGCTCATTTCATGGCTCGTGCCCTGGAACTGGCGCGCAAGGGGCATTACACGACGCACCCCAACCCGCGGGTGGGCTGCGTGATCGTGCAGGGTGGGCAGATCGTCGGCGAAGGCTGGCATGAGCGCGCCGGCGAACCCCACGCAGAAGTCCACGCTTTGCGCGCCGCCGGCGAGCGGGCCCGGGGCGCTACGGCTTACGTGACCCTCGAACCGTGCAGCCACCATGGCCGCACGCCGCCCTGCGCCGATGCGCTGGTGAATGCCGGTGTGACGCGGGTCGTGGCAGCGATGCAGGACCCGAACCCGGAAGTCGCCGGTCGTGGCCTACAACGTTTGGCTCAGGCTGGCATCGCCACTGAAAGCGGCGTGCTGGAAGGCGAGGCACGCCAGCTCAATCAGGGTTTCCTGAAACGCATGGAACACGGCTTGCCCTTCGTACGGGTCAAGTTGGCCATGAGCCTGGATGGCCGCACGGCGATGGAAAGCGGCGAAAGCCAGTGGATCACCGGCCCGGCCGCGCGTTCGGCGGTGCAACGCCTGCGTGCCCAGGCCAGCGTGGTGCTGACCGGCGCCGATACGGTGCTGGCGGACAATGCCCGTTTGACCGTGCGCGCCGATGAGCTGGGCCTGGATGCCGGACAAACTGCCCTGGCCATGAGCCGCCCACCGTTGCGGGTGCTGGTCGACGGTCGCTTGCGCGTGCCGCTGGATGCGCCGTTTTTCAAGGCGGGTCCGGCGCTGGTCGCCACCTGCGTCGCGGTGGAAGAGCAATACGCCAACGGTCCGGAATGCCTGATCGTGCCTGGCTACGATGGCCAGGTCGATTTGCGCCAGTTGTTGGTCGAACTCGCCAGTCGTGGCGTCAACGAAGTGTTGGTCGAGGCCGGGCCGCGTCTGGCCGGAGCTTTCGCTCAGCTCGGATTGGTGGATGAGTTCCAGATTTTCATTGCCGGCAAGTTTTTGGGCTCTTCGGCCCGGCCGCTGCTGGACTGGCCGCTCGCGCAAATGAAGGATGCGCCCGAGCTCAAAATCACCGAAATTCGCGCGGTGGGCGATGACTGGCGAGTCACTGCCATTCCTTCACCGGCCGCGAGCGTATAATTTCCGGCCAACGCTATAGCGCTGGCTCTGTTCTCGAGGAGAACCCCATGTTCACCGGCATCATCGAATCCATCGGCAGTATTCGTGCATTGACCCCAAAAGGCGGAGATGTGCGGGTCCATGTAGAAACCGGCAAGCTCGACCTGAGCGACGTCAAGCTGGGCGACAGCATCGCGGTCAACGGCGTGTGCCTGACCGCTGTTGAATTGCCGGGCAACGGCTTCGCGGCGGACGTCAGCCGTGAAACCCTCGACTGCACCGCCATGAACGACCTGAAAAGCGGCAGCCCGGTCAATCTGGAAAAAGCCCTGACGCCGACCACTCGCCTTGGCGGGCACCTGGTCAGCGGCCATGTCGATGGCGTGGGCGAAGTGGTAGCCCGCACCGAGAACGCACGGGCCGTGGAATTCCGCATTCGCGCGCCGAAAGAACTGGCCAAATACATCGCCCATAAAGGCTCGATCACCGTCGACGGCACCAGCCTGACCGTCAACGCAGTCGATGGCGCCGAGTTCCTGCTGACGATCATTCCGCATACCCTGAGCGAAACCATCATGGCGTCGTACCAGCCGGGCCGCCGGGTGAACCTGGAAGTGGATTTGCTGGCCCGTTACCTGGAACGCCTGCTTCTGGGTGACAAAGCCGCTGAGTCAACCGCCGGCAGCACCATTACCGAAAGCTTCCTGGCCGCCAACGGCTATCTCAAATCCTGACTGAAGGGGGTGCCTTGTGGCGCTCAATAGCATCGAAGAACTGGTTGAAGACATCCGCCAAGGCAAGATGGTCATCCTCATGGATGACGAAGACCGCGAGAACGAAGGCGACCTGATCATGGCCGCCGAGTGCTGCCAGGCCGAGCACATCAACTTCATGGCCAAGCACGCCCGTGGCCTGATCTGCATGCCGATGAGCCGCGAGCGCTGCGAACTGCTCAAGCTGCCGCTGATGGCGCCGCGCAATGGTTCCGGTTTCGGCACCAAGTTCACCGTATCGATCGAAGCGGCCACCGGTGTGACCACTGGTATTTCCGCCGCCGACCGCGCGCGCACCGTTCAAGCGGCTGCTGCCCGTGATGCCAAGGCTGAAGACATCGTCAGCCCCGGTCACATTTTCCCGCTGATGGCCCAGGCCGGTGGCACCCTGGCCCGTGCCGGCCACACCGAAGCCGCCTGCGACCTGGCGCGCATGGCCGGTTTCGAGCCGAGCGGCGTGATCTGCGAAGTGATGAACGACGACGGCACCATGTCCCGTCGCGCCGAACTGGAAGCCTTCGCCGCCGAACACAACATCAAGATCGGCACCATCGCCGACCTGATTCACTACCGGATGATCCACGAACGTACCGTTCAGCGGATTGCCGAGCAGCCACTGGATAGCGAACTGGGCCAATTCAACCTGGTGACCTATCGTGATTCCGTGGAAGGCGACGTGCACATGGCCCTGACCCTGGGCAATATCTGCGCCGAAGAACCGACCCTGGTTCGCGTGCACAACATGGACCCGCTGCGCGACCTGCTGATGGTCAAGCAACCGGGCCGCTGGAGCCTGCGCGCCGCCATGGCCACGGTTGCCGAGGCCGGCAGCGGCGTGGTGTTGTTGCTCGGTCACCCGCTCGATGGCGACGTGTTGCTGGCGCACATCCGCGAAACCGCTGATCACCTGGCAGTGAAAAAGCCGACCACCTACAGCACCGTGGGGGCCGGTTCGCAGATCCTGCGTGACCTCGGTGTACGCAAAATGCGCCTGATGTCGGCACCGATGAAATTTAATGCGATATCCGGTTTCGATCTGGAAGTTGTAGAATACGTGCCCTCCGAATAATGACCGGTTGTTTCCGGCCTTGAATTCGCGGCAAATAAATCACCGAGGGGCGCGTAACAGACGCGTCCCGGCTCTTTAAGAGATCTATCGAATGACCCTGAAGACCATCGAAGGTACCTTCATCGCCCCTAAAGGCCGCTACGCTCTGGTAGTGGGCCGTTTCAACAGCTTCGTCGTTGAAAGCCTGGTCAGCGGTGCAGTTGATGCCCTGGTTCGCCATGGCGTGAGCGAAAGCGACATCACCATCATCCGCGCTCCTGGCGCCTTCGAAATCCCGCTGGTTGCGCAGAAAGTCGCTCAGAAAGGCGAGTTCGCGGCAATCATCGCCCTGGGCGCGGTCATTCGTGGCGGTACTCCGCACTTCGAATACGTGGCGGGCGAATGCACCAAGGGCCTGGCCCAGGTGTCCATGGAGTTCGGCGTACCGGTCGCTTTCGGCGTCCTGACCGTTGATTCCATCGAGCAAGCCATCGAACGTTCCGGCACCAAGGCCGGTAACAAAGGTGCCGAAGCTGCCCTGTCCGCTCTGGAAATGGTCAGCCTGCTGGCGCAGTTGGAGGCCAAGTGATTAGCGACGAAAGCGATCGTTTCAACCCGCGCGATCCAAAGCCTGCGGATGCCGGCAAGCCATCGAAAAGCGCCAAGCGTCGCGAAGCCCGTCAGCTCGCGACTCAGGCACTGTATCAATGGCACATGGCCAAGCAGTCGCTGAACGAAATCGAAGCGCAGTTCCGGGTCGATAACGATTTCACCGATGTCGATGGCGCCTATTTCCGCGAAATCCTGCACGGGGTTCCGCAGTTCAAGACCGAAATCGATACCGCACTCAAGCCTTGCCTGGACTTGACCATCGAAGAGCTCGACCCGGTTGAACTGGCGGTTCTGCGCCTGTCCACCTGGGAACTGCTCAAACGCGTCGACGTGCCATACCGCGTTGTGATCAACGAAGGTATCGAACTGGCGAAGGTCTTCGGTTCCACCGATGGCCACAAGTTCGTCAACGGCGTGCTCGACAAGCTGGCTCCGCGTCTGCGTGAAGCTGAAGTGAAGGCGTTCAAGCGCTGATCGGCGCTTGTAACGTCGGCACGAAGCCATGGGCGAGTTTGAGCTGATCCGCAATTTCTTTGCCGCCGCGCCTTGTGCGCAGGGCGGCGAAGGCGTTGCTCTCGGCATCGGCGATGACTGCGCCTTGCTGGCTGTTCCTCCCGGGGAGCAGTTGGCGATTTCCACCGACACCCTCGTGGCCGGTGTGCATTTCGCAGATCCTTGCGACCCGTTTCTGCTGGGTCAGCGCTCGCTGGCCGTGGCAGTCAGCGACCTGGCCGCCATGGGCGCCACCCCCGTTGCCTTTACCCTTGCCCTGACATTGCCGACGGTGACCGCCGATTGGCTGCAAGCCTATTCCCGTGGTTTGAACCGGATGGCGCAAAGCTGTGGCGTAGCGCTGGTGGGGGGTGACACGACCCGTGGGCCGCTGAGCCTGACCATGACCGTGTTCGGACGTGTGCCGGCCGGTCTGGCGCTGACCCGCAGCGGTGCGCAACCGGGCGATCTGCTGTGTGTCGGCGGCGACCTGGGCAATGCCGCCGGTGCCTTGCCATTGGTGCTCGGCCAGCGCACGGCCGAAGCGAGCATTGCCGAACCGTTGCTGGCGCATTACTGGTCGCCGCAACCGCAGCTCGGATTGGGTCAGGCGCTGCGTGGCAAGGCCACCTCGGCCATGGATATCTCCGATGGTCTGCTCGCGGATTGCGGGCATATCGCGCTGGCCTCGAAGGTCGGTATCGAAGTCGAACGGGACCGTTTGCCGTTGTCCCGGAGCCTGGTCGACTTTCTCGGTCAGTCGGACGCACAGGTTGCGGCCCTGAGCGGTGGCGACGATTACGTCCTGGCCTTCACCTTACCGTCCGTCGAGTTACCGCTGTTGCTGGCCGACGGCTGGCCGATACACGTGATCGGGCAGGTGGTGACGGGGCAGGGCGTGAGGTTGCTGGACGCCGATGGCAAAGACATCACCCCGCAAACCCGGGGCTATCAACATTTTCGGGAGACACCGTGACAGATCACCCCAAACAGGTCCCGGCGGAAAACGTACCGCCGTCGGTCTGGCGCAATCCATGGCATTTCCTGGCGTTCGGCTTCGGCTCGGGCACCTTGCCAAAGGCACCGGGCACCTGGGGGTCGTTAGTTGCGCTACCCTTCATCCCGTTATGGCAGATGTTGCCCGATTGGGGCTACTGGCTGATGCTGGGCATCACCATGCTGTTCGGCTTCTGGCTGTGCGGCAAGGTGGCCGACGATTTGCGGGTGCACGACCATGAAGGCATCGTCTGGGACGAGATGGTCGGGATGTGGATCACCCTGTGGCTGGTGCCGGAAGGTTGGCAGTGGCTGCTGGCGGGTTTCCTGATGTTCCGCTTCTTCGATATTCTCAAGCCGTGGCCGATTCGCTGGATTGATCGGCACGTACACGGCGGTGTCGGGATCATGCTCGATGATGTCCTGGCCGGGGTGTTTGCATGGTTGGCGATGCAGGGACTGATGCGGATTTTCGCCTGACCTGGAGGTCATGAGGCGTTAAGTGGGAGCGCATTAACTGGGAGAACTAAGGATGGCTCGACGCGGGTTGATGGTGCTGGTGTTTGCCGTGTTTTGCTCACTCGTCCACGCGGGGGAGATCGCGACGACACCGTCGGTGATTCACCTGGCCAGCGAAGAATGGGAAGACTACACCGCCGCTGATGGCCATGGGCTGGGCTGGGACGTGCTGCGGCAGGTCTTTGAACCGGCAGGCGTCAAGATCGACATCCGCACCGAACCTTACTTGCGTGCCATGGGGCTGGCCCAGCGCGGCGAAGTGGACGCTTGTGTCGGTTCCTACCGGGGCGAGTCCGACGAACTGCTCTATCCGCACTGGAATTTCGATACCGATCACATCTACGCCCTGGGGCTGGCCAGCAGCCCGGTGCCGACCCCGGAAACCCTGGGCAATTACCGACTGGCCTGGGTACGCGGCTACGATTACCAGGATTACCTGCCCAACATACGCCACTACGACGAAGTGATCCGGCGCACCAGCATCGTCTCGATGCTGACTTACAAACGTGCCGACTTCTACATCGATGCTCTGACCGAAGTCGATTATGTCCTCAATCGGGCCAGGGATCCGTCCCAGTTCCGCCGCACCCATGTCGCCGAATTGCCGCTGTATCTGTGTTTTGCCAAGACGCCCGAAGCTCGCACATTGATGGCCCTGTTCGACCGGCGCATGGAGGAACTGGTGAAAAACGGCGAGCTGAAACCTATTTTCGAGCGCTGGAAACAGCCTTATCCGTTCGATTCGAACTGATCGCAATCTTACGACTGGTGATTAACCCTGTAGGAGTGAGCCTGCTCGCGATGGCGGTGTATCAGCCACACATTCGCCAACTGAAAGTCCGTCATCGCGAGCAGGTTCGCTCCCACAGAGGGCCGGGCAGCCCGAATATCAAACTTTTTGATAGTTATCGCCGATAATTCAGCCTAAGCGCCCGTCGGAACCTGCTGTTACAATGCCGGCCTGCGAATCTTCAGTCTCTTTAGATCAGGAGCACAACGGTGCCTGTCGTTTTTGTCGCCGCTTCCAAGCTGCCAACGCCTTTTGCGCAATTCACCATGCACGGCTTTCTCGATGAAGCTACCGGCCGCGAGCACGTTGTGCTGAGCCTGGGTGAGATCGCCGACGGTGCCCCGGTACTCGGCCGGTTGCATTCCGAATGCCTGACGGGCGATGCCTTGTTCAGCCAGCGTTGCGACTGCGGCTCGCAACTTGAGGCAGCGCTGCAGGCCATCGCCCGTGAAGGCCGTGGCGTGTTGTTGTACTTGCGTCAGGAAGGCCGCGGCATTGGCCTGCTGAACAAGATACGCGCCTATGAATTGCAGGATGGCGGTGCCGACACCGTTGAAGCCAACGAGCGTCTGGGCTTTGCCGCCGACCAGCGCGACTACGCCATGTGCCTGCCGATGCTGGAGCACCTGGGCGTGAAGTCCCTGCGCCTGATGACCAACAACCCGCGCAAGGTCAAGGCCTTGACCGACATGGGTATCGTGGTCGCCGAGCGCGTGCCGTTGCACACCGGTCATAACCCGCACAACAAACTCTACCTGGCGACCAAGGCCAGCAAGCTCGACCACATGATGGGCAACGAACATCAGGGCGAGGTCGACCGGGCGTGACCCGCGGTCAGGTGCGGCGGCGACTGTCCGTCAACTGGTGGCAATACCTGGCGCTGGCCTTGTTGCCGTTGTTCGTGATCAACGGTGTGTTCGGCCAAAGTGAAGCCATCTTGCCGGTGCTGGCGATGCCGTTGTTCATCGCCGGTGTCGCTTCGATGTTTGTCAGCCTGAAGTTTTTTGGCGCTTACAAACATGCGTTGATCGCCACCCAGAAAGCCCTCGATACCCCTGAAGAACCCGCCGCGTGGATCAGCCTGGCCGCCAAACGGCGAACGGCGTTCCTCGCCGCCGGCCTGCCGGCGTGGATCGGTGCATTGGCGGTGTTTGTCGGCCTCGAAGCCGTGCCGCTGATGCTGCTGGCACTGTCGACCCTGGTGCTGTTTTACCTCTACCGCATTCCGCGTCAACTGGGTTGATGCGTCCTGTCTGGCTGGCGTATTTGCTGCTGGCCGCCTGCGGTTCGTCGATGGCGGTCGAGCGGGTGGTCAGCCTCGCGCCATCGCTCTCCGAAATCGTTGTCGAACTGGGCTCCGCCGACCTTCTGGTAGGGGTGCTGGATGCCGGCGAACGTCCCGTCGAACTCAAGAACCTGCCATCCGTCGGTCGCTACGGTCAGTTGGACATGGAACGGCTGCTCAGCCTGAAACCCGATTTGCTGCTGCTCTGGCCCGGCAGTGTTGGCCCTGCCCAGCGCGAACAGCTGAAGCGCTTGAACATCCCCACCTTTGTCGCCGAACCCCACGACTTCGCGCAACTCACCGCACAAATCGAAGCCATTGCCTCGCAACTCGGGCGTCCGGAGCGCGGGACGGCGTTGGCTACCGATTTGCGTCGGCGGTTGGTGGAGCTGCGTCAGCGTTATCGGCGCGATCAGCCGTTACGGGTGTTCTATCAGGTCTGGGATAAGCCGCTTTACACCGTGGGTGGCGGGCAGATCATCAGCGATGCACTGGATGTTTGCGGTGTTCGCAACGTGTTTGCCGATCTGGCGTTGCCGGCTCCGCAAGTCAGTGTTGAGGCGGTGTTACAGCGTAATCCCGAGGTGATTCTGGCCAGTGATCAGGCGCAGCTGGAGGCGTGGAAAGCATGGCCGCAGGTGGCTGCGGTGGTGAGCGGGCAGTTGCTACTGGTCACCGACAAAGGCCTTGAGCGACCGAGTGGGCAGATGATTGAAGCCACGGCCAAGTTGTGCAAATTGATCGCGCCGGAGCGCTAACGCCGAGGTGCTGCCTTCGCGAGCAGGCTCGCTCCCACATTGGATCTGTGAACGACGCAAAATCCCTGTGGGAGCGAGCCTGCTCGCGAAGAGGTCAGCCCATACACCGCAAACTCCGGATCAGATCTGCGGCGTCCACGTCACCCCAAACATCCAGGCCCGACCTTCCTCGCGATACCCGAACTGGCTGCCTTCATGGCTGTACAACACCCAGCTGTAATCCTCCCACATTGGATCTGTGAACGACGCAAAATCCCTGTGGGAGCGAGCCTGCTCGCGAAGAGGTCAGCCTATACACCGCAAACTCCGGATCAGATCTGCGGCGTCCACGTCACCCCAAACATCCAGGCCCGACCTTCCTCGCGATACCCGAACTGGCTGCCTTCATGGCTGTACAACACCCGGCTGTAATCCTTGTCCAGCAGGTTATCCACCTTCAGCTCCAGCTTGATCTCGCGATTGAGTTCCCAGCTGCTGCGTAACCCCAGCAAGGCATAGCCACCCAAGGGCTGTTGATTGCTCAAGTCGTCGTAGCTGCGGCTCACCGCTTGCCAACTGGCGCCGAGCCCTAGGCGATCAAACTGCCGATCCACATCCAGGCTCATCGTGCGCCGCGCGCGACGGGCCAGGGTATGCCCCGTTCCCTGGTCCCGCGGGTCGATGATTGCCACACCAAGGTTGCTCTGCCAGCCGAACAGTTCTTGCTTCAGCGCCGCTTCGAAACCGTTGATCCGTGCCGAGGCGACGTTTTCCGGTCGCGAGTTACTGCCGAAGATGATCGCGTCTTCCAGGTCCGTTCGGTACAGCGAGGCTTCCAGGCGGCTGTTTTCGGACAATTGACTGCGCCATTGCAGCTCGTAGCTTTTCGAGGTTTCGGGCTTCAGGTCCGGGTTGCTGAAGTCCGGGTAGTACAGGTCGTTGAAGGTCGGGGCACGGAAGCCTTCGCTGTAGGTCAGCAGCACATCGTTGTCCGGGTTCAGCGGGAGGGTGAAAGTGCCGCTCCAGCTGTTCTGACCGCCAAATTGCTGGTTCTGGTCGCGGCGCAGGCCGAGTTCAGTGGAGAAGCTGTCGGTCCGGTAGCGATGCTGAATAAACGCCGCACGGTTCCAGCGACTGTCTTCGTCGAACGCCGTGGTGCTGTTGACCCGGTCTTCATACCAGTCCCCGCCGAGGATCAGGCTGTTGCGTTCATCGAGTGTCAGGTCGTTTTGCCAGCTCACCGAATCGCGGTAAGTGTTGAACACGCTGCGTTCATCGCTGAGCTTATCCAGCGTCTTTTCGCGGTTTTCGCTGTGGCCGAATTCGATGCGGGTTTTCCAGGCGTCGTTAACCCGTGCATCGACATAGCTGCTGACACTGCTCACGTCGAATTCGCTGTAGGGCTGCTGCTGGACTGATTCGAAGGTATCCAGGTCAAAGCGACCGAACGGGTTGTCGAATTCGCTCTTGCCACGGTTATCCAGCAGGTTGGCACCGATTTCGATGTCGTCGGTGAGGGCATGGCTGAGGCTCAGGCTGAACGACTTATTGCGATACGCATCGTGATCGCCATCACTGGGAAACGACTCGCGGGTGCGATTGATCCCGGCGGTCTCATCGAGGCTGGCGCCGAGGTTGAAGCGGGTCAACTCATCTCCGCCGGCTAAACCGAGGCTGCGTTCCCAGGTCTGATGGCTGCCAACGCCCACGTGCAGTTGCGGTCGCAAGCCGGGTTCGCTTCCGCGACGGGTGAAGATCTGGATCACGCCGCCGATTGCGTCGCTGCCATAAATCACCGAGCGCGAACCACGCAGCACTTCCACACGCTCGACCTGTTCGATGTTGATGTGTTGCAGGTTGCTGTCACCGGAGGTCGAGGTGCCGATCCGTTGGCCATCGACCAACACCAGACTTTGTGCCGATTGCGTGCCGCGAATGTAAACCCCCGGCAGACTGCCACGCCCACCGGTTTGCGCAATTTGTACGCCCGGCACGCGACGCAGTAGATCAGTGACGCTGTTCGGTTGCAGCCGATCAATGTCTTCGCGGGTAAACACGGTGTTGGCGGCACTGCTGTCGTTGCGTGCTTCAACCTGGCGATTGGCACTGATCAGCACATCGGGCAGCTTCAGGGCCTGGTCGCGTTCGAAGGTGTCGGCCAGCAGCGGGCCAGCCGGCACCACGGCCAGCGTCAGGATGAGGCGGGAGAGATTCATGGATTATTCGTGTTCATCAAGGACGGCGCGGTCCTTGTAGGAGCTGGCTTGCCAGCGAAGCTGTTGGCGTCCTTACGGGCGCCTTCGCTGGCAAGCCAGCTCCTACAGGAGGGAGGGGTTACAGGTTCAGCAGTTGCAGGCGTTCGCGAATCGACGCTTCGATCCCGGCCTCGTCCAGTCCGCACTCGGCCAGCATTTGCGCAGGCTTGGCGTGTTCGACGTAGACATCCGGCAAGCCCAGGTGCAGCACCGACTTGAGGATGTTTTCCCGGGCGAGGAACTCGCTGACCGCTGCGCCAGCACCGCCCATGATCGCGTTCTCTTCGACGGTCACCAGCAGTTCGTGGCTGGCGGCGATTTCACGCACCAGCGCTTCGTCCAGAGGTTTGACGAAACGCATGTCGACCACAGTGGCATCCAGTGTCTCGGCGACTTTCAGGGCCACGGCCAGTTGCACGCCGAACACCAGCAGGGCGACTTTGCTGCCCTGGCGGCGGACCACGCCTTTGCCGATTTCGATCGGTTCGAGGTTTTTCTCGATGGTCGCGTTCGGGCCGTTGCCGCGCGGATAACGTACCGCGGCCGGGCCTTCATACAAGTGACCGGTGGTGAGCATTTTACGCAGTTCGTTTTCGTCGCTCGGTGTCATCACCAGCATGCCGGGGATGCAACGCAGGAACGATAGGTCGAAACTGCCCGCATGGGTCGGACCGTCTTCACCTACCAGGCCGGCACGGTCGATGGCGAACAGCACGTCGAGGTTTTGCACCGCCACATCGTGAACGAGCTGATCGTAACCACGCTGCAGGAACGTCGAATAGATCGCCACCACGGGCTTAGCGCCTTCGCAGGCCATGCCAGCAGCGAGGGTCACGGCGTGTTGCTCGGCAATCGCCACGTCGAAGTAGCGTTTCGGGAAACGCTCGCTGAAAGCCACGAGGTCGGAACCTTCCTTCATCGCCGGGGTGATCCCGACCAGACGCGGATCGGCCGTTGCCATATCGCACAACCATTCACCGAACACACCGGAATACTTCGGTCCGCTGGCTTTTTTCGGCGCGGCGGCCGGGGCGTCCAGGGGTTCGAGTTTGGTGATGGCGTGGTAACCGATCGGATCGACTTCCGCCGGGGCGAAGCCTTTGCCTTTCTTGGTGACGACGTGCAGGAATTGCGGGCCTTTCAGATCGCGCATGTTACGCAGCGTGGCGATCAGGGTCGGCAGGTCGTGGCCATCGATCGGACCGATGTAGTTCCAGCCCAGCTCTTCGAACAGCGTGCCGGGGACCAGCATGCCCTTGGCGTATTCTTCGGTGCGCCGGGCGATTTCCCAGGCACCGGGCAGGCGCGACAGCACTTTCTTGCTGCCTTCGCGCATGCTCGCGTAGGTGCGGCTGGAAAGGATTTTCGCCAGGTAGTTCGACAGACCGCCGACATTGCGTGAGATCGACATGTCGTTGTCGTTGAGGATCACCAGCATGTTGGCGTCCACTTCCGGCGCATGGTTCAGCGCTTCGAACGCCATGCCCGCGGTCAGGGCGCCGTCGCCGATCACGGCAATCGCCTTGCGATCACTGTTTTGCAGGCGGGCGGCAATCGCCATGCCCAGCGCCGCACTGATCGAGGTGCTGGAGTGGCCGACGCCAAAGGTGTCGTACTCGCTCTCGGAACGGCGCGGGAAGGCGGCAACGCCGTCTTTCTGGCGCAGGGTGCCCATGCGCTCGCGACGACCGGTGAGGATTTTGTGTGGATAAGCCTGATGACCCACGTCCCACACCAGCCGGTCGTCCGGGGTGTCGAAAACGTAATGCAACGCGATGGTCAGCTCGATCACGCCCAGGCCGGCGCCGAAATGCCCACCGGTCTGACCGACCGTGTAGAGCAATTCCAGGCGCAACTCATCGGCCAGGGTTTCCAGCTCGGCTTCGCCTAACCGGCGCAGGCCGTCCGGCGTGTTCGCGCGGTCGAGCAGGGGCGTGGTTGGGCGCTTGCGGGGAATCTCATGAAACGTCGTGGGCATCAGGCGAATCGTTATAGGTATAAAAGATGCGGCAGTTTACCTGATGCATCGGTCCCTGCCCACGCGTTGGTCTTTTTTGGCGGATACGCCGTCAGTGACGGCGCTCGACGATATACCGGGCCAGATCGCGCAATGGCTCGGCCGCCGCGTCAAACGGTCGCAGTGCGTGCAGCGCCTGATCGCGCAGTTCCAGGGCGTAGGCCTTGGCGGCGTCGAGCCCGAGCAGGGACGGGTAGGTCGGCTTGTCGCGGGCAATGTCGGCGCCCTGGCGTTTGCCGAGGGTTTCGGTATCGCTTTCGACGTCGAGGATGTCGTCCTGGACCTGGAACGCCAGGCCGATGGCCTGTGCATAAGTCTGCAGGGATTTGAGTTCGTCCTTCTCGGCACGGCCACTGGCCAGGGCACCGAGTGTGACGCTGACTTCGATCAGTGCGCCGGTTTTGTGCCGGTGCATGTATTCGAGGGCTTTCTGATCGAGCTTCAGGCCGACCGAGCCCAGATCGATGGCTTGACCACCGACCATGCCCGCCGGGCCTGCGGCCTGCGCCAGCGCGCTGACCATTTGCAGGCGAATGTCCGCGTCAGCGTTGCTCAGGCGCGGGTCGAGCAGGGCGCTGAAGGCCAGGCTCTGCAAACCGTCGCCGGCGAGGATCGCGCAGGCTTCATCGAATTTCTTGTGGGTGGTGGGTTGGCCGCGACGCAGATCGTCGTCGTCCATCGCCGGCAAATCGTCATGCACCAGCGAATAAGCGTGGATCAACTCCACCGCGCAGGCTGCGCCGTTGGCTTGCTCGGCCTTGCCGCCCAGCGCTTCGCATGCGGCATAGGCCAGCAATGGACGCACGCGCTTGCCACCGTTCATCACGCTGTAGCGCATGGCTTCGTACAGGCGCGCCAGCTCTGGGCTCGGCGCGGTGAACAGGGTTTCCAGGGCGGCGTTGACGCGGACCTGGCTGGTCGCCGAATACGCTGCAATCATTCTGGTTGATCCGCTTCGAAGGGTTCCTCGGCCAACTCGCCATCACGCTCGAGCAGCACCTGAACCTTTTGCTCGGCCTGGGCCAGCGCCGCCTGGCAATCGCGGGTCAGCCCGATGCCTTGCTCGAAAGCGGTCAGCGAGTCTTCCAGCGACAATTCACCGTTCTCCAGACGCTCCACCAGCGTTTGCAGGTCAGCGAGGGACTGTTCGAAATCCAGTGCAGCTTTTTTGCGGGCCATGGCGGCGATTTCCGGTTGACGTTAAACCGGCGCGACACTAGCAGATAGGGGGTTTATGGGCAAATGAGCGGGGTGTTTGCGCCACGTATTACAGGGCGGAACCGGACCTGTCCCTTGTAGGAGCGAGCCTGCTCGCGATGGTGGTCAACGATAACGCGCAAAACCTGATGCGCTGCGGCGCCCTCAGGTTTTTCGCGAGCAAGCTCGCTCCTACAGGAAATAGTCGAACTCGTCGCACGAGTTATTCGGCTCATTTTGTGAGCCGAATACAGTCGCTAATCGGCTCACCGTCCACCCCCAACCGTGATTCGCGCCGCATTGCAGGATTGATCTGATTGTGAGGTTCCAGCTGAACGTCTAACCTTCGCGCCATCGACGGCCCAATATTCACGGGTCTTTCGGACGAAACGCAGTATCCGGATCTGTAACGCGCCGAGGATCAGGCGCAAGGTTTCGTCATGCATGGCAGGAGGCATCACATGCGTTTATTTCTTTTGCTGCTGATCGGGTTGGCTACCGCGCCCGTGATTTTGGCCGCGCCGAGCGCCGAGTTATCGGAACCGGTGGGCGGCTGGCGCTTCAACGGGTTGCTGGACCGCACGGAAAACCCGCAAGTCGCCTATCCCACGCCGCCCATCGACCGCGGCGTGCAGCGCAATCGCACGATGATCGAGGGTCAGCTCAAGGCCATCGGTACGCAACGCGGCCCCCACACCCTGGCGGTCAATGGCAATCCACTGAACCTGTACACCGACGATCAAGGGCGTTTCGCCCGACCCTATGCCTTCGGCGCCGGTTCCAACAGCGTCGAAGTGCGCAGCGCCGAAGGCCAGTCGCTCAAGCGCGTTCAATTCTTTGAGGCCAACAATTTGCGCACACCCGCGCGAATTCGCGTGGTGTTGGGTTGGGACGATCCCAAAGCCGAACTCGACTTGCACATTATTACCCCTGATGGCCAGCACGCGTTCTGGGCTCACTCGGCGCTGACCAACGGCGGCGGCCTCGACCCGGACGGCGTCGACGGCCCCGGTCCGGAAATGTTCACTATGACCGCACCGCTGCATGGCACTTATCTGGTTTACGTGAACTATTGGGGCAACTTCGGCAGCGGCGGCTATAACTTCGATGAGGCCAGCAACCAGAACGAAGTGATCACTTCTCAGATCAACCTGGTGCTCAACGAAAACACCGTCGACGAAAAACGCGAAACCTTCATCGTGCCCCTGCGCGCGATCGGTGACCTGCTGCTGGTCAAGACTTTCAACTATTGAGCATCCCGCCACACGGATGAAATGGGTTTTTGAACATGAGTGAAAATGCTGCAGCCCCGGCCGCCGAAACGCCCGGTGTCAAACCATCCCGCCGTTGGCCGGCCATAATCGTCGGGCTGTGTCTGGTCGTGGGTGTGGCTGGCGGAATGGGCTGGCTGATGCATAAAAGCAAGACCCCGGCACCGCAACTGGCGGCGGAAAAGCTCGGCATGAGCCGTCCCGATGGCTTGCTGGAAACCCGGTCCCTGAGCCAGTTGCCCAAGGACTTGCTGGCGGTGCCGTTCCTCAAGGAGACCCTGACCGAAGATTTCGTCTTCTATTACGAAACCCACGCCGATCGCCTCGGGCTGATCGGCAGTCTGCGGCGGATCATTTATGAGCATGACCTGAAGTTGCAGGACACCTTGATCGAGCAGTTGTTCGATCAGCCGGCCGATGTGGCGCTGTGGCGCGGGGCCGATGGGCGACTGAAGGATTTCCTGCTGGTGATGGATCGCGGCGGCCTGGCCAAGGTGCTGGAACCGCTGGCGAAAGTGGCGTTGGACGATTCGCAACTGAGCAAGATCGCTGACGTTAAAGTCGGCGCCGATGACGTGGCGCTTTATCAACTCACCTACAACGCCAGCAAGGCGCTGTTGTTCGCTTCCCATGGCGACAAATTGGTGGTGATGTCGAATCCGACCAAGCTTTATGACCCGCAAAGCGGGGTGACGCAGGAGCCGGGCAGTGTCTCGACCCAAGCCATCGCCGCACTGCTGGGCGGCGACAAACTGTTCCCTGAAGCCTTCGGCCTGCCGCCCCGTGCACCGGAGGTGAAGCAGCGGCTGTCGGTCAATGCCAGCGTGTTGGCCATGGGGTATCAGCGTTTTATCCCGAACTTCGCCGGCCTGCGTTTCGACATGGACGACAAAGGTTGGCACAGCTTCCTCGCCATGGACGAACTGGACAATCAGCCGGACTTCGATTTCAAACCGGTCTGGCAAGCCATGCCCATGGGTGCCAGCGCTTGTGTGGCCTTGCCCCTGGCCGCCGAACAACAGAAACCGTTGTTGGTAAAACTCGGCGCCGAAGAGAACGTGGCCCAGGCCTTGACCGAACACATTGCCGGTGCGGCCGGCCTGTGCTGGTACGCCGATTCGCGGCTGTACACGCCGTTGCTAGTGGCCAGCCTGAATGACAAAGACAGCGCCAAACGGGATGACGATCTGGGCAAACTGTTTGGCTCGATGGTCGGCGCCTACGAAGGCAAGGTTGAAGAGCATGCATTCCCGGTGGTGGAGAAGCAGGAAGGCCAGGTTCATCAGTGGCAGCGCCAGGTCAGTTCCAACTTCGGCCCCTATGCGGCCAAGGACGCCGAGCACCCGGACGCGATCACCGGCAAGGCCTTCATGCGCGTGAGCCTGGCCCGTCATGGTTCGATGTTGCTGTTTTCCCTCGATGACAAGCTGGTGGACAAGGCGCTGGGCACCCTCGATAAGCGTTTCCCACCGATGGCCGATGTGGTGCCCAAAGATGTGCTGATGCCGATCTATTTCGGCCCGGACGCCATGGCGCAACTGATGCAACAGGAGACCCTCGACAGCCTGCCTCAGGACATGGAACCGGTGTTCTACAACGCCGCGCAAACCTGGCTGATCCCGAAACTGCGTACCCTCGGCGGTTACGGCAAGTACGCCCTGACATTGCCCGAGGGCAGCGAACCCGACGGCCATTGGCAATGGCTGCCGCTAATGTGGAAAGCGCTGTGACTGGACTGATCCGAAGCCTGCGCCTGCTGGCGCTGTTGCTGCTGACGGCACCGGCATTGGCCGTCGAAACACCGGCGCTGGATGTGCAGCAGTCCCAAGTGTTCCGCGCCTGGTTCGTGCGCATCGCCCAGGAGCAACTGAGCCAGGGCCCGAGTCCGCGCTGGTATCAGCAAGATTGCGCCGGGCTGGTGCGCTTCGCCGCCAACGAAGCGCTGAAAGTCCACGACGAGAAATGGCTGCGCAGCAATGGCCTGTCCAATCGTTACCTTCCTCCGGAATTGCAACTGAGCGATGCCCAGCGCGGTCTCGCCCAGCAATGGCAGCAGGGCGGCGGCAAGGTCGGACCGTACGTCAACGCGATCAAGTTGATCCAGTTCAACAGCCATCTGGTCGGCCGTGACGTGGCCCAGGCCCGGCCAGGTGACCTGATGTTTTTCGATCAGGGCGACGACCAGCACCTGATGATCTGGATGGGCCGCTACATCGCCTATCACACCGGCACCACGACCCCCACCGATAACGGCATGCGTTCGGCAAGCCTGCAACAACTCATGACATGGAAGGACACCCGATGGATACCCGATGCAGCCAACCCCAACTTCATCGGCGTCTATCGACTGAATTTTCTCGCCCAATGATCGGTGCCCGCATGCTGCGTTTCCTGCCTCTGCTGTTGCTCCTGGTGTTGCCTTTTTCGACGGTCAGCGCCGAAGACACCGTCGAGCCGAGCGGATATTCGCCCGTGGCCGGTGAAAGTTTTTTCCTGTTAGCCGACAGCAGTTTCGGCAGTGACGAACAGGCCATGGTGCGCCTCGAAGCGCCCGGGCGTGACTACCGCCGATTCCGCATGGAGCCTTACGGCGGTGCCGACATTCGCGTGTACCGCATCGATAAGCCACTGGACTTTCTCAAGCGCCAGAAGAACCTGCACCGCGTGGTCAGCGACGGACAGTTCAAGGGCGAAGGTCTGTCCAACACGCTCGCGTACCTGTGGGACAACTGGTACCGCAAATCCCGTCGGGTGATGCAGCGGGCGTTTTCCTACGAGTCGCGCAAACAAGTCACCGAGCAAGTGCCGGAACTGAAGATGGGCGCCGCCATGGCCGCGCCAACGCCCTACGAGGCGCAGCCGCAATTCGCGCTGATTCCCGGCCTGCCGGTGGTCAGCCAGTTTCGTTATCCACTGTGGCAAGCCAAACCCATCCAGCCACCCGAAGGTGTCAACCTCGCCGGGTCTTCCAGCGAATTCGTCAGCGTTGCGCCGGGTAACGTGTATATCCCGTTGGGCAATCTGAAACCGGGCCTGTATCTGGTCGAAGCACTGATCGGCAAGTACCGCGCGACCACCATGGTTTTCGTTTCCAACACAGTGGCCGTGAGCAAGATTACCGGTGACGAATTGCTGGTGTGGGCTGCACGCAAGCACGAGGGCAGTTCGGTGTCCAAGGTCAATGTCCTGTGGACCGATGGCCTGGGCGTGATGAGCAGCGGCGCCACCGATGCCGAGGGGTTGCTGCGGTTGAAACACGTCAGCCCCGAACGTTCGTTCGTGATCGGCGAGGACGAGGAGGGAGGCGTTTTCGTCTCGGAAAACTTCTACTACGACAGCGAAATCTACGACACCAAACTCTACGCCTTCACGGACCGGCCGCTGTATCGGCCGGGGGATTGGGTGTCGCTGAAAATCGTCGGACGCGAATTCAAGAATGCACGGGATTCGGTGCAGCCGGCCGCCGCCGACGTCAACGTGACCGTGCTGGATGCGACCGGTACGGCGCTGCAAACTCTCGATTTGAAGCTCGACTCCAAGGCTGGTACTCAGGGCCGTTTCCAGTTGCCCGACAATGCCGTGGCCGGTGGTTATGAGCTGCGTTTCAGCTACAGGGATCAGGCCTACAGCAGCGCCTTTCGCGTGGCGGAATACATCAAGCCGCACTTCGAGATTTCGCTGAACCTGGCCAAGCAGGACTACCGCACCGGCGAGGCGGTGAAAGGCAATCTGGTGCTGCTGTACCCGGACGGCAAGCCGGTGGCCAACGCCAAACTCAGTCTGAGCCTGCGCGCCCAGCAACTGTCGATGGTCGACAACGAGCTGCAATACCTCGGGCAATTCCCGGTGGAGCTGACCAGCACCGAACTGACTACCGACGCCAAGGGCAACGCCACCCTCGACCTGCCGGCCGCCGAGAAACCGAGCCGTTACATGCTCACCGTGTTCGCCAGTGATGGCGCCGCGTACCGGGTCAAGACCACCAAGGAAATCCTCATCGATCGCGCTGCGGCGAACTTTCGTTTGAGCGCACCGCAGCGCTTCAGTGCGGTGGGCGACAAGGTTGCATTCAGCTACGCCAATGAAAGCGAGCAAGCCGAAACGGTCGCGCCGAGCAGTTACGGTTGGGTTCGCCTGGAAGATCAGAGCACCGGTGAAGGCAAACTGACGGCGACCGATAAAGGCTTCACCCTGGCCTTCGAGCGTCCGGGCACCTATAACCTGACGCTCAGGGATGACCACGGTCGAACCCTGGGCGCTACCGGGCATTCCGTCACCGGCGATGGCGTCAAAGCAGTGCCAGGCACCGTGGAAATCGTCCTCGACAAGCCCGAATACAAGGCGGGCGATGAAGCGCTGGCGCTGATCACGTTCCCCGAGCCGATCAGCGATGCACTGCTGTCGCTGGAGCGCGACAAGGTCGAGGCCACCGCACTGCTCTCCAAGGGTGGCGACTGGCTGAAGATGGAAAAACTCAGCGACACCCAATACCGCGCCCGCATTCCGGTGAAGGAGAACTTTGCGCCGAACCTGACGTTCTCGGTGCTGTACACCAAGGGCGGCCAGTACAGCTTTCAGAACGCCGGGATCAAGGTGATTACCCCGCAGATCGACGTTGCCATCGCTACCGACAAGGACACCTATCAACCCGGTGACACAGTGTCCGTGGACTTGACCACGCAGTTCGCCGGCAAGCCGGTCCCCGCGCATCTGACGGTCAGCGTGGTCGACGAAATGGTCTACGCGCTGCAACCGGAAGTGGCGCCGACCATCGACCAGTTCTTCTACCACCCACGACGCAACAACGTGCGCACCAGTGCCAGTCTGTCGTTCATCAGCTATGACGTCGCGTTGCCGGGCAGCCCTGGGGCACCGGGCAAGGCCAATCGCAGCGAACGTGGGGTGAAAGTGCTGGAGCGGCCGCGTCGTGAAGATGTGGACACCGCCGCGTGGCAACCGGAGCTGGTGACCGACGCCAATGGCAAGACCCAATTCACCTTCAAGATGCCGGACTCCCTGACCCGCTGGCGCATCACCGCCCGGGCCATCGCCGATGACGGCGCAGTGGGGCAGAGGAAGCAGTTCGTGCGCTCGGAAAAACCGCTGTACCTGAAATGGAGCGGACCGAACAAATTCCGCACAGGCGATAAACCGGATCTCGGCGTGTTCGCGTTCAGTCAGGCGCAAAACCCGGTCAAGGCTGAACTGGTGATTCATTACGCGGGCACTGATCAGCGTGTTCCCGTCACGCTGAACAGCGGCATCAATTACATCCCGTTGCCGGCGTTCGCGCTGACCAATGGCGAATGGACTGCCGAGCTGGTGCAGGACGGCAAGACCGCCGATGCCTTGGCAGTGCGTTTGACCGCCTCCGGTGAAGGTTGGCAGGTCACGCAAAGCCAAAGCCTGGACGTGGCCAGTGGTGATACGCCGCTGAGCTTGCCGGCAGACGCCACCGACATCCGACTGCGTCTGGATGACAGTCCGCAAGCGCTGTTCCGCTCGGCGCTCGATGATCTGCTGAGCTATCCGTATGGCGGTGTCGAGCAGACCGCCAGTCAATTACTGCCGCTGAGCATCGCCTATCCGACGTTGTCGTCGAACCCGCAGATTCGCGATCGCTTGCGCCTGATCATGCAGAACAGCCGCTTGCGCCTGGTGCAAATGGCCGGGCCTTCGGCGAGTTTCACCTGGTGGGGCATGGACGGCGAGCCGGATGCGTTCCTCACCGCCTACGCGTATTACGCCGACTGGCACGCGAGCAAAGTGCTGGAGCTGAGCCTGCCACCGAAGCATTGGCTGCGGGTGCTGGAGGTTTACGCCAAGCAGTCGAAAAACACGCCGCTGTTGCAGCGTGCGCTGATCCTGTCGTTCGCCAGGCAGATGCAACTGCCGGTGAATACCTTGCTCAGTGGTTTGATCGAGGAGCTGGCGAAAGCGGGTGAGGGCAACGCCGCGAATCTGATGGAGGATGGCGAAGACAGCCTCGTCATGAGCGATCCGGATTCAGCGCTTGGTTTGGCGGCGGCTCGGGTGTTGACCGCCTCTTTGGCCAAGCAATCGAAAGTCACCGCGCCGGACGCATTCACTCGGCAAATGCCCGACGCGCAGCAGCGATTGGCCGTCAGTTCCCAGCCATTTGCAGAGGCCTTGAACCTGTCATTGCAACCCTTCGATCAGGCTCGCGCGACATCGCTGTTGCAGCGCTTGCTCCCGCAACAATCGACGCTGGAACGCGCATTGGCGCTGACCTGGTTGCAACGCAGCATCGAACAGGCCTCGCCCATCCTCGCGCTGGCGCCCGGTGAAGGCTGGAAGAAAAAACACGGTGATACCGGTGAGATGTACTGGACATGGGAAGGGGCTTCGCCCGTGCCTGCGGTGTTGTCGTTGACCGGGACACAAGAGCGGCCGCTGCGAGCCGCGTTGAGTTTCCAGACCCGGCAGCCGCCGGTGGAGCCGATGGCCCTCAGCATCACCCGACGCCTGTCGCGACTGGTGCCGGGTGACGAAGCCTTCACCTTCAAGCTGGAGCCGGTCGGCGCCACGCCGTTGTCCAGCGACAGCCTGTATCTGGATGAAGTGATCCTCACCGGCAAGGCTGCCAGACCGTTGCGCTATGGCCTGCTCGAAGTGCCGCTGCCACCGGGCGCCGATGTCGAGCGCACCACCTGGGGTATCAAGCTCATGGGCAAGGCGGGCACCGAGCCGACGGCGCTGGAAAAGGCCCGTTTCGAGCCGGGGCAACTGGCCTACGCGGTGCCGGTGGATGCGCTGAGCGGTGAATTGCGGCTTCGGCATCTGGTGCGTTTCTCGCAGAAGGGCCAGTTCAATTTGCCGCCAGTGCGTTTCACCCAGGTGTATGCGCCACAGCATCAGGCTCAGGAACAGAAACCGGCGCTCGGTCAGGTCACGGTCCACTGACATGTTCCGGCCTCTGGTCTGCCTGTTGCTGTGTTTGATCCCTGTGCTGACCCTGGCGCAGGACGAACCGTTACGTCTGGCATTCAAGGGTGAGCTGTTGTCGTTGAGCCGTACACAGCTGCTGGCCCGCGAACCGCTGCCCGACACCTTGCAGGCACCGCTGGGCAGTGTGTGGAAGCTGTTTGTGTATGGCTGGCTGGTGGACACCGGCGCCCGTGAGCCGGCTTATGAATGTCGCGGGCAGTCGAAAGAGGAAGTGTATTGCTGCACTGCGGGAGGCAAGATCGAGCGGGATCAGGCGTTGGTGAAATCCTGCGGCTTGTATTTTGACCCGGCGCGCCTGGGCATTACCGATGCAGATTGGCGGACGTACTGGCAAGCGCGGCAGGCGCCGCCGTGGTTATTGAATGTGCGGTCGTTGCAGCCTGCTACCCGTGTTTCGGTCGCGGAGTTGTTGCGCATGCTGGCGGTGATGCCGGCGCAGGAACAGGCGCGACGGGTGCTGCTCGACGTGATCCTCAACGCCGCTGACGGCAACGTCGTGGGCGAGCTCGGCAGCCGGTTGCGAGTGAAGACCTGGAGCTGGCTGGGGGATCAGGATGTTGCGTCGCGTCAGGGCGGGTTCGCGGGCTGGACGGCGGACGGCTCGCCGATCTGGGCGGGTGGACGCGGGACCAGTCAGCGGGTTTTGCGCGATTATGCTGCGGCGTTATCGGCAGTCGTGCCTGTTGAGTGGCCCGCAGACGCGGGACGTTGTGTTGAAGTCAGCCTGTTCTCCCGCTATCCACTTGAACGGGTATTGTCGGGAAGCAGCGAAGTGCCGTCGGGGCCGTTGCGGGGCGACTATCGTGTCGAGTTCGCCAACGGCAATCAGCTGGATATCCACAGTGACGGCGAGCTTTTTTTACTCCAGGGCAAACTCGTCGCCCGCCTGGATCGTGAAGAATATGTCGCCCGCGTGCTTCAGCGAGAAGCGACCCCCGAGCCCGTCGAGGCCGCCAAAGCCCTGGCCGTGGCCATCCGCACCTACCTGTTGCAAAACGCCACGCGCCACGGCGATTGCCTGAGCATTGACGACAGCAGCCAGCGCCAGCGGGTCGCCCCCCGTCCCGCGTCCGTTGAAGCACGCACTATCGCCGCCTGGACCAGCGATCTGGTGCTGGCCGGCAGCAGTGTTACCTACCATTCCGATCAACCCGGGCCGGACAAGCTGTCCTGGCAGCAAGCCATCGAGCAGGCCAGCGCCGGCCAACGCTACGACACCATTCTGCTGCACGCCTATCGACGCGCCAGCCTCAGCCGTTGGGACAATCCCATCGCTTCCTGCGAAGCACTGCCTGCCGCACAGGACTGGCTGCAGAAACAGCGGCGCAGTTGGCGCCCGACGCTGGAAAGCGAAACCGGCTACAACGAAGTCAGCACGTTCGCCGTCTGCCGCCTGACCTTCGGTCGGCCCTATGTCGACCGTGAACGCCAGCGTATCTACGTGCGTGGCGTGCTCTCGCTGCAAGACCGCCTCGACCTGACCCACGAATACCTGCACCTGGCCTTCGAAGCACACCCCAATGGCCAGGATGAAACCTACATCGAAGGGCTCGCCCGCCACCTTTTGCTGGAATAGACCATGACACTCCGTTATCCACAGGTCTTGCTGTTGCTCTGTTCATTGCTGGCGCTACCGCCGGCAATGGCGCAAGGCGTCAAACTCGACACCCCGGTCGGTGGCTGGCGCACCGGCGCGCCCGAAGGCGAGGGCGAAAACTTCCGCCAGACCGTCAACTACCCGGCCTCTTCGGTCAACACCCCGGCAGGACAGGCCAACACCGCGCGCATCAGCGGCCAGATCAAAGCCCCCCCCAAGACCAACGACCCCGGCCGGCTGATCGTCAACGGCGTCAGCATGCCACTGAAAATCGACCCCGCCGGCCGCTTCGATCGACCGTTCTCATTCCCCAACGGCAGCAACAGCGTCGAAATCCGCAGCCCTGACGGCCAACAACGCCAACGCACGCAATTCCTGAACGCCAGTAGTGGAGCCACCCCCGCCAAGTTGCGAGTGCTGCTGGCCTGGGACAGCGACGGCACGGACCTGGACCTGCACCTCATCACCCCCGACGGTGCGCACATCTGGTACGGCGACCGCGTCGCCCCCAACGGCGCTGCACTCGATGTCGACGTCACCACCGGCTACGGCCCGGAAATCTTCGCCATGCCGGCACCGATCAAAGGGCAGTATCTGGTGTATGTGAACTACTTCGGCGGGGGCTATCGCAGTGATGAAGAAGGGCAGGAGGAGGCGGTGCAACCGTTGACCACGGCGCAGGTGACGGTGATTACCGAGGAGGGGACGCCGAGTGAGAAGATGGAAACATTCCTGGTGCCGATGCGGGCGGTGGGGGAGTTGACGTTGGTTAAGGGGTTTAGTTATCCGTGACTGAAACTCTCGGATAACGACTTATTTTCGGGCATTAAAAAGCCGGCTTGTGGCCGGCTTTATGTGTTGTATATGTTGTTGATTTTTAACAATATTTTATTTTTCAATGTGACTGGCCCCCCATTTATCCCCCCATGCTTACCTCGCGTATGGAATTCCGTAGTCGGGAGCCGTGCTGACTTCGAATTGTACTGTGGTCTGCATTCCTCAAGATAGGAGGCATATGGGGCAGACTCCTGCGAAGAGTTTCATCCCGAGTTTCTGCTCAAGCAACAAAAAACGTAAGACCTGCATGACTGCTTGCCATATCGGTTTCCAATATTCAGAATGCGCAAAATGAGAAAAGTGTTCCCAGAGGATCGAAGATGACCACCCACGAAATTTTCCAGCCCTTTGCTCTATTGCGCGAAAAAGCCGGTATGAGCATCGAGGATGTGATGGAGCTGACTGGAAAGTCGAAAAGCAGCGTCTATCGCTGGGAGAAAGGTCAGGTTCCAGCAGAAAAGCTGGCTATCAAGGTGATGAATGAGCGTATTGCCCGTGCGAATCGTACCCATGGCGACAGGAAAGACGCAGCCTTTCGCTTTGTTGATCTGTTTGCCGGTATCGGTGGTATGCGCAAGGCATTCGAGGGTGCAGGTGGCCGCTGTGTCTTCACCAGTGAGTGGAACAAGTATTCCCGAATGACCTATCAGGCCAACTTCGACTGTGACCATGATGTGGCTGGTGATATCACGAAAATTGAAGCCTCCGAAATTCCTGAGCATGATGTGCTTGTCGCTGGGTTCCCCTGCCAACCTTTTTCGATTGCTGGTGTGTCCAAAAAAATCTCGTTGGGACGTGCCCATGGCTTCCAGGACAAGACTCAAGGAACCTTGTTTTTTGATGTGGCCCGAATTATCGAGCATCACCGCCCTGCTGCATTCCTGCTAGAAAATGTTAAGAACCTGAAGGGGCACGACAAGGGGCGGACGTTCCAAACCATCATGGAAACCCTCAAGGACGAGCTTGGTTACAATGTCCATTTTCGTATTGTGGATGCTCAGCACTGGGTCCCCCAGCATCGTGAGCGTATCTTCATTGTGGGTTTCCGCGACGACGTACCGTTTAACTTCGACCAACTTGTTTTGCCAGAAAGCTCCCCGGTTCTAGGAGATATCCTTCATCCGGAGAACGGGGATGAAGAAGCTGAATCTCCCTTCACTACAGGCGACCTAGCTGCGGTCGCCGAGAAATATACCCTTACCCCTAAGCTCTGGGATTACCTACAGGCTTACGCCGACAAACACAAAGCCGCTGGCAACGGTTTTGGATTCGGTATCAATGGCAGGGATGACGTGACCCGAACCCTTTCTGCGAGATACTACAAAGACGGTTCCGAGATTCTAGTGCATCAAAACGGTAAGCGTCCGCGTCGATTGACTCCCCGCGAGTGCGCCCGGCTGATGGGCTTCGACATGCCAGGGGAGCCTCTATTCGATATTCCGGTTTCGGATACGCAGTCATACAAACAATTTGGTAATGCGGTGGTGGTGCCCAAAGTAAGGGCAATCGCGCAGTTGATGCGTCCGCACGTCGAGGCAATTCTCCACAGCGCCCGGACGCACGACCCGAAGCTAGCTATTGCTGACTTGTTTGAGCAAGAAGCTACTGCATGACAGATGTTGTCAGCTCCGAGAAACGGAGCCAGATGATGTCCGGAATTCGGTCAAAAGACACCAAACCCGAGATGCAGGTTCGGCGTTATTTGCATGCGCAAGGCTTCAGGTTCCGGTTGCACGACAAGAGTCTGCCCGGAAAACCTGACCTTGTGTTACCGAAGTGGAAAGCAGCCATTCTTGTGCATGGCTGCTTCTGGCACTGGCACGAGTGCCGATACTTCAAACTTCCCCAAACCAATACCGAGTTTTGGAGGGAGAAGCTCGCCGCTAACAAGCGCAGAGATGAAGCGAGCTGTATTCAGCTTGGAGCTTTGGGGTGGCGTGTCTTCATCGTCTACGAATGTGCTTTGCGGGAAGACGCTGAAAAATCGCTTAAGTCCCTAGCAGCCTCCATTGTCGGCGACACCAAGATTACGAGTCCTTGAACTGCACCTTGATCCCCTTGTTGAGCCAGATGGTGCGCCGCCTTCTAAGCTCTGTTCTAAAGAAGTCTCGGAAGGTGATCACATTTTCATGACCGCTGTACTCTGTATATGCGGAGTCTTTGAGCTTCTCGGGTACAACCAAGTAGATGCGATTTTCTCGCATTTCTTCAATGGTTGCTCCGGTAATACTTTCGTCAACGGTGCCAAGGTACAAGTCGGAAGCCTTGTTCTCGCTTAGCACCTGCTTCCAGCGCTCGCGCAGCAATGTCTTGAGGCTCAGGATGAGCGCATCATCACGGTCTCGATTTGGATCTTTGTAGGTCTTCAGAGATGGCAGGATGAAATCGGGCCGCTGGTTGCCGATGAAGCGCTGTTCCTGAAAGGGGATGCCGCCATCGGTCAGCATTCGCTTGACGTGCAGCTCGAAAGAATAGCCTGCCCTGCTTTTTGCACGTTGACCGGCGCTGACCATTACTTCTTTGTAGATATCATCGAACTTGGTGACTAGCTCCGTGACCACAGTCGCCAAGTCTGGAGGAGTCTTGCCTCCCGACAGCATGTGAAGCAGTTTTGCCGAGTAGTGGCGAGCCGAATGTTGGCGGAACAAGCGGTACTCGATATCCCTGCTGATCTCCATTAGGGCATCACCGGGGCACTCCAGCTTAAACGGGTTCAAATTTCTCGGTTTACCCGAATTTCCCGTTTCGGACTTTCTTAAGAACTCAGTCTGTGCCAGTGCGGCCAGCTCAGCAGATTTCGGAAATGCGCAAGCTGCCCAAAGGCTTTCAATGCGTCCCGCCGCCAAGGCTTGGAGCAACTCCTTGATAAAATCGCGAGAGGCCACGTCTGGACGGATGGCATGCTCCACATCGATGAGTCTGCACTCGAATGCTGAATCCAGCTCAAATGTGGTCTCGATATACGTTGAGCCTTCTTCATCTGCGGAATCAATTACCAGGCAGTGGTAGGTCACTCCAGACGCGTCTTCATGTCGGCCTGCGAGGAACCATGAAGCAGGAGCGATACCAGCAAACTCTTTCTTTGGTACACCTGTCAGATGGCACTCAGTGCTTTTTTTTGAATGATTTTCCTGTCCTGATTTTTTGCCCTTATTTGAATAGTTTACCAGTCGTGACCTCTTGACTTCTCCCGTACGAACCCAGTATGTCTGGATGCGGCAATCGTAAATGTGCTCCGCACTTGTGGTTGCATTAGAGAGGTCCGGAAAAAATGAATCCTCTCGTAGGTCAATGGGGATATACGGGCCATTTTGGTGGTTGGTCTTTGGCTTATCGGCCCATTTTTGATCATTGTTCTTTGGCCCATCGGCCCATTTTCGATCATTATTCGAAAGCTTCTTGATCGCGATCTTCGGGCAATTCTGGAGAATTTGCTCGATCAGGCTAATAGACGACTCCGTAACAAAAACAGACATGCTTCACATCTCCTTGAGTGAGCTTATTCTACTCAAGGGTGCTCTTCGAGATACACCAGGACATGGTTGAAATCGGCGCTCTTCAAGGAAGTCTCTCGGTTGAATGCCATGCCCTTAAAATCGGGCCTTCCATGGGGGCCAGAGCAATGGGGTCGGTTTTTTTCGACAATATGCCCGGAATACAGAAGGATTACAGAGTGAGCGATCTGATCAATGAACCTGATGCCCCGCGTCTGATCTTCGGTCTCCGAGATACAGGCTACAACGTCAGGACGGCTGCGGCAGACATCATCGATAACTCGATTGCTGCTAAGGCGGACGTGGTTAATGTCGAGATAATCCTCCGCGAGGATGGGCGTAAACTGGTTTATTTTGGCGATAACGGGGAAGGCATGAACGCCGATGGTATCCATCGGGCAATGCGTTACGGTGCTCCCGAACGTGAAAATCCTGAGAGTCTCGGCAAGTTTGGGTTGGGTCTGAAAACCGCCTCTAGTTCTGTCTGCCTCAAGTACTCCCTGATTTCGCGCAAGGCGCCAGACCAAGAACTGGCAAAGCTTGCTTGGGATCTCGAGCATGTCGCCCAGAGAAATCAGTGGGAGATGCTTCGAGAGCCGATTACCTCAGATGAGCGTGAGATGTTCGATGAGTTGTGCGGAGAAAAAGGCACGCTTGTCATCTGGGAGAAGTGCGACAGGATTTTGACCAAGGACTATGATCCAGGTGGCTCTAAGGAGAAGGCAGCGGTCAACAGGCTTGCTGAAAGTTTGGCCAAGCACCTTTCACTTGTTTATCACCGCTTCCTCGACAAAACAGACGAGCGTGAGCGTGACGTCGAAATCTTTATTAATCAGACCCCCGTCGAGCCTTGGAACCCCTTCTATCCAAAGCGCTCCGAACAGGTCCTATCGCCGGTAAAACAAAAACTACTCGTTGAGCTACCTGACGGTTCTGAGGAAATAGCAAACATCCGGGCCTGGATTTTGCCGCATCGCAGTGACATGACTAAAGATGAAGAAAAGACCCATGCGCGTATTTCGAACCGGTCGCAAGGTTTTTACGTCTATCGCGAAGGTCGGCTTATCCAGGATGGCAGTTGGCTGGAGGTTTTCGGTGCCCCCGAACCTCACACCTCCCTGTTGCGCATCGAATTCGACTTCAGTCACAAGCTTGATGACGCGTTCCGGATCGATGTCAAGAAGTCCCGTATCCTTTTTCATCCCGATCTTGAGGATGGCCTGCGCGAGCTACTTCAGCCCATATACCGTGAAGCAGGTAAGCGCTATCGCAGGCAAAACCGTGAACATGCGAACACCCACAAAATCGACCATACCAGCGCGAACAAGAACATTGCTGAAACGGGAAACGCCAGCAAGCCGCAGGTTGCCTCTGTCGATCCTGCTGCACAATCTGCGATTGTCTCGAACAATATGGGCTCCAAGATCAAGCTCAAACTGGCCATTCAGAGCAATGTGAGTCCCGAAACCGTCTACGTCGAGGCGGTCGAAGACATCACTACTGGCGAGCTTTGGCAGCCGGCATTCCGTAGTGCAGGTGATAGTGGCCATGTCCCGGCAGTGTTGCTGAATAAACATCACGATTTTTACCAGAAAATCTATAAGCGGGCGGCTGCAAATGGATTCGCAGTCGATGGAATGGACTTGCTTCTGTGGGCGTTCTCTGTGGCTGAACAAAACAACACAAACGCAGAGATGGAGCCGATATTCGAGGATATTCGGAGCGAAATTTCGAGAAATTTGCATAAGCTACTACGTAATTTTCCGGACCCAGAGCTGGGTGAGCTGATCGCCGAAGAAGAAGCCTGAGATGATTGCAGGTAAGAAGGATCTAATCCTGAGTGAGCTTGAAGATGGAACCGGTGCGGCGATTGCCGCAGCGGTTGATCACAGTGGTCTTCGATCTGGACTCAGAATATGGTTTGGAGATCTTGACGAGAAACACGGTCCCGTTGCTGAGCTTCGTCCTTATGGATTGAGGGGGCATAGGGTCAGTCTGTCTTTCGGAAATTTCTCTGGACAAGTTATCGGGCAGATCAGGAAGGCGTCGTCGGAGGATGTACAGCTGGCTCGCGCTTTAGTGGCGTCTATCCGGTCAGATATCGAGATCGAAGTCCAAGGGCAGAGCATCTTGGACTGGTGTGTTACGAGTGGTGCGTTTCAGATGACGGCGAAAATTCGTGATTTGGCGCAACCACATGATGATGCCGAGATCATTGCCACTTGCCGTGATGTGATCGTGCCGATGATGGCCTCCATGGCCGAGCTAATTGGATATGACGTCGTTGAAGATCCCATAGTTGACGAGGCTCCTGCCTTCGAAGGTGCAATCCTGCAATCGGTTATCCAGCGCCGGGAGCGAAACCCTCGCAACAGGCTTCTGTGTATCCGTATCCACGGTGAAAAATGTATAGCCTGCGGTCTGCAGCCGAGGCTGGAGTATGGTGAGGCTGGTTCGATCATCGAGGTTCACCACCTTGAGCCGCTTGCATTGCTGAAAGAGCCCCGGCCATACGATCCTCTCATCGATCTTGTTCCGCTTTGCCCAAACTGTCATCGCGCGGCCCACACGAGGCGCCCGTTGCCCTACAGCATCGAAGAGCTCAGGGATTTCAGGAGGGACATCCATGACTGATATTTCAGATCTTCCAGAGGCTTTCGAGGCGCTACGGAGCTGCACACCCGATGGTTTTACGCTTTCGGAGCGAGTCATTGACCCATTGATTGTTATTGATAGGGTTGGACAAAGCATCGTGGCACGTCTTGCAGGTGTTCGTGTGGTGCGGGGGGATAGAAGTGTTCATCGTGCGCCCAGCAATTGTCATACATGGGTGGTAGATGGATCCACAATCCGGCCTCTTCCTCGAGATGCTGCGAGCCTATTTGTTGAACTGTTACGTGGCTTCGCTCCGGACAACCTACCTTACAGTGAGGCCGTCAGGCTGATACGCGATGCAGGCGCGGTCATAGCTGCAGAGCCCGATGAGGCGTTTCTCAGGGCCGGGAGAGTTGTGGCCGAGGATCTTGAAGGCGAGATTGCCGTCCCCGGACTGACCGCAACGCTTTTTCCCTACCAAGCGCGTGGTGTCCGTTGGATGTGGGAGACCATCAGGCATACGGGCGGATTAATTCTTGCCGACGAGATGGGGCTGGGAAAAACCCTCCAGATCATTGCACTACTGCTGATGGATCCACCCAAGGCCAGTATCCCAGCCTTGATTGTTTGTCCCACTAGCCTGATCGCCAACTGGGTGCGGGAGTTTGAGCGCTTCGCGGCCGGAATGACCTTGATGGTGCATCGCGGCCCCAACAGAGCTGGGATCTATCGAGAGCTTCAAAAGGCAAGTGTAGTGATTACGACCTACGACACGATGGTCAATGACATCTCGATTTTCTCCTCTTTCGAGTGGTCTTGGGTAATCTGCGATGAGGCTCAGGCTATCAAGAATCCAGACTCGAACCGGCGGCGCGCAATAGCGGCCATTCCGCGTCGACGGACCATCCCGATGACCGGAACTCCAGTGGAAAACAGCCTTCTTGATCTTTGGTCACTGACAGACTTTGCCATTCCTGGATTGCTTGGTTCGCGATGTGAGTTCGAAGCAGCCTATCCGGACAGCATCGAATCGGCGCAGGCAGTCGGACGCTTCACGGATCCCGTAATTCTCATGCGTAGAGTGGCTGATGTTGCCGGTGATCTGCCCGAGCGAATCAATATCGACCTGCCTCTCGAGCTGGATGATCAGCTTGCTGAACACTACCTGATGGTCCGGGAGGCCACGCTCGCGAAGTACCCTGTGGCAGGAGCATTAGTGGCTACGCTTCAGCTACAACTGGTTTGCGCACATCCTTGGTTACGTCGTGACGAAGAAAGCGATTCCGACGGTGAGGACTCGAGGGTTGTGCCTACCAATGCATATCCCCTAATGACCCCAAAAATGGAGCGAGCAGTGACTCTCCTCCAAGAGGCATTCTTCCATCGACGAAAAGTCATTGTTTTTGCGCTCTTCAATCGAATTGGAGACCTGTTGAAAGACGCATTTTCAGGCTTTCCAGATGCTTATTGGGGGGCGATCAATGGCTCGACTCCACAGGAGGGGCGCCAAACGATCATCGACGACTTCTCGGCCCATAATGGTCCCGGATGCTTGGTCCTGAATCCCAAAGCCGCCGGTGCGGGTTTGAATATTACCGCAGCAACAGTGGTAATCCATTTCACTCCCGTTTGGAACCCGGCGCTGGAGGCGCAGGCAAGCGCCAGGGCTCACCGTCGTGGCCAGACTCAACCTGTCACCGTATATCGCCTTTTCTATAAGGATACTGTTGAGGAAGTAATGATCGACCGATCCCTTTGGAAGAGCGAGTTGGCGAATGAAAGTGTTCCAGTTTCGTCAAGGGATGCAACCGACCTTAAGCGGGCACTCGAAATTGCACCGGAGAAAATATGACAAAAAAAACCTTCAGTAAGACTCTGAGTGCCAACGATGTAGGCGCTACCGGCGGACACCAAGGCGGTATCCTTATCCCGAAATCTGAAGCAGAACTGCTTTCTTTTCTGCCCCCACTTGACCCCGCCATCAAGAACCCTGATGCATGGATAGAGTGCGTGGATGAATCTGGGACCCTGCGACGATTTCGGTTCGTCTATTACAACAACAAGTTTCATGATGCGAAGGGCACCCGTAACGAATATCGCATCACTTACATGACCAGCTATTTTCGAGAAATGGGGGCGGTTGAGGGCGAAGCGCTTGAGATTTCAAAGCATAAAGACTCCACCAATTATGCTATTCGTGTCGTGCGCCCAGTTGAGGAGCCTGTCAATCAGGAAGTGGAGCAAAGCGTCAGGATCAAGATCACGTCAAGTTGGCGCCGTGTTCACTGATTGGATCAGGCGTTTACCTTCTCCGTCTGAAAGGGCCGGCGCCCCCCGTCCCAAAGTACTCAGGCACCTTTCACGCTTCGCTTCTTCGCAGCGTGTACCGCCAGTTGCTCAAGTGCATACTGGATTGCATAGGGCGCTGGTCGGTAGGTGGCCGACTCTTGGCTGCTCAAGTAGTAGCGCATAACGCGGTCAGTGATGCCGAGTGCAGTCGCTGCTGCTTCTTGAGTGATGCCTGCCGTCTCCAGAAGGCCGCGCAAGTAGGCCGGGGACGGGTCGTGCAATGAGGCGTCTGGCTTTCGAGAGTACATGTCTTCAATTCCGTATCCCGGATACACGCCAAAATTCGTCACCGGTTCTTACTTTTTACGGGCCTACAGCCGGTGCTTACTCCTCAGATTTCGGGGTGCTAGGCGTAACCGGAGTAACTGAAAAGTAATACTCGTCATCGGCATGCGGATCGAACTTAGGGCGAGCAATTCGGCCTTGATCCAAGGCGTATTGAAGCACGTCGCGCACTTCTAGCCATCCGTCTGGCTCGACCACGTGCAGCGCTTCAATGGCCTTGACGATTTTTCTCCAGCCTGTGTTTTCTGGTTTGATGGTGTCCAGTAACGTGCTCAGGATCAGTTGCTGGCGCTCGGTTTGATTCATTTTGGTCACTGGCCTCACTCCCTCTTCTGTTGGTGTCTCTACTTTTGTGACGGTATCGCTGCCGAAGTTGCGAATGAACTCGTAAGCTTCTTCTCGGCTCAGGTCGCCCTTGATGATCTCAACGCGGTCACGCATTGGCTTGTCAAAGTGAACGATGGTTACGTCGTATTTACCGCCGCCGACTTGGACAGAAAGCGGTACCCCTGTCCGCTCGCGGTTTTCCCGCACAATGCGAGTCTCTTCAAGCTGTTGCAGTTCGGCCTCGGTCACTACGTCCCACGCAGGGCGCTCAAATAGTTCCGGGTACACGCGGTGCTTGGTTGAGAAATAACGCTTGGACAGCTCAATGCAGCTCTCACGGTTGCAGTTAGGGGTTTTGATCACATAAAGGAACGGAGTCTCTAGGTTCTTTTCGCGCCAGTTGTTGCACTTGCGGAGGCTGGAAAACTCGACGGTTTGAAACAGCTCGCCGTTATAGAAAACCTCGAAGCTCTGAAGTGCTTCAGTAGGCTTGGCTTGCTTTTTGATGGTCATGTCGTCCTGCTCCGTCACTGTTGGGGGTGCCGCTTCGTTCGGTCTAGCTCATATTGGGAACATTGTTCCTACATGGCAAGAGCTTTTTCAAACCTATCAGAGCTACTTATACCTAGGTTGTACTGGGTACACGTCAGTTCAAAGAGCAGTAAAGCGATACCTGCGACGATCAAGATCGGCGGAAATCGCAGGATCGGGATTACAGTCAGCACTACAGCTGAAGCACTCGCCAGTGCCCCGACGAAAGTGAAAATTGTGATGAGGGTGCGCATCAATCCATGGGTGCTTCCTTGAGTAAAGGTGATTCTCGCTTCGTCTAGAGTCGTATGCACCACCTGCCGGATTGGATCGCTTAGTGCCTGCCAAGGGGAGGCGACACCTTACAGATGTCCCCGCTCTGCCATTGATACGCAACCTTCATAGCCCACTAGGACATGATCCAAAATCCGAGTTCCAACCATGTTGAGGGCGTTTTTAAGGGTAGTTGTCAATGCGCGATCGGCCTGGCTGGATTCTGGTGCGCCAGAGGGTTGGTTATGAACTAGGATCACGGCCGCAGCGTTGTGCTCCAGTACGATTTTCACCACCTCCCGTGGATACACGCTGGCCCCTTCAAAGGGGCCTCTGAATAGCTCTCTGAAACCAATAACCCGGTGCTCGGTATCGAGCATTAACAAAGCAAAGACTTCGTAATTATGGAATTGTAGAAGCGTTTGTAGGTGACCGAAGACGAGTCTACGTTCAGTCAGCGCCCGCCCTTTAGACAGTCGATACATCGCGAGTTGTTGAGCCATCTGCAAAATGTCGGCCTCGGTGACCGGTGACTCCATGGCATAGGTGTCGGGCGTTTCACCGACTTTGAGCTTGGGATATTTCATGCTGGTATTCCTATCACGAACGCGTGAAAGCACTGAAGGGTGGTTAGCACAGACTTGAGGGGGGGCGGGATTGAATGACTCTGCCCCCCCCCTTTAGGTGGGAGCACTCGGTAGTGCTGTGGCTCACGCAACGAGTTGTAAAGCTGCATTGAGTGCCTTCTGTTTAATTACTGCGCCTTGCCCAAACCATGCCGAATCCATTCGATATTCAGAGCTCTTAGCGCGCCTTTCATGATCCACGTATTCAGTCACCGCGTTCAGCAAACCCCATGCTGTTCCGCGAGTGGACTCCATTTCAGATCCTCGGCCTTTACCTTCGTACAGGTTTTGTACCTTCTCCATAGCTCGTTTGTTGGGCAGTACATTAGGAATGGGGTCATGCGCATTGGTGTCGCACAGCACTTCCATGAAGAAGCTCATGGCCTCAGTCCACTGAACCTTACGTTCCGCAAGTGCGCGCATCTGATACATAAACTCATCCCATTGGGAGACGGCGATGCCTAGTTGTTTCTTCACTGCCTGGGAATCAAAGCGCGTGTTATGCGGAACCTTGATGGCGCGGGTATTTCCGTTCAGAGAGATTGTCAGTGTGTTATTGCAGACCACGCGAACAGTGGTGGGAGTCGCGGTGGTGGCTAGTGTGCCGTCACAAGAGGTGGCCAGTAGCAAATAACCGTTCACTTGATCATTCCCCTTCAGCGCGGTCTCTTGGCCCGTTCTGGCAAGCGCCCAGAACTTGCGCCCACCCTTGAGCACTCCGGCGGTTTCCAGTTCATACCCTGAAACCTCGGTGAGGTCTCGGTAGAACTCCAGAACTTCGCGCGGCTGCACCACTTGATATCGATTAGAAACCACCGATAACGGCGCTTTAGTGTCGGAGCGGTACAGCACCTTCTGTTCCGGAAAGGAGTGGATCGAGCCCAGAGTGCCGATATTGTCTGATTTGAAATGCACTGGGCTGTCCTGGATTTGCCAGTTCATACCGGCTTCGCGCTGCCAGACTTCCAGCGGTTGTTTTTGCGTCAGGCGGCTTCCCAAGCCATGCCAAGGGGTAGCGCCAACGTAGGCCATTTGTTCGACGAGATGAGCCACGGGAATGATTCCTTTTCATAGGCGCGCGTCGAGGCCGCTGAACGTTCAGCAGGGACGAGTCGGCGCGCAGGATGGTAATGGAGAGGGGGTAGTGATGGATCAGATGGGGACTAGCAGTTGCGTTAAGTGGGCGATGTACAGCTCAAACGGAGTGACGGCTGCTAAATGACAGTCCGCAATCGAGACAACCGTAATTGTCCAGAACCCGCTCATCGATGATTTCGCCGAGTTTGGCGCCCGCAATACAGCCGGTTGCCGCTCCGGCTAATCCGCCGAGAATGGCCCCGGCCATGCCGCCAGCAACGACACCAGCGGGACCGGCCACGCCGCCGATGACAGCGCCAACCTCGGCACCTCCCATCGCGGCTGTGACACCTTGGGCGGTACCACCGACGGTTCCGATAAGGGCGCCGACTTTCATGGCTAAATCCCTGGTGATGACAGTGTTGGAGTGACAGCGTGGGCATTGAGTGGTCATGTGCAGGGGTTCCTATAGAGAGTTGAGATGAAGTCATTGCTCGGGCATAGAGCTCATCAAGCAGATCGCCAAGGCGATCTGCTTGAATGGTGAGCTGTCGAGTCTGGAGGGATGCTGGATGCGCAGAGGTACAAGGTTGTGATGTATGGCTGAAATTTCGTTAACTGCGATTTTTGATGGATTTTCCCATCATATTTTGTTGTGGCACTTCAGATAGTGGGTTTTCGCCATTTGACCATCTGTCGAATAGTTGCTGCGTATATCTAGACTATGGCTTGAATTGTGCTTTGGGTCGGGCCTTGGAATCTGTTTGGATCTTGCAGGATTGGCATGGATTGAGTTGGACAAGATTATGAAAAGACATTTTCTGCTGGAAATTGACATGAGAACTAAGTCGTTGTCTGAGAACTAACTTTTTTGGCGAGCCAATGCGTGCGCGCATGCGCCTGCCCGTACACGCGCACGCTCGCGAGGTAAACAGCCGTGGATACCCGACTGATGTGTTGACGCGACTCGGTAAAACTTCGACGTAAGCACAAGTAATTTTCTGGACAAGGGAAACTCTTTAGAGTGGTCCTATCGCGTACCAACGCAGTCTGGAGCTTACAAAATGGTAGGAAGTAGCACTACCCAACCTAGGGTTTTACGCCTTAAGCAGGTGCTGGATCGTGTGGGGTTGTCGAGGTCAACGATTTATGACCGTATGAACCCTGCGTCACCGCGCTACGACCACTCGTTCCCTAAGCCGATGAAAATTGGTAGTTCAGCGGTAGGCTGGTTGGAATCGAGCATTAATAAATGGATTGAATCACTGGTTGATAATTCTTTGGGGTGAGGGTTGGTTTAGATAAAAAGCTCACGATAGGCCCATCTAAATATAAGTCGTTTTGCGTACTAACGTTGAAAGATTATTGAGTTAATTAAAGCTCGATTTGGGTGTGCCTTGGCTTTTTGTTTATGTTGTCTCTGGGGTGAAGGGGAGGTGTCAATATTGGTTTATATGTTATTAGATAATATCTAGAATATATTTAGTGATTGTAGTCGTGTATTTGGATATGGGTATTGAATGATTGGCTGGATGTCAGGTCGTTAATGAAAGGTGTTCGCTAGAGATGTTGGAGGTGGAGGGGTGTTTTAGTCAAGTAAGCTATATGTGCCTGAAGGGGGTAAGCGTCAGATAAAGAATTAAGGTGTACTAGAGAGCAAGCGTAATGATGTTTTATATTGACTATGGGTGTGGCGGGGATATGAGCTTTAATGAGTTGGAGTTTGTCGATGCTTATAAAGAAAAAGTCGTTGAGGAGTTTTATGATCCAATAAAGGAGGTAGGGTATTCGTGTTTTAGCGGGGACGGCATGCTGTTTGATTCTGTTAGCAGGATCATGAGGGCTGTAAGTGTGGTGGAAAAAGTATCAGGAGATATCTTTAGTTTGGCGTCGCTCAAGCATCGAGGTGAGATGGTATTAAGTAAAGAAGAAAAGAGTATTGTATCAGCAGTTACAATTAACTATGTTGAGCTTGAAAGAGGGATGGTGCTATTTAAAGTCAATCCTTATGTCAGTGCCTTTTATGAGTGCTATAGAAAAATAAAGCCTTCAAGTCCATGCGGGTTGGAGAAGTCAGAATTACCTGAATGTTTTCGTGGGCTAAATCGATTTGTTGATGCGGTCAGAGAGTGGGTCTCTGGCGGGGCATTCAGACGGGAAATGTCCGCACATATGCGGGCAGCTAATAAGAATTACTCGGGATTGTTGAGTTACATAGATTCTTTGTTTGCGCGTTATTCTAGATTGCTGGTGTTGAGAGTTGATTTTTCATATGGAAAAGGGAGGCTTGAAGTTGAAGATTATAGCCGGTCGAGTGATAGATTAGACGCTCTACGTATTGTTACGGAGCAAATTGTTCAGCATCGGGTAAAGCTTATCGACTACCTGAAAAACAAGTGCCCCGATTTGGGGATGGTGGGGTACGTATGGAAACTCGAGTACGGTAGGGAGAAAGGCCATCATTACCACATGATGTTCTTTTTAGATGGAGCGAAGGTGCGGCAGGATATTGTTATTGCAAAACTAATAGGTGAGTACTGGAATAATGTAATTACTCAGGGGAAAGGTGTGTATTATAACTGCAATGGAAATAAGGCTAAATACAGACACTGTGGTGTCGGGATGATTCACTACAGTGAGGCGGAAAAGCTTAGCAGTCTTAAAGAGATGGCAGTAATCTACCTTACGAAAGCGGATCGATATGTAAGTGCTTGCATGCCTGGGAACAAAAGAACATTTGGTAAAGGGAACTCGCCAAAGGTAGGCGAGCGATCAGTGGGAAGGCCGCGAGAGCATTGATATCAATCCGTCGAGCTATTGTGAGCTGGAAATTGGGCGATCCTAACGGCAGCAGAAACGATAGGATCATTTTTTATCCAGCGCCTCAATGTCTTTTCGATGCTGATCATTGCGGGGCGCTTTATGTCATTTTCCTCTAAGTATTTTTTTATTTCTGGCAGTATTGCTTTGTATGCATCAAGTTCTTCATTCCAGCCTTCTTGCGGAGCTAGTGTGTTAAGTAACTCGCAAGCTTTTTGCTTGGTGGGCAAGTAGTGCTCCTTGCGGGCAAGGCCTCCTTTTGTGGCGACTTCTGATCGTGTTTTGATTTGCTCTTTGAAGAATCGTCGGGTGCCGGAATAAAGCTCGTGTAAGCCGGTGTACAACATCTTTATTCCCAAGCTACCTTCTCCTTCTCCTTCTCCTTCTAGTTCTTGGGCAAGGAAGATGGCCATCGCGATGCTTGAATAAGCGTTTTTTATGTGTTGGAAGGCGGCAATTTGATCGTCATTGAGAAATGTTTTTAATTTATTTTTGGTTTCTGTGCTTTTATATTTTTGTGATTCTAAAAGCTTCTTAAGAATGTGGTCCAGTGCGATTTTGCTTTCTGCTGGGAGCGTTCTGCAGAACATCATGTATCGTTTTGTTATTGTTTCAATCACCTCTCTTGCGGCGTCATCGATTCCGAGGAGAGTTAAGTGTTTATATCCTGGTTGGTTTTCTAAATTTGCTGGGCAAAACTCTTTTTTAGCGGTGGATTGTTCGATTAGAAACTCTAATTCTGACTTTGGTGTTTGGCTCCAGTCGAGCGGAAGGCATAAAGTGATTTTTATTTCGGGTTGTTTAAGCACGATGGAATCGCCGGATTAGTTTCAAAGGAAGTATTGTTTCCTAGGTAGGCGCACCCAGTTATACTTTTTTGGATTGCTCAGTTTTCAGCTGCTTTATGTAGCTTCTTTTATATTTTTAGATGGATTGGTGGAACTTGTGTTGTCAGCTATGGGCTTGCAAATGAATTTAGCCCAATCTGTCATGAGTGCGCGTCTCTTGTCGAGGAAATCGGAGCGAGAATACGCTCCTTCAGTTTGGTCGCGTTCGTCATGTGCGAGTGCCATTTCACAAACCTCTCGTGGGTAGTGCGTGCATTCACCCGCCCAGTCACGAAACGAAGAGCGAAAGCCGTGCCGAGTGATGTGTTCATACTTCATGTTGTGCAGAAGCGTGCGTATGGCGTTTGTGTGCATCACTCCTGACTTCCCTTGGCCAGGGAACAGATAGGGGCTTCCTTCAGCTCGCGGAATGCCTCTCACGAGCTTTATTGCCTCATCGGCAAGTGGGACGACAAAGGCCACGCGCATTTTCATGCGTTCATCCGGCAGAGACCAAGTGCCAGCTTTCAAATCAAACTCATCCCAACGAGCAAACCTCACCATGTGGGCACGTGCGCTGGTCATGATCAGCAGTTGAGCGGCCAAGGAGGCGGGTGTGGCGTTTGCGCTGAGTTTGGACATCAGGGCGGGCACGTCCTGCCAGCGCAATGCTTCAAAGTGCGAGCGTTTTCTAGCCTTCTTCTTTTCAGCACGACTCAAAAGGTTGTCTAAGTGTCCACGCCAGCGAGCAGGGTTTTCGCCCTCTCGTAAATTGCGTGCCTTGGCGGCGTCTAGAACCTGCTCAATCTGCCCACGTACCTCGTCGGCAGTTCTGGTCTTGGTGGCCCAGATAGGTTGCAGTACCTTGAGCACCTGGGGTGTGCCGATTTCCTCGGCAGACAGTTTGCCAATTTGGGCAAAGGCATACAGCTCCAGCTTCCGCAGCCAGCCTTTGCGCCACTTCTCTGACCAAGTGCCTCCGTGGGCCTCGCAGTATTCTTTCGCGAGTGTCTCGAATTTCAGCTGTTTTGCCTCGCTGGTTCGTTGGGCTTCGCGTTGAGCAGCGCGTTCGATATCGCGAGCGGCTAGAGGATCTACTCCATCGCTTAATTGACTGCGCTTGGCGCTGGCTTCAAGTCTGGCTTTCTTGAGACTCACTTCCGGGAATGAGCCCAAGCCCATCTCCCTGCGCCGACCTGCGAGCTGGAAGCGAAGTAGCCAGGATTTACGCCCGGTAGGTTTGACGACCAAACGAAGCCCATCACCATCTTCATAGGTGCCGGGTTCTGTTAGGTTTTCGACTTGTTTCGGATTCAGCTTACCCATTGGATTTCCCCTGTCGTCCCTTTTGTCCCCCCACCTGTCCCCCCACTTCATCGTCGGATGAGGTCAAATGGCATTGAACGCCATCGGACAGGGGAATGCCTGAATCCCCCGGAATAGCTAAGCTATCAGGTGGATTCTCGGATGGGGTAGGATTTTTTTGGACAATTAAAAAGCCGGCTTGTGGCCGGCTTCTCGGGGACTGGCTTGGTTTATTTTTGGTAAACCGCGCCAGCCTTCAAAACGTACACCCGGATCTTGCGTCCGGCTGTGGGACTCGGCGAGAAAATCATCTGCCTGGTCGGTGCGATCTGAGCCGCGTGGCGGGTCGATGCGCAAATGTGGGGCGCAGCATACTGATTTTTTTGGGAAATTCCCAGCTTGGTGTGTGGGGTAGGGCTTTCCGGTGAGCTGCGAGTCCTGTGGCACCCCTGACTTTCATGGTGAATTTTCCATTGCATTCGCGGGCAAGCCACGCTCCCACAGGTATTGCATGATCCTGTGGGAGCGTGGCTTGCCCGCGATGAAAACGCCTCGGAGTCACAGAAACGGCACTGGCGGCCTGCGTTTGTTCAGCGTTGACCACCAGAACACCCAGCCCAATACCCTGATGTTCTGTTCTTCGATTTGCGCGGGCCTGAAGATTTCATCCGGGTGTTCTGCGCGGTTATGGCTGCGCAATCGCAGTGCGTTGCCCGGCATTCGGTGCAGGTATCTGATGCGTAGCATGCCGTCATGTTCGATGGCGTAGATTTCGCCATCCACAATCTGGGTCAGGCCGCGGTCGATGGCCAGGGTAGAACCGTCTTCTATCCGTTCGGCCATGCTGTTGCCGATCATGTGGATGCAGATCGCATCGGCGTGGTTGATCTCCAGGGAGTCGAGGTGGCTGCGGGGCAGTCGGATCGATTGGCCCGGGTCTTCGACGACGTGGGTTTTGCCGGAGCCGGGGGCTGTGGCGGTTTCCTTGTAGAGGGGGAGTTCGACGTCGGTGGGCTCGATAACCGTGTAGACGCCGCGAATGGCCTGTGCGTCGAAGGTATTGCCGGATTCGTCGTGCAGACGCAGGTGCGTGGCGTCCTTCGGGCCATCGCCTGTTTTCAGCCATTCACTGTTGACGGACAGTTTTCTGGCGACTTCTTCCATGCAGTGGGCGGGCACACCACGGGTGAACCAGTTATGGACATTTTGCGGGGCCGTGTTCAGGAAATCGGCAAACCCGGTTGTCGTGATGTTGGCTAATCCAAGGAGCGCTTTGAATCGAGGGCCGCTAGTGTTCTTTTTCATAAACACGAGTCTACTGGCGCGGTATAAGGCTTTGAATAAACGAACCGTTCAAATTTCGAGGGAAATTTACGACCGGATGTAAGACGTTCTTGAGGAAAATTAAACAAGAAAACACCAAAACAAGCCCTGTTAAACAAGGTGTTTAAGTGATGCTTTTCAAGCACCCACAAAAAACCCCGGGTCACCGGGGTTTTTCTTGAAGCTTGCGGCTGCTTTTAGCCTTTATAGGCAGCAACCGACTTGGTGATCGCAGCACGGGCGGCGTCTGCGCCGTCCCAGCCTTCGATCTTGACCCATTTGCCTTTTTCGAGATCTTTGTAGTTCGCAAAGAAGTGCTCGATCTGCTGAATCAGCAGGGCTGGCAGATCGGTGTATTCCTTCACGTCGACGTACAGCTGGGACAGCTTGTCGTGTGGAACAGCGATGACTTTGGCATCGCCGCCGCCGTCGTCGGTCATGTTCAGGATGCCGACCGGACGGGCGCGGATCACAGAGCCTGGAGCAACCGGGTAAGGGGTCACGACCAGCACGTCCAGGGGATCACCGTCGTCAGCCAGGGTGTTCGGGATGTAACCGTAGTTGGCCGGGTAGAACATTGGGGTGGCCATGAAACGGTCAACGAACAGGCAATCGCTGTCTTTGTCGATTTCGTATTTGATCGGCGCGTGGTTGGCCGGGATCTCGATCGCGACGTAGATGTCGTTCGGCAGGTCTTTGCCAGCCGGAATCTTGCTGTAGCTCATTGGGCGTTGCCCCCGTTAGTTGACCAAAAACACTTGGCCGGATTGACCAAAAAGTGGCGGCGATTATAGGCATATTCCTGTGTCGACGCCACGTACCAGAAGTCGTGTACAACCTTAGTCGTGCGCTTGATAGACCGGGTCCGTGGCCTGAAGTTGCCTCAGGCGGCCCAGCGGATCTTGCCGGTAAAAAAGCTTCAGTTGTGCGTACACCTGCGGATAAGCCTCGTGCAGCAAATCCGGGGCGCTGAAGAAGTACTCGCTGGTGACGGCGAAAAACTCGGCGGGATTTTCGGCGGCATACGGATCGATGGCGGTCTCGGCGTCCGGATTGCGTTCCAGTTGCCGGTCGAGGTCTTCGTAGGCGTGCTGCATGACCCTGGCCCAGTCGCTGACCCGCATATCGGCGTGCAGCGGCGGCAAGCCATTGGCGTTGCCGTTGAGCATGTCGAGTTTGTGCGCCAGTTCGTGGATCACCAGGTTGTAGCCTTCCCAGCCACCACTGGCCATGACGCCGGGCCAGGCGAGGATGATCGGCCCCTGTTGCCAGGCTTCGCCGCTGTGTTCGCCGTCCCATTCGTGTTCGACGCCGCTGGCATCACGATGACGCTGCGGACTGAGAAAATCGTCTGGGTAGAGAATGATTTCGTGAAAACCCTGGTACCAATTCAGATCGCCCAGGTGCAGCAATGGCAATTGCGCCTGCGCGGCCAGCAGCAGGCGTTGTTCCTGATGCAGTTCGACACCGGGCAGGGCGGTCAGGTGCTTGTCTTGCAGAAACAGCACGCAGGCCTGGCGCAGCCATTGGTCTTCGGCGGCGCTGAGACCATCAAGAAAACTCAGATGGTGGCGCACCCGTTGCCACATGTCATCGGCAATCGGGTGCTTGGCCAGGGTGCGCCGGCGTCGCCAGGCACTGAGTGACCACATGCCGAATCAGCGCGTTTCGGCTTTAGAGTTCGAACTGCCAATGCGGCTGCGGATGAAGCCGATGATCATTGGCAGCATTGAAACCAGAATGATGCCGACCACCATCAGTGACAGGTTTTTCTTGATGAACGGTACGTTACCGAAGAAATAGCCGAGGGTGACAAGGCCCCCCACCCACAGGATGGTGCCGAATACGCTGAAGGCGAAGAATCGTGGGTAAGGCATTTTCCCTACGCCGGCGACGAACGGCGCAAAGGTGCGGATGATCGGCAGGAAACGCGCCAGGGTCACGGTTTTGCCACCGTGCTTGTCATAAAAGTCGTGGGTTTGTTGCAGGTAGTCGCGACGGAAGATTTTCGAATTCGGGTTGCGGAACAATCGCTCGCCGGCCGTTCGTCCGATGAGGTAGTTGGTGCTGTCACCCAGAATAGCCGCGAGCATCAGCAGGCCGCCCAGCAACACCGGGTCCATGCCGCCCCCGGCTGCAACAGCGCCGGCGATGAATAGCAGCGAGTCGCCCGGCAGGAAGGGCATGACCACCAGGCCGGTTTCACAGAAGATCACCAGAAATAGAATGGCGTAAATCCAGGCCCCATAGTTGTTGACCAGCATATCGAGGTAAACATCGAGATGCAGGATTAGATCGAGCGGGTTGAAATCCATGGAGGGCACCTGTGATGACGGCCCGACTCGGCAGGCCTGTGCGGTTGACTTCGAGTAAGGCTACAGACGGGTGTAGTTTTTCTTACACGTCGGGAAGATCGGAATTATACGATCTGGAAAGTGAAAAACGCGTCGAGATTGTAGCGGGGGATGTCCAAGGGGTATTTGGCAGTCTGATGACAATTAATAACCCCGAAACCTGTAGGAGCGAGCCTGCTCGCGATGGTCGTGAACGATAAGTGGTGTTCTCGGGATCATCGCGAGCAGGCTCGCTCCCACAGGGGGCGGGTGAAGCGCTACAGCTCGTCGCTGATCGGCAACACGTAGTTCTTGAACTCGGTGTCTTCCTTGAAGCCAATGGATTCGTAGGTTTTTCGCGCAACTTGGTTGTTGCTGCTGGTGGAGACACGCATGCGCACGGCATTGGTTTCCTTGGCCATTTTCTTCGCGGTGCGAATCAGATGGTCGGCCACCAGCTGGCGGCGGGCGTCTTCGGCGACATAAATGTCATTGAGGATCCAGACGCGTTTGAGTGATAGCGACGAGAAGCTCGGGTACAGCTGACAGAAACCCATCAGTTTGTTGTCGTCCTCATCGGACAAGGCCAGGTAGATCACCGATTCCTTGCGACGCAGGCGTTTTTCGAGGAACGCCCGGGACGAGTCCGGATACGGCAGGGAACCATAAAACTCGCGATATTTGACGAACAACGGGGTCAGCAAATCCAGGTGTTCGAGGGTCGCTTGAATAATCCGCATGGTAGGTCTCGTCTTCAAGTGGCTGTCTTGCGTGCTTTGACGGCGACGGGAAACCCTGGCGGCCGTGCGTCGATCCTGCCTGAAACCGGAACGATAGTGCAATGCGCAAGCGGTTCAGGCCTGCGGCGGCCCCAACAGGAAGTTACCTTTCATGTCCGCTCCTGCGTCCGACTCCAATGTCTGAACCTGTGCTTCGTCCTTCAGATTGACACCCGACAGCTGCCGGCGACAGGCCTCGCGCATCAGATACAGCAAACGGTGTGCCGCCATGCCGTAACTCAGCCCCTCAAGGCGTACGTTGGAGATGCAGTTACGGTAGGCGTCCGTCAGACCGACCTTTGGATTGTAGGTGAAATATAACCCCAGGCTGTCTGGCGAGCTGAGGCCAGGGCGTTCGCCGATCAGAATCACCGTCATTTTTGCGCCCAGCAGTTCGCCAATTTCGTCTGCCACTGCAACGCGCCCCTGTTCCACTAGGACCACCGGGGCCACGGACCAGTTTTCAGCGCGGATCTGTTCTTCCAGTCGCGCCAGAAAGGGCAGCGTATGGCGGTGGACAGCCAATGCAGACAAACCGTCGGCAACCACGATGACCAGATCGACCCCGCCCGGATTGGCCGAGGCGAAATTGCGCAGGGTCTGTGCCGACTCGGCGCTCAACTGACGTCCCAGATCGGGGCGTTGCAAATAGCTGTTCCGGTCTATCGCCGCACTGTGCAACAAAATGCTTTCATGCCCGCGTTCGGCCAGTTGCGAGCGCAGGGCTGGATGGTCGAATGGCAAATGCACCGCATCCCGTGCCTGGGCATGGGCGTATTGAAAGTCCAGCTGCGCCCGGGTAGGCATGCTGGTCCCGGTGCGGCCCAGGGCAATCCGCGCCGGCGTCAGGCGTCGCAGCTCCAGCCATGGGTTGTGCGGGTCGAAGGGTAGTTTTTCCATATCAATACTCATCCCAGTTGCGCCAGGGCCTGGCGAAAGGCCGGTGGCAGGCTGTTGCCGAAGAGAACCCTGCCGTCCGCCTGGGTGAAGATGCCCATTTTCGCCAGCCACTGTTCGAACTCCGGCGCGGGCTTGAGCCCCAGTGTCTGCCGGGCATAGAGCGCATCGTGGAACGAAGTGGTCTGGTAATTGAGCATGATGTCGTCGGAACCGGGGATGCCCATGATGAAATTGATCCCGGCCACGCCCAGCAAGGTCAGCAAGGTATCCATGTCATCCTGGTCGGCCTCGGCATGGTTGGTGTAACAGATGTCGCAACCCATCGGCACGCCGAGCAGCTTGCCGCAGAAGTGGTCTTCGAGGCCGGCGCGGATGATTTGCTTGCCGTTGTAGAGGTATTCCGGGCCGATGAAGCCGACGACGGTGTTCACCAGAAACGGGTTGAAGTGTCGTGCGACCGCATAGGCCCGCGTTTCGCAGGTCTGTTGATCGACGCCGTGGTGGGCGTTGGCCGACAGGGCGCTGCCCTGGCCGGTTTCGAAATACATCAGGTTCTGCCCGAGCGTGCCGCGATTGAGGCTCAACCCGGCGTCGTAACCCTCCTTCAGCACGTTCAGGTTGATGCCGAAGCTGGCGTTGGCCGCCTCGGTGCCGGCGATCGACTGGAACACCAGGTCCAGTGGTACGCCGCGGTTGACCGCTTCGATTGACGTGGTGACATGGGTCAGCACGCAGGCTTGGGTCGGAATTTCGTAGCGCTGGATGATTGCGTCGAGCATCTCCAGCATGGCGCAGATCGAGGCGATGCTGTCGGTGGCGGGATTGATACCGATCATCGCATCGCCGTTACCGTGCAGCAGGCCATCGAGAATGCTCGCGGCGATACCGGCCGGTTCGTCGGTAGGGTGGTTGGGTTGCAGGCGAGTGGACAGGCGGCCGCGCAGACCGAGGGTGCCGCGAAATTGCGTGACCACGCGAATTTTCTGCGCCACCAGTACCAGGTCCTGCACACGCATGATTTTTGAGACCGCGGCTACCATTTCCGGGGTCAGGCCGGGCGCGAGGGCGCGCAGCACCTGCTCATCGGCGGCATCGCTCAACAGCCAGTCGCGAAATCCGCCGACGGTGAGGTGACTGACGATCGCGAATGCCTGTTTATCGTGCGTGTCGATGATCAGCCGGGTGACTTCATCGGCTTCGTAGGGAATCAGTACTTCCTGCAGGAAATGACTCAGCGGAATGTCGGCCAGGGCCATCTGCGCGGCAACGCGCTCGCCATCGTTGAGGGCGGCGACACCGGCCAGAAAGTCCCCGGAGCGCGCCGGGCTGGCTTTGGCCATCACTTCCTTGAGGCTGTCGAAGCGATAGGTCTGGGCGCCGACGGAATGGGCAAATACGGCCATGGGGCGGTGTCCTTCTGTTCTGTAAATGACCACCGTACCCCTGTGGGAGCGAGCTTGCTCGCGATGGCGATCTTAAATTCGACACATTTGTTGAATGACACACCGCTATCGCGAGCAGGCTCGCTCCTACAGGGAGGGGCGGTGTGCACTTCGATAGGGCAGGCGCCAGGCTTCCGGCCCGACGCCAGTGCAACTTATATACCTTCGAGCATAGCGTCCGCTGGTGCCTCGGAGCGTTGCCGGGCGGTCATCTGGAAATACAGGTAACCGGCGGCCATGAAGCCGAGGAAGATCAGGCCGATCAAGGTGTTGAACCAGGCCATCGCCACCAGGCACACCACGGCCAGGAACAACGCGATCCCCGGTACGATCGGATAACCCGGGGCGCGGAAGGTGCGCTCCAGGTTCGGCTCGGTTTTACGCAGTTTGAACAGGCTGAGCATGCTGATGATGTACATCACGATGGCGCCGAACACCGACATGGTGATCATTGCCGCGGTCAGGGTCATGCCTTGCAGGTTGACCAGGCCATCGCTGTAGATCGCCGCGATGCCGATCACGCCGCCCGCCAGGATGGCGCGGTGGGGTGTCTGGAAGCGCGAGAGTTTCGCCAGGCTGCGCGGCAGATAACCGGCGCGGGCCAGTGCAAAGAACTGCCGTGAATAACCAAGGATGATCCCGTGGAAACTCGCCACCAGACCGAACAGGCCGATCCATACCAGCATGTGCATCCAGCTCGAATTGTTGCCCACCACCGCTTTCATGGCCTGGGGCAGCGGATCGTTGATGTTGGAGAGTTGGCGCCAGTCGCCTACACCACCCGCCATCACCATCACGCCGATGGCCAGGAACACCAGGGTCAGAATGCCGCTGACGTAGGCCTTGGGAATCGTACGTTTCGGGTCCTTGGCTTCTTCAGCCGCCATGGCTGCACCTTCAATGGCGAGAAAGAACCAAATCGCGAAGGGAATGGCGGCGAATATGCCGGGAATCGAGGCTATCGTGAATTCATTGGCGCCCGACCAGCCATTCAGGACGAAATTACTGAAGCTGAAGCCCGGCGCCACCACGCCCATGAACACCAGCAATTCGGCGACGGCCAGCACGGTGACCACCAGTTCAAAGGTGGCGGCGATGCTGACACCGAGAATATTGAGGGTCATGAACACGAAATAGGCGCCCACCGCGGCGATTTTCGGGTCCAGTTCCGGGTATTGCACATTGAGGTAGGCGCCGATCGCCATGGCGATCGCCGGGGGCGCAAAGACAAATTCAATCAACGTGGCGATGCCGGCGATCAATCCGCCTTTCTCACCAAAGGCCCGACGGCTGTAGGCAAACGGCCCGCCCGCGTGAGGAATCGCGGTGGTCAATTCGGTGAAACTGAAGATGAAACAGGTGTACATCGTCGCCACCATCAAGGCGGTGACGAGGAAACCCAGCGTCCCTGCGGTACCCCAGCCGTAACTCCAGCCGAAGTATTCGCCGGAAATCACCAGGCCGACGGCAATGCCCCATAAATGCAGGGTGCCGAGTGTGGGTTTGAGCTGTGTGGAAGGAGTCGTCATAAGTCCTCTCTATTTTTCTTTTTCGATCTTTTGGACTTTCGGGAACTGCGTTTGGGTGTAAAGCGGGCACGCAAAGCCCGTGCCAGAGCGGCAGGGCGGTGTTTGTTGTGTCATTGAGGGGGCGCCTTCGCCGGCAAGCCTCGCTCCTGTAGGAGCTGGCTTGCCAGCGAATGGCCGTTACACGGTTTCGCGCGGAGTTAGAAGAAACCCAGCGGATTGATGTCGTAGCTCACCAGCAGGTTTTTGGTCTGCTGATAGTGATCGAGCATCATCTTGTGGGTTTCACGGCCGACGCCGGACTTCTTGT
>NZ_RBLA01000012.1:0-132997 GCF_003634475.1 Pseudomonas sp. WPR_5_2 | reverse complement strand
GAGTAACTTGTGATGCTGATAATCTGTTGACTAGCAGTCTGATACCACAAGCACCCACACGAATTGCTTGATTCAGTTGTTAAAGAGCGGTTGGTCAAGAGCTTTCGTCTCAACCGAGGTGGCGCAGTATATAGCAACACACCTTAAACAGCACCCTTAAAAGCAACTAATTTTCTAACAAAATCAGTTACTTAAGCCGGCGTCAGCATCAAGCTGCTCGTTAGCGGGAGGCAAATAGTACAGCATTAAAATACGTGGTCAACCCCCCGCCTAAAATTCTTTTCCTTATCTAGGCACGAGGTTGTCACAACGTCCGTACAAGGCATCGGGGTAGCAGAGAACTCAGATCACGTCGTAATTGAAGCACCTGCAAATTGCAACGGAATGAAGCCTCTCCTACCCTTCGACAGTTTCCAGTCGTTGAAACCACAACCCAATCTATTGTGGATAACTTATTCCACAGTCACCGATTTCGCCAGGTTGCGCGGCTGGTCGACGTCCGTGCCTTTGAGCACGGCCACGTAATACGACAGCAACTGCAGCGGGATGGTGTAGAGGATTGGCGACAGGGTGTTGTGGATGTGCGGCATCTGTACCACGTGCGTGCCTTCTCCATTGGTCATGCCAGCCTTCACGTCGGCGAAGACGATCAACTCGCCACCTCGGGCGCGGACTTCCTGCAGGTTGGACTTCAGCTTCTCCAGCAGCTCGTTGTTTGGCGCCACGGTCACCACGGGCATGTCGTTATCCACAAGCGCCAATGGACCATGTTTCAGTTCGCCGGCCGGGTAGGCTTCGGCATGGATGTACGAGATTTCCTTGAGCTTGAGCGCTCCTTCCATCGCCACCGGGAATTGCGCGCCGCGCCCTAGGAACAGCGTGTGGTTCTTCTCGGCGAACAGCTCGGCGATCTTTTCCACCGTGCTGTCCATCGCCAGCGCCTCGCCCAGGCGGGTCGGCAGACGACGCAGTTCTTCCACCAGCGTGGCTTCAACGCCTTTGGCCAACGTACCGCGAACCTGGCCCAGGGACAGGGTCAGCAATAGCAGGCCGACCAGCTGGGTGGTGAACGCTTTGGTCGAAGCTACCCCGATTTCGCGACCGGCCTGGGTCAGCAGCGTCAGATCAGATTCACGCACCAGCGAGCTAATACCGACGTTACAGATCGCCAGACTGGCCAGGAATCCCAATTCCTTGGCGTTACGCAGGGCGGCCAGGGTGTCGGCGGTTTCGCCGGACTGGGAGATGGTGACGAACAACGTGTCAGGCTGCACCACCACCTTGCGGTAGCGGAACTCGCTGGCAACTTCGACCTGGCACGGAATACCGGCCAGTTCTTCGAGCCAGTAACGGGCGACCATGCCGGCGTGATAGCTGGTGCCGCAAGCAACGATCTGCACGTTGCGCACTTTGGCAAACAGCTCGGCAGCCTGTGGACCGAAGGCTTGCACCAACACCTGGTTCTGGCTCAGGCGGCCTTCCAGGGTACGTTGCACCACGGACGGTTGTTCGTGGATTTCCTTGAGCATGAAATGGCGGTACTCGCCCTTCTCCGCCGCTTCGGCGCCATCGCGGTATTGCACGGATTCACGTTCGACAGCCTGACCATTGACGTCCCAGATATGCACACTGTCGCGACGAATTTCCGCTATATCGCCTTCCTCCAGGTACATGAAGCGGTCGGTGACCTGGCGCAAGGCCAATTGATCGGAGGCCAGGAAATTCTCGCCAAGGCCCAGACCAATGACCAGCGGACTACCACTGCGAGCCGCCACCAGACGGTCTGGTTGTTGGCCGCTGATCACCGCCAGGCCGTAGGCACCGTGCAGTTCCTTAACTGTAGCCTTGAGGGCTGCGGTTAGATCATGCAGATCCTTGAGCTTGTGATTCAGCAGGTGAGCGATGACTTCAGTATCAGTATCCGAAGTGAAGACGTAACCCAGCGCTTTGAGCTGCTCGCGCAGGGCATCGTGGTTTTCGATAATGCCGTTGTGCACCACCGCCAGATCACTGGAGAAATGCGGGTGTGCATTGCGTTCGCACGGGGCACCGTGAGTGGCCCAACGGGTGTGAGCGATACCCAGGCGCCCGATCAGCGAATCTTCTGCCAAGGCCAGCTCCAACTCGCTGACTTTGCCCGGACGACGCAAGCGTTCGAGTTTTTGGTCGTTGGTGTAGACCGCCACACCGGCGCTGTCATACCCGCGGTATTCGAGACGTTTGAGGCCTTCGACCAGGATGGCGGTGATATTACGTTCTGCGACTGCTCCGACAATTCCACACATGCTATTTCTCCTGATTGACTGCCGCGCATATCAAATTGATGCCGCGGGCCTGAATCTGATCCCGTGCCTCAAGTGGCAGGCGATCATCGGTAATTAGGGTATGGACGCTGCTCCAAGGCAGTTCCAGGTTGGGAATCTTGCGACCGATCTTGTCGGCCTCGACCATCACCACCACTTCACGGGCGACTTCGGCCATGACTCGGCTCAATCCGAGCAACTCATTAAAGGTAGTAGTACCGCGAACCAGGTCGATACCATCGGCGCCGATGAACAACTGGTCGAAATCGTAAGAACGCAATACCTGCTCGGCCACCTGCCCCTGAAAGGACTCGGAGTGAGGGTCCCAGGTGCCGCCGGTCATCAGCAACACCGGTTCGTGCTCGAGCTCGTTCAAGGCATTGGCAACGTTCAGGGAATTGGTCATCACCACCAGACCCGGTTGTTGACCGAGCTCGGGAATCATCGCCGCTGTGGTGCTGCCGCTGTCGATGATGATGCGCGCGTGCTCGCGAATCCGCGTCACCGCAGCGCGGGCGATGGCTTGCTTGTATTTGGAAACCGGCTGACCGAGATCCGCCACCAGTTCCTGAGGCATGGTGATCGCACCGCCATAACGACGTAGCAGCAGGCCGTTGCTTTCGAGTGCCGCCAGATCCTTGCGAATCGTAACTTCCGAGGTTTCGAAGTGCTTGGCCAGTTCGTCCACACTGACTTCGCCTTGCTCGTTGAGCAAGGCCAGGATGTTGTGGCGGCGTTGAGGTGTGTTGCGCTTCGACATGGTTTGGTAAGTTTCGATTCGAAAGATAACGTAAGCAATCAAAACCTATCAGTGAAACTTCGTCAAGCACCGGGCGATAAAAAGACCTGTGGATAAAAGCTTCGCGGGCAAGCCTCACTCCTACAGGCAATTTTGTTCTGTAGGAGCGAGGCTTGCCCGCGAATGCTTCGGATCAGCCTGTGAATAAATTCAGTCGATCATCGAAATGTGGATAACTCAGCCCTTCTTGACCTTCTCCGGCCGCTTCCAGCCATCGATGTTCTTCTGCCGGGCACGACCCACAGCCAACTGTGCCTTATCCACATTTTGAGTAATGGTCGAACCGGCCGCAGTGGTCGCACCGGCAGAGATATCCACAGGCGCCACCAATGAGTTGTTGGAACCGATGAACACATCTTCACCCAGCACGGTTTTCCACTTATTCACACCATCGTAATTGCAGGTGATGGTGCCGGCGCCGATGTTAGTACGCGCGCCAATTTCGGCGTCGCCCAGATAGCTCAGATGGCCGGCCTTGGCACCTTCGCCCATGTGCGCATTCTTCAGCTCGACAAAGTTACCCACATGCGCCCGCGCTTCCAGAACCGTGCCTGGACGCAAACGCGCGAACGGACCGGCATCGCTGCCTTCACCCAGAACTGCGCCTTCGATATGGCTGTTCGCCTTGATCACTACACCTTTACGCAGGGTGCTGTCCTTGATCACGCAGTTCGGGCCGATGACCACGTCGTCTTCGATGACAACCTTGCCTTCGAGGATCACGTTGATATCGATCAGCACATCACGGCCAACGATCACTTCACCACGTACGTCGAAACGAGCCGGGTCACGCAGGGTTACGCCCTGAGCCATCAAGCGGCGACCGGCGCGCAACTGATAATGGCGCTCAAGTTCGGAAAGCTGCCTGCGGTCATTGGCGCCCTGCACTTCCATGGCATCGAGGGGTTGTTCCGTGGCCACCACCAGACCGTCATTGACTGCCATTTCAATCACGTCGGTCAGGTAGTACTCACCCTGAACGTTGTTGTTCGACAGCCGACCGGTCCAATCAGCCAAGCGATCCGCAGGCACCGCCAGGATACCGGTATTGCCTTCTTTGATAGCACGTTGAACTTCGTTGGCGTCCTTGTGCTCGACGATGGCAGCGACCTTACCGTCAGCGCCGCGAACGATTCTGCCGTAACCGGTCGCATCGTCCAGCTCGACGGTCAGCAATCCCATCTGCCCTGGCGCTACCAGTTTGAGCAGACGTTGCAGGGTTTCGACTTCAATCAACGGCACATCACCGTAAAGAACCAGCACGGTATCAGCTTCGATAAAAGGAACCGCTTGGGCCACGGCGTGACCGGTACCCAGTTGTTTGTCCTGTAGGACGAAATTCAGATCGTCAGCGGCCAGACGTTCACGTACGGCATCGGCGCCGTGGCCAATCACCACGTGGATGCGCTGTGGATCAAGTTGTCGGGCGCTGTGGATAACATGGCCAAGCATCGAGTTGCCGGCAATCGGGTGCAAGACTTTCGGCAAGGCCGAACGCATGCGCGTGCCCTGACCAGCAGCGAGAATAACGATTTCAAGAGACATGACTGGCTACCAATCCTGGCTGGTCGGCGGATGCGACCAGGTTGTAAAAATCGGAAAAGAAAAAAGGGTAGCCGAGGCTACCCTTTTTAATCAATCACACAACAAGTGCTGCCTTAGTGGCCGAACTTCTTGCGGATCTGCTGGACGGTGCGCAGCTGAGCTGCGGCCTCGGCCAGACGTGCGGCAGCAGAACCGTAATCGAATTCCGCGCCTCGCTCATGCAAGGCTTTCTCGGCAGCCTTAACGGCTTCCAAAGCTGCGGCTTCGTCCAGGTCGGCAGCACGTTGCACGGTGTCGGCAAGAACCTTGACCATGTTCGGCTGAACCTCGAGGAAACCACCGGAGATGTAATACACCTCCTCTTCCCCGCCCTGCTTGACCAGGCGGATCGGACCTGGCTTCAGATTAGTGATCAGCGGCGCGTGACCCAGGGCGATACCAAGATCACCCAGTGCACCGTGCGCAATCACCATCTCGACCAGACCGGAAAAGATTTCTCCTTCCGCGCTGACGATATCGCAATGGACTGTCATAGCCATCTGATTGCCTCAACCTAAATGAGCGCCCGTTGCCGGGCGCCGGGATTACAGTTTCTTGGCTTTCTCGATCGCTTCTTCGATGCCGCCGACCATGTAGAACGCTTGTTCTGGCAGGTGGTCATAGTCACCGTTGAGGATGCCTTTGAAGCCAGCAATGGTGTCTTTCAGGGAAACGTATTTACCCGATGCACCGGTGAAGACTTCAGCCACGAAGAACGGCTGCGACAAGAAACGCTGGATCTTACGAGCACGGTTTACCAACTGCTTGTCGGCTTCCGACAGCTCGTCCATACCCAGGATCGCAATGATGTCCTTCAGTTCTTTGTAGCGTTGCAGCACGTACTGAACACCGCGAGCGGTTTCGTAGTGGTCGTTGCCGATCACGTTCGGGTCCAGCTGACGCGAAGTCGAGTCCAGTGGATCTACCGCTGGGTAGATACCCAGGGAAGCGATGTCACGGGACAGAACGACAGTGGCGTCCAAGTGAGCAAACGTGGTCGCTGGCGACGGGTCAGTCAAGTCGTCCGCTGGTACGTATACGGCCTGGATCGAAGTAATCGAACCTTGTTTGGTCGAAGTGATGCGCTCTTGCAGCACGCCCATCTCTTCAGCCAGGGTCGGTTGGTAACCTACTGCGGAAGGCATACGGCCCAGCAGTGCGGATACTTCGGTACCGGCCAGGGTGTAACGATAGATGTTGTCGACGAACAGCAGAACGTCGTTACCTTCGTCACGGAACTTCTCGGCCATGGTCAGGCCGGTCAGGGCTACGCGCAGACGGTTTCCCGGCGGCTCGTTCATCTGACCGTAAACCAGTGCCACTTTGTCCAGAACGTTGGAGTCCTTCATCTCGTGGTAGAAGTCGTTACCCTCACGAGTACGCTCACCCACACCGGCGAACACGGAATAACCGCTGTGCTCGATGGCGATGTTACGGATCAGTTCCATCATGTTTACGGTTTTGCCTACACCGGCACCACCGAACAGACCGACTTTACCACCCTTGGCAAACGGGCAAACCAGGTCGATAACCTTGATGCCGGTTTCCAGCAGGTCGTTGCCGCCTGCTTGTTCAGCGAAGGATGGCGCAGGACGGTGAATGCCCCAGCGTTCTTCGGTGTCGATCGGGCCAGCTTCGTCAATCGGGTTGCCCAGTACGTCCATGATCCGGCCCAGGGTCGCTTTACCGACCGGTACGGAGATGGCAGCGCCAGAGTCGACAACGTCCAGACCGCGCTTCAAGCCTTCGGTGGAACCCATCGCAATGGTACGAACTACGCCGTCGCCCAGCTGTTGCTGAACTTCCAGGGTAGTGTCCGCGCCTTGTACTTTCAGCGCGTTGTAGATGCTCGGTACGCTGTCGCGTGGAAATTCCACGTCGATAACGGCGCCGATGATTTGAACGATACGTCCGCTACTCATAGCTGGATCCTCTGAAAATTTGAACCGTTAAACCGCGGCAGCGCCGCCGACGATTTCCGAGATCTCTTGGGTGATCGCAGCCTGACGCGCCTTGTTGTAGACCAGCTGCAAATCGCTGATCAAATCACCGGCGTTGTCGGTAGCGTTCTTCATCGCGATCATCCGCGCAGCTTGTTCAGCCGCGTTGTTCTCGACCACCGCCTGGTAGACCTGCGACTCCACGTAACGGACCATCAAGCCGTCGAGCAGCTCCTTGGCATCCGGTTCATAGAGATAGTCCCAGTGGTGCTTGAGTTCTTGATCCGGGGTTGCCACCAGCGGAATCAACTGCTCCACGGTTGGCTGTTGTGTCATGGTGTTGATGAACTTGTTGGAAACCACGGACAGGCGGTCAATACGGCCGTCCAGGTAGGCATCCAGCATCACCTTGACGCTGCCGATCAGATCATTGATCGACGGCTCTTCACCCAGGTGGCTGATAGCTGCAACGACGTTACCGCCGAAGTTGCGGAAGAATGCCGCACCCTTGCTACCAACTACACACAGATCGATCTCGACGCCGTTTTCGCGGTTTACCGCCATGTCCTTGACCAAAGCCTTGAACAGGTTGGTGTTCAAGCCACCACACAGACCACGGTCACTGCTCACTACGACATAACCTACGCGCTTTACTTCGCGGTCGATCATGAACGGGTGGCGATATTCCGGGTTAGCGTTGGCCAGATGACCAATAACCTGGCGGATGCGCTCCGCATAAGGACGGCTAGCAGCCATGCGCATTTGTGCCTTGCGCATTTTGCTGACCGCCACTTTTTCCATGGCGCTGGTAATCTTTTGCGTGCTTTTGATGCTCGCAATCTTACTGCGAATCTCTTTTGCGCCTGCCATGTAACACCTATCAGGTTAGCAAGCGGGAGCCTTGCGACTCCCGCTGCGGCTTACCAGGTTTGGGTGGCCTTGAACTTCTCGATACCGGCTTTCAGGCCGCCATCGATTTCGTCATTGAAGTCACCCTTCACGTTGATCTTCGCCATCAGGTCGGCGTGATCGCGGTTGAAGTAAGCAATCAGCGCTTGCTCGAAGCTGCCGACTTTGGTGATTTCGACGTCAGTCAGGAACCCACGCTCAGCGGCATACAGCGACAGCGACATGTCGGCGATCGACATTGGCGCGTATTGCTTCTGCTTCATCAGCTCGGTAACGCGCTGACCATGCTCAAGTTGCTTACGGGTCGCTTCGTCCAGGTCAGAAGCGAACTGGGCGAATGCCGCCAGTTCACGGTACTGAGCCAGAGCGGTACGGATACCACCGGAGAGCTTCTTGATGATCTTGGTCTGAGCGGCACCACCCACACGGGATACCGAAACACCGGCGTTCACAGCAGGACGGATCCCGGAGTTGAACATGGCCGATTCCAGGAAGATCTGACCGTCGGTGATGGAAATCACGTTGGTCGGAACGAACGCGGAAACGTCGCCAGCCTGGGTTTCGATGATCGGCAGTGCGGTCAGGGAACCGGTTTTGCCGGTCACTGCGCCGTTGGTGAACTTCTCTACGTACTCTTCCGAAACGCGGGATGCGCGCTCCAGCAGACGGGAGTGGAGATAGAACACGTCGCCTGGGTAAGCTTCACGGCCTGGTGGACGGCGCAGCAGCAGGGAGATCTGGCGGTAAGCCACAGCCTGCTTGGACAGATCGTCATAAACGATCAGCGCGTCTTCACCGCGGTCGCGGAAGAATTCACCCATGGTGCAACCGGCGTACGGAGCCAGGTATTGCAGTGCAGGAGATTCCGAAGCACTGGCAGCCACGATGATCGTGTTTTTCAGTGCACCGTTTTCTTCCAGCTTGCGAACCACGTTGGCGATGGTCGATTGCTTCTGACCGATAGCTACGTAGACGCAGAAAATGCCGCTGTCTTTCTGGTTGATGATCGCGTCGATCGCCAGAGCGGTTTTACCGATCTGACGGTCACCGATGATCAGCTCACGCTGGCCACGGCCGACCGGGATCATGGCATCGACAGCCTTGTAGCCAGTCTGTACAGGCTGGTCTACCGACTTACGCCAGATCACGCCTGGAGCAACTTTCTCGACCGCGTCGGTCTGGGTGTTGTTCAGCGGACCTTTGCCGTCAACCGGGTTACCCAGTGCATCGACTACGCGACCCAGCAGTTCCTTACCAACCGGAACTTCCAGGATGCGGCCAGTGCACTTGGCGCTCATGCCTTCAGCCAGAGACTGGTATGCGCCCAAAATAACGGCACCTACGGAGTCTTGCTCCAGGTTGAGGGCCATACCGTAGACGCCGCCCGGAAACTCGATCATCTCGCCGGACATAACGTCAGCCAGACCGTGAATCCGCACGATGCCGTCAGATACGCTGACGACAGTGCCTTCGTTACGGGCTTGGGAGGTCACATCGAGCTTGTCGATGCGGCCCTTGATAATTTCACTTATTTCGGAAGGATTGAGTTGCTGCATTGCTCTGCTGCCCCTTCAAACTCAAGATTTCAATGCTTCGGCAAGTTTCGCGATTTTGCCGCGAATCGAGCCATCGATAACCAGGTCGCCGGCGCGGACGACAATGCCCCCAATAAGGGAACTGTCTTCCTCGACTTGCAGGCGCACTTCCCGGTTGAGTCGTGCACTGAGAACCTTGGCGAGTTTGTCTTGCTGTTCTTGGTTCAATGCAAAAGCACTGGTCACTTCTACGTCTACCGATTTCTCTTGCTCGGCCTTGTACAGGTCGAACAGAGCGGCGATCTCCGGCAGAAGCAGGAGGCGCTCGTTTTCGGCAACAACGTGGATGAAATTCTGTGCCTTGGCATCGAACTTGTCGCCGCACACGTCAATGAACGTGGCGGCCTTTTCTGCGCTCGTCAGTCGCGGGGCCTTGAGCACGCTCTGCATGGTGTCGTCTTCCGACACCGCTGCAGCCAGGCCGAGCATGGCTGACCAATTGGCCAGTTGCTGGTGGGCCTGAGCGTGCTCGAAGGCCGCCTTAGCGTAAGGTCGGGCCAACGTGGTCAGTTCTGCCATGATCGCCCTCGCTTAGATTTCAGCAGCCAGTTGGTTAACCAGCTCTGCGTGCGCGTTTTGATCGATTGACTTGCCCAGGATCTTCGAAGCACCGTCAACGGCCAGGCTACCCACTTGGGCGCGCAGCGCGTCTTTGACGCTGTTCAGTTCCTGTTCGATCTCGGCCTGAGCCTGAGCCTTCACACGGTCAGCTTCGACGCGAGCCTGTTCACGGGCTTCGTCGACGATCTGAGTACCGCGCTTCTTGGCTTGCTCGATGATTTCAGCTGCCTGAGCTTTCGCTTCGCGCAGTTGTTGACCCGCTTTCTCTTGGGCCAACTCCAGGTCGCGAGCTGCTCGGCTGGCAGCGTCCAGTCCATCCGCGATCTTCTTTTGACGTTCGTGCAATGCCGTGATGACCGGAGGCCATACGAACTTCATGCAGAACAGTACAAAAATGAGGAACGCAACGGACTGGCCAATCAGGGTCGCATTAATGTTCACGCCAACACCTCGCAGTTACGTTGTCCATCACATCAAATCACTCGGAAGATCCGAGTAATTAGCCAGCGATCTGACCAACGAACGGGTTCGCAAAGGTGAAGAACAGAGCGATACCAACACCGATCATGGTTACGGCGTCGAGCAGACCGGCAACGATGAACATTTTGACTTGCAGCATTGGAACCATTTCTGGTTGACGCGCTGCGCCTTCCAGGAACTTGCCGCCCAACAGGCCGAAACCAATTGCGGTACCCAGTGCGCCCAGGCCGATCAACAGTGCAACAGCGATAGCGGTTAGACCAACTACAGTTTCCATCTTTCCTCCCGACTTTTACGTCGTATGGTTTAGGTTTTTTAGATTAAAGCGGTAAAACAAATCGTTTCAGAGACCCGGTGGGGACTCCCCTCCCGTTTGACCGGGAGGGACATCAGACTAGTCGAGACTGGTCTTAATGGTTTTCTTCGTGCGCCATCGACAGGTAGACGATGGTCAGCATCATGAAGATGAACGCCTGCAGGGTGATGATCAGGATGTGGAACACTGCCCACGCCCACTGCAGAACAACGCCCAGGCCGCTGAGCCAGAGCAGGCCGCTGCCGAACATCACAGCGATCAGAATGAACACCAGCTCGCCGGCATACATGTTGCCGAACAGACGCAGAGCCAGGGAAATCGGTTTGGCGATCAGGGTCACGAACTCCAGCAGGAAGTTCACCGGGATCAGCAGGGCCTGAACGAAGATGTTCTTGCTGCCGAACGGGTGCAGGGTCAGCTCGCCGATGAAGCCGCCGAGGCCCTTGACCTTGATGCTATAGAAAATGATCAGTGCGAAAACCGAGAACGCCATGCCCAGGGTCGCGTTCGGGTCGGTGGTCGACACGGCGCGGAATGGGATGTGGTGGTCGCCGGAGATCAGGATGGCCAACTGAGGAATCCAGTCGACCGGTACCAGGTCGACGGCGTTCATCAGGAACACCCAGACGAAGATGGTCAGTGCCAACGGTGCGATCACCGGGCTACGGCCATGGAAGCTGTCTTTCACGCTGCCATCGACGAATTCGACCAATACTTCAACGAAGTTCTGCAAAGCACCTGGCTGACCGGAAGTCGCCTTCTTTGCCGCCATGCGGAAAAGAAGAACGAAGATCAAACCCAATGCGACCGACCAGCCGAGTGTATCGACGTGGAAAGCCCAGAAGCCCATTTCTTTGGCTTCTGCTGCGGTGTGGGCAAAGCCCCAGCCGCCGGTAGGGTGCTGACCGAAAGTCAGGTTCTGCAAGTGGTGCTGGATATAGCCCGAAGCGGTTGTTTCTGCCATGGTTGCCTCAAACGCCCTAAGGTCTCGAAAGTCTTGTTCTCATCAACAGGGGAGCGAACCAACTGACCAGTTGGGTCAGCACGAAGACGCCGAATACAGCTAGCGGCGCCAATGGCTTCACACCTGCGAACGTCAATGCAAAGAGCACCGCCGTCAAAATCAATTTGCCCGCCTCGCCGGCATAAAAAGACCGGACGATGGCTTGAGCTGCTCGGGCGCCGGAAAACCGAAATGCCCTGTGAGCGAAATAAACATTGGGCAGCAAGGCTATCAGGCCTCCGCAAAGTCCCGAGTACCCGGCAACGACTCCATACCATCGCCAGAGCGCCAAAGCGGCAATCAGCAGAATGACAAATTGAGCCATCAACACCGGAAAAACTGCCAGGCGATGGAACGGCAAGCGGTTTGGCGTGCGTGTTTCCATCACTATTGCTCTCCAATGGTCGGCTGCCGAAATTCAATAACTTGGCATAATTTGTGCCGACAAAATGCGCGCAGAGTATAGGGGCGGTTCTGCCCCTATTCAACTGTCAGGTAGTGATTTCCGACTGCGCGCTACATGAGGAAATGTTTCAGCGGATATGTGCGAGTACACCTTGTAGTTCATCCAGGGAGTTATATCCAATCACTAACTGCCCTTTACCCTTCTTACCATGCCGAATCTGCACCGCAGAGCCTAGGCGCTCGGCCAGACGCTGCTCCAACCGGGCAATATCCGGGTCCGGTTTTGCAGGTTCGACGGGCTCCGGTTTGCCACTCAACCACTGGCGAACCAGTGCTTCAGTCTGGCGTACGGTCAGCCCACGTGCGACAACGTGTCGCGCCCCTTCAACCTGTTGATTGTCGGGCAAACCGAGCAAGGCACGGGCATGACCCATTTCCAGGTCGCCGTGGGACAACATGGTCTTGATGACCTCCGGCAGCGATATCAGCCGCAACAGGTTGGCCACGGTCACCCGGGACTTGCCCACCGCTTCGGCCACTTGTTGCTGGGTCAGCTGGAACTCCTGCTGCAAACGCTGCAGGGCGACCGCTTCTTCAATCGGATTGAGGTCTTCGCGCTGAATGTTTTCGATCAGCGCCATGGCGATAGCGGTTTCATCCGGCACATCGCGAACCATCGCCGGGATGGTTTCCTGGCCGGCCTGCTGACTGGCACGCCAGCGGCGTTCACCCGCGATGATTTCGAAGCGGCCGCCGGCAATCGGGCGAACCACTATCGGTTGCATGACGCCCTGGGCCTTGATCGACTGCGCCAGCTCTTCGAGCGCCTGAATATCCATATCGCGCCGAGGCTGGTATTTGCCACGCTGGAGCAGATCCAGCGGCAAATGTTGCAACTCGCGTTGATCGGCTTGCACCGCCTGTTCTTCCAGCGAACTGATAGTCGGACCACTCAGCAGTGCATCCAGTCCACGTCCGAGACCTCGTTTCTTGACGGCCATGGGGATTCCTTAAGTTGCCTGAGCAGCGGCGATGCGTGAGTTTTTACGCTGACGACGAACCATTTCGCCCGCCAGAGCCAAGTAGGCAACGGCGCCGCGTGATGCTTTGTCGTACGCCAACGCCGGCATGCCGTAGCTTGGGGCCTCGGCCAATCGAATGTTGCGCGGAATGACAGTGTCGTAGAGCTGATCGCCAAAGTGTTCCTTGAGCTGCGCCGACACATCGTTCATCAGGCTCAGGCGCGGGTCGTACATCGTCCGCAATAGGCCCTCGACCTTGAGGTTCGGGTTCAGCAATTCAGCGATGCGCTTGATGTTATCCACAAGGTCGCTCAAGCCTTCGAGTGCGAAGTACTCACATTGCATGGGGATAATGACCCCGTCTGCGGCAACCAGCGCGTTCAAAGTCAGCATCGAAAGCGACGGCGGGCAATCGATCAGGATGTAATCGTAGTTTTCACGGATCGGCGCCAATGCACTGCGCAGGCGGCTTTCCTTCATCTGCATTTCCAGCAGCACCACTTCAGCCGCGGTGAGATCGCGGTTAGCCGGTAACAACTGGTAACCACCGTGTTCGGAAAAATGCATCGCCTGGGCCAGATCGCACTCGCCGATCAGCAGGTCATAAACCGAGTTTTCCAGGCCGTGTTTATCCACACCGCTACCCATGGTGGCGTTGCCCTGTGGATCGAGATCGATCAACAACACCCGGCGCTTGGTTGCGACGAGGGATGCTGCGAGGTTGATGCAGGTGGTGGTCTTGCCCACACCACCTTTCTGGTTCGCTATCGCGAATACCTTAGCCATTCTTGCTTGTGTTCCCAATCATGCCGTGCGGCGCAGTATCAGCAGATGGCGTTGGCCTTGGCAACCGGGTACGGCCAGGGCGTGTTCGCTATCGAGGTGGAAGTCTGTCGGCAATGCTACCAGCTCATCGGCGGGATGAACGCCCTTCATTGCCAACCAGCGTGTTTCGGTGTCACCGAGGTGGCGAGTCCAGTTGGTGAAGTTTTCCATGCTGCTGAACGCTCGGGAAATGATCCCGTTGAACGGTTGAGCAGGCCGGAAGGCTTCGACGCGACTGTGGATAACTTGCAGGTTATCCAGCTTGAGTTCGAGTTTGACCTGGGTCAGGAAGCGGGTTTTCTTGCCGTTGCTGTCCAGGCAGGTGACTTGAGACTGTGGATACAGGATGGCCAGCGGAATGCCTGGCATCCCGCCGCCACTGCCTACGTCCAGCCAGCGACCGTTTTCGATGAACGACATCACGCTCAAGCTATCGAGCAAATGACGGGACACCATCTCATCCGGATCCCGCACGGCGGTCAGGTTGTAAGCCTTGTTCCATTTGATCAACAGGGCCAGGTAACCCAGCAGTTGCGTGTGCTGGGTTTCTGTCAGCGCGACACCGAGCTGGCGAGCACCTGTGGATAACTCTTCGGCATGTTGCGAGGTGACCAACGAACTCAAGCGCTTTGCTCCAACTGACGGCCCGCGCCGCGTTTTTTCAAATGAATCATCAACAGCGAAATCGCTGCCGGCGTTACGCCCGGGATACGCGAGGCCTGGCCCAAAGTCTCTGGGCGGGTCGCACCAAGCTTGCTCTGAATCTCTTTGGAGAGACCGGAAATATTCGTGTAATCGATATCCACAGGCAGTTTGGTGTCCTCGCTGGCTCGCAAGCGGGCGATTTCATCCTGTTGACGATCGATGTAACCGGCGTATTTGGTCTTGATCTCGACCTGCTCGGCTACCTGTGGATCTTCTGCCCCGCCACCGGTCACTTCGATCAGACCAGCGTAGTCGATTTCCGGACGGCTCAAGAGATTGAGCAGGTTGTATTCGTGAGTCAGTGGCGTGCCGAATTTTTCGGCGATCGCATTACCTTGTTCGGTGCCTGGGCGAACCCAGGTGCTTTTCAGACGCTGCTCTTCCAGTTCGATGCTTTCGCGTTTTTTGCAGAAAGCCGCCCAACGCACGTCATCCACCAGGCCCAGTTCGCGGCCTTTTTCGGTCAGGCGCAGGTCCGCGTTGTCTTCACGCAGGATCAGACGGTATTCGGCACGGGATGTGAACATCCGGTACGGCTCTTGGGTACCGAGGGTAATCAGGTCGTCGACCAATACACCGATGTAGGCTTCGTCACGACGCGGACACCAGGCCTCTTTGCCCTGCGCGCGCAGCGCGGCGTTGGTTCCGGCCAGCAAACCTTGGGCGCCGGCTTCTTCGTAACCGGTTGTACCGTTGATTTGCCCGGCGAAAAACAGGCCGCCGATGACTTTGGTTTCCAGGCTGTACTTCAGGTCGCGCGGATCGAAGTAGTCATATTCAATGGCGTAACCGGGACGCACGATGTGTGCGTTTTCCATGCCGCGGATCGATTGCACGATCTGCAATTGCACATCGAACGGCAGGGATGTGGATATCCCGTTCGGATACAGCTCGTTTGTCGTCAGGCCTTCCGGTTCGATGAAGACCTGATGGCTTTCCTTGTCGGCAAAGCGATGGATTTTGTCTTCGATCGACGGGCAGTAGCGCGGACCGATGCCTTCGATCTCACCGGCAGCGGAATACATCGGCGAACGATCGAGGTTCGCGGCAATGATTTCGTGAGTGCGCGCATTCGTGTGGGTAATCCAGCAACTGACCTGCCGTGGATGCTGTTCCTTGTTGCCCATGAACGACATCACCGGGATCGGCAGATCGCCCGGTTGTTCGGTCATCACCGAAAAATCCACAGACCGGGCGTCGATGCGCGGCGGAGTACCGGTTTTCAGGCGACCTACACGCAATGGCAGTTCACGCAGACGGTGAGCCAGTGCGATCGATGGTGGATCACCGGCGCGACCGCCGGAAAAATTCTGCAAACCGATGTGGATAAGTCCGCCGAGGAAGGTACCGGTGGTCAAAACCACCGAATCCGCGAGGAAACGCAGGCCCATCTGCGTAACAACACCACGAACTTGTTCCTGCTCGACGATCAGGTCATCAGCCGCTTGTTGAAATATCCACAGGTTCGGCTGGTTTTCCAGGATTTCGCGGACAGCGGCTTTGTACAGAACCCGATCGGCCTGTGCGCGGGTTGCTCGCACGGCAGGTCCTTTGCGGCTGTTCAATACGCGAAATTGAATACCACCCTTATCGGTGGCCATGGCCATCGCGCCGCCCAGGGCATCGATTTCCTTGACCAGGTGGCTTTTGCCAATACCGCCGATGGCGGGGTTGCAGCTCATGGCACCGAGGGTTTCCACGTTGTGCGTCAGCAACAGGGTTTTCACCCCCATACGTGCTGAGGCCAGTGCTGCCTCGGTACCGGCATGACCGCCGCCGATGACGATCACTTCAAAACGGGAAGGGAAATCCACCACGCACCTCGTGCCTGCTTAAGTAGGTAATTCAGGAATAGTTTGAGCTCAGGTTTTTGGACCTGGTCGACAAGTATAGGGACTTCGCCCTTCCTAAAGAACCCTTTGCACAAAATTTAACCAGCTGTGGAGAAGTCGGAGTTATAGAAATTAAAAAGAGAGAAATTTATTAAATCTTTGTTTTTATGTTTATTTCTACTGACCACGATTTCTGTGGATAAAGTCATACAGCCCTTAATTTACGCTGTGTACAGAGATTCAAAACCCTGTGATCATGTGCCAAGGAGGCCCTTGGATAACCCGTTTAAGCCTGTGGATGAATGGGGTGGTTATCCACAGATGGGGTTATCTTCAGTTTTGAGGCCCTGTTATCAACTGCCCTCATTGGCAGTTATTCACAGGGCTTAATCCACAGAAAAATGGTGAACGAACGAAATTTGGGCACGCCGAATCCGCTCAAGCAGAGAGAATCCGCTCGGCACTGGAGGTTTTATTTCAGAAAAGGAGGGAACAGACAGGCACGGATGGCCTGTCTGTGGACAACGAAGGACTACTTACCGATGCAGAAGCTGGAGAAAATTCGTCCCAACAGATCATCGGAGCTAAAGGCACCCGTGATTTCCCCAAGGAATTGCTGAGCCTGTCGCAGATCCTCGGCCAGCAATTCTCCAGCGCCGGCCAGTGTCAGTTGAGCGTGACCGTGTTCCAGGGATGCACTGGCATGGCGAAGGGCTTCAAGGTGACGTCGGCGAGCGCTGAAGCTGCTTTCCGAGGTTTGCTCGTAACCCATGCAGGCCTTGAGGTGTTCTCGCAGCAATTCCAGGCCGACACCTGCAGACTTGGCACTGAGACTGATGGTGACATGACCATCGTCGCTGACATCCAGGGCAATCGCTTCACCCGTCAAGTCAGCCTTATTGCGGATCAGCGTGACTTTTGCCGGGTCTGGACGGGTTTCAAGGAATTCGGGCCACAAGGCGAAAGGATCAATAGCTTCGGGCGCTGTGGCATCAACCACCAACAGCACACGATCGGCTTCGCCAATGGCTTTCAATGCCCGCTCGACGCCGATTTTTTCCACATGATCATCGGTATCTCGCAGACCAGCGGTATCGACAACGTGCAGTGGCATACCGTCGATGTGGATATGTTCGCGAAGGACGTCTCGAGTGGTGCCGGCAATCTCGGTCACAATAGCCGCCTCTCGGCCGGCCAGTGCATTGAGCAGGCTGGATTTCCCGGCATTAGGCCGACCGGCGATCACCACAGTCATGCCATCACGCAGCAAGGCGCCCTGCCCGGCCTCACGCATGACGGTGGATAACTCGTCGCGCACTTTGTCGAGCATACTCAACACATGGCCATCGGCAAGGAAGTCGATCTCTTCTTCCGGAAAGTCGATGGCTGCTTCGACGTAGATGCGCAGGCCGATCAATTGTTCAGTGAGGTTATGCACACGCTGGGAAAATGCACCTTGCAACGAACGCAGGGCATTTCGAGCCGCCTGTGCAGAACTTGCCTCGATCAAGTCGGCAATGGCTTCGGCCTGAGCCAGGTCGAGCTTGTCGTTGAGGAAGGCGCGTTCGCTGAATTCCCCGGGCCTGGCGAGACGGCAGCCGAGTTCCAGGCAACGCTTGAGCAGCATATCCAGGACAATCGGGCCGCCATGACCCTGCAACTCCAGCACATCTTCACCGGTGAACGAGTTCGGCCCAGGAAAGTACAGTGTGATGCCTTGATCCAGCACCTCTTCGTTTTCACCGAGGAACGGACCGTAGTGGGCGAATCTCGGCTTGAGTTCACGACCACTGAAGGCCTTGGCCGCAACGCTGGCCAACGGCCCGGAAATACGGACGATGCCTACGCCGCCACGGCCTTGAGCGGTGGCGACGGCGGCGATGGTTTCACGAGGAACGCTCATAAACCGGTACCCAGACAAAAGTGACAGATAGCAAAACGCCCCACTAGGGGGCGTTTTGAGTGGTTATCCACAGTGTAAGTCAGGCAGTCGCTTTGGTAGCGGCTTCGATCTTACGAGTGATGTACCACTGTTGGGCGATCGACAGGCAGTTGTTCACTACCCAGTACAGCACCAGACCGGCCGGGAACCACAGGAAGAAGAAGGTGAAGATGATTGGCATCAACTTCATCACCTTGGCCTGCATTGGATCCGGTGGAGTCGGGTTCAACTGCTGCTGGATGAACATAGTTGCACCCATGATGATCGGCAGAATGAAGAACGGATCCTTGATCGACAGGTCAGTAATCCACAGCATGAACGGCGCCTGGCGCATTTCAACGCTTTCCAGCAGAACCCAGTACAACGAAAGGAAAACCGGCATCTGCACGAGGATTGGCAAGCAACCACCCAGCGGATTGATCTTCTCTTTTTTGTACAGCTCCATCATGGCCTGCGACATTTTCTGCCGGTCATCGCCATGTTGTTCTTTCAGCGCGGCCAGTTTCGGTGCCACTGCACGCATGCGCGCCATGGATTTGTAGCTGGCAGCCGACAGCGGGAAGAAGATCCCTTTGATCAGCATGGTCAGGAAAATGATCGACCAACCCCAGTTACCCACAATGGCGTGGATATGTTGCAGCAACCAGAAGATAGGTTGAGCGATGAACCAGAGAATGCCGTAGTCGACAGTCAGTTCCAGACCTGGGGACAACTCTTTCAGCACAGCCTGGCTTTTCGGACCCGCGTACAGAATGGCACTGGTTTCAGCCTTTGCACCTGGCGCTACGGTCAGGGACGGGCCGGTGTAACCAATGATGTAATTGCCTTTGCTGTCTTTACGGGTCTGGACGACATTGTTTTCGCCCTTGGCCGGAATCCACGCGGTCACGAAGTAGTGTTGCAACCAGGCAACCCAACCACCAGTCACGGTTTCTTTCAGCGCGGCCTTGTCCATATCTTTCATGGACACTTTCTTGTACGGCTCGGAACTTGTCCACAGGGCGGCGCCCAGGTAAGTCGCGGTGCCGGTGGCTGTGCTGGAAGAAGGATCGGAGCTGGCGTCACGCTTCAATTGCGCGAACATCGCACCGGACCAGGGCTGAGCGCTCTGGTTATCGATCAAGTAAGAAACGGTTACGTCATACAGGCCACGTTTCAGAGTGAAACGCTTGATGTAATTGACGCCGTCCTTGCTGAACTTCAGATCCACGACCAATTGGTCCTGACCGTCAGCCAGTTGATAAATCTTCTTCTCCGAGGAGTAAACCGGACGACCGGCAGGACTTGCGTCCGGGCCGTTGCTGCCGATCAGGCCGCTCTGAGCCAGATAAGTGCGCTCGTTTCCGTTGTCGAACAACTGGAACGGAATTTCCGGATGGTCCTGGCGACGCGGATACAGCGGCAGTTTCAGCTGGGCAACATCACCACCTTGTGGATCGATGGCCAGATCGAGCACATCCGTTTTGATCTGGATGAGGTCGGTGCTTACAGCTACCGGAGTTTCGGCAGGTGCGCTGGTATCGTTTGCGGCGTGTGGAATGTCGTCACTGACGGACGCTTTATTGCCAGTTGCCGTATCCGGGAGGCCCGGTGCGGTCGTACTGGAAGCAACATTCTGAGTCGGCAAGGCAGCCTGACCATAGTCCTGGTTCCATTTAAGAACCATAACGTAGGACACGATTGCCAGGGCGACGATCAGGATCGTGCGTTTGATATCCATGATTACTCGGCCATCGAAGAAGAACGGGAGGTAGGGATAGGTGGAACCGGGTCATAACCACCGGGATTCCACGGATGACAGCGACCTAAACGACGAAAGGTCAGCCAGCCACCGCGCAGAAGGCCATGATTTTCGATGGCTTCCAACGCGTAGCAGGAACAACTGGGGTAGAAACGACAGTGACTGGCCATCAGGGGACTAATGGCATAGCGATAAAACTGGATCGGAACGAGTGCCAGTTTACGCATCTGGACTGTCTACCCCTACAGTTTCGGTTTTGACTGCTGGTACCGGCGTGCTACGTGCCAGACGCTTCCAGAGTTTGCCGAAATGCTGAATCAATTCGGGGTTTTCTACGTCGCCCAAACCTTTGCGCGCGACGATAACGATGTCCCAACCCACCAGTAAATCCTGGTTCAGGCGAAACGATTCGCGCATCAGACGTTTGAGGCGATTGCGCTCGACGGAGAGCTTTACGCTCTTTTTCCCGATAACCAACCCAAGACGGGGGTGATCAAGATCGTTGTTGCGCGCAAGGAGCAGGAGATTTTTCCCCGGAACCTTGCCGGTAGGGGAGTCAAAGACTGCCTTGAAATGCCGGGGAGTAAGCAGACGCTTTTCCCGACTGAAGTCCTGACTCACCTCCAGTGCCGGATTATCAAACTGCCAGACGCGCACGACCTTTGGCGCGACGACGCGACAGGACGGCACGACCGTTCTTGGTAGCCATGCGAGCACGGAAACCGTGGGTACGAGCGCGTTTGATAGTGCTTGGTTGGAAAGTACGTTTCATTGTCGTGTTACCTGGTTCGTCCACAACGGGCCGGAATGGCCCCCGTTTTAAGAGACCGGGGATTCTAGAGAAAGCAAGCCTCTAGGTCAATTTCCAACCAGCGTTTCCTTATAAATAGATCTCCAGACGTTTTGGTCGAGTCTCACTCCTTCGCTAAACATAAAAATAAAGAAGGAGAGTATTTAAAGCTTTTCTGTAAAGCTTATAAAGGCTAGGGGCACGATCATCTGTGGATAAGTGACCTCTGCCCTTATTTCACGTGCTGTACAGAGAATGACAACTACAGTGGAAAACGGTGATCAGGCTGTGCTGCGCTGTCGGAAAACCTGTGTGTGAAAGGTGCTGTTATCCACAGGCAGGTTATCCACCGAGTTTCACCCCCGGTTGTGCAATGAGCTCAGACCGGGTTATCCACAGAGCTTATTCACAGACCATTGGTCGTCTTTTTTGCGTATAAAACGTTGATTCTTCTTGGTCGATGGCCCACCTACGTGTGGATAAGTCAGCGACTGGTCGTTACAATGGGCGCTTGTTTTTGCCTCACCGGCTTTCAACTTAGGGGATATCCGTGTCAGTGGAACTTTGGCAGCAGTGCGTGGAGCTTTTGCGCGATGAACTGCCTGCCCAACAATTCAACACTTGGATCCGTCCACTACAGGTCGAAGCCGAAGGCGACGAGTTGCGTGTCTACGCACCCAATCGGTTTGTCCTGGACTGGGTCAACGAAAAGTACCTGGGTCGCGTTCTGGAATTGCTGGACGAGCATGGCAACGGGATGGCGCCTGCACTCTCCTTATTAATAGGCAGTAAACGCAGTTCTGCGCCGCGTGCTGCTCCGAATGCACCTTTGGCCGCCGCTGCTGCTGCGTCCCAGGTCCAGGCGGCTCCGGCCTCAATCAGTACTCCGGCACAAGCACCGGTTAGCGCCCCGACCAAGCGTGCGACGCAAAAAGCCACTGAGGTCATTGAGGAGGAGCCGTCGCGCGACAGCTTCGACCCGATGGCCGGCGCCAGTTCGCAACAGGCTCCGGTTCGTGCTGAACAACGCACCGTGCAAGTTGAAGGTGCGCTCAAGCACACCAGCTACCTGAACCGCACCTTTACCTTCGAAAACTTCGTTGAGGGCAAGTCCAACCAACTGGCCCGGGCTGCGGCCTGGCAAGTGGCGGACAATCCCAAGCATGGCTATAACCCGCTCTTCCTTTATGGTGGTGTGGGTCTGGGTAAAACCCACTTGATGCACGCTGTGGGTAACCATCTATTAAAGAAGAACCCGAATGCCAAGGTCGTTTACCTGCATTCCGAGCGCTTCGTGGCCGATATGGTCAAGGCCTTGCAACTGAATGCCATCAACGAGTTCAAGCGTTTCTACCGCTCGGTGGATGCCTTGCTGATTGACGACATTCAATTCTTCGCCCGCAAGGAACGTTCTCAGGAAGAGTTTTTCCACACCTTCAATGCCCTGCTTGAAGGTGGCCAGCAAGTCATTCTCACCAGTGACCGCTACCCGAAAGAAATCGAAGGCCTTGAAGAGCGCCTGAAATCCCGCTTTGGTTGGGGGTTGACGGTAGCCGTCGAACCGCCGGAGCTGGAAACACGTGTGGCGATTCTGATGAAGAAGGCCGATCAGGCCAAAGTCGAACTGCCCCACGACGCGGCGTTCTTTATTGCCCAACGCATTCGCTCCAATGTCCGTGAACTGGAAGGCGCGCTTAAACGCGTCATCGCCCATTCGCACTTCATGGGCCGCGATATCACCATCGAGCTGATTCGTGAATCCTTGAAGGATCTTTTGGCGCTGCAAGACAAGCTGGTCTCTGTGGATAACATTCAGCGCACCGTCGCCGAATACTACAAGATCAAGATCTCCGACTTGCTGTCAAAACGTCGTTCGCGTTCGGTCGCCCGCCCGCGTCAGGTCGCCATGGCGTTGTCCAAAGAACTGACCAACCACAGTTTGCCGGAGATCGGCGATGTGTTTGGCGGACGTGACCACACAACGGTTTTGCACGCCTGCCGCAAGATCAACGAACTTAAGGAATCCGACGCGGACATCCGCGAGGACTACAAGAACCTGCTGCGTACACTGACCACTTGATGAACACCAGCGCAGCTAATTAAGGCAAGGGACTAGACCATGCATTTCACCATTCAACGCGAAGCCCTGTTGAAACCCCTGCAACTGGTCGCAGGCGTCGTCGAGCGCCGACAGACCTTGCCGGTGCTTTCCAACGTGCTGCTGGTTGTCGAAGGCCAGCAACTGTCGCTGACCGGTACCGACCTGGAAGTCGAGCTGGTCGGCCGTGTTCAACTCGAAGAGCCCGCAGAACCGGGTTCCATCACCGTGCCTGCACGCAAGCTGATGGATATCTGCAAAAGCTTGCCCAATGATGCGCTGATCGACATCAAGGTCGACGAGCAGAAGCTTGTGGTGAAGGCTGGTCGTAGCCGCTTCACCCTGTCGACCCTGCCGGCCAATGACTTCCCGACGGTGGAAGAAGGTCCAGGCTCGCTGACTTGCAGCCTCGAGCAAAGCAAGTTGCGTCGCTTGATCGAGCGGACCAGCTTCGCCATGGCCCAGCAGGACGTGCGCTACTACCTCAATGGCATGCTGCTCGAAGTCTCTGCCGGTATCATCCGTGCCGTGGCCACCGACGGCCATCGCCTGGCCATGTGCTCGATGCAGGCCGATATCGGTCAGCCTGATCGCCATCAGGTCATCGTACCGCGCAAAGGTATTCTGGAATTGGCTCGTCTACTGACCGAACCGGATGGCATCGTCAGCATCGTCCTGGGTCAGCACCACATTCGCGCCACCACTGGCGAATTTACCTTCACCTCGAAACTGGTCGACGGCAAGTTCCCTGACTACGAGCGCGTGCTGCCGAAGGGCGGCGACAAACTGGTGCTGGGTGATCGTCAGGCGCTGCGCGAAGCCTTCAGCCGTACCGCAATTCTGTCCAACGAGAAGTATCGCGGTATTCGTCTGCAACTGGCCAACGGCCAACTGAAGATCCAGGCGAACAACCCGGAGCAGGAAGAAGCGGAAGAGGAAGTGGGTGTTGAATACAACGGTGGCTCCCTGGAAATCGGCTTCAACGTGAGCTACTTGCTCGACGTGTTGGGCGTGATGACCACCGAGCAGGTTCGCCTGATCCTGTCCGACTCCAACAGCAGTGCGCTGGTGCAAGAGTCCGACAACGACGACTCGGCCTACGTTGTTATGCCGATGCGTCTGTAATCATGCCCAGCAGAACCTAGATGTCCTTAAGTCGCGTCTCGGTCACCGCGGTGCGCAATCTGCACCCGGTGACCTTCTCCCCCTCCCCCCGAATCAATATTCTTTACGGCGCCAACGGCAGCGGCAAAACCAGTGTTCTGGAAGCCATCCACCTGCTGGGGCTTGCCCGTTCGTTTCGTAGCACCCGGCTGTTGCCGGTCATTCAGTATGAGCAATTGGCGTGCACGGTGTTCGGTCAGGTCGAACTGGCCGAGGGTGGGCACAGCGCCCTCGGTATTTCGCGCGATCGCCAAGGGGAGTTCCAGATCCGTATCGACGGGCAAAACGCTCGCAGTGCTGCGCAGTTGGCGGAAATCCTGCCTCTGCAGTTGATCAACCCCGACAGTTTTCGCTTGTTGGAAGGTGCACCCAAGATTCGCCGGCAGTTTCTCGATTGGGGTGTGTTCCACGTGGAACCCCGGTTCATGTCTACCTGGCAGCGTTTGCAGAAGGCCCTGCGCCAGAGAAACTCTTGGCTGCGGCATGGTACACTTGACGCCGTTTCGCAAGCGGTTTGGGACAGGGAACTGTGCCAGGCCAGCGCTGAAATCGATGAATACCGTCGCGCTTATATCAAAGCCTTGAAACCAGTCTTTGAACAGACCTTGAGTGAACTGGTTGAACTCGAGGGCTTGACGCTCAGCTATTACCGAGGATGGGACAAGGACCGTGAGCTGAGCGCTGTGCTCGCCGGTTCCCTCCAACGGGATCAGCAGATGGGGCATACCCAAGCCGGACCGCAACGTGCAGATTTGCGTCTCAGACTGGGCGCACACAATGCCGCGGACATCTTGTCCCGCGGACAGCAGAAGCTGGTGGTTTGTGCGTTGCGGATTGCCCAAGGGCATCTGGTTAGCCAGGCCCGGCGCGGTCAGTGTATTTATCTGGTGGATGACCTGCCGTCCGAACTGGACGAGCACCACCGTCGCGCGCTTTGCCGCTTGCTGGAAGACTTACGCTGCCAGGTGTTTATCACCTGTGTAGATCACGAATTATTGAGGGAAGGCTGGCAGACGGAAACGCCAGTCGCTCTGTTCCACGTGGAACAGGGCCGTATCACCCAGACCCACGACCATCGGGAGTGAAGGCATTGAGCGAAGAAAATACGTACGACTCAACGAGCATTAAAGTGCTGAAAGGCCTGGATGCCGTACGCAAACGTCCCGGTATGTACATTGGCGACACCGATGATGGCAGCGGTCTGCACCACATGGTGTTCGAGGTGGTCGACAACTCGATCGACGAAGCTCTGGCCGGTCACTGCGACGACATCAGCATCATTATCCATCCGGATGAATCCATCACCGTTCGCGACAACGGCCGCGGTATCCCGGTAGACGTGCATAAAGAAGAAGGCGTCTCGGCAGCCGAGGTCATCATGACCGTACTGCACGCCGGCGGTAAGTTTGACGACAACTCCTACAAAGTTTCCGGCGGCCTGCACGGTGTAGGTGTCTCTGTAGTTAACGCCCTGTCTGAACAGCTTGTACTTACCGTGCGCCGCAGCGGCAAGATCTGGGAACAGACTTACGTTCATGGTGTTCCTCAAGAACCGATGAAAATCGTCGGCGACAGTGAATCCACGGGTACCCAGATTCACTTCAAGGCTTCCAGCGAAACCTTCAAGAACATTCACTTCAGCTGGGACATTCTGGCCAAGCGGATTCGTGAGCTGTCCTTCCTCAACTCCGGCGTGGGTATCGTCCTCAAGGATGAGCGCAGCGGCAAGGAAGAGCTGTTCAAATACGAGGGTGGCCTGCGTGCATTCGTTGAATACCTGAACACCAACAAGACTCCGGTCAACCAGGTGTTCCACTTCAACATTCAGCGTGAAGACGGCATTGGCGTGGAAATCGCCCTGCAGTGGAACGACAGCTTCAACGAGAACCTGTTGTGCTTCACCAACAACATTCCGCAGCGCGATGGCGGTACTCACCTGGTGGGTTTCCGTTCCGCACTGACGCGTAACCTGAACACCTACATCGAAGCTGAAGGTCTGGCGAAGAAACACAAAGTTGCCACCACCGGTGACGATGCCCGTGAAGGCCTGACAGCGATCATCTCGGTGAAGGTGCCGGATCCGAAGTTCAGCTCCCAGACCAAAGACAAGCTGGTCTCTTCCGAAGTGAAGACCGCTGTCGAACAGGAAATGGGCAAGTACTTCTCCGACTTCCTGCTGGAAAACCCGAACGAAGCCAAGCTGGTTGTTGGCAAGATGATCGACGCCGCGCGTGCCCGTGAAGCGGCGCGCAAGGCCCGTGAGATGACCCGCCGTAAAGGCGCGCTGGACATCGCCGGCCTGCCGGGCAAACTGGCCGACTGCCAGGAAAAAGACCCTGCCCTGTCCGAACTGTACCTGGTGGAAGGTGACTCCGCGGGCGGCTCTGCCAAGCAGGGACGTAACCGCAAGACCCAGGCGATTCTGCCCCTCAAGGGTAAAATCCTGAACGTCGAGAAGGCACGTTTCGACAAGATGATCTCGTCCCAGGAAGTGGGCACCCTGATCACCGCCCTGGGCTGCGGCATCGGTCGCGAAGAGTACAACATCGACAAGTTGCGCTATCACAACATCATCATCATGACCGATGCTGACGTCGACGGTTCGCACATTCGTACCCTGCTGCTGACCTTCTTCTTCCGTCAGCTGCCGGAGCTGATCGAGCGTGGCTACATCTATATCGCCCAGCCACCGCTGTACAAGGTCAAGAAAGGCAAGCAAGAGCAATACATCAAAGACGACGACGCCATGGAAGAGTACATGACGCAGTCGGCCCTGGAAGACGCGAGCCTGCACCTGAACGAAGATGCACCGGGTATTTCCGGTGAAGCGCTTGAGCGCCTGGTGAATGATTTCCGTCTGGTAATGAAGACCCTCAAGCGTCTGTCGCGCCTGTATCCGCAGGAACTGACCGAGCACTTCATCTACCTGCCGGCCGTCAGCCTGGAGCAACTGTCCGATCACGCAGCGATGCAGGATTGGCTGGCTCAATACGAAGTACGTCTACGCACCGTCGAGAAATCCGGCCTGGTTTACAAGGCCAGCCTGCGTGAAGACCGTGAACGTAATGTCTGGCTGCCAGAGGTCGAGCTGATCTCCCACGGGCTGTCGAACTATGTCACGTTCAACCGCGACTTCTTTGGCAGCAATGACTACAAAACCGTCGTTTCCCTGGGGGCTCAGCTGAGCACCCTGCTGGACGAAGGCGCGTACATCCAGCGTGGCGAACGTAAGAAAGCGGTCACCGAGTTCAAGGAAGCCCTGGACTGGTTGATGGCGGAAAGCACCAAGCGTCACACCATTCAGCGATACAAAGGTCTGGGCGAGATGAACCCGGATCAGCTGTGGGAAACCACCATGGACCCAAGCGTACGCAGGATGCTGAAGGTGACGATCGAAGACGCCATCGGTGCAGACCAGATCTTCAACACCCTGATGGGTGATGCGGTCGAACCTCGTCGTGACTTCATCGAAAGCAACGCCTTGGCGGTTTCCAATCTGGATTTCTGAGTCCGGACCCCGCCAAACGAAAAGGCCAACGCACCCTCGTTGGCCTTTTTTATTGTGTGCGAAGAATGTCTGGGCACTGTTTTCACTTCGCTTTCTACGGCGATGAAACAGCACAATCGCAGGCATAAAAAAACCGGCTATATCAGCCGGTTTTTTTGCGTCCGAAAAAAACTTATGCACGTTTTTCGGCGTTTTATCTGTTTATGAAATATGTATATAAATCATATGGTTGCAGTAAAAATACGACGTCTTTACGGAAAACGGTACACAGGTTATCCACAGAATCTCAGACAACCGCCTGATCGTTGGAAACCGGTGCTTGCGGCGCCGGTGGCAGCGAGCCCATTTCCCGTTGCATCTGCTCGTTCCAGGCCTGGACCCGATCGTTCAAATCGGCAATGGCGCGGGGTCCGTTACCTTCGGCATACATCGGTGCGCCGATGATCACGGTAATCACCCCCTGCTTCTTCGCCCAACCGGTCTTCGGCCAGAACTTGCCGGCGTTGTGGGCAATCGGCAGCACCGGTAGCTCTGCATTGACCGCCAACGCCGTCCCGCCCCGGGAGAATTTGCCAATGGTGCCGTAAGGCACGCGCGTGCCTTCGGGGAAGATCAGCACCCAGACGTTATCCTTGAGCAGCTCGTCGCCCTTTTTCGCCACGTGCTTGAGTGCCGCTTTCGGGTTATCACGGTCGATGGCGATAGGACGCAGCATGGCCATGGCCCAGCCAAAGAACGGCACATACAGCAACTCACGCTTGAGCACCTGGCTCAAAGGCTCGAAGTACGCCGAGAGAAAGAATGTCTCCCAGGTGCTCTGGTGGTTCGATTGAATCACGCAAGGCCGGTCAGGCACGTTCTCTGCGCCCTTCACTTCGTAGCGGATACCGAGAAACACCTTGCTCAGCCACAAGGCGCAGCGACACCAGTACACATTGATGAAGCGATAGCGCGCCTTGAACGGCAGAAAGGGCGCGATGAAAAAGCTCAGGCTGCACCACAGCAAGGAGCTGGTGCCCAGCAGCAGGTAAAAGAGGAAGGTTCTGATGGCCTGCAGTATCGACATGGCGACGTTTACCGTTACGGGCACTGCCCGACTGTTCAAGCGCACTCCCGATCTGTCGAAAGCGCTCTAATTGTGGATAAGTTCTGCGGCAATCGCCGCCAGATCGTCGAAAATCAAAGTGCCTGCCGGTAGGGTCTTGCCCAAAGTCTTTTCGCCTTTCCCGGTCTTAACTAAAACAGGCTGAGAATCGACGGCTTTGGCGGCTTCCAGGTCACCGAGACTATCGCCGACGAACCATAGATTAGTCAGCGACACGTTGTAATGTGCGGCGATGTTTTTCAACATCCCGGGTTTTGGCTTGCGGCAATCGCAACCCTCGTCCGGCCCGTGCGGGCAATAGACGATCAGCCCGACTTCACCACCCTGCTGCGCCACCAGCGAACGCAAGCGTTCGTGCATGGCATCCAGGGTGGCGATGTCGTAATAGCCGCGAGCGATGCCCGACTGGTTGGTAGCGACCGCTACCGTCCAGCCGGCCTTGCTCAACTGCGCGATGGCTTCGATCGAACCGGGCAGTGGAATCCACTCCTCCACCGACTTGATGTAAGCGTCGGAGTCGTAATTGATCACTCCGTCCCGATCGAGAATCAGCAGTTTCAAACAGTCTTACCCCAGCAACGAAATGTCGGCGACGCCAAGGAACAAGCCACGCAGACGCGCCAGTAGCGCATAGCGGTTGGCGCGGACCTTGGCATCTTCAGCGTTCACCATGACTGCTTCGAAGAACGCATCGACCGGCTCTCGCAAGGCAGCCAGGCGTGCCAGGGATTCGCTGTACTGACGCGCCGCAGCCATCGGCTGAACAGCCTGGTCTGCCTGCTGGATCGCCGAGTACAGGGAGAACTCGTTGGCATTGTCGAAGTACTTGGCTTCCACGACCGTCGGCACGGAGCCTTCGACCTTGCTCAGCAGGTTCGACACACGCTTGTTCACTGCAGCCAGTGCGGCGGCTTCCGGCAATTGGCGGAACGCTTGCACCGCTTGCACGCGCTGGTCGAAGTCCAGGGCGGAGCCCGGCTTCAGCGCGCGAACCGACAGGTAGGTCGCGACATCAACGCCTTCGTCTTCGTAACGGGCACGCAGGCGATCGAAAATGAATTCCAGCACGGCATCGTTCAGACCGGCCGCCTTGACCTTGGCACCGAACGCATTCACGGCGAAAGCCACGGCGTCGTTCAGGTCCAGATCCAGTTGCTTCTCGATCAGGATGCGCAGCACGCCCAGTGCGGCACGGCGCAGGGCATACGGGTCCTTGCTGCCGGTCGGCAGCATGCCGATGCCGAAAATGCCGACCAGGGTGTCGAGCTTGTCGGCGATGGCCACCGCAGCACCGGTCAGGGTGGAAGGCAGTTCAGCGCCAGCACCGCGCGGCATGTACTGCTCGTTCAGCGCCAGCGCGACATCTTCCGGCTCACCGTCATTAAGGGCGTAGTAGTAGCCGGCGACACCTTGCATCTCCGGGAACTCACCGACCATTTCGGTCGCCAGGTCGCACTTGGACAGCAAGCCGGCGCGAGCGGCCCAGGAAGCATTGCCGCCAATCCGCGCGGCAATGTAGGCGGCGAGTTTGGAAACGCGCTCGGCCTTGTCATAGACGGTGCCGAGTTTTTCCTGGAACACCACGTTTTGCAGGCGCTGGTTGAAGTCTTCGAGCTTGTGCTTCTTGTCTTGCTTGAAGAAGAACTCGGCGTCGGTCAGGCGCGGGCGAACCACTTTCTCGTTACCTGCGATGATCTGTTGCGGGTCTTTGCTCTCGATGTTGGCCACGGTAATGAAGCGTGGCAGCAACTTGCCGTCGACATCCAGCAGGCAGAAGTACTTCTGGTTGTCCTGCATGGTGGTGATCAAGGCTTCTTGCGGCACATCGAGGAAACGTTCTTCGAACGAGCACACCAGTGGCACTGGCCACTCGACCAGCGCGGTCACTTCGTCGAGCAGGTCCGGTGGAACGATGGCGGTGCCTTCCTGGCGGGTCGCCAGCTCTTCGGTGCGTTTGCTGATGATGTCGCGACGCTCATTGGCATCGGCCAGTACGTAAGCGGCACGCAGGTCGGCCAGGTAGCTGGACGGCGAACCGATGCGCACGTTTTCCGGGTGGTGGAAACGGTGACCACGGGAGTCGCGGCCGGCCTTCTGGGCGAGGATGGTGCAATCGATGACCTGGTCACCGAGCAGCATCACCAGCCACTGGGTCGGACGAACGAATTCTTCCTTGCGCGCGCCCCAGCGCATGCGCTTGGGAATCGGCAGGTCGTTCAGGGAGTCTTCGACGATGGTCGGCAGCAGGCTCGCAGTCGGCTTGCCGGCGATGCTCTGGCTGTAGCGCAGTTTCGGGCCGCTCTGATCGATTTCGCTCAGGTCGACGCCGCACTTCTTGGCAAAGCCCAGTGCTGCTTGCGTCGGATTGCCTTCGGCATCGAACGCCGCCTGACGTGGCGGGCCATCGAGGTTGATGCTGCGATCCGGCTGCTGGGTGGCCAGCGCGGTGATCAGCACGGCCAGGCGACGTGGCGCGGCATAAACGGTTTTGGTCTCGTAGTTCAGGCCGGCAGCTTGCAGGCCCTTGTCGATACCGGCAAGGAACGCCTCGGCCAGGGTGTTCAGGGCTTTGGGTGGCAGTTCTTCAGTGCCCAGTTCAACCAGAAAATCCAGAGCACTCATTGTGCAGCCTCCAGCTTGGCCAGTACTTCGTCACGCAGGTCCGGGGTCGCCATCGGGAAGCCCAGCTTGGCACGCGCCAGCAGGTAGGCTTGCGCAACGGAACGCGCCAGGGTGCGAACACGCAGGATGTATTGCTGACGCGCGGTCACGGAAATCGCCCGGCGCGCATCCAGCAGGTTGAAGGTATGGGAGGCCTTCAACACCATTTCGTAGCTTGGCAACGGCAGCGGCTGGTCGAGTTCGATCAGGCGCTTGGCTTCGCTTTCATAGAAATCGAACAGCTCGAACAGTTTTTCGACGTTGGCGTGCTCGAAGTTGTAGGTCGACTGCTCCACTTCGTTCTGATGGAACACGTCGCCGTAAGTCACCTTGCCGAACGGACCGTCAGCCCAGACCAGGTCGTAGACCGAGTCCACGCCTTGCAGGTACATGGCCAGGCGTTCCAGACCGTAAGTGATCTCGCCGGTCACCGGGTAGCACTCAATGCCGCCCGCTTGCTGGAAGTAAGTGAATTGCGTCACTTCCATGCCGTTGAGCCACACTTCCCAGCCCAGACCCCAGGCGCCCAGGGTCGGCGATTCCCAGTTGTCTTCGACGAAACGGATGTCATGCACCAATGGGTCCAGGCCAACGTGCTTGAGGGAGCCCAGGTACAGTTCCTGGAAGTTGTCCGGGTTCGGCTTCAGGACGACCTGGAACTGGTAGTAGTGCTGCAGACGGTTCGGGTTTTCGCCATAGCGGCCGTCAGTCGGGCGACGGCTTGGCTGCACGTAGGCGGCGTTCCAGGTTTCCGGGCCAATGGCGCGCAGGAATGTAGCGGTGTGGAAAGTGCCGGCGCCTACTTCCATATCGTAGGGCTGAAGTACCACACAACCTTGCTCGGCCCAGTATTGCTGGAGGGCGAGGATCAAGTCTTGGAAGGTACGCACGGCTGGCGTAGGCTGGCTCACGAAATTCACCTGTTTCTTGGGCTGCGATTTAAAGAGCGGGAGTATACCCGATTCATTGCTGCGCACGCCCCCTGGAGCCTTATGCCACGCTGCTTTTGGTGTTCCGAAGATCCGCTGTACATGGCTTATCACGATCAGGAGTGGGGCACGCCGCTACGCGATGCGCAGGGTTTGTTCGAGTTGCTTTTGCTTGAAGGGTTCCAGGCCGGGCTTTCCTGGATCACCGTGCTGCGAAAACGCGAGCACTATCGCCAGGTGATGTACGGCTTCGACGTGCAGCGTGTGGCCCAGATGAGCGACGCGGAAATCGATGAATTGATGCTTGATCCGGGCATCATCCGCAATCGTCTGAAGCTCAATGCGGCGCGGCGCAATGCCCAGGCCTGGCTGGCGCTGGATGAACCGGTGGCATTTCTCTGGTCCTTCGTCGGTGGTGTGCCGAAGATCAATCATTTCAAGGATCGCAGTGAAGTGCCGGCCATCACGCCCGAGGCGGTGGAGATGAGCAAAGGCCTGAAAAAGGCTGGCTTCACCTTCGTGGGGCCGACTATTTGCTACGCGCTGATGCAGGCCTCGGGCATGGTCATGGACCACACGCAGGATTGCGATCGCTACGCGATGCTGGCCAACGGCGGTTAGAATAGCCGCCTCGCGCACAGCACAAGATCAGGAGTGACCTGTGGATAAGTTTAAAGGCGCCTTGCTGGTAGGCGCTCTGCGGCTGTTTGCCCTGCTTCCGTGGCGGGCAGTGCAGTCCGTCGGCTCGGCGATTGGCTGGGTGATGTGGAAAACCCCCAACCGTTCCCGCGATGTGGTGCGGATCAACCTCTCCAAGTGCTTTCCGGACATGGACCCCGCCGAACGCGAGCGTCTGGTCGGCCAGAGCCTGAAAGACATTGGCAAGTCCCTGACCGAAAGCGCCTGCGCCTGGATATGGCCCGCCCAGCGCTCCATCGACCTGGTGCGCGAGGTCGAAGGCCTCGACGTGTTGAAGGACGCCCTCGCCTCCGGTAAAGGTGTCGTCGGCATCACCAGCCATCTGGGCAACTGGGAAGTGCTCAACCACTTTTATTGCAGCCAGTGCAAACCGATCATTTTCTATCGTCCGCCCAAGCTGAAGGCGGTGGATGAATTGCTGCAAAAGCAGCGGGTGCAACTGGGCAACAAGGTGGCTGCGTCCACCAAGGAAGGCATCCTCAGCGTCATCAAGGAAGTGCGCAAAGGTGGTGCAGTGGGCATTCCCGCTGACCCGGAACCGGCCGAGTCCGCCGGGATCTTCGTGCCGTTCTTCGCCACCCAGGCCCTGACGAGCAAGTTCGTGCCGAACATGCTTGCCGGCGGCAAGGCGGTCGGCGTGTTCCTGCATGCCCTGCGGTTGCCGGACGGCTCGGGCTACAAAGTGATTCTGGAAGCCGCGCCCGAGGCCATGTACAGCACCGATACCGCCACCTCTTGTGCTGCCATGAGCCAGGTCGTCGAGCGTTATGTGCGGGCCTATCCGAGCCAGTACATGTGGAGCATGAAGCGTTTCAAGAAGCGTCCTCCGGGTGAAGAACGCTGGTATTGAGGCGATTGGCATGATCTGTGGATAACCTTGGGTCCGAGGTTATCCACAACCGTTCATTCAAGGGCGCATCAGATGTCCGAACAGCGCAAATCATTTCGCATCAAGATCACTCACGAAAGCGTGGGCGAATGCCTGGGGCAGACGCGCAATCTGACGACCACGGGGGTTTACGTCAAACACCCGGCATTGTCTGCATTACCTAGAGGCGCCGTGGTTTACGGGCAGGTCCAGGGCCTACCCACAGGCGCGCCGCGGGTGCGCATGGAAGTGGTGCAGGTAGACGCCGATGGCATTGGGCTTCGCTACCTCTGATCAGTGCGCCTGACGGTCGAGCTTCTTCAGAAACACCGTCATTTCCTTCTCGGCCTGTTTATCGCCATGGGCTTGTGCGGCTTCCAATCCACGCTCCCAGGCCTGGCGCGCAGCCGCGTAGTCCGTCAGCGCCAGATGAGCCTTGCCCAGCAGTTTCCAGGCCGCCGAATATTTGGGATCGAGTTCGACGCAGCGCTGGAAATGTTCCACAGCCTTGGTGTTCTCCCCCAGATCCAGATAGCCCTTGCCCAGGCCGAAGCGCAGCAGCGGGTTATCCACACCCTTGGCGAGCATTTTTTCCAGGGATTCGATCATCGGTGGATTCCTTGTTGAAGTATGTCAGGGAGAGATCTGTTTTGGTGAGATTGCCTTCGCGAGCAGGCTCGCTCCCACAGTTGATCTTCTGTGAACACAAATGTTGCGTACAGCCGAGAACTCCTGTGGGAGCGAGCCTGCTCGCGAAGGCGCCCGCCCGGCAACCCCAAATGCCGTTCAGAAAAAGCTCAACCCCACATGAAACAGTTTTTCCACATCGCGAATATGCTTTTTATCCACAAGGAACAGAATTACATGGTCCCCGGTCTGGATCACCGTGTCGTCATGGGCGATGATCACTTCTTCGTCGCGGATGATCGCGCCAATGGTGGTCCCCGGCGGCAGGCCAATGTTTTCGATGGCCTTGCCGACGACTTTGCTCGATTTCGCATCGCCGTGGGCAATCGCCTCGATGGCTTCCGCGGCGCCCCGGCGCAGTGAGTGCACGCTGACGATATCGCCCCGCCGCACATGGGCCAGCAGGGTGCCGATGGTTGCCAGTTGCGGGCTGATGGCGATGTCGATATCGCCGCCCTGGATCAGATCGACGTAAGCCGGGTTGTTGATGATGGTCATCACCTTCTTCGCACCCAGGCGCTTGGCCAGCAGCGACGACATGATGTTGGCCTCGTCGTCGTTGGTCAGGGCCAGGAAGACGTCCGCGTCGGCGATATTCTCTTCCAGCAACAGATCGCGGTCCGAGGCGCTGCCTTGCAACACGACGGTGCTGTCGAGGGTGTCCGAGAGGTGGCGGCATCGCGCCGGATTCATCTCGATGATCTTCACCTGGTAACGGCTTTCGATGGCTTCGGCCAGACGTTCACCGATCTGCCCGCCTCCCGCGATGACAATGCGCTTGTATGTTTCGTCGAGACGGCGCATTTCACTCATGACCGCGCGAATGTTCGCCCGGGCGGCAATGAAAAATACTTCGTCGTCCGCCTCGATCACGGTATCGCCCTGGGGCAGGATCGGCCGGTCACGACGGAAAATCGCCGCGACGCGGGTTTCGACGTTTGGCATGTGCTCACGCAACTGCCGCAGTTGCTGGCCCACCAGCGGTCCGCCGTAGTAGGCACGCACAGCCACCAGTTGCGCCTTGCCTTCGGCGAAGTCGATCACCTGCAACGCGCCCGGATGCTGGATCAGGCGCTTGATGTAATGGGTGACCACTTGCTCCGGACTGATGAGTACGTCGACCGGAATCGCTTCGTTATCGAACAGCTCGTCGGCGCGAGTCAGGTACGCGGCTTCGCGCACCCGAGCGATTTTTGTCGGCGTATGGAACAGCGTGTGGGCGACCTGACAGGCCACCATGTTGGTTTCATCACTATTGGTCACGGCGACCAGCATGTCGGCATCATCCGCACCGGCCTGGCGCAGCACGCTAGGTATGGAGCCGCGCCCCTGGACCGTGCGGATGTCCAGGCGATCACCCAAGTCGCGCAGGCGTTCGCCGTCGGTGTCGACCACTGTGATGTCGTTGGCTTCGCTGGCCAAGTGTTCCGCCAGCGAACCACCGACCTGCCCCGCACCGAGGATGATGATTTTCATCCAGTCACTCCATTGAATCCGGTTAACCGCGCGCGGCGGCGATCTTGATCAGCTTGGCGTAATAGAAGCCATCATGGCCGCCTTCCTGTGCCAGCAATTGGCGTCCATGGGGTTGCTTGATACCGGCCGCGGTCGCCAGGTCCAGCTCACGGGCACCCGGTGTGCGGGCGAGGAACGCTTCGATCACTTCGGTGTTCTCGGTCGGCAATGTCGAGCATGTCGCGTAGAGCAAGATGCCGCCGACCTCCAGGGTATTCCACATGGCGTCGAGCAATTCGCCTTGCAGCAGCGCCAGTGCGGCAATGTCATCCGGTTGGCGGGTCAGCTTGATGTCCGGATGGCGACGAATTACCCCGGTGGCCGAGCACGGTGCGTCCAGTAGAATGCGCTGGAATGGCTTGCCGTCCCACCAGGCTTGAGTGTCGCGGCCGTCGGCGGCGATCAGTTCGGCACTCAGGCCGAGGCGTTCGAGGTTTTCCCGTACCCGCACCAGACGCTTGGCTTCCAGGTCCACCGCCACCACGCCGGCCAGTTTTGGCTCGGCTTCGAGGATGTGGCAGGTCTTGCCGCCCGGCGCGCAGCAGGCGTCCAGCACCCGCTGGCCCGGCGCCAGGTCGAGCAGATCGGCCGCCAGTTGCGCCGCTTCGTCCTGCACACTGATCCAGCCTTCGGCGAAACCCGGCAGGCTGCGTACGTCGGCGGCGGCGTCGAGGATGATACCGTCGCGGCTGTAAACGCACGGTTGGGCGGTAATGCCGGCCTGGCTCAGCAGCTCCAGATAGGCATCGCGCGTTTGATGGCGGCGGTTGACCCGCAGAATCATTGGCGGGTGCGCGTTGTTCGCCGTGCAAATGGCTTCCCACTGCTCGGGCCAGAAGGCTTTCAGGGATTTTTGCAGCCAGCGCGGGTGGGCAGTGCGTACCACCGGGTCGTGTTCCAGCTCTGCCAGCAGCGCTTCGCTTTCCCGTTGGGCGCGGCGCAGCACGGCATTGAGCAAGGCTTTGGCCCAGGGCTTTTTCAGCTTGTCGGCGCAACCGACGGTTTCCCCGATGGCGGCGTGCGCCGGAACGCGGGTATAGAGCAGTTGGTAGAGGCCGACCAGCAGCAGTGCTTCGACATCGGCGTCGGCGGCCTTGAACGGCTTCTGCAGCAGCTTGGCCGCCAGCGCCGACAAGCGTGGTTGCCAGCGTGCGGTGCCGAACGCCAGGTCCTGGGTGAAACCTCGGTCGCGGTCCTCTACCTTGTCCAGTTGCGTCGGCAGTGAACTGTTGAGCGAGGCTTTTCCGTTAAGAACAGCAGCCAGTGCCTTGGCGGCGGCCAGACGCGGGTTCATTGAGTGTCCGCCGTTTGACCCAGTACGGTACCGGTGGCGAATTTCTCACGACGGCTGTTGAACAAATCGCTGAAATTCAGCGCCTTGCCACCGGGCAATTGCAGGCGGGTCAGGCACAGGGCCTGTTCACCGCAGGCGACGAGCAGGCCGTCCTTGCTGGCGCCGAGGATTTCCCCCGGTGCGCCCTTGCCTTCAGCCAGGTTCGCAGCCAGGACTTTCAGCGCTTCGCCGTTCAGCGTGCTGTGGGTGATCGGCCACGGGTTGAAGGCGCGTACCAGCCGCTCCAGCTCAACGGCCGGGCGCGTCCAGTCGATGCGGGCTTCGTCCTTGTTCAATTTGTGCGCGTAGGTGGCGAGGCTGTCGTCCTGCACTTCGCCCTCCAGGGTTCCGGCGGCGAGGCCGGCAATTGCCTGCACCACCGCCGGCGGACCCATTTGCGCCAGACGGTCGTGGAGACTGCCGCCAGTGTCTTCGGCGCTGATTGGCGTGGTGACTTTCAGCAGCATCGGCCCGGTGTCCAGGCCTGCTTCCATGCGCATCACGGTCACGCCACTTTCGCGGTCGCCCGCTTCGACGGCGCGCTGGATCGGCGCCGCACCGCGCCAGCGTGGCAGCAGGGAGGCGTGGCTGTTGATGCAACCCAGGCGCGGAATATCCAGCACCACCTGCGGCAGGATCAGGCCATAGGCGACCACTACCATCAGGTCCGGTTTCAGCGCGGCCAGTTCGGCCTGCGCGTCTGCGTTGCGCAGCGTTGGCGGTTGTAGCACCGGGATGCCGTGCTCCAGCGCCAACTGCTTGACCGGGCTCGGCATCAGCTTTTGCCCACGACCTGCCGGGCGGTCCGGTTGGGTATAGACGGCGACGATCTCATAAGGGCTATCGAGCAGGGCCTTGAGGTGTTCGGCGGCGAATTCCGGGGTGCCGGCAAAGACAATGCGCAGTGGCTCGGTCATGGGGGGCTCTCTATTGCAAAGCTTCTTGAAAAGAAAAAGGCTTGCCGCGGCAAGCCTTTGAAGAGGGGCATCAGGCGTTCTGGCGATGAAGCTTTTCCAGTTTCTTCTTGATGCGGTCGCGTTTGAGCGTGGACAGGTAATCGACGAACAATTTGCCGTTGAGGTGGTCGCATTCGTGTTGGATGCACACGGCGAGCAGATCCTCGGCGATCAGTTCGTAAGGCTGGCCGTCGCGGTCCAGTGCCTTGACCTTGACCCTTTGCGGGCGATCGACGTTTTCGTAGAAGCCCGGTACCGAAAGACAGCCTTCCTGGTACTGGCCCATCTCGTCAGTCAGCGGTTCGAGCTCGGGGTTGATGAACACTCGTGGCTCGGTGCGGTCTTCGGACAGGTCCATCACGACGATGCGTTTGTGTACGTTGACCTGGGTCGCGGCGAGGCCGATGCCCGGTGCCTCATACATTGTTTCAAACATGTCATCGACCAACTGACGCACTTCGTCGTCCACTACGGTCACCGGTTTGGCGATGGTGCGCAGGCGCGAGTCAGGGAATTCGAGGATGTTCAAAATGGCCATAGGCTTGATGACTGCACGTGTGAAGTAAGGTCGGGCCGGTGGCCTGGCGAGTCCGAAGAGGCAGGCTACCGTTGTAAAACGTAGCTCCCTTCTTTTCATAAGCAAGCGGGGAGCGAGCCACTGACGGCTCTGGCGTTTCACGCGAACGTACATAATAAAGGGATTCACCGCATGAGGAAATCACTACTCGCCCTGCTCCTTCTGGTGTCCGCCGGTTTGGCGCACGGGCAAGTGCAACTCAGGGAAGGTTTTCCACAGCAATACACCGTGGTATCGGGGGACACACTCTGGGATATCTCGGGAAAATTCCTCCGTGAACCGTGGCAGTGGCCGCAGTTGTGGCAAGCCAATCCGCAAATCGAAAATCCCAACCTTATCTATCCCGGCGATACGCTTTCGCTGGTCTACGTCAACGGTCAGCCACGCCTGACCCTCAATCGCGGCGCCTCCCGGGGCACCCTCAAACTGTCGCCACGGGTGCGTAGCAGCCCGGTGGCTGAGGCGATTCCGAGCATTCCGCTGAAATCGATCAACAGTTTTCTGCTGAGCAATCGCATCGTCGACAAGGTCGAGGATTTCGACAAGGCGCCTTACATCGTGGCCGGTGATGCCGAGCGCGTGCTCAGCGGTACGGGTGACCGAATCTTCGCCCGCGGCCACTTCGATCCGGCGCAACCGGTGTACGGCATCTTTCGCCAGGGCAAGGTCTACACCGATCCACAGACCCGGGAGTTTCTCGGAATCAATGCCGACGACATCGGCGGCGGCGAGATCGTCGCCACTGAAGGCGACGTGGCTACCCTGGCGTTGCAGCGCACGACCCAGGAAGTGCGCCTTGGTGACCGGTTGTTCAGCGGCGAAGAACGCTCGATCAATTCAACGTTCATGCCCAGCTCACCGAAAAACCAGATCGACGGATTGATCATCGATGTGCCGCGCGGGGTGACCCAGATCGGCGCACTGGACGTGGTCACGCTGAACAAGGGCCAGCGTGACGGCCTGGCCGAAGGCAATGTGTTGGTGGTGATGAAGACCGGCGAAACCGTGCGCGACCGGATCACTGGCCAGCCGCTGAAAATTCCTGATGAGCGCGCCGGTCTGCTGATGGTTTTCCGTACCTACGACAAGCTCAGCTACGGACTGGTGCTAAAAGCCTCGCGCTCGCTGGCGGTGATGGACAAGGTGCGAAACCCGTAAGCGTGCTTCACAAGTTACCAACAGAGTTATCCACAGCTTATTCCCGCTTGGGCGGGTGCTTATAACGATCAAGGATGATCCATGCCGCAATCTGCATTTACACCCGTTTCCCCGGCGGAACTGGAAGCTCGTTTACGCCTGCATCGTTTGCCGGAACTCGGTGCGGCGCGGTTCAAGAAGTTGCTGGAGGCCTTCGGTTCGGCGTCAAAGGCCATCAGCGCGCCGGCCAGTGCATGGCGTGCGCTGGGCTTGCCGCTGGCCTGTGCCGAGGCTCGGCGCTGCGCTGATGTTCGTGATGGCGCGAGCCATGCATTGGCTTGGCTCGAGCGTCCGGCCCAGCATCTATTGATGTGGGACCAGCCTGACTACCCGGCGCTGCTGGCGCAAATCAGCGATGCTCCACCATTGCTGTTCGTCGCAGGCAACCGCGAAATTCTGGAAAAGCCGCAACTGGCGATGGTGGGCAGTCGACGTGCGTCAAGGCCGGGCATGGACACCGCCGCCGCGTTTTCCCGCAGCCTGGCCAGCGCCGGTTTTGTCATCACCAGCGGTCTCGCCCTGGGTATCGACGCCGCCGCACATCAGGCGGCATTGGACGTTGGCGGGCAAACGATCGGTGTGCTTGGCACGGGGCTGGAAAATTTTTATCCACAGCGCAATCGACGGCTGGCGGATGCGATGATCGCCTCCGGCAGCACAGTGCTTTCCGAGTTCCCGCTGGACGCTGGCCCGACTGCCAGCAACTTCCCGCGGCGCAATCGAATCATCAGTGGTTTATCCCTCGGCGTTCTGGTGGTCGAAGCCAGCATCGCCAGCGGTTCATTGATCACCGCGAGGCTGGCGGCGGAACAAGGACGTGAGGTGTACGCGATTCCGGGGTCGATCCATCACCCCGGCGCCAAGGGCTGCCATCAGTTGATTCGTGACGGCGCGGTGCTGGTGGAAACCATCGAGCATATCCTCGAAGCCTTGCGCGGCTGGCAACAGCTGCCTTTATCCACAGGCACGCCAGCGACCGCTGTGCCCCATCCTTTGTTGTCGTTGCTCCACGCCGCACCGCTCACCAGTGAAGCGCTGGCCGATGCCAGCGGCTGGGCGTTGCCCAAAGTGCTGGTGGTGCTGACCGAGCTGGAAATGGAGGGTTGCGCAGTCTGCGAAAACGGGCGCTGGTTTGCGCGGGTGAGCTAGGTTTTATAAGGAAGATCGGTAAACTGCACAGAGCCTTATTCTGGAGCGTTTTTCATGGTCAACAGTTGGCGTGTGCAACAAGCCGCACGAGCCGTTCGCGCAGGGGCGGTCATTGCCTACCCAACCGAAGCCGTCTGGGGTCTGGGTTGCGACCCGTGGGACGAAGAAGCGGTGGATCGATTGCTACTGATCAAGGGCCGGTCTGTGGATAAGGGCTTGATTCTGGTCGCCGACAACATTCGCCAGTTCGACTTCCTGTTCGAGGACTTTCCCGAGCTGTGGATGGATCGCATGGCCAGCACCTGGCCGGGGCCGAACACCTGGCTGGTGCCACATCAGAATCTATTGCCGCAGTGGATTACCGGCGTGCATGAAACGGTGGCCCTGCGGGTCAGCGATCACCCGCAAGTGCGGGATTTGTGCGCCCTTGTCGGCCCCCTGGTGTCGACATCCGCCAATCCGCAGGGACGGCCGGCGGCGCGCACGCGGATTCGCGTCGAGCAGTATTTCCGTGGGCAGGTCGATTTGGTGTTGGGCGGGAATCTCGGTGGGCGCAAGAACCCGAGCGTGATTCGTGATCTGGCAACGGGCCACGTTGTGCGCCCGGATTAATACCGCGGCGACCCCAATCGCGGGCAAGCCCGCTCCCACAGGTATTTGGTTGGAATACAGATTTGTGACCCAACCGAGATCCTGTGGGAGCGGGCTTGCCCGCGATGAGGCCCAGGCAGACGCTGAAAATTTTAAGGCAACAGAACAACCGAACCCGTCGTACGCCGCGCCGACAACTCGGTCTGCGCCTTCGCCGCATCCGCCAGTGGATAACGCTGGCTGATGTCCACCTTCAGCTTGCCGCTGATGATCATCTCGAACAGCTCATCGGCCATGCGCTGCAGGTTTTGCGCATTGTTGGCGTAGGTCCCCAGGGTTGGCCGGGTGACATACAGCGAACCCTTCGCCGCCAGAATCCCCAGGTTCACGCCATCCACCGCGCCGGATGCATTACCAAAGCTCACCACCAGTCCCCGTGGCGCCACGCTGTCGAGGGAGGTCAGCCAGGTGTCCTTGCCGACGCCGTCGTACACCACCGACACTTTTTTGCCGTCAGTCAATTCCAGTACGCGTTGTGCGACGTTTTCATGGCTGTAGTCGATGGTCGCCCAGGCACCATTGGCCTTGGCCAGTGCGGCTTTCTCTGGCGAACTTACCGTGCCGATCAACTTGACGCCCAAGGCTTTGGCCCATTGGCAGGCCAAAGAGCCCACACCGCCGGCCGCGGCGTGGAACAGGACGGTTTCGCCACCCTTGAGCTCATAGGTCTGACGCAGCAGGTACTGCACGGTCAGGCCTTTGAGCATGACCCCGGCAGCCGTTTCGAAGCTGATGGCGTCCGGTAGTTTGACCAGATTGGCTTCGGGCAAGACGTGAACGTCGCTGTAGGCGCCCAATGGGCCACTGCCGTAAGCCACGCGATCACCGACCTTGAACCGGGTGACTTCGCTGCCGACCGCCTCGACCACGCCTGCGCCTTCGGAACCCAAGCCCGATGGCAAGGCTGGCGGTGGATAGAGACCGCTGCGGTAATAGGTGTCGATGAAGTTCAGGCCAATGGCCTTGTTGGTCACGCGGACCTGCTGCGGGCCGGGCTCGGCGGGTTGGTAATCCACATACTCGAGCACTTCGGGGCCGCCGTGGGCGCGGAACTGGATACGCTTTGCCATTTGCCTTCTCCTTGGGTCGTCAATGCGAAGCTCCCTATCGGACTCCTAAGCTTGATCTTCGTCAACTGCGACGAGCGTATCGGCGGTGGTATGCTACGCGCCCATTTGCGCAGGCCGGCTCCAATGGAGCGCCGCGTAGCTTTGCCCGATTCAAGGTGATGCCATGACTACCCGCACAGAGGCCGTAAAAGCCTACCTGCTCGACCTGCAAGACCGTATTTGCGCCGCTCTGGAAGCCGAAGACGGCGGCACGCGCTTCGTCGAAGATGCCTGGACCCGGCCTGCCGGCGGTGGCGGGCGGACGCGGGTCATCGAAAACGGTACGGTCATCGAAAAGGGCGGCGTCAACTTTTCCCACGTGTTCGGTAGCGGTCTGCCACCGTCCGCCAGTGCCCATCGGCCGGAACTGGCCGGGCGTGGTTTCGAAGCCCTGGGCGTGTCGCTGGTAATTCACCCGCACAACCCCCACGTACCGACTTCCCACGCCAACGTGCGTTTTTTCATCGCCGAGAAGGAAGGCGAAGAGCCGGTCTGGTGGTTCGGCGGTGGTTTCGACCTGACGCCCTACTACGGCAACATCGATGACTGCGTGCACTGGCACCGCGTGGCCGAGCAGGCCTGCGCGCCGTTCGGTCCGGACGTCTACCCGCGATACAAGGCGTGGTGCGACAGCTATTTCCACATCAAGCATCGCCACGAGCCGCGGGGCATCGGCGGCCTGTTTTTCGATGACCTGAACGAGTGGGATTTCGACACCAGTTTCGCGTTCATGCGCGCCATTGGTGATGCGTACATCGATGCTTACCTGCCGATCGTGCAGCGCCGCAAGAACGATGCGTTTACCGCCCAACAACGGGAATTCCAGGAATTCCGCCGTGGGCGCTACGTCGAGTTCAACCTGGTTTATGACCGCGGCACCTTGTTCGGCCTGCAATCGGGCGGGCGTACCGAGTCGATCCTCATGTCCCTGCCCCCGCAAGTACGCTGGGGTTACGATTGGAAAGCCGAGCCTGGCAGCGAAGAGGCGCGCCTGACCGAGTACTTCCTGCAAGATCGCGATTGGTTGGCCGAGGCCTGAACGAGGAATGTTGATGGACCGTTATGTCGTTTTCGGTAATCCGATTGGCCACAGCAAGTCGCCACTGATTCATCGGCTGTTCGCCGAGCAGACCGCGCAGAAACTCGACTACAGCACCCTGCTGGCGCCTCTCGACGATTTTTCCGGCTGCGCCCGGGCATTTTTCCTCGAGGGCCGCGGAGCGAATGTGACGGTCCCGTTCAAGGAAGAAGCCTATCGCCTGGCGGATCACCTGACCGCCCGTGCGCAACGGGCCGGTGCGGTGAATACCCTGAGCAAGATGGACGACGGCAGCCTGCTGGGTGACAACACCGACGGCGCCGGCCTGGTGCGGGATCTGACGGTCAACGCCGGGTTCAGCCTCAAGGGTAAACGCATTCTGCTGCTCGGTGCCGGCGGCGCGGTACGCGGGGCACTGGAGCCTTTGCTGGCCGAGCAACCGGCGTCGGTGATCATCGCCAACCGCACCGTGGACAAGGCCGAGTTGCTGGCGGAACTGTTCTGCGATCTGGGACCGGTATCGGCCAGCGGTTACGACTGGTTGCAGGAATCGGTGGACCTGATCATCAATGCCACGTCCGCGAGCCTGACCGGCGATGTGCCGCCGATCGCCGCCAGCCTGATCGAGCCGGGCAAAACGGTGTGCTACGACATGATGTATGGCAAGGAACCGACCTCGTTCTGCCGCTGGGCCAGCGAAAACGGCGCGGCAGTGGCAATGGACGGCTTGGGAATGCTCGCTGAACAAGCGGCGGAAGCGTTCTTCCTGTGGCGTGGAGTGCGTCCGGACACGGTGCCGGTGTTGGCCGAGCTGCGCCGACAACTGGCCGTATAAAACGCGCCCTGTGGGAGCAAGGCTTGCCCGCGATGGCGATCTCAAGAACGCCATCGCGGGCAAGCCTTGCTCCCACAGGGTTCAGTGTTTCAATCTTCGAATTGGATCGGGCACTTCTCCGCCCCTTCGAGCTTCCTCAACTCTTCCACCACCTGCGGCCGTGCCCGGCGCAGGGTCAGGCTGCGGTCCTGGCGCAGCAGCCGCCGTGCTTCCTGATGCAGCATTTCCACCCCTGAATAATCGATGAAGTTGATCTGCTGCGCCTCGATCACCACGCGCGCGCCGTGCATCCGTTGCAGGCGTACCTGCAGGTAGTGACTTGCGCCGAAAAAGATCGAACCGCCCACCCGCAAAATGTCTTCATCGCCGTCGCGCACATGTTGTACCCGCGGTTGCGAAGTCCGCTTGAGGTAAAAGAATAGGGAGGCCAGCACCCCGGCATAGATTGCCGTCTGCAGTTCCAGCAACAGGGTGGCGACACAAGTGAGGGCCATGACCACGAACTCGGCGCGACTGACCCGCAGCAGCGCGCGAATGCCACGATGATCCACCAGGCCCCAGGCGATCAGCAGAATGCTGCCGGCCATGGCCGGAATCGGAATGTGCGCGATCAGATTTGCACCGAAGATCGCGAAAAGTGCCACCCACAGCGCCGAAAAAATACCCGCCAAGGGTGAGCAGGCTCCGGCTTCGTAACTCAGGCCCGAGCGGGTGAAAGAACCGGCAGATAGCGATCCGGAAAAAAATGCACCGACGATGTTGGATAAACCCTGGGCGCGAACTTCCTGATTGGCGTCGAGCAATTGCTGCGAGCGTGCCGACAACGAGCGGGCGATCGACAGGCTGGTGACCAGCCCGAGCATGCCCACTGCCACGGCACTCGGCAGTAGACGCAGGATCAGGTCAAGGTCCAGCGGCAGCGGGCTGAAGGGCGGCAACTTTCCGGTGAATGCGCTGACCAGCTCCACATGGCCGAACATCGATGGCCAGAGCCAGACCAGCAACGCGCCCAGCACGAGGGTGATCAACAGTGTCGGCCAACGCGGCAGCCACAGCTTGAGGATGACGCCTACCACCACGGTCGCCAGCCCCAGCATGAGCGATGGCTTATCGATTTCCTCGAGGTGTCTGAACAGCAGAATGAAGCTGTCCAGTGCAGTGGCCTGGCTGGGCAAGTCCAGCCCCAGCAGGTTGGGCAACTGGCCGATGGCAATGACTACCGCGGCACCGAGGGTAAAGCCGAGCACCACTGAATGCGAGACGAAATTCACCAGCGCCCCAAAGCGCAGCAGGCCCAGCAGCCACTGGAAAATCCCGGCCAGCAACGTCAGCAACAGGATCAAGGTCACGTAGTCCTGTGTCGCCGGAACGGCCAGAGGACTGACGCTGGCGTACAGGACAATGGAGATCGCCGCCGTAGGACCGCAGATCAAATGCCACGACGAACCCCACAGACAAGCGATCAATACCGGGATGATCGCCGCGTACAAGCCGTATTCCGGTGGGAGACCGGCGATCAGGGCGTAGGCAATGGATTGCGGCAACGCGAGAATCGCGCCGCTGAGGCCGACGATCAGGTCACGGCCGACGCTGGCGCGGGTTTGCCGGGGCAACCAGGTGAGGAAGGGGAAGAGTGAATGGCGGCTGGGAAGGGCCATGAAGCCTCTCGGGTTGGGTTTTGCACAAGGGTATCAGCACCAGACATTGTGGGAGCGAGCCTGCTCGCGAATGCGGAGTTTCAGTCGATGCAAATTTTGGATCTGATGGCCCCTTCGCGAGCAGGCTCGCTCCCACAGGTTCAGAGCTTGGCTTTCACCGCCGGCAACGCATCCTTGCCATCCACGGTTTTCACGCCATCGAGCCATTTATCCAGCACGGCCGGATTGGCCTTGATCCACGCCTTGGCCGCGTCGGTATTGCTGACTTTCTTGTTCACCACCTCGGCCATGATGCTGTTCTCCATCTCCTGAGTGAAATTCAGGTTGGTCAGCAGTTTGCCAACGTTCGGACAGGCCTGTGCATAACCTTTGCGGGTCAGGGTGTGAACGCTACCGGTGTCACCGAAGTATTGCTCGCCGCCCTTGAGGTAATGCATTTTCAGCTGCACGTTCATCGGGTGTGGGGTCCAGCCGAGGAAGGTCACGAATTTCTGTTTCTTCACTGCGCGGGACACTTCGGCGAGCATCGCCTGCTCACTGGATTCGACCAGTTTCCACTGGCCCATGTCGAAATCGTTTTTCTTGATGATCTCTTGCAGGGAAATGTTGGCCGGTGCGCCAGAGCCAATACCGTAGATCTTCCGGTCGAATTTGTCCGCGTATTTGTTCAGGTCGGAAAAGTTATGCACACCCGCGTCCCAGACGTAGTCTGGAACGGCGAGGGTGAATTCGGTGCCGTCGAGGTTTTTCGCCAGTTGAGTGACGTCGCCCGTGGCCACGAACTTGTCGTAGAAGCCCTGCTGCGCCGGCATCCAGTTACCCAGGAACACATCGACCTGGCCATCCTTGAGCCCGCCAAAGGTGATCGGCACCGCGAGGGTATCGACCTTGGCCTTGTAGCCCATGCCGTCCAGCAGAAAGCCGGTGATGGCGTTGGTCGCGGCGATGTCGCTCCAGCCAGGGTCGGCCATCTTCACTGTCTCGCAGCTTTGATCGGCGTATGCCGACGCGCTGCCCAGAGCCAGAAGCCCGACCGTCAGTACTGTGGATAACCTTTGCATGGACTTCCCCTTAACATTATTGGTTTTGGCAGGGTTGTGGATAACGTGCTTTACGCTCCAGATCATCAAGGTCGATGTGGTTGCGCATGTATTGCTGGCTGGCGTCCACCAGCGGCTGGTGATCCCAGCTCTTGAGCTTGCCGATGGTCAGGGCGTCGGCGACGAAGCGCCGGCGCCGCTGGCTCGCGAGCACCTGTTGGTGTATCGCCGGGATATCCCATTTTGCCCGTGCTTCGGCGAGAAAGTCGTCGAACAGCTGGCGATATTGCGGTGATTGGCTGAGTTCTTCCAATTCGTGCGGATCATTGTGCACGTCGAAGAGCAGGCAGGGATCATCTTCGCTGTAGATGAATTTGTAGTTGCCACGGCGAATCATCATCAGCGGGCCGATGGTGCCTTCGGCCATGTATTCACCAAACACTTCGTCGTGACCGCCCTGCCCTTGCAGATGCGCAACCAGCGAGCGGCCATCCAGCGGCAAGCCCGGTTCCAGTGTGCCGCCTGCCAGCTCCACAAAGGTGGGCAGCAGGTCGGCGGTGGACACCGAGGCGCTGACCCGTCCGGCAGCGAATTGCCCCGGCGCACTTATCAACAGGGGCACCCGCGCGGCCATTTCATACCAGTGCATTTTGTACCAGAGGCCACGCTCGCCCAGCATGTCGCCGTGGTCGCCGGAGAACACGATGATGGTGTTATCGATCAGCCCGGTATCTTCGAGCGTTTGCAGGAGTTTGCCGACGTTGCTATCGATATAGCTGCATGCACCGAAATAGGCGCGACGTGCGTCGCGGATCTTATCCACAGGCAGTGGCTTGTCCCACAGGTCATAGACCTTGAGCAAACGCCGGGAATGCGGATCGAGATCGTGCTGCTCTGGTGTTGCAGGCAATGGGATGTCGGCGTCGTCGTACAGATCCCAAAAGGCCTTGGGAATCGTGTAAGGGTCGTGAGGATGAGTCATCGAGACCGTCAGGCAGAACGGCTGATCGCCCTCCTCTCGAATGTGATCGAACAAATATTGCTGGGCCTTGAACACTACTTCTTCGTCGAAATCCAGCTGATTGGTGCGTACACAAGGCCCGGCTTGCAGCACTGACGACATGTTGTGGTACCAGGTCGGACGGACATCCGGTTCATCCCAATTCACCGCCCAACCATAGTCAGCGGGATAGATATCGCTGGTCAGGCGTTCTTCATAGCCGTGCAATTGGTCCGGGCCGCAGAAATGCATCTTGCCCGATAGCGCGGTGCGGTAGCCGAGACGGCGCAGGTAGTGGGCATAGGTGGGTACATCGGCCGGGAAATCCGCCGCGTTGTCGTAGGCGCCGATCTTGCTCGGCAGTTGACCGCTGACCAGAGTAAAGCGTGACGGCGCGCACAAGGGGCTGTTGCAATACGCAGAATCGAACACCACGCCTTGGGCGGCAAGGCGGCTCAAGTTCGGCAACTTGACGGGCGAAGGGCCGTAGAACGGCAACATTGGCGCGGCCATTTGATCGGCCATGATGAAAAGAATGTTCTTGCGCTTCATGTGATCGCGGCATTCCATAGTCGATGTTTATGCGAAAGTGCTGGGATCGAGAATGAAACCCCCACACTTTGCGGTAAAGCCCATGCGTGGCAATGACTAGGATAAGCACAGCTTATGTATGACGCCCTCGGTGACCTGTCCCTGGATCTGCTCCGCGCTTTCGAAGCGGCCGCGCGACAACGCAGCTTCACCGCTGCGGCGGTTGAGCTGGGCACCACGCAACCGGCCATCAGCCAGCAAATCAAACGCCTGGAGGAACAACTGGCAATCCGATTGTTCGATCGCATCTACCGCGGCATCGAATTGACCGAGGCCGGGATTATTCTTTTTGAGCAGGTTCAGCTCGGTTTACAGCAAATTGATGGCGGATTGAGCGCGATCAGCGCCCAGCAACAACATGAGGTGCTGCAGGTCGCCACCGATTTTGCTTTTGCCGCGTATTGGTTGATGCCGCGTCTGCACCGCTTTCACGCGGCCAATCCGCAGGTGGATGTCAGCCTGGTAACCAGTGAGCGCAGCCACAACATGCTGCGTACCGATATCGATGTGGCAGTGTTGTTCGGCGATGGTCGCTTCAAACAAGGCGAAAGCCATTGGTTGTTCAGCGAAGAAGTGTTTCCGGTCTGCAGCCCGCAACTATTGAATGAGCGTCCCCTGCCCTTGCCCGTTCAGGCATTGCTGGAGTTTCCGCTGCTGCACTTGCGCGGTGAGCACAGCAGCAACTGGTTTGACTGGAGTGGCGTGTTTCGCGAGTTGGGGATTACCTCGCCTCCCGCCCCCGGGCAGTTACGCTTCGACAATTACACACTGCTGATTCAGGCAGCGATTGGTGGTCAGGGCGTGGCCATCGGTTGGCGGCATCTTGTGGATAACTTGCTGGCGCAAGGATTGTTGTGCCGACCGATTGCCGAAACGGCGATGTCCAGGCTGGGATATTACGTAGTATTGCCGCAGCGCAAGCGGCGGGGGGCGTTGATTCAGCAGTTTGTCGATTGGTTGATGGCCGAGCAGGCCGGCAGTGCGCAATCGCTCAATGGTCTGGCGCTGCCATCTATTGCGGTTTAACCATCAGTTGCGACAAAACTGACGTGCTCACCGATGTGCAGGTTCAAATGCAATTCATCGGCAATTCCTGTAGCCGTGCGCCTCAGGCGTTCCAGCGGTTCGGTCAGACCGGGCTCCAGGGTGCTGCCGACCTGGCTGAAATGCTCGATGGTCAATCCGGGCACTCCGCGCGGAGCATTCACCAGTGTCCACTTCAAGGCGCTGCTTTGCAGGGCCTCGCGGATTTCCTCGGCAGCATGACGTTGCAGTGGATCGAAAGTGTCGGGATCGTCCAGTACGTCGAAGTCCCCCACCAGAAACAACCGGGCAATGCCCGCCGCCTGCATGCCATCGATCAATGCATCCGCCGCCAATACCTGCTCGACCGGCCCCGGCACGATGTTCTTTTCCACGTGCTCACTGTTGTACGGCAACCCCGGTGCGTCCAATAGACAAATGACCGCCGAACTGCCCGCCACGCTTTGCTTCACCCGTTCAGCCTCGAACAAATCGCCGGTCTTGGTGCGCAAACCCGGACGCGCCGCGAGCGCCGTCAGGTCATCGAGAATGGCGATCACTTCATGTTGGCGCCGCAGCATTTCCACCATCAGCGCACTGCCCAGGCTACTCATGGCACCATAAAGCACCACTTTTACTACCGGGGTTTCGGCATTCTTCATGGCTGCGCTCCCTGTTTTTCACCAATATGGCGTCTGACCTTTAGGTAACACCGAGGGTTCGAACCGATTCAGAGGCTTTCAGATGCGAACGATCAAGGGTTACCACGCCCATGTCTATTTCAACGCCGGCACCGTCGAGCAAGCACGCGCCTTGTGCGAGCAGGCAGCGCAGTTGTTTGCGCTGAAGATGGGCCGCATGCACGAGCGCCCGGTCGGTCCGCATCCGGACTGGAGTTGCCAGCTAGCCTTCGGGCCGGAGTTGATCGGCGACGTGCTGCCGTGGCTGGCGCTCAACCGCAAGGGGCTCGTGGTGTTTCTGCATCCGGACACCGGCGACGACTTGCTGGACCACAGCGAGCACGCGATCTGGATGGGTGCGATTCGCCCGCTGGATCTGTCTATTTTTTGATCATATTCATTATAAACCTAGAGGGTTTCTTCCGGCTCGCCGGGTAAATGCTCATCCAGGTGCAGCCACGGCAAGCGGCTGTCGGTCCAGATGTGCCGCTCGGCGGGAGCCAGTTCGGGGTGGTCGAGGGTTGCGATGGTCACGTCGATGCTCTCGGGGCTGAGGTGTGTGGTCAGCGCCAGTTGCGCCCCACAGTTACCACAGAAATAGCGCACGCTCGTTGATGAAGAGTCGTACAGCGCCGGTGTCCCGGTCAGCCAATGGAAAGCCGACGCGGGCACGGTGATCCATGTGGTCACGATGCCGCCGCTGACCCGTCGGCAAATCGAGCAGTGGCAGTGGGCGATATCGCGTAATGGCCCGCTGAATTGATAGCGCAACTGCCCGCAGTGGCAGCCGCCTGTATGAATTTTTGCCATGCAGTTCCTCCTGATGTGTATTGACGGACGCCTTCGGCGAGCAGGCTCGCTCCCACAATGATTTTGCGTACGACACAAAGCCTCTGTGGGAGCGAGCCTGCTCGCGAAGAACTCGACTCGGTCTACCTCCCTGCCCCCGTCCGACGACCGGTCGTACTTCCGGTCAACGCTTTCATTGCCGAAAGCTGGCTGAAAGCTTCCCCGATTAGGATCGCCCCCACTGCCGGCAATAGACCGGTTGGCCAATGCGAGTGTTCGATTGCTCGCCAGGTCCATTTAACAACAACAATGGTGATCCTGATGTCCTTTACTACCCGCCGCTTCGCTGTCACTCCGTCCGTACGCCTCGTGCTTCCCGTTTTGCGCTGATCACACCCGGTCCGCTCATTCCCTAGCCGCGCCACGCCTGGAGTATTCCCATGCTGACTTTCCTTGGCTTCGCCATGGTCATCACCTTCATGTTCCTGATCATGACCAAGCGCCTGTCCGCGCTGATCGCCCTGATCATCATTCCGATCGTCTTCGCCCTGTTCGGTGGCTTCGCCCCGAAAATCGGCCCGATGATGCTCGAAGGCATCACCAAGCTCGCCCCGACCGGCGTGATGCTGATGTTTGCCATTCTGTACTTTGCCCTGATGATCGACTCCGGCCTGTTCGACCCGGCCGTGCGCAAGATCCTGAAGATGGTCAAGGGTGACCCGCTGAAAGTTTCGGTCGGCACCGCCGTACTGGCGCTCGTCGTTTCCCTCGATGGTGACGGCGCGACCACTTACATGATCTGCGTGGCCGCCATGTTGCCGCTCTACAGCCGCATTGGCATGAGCCCGCGAATCATGGCCGGTCTGATCATCCTCGCCGGCGGCGTGATGAACATGACCCCATGGGGTGGCCCGACCGCCCGTGCGGCCAGTGCGCTGCACGTGGACCCGTCGGCGATCTTCGTTCCGATGATCCCGGCGATGGCTGCCGGCGTCGTGGCCATCCTGGCCATCGCTTACTTCTACGGCAAACGTGAACGTGCGCGTCTGGGTGAGTTGCACCTGATCGGTGATGAAATCGACCACAGCGAAATCAGCGTTTCGCAGTTCCCGGATGCCCGTCGTCCCAGCCTGATCTGGTTTAACGGTGCTCTGACCCTGGCGCTGATGTGCACCCTGGTCGCCGGCCTGCTGCCGCTGCCGGTGCTGTTCATGGTGGCCTTCAGTATCGCGATGATCGTCAACTATCCGTGCCTGCAAGCACAAAAGGATCGCGTTGCAGCTCACGCCGGTAGTGTGCTGGCAGTGGTGGGGCTGATCTTTGCCGCTGGTATCTTCACCGGTATCCTGTCGGGCACCGGTATGGTTGATGCCATGTCGAAAAGCCTGTTGTCGGTGATCCCGGATTTCCTCGGCCCGTACCTGGCCGTGATCACGGCGCTGGTGAGCATGCCGTTCACCTTCTTCATGTCGAACGATGCATTTTATTACGGCGTGTTACCGGTACTTGCCGAAGCCGCCAGTCACTACGGTATAACCGCCGTGGAAATGGCACGTGCCTCGATCGTCGGTCAGCCCGTCCACTTGCTGAGCCCGCTGGTACCCTCGACTTACCTGTTGGTGGCCCTGGCCGGGATCGATTTTGGTGATCACCAGCGTTTCACCCTGAAGTGGGCAGTGCTGGTGTGCATGTGCATACTGGTCGCCGCGTTGCTGATGGGGATTTTTCCGCTGTTCAGCACTCTATAAGCCCAAGACTCACCACCTGGGGTCCAGGCTTCGCTGATTGAAGTCCGGGCCCCTTGTGGTTTAACACTCGCTCAAAGGAATACACATGGAATGGCTGACCAACCCTGAAATCTGGGTTGCCTTCTTCACCCTGACCGCCCTGGAAATCGTCCTGGGTATCGATAACATCATCATGATTTCGATTCTGGTCAGCCGCATGCCCAAGCACATGCAGGCGCGCACCCGGATCTTCGGTCTGGCGCTGGCGATGGTCACGCGGATTCTGTTGCTGTTGTCGATCACCTGGGTCATGCGTCTGACTGCCGACCTGTTCGTAGTGTTCGGCCAGGGTATTTCCGGGCGTGACCTGATCCTGTTCTTTGGTGGTCTGTTCCTGCTGTGGAAGAGCTCGCAGGAGATGTACCACGCGCTGGAAGGTGAAGACGAAACCAACGACGAGCCGAGTGGCAAGGGCGGTAACTTCCTCTACACCATCATCCAGATCGCGATCATCGACATCGTGTTCTCCCTCGACTCGGTGATTACCGCGGTCGGCATGGTGTCCCACGTACCGGTCATGGTTGCGGCGATCATCGTGGCGGTGCTGGTGATGATGTGGGCTTCCGGCACCATCAGCGAGTTCATCGACAAGCACCCGTCGCTGAAAATGCTGGCACTGGCGTTCCTGCTGATCGTCGGTACCGTGCTGATTGCCGAATCCTTCGACGTGCATGTGCCAAAAGGCTACGTCTACTTTGCCATGGCGTTCTCGCTGGCGGTTGAAGCGATCAACATCAAGATGCGTACCGCGATTGCGAAAAAGAAAAAGCAGCAGGATCCGGTGAAACTGCGCAAGGACATTCCGGGGCAGTAAATCAGGATGTGAGAAAGGGGCCTTCGGGCCCCTTTTTCATGCCTGCATGAAGCTGTTTTCATGACAGTTTTATTTCAATCACTTGTTTAGCTATGCGATGCTGGCGCCCAGACCGTTAGCCAACTACAGCTTAAGTACAAAACGTAGAACGTCGCGGTACCGTCAACTTGCTCCTTTGGGGCGATACCATCACAGGGGGCCGTCATGCTCACCCTGCTCAATTTGCTCTCAGCCGTGGCCTTGCTGATCTGGGGCACGCACATCGTCCGAACCGGCATCCTGCGGGTCTACGGCTCCAACCTGCGCCATGTGATCGGCCGGAACATGTCCAAGCGCTGGCTGGCCTTTATCTCAGGGATCGTGGTCACCGCCATGGTGCAGAGCAGCAATGCCACCGCCATGCTCGTCACCTCGTTCGTCGGTCAGGGCCTGATGGCGCTGACTCCGGCGCTGGCGACCATGCTCGGGGCAGATGTCGGTACGGCGCTGATGGCGCGGGTGCTGACCTTCGACCTGTCCTGGCTGTCGCCGCTGCTGATCTTTATCGGGGTGATTTTCTTCCTGTCGCGCAAACAGACCCGATTGGGCCAGCTGGGCCGGGTTGCAATCGGTCTGGGGTTGATCATTCTGGCGCTGCAGCTGATCGTCGAAGCCGCCGCGCCAATCACCCATGCCAAAGGGGTAAAAGTGATCTTTGCCTCCCTGACCGGCGACATCCTGCTCGATGCCCTGATGGGGGCACTGTTCGCCATGATTTCCTACTCCAGCCTGGCGGCGGTGCTGCTGACCGCGACGCTGGCCGGTGCCAAGGTGATCGGCCTGCCGGTGGCCCTCGGCCTGGTCATCGGCGCCAACATCGGCAGCGGTGTGCTCGCGTTCCTCAGCACCAGCATGCAGAACGCCGCCGGGCGTCAGGTGGCACTGGGTAGCCTGTTATACAAACTGATCGGCCTGTTGCTGATCATTCCGGTGCTCGGCCCCTTGGTGCACTGGATCGACAGCCTCGACTTCAGTCCTCAGGAAATGGTCATCGGCTTCCACCTGCTCTACAACACCACGCGCTGCCTGATCCTGTTGCCCAGCGTCGGGCCGATGGCCAGGTTCTGCGCCTGGGTGCTCCCGGAGCGAGCGCAAGTCAATGGCATGGCCAAACCGCGTCACCTTGATCCGAGCGCGCTGGTAACCCCCAGCCTGGCGCTGGCTAACGCGGCTCGGGAAACCTTGCGCATGGGCGATCTGGTCGACAGCATGCTCGAAGCCATGCTCGATGTGTTACGTGGCAAGCAAACCGCCGTCACCCAGGAAGTGCGTCGCCTGACCGATGATGTGGAATCGCTCTATAGCGCGATCAAACTCTATCTGGCGCAAATGCCCCGGGAGGACCTCAGCGACCAGGACAGCCGGCGCTGGGCCGAGATCATCGAGCTGGCGATCAACCTGAAATTGGCCAGCGACCTGATCGAACGCATGTTGCGCAAGGTCCAGCAGCAGAAAACCGCGCAGCGACGGTCGTTTTCCGAGGTTGGCCTTGAAGAATTGGCGGGGCTGCACGCTCAGCTGATTTCCAACCTGCGCTTGGGGTTGTCGGTGTTTCTGAGCGCCGATAAGGAAAGTGCCCGCCAGTTATTGCGTGAGAAACGTCGCTTTCGCGCACAGGAGCGCCGTCTGGCCCACGCTCATGTCAGTCGTTTGCAACGTAAGATTGTGCAGAGTATCGAGACCAGTTCGCTGCACCTGGAACTGATCGCCGACATGAAGCGTCTGAATTCGCTGTTTTGCAGCAGTGCTTACGTGGTGTTGGAAACGTCCGACACGGGGGCACTGGCTGCCGACGATTTGGCGGACACCACGCATTCGCCTTGAACGTCTGGCAGTGTGGTCAGTCAGTAACATGGATTCGGGTTCAAAATCATCGCGAGCAGGCTCGCTCCCACAGTTGATAAGTGGCCAATGTGGGAGCGAGCCTGCTCGCGATGGCTGCCTGGAAAGCGACACGGATCTCCAATCAGCTGTATGGAAGCTCGTTATGCGTTGCCTGTTGTTCGTCTGCCTGTTGCTGGGCTCAATACCATCATTTGCCCTGGATCGCTTCCAGGTCGAGGGCTACACCCTGCGCAATGGTTTGCAATTGCTGCTCAAGCCCGGCACGGAACGGGGGCACGTGGCGATTCGGCTGGTGGTGGGCGTCGGTATCGATGATTTCAGCTGCGCCGAGAAAGAACTGCCACACCTGCTCGAACACTTGCTGTTCAGTGGCATCGACGCCAGCGGCGAAGGCGGTCTGGAGGAGCGCATGCAAGCGCTGGGGGGAGAATGGAACGCCTTCACCAGTAACGCCGACACCACCTTCGTGATCGAAGCCCCGGCCAAAAACCAGCGCAAGGTCCTCGACCTGCTGTTGGCGTTGCTGACCCAGACCCGCTTCGATGACAACGCCATCAACGCCGCCAAGCAAGTGGTCGAGCGCGAAGACGGCGGCCACTACTCGCATTTGCAGCGCTGGCTGGATCGCCAGGATCTGGGGCATACCGCCAGTAAGCAACTGGCCGTCGAACTGGGCCTCAAATGCCCCGAGCGCGCGGAAGTCGATCAACTGACCCGCGAACAACTGGAGAAATTGCGCAAGGATTGGTACGCGCCCAACAACATGACACTGATCGTGGTCGGTGATCTTGACCGCTTGCTACCGGCCTATCTGGATCGAACCTACGGCGCGCTGAAGCCGATCGAGCCGACGGGCCATCCGGCACTGCCACAAATCCAGGCCAGTGCCGCCCATGAGCGCAACTTGACTCGTGGCTTTGTCGGCGGTGGGGCCAAGCTGCACTGGCTGGTACCGGAGCCGGTGCTGGAAGATCAGCACGACGAAACCTTCGATTTGCTCAAGGACTATCTGGATTGGGCGCTGTATCGCCAGTTGCGCCTGGCGCACGGCTTGTCTTACGGACCATGGGCCGAGCGTGAAGTGTTCGGTGGTGTGGGCTTCATGAGCCTGAATGCCGATCTGGAGCGCGACGACGTCGACGAGGCGCTAAAGGTACTGGATGAGTTGAAGGCCGGCTTGCTCAAGGACGGCCTGAATGCCGAGACCTTCAACCGCCTCAAACAAGCCGCCATCGCCCGCCAGGCCTGGGCGGTGCAAGGCAACAGCGCGCTGGCCGATTACTACTGGAGCGCCATCGGGGACTACGAGGATGGCCGCTTCGCCGACCCGGCCCGGGAACTGCAAGGGGTGACCCTGGCGGAAGCGAACAAGGCGATGCGCGAACTGCTCCTGCAACCGGGGTATGTGCGGATCGAAAAGCCTTTGCTGAGTGATGATCAGGTGCTGTGGGCGATTGCCGGGGTGTTGGGGTTGTTGGTATTGAGCTTGGCGGCCTGGCGTTTTCATCGCAGAGAATAACCGGTCCTTGTGGGAGCGAGCCTGCTCGCGAAGAGGACGGCCCTTCCAACATTGATGTCGACTGTTAAGCCGCCTTCGCGAGCAGGCTCGCTCCCACAGGTTATGTGCGTTGCTAACCACCGCCCCTCGCCATACCGCCCCTCCAGCGTTACCCTGTCGAGGTTTTTTCCTACGACTATTGTGAACCTCCGAATGCCGACCCTGACCCTTTTCGTACAGCGCATCCTCGAACTGATGAAGCGCTACCCCGGGGTCATTGCGCTCGGTGGTTTCATCTCCGGGGTCGGCAGTTTCATCCTGGTGGATCGGCAGCAGGGGCTGGCAAGCTGGATCACCACCATCATGCTGATCAGTTGGGTCTGGCTGATGCTGGAAAACAGCCTGACCAGGCTGTTCACCCGGATCTTCAAGCGGGAAATTCCTCAACCACTGCTGCGTTATGCGACGCAGATGATCCACCAGGAAAGCCTGTTCTTCGTCCTGCCGTTCTTTTTCATCACCACCACCTGGAACAGCGGCCAACTGTTTTTCACCGGGCTATTGGGCATCGCGGCGCTGATTTCCATCATTGATCCGCTCTACTACAAGTGGTTGGCGCCGCGGCGCTGGGCGTTCCTGGCGTTGCATACGCTGACGCTGTTCGCCGCCCTGCTCACCGCGTTACCGGTGATCATGCACCTCACCACTTCGCAAAGTTTCAAATGGGCGCTGGGCATCGCCGTGGTGCTGTCATTCCCGAGCCTGGCGTCGATTTTCCCGATCCGCACGGTACGCAACGCACTGGCGATCCTGAGTATCACCCTCGGTATCGGCGGCGTGGGTTGGGTGCTGCGCTCGTGGGTACCGCCGGCGACACTGTGGATGACTGACGTGGCCATCAGCACGCAAATGCAGGACCGTACGCCCGGCAAGAGCCTGGAAGAAGTCAGTGCCGAACAGATCCGTGGAGACGGGTTGTATGCCTATACCGCCATCAACGCCCCGCGCGGCCTCGACGAGCGGATTTATCACGTCTGGCAGTTCAACGGCAAAGAGGTCGATCGCATCGCGCTGGATATCCATGGCGGGCGCAAGGAAGGCTATCGTGCCTGGACTCACAAACAGAACTTCCCCGGCAACCCGGCGGGCGAATGGCAAGTCAGGGTGCTGACCGAAGACGGGCAGTTGATCGGCGTGTTGCGTTTCACCATCACCGACAGCACACCGATCAAAGAAAAGTAAGGCGGTTCGTGCTATTACGTAGGTCTGCGTAAATAGCCGAGAAAGCACGGAGTTTATGACCAGCAATACAGTGGCCGGCAATGCCCGACTGGACACCTCGCACACCCCGCCTCAGATACGGGTGACGGGGGACTGGACGCTCGCCCATTACGCCGACCTCAAGCGCCTGAGCGAAAAGCTCGAAGGCCAGTACGACGACAGCACCCGCATCGACCTCAACGGCCTCGGCGCCCTGGATACCGCAGGTGCATCGCTGTTGGTCGAGCTGCTGGGTTCCGAGCGCCTGAGCCGTTCCGCCGAACACCCCGACTGCACGCTCTCTTCCGCCGACCGCGCACTGTTGCAAACGATCTATCGCTCCCTGACGGATTTTTGCGTACCCATCAAGGAACCGGAAATCAGCGTCGGCATTCAATTGCTGACTCGCATCGGCCGCGCTGTGGAAGTGGTCTGGCAGGACACCCTGCAACTGCTGGGTTTCGTCGGCCTGATTCTGGAAACCATTGTCCGCGGTCTGTTTCGTCCGAAATGCTGGCGGGTCACGCCGATGGTTGCGCACATCGAACAGACCGGCCTCGACGCGGCGCCCATCGTCGCCCTGCTGACATTTCTGGTGGGCGCCGTTGTGGCCTTTCTAGGAGCGACGGTATTGGCCAACTTTGGTGCCACGGTGTTTACCGTGCATCTGGTGGCATTCTCCTTCCTGCGTGAGTTCGCGGTGTTGCTGACGGCGATCCTGATGGCCGGACGAACCGCCAGTGCCTTCACCGCGCAGATCGGTTCGATGAAAGCCAACGAAGAAATCGACGCTATCCGTACCCTGGGTCTCGATCCCATGGAGCTGTTGGTGGTGCCCCGGGTCCTGGCCCTGTTGGTCGCGTTACCGATGCTGACGTTTCTGGCGATGGTGTCGGGGATTGTCGGTGGTGCCTTGGTCTGTGCGGTGTCGCTGGATATTTCCCCGGCGATGTTCCTGTCGTTGCTGCAATCGAACATCGGTGTTCAGCACTTTCTGGTGGGGATCATCAAAGCGCCGGTGTTTGCCTTCCTGATCGCTGCCATCGGTTGCCTTGAAGGCTTCAAGGTCAGTGGCAGCGCCGAGTCCGTCGGCGCGCACACTACCTCCGCTGTGGTGCAATCGATTTTCGTGGTGATCGTGCTCGACGCCGTGGCCGCGTTGTTTTTCATGGAGATCAGCTGGTGAGCCGTATGCCCCGAGTGCCCGCCGACGCGGTGATCGAAGTCCGCGGGCTATGCAATCGCTTTGGCCGGCAGAGTGTGCACGAGAACCTCGATCTGGATTTGTACAAGGGCGAAATCCTTGCGGTGGTTGGAGGCTCCGGTAGCGGCAAGTCGGTGCTGTTGCGCAGTATTGTCGGCCTGCGCCAGCCCAGCGAAGGCATGGTGAAGGTCTTCGGTAAAAACCTGCCGAGCTTGTCCGAGCGCGAACGCTCGTTGGTGGAACGGCGCTTCGGCGTGCTGTTTCAAAAAGGCGCCCTGTTCTCTTCGTTGACCGTGACCGAGAACGTCGCCCTGCCCCTTATCGAACACGCCGGTTTGAGTCGTGACGACGCCGAGCATCTGGCGGCGGTGAAAATGGCCCTGGCCGGTTTGCCACTGTCCGCGGCGGACAAATACCCCGCATCCCTGTCCGGCGGCATGATCAAGCGAGCCGCACTGGCACGGGCCTTGGCGCTGGACCCGGACATCCTGTTCCTCGACGAACCCACCGCCGGCCTCGATCCGATCGGTGCCGCCGCCTTCGATCAACTGATTCTGACCCTGCGCGATGCCCTGGGCCTGAGCGTTTTCCTGGTGACCCACGACCTCGACACCCTCTACACCATTACGGATCGGGTGGCGGTGTTGGCGCAGAAGAAAGTGCTGGTGGCCGATGCCATCGATATCGTCTCGGAAACCGATGACGCGTGGATTCACGAATACTTCCATGGCCCTCGCGGCCGCGCGGCGCTGACAGCCGCCCAACAGCTCAACGAGGTCTGACGTGGAAACCCGAGCCCATCATGTGTTGATAGGCCTGTTCACCGTTATTGTGGTGGCAGGTGCCCTGCTCTTCGGCCTGTGGCTGGCCAAGTCCAGTGTCGACACCGAGTTCAAGGATTACGAAGTAGTGTTCAACGAAGCGGTCAGCGGCCTGTCCAACGGCAGCTCCGTGCAATACAGCGGGATCAAGGTTGGCGATGTAGTGTTGCTGCGTCTGGACCCGGAAGATCCGCGTCGGGTGCTGGCGCGGATTCGCCTGGCCGGCGATACACCGGTCAAGGAGGATACCCAGGCCAAACTGGCGCTGACCGGCGTCACCGGCACGTCGATCATCCAGCTCAGTGGCGGCACACCGCAGAGTCCGGCGCTCAAGGGTAAGGACGGCAAGCTGCCGGTGATCGTTGCCATGCCCTCGCCCATCGCTCGTTTGATCAACGACAGCAATGATTTGTTGTCCGGGGTCAACTCGCTGATGCAGAACGCGAACCAGATGTTTTCCGAGCAGAACATCGAACATATCAGCAAGATCCTTGAACATCTGGACGTCACCACGGGCACCATCGCCGACCAGCGCGAAGATATTCGCCAGGCCATGCAGCAACTGGGCTCGATCGGCAAGCAGGCCGGCGGCATGCTGGAACAGACGACGGCGTTGATGCGTAATGCCAACGGGCTGCTCAACGACCACGGCAAGGAAATGATCGGCAGTGCCGAGCAAGCCATGAAGTCGCTGGAACAGAGCAGCGCGACAATCAACAAGCTGATCACAGCCAACCAGGACTCGCTCAACAGTGGCATGCAGGGCCTTAATGGCCTGGCGCCTGCGGTGCGCGAGCTACGTGAAACCCTGACCTCACTGCGGACCATCACACGACGCCTGGAGGCCGACCCCAGCGGTTATCTGCTGGGTAGCGACAAGCACAAGGAATTCACCCCATGAAGCTGACCCGGCTTGCCCTCCTCGCCAGCTTCACGCTGCTCGGCGCCTGCTCTATCCTGCCCGAGCCCGAGCCGTTCACCCTGTATCGATTGCCCTCGGCGCAGAGCGCCATGCCCGCCAATCATGGCGCGTCGCAGCGCTGGTCGTTGCGCTTGAACAAACCCCAGGCCAGTGAGGCGTTGAACAACCCGAACATTGCTGTCATCTCCCAGGGCGACGTGATCAGCAGCTACAAGGGCTCGCGTTGGAGTGACCCGGCACCCGTCCTGCTGCGTAATCGTCTGCTGGATGGTTTCCAGCGCGATGGCCGGGTGACGTTGCTCAGCACCGACGACAGCAACTTCCAGGCAGACCTGGAGCTGGGCGGCAGCTTGCAGGCGTTTCAGACCGAATACCAGGGCACCAGCGCTGGCGTGGTGGTGCGCCTGGATGCGTTGCTGGTGCGTGGCTATGACCAGCGCATCCTCGCCAGTAAACGCTTTGAAGTGCGCCAGCCATTGAGCGACGTGAAGGTGCCGGCGGTGGTCGCCGGGTTTGGCCAGGCCAATGATCAACTGACGGCGCAGGTGGTGGCCTGGGCGGTGGAACAAGGGCAGAAACTCGCGCCGGCACCAAGGCCATAAGATCAGCGCAGGACCATTGTGGGAGCGAGCCTGCTCGCTCCCACAGGGGATTTGTGGTTAGCCGAAGAACCAGTAGCAGACGCCAATAGCGCCCAACACACCCGCCAGTTCCGCCAGCAACGCACACCCCACCGCATGCCGTGCGCGCTGGATGCCCACTGCGCCGAAATACACCGCCAGTACATAGAACGTGGTTTCGGTACTGCCCTGAATCGTCGCCGCCACCAGCGCCGGAAAGCTGTCCACGCCGGACGTTTTCATGGTTTCGATCAGCATCGCCCGGGCGGCGCTGCCTGAGAAAGGCTTGACCATCGCGGTCGGCAGCGCATCGACAAAGCGTGTATCCCAACCGGCCCATTCCACCAGGTGACGAATCCCGTCCAGGCCGAAGTCCAGTGCCCCGGAGGCTCGCAGTACGCCGACGGCACAAAGCATCGCCACCAAATACGGCAGCAGGTTCTTCGCCACGTCGAAACCTTCCTTGGCACCTTCGACGAATGCCTCGTAAACCTTCACCTTGCGCAGTGCACCAATCACCAGAAATAGCATGATCAAGCCAAATAGCGTCAGGTTGCCGAGGATCGACGACAAACCGGCCAGCGCACTGGCCGAGAGCGTTGCCAGCAGCGCCATGAAACCACCGAGGGCGAGGGCACCGGGAATCAAATAGGCCAGTACCACCGGGTCCCAGACGCGCAGGCGTTGCATGACGGCTACCGACAGGAAGCCCACGATGGTCGAACAGCTGGTGGCCAGCAGGATTGGCAGGAACACCAGGGTCGGGTCGGGCGCGCCTTGTTGGGCGCGGTACATGAAGATTGTCACCGGCAGCAGGGTCAGGGATGAAGCGTTGAGCACCAGGAACAGGATCTGCGCGTTACTGGCGATGGTGTCGCTGGGGTTGAGTTCCTGCAGGGCTTTCATGGCCTTCAGGCCGATGGGCGTGGCGGCGTTGTCCAGGCCCAGGCCATTGGCGGCGAAGTTCAGGGTGATCAGGCCGATGGCCGGGTGGCCGGGCGGCACTTCCGGCATCAACCGAAGAAACAACGGCCCAAGCGCTTTTGCCAGCCACTCGACGATCCCGGCTTTCTCGGCGATCCGCAGAAAGCCCAGCCAGAGGGTGAGGGTGCCGAACAGCAGGACCATGACTTCGACCGACAACTTGGCCATGGCGAAAATGCTTTCCACCATCGCTGCGAAGATCCCGGCGTTGCCACCGATCAGCCATTGCGCCAGCGCCGACACGGCGGCCACGATGAAGAAGCCAAGCCACAGGCCATTAAGCATCAGTCAAATCCCCCAAAAGATGGGCGAATGATAGCGGGGTGGCCAGAAACGACAAACCCCGGATTTCTCCGGGGTTTGGTTTGTTGAATACATGCAGATCATTGTGGGAGCGAGCCTGCTCGCGAAAGCGGTGTGTCATTCGACGCATATGTTGAATGTGCCGGCCTCTTCGCGAGCAGGCTCGCTCCCACAAGGGGTATTGCGTTAGTTGCTGGAGGTCTCGCCCGCCGGCAGCTTCTCTTTGCTGCGCCAGTGCGGCAGGGAGTTCCAGTAGCGCTGACCCTTGGCCTCGTCGTACATGCCTTCCCAGCGGGAGACGACCAGTACGGCCAGGGCGTTGCCGATCACGTTCAGTGCGGTACGGGCCATGTCCATGACGCGGTCGACACCGGCGATGAACGCCAGGCCTTCCAGTGGAATACCCACGCTACCCAGGGTGGCCAGCAGTACCACGAAGGACACGCCAGGCACACCGGCGATGCCTTTGGAGGTGACCATCAGGGTCAGGACCAGCAGCAGCTGCTGGCTGATCGACAGGTCGATGCCGTACAGCTGGGCGATGAAGATGGCCGCGATGCTTTGGTACAGGGTCGAACCGTCGAGGTTGAACGAGTAACCGGTCGGCACCACGAAGCTGCAAATGGCTTTCGGCGCACCGTAGGCTTCCATCTTCTCGATCACGCGTGGCAACACGGTTTCGGAGGAGGCGGTGGAGTAGGCCAGCACCAGCTCATCCTTGAAGATGCGCATCAGCTTGATCACCGAGAAGCCGAACAGGCGGGCGATCAGGCCCAGTACCACGAATGCGAAGAAGGCAATGGCGAAGTAAACCAGGATCACCAGTTTCGCCAGCGGTAGCAGCGAGGCGAAGCCGAAGTTGGCCACGGTCACCGCGATCAGTGCGAATACGCCGATCGGGGCGTAGTTCATGATCATGTGAGTGACCTTGAACATGCTTTCCGATACGCCCTGGAACATCGTCACCAGCGGATCGCGCAACTCGGGCTTGAGGCTCGACAGACCGAGACCGAACAGCACGGAGAAGAAGATGATCGGCAGCATTTCGCCGCGGGCCATGGCCGCGAAGATGTTGGACGGGATCAGGTTGAGGATGGTTTCGATGAACGCGTGTTCATGCTGAACTTCGGCCGCCGTTGCCTGGTACTTGGAGATGTCCACGGTACCCAGGGTGCTCATGTCGATGCCGGCACCCGGATGGAACAGGTTGGCCAACAGCAGGCCGACGACGATGGCGATGGTGGTGACGATTTCAAAATAGACGATGGTTTTCAGGCCGATGCTACCGAGCTTCTTCGCATCGCCCACGCCGGCAATACCGACAACCAGCGAGGAAATCACGATCGGGATCACGATCATCTTGATCAGACGGATAAAGATATCGCCTGCTGGTTGCAGGATATTGCTGATCCACCAGGCTTTCTCGGCACTGAAATGGTTGAGCAGCGCACCAATTGCAATCCCCAATACCAGACCGATGAGGATCTGCCAGGCGAGGCTAAGCTTTGCCTTCTTCATATCTTTACCCTTACTTCAGTTTGACTCGGGCAGATGCGCGAACTGGAGCGCTTGTGGCGCAAAAGTCGTGTGCATCTGCCCCCGTATAAGGAGCCCCGGAGCGTTTGTTGATAGCTCTCTGGCAGGCGAAAAAAGGCGCAACTATTCCGATGCAAGGAAGCGACGTCTAATGCCGTAAACGCCTACCCTATGCCGAATCGGCATGAGGTTTTTTAACTAAAACCGACGTCGCAAACGGTTCGAATATGACATTTCGGCGGGTATAAGTGCCGTGAACCGGCCATCACAGCGTATATTGAGTGTTTTTTGATCAGTCGGATTCGAGGGGAATTTCAGGAAAATCCCGCAGCGTACGGGAAGGATTCCCGGCAAAAGCCGGGCAATTTTTCTCGATATACGGTCGCTGGCGAGTCATCGGGAAAAGCATTTTCCCGGAAAAGGCGGCCGGTTTATCGAGAGGAGGGGACGAATAGGGTGGATCGCTCTAATTCAACGCTTTGCGTATAGAAGCCCTTCGCAAGTTCGTCGGGTCATGTTTGACCGGCGAACTTGCTACGCAGCTTTCCTGACCCGGCCCTTGCGCAGGCACTCCCTGTACCCGTAGGTCACTCCGCCCCTGAAACAGGCAGAACGTCCCGACCCCTTGGTCATGCGCCGACCTTCCTCGGGTGGGCGCAAGGGAAAGAAGCGATGGCTCCTTTCGTGTATCTGAAATCAGTACCAGTTGCGGTCCGTCTTTAACTTCTCCATCAACAATTCCTGCAGACCCTGGTCCGGTTTGCCGAGGAATCGGTCGTGTGACTGCCCGTCAATGGCGGCAATCGCCACGGCACTTGCACTTGGGGCAGCACCGCCCAACAGTCGGGCGGCTGCCAAAGTCTTTACCTGAACGCTCATGTTCAGCTTCGGCCGCGACGGCCAAAGAAGAAGGAAGCAATGAACATCACCAGGAACACGACAAAGAGAATCTTGGCGATACCCGTGGCGGTGCCCGCGATACCACCGAAGCCCAGTACGGCGGCGACAATGGCAATGATCAAGAATGTGATTGCCCAGCTCAACATGGTGATTCTCCTTACGCTTGTTATCAGAGGTGCGATTCCCGGCGCATCGAGCGCGCCAAGTGTGTGTACTTAGAACACCCAGCGCTCCTGACGAGGCATTTCATTCGCCTGGTGTTGGTCGACGTCCATCATTCGCATCGAAGTGTTGTCGGCCATGCCGCTGCCGGCGGCGCTAAAGTGGGTTTGGGTCGGGTGCTGAAACGACACGCTAGGCCCTTCTTGCTGCTGACTCTGCTCCCAGCGCATGAACTGTTGGCCGCCGATCAACGTGATCAACAGGGCCAGTACGGCAAACAAACCTTGGCGCAGAAGCAGTGGCGAGAGATGCAATGGGGTGGCACGTTGGCGATTCATCCTGAAGCTCCTCCCACACGGGGGTAATCGGTTTGAGGGCGTTTTTTATTGCCCTGCGATATTTGTGTCGTTGCAGTCGCCATGCCAGATTTTTTTCATAAAAAAACATATAAAAATCAACTGGTTATAGGTGTGCACCCAGGGGGCTCGGACGCATCCTGCACGATGGGCCATGACGCGGTCGTGCGTAATGCACGATCCGCGAGGCATGCCGTGCAATATTTTTGAATTGAGAGGAGGGCGTAGCTGTCAGAAAGGGACGTGCTCGTCATGTGAAAAGCAGCTATCTATAAAAGGCATCAAAAATCAGGGGAAAACCGGCGTCAGGGAGATCACTACCTGCCATGACGGGAATGGATCAGAATGAACCATGCAACTTGCCCGATTTTTCCGAGACTAACCAAGATCATTCATTAGGGAGCGTAGGAAAATGGAATCCGCCACTGAGCATCAAGGCCGCATTCTTCTGGTGGATGATGAGTCCGCCATCCTGCGTACCTTCCGTTATTGCCTCGAGGATGAAGGCTACAGCGTGGCAACCGCCAACAGCGCTGCCCAAGCCGATGCGTTGCTGCAACGTCAGGTGTTCGACCTGTGCTTCCTCGATTTACGCCTGGGTGAGGACAACGGCCTCGATGTGTTGGCTCAGATGCGCATTCAAGCGCCCTGGATGCGCGTGGTGATCGTCACCGCGCACTCGGCGGTGGACACTGCCGTCGATGCCATACAGGCCGGTGCTGCCGATTACCTGGTCAAGCCGTGCAGCCCCGATCAATTGCGTCTGGCCACTGCCAAGCAGCTGGAAGTGCGGCAATTGTCGGCGCGCCTGGAAGCCCTTGAAGGCGAAGTGCGCAAACCCCAGGATGGCCTGGACTCCCATAGTCCGGCCATGAAGGTGGTGCTCGAGACGGCCCGCCAGGTCGCCAGCACCGATGCCAATATCTTGATACTCGGCGAGTCCGGCACCGGTAAAGGCGAGCTGTCACAGGCGATTCACGGCTGGAGCAAGCGGGCGAAGAAGTCCTGCATTACCATCAACTGTCCATCGCTGACCGCCGAGCTCATGGAAAGTGAACTGTTCGGCCACAGTCGCGGAGCGTTCACCGGAGCCAGTGAAAGCACCTTGGGTCGTGTCAATCAGGCTGATGGCGGTACGCTGTTTCTCGATGAAATCGGCGATTTTCCCTTGGTTTTGCAACCCAAGTTGCTGCGTTTCATTCAGGATAAAGAATACGAACGTGTGGGTGACCCGGTCACCCGTCGCGCCGATGTGCGCATCCTCGCGGCCACCAACCAGAACCTCGAAGACATGGTCCGCGATGGCCGTTTTCGTGAAGACCTGCTCTATCGCCTGAACGTCATCACCTTGCACCTGCCGCCGTTACGCGAGCGCAGGGAAGACATTCTCACCCTTGCCGACCGCTTTCTGGCGCGCTTTGTCAAAGAGTACGCACGCCCGGCCCGGGGGTTCAGCGACGAGGCCCGCGAAGCACTGTTGAGTTATCGCTGGCCGGGGAACATTCGCGAACTGCGCAACGTGGTGGAGCGGGCGAGCATTATTTGCCCGCAGGAGCGGGTCGAGATCAGTCACTTGGGCATGGCCGAGACGCCGGTCAACAATGCGCCGCGCATTGGCGCGGCCTTGAGCCTGGATGAACTGGAGAAAGCCCATATCGGCGCCGTCCTCGCCACCGCAGGCACTCTGGATCAAGCCGCCAAGACCCTGGGTATCGACGCTTCGACTCTGTACCGCAAACGTAAACAGTACAACTTGTGAGCCGCCACCGATGAAACTGGCGATGAAGTTGCGGTCCCGGTTGTTCCTGAGCATTTCCGCGCTGATCACCGTTGCGCTGCTTGGGCTGATGCTCGGGCTGGTCAGCGTGATGCAAATGGCCGGGAGCCAGGAAGCGCTGGTGCGCAACAACTTCGTCACCCTGGATATAGGGCTCAAGCTGCGTCAAACGCTGGGTGATCAGTTGATCATCATGCTCAGCGAGCAGCATGATGCTTCCGCCTTCGAAGCCTCCAAGCAGCATTACTTCCAATTACTGGAGGAAGGCATTGCCCAGGAGCCGGTGGGCGAGGGCAGCGAATACGGTTTCAAAAAAGCCAAGGCCGACTATCTGAGCTTTATCAAGGCGTATGAAGTTTCGCCTGATACGACGCATGTGCTGAGCGGCAACGATGAACTCACCGAAAAATTCAACGCGCTGCGCAATGGATTGATCACCGAACACAAGCGCGCGCTGGATAACATCAACGATACCGAGCGCCAGGCCCGCGAACACGCATTGCTGATTGCCGGGCTGTTGGGTCTGGTTGGGCTGGCCGTGCTGATCATCGGCTTCGTGACTGCCCATGCCATCGCCCGGCGTATCGGCGAGCCCATCGAGGCTCTGGTACAGGCGGCAGACAACATCGGCCAAGGCAATTTCGACGTCACCCTGCCGGTTTCCTCGGCGGTTGAACTGAGCCAGTTGACCAAGCGCTTCGGGATCATGGCCGAAGCGCTGCGTGAGCATCAAGCCACCAATGTCGATGAACTGCTTGCCGGTCAGCAGCGTTTGCAGGCGGTACTCGACAGTATCGACGACGGTTTGCTGATGATCGATCGCCAGGGGCATCTGGAACACCTCAACCCGGTGGCGCAGCGCCAGTTGGGCTGGGATGACGACCGGGTCGGCCTGGGGCTGGGCGCGGCGCTGCAACGTCCCGAGCTCGATGAACAGCTGCAATTGGTACTGCGTGGCGGCACGCTGGAGCGAGTCCCGGAGGACTTGAGTGTCGAGGTCGATGGCGAGACGCGGTTACTCACCTTTAGCCTGACGCCGGTCATCCATACCCAGGGGCATATTCTCGGCGCGGTGATGGTGTTGCATGACGTTACCGAACAGCGGGCGTTCGAACGGGTGCGCAGCGAGTTCGTATTGCGCGCCTCTCACGAGCTACGCACGCCGGTCACCGGCATGCACATGGCGTTCGGCCTGTTCCGCGAGCGCGCGCACTTTGCCCCGGATACCCGCGAAGCCGATCTGCTGGATACGGTGAACGAAGAAATGCAGCGACTGATGCAGTTGATCAACGACCTGCTGAACTTCTCGCGTTATCAGAACGGGTTGCAGAAACTCACACTGGCGCCGTGTTCCATCGAGGACTTGCTGGAGCAGGCGCAGATTCGTTTCACCAGCGGCGCCGAGGAGAAGGGCATCGAGCTGTTGGTGGAAGTGCAGGGGCCATTGCCGCGGCTGCAGGCCGATCAGCCGCAATTGGACCGGGTGCTCGACAATCTGCTCGACAATGCGCTGCGTCACACCGCCTCGGGTGGCCTCATACGTTTGCAGGCCCGGCGTCATGGCGAGCGGGTGATCATCAGTGTTGAAGATAATGGGGAAGGCATTGCCTATGGGCAACAGGGAAGGATCTTCGAGCCCTTTGTACAGGTCGGTCGCAAAAAGGGCGGGGCCGGGCTTGGCCTGGCACTGTGCAAGGAAATCGTGCAACTGCACGGCGGGCGGATGGGGGTTTATTCGCGGCCGGGGCAGGGCACGCAGTTCTACATGGCGTTGACGGTGTAACGCGCTTTACGCTTCGTCATCCAGTCGTCGACTGGTCCGCCGGCGACCACGGGTAATCAGCTCGATCAACTGCACAGCACTCAACGCATGGGCGAACAACCAGCCCTGACCGAACTTCACACCTTCACTGCTGAGGAGCGCCGCCTGGGCTTCATGTTCGATGCCTTCGGCAATGACGGTCAGGTGCAGTGATTGCGCCATGTGGATGATGTGCGGGGCCACTCCGCTACTGGCCGCGTCATGGCCCAGTGCATCAATGAAGGCCTTGTCGATCTTCAGGCAATCTATCGGCAGGGTTTGCAGATAGGCGAGGCTGCAATAGCCGGTGCCAAAGTCATCGATCAGCACCTGATGCCCGACATCGCGCAAGGCCTGCAGGTTTTCCCGGGCGACCACCACATCGATCAGTCCCCGTTCGGTGACCTCAAAAGCAATCTGTTTGGCGGCGACCCGGTGCAGGGTCAGCAGGCGCGCCATTACCTGGCCAATTCGCGGCACCATCACATCACAGGCCGCCAGGTTGACCGAGATGTACAGCTGCGGATTGGCCCGCAGCAATTGCCCCAATTGCTCCAGCAAACGTTGCAGGACGAAGTCGGTCATCTGGCGGATCTGCCCGGTGTTTTCCGCCATCGGAATGAACAGGTCAGGGCTGGTCAGGGTTCCGTCCGGCCGACGCCAGCGCAGCAAGGCCTCGGCTCCGACGCAATTGCGGCTGTCGAGGTCGAAAATGGGTTGATACAGCACCTGCAATTCGCCCCGGCGTATGGCGCCCGTCAATTCGGCATCCAGAGACTGGCGCTGGCGCACCAAAAGAAACACCAGGAAACCCACGCATATGGCCAACCCCAGGCAGACCGGCAATAACCACCACCAGACTGGCGGTATGTGGGCACCGCCACGCGGGCTGATCAACACCAGTTGGTATTCCGGGTTGTCGGTAGGCATGCGGTAAATCAGACGCGAATGCGTGACTTGCAGCGCATCACGGCTTTTCGGCGGCCAATGCTCAATCGGTGGCCAGGCCTGGGATACACCCAGCACCGGAATCGCCCGAGTGCCATGGTCAAGTACCACCAGCAGGCTGCTGCCCGGAGACAGGTCGACCATATCGGTCAAATGCCCACGCGATGTCGCGACCCGGAAATTGCCGCGCCCGAGCATCAGCGCAGCCCGGTTTTCATCGGGTTCGGTGGTGGTGTTCAGCCAGTAGCTGTAGGTGGGGCCTTTGATGTCCGGTGGTTGTGTCAGCGACAAACCTTCCTGGCGCGGGCGATTGGTGCATACCCGCGAGCCGTCCATGTAGGCGGCTTCGTACACGAAGCGGTAATTGAAACTGACCTGCTGCAGCGTCGCGACCATTTCGTCATTGCAGCTGCGTAGCGGCTGGGCTTCGAGGTCGTCTAGGCTTTCGCGCAATTGCCCGAACAATTGCTCCAGGCGGGCGAGGAAGCGTTCACCCTGGGCGTTCATTTCCTGGCTTTCGTTCTGCTCGACCTGATGCAGGGCGATGAACAGGCTGCCGGTCATCAGTAGTGTTGCGCTCAGGACAGCCGCCAGCATCGCCAAAAACCATGGGCGATAGAACCAACTACGGAGCGTCTCTCGAGCAGCAGCCATTATGAAAATATCCGACGAATTACCAATGAGTTATAGCTGCTGATTGGGAAAACGCGCTGACCGTCGGGCGGGCGTCATTATTTTGTCTGATTCAACACCTGTAGCAGCGCCGCCGTTTGCGCATCCGGCGTACCGTCGAAACGGGCCGGACGGAAATGCATCTGGAAGGCGGCGATCACATGGCGCGTGGCGACATCCAGTTCGCCGGTCTGGGGTGTTTCATAGCCGACGCGGGCCAGTTGTGCCTGGTACCAACTGATGCTTGGCAGCTGTGTTTCGAACCCTGCCTGCTGTCGCGCCACGGCCTGTTCGTTCGGCCAGATACCGATACCTTCCGCAGCCAGGCGCTTCCAGGGAAACAGCGGCCCCGGATCGAGCTTGCGCAGCGGTGCAATGTCGCTGTGACCGACGAAGCTGCGAGGACTGATGGCGTAGCGTTTGCTGATGTCCTTGAGCAGGACAATCAGCGACTGGACCTGCGCTTCGCTGTAGGGATACCAGAGGCGCCCGGTCGGTGTGTCCTTGAAGCCCGGGTTGACGATTTCGATGCCTATGGAACTGGAGTTCAGCCAGGTCCGACCTTGCCATTGGCTTTCCCCGGCGTGCCAGGCCCGCAGGTTCTCATCCATCAATTTGTAGATGGTTGCCTTCTTGTCGTCGCCGATCAGGTAATGACTGCTGACTTCTCCACGGGTCAGCAGTTGCAGCGAGCGCTCCATTGAGGCGTTGGTGTAGTGCATCACCACGAACTGGATACGGCTGTCGTGATTGGCTGAAGGATGACTGGTGTCGTAGCGGGGGCCGCTGGCACAACCGGCCAGGAGCAGAAGCGACACAATGAGAGAGAGAAATTTCATGGTGGGAGGCGATACACGCAAGACAGTAATGCAACAGTGTAACGTACTGTCCTGCGTACAGAGGGCAATCCGGCAGTTTTAAACAAAATGGAACAATTGCCTCAGCCCAGCTCCACCCGGTTACGACCGGCATTCTTTGCACGATAGAGCGCCTGATCGGCTCTTTTGAGTACCAGGTCGCTATGCTCGCCAGGTTTGAACGCTGTCAGGCCCATGGAAATAGTGATCGTTACCCGCTCACCCTTGAAGTGGAACGGGCAGGCTTCGATCGACGCGCGCAGGTGTTCCAGCAATTTCATACCCGCTGCCGGCACTGTCGAAGGCAGCAACAGGACAAACTCTTCACCGCCAAACCGGGCAATGAAATCCGTCCCGCGCAGACGTTTGCTCAGCACCGTGGCAATGATTTTCAGCACTTTGTCACCCGCCAGGTGACCGTAGTTGTCGTTGATACGCTTGAAGTGATCGAGGTCGAGCATGGCCAGCATCAATGTGTTGCCGTGTTGTTGCCATTGGCTGATTTCATGGTCGAGCCGCTCGCTCCAGGCTGCGCGGTTGGGCAGGCCGGTCAATGGGTCGATCAAGGCTTTCTGGCGCTGCTCCTCGAGGTGTTCTCGAAAGCCAAGGGCTTCCTGCTCCATGTGCGCCACCCGTTCGGCCAGGCTGTGCAGGCGTGCCGCAACCTCCTGCTCACGCTCGTCGCGCTGCTTGCGATGCTGGTCCATGGTACCGAGCAGGCCTTCGAGGTGGTTTTCCAGTACGTGCTTGAGATCCTCCAGGTCGGCCGCTTCGTGCATGCTGGTCTGCAAGCCGTCGACCTGCTCGCGGATCTGCGTGTCCATGGCTTCTGCGGCGGAACGGCTGTCGGCATGCCCGGCGCTGGCGGCTTGCAGATTGCTCTGGAACGACTCGAGACGCTCATTGAGGCGCAGCAGGTAGGCTTCGAATTCATGTTGGCCACTGTCTGAAATCGCCAGCATCAAGGTAGCCAGATCGTCGAGAATCGGCAGTAATTCGTACCAGTTCAAACCGTTTTTCAGCCGATCGCGCATCGACTCGGCTTGCGGGCGGTGACGCTCGGGGAGCGTCAGGTCGTCGAGCAGGCCCAGCAATGTGTCTTCGATGTGCCTGGCCACCGAGCTGTAGGAGGGTTCGGGGGAGTCCGGCAGCGCGTAAAGCAGTTCGTGCCCTGTCAGGTCCTGCTCACCGGAAGCCAGGGCTGAAGGCTGTGGCAGGGGGGCGGGAAGCGCAGCGGGTGTCAGTTCGTCGGGATTGATTGTCGGCTCGAATTGGGGCGCTGGTGCCTCGGCAAGTACTGACGCCCCGTCAGGCTGATCAACATGAGCGGGTGCCGTGGGGAGTGGCGCAGACTCCTGCTGCGAATCGAGGGGTTCTGGCGAATCGGATGATGCCTGGATGACTTGTGGCTTGGCGGCCACGACGCTCGGATCTGAAGCTTCGACGTGCGGTTCATCGACAACCGGTGCGGGTTCGGCGGTTGCGGACGGTGTCGCTGCCATTGTCACGGGGATCGTTTCCGCAGACTTTTCGACAGGGTCATGCCCGGCGACAGGCGTGAGCGGTGTAGCGGCATCCTCGGCGTCCCGATGACCGAACAGCCGTTGCAACAAGCCAGGGCGACCGGATTCAGCAGGGCTCTCCACCTGACTCAAGGCTTTACCTTGCAAGCCGCTCAGTTCACTGAGCAGCAACGGAATCTCGCGAGCCTGGCTGACGCGGCTATCCAGCTGTTTGGCGAAACTCTTCAGCGGTCGGCTGACTTCCCGAGGCAGCGGCAATGTTTGCAGCTGAGTGACCAGTGCGGTCAGTGCCGCGCTGGTCTGGTTCACTCGGGTTTCCCGGCGTTGCTCGGAGTCGAGCACGGCTTTTTCCAGGCGCGGGATCAGGGCGGCCAGTCCGGCGTCCATGTCATCGGTACGCACGACTTCACGCATTTCCTTCATGCACTGGTCGACGGCGCGGTCGGTACCTTCTGCCGCCAGGGTGCTGCGTACCAGTCCGCGACGCAACAAGTCGAGGCGGGCATCCCAACGACGTTCGAGTTTTTCCTGTTGTTCGATGCTTTTGAGGTACTTCTCTTTCCAGCGCTGTGCTTCGTCGCTCATTCAGGGGTTCCGCGAAGGGCAGGACTCAGCGCGGGCAATGCATCGGCCGTGAGCGAACCCGGCAGACGAATCTCTACCGCGACCGGCAGGTGATCGGAAATGGGTTGAGCCAATACCTCGACCTTTTCAAGGGTCAGGGTCGGGCTTAGCAGAATATGGTCCAGGCAGCGTTGCGGGCGCCAACTGGGGAATGTCGCTTCCAGTTGCGGCGCGAGCAGGCCGAGGTCGCGCAATGGCGAGTGCTGCAGCAGGTCACTGGCATGGGTATTCATGTCACCCATCAGGACCTGATGTTTATAACCGCCAATGACTTCGCGGATATAGGCCAATTGCATGCTGCGGGCTCGCGCACCCAGTGCCAGGTGCATCATGACCACTACCAGTGCTTCCGGACCTTCGCCGAAGCGCACCAGAATCGCCCCGCGACCCTTGGGCCCCGGCAGCGGATGGTCTTCGATCGCCCACGGGCGCAGGCGACTGAGCACACCATTGCTGTGCTGGCCGAGGCGTCCGAGATTGCGATTGAGTTGTTGATACCAGTAGGGGAAGGCGCCGAGCTGGGCCAGGTGCTCGACTTGATTGACGTAGCCTGAGCGCAGGCTGCCGCCATCAGCTTCCTGCAAGGCGACCAGATCGAAGTCACCCAGCAGGTTGCCGATTTTCTGCAGATTGTCGGCGCGCCCTGTGTGCGGCAACAGGTGCTGCCAGCCCCGGGTCAGGTAATGCCGATAGCGCTCGGTACTGATGCCGACCTGGATATTGAAACTGAGCAGGCGCAAACGGCTGTCTGCGGGCAAGCCCGTCGATTCCAGGTGATGCTCGTTGACCCGCGGATCATGCAGGCCAACGACGCGTTCGGTTCCCCAGCGGCGCATGGCGGGTACTGCCCTTAGTTGGCGGCAGCCTTGTTAGCCGCTCGCTCTTTGTCGATCAGTTTGTCGGCCAGTTGCAGGGCTTGTTCTGCACCGCCGGCGGAGCCTACGTCAAAGCGGTATTTGCCGTTGACGATCATGGTTGGAACGCCAGAGATTTCATACTTTTTGGCCAGTTCACGGGCCTTGACGATCTGGCCCTTGATAGCGAAAGAGTCGAAAGTCGCGAGGAACTTGTCCTTGTCCACGCCTTGGGTGGCGAGGAAGTCGGCCATGTCATTCTTGTCGGTCAGTTTTTTGTGCTCTTTCTGAATCGCGTTGAACACCGCTGCGTGAACATTGTGCTCCACGCCCATGGCTTCAAGGGTCAGGAACATTTGCCCGTGGGCATCCCATGGGCCGCCAAACATGGCAGGAATACGCACGAAATTCACATCGGAAGGCAGCTTCTCGACCCAAGGATTGATCACCGGCTCGAACGCGTAGCAGTGCGGGCAGCCGTACCAGAACAGCTCCACCACTTCGATCTTGCCCGGAACGGCGACCGGAACCGGGTTGCTCAGTTCGACGTAAGGGGCGGCGGGGGCTTCGGCGGCCTGGGCAGTCATGCCGAACAGGCTGGCAGCGACGAGTGCGGCGCTGATGATCAGATTACGCATGCTTTACTCCTGGACAAATTTTTTCGCCTCGCGTGACCTGTATTCAGACAGGTCATGGCGGGCCAGAGTTCTGTAGTGTAACGGCAGCGGCCACAAAAAAGGGCGGCCAAAGCCACCCTTTTTATACTTGCTGCGACGGATTAATCGAGCGTTAACGTTGCAGGCGTTGGATGCCTCGCGCATCGCCCGGTTCGTCAGACTTAGTGCAGGCCTTGAATGTAGCTGGACACGGCGGCGATGTCTTCGTCGCTCAGTTTCTTGGCAATGGTCTGCATCGGTTTGGTATCGCCGTCGTTCGCCCGGCCACCTTCTTCTTTGCGGAAGTCAGTCAGTTGCTTGGCGATGTATTGAGCGTGTTGGCCACCCAGGTGCGGGAAGCCGGCGGCCGCGTTGCCGGCGCCGTTTGGCGAGTGGCAACCGGTGCAGGATGGCAGGCCCTTGTTCAGATCGCCGCCACGGAACAGGGCTTCACCACGAGCCACGACTTTCGGGTCGGCGGCGCCGACGCTGCCTTTCTGGCTGGCGAAGTAGGCGGCGATGTCCGCCAGGTCCTGATCGCTCAGGTTGGTCAGCAGGCCGGTCATTTCCAGAACGGTGCGCTTGCCCGACTTGATGTCGTGCAGCTGCTTGGTCAGGTAGCGTTCACCTTGCCCCGCCAGTTTTGGAAAGTTTGGCGCCATGCTGTTGCCATCCGGGCCATGACAGGCGCCACATACGGCGGCTTTTGCCTGGCCTGCGGCGGCGTCACCAGGTTTCACTGGCTCACCTGCAGCATGGGCAATGCCGGAGATTCCCACGGTCAACAGCAGACTCACGATCAATTTGTTCATCAGCTAATCCAACTACGGCTAAGGGTTAAGAGTTATGGACCGGGTTTACTCGCTCATCCACTGGATGATGGCGCGGTAATCCTCGGCACTGCAGTCCATGCACAAACCACGCGGCGGCATCGCCTTGAAACCCTGGGTCACGTGTTGCACCAGCGTCTCCATACCTTTCGCCAACCTCGGCGTCCAAGCTTCCTGATCGCCTTTTTTGGGCGCCATGGGTAGTTGGCCGGAATGACAGGCACCACAAACACGGTTGTACACAGCTTCCGGATCCTGTGTAGCCTGAGCGCTGTAAAGCGGCATCAAGACACCGGCAACTAGCAGCCACTTCGTCATAAAACGACCTTTTCAGGGTTGAGAGCGTGTTGCGTTCTAGTGCGCAATCAAGGTCTGTCGCTCTCGTGAACTTCATCCTACGCTGGGACAAAGCGCACACAAAATCTGCGGCATTATATACTGGCGTCACTGAAACGGAAGCGACACTGCTTGCCGCGCCCATTCCCGGCGCCACCCACATCGGAAATCCCATGCAACTCAAGAATCCCATCCTCGGTCTGTGCCAACAGTCCACCTTCATGCTCAGCGCCGCCAAAGTCGACCAATGTCCGGACGACGAAGGTTTTGAAGTCGCCTTCGCCGGGCGTTCCAACGCCGGCAAGTCCAGTGCGCTCAACACCCTGACCCATGCCAGCCTGGCGCGTACCTCGAAAACACCGGGACGCACACAGCTGTTGAACTTCTTCAAGCTAGACGATGAACGCCGTCTGGTCGACCTGCCGGGTTACGGTTACGCGAAAGTACCTATCCCGCTCAAGCAACACTGGCAGCGTCACCTTGAGGCTTATTTGGGTGGCCGCGAGAGTTTGAAGGGGCTGATTCTGATGATGGACATCCGTCATCCAATGACTGACTTCGACTTGTTGATGCTTGATTGGGCCGTCGCTGCCGGCATGCCGATGCACATTCTGCTGACCAAAGCGGACAAATTGACCTACGGCGCAGCCAAGAACACGCTGCTCAAGGTGCAGTCGGAAATTCGCAAGGGTTGGGGTGACAGCGTGTCGATTCAGCTGTTTTCGGCGCCGAAACGCATGGGTCTGGAAGATGCCTATACTGTACTGGCTGGCTGGATGGAGCTGGCGGACAAGGGCGCCGAGGTTGCCGGATAAAAAACTGGCTGTGATGCGTTCAGGTAAGGCAAAAGCTTTGCCTGAGCGCGCCACAGCCAGTTTTCAGGCAAAAAAAACCCCGGACTTCTATGGGGAGGGGGAAGTTCCGGGGTTCAAGTTCTAGACCGCTAGGGCGGGGTCCAGATATCTGCCAACACTTAACACAACATAGGAGCATCGAAGGGCTTCACCAGCCATTCAGTAACTCTGAGTAGCAAATCTTCGGATTAGTTCATAATTTTTTCAAATACGTTTGGAATAACCCTAAGCGCGTTCTGGACTAAGAGCTCTTCGCCCACTGCCGCGGCGCTATCTGTAGGAGCTTGCTCGCGATGATGTATCGGGCGTAGCGATCAGCCTGACACTCTTTCGCGAGCAAGCTCGCTCCTACAGGGAGTCAGTGAGCCTCATCCCAGTTATTGCCCACACCCACTTCGACCAGCAGCGGAACATCCAGCTTCGCCGCACCACTCATGTGGATTCGAATTTCATCTCGGACCTGCTCGACCAGGTCTTCGCGCACCTCAAGCACCAGTTCATCGTGCACTTGCAGGATGACTTTGGCGTCGAGGCCCGACTCTGCCAGCCAGTTGTCCACCGCCACCATGGCTTTCTTGATGATATCGGCCGCGGTGCCCTGCATCGGCGCGTTGATCGCCGTGCGTTCGGCAGCGGCACGCTCTTGCGGCTTGTTGGAATTGATCTCCGGCAGATACAACCGGCGCCCGAAGAACGTTTCCACGAAACCCTGATCCGCCGCTTGGGCGCGTGTGCGGTCCATGTACTCACGCACGCCCGGATAGCGGGCGAAGTACGTATCGATGTAAGCCTTGGCGGTCTTGGTATCGACACCAATGTCTTTGCCCAGTTTCTGGGCACCCATGCCGTAGATCAGGCCGAAGTTGATCGCCTTGGCACTGCGGCGCTGGTCGGAGGTCACGTCTGCCAACTCGACTTTGAAGACCTCGGCGGCGGTGGCGGTGTGCACGTCCAGATTGTGGCGGAAGGCGTTCATCAGGCCTTCGTCACGGGACAGGTGCGCCATGATCCTCAGTTCGATCTGCGAGTAGTCCGCCGCCAGCAATTTGTAACCGGTCGGCGCCACGAAGGCCTGGCGGATGCGACGCCCTTCAGCGGTGCGCACCGGGATGTTCTGCAGGTTCGGGTCACTGGAAGACAGGCGTCCGGTGGACGCTACTGCCTGGTGATACGAAGTGTGGATGCGCCCGGTGCGCGGGTTGATCTGCTCCGGCAGACGGTCGGTGTAGGTGCTTTTCAGCTTGCTCATGGAGCGGTATTCCATCAGCACCTTGGGCAGCCGGTAGTCGTCCTCGGCCAGCTTGGCCAACACCTCTTCGGCGGTGGACGGCTGGCCCTTGGCGGTTTTCTTCAGCACCGGCAGGCCGAGCTTCTCGTAGAGGATCACGCCAAGCTGCTTTGGCGACCCCAGATTGAACTCCTCGCCGGCAATCTCGAAGGCTTCACGCTCCAGCGCCACCATCTTGTCGCCCAGTTCGATGCTTTGCACGCCCAACAGCGCGGCATCGACGAAAGCTCCCTGGCGTTCGATACGCGCCAGCACGGGCACCAGCGGGATTTCGATGTCGGTCAATACACTGGCCAGGCTTGGGATGGCGGTGAGCTTCTCGAACAGCGCCTGGTGCAGACGCAAGGTAACGTCGGCATCTTCAGCGGCATAAGGGCCGGCCTGCTCCAGGGCGATTTGATCGAAGGTCAGCTGCTTAACGCCTTTGCCGGCGATGTCCTGGAAACTCACTGTGGTGTGATCCAGGTACTTCAGCGCCAGGCTGTCCATGTCGTGGCGGGTGGCTGTGGAGTTGAGCACGTAGGATTCGAGCATGGTATCGAACGCAATGCCGCGCACGGTGATGCCGTTGGCCTGATCGCCACCGATGGCGCAGTTGGCCAGGATGTTCATGTCGAACTTGGCGTGCTGGCCGACCTTGAGTTTGTTCGGGTCTTCCAGGATCGGCTTGAGCGCGCGCAGGACCGTGTCGCGATCCAGTTGCTCGGGCACGCCGATGTAGGAGTGGGTCAACGGGATGTAGGCGGCTTCGTTGGCCTGCACCGCAAACGACAGGCCCACCAGTTGCGCCTGTTGCGCGTCGATGCCGGTGGTTTCGGTGTCGAAGGCGAACAGCGGGGCGTTATTGAGTTTCTCCAGCCAGGCGTCGAACCGTGCCTGATCGAGGATGGTCTCGTAGCGGGTTTCAGACGTTGCCACCGGCGCTTCGGCCTCCGCGATGGCTTCGGCGGCGCTGAACAGGTCGACGACTGGCTCAGGTTCGGCGGCAGTGCTCAGTTCAATGCGCTTGGCGTCCCGTTGCAGATCGTTCAACCAGCTCTTGAATTCCAGCAGGTTGTAGAGCTCGGTGAGCTTGACCGGATCTTCCGGGCCCATTTGCAGGTCATCGAGGCCGACGTCCAGCGGCACATCCACTTTGATCGTCGCCAGTTGATAGGAGAGGAACGCCATCTCCTTGTGTTCTTCAAGCTTGGCCGGCAGCGTCTTTGCACCGCGGATCGGCAGGGTCGGGACAATATCAAGCTGCGCGTAGAGCTCGGTCAGGCCGCCATTCACGCCGACCAGCAGCCCGGAAGCGGTTTTCGGACCGATGCCCGGAACGCCTGGAATGTTGTCGGAAGAATCGCCCATGAGTGCCAGATAGTCGATGATCTGTTCCGGAGCGACGCCGAATTTCTCCTTCACGCCCTCCACGTCCATGCTGCTACCGGTCATGGTATTGACCAAGGTAATGTGGCCGTCGACCAGTTGCGCCATGTCCTTGTCGCCGGTGGAGATGACGACCGGACGATCGGCGGCGGCACTGCTGCGGGCCAGGGTGCCGATCACGTCATCGGCTTCGACACCTTCGACGCACAGCAGCGGGAAGCCCAGGGCGATCACGCTCTGATGCAGCGGCTCGATCTGCACGCGCATGTCATCGGGCATGCTCGGGCGGTTGGCCTTGTATTCGGCGTACATTTCATCGCGAAATGTCCCACCCTTGGCGTCGAACACCACGGCGAACGGGCTGTCCGGGTACTGCTTGCGCAGACTCTTGAGCATGTTCAACACGCCCTTGACCGCGCCGGTCGGCAGGCCTTTTGAGGTGGTCAGCGGTGGCAGCGCGTGAAAGGCGCGGTACAGGTAAGACGAACCGTCCACCAGGACGAGGGGGGCTTGGCTCATGAGCAGGATCAACCTTTTCGGCGGGTCCGGCGCTAGAATAGCGGGACCGTTGACGACAAAGGGACAAGGTTATCATGCGCACACTAAATCGCCTGTTGCTGGCTGGGTTGTTTGCAACCGCACCGTTGGCCGTGATGGCGGCGAACGATGCGCCATCGCCTGAACCGGATGTAACCATTCGCACGGAAGGCGATAACACCATCAAGGAATACCGCCAGAATGGCTTTCTGTACGCCATTCAAGTAACGCCGAAAGGCGGAAAGCCGTACTTTCTGGTGCGCGCCGATGGATCGGACGGTAACTTCATCCGCTCGGATCAGCCGGATATGCTGATTCCGTCGTGGAAGATTTTTGAGTGGAAATAGTTTCTTAATTTCAATCGGCGCTGGCTCAACAGCGGCGCCCGTACTGGCAGTTTAAACATGTCTGTGTTCACCCCCCTGGCTCGGCCCGAGCTGGAAACTTTTCTCGCCCCTTATGGCCTCGGCCGCCTGCTTGATTTCCAGGGGATTGCCGCCGGTAGCGAAAACACCAACTTCTTTATCAGCCTGGAGCAGGGCGAATTTGTCCTGACTCTGGTCGAGCGTGGCCCGGTCCAGGAGATGCCGTTCTTCATCGAATTGCTCGACGTGCTGCACGAAGCCGATCTGCCGGTGCCCTACGCCCTGCGCACCACTGATGGGATCGCGTTGCGTGAACTGGCGGGCAAACCTGCGTTGCTGCAACCGCGTCTGGCCGGCAAGCACATCAAGCAAGCCAATGCTCAGCATTGCGCGCAGGTGGGCGAGTTGCTTGCCCACCTGCATCTCGCGACCCAAGCCAACATGATCAAGCGCAAAACCGATCGTGGCCTGGACTGGATGCTGGAGGAGGGCACGCAGTTTCTGTCGCACCTCAATACCGAGCAGAAAGATCTGCTGGAACGGGCGCTGGATGAAATCACACTGCAGAAAGAGAAAATTCTGGCGCTGCCACGGGCCAACATCCACGCCGATCTGTTCCGCGATAACGCGATGTTTGAAGGCACGCACCTGACCGGTCTGATCGATTTCTACAACGCCTGCTCGGGGCCGATGCTCTATGACGTGGCGATTGCGCTGAATGACTGGTGTTCGGACGATGAAGGTCTGATCGACGGACCTCGGGCGCGGGCGTTGCTCGGCTCTTACGCAGCGCTGCGTCCATTCACGGCCGCCGAAGCCGAGCTGTGGCCGACCCTGTTGCGGGTGGCCTGTGTGCGCTTCTGGTTGTCGCGCTTGATCGCGGCGGAGTCATTCGCCGGGCAGGATGTGTTGATTCACGATCCGATGGAGTTTCAGCAGCGGTTGGCGCAGCGGCAGACGGTCAATACGCCGCTACCGTTCGCCCTCTAAAAGCTTCGCGAGCAGGCTCGCTCCCACAGTTGACCGATGTGAACACAGATTTTGTGTCCGCGAGGGATCCCTGTGGGAGCGAGCCTGCTCGCGAATGGGGCGACACAAGTTCCGGAGTTACAACGACTCCAGACACCCCGCCAAATCATTCCCCAACTTCTCCAGCACCTGCTCATACCCCTGAGCGGTTGCCGGCGTGTACCCACCCAGCGCATCCAGCTCCGCCAGTTTCACGGGCAGGCCGGCCACCAGGGTTTCCGCCAGGCGCGGGCGCAACGGGGGTTCGCTGAACACACAGGTCTTGCCGACTTCCTGCAACCGCGCACGCATCGCTGCGACATGCTGGGCGCCGGGTTGCACCTCGGCGGCGACGCTGAACACCCCCGCGTGCTTGAGACCGTAGGCGTCCTCGAAGTAGTCGAAGGCTTCGTGGAACACAAAGTAAGGTTTGCCTTCAACACCGGCCAGGCGCTTCTTCAGCCGCAGGTCGAGGGCATCGAGGCGTTCATCAAAGGCCTTGAGGTTGCTCTCATACCGCGCGGCATTGGCAGGATCGGCCGCGCTGAGGTCGGCGGCCATTTTCGTGGCGATGACGCGTGCGTTGATCGGCGACAGCCACAAATGCGCATCCAGGCTGCCCGGACGGTGATCGTGGTCGTGCTCGTCGGCTTCTTCGGCGTGGGAGTGACTGTCCTCGGCGAAACGGCGCAGTTTCATACCGGGCAAATCCTGCACGGCGACGCTAGGCAGCGTACGACCATTGAGCACCCGAGGCAGGAAACCTTCCATGTCCGGCCCGATCCAGTAAACCAGATCCACGGACTGCACCTTCCGTACGTCGGAAGGGCGCAAGGCATAGTTATGCGGCGACGCTCCGGGTGGCAACAAGACTTCCGGAATCGCTACGCCGTCCTGCACCGCCGCGGCGATCAGCTGCAGCGGCTTGATGCTGGTGAGGACCTTGACCTCGGCTTGCGCCTGACCGATCAGCAGAAAACTTGCGAAAAATGCGACAAAGATTGAAAAAAGTCGGGACACGATGACCACTCGAAGAGGCGAGAACGGGTAACATAATAACGTCTCTCACAATAATCGTCGCCGCTCATGCCTAAAACACCGATTGCCAGCCGTCCCCACGACCACTCTCATTGCGTGCACAGCGCATTGTCTGAGGCCGATGCCCTGTGCGCGCGTCAGGGTTTGCGCCTGACTGCATTGCGGCGGCGGGTGCTGGAACTGGTGTGGCAAAGCCACAAGCCGCTGGGTGCCTACGACATTCTCGCGGTGCTCAGCGAGCAGGATGGTCGCCGTGCGGCGCCGCCGACCGTGTATCGCGCGCTCGACTTCCTGCTGGAAAACGGCCTCGTACACCGCATCTCTTCGCTCAACGCCTTCATCGGCTGCAATCACCCGGAACACGCGCACCAGGGGCAGTTCCTGATCTGCCGCGACTGCCACGCTGCCATTGAGCTCGAGCAGAAATCCATCAGCGACGCGATCATTGCCAGTGCCCAGGATGTCGGGTTCGTCGTTGAAGGCCAGACCGTCGAAGTGATCGGTCTCTGCTCGGGTTGCCAGGAGGCTTGATGAGCAACGCGCTGATCCGCCTCGAGCAGGTTGCTGTCACGTTTGCCGGGCAAAGTGTGCTGGATAACATCGAGCTGAGCGTCGAGCCAGGTCAGATTGTCACCCTGATCGGCCCCAACGGCGCCGGCAAGACCACGTTGGTGCGCGCCGTGCTGGGGCTGTTGAAGCCCGACAGTGGCAGTGTCTGGCGCAAACCGAAATTGCGGGTCGGCTACATGCCGCAAAAACTGCATGTCGATCCGACCTTGCCGCTCTCGGTCCTGCGTTTCTTGCGACTTGTGCCTGGGGTGGATCGTGCGATGGCCTTGGCCGCGCTCAAGGAAGTCGGCGCCGAACAGGTGATCGACAGCCCCGTGCAAAGCGTCTCCGGCGGTGAAATGCAGCGCGTCCTGCTGGCCCGTGCGCTGTTGCGCGAACCGGAGTTGCTGGTGCTCGACGAGCCGGTGCAAGGTGTCGACGTGGCCGGCCAGGCCGAACTCTATAGCCTGATCACCCGCCTGCGCGACCGTCACGGCTGCGGTGTGCTGATGGTCTCCCACGATCTGCATCTGGTGATGAGCACCACCGATCAGGTGGTTTGCCTCAATCGTCACGTTTGCTGCTCCGGCCATCCCGAGCAGGTCAGCGGCGATCCGGCCTTCGTCGAGCTGTTCGGGAAAAACGCACAAAGCCTGGCGATTTATCACCACCACCACGACCATGCCCACGATTTGCACGGCTCGGTGGTCAAAGCGCCCGGATCGGGCCATACCCATGTTCACGGAGATAGCTGCAAGCATGGCTGATTTTCTGCTCTACGCCCTGCTTGCAGGTCTGGCCCTGGCAGTGGTCGCGGGTCCGTTGGGTTCTTTCGTGGTCTGGCGGCGCATGGCCTATTTTGGCGACACCCTGTCCCACGCGGCGTTGCTCGGGGTTGCGTTGGGCTTCCTGCTGGATGTCAGCCCCACCGTTGCGGTCACCGTAGGCTGTTTGCTGCTGGCGGTGATGCTGGTGACGTTGCAACAGCGTCAACCGCTGGCGTCCGACACGCTTTTGGGAATTCTCGCACCGAGCACCCTCTCTCTGGGCCTGGTCGTACTAAGCTTCATGCACGAAGTGCGGATCGACCTGATGGCCTATCTGTTCGGTGACCTGTTGGCGATCAGCCCTGTCGATCTGGCCTGGATTCTGGGTGGCAGTGCGGCAGTGCTGGTGTTGCTGGTGACGTTGTGGCGGCCACTGTTGGCAATCACCGTGCATGAGGAGTTGGCCAGGGTCGAAGGCTTGCCCGTGGCGGGGTTGCGCATGGCGTTGATGCTGCTGATCGCCGTGGTGATTGCCGTGGCGATGAAAATCGTCGGTGTATTGCTGATTACTTCGTTGCTGATCATTCCGGCGGCTGCGGCACAACGACACGCCCGCTCGCCGGAACAGATGGCACTGGGTGCGAGCCTTCTGGGCATACTCGCCGTATGCGGCGGGCTGGCTCTGTCCTGGTTCAAGGACACTCCGGCCGGCCCGTCGATTGTAGTGACAGCCGCCGCGCTGTTTCTGCTGAGTTTTGTTCTGCCCCGCCGAGGGGTGTAGACTTGCTCGTTTTTTGCGCATATAGAGAGTCGCAGGAATGAAGTCGTTCCCCTCCCGTTATCTGCTCCTTGTCGCATTTTCTGTGCTGCTGGGCGCTTGCCAAAGCACGCCACCGGCAGCCACCGAGGCCCCGGATGCACGGGCCACGGCTATCGCACAGCTTGAGCAAAGCCTGGCCAGCAGCGAACTGGCCACCGCCGAAGATCAACTGGCCGCTTTGCAGGCTCAATCGCCCAACGATCAATCCCTGGAGCAATACCAGCGGCAATTGGCCGAAGCCTATCTGATGCGCAGCCAGATCGTGCTGCAAAAAGGTGACGTCAACGCAGCTGCTACTGCCCTGGCTCGGGCCCGCGCGCTGATGCCCAAGGCTCCGGCGCTGACTGGCGGGGTCAACGGTGCCATCGCTCAAGCCCGTAAGGCTGAACTGGATAAGGCCGAAGCGGACCTCAAGTCTGCCGAAGCCAAGCGCAAAGCCAAGGTCATTGACCCGGAGGCTGAAAGCACCACGGTGAAGCTGAAAATCACCGATATGGGGAAAGTGCGTCGTCAATTGGATGCCATCGCCGCCGATGTGGTGAATTTTCAGTGCGACGTGAGCATCCAGGTGCCGCGTACCGATGATTATCCTTGGTTGGCGAACTTGCTGACCAAGCGGGTGAACAAGCTTGATCCACAGTTTGATCTGAAGCTGGACCGACAGATCAATCGCAGCGTTCCGGCACAGATGGTTTTGAGTCCGCGCAAACAGCCTTAACAGCATCGCGGGCAAGCCTTGCTCCCACAGGTTTTGAGTCGCCCACCTGATTGATGAACGACCCATACCCTGTGGGAGCAAGGCTTGCCCGCGACGGCGTCCTCTGAATCAACACAAAAACCTAAGCCGGAATGGCTTTGGCCTTCGGCTCCCTCTCCCAAACCCGATGCTGCCCGATCGCCGCAAAAAACGCCTTGAACAGCTTGGCGTCCGTTCCCACGATCAACCCCGCATCAACCTCCAGCTTCAACACATCCATCAACTGCTTCGCCTCGCCATGCAACGCAATCGCCTTCAAATGCTTGTAAGCCTCCAGCAAGTAGTGCAACGCCACGCCATCAGTGCTCAGCGCTTTGATCGAGGCCGCGCCACCGGGCACGAACACCGCATCGAACGCCACTGACGGCAAGCCTTCCATCGATGCGTCCACCGGCAACGATTTGCCTTCGGCGGTCTTCACCGGGGCCGAGCTCGGGCCGAGCAATTTGGCGTGCGCACCTTCAGCCTTCAGCGCTTTCTTGAGCACATCAATCGCTGCGCCATCTACCCCATTGGCCGCCAGAATCGCCACTTTACGGGTCTTGATATCGGCGGGCAGCAAGTTGACCTGGCTCAACGCCGGTGAATGCTCCAGGGACGTTTTGGGTACATCCACCGTCCCGGCTTTCGGCGCCGGCAGGCCCAGGTTCTGTGCGACCCGCCTGGCCAGTTCCAGATCAATGTTGGCCAGAATCTCATTCACCTGCCGTTCGCGGATGAATTCACGTTCCACCTTGCCCAGCTCAAAGCTGTACGCCGAAATGATGTGTTCCTGCTCGTGCTTGCTCATGCTGTGGAAAAACAGCCGCGCCTGGGAGAAGTGGTCGCTGAACGACTCGCTGCGCTGGCGGATTTTGTTGGCGTCGATGCGCTCCGGATAACTCTCGAAACCGCCATCCTGTGCAGACGGCGGGGTTTCCTTCGGCCAGCCGCCATCGATGGAGTTGGGCTCGTAGGCCGCGCGCCCCTTGTCGATGGTGGTGCGGTGCAGCGCGTCTCGCTGGCCATTGTTCAGGGGGGAAATCGTACGGTTGATGGGAATCTCGTGAAAGTTCGGCCCACCGAGTCGGCTGATCTGCGTATCGGTGTAGGAAAACAACCGGCCTTGCAGCAGCGGGTCGTTGGAGAAATCGATCCCCGGCACGATATGCCCCGGGCAGAACGCAACTTGCTCGGTTTCGGCAAAGAAGTTGTCCGGGTTGCGGTCGAGCACCATTTTGCCCAGCGGCGTAATTGGCACGATTTCTTCGGGGATGATCTTGGTCGGGTCGAGTATGTCGAAATCGAAGGCGTGTTCGTTTTCTTCCTCGATGACCTGAACACCCAATTCCCATTCCGGGTAGTCCCCCATCTCGATGGCTTCCCAGAGGTCGCGTCGGTGGTAGTCGGTGTCTTTTCCCGCGAGTTTTTGCGCTTCATCCCACACCAGCGAACAGGTGCCGGCAGTGGGTCGCCAGTGGAATTTGACGAAGCGCGATTTGCCTTCGGCATTGATCATGCGAAAGGTATGCACGCCGAAACCCTGCATGCTGCGCAGGCTTTTGGGGATCGCCCGGTCGGACATGGCCCAGATCACCATGTGCGCCGATTCTGGTTGTAGTGAAACAAAGTCCCAGAAAGTGTCATGGGCCGAGCCGCCGGTGGGTATTTCATTGTGGGGCTCGGGTTTGACCGCGTGTACGAAATCAGGAAACTTGATGGCGTCCTGAATGAAAAACACCGGCATGTTGTTGCCCACCAGGTCGTAGATGCCTTCGTCAGTGAAGAACTTCACGGCGAAACCTCTGACATCACGCACCGTATCGCCTGACCCGCGAGGGCCTTGCACCGTGGAAAAGCGCACGAACACGGGCGTCTTTTTGCCGGGATCCTGCAGGAAACCGGCCTTGGTCAAAACACTGTGATTCTCATAACTCTGGAAATAGCCATGGGCACCCGTCCCGCGGGCGTGGACGATGCGTTCGGGAATGCGCTCATGGTCAAAATGCGTGATCTTTTCACGCATGATGAAGTCTTCCAGCAGTGACGGCCCACGGGCGCCGGCTTTCAACGTGTTCTGATTGTCGGCCACCTTCACGCCTTGATTGGTGCGCAGCGCTTCACCTGTGGCATCGGAGCGGAATTTTTCCAGGCTATCGAGCTTGGCGTTGGTGTTGCTGCGGTCCAGGGTATCGGTCCCGGCCAGTGCGCTCTTGGTGACGGCAGGTTTCTTGGTGCTCATCAGGCATGACTCCTCGGCTGTTTTCGAGTTGCCTAAGTAGTGACTGATGACGTTTTTAGCCGTTCCTTTTATCTGACCTTTGATCGCGTTATTGCCAAATCGCTGGTTGAATACGAAATAAATGCTAAGAACCTCTATACGGACAGGCTAAAATGCGCGCCCCGGCTAACCGCTGATCCTTTTTCAACGCGCCCCACAAGGTTCGCTACGTGATCGAGTTTCAAAACGTCCATAAAACCTACCGCGTCGCCGGTAGGGATATCCCCGCCCTGCACCCGACCAATCTGACGATTGAGAACGGCCAGGTCTTTGGCCTGATCGGCCATTCCGGTGCGGGAAAAAGTACCCTGCTGCGTCTGATCAATCGCCTGGAAAATTCCAGTGGCGGCAAGATCATCGTCGATGGCGAGGAAGTCACAGCGCTCGACGCCAACGGGCTGCGCCGTTTCCGTCAGCAGGTAGGCATGATTTTCCAGCACTTCAACCTGCTGGCCTCTAAGACCGTGGCCGATAACGTCGCGCTGCCGCTGACGCTGGCCGGTGAATTGTCCCGCAGCGACATCGACCGGCGCGTCGCCGAGTTGCTCGCCCGAGTTGGTTTGTCCGATCACGCCAACAAGTACCCGGCGCAGTTGTCTGGTGGCCAGAAGCAGCGTGTCGGCATCGCCCGCGCCCTGGCAACCAAGCCGAAAATCCTGCTGTGCGACGAAGCCACCAGTGCACTGGACCCGCAGACCACGGCGTCGGTCCTGCAATTGCTGGCCGAGATCAATCGCGAGTTGAAGCTGACCATTGTGCTGATCACCCATGAAATGGACGTGATTCGCCGGGTCTGCGACCAGGTAGGGGTGATGGACGCAGGCGTGATCGTCGAGCAAGGTTCGGTGGCCGAGGTGTTCCTGCATCCAAAACACCCGACCACCAAGCGATTCGTACAGGAAGACGAGCACATCGACGAAAGTGAACAGCGCGACGACTTTGCGCATGTGCCGGGTCGCATCGTGCGTCTGACCTTCCAGGGCGAAGCGACCTACGCGCCATTGCTGGGCACCGTCGCCCGCGAAACCGGCGTGGACTACAGCATTCTCGCCGGTCGTATCGATCGCATCAAAGACATCCCTTACGGGCAACTGACCCTGGCCGTGACGGGCGGTGACATGGAGGCGGCTTTCGCCCGCTTCACCGCAGCGGACGTCCACATGGAGGTGCTGCGTTAATGGAAGCCCTGACAAGTTTCTTCGCCAATATCGACTGGTTTGAAATCTGGCTGGCCACCGGCGATACCCTGCTGATGCTCGGCGGTTCGCTGTTGTTCACCGTGTTGCTGGGCCTGCCGCTGGGCGTGTTGCTGTTCCTCTGCAGTCCGCGTCAATTGCTGGAAGCCAAAGGCGTCTACGCGATGTTGTCGTTGGTGGTGAATATCCTGCGTTCGCTGCCGTTCATCATTCTGCTGATCGTGATGATCCCGTTCACTGTGTTGATCACCGGCACCTCGCTGGGTGTCGCCGGTGCGATCCCGCCACTGGTGGTAGGCGCCACGCCGTTCTTTGCGCGACTGGTGGAAACCGCGTTGCGTGAAGTGGATCGCGGCATCATCGAAGCGACCCAGTCGATGGGCGCGACCACGCGGCAGATCATCACCAACGCTTTGTTGCCCGAAGCCCGTCCGGGCATCTTCGCGGCGATTACGGTGACAGCTATTACACTGGTTTCCTACACGGCAATGGCTGGTGTGGTGGGCGCCGGTGGTCTGGGTGACCTGGCGATCCGTTTCGGTTACCAGCGTTTCCAGACCGATGTGATGGTGGTCACGGTGGTATTGCTGCTGGTGCTGGTGCAGGTTCTGCAAACCGTCGGCGACAAATTGGTCGTCCACTTTTCCCGTAAGTAAGACATGAGCCGGCCATTCGCTGGCAGGCGCCCAACGGGCGCCTCACATGGAGTTAGCTGAATGAAAAAACTACTCGTCGCCTTCGCTGCCGTTGCAGCCTTTTCCGCCCACGCTGCCGACACTTTGACGGTCGCCGCCACACCGGTGCCGCACGCGGAAATCCTCGAGTTCGTTAAACCGGCGCTGGCCAAGGAAGGCGTGGACCTGAAGGTCAAGGTCTTCACCGATTACATCCAGCCGAACGTGCAAGTGGCGGAAAAACGTCTGGACGCCAACTTCTTCCAGCACCAGCCATACCTCGATGAGTTCAACAAGGCCAAGGGCACCCACCTGGTGTCGGTTGCCGGCGTGCACCTGGAGCCGCTGGGCGCTTACTCCAGCAAGTACAAGAAGCTGGATGAGCTGCCAAGCACCGCCACTGTGGTTATCCCGAACGATGCCACCAACGGCGGCCGCGCGCTGTTGCTGCTGGACAAGGCAGGCGTGATCAAGTTGAAGGATGCAAACAACATTCTGTCGACCGTCAAGGACATCACCGAGAACCCGAAGAACCTGAAATTCCGTGAGCTGGAAGCCGCGACCATCCCGCGCGTGCTGACCCAGGTCGACCTGGCGCTGATCAACACCAACTATGCGCTGGAAGCCAAGCTCGATCCGGCCAAGGATGCGCTGGTCATCGAAGGCAGCGACTCGCCTTACGTGAACATCCTCGTTGCCCGTCCTGACGACAAGGACAGCGACGCGATGAAGAAACTGGTGGCTGCCCTGCACAGCCCGGAAGTGAAGGCCTTCATCATCGAGAAGTACAAAGGCGCGGTCGTGCCGGCGTTCTGATTGGCGGATGCAACGAAAAAGGGGACGCCGTGAGCGTCCCCTTTTTTGTGCCCGAAACACCGTAACTGTGGGAGCGAGCCTGCTCGAGAAAGCGGTTTGCCAGTCAACGATGATGTTGAATGTTATGGCCTCTTCGCGAGCAGGCTCGCTCCCACAGGGTTTTGTGTGGTTATTTGCGGTTAACCATCACCGGCAACTGCGCCACAAGCTTCGCATTGTTCAAAGGCGCTCGAATAAACCCGCGCTGCGTACCGTCCGGGCCGATGACCGCGAGGTTGCCGCTGTGGTCGACGGTGTAGTTCGGCTTGCTGGTGTCCGCCGGAATGAACGGGATGCTCACGGCGTTGGCGACCTTTTGCAGCTCCTGGGTCGACGTCGCTGTCAGGCCGATGAACTGCGGATCGAAGTAACCCAGGTACTGCTTGAGTTGCTTGGGCGTATCGCGGTTCGGGTCGACGCTGACCAGAATGATCTGCAACTTGGCCACAGCCTCGGGCGGCAGTTCGCTCTTGATCTGGCGCAGTTGGGCGAGGGTGGTCGGGCAGATGTCCGGGCAGAAGGTGTAACCGAAGAACAGCACGCTCCACTTGCCCTTGAGCTCGTTGATCGCCACCGGTTTACCGTCCTGGTCTGTCATCGTGACATCCGGCAGATTGCGGCTTTGCGGTAGCAGGATAATACCGGCATCGATCAGCGCCGTCGGGTCGCCCTGGCCTTTGCCGGAGAGCACTTTATTGATGGTCAGGCCCAGGACAAGCGCGATCAGGGCGACAAGGATGAAGACGGTTTTCTGGGTTCGGGTCATAGGTTCAACAATAAGTAGTGGTCTACGAGCAGGGCGATAAACAGCAGGAACAAGTAATAGATAGAGTACTTGAAGGTGTTGATCGCCGCGTGCGGCCGAGTGCCACGGTACAGCACCACGGCCCATTGCAGAAACCTCGCACCCAGGCCGATGGCGCAAATCAGGTAGAGCGGGCCGCTCATGTGGATCACGTAGGGCATCAGGCTGACGGCCAGCAGCGCGCCGGTATAAAGCAGAATATGCACCTTGGTGTATTGCTCGCCATGGGTCACCGGCAGCATCGGGATGTCGGCCTTGGCGTATTCCTCCTTGCGGTGGATAGCCAGTGCCCAGAAGTGCGGCGGCGTCCAGGCGAAGATGATCAGCACCAGCAACAGCGGTTCGGCGCTGACGTGTCCGGTGGCCGCGGTCCAGCCGAGCAGGGGCGGGGCAGCACCGGCCAGCCCGCCGATCACGATGTTCTGTGGCGTCGCACGTTTGAGGAAACCGGTGTAGACCACTGCATAACCGAGCAGCGAGGCGAGAGTCAGCCACGCCGTCAGCGGATTGGTGAAGGCCAGCAGCAAGGCCTGGCCGAGCAGTGCCAGTATCAAGGCAAAGGTCAGTGCGGCGGCAGGCGAGACCCGGCCCTCGGCCAATGGGCGCTTGTGGGTTCGGGCCATCACGGCGTCGATCCGCCGATCCACCACATGGTTCACCGCCGCCGCACCGCCCGCACACAATGCAATCCCCAGGTTGCCGAACACCAGCACGGTCCATGGCACGCCGGCGCGAGTGGCGAGGAACATCCCGACCAGCGAGGTGATGAGCATCAGCACCACCACCTTGGGTTTGGTCAGCTCCAGGTAGTCACGCCAGATCGCCTGGCTGTGACGCTCGCCAATCAGAATCGCCATGGCATCTCTCCTTTTATTGTTATGGGCCCGGCTGAGTGTTTACGCGGACTGAAGCGCCAGCGTGCCGGCTGCTTGACCCGAACCAGACTGGTTCGCGCGTGATAGTTGACCAGCACCATCGTCAGCAGCAGCGCCGCGCCCCCGGCGTTGTGCGCCACGGCCACCGGCAACGGCAGATGAAACAGCACGTTGCTGATGCCCAGCGTAATTTGCGCCGCGAGGGCGATCAGCACCAACCCGGCGAGCCGCGTCATGCCGACGAGTTTCAGTTGCCAGGCCAGGCCGAGCAATACCAAGGTCACCAGCAGCGCGCCGATACGGTGAGTCAGGTGAATCGCGGTGCGGGCATCGCTGTCCAGCTGCCCCCCGAGGTAGTTCGGACCGATGTGCTGGGTCAGGTGAAAACCATTGGCGAAATCCGCCGGTGGCAGCCATTGGCCATGGCACGTCGGGAAGTCGATACAGGCCACGGCGGCATAGTTGGAACTGACCCAGCCGCCGAGGGCGATCTGCAAAATCACCAGCAACAGGCCGGCGGTCGCCCAGTGTTGCAAGCGACGTGGCACCGTCAGCGCCGGCAATACGCCGGACAGGCGCAAGGTCAGCAGAAACAACAGACTCAAGGTGGCGAATCCGCCGAGCAAATGCCCGGTCACCACCTGCGGCCAGAGCTTGAGCGTGACCGTCCACATGCCGAAGGCCGCCTGGGCGAACACCACGGCCAACAGGAACAGCGGCAGCTTCACCGGTTGCCCCGGATGCTTGCGATGGACCCAGGCGCGACCGGCCAATATCGAGATAAGCAAGCCGAGGGTGCCGGCAAAGTAGCGATGAACCATCTCGTTCCAGCCCTTATGGGCTTCCACCGGGGCATCCGGGAAGTGCAGTTCGGCATGGGCCAGTTGGGCTTCGCTTTTCGGCACGCTGATAAAGCCATAACAGCCGGGCCAATCCGGGCATCCGAGACCGGCGTGGGTCAGGCGGGTGTAGGCGCCGAGCAACACCACCATCAGTGCCAGGAAGGTGGCAAACAGCGCGAGGCGAAATCCAGGTTTGGCCATGACGATGCCCTTATCCGATGTTCGACAGTTTCAGCAGGTGGCGCAGGTCGTTGAGCAGGTCCTTGCCTTTGACTGACGGGTCGTAGCGCAGCACCAGATTGCCGTGGGGGTCGATGATCCACAGGTGCGCGGTGTCATTGCCCTGGGCGCCTTTGGTGTAGATCTGCGGATCCAGGGAATAGCGTTGCAACTGCGGGTACTCGTGTTGAAGTTTAGTCTCGTAATCACTGCTCAGCGGTTGTGTCACCGCGAGTGCGTGACTGGCGCGACCGGCATCGCGACCGAGGCCGATCTGGATTTGTCGGGCCAGATAAACCAGTTGCTGGCAGTCCACCGAACACTCCTTGGGTGCCGTTACCAGCAACTGCCAGCGGTCTTCCTGCGCCTGCACGCCAAGGTCGGCGCGGGTCTGGCCGTTGCCGATCAGTTCGCCGTGATAACTGCGGCCTTCCGGCACCCAGAACTGCAATTTGTACATGCCGGTGGCGAGGATCATCGGACCGACTACCCCGAGCACAATCAGCAGTAGCTGCAAACGTCCCTTGCGCCGACTCGGCAGCGCTTTTGCCTCAGACATGCTGGGTGGATTCATGGCCGCTCCCATGGTGTTTCTCCTTTGCGTTGTGCCAGCCGAGGTAGAGATAGAGGCCGAGCAGGGCGATCGACATGGCAAACCACTGCACGGCATAAGCGATGTGTTTTTCCGGGCCCGTGGCAACCACCGGCCAATCGGCCTGGTAAGTCGCAGGTCCGGTTTCTGCGCGTAATTCGTAGGCAAAGCCCTCGCGGCCCAGGGCAGTCCAGAGGGCCTTGGGGTCAACTGCCGTCAGCAGTTTTGGCCAGGTACTGGTGCTTGGGTCGGCGTGGAGCTGGAAAGCCGCACCGGGTGGAACGTAGACCCAGGCGTCGAGGCTCAGGGGCTCAGCCGGTGTAGAAAATTGTGGAGGTGTACGGCGGTCCGGCCATGGCAGCCAGCCGCGGTTGACCAGCAGCCACAGTCCGGTCACCTGATCCTGAAACGGTTGCAGCAACTCGACCCCGACCTTGCCGCCACGCTGGCGGTTATCCAGCAACAGACTATGGGCGGCATCGAATTGGCCGTGCAGGCGCACCCGGCGAAAGGCCGGGTCTGCCGTGTGTTGCAGCTCGGTGCTGGCCATCGATTCGGCAACCCGACGCTCCGCGTATGTTTGCAGCAGCGCGCTTTTTTCCGCGCCCCGGTTCAATTGCCAGAACCCGAGCGACACCAGCAGCGGCAGCAGGATCGCGACCACCAGTGTTGGCACAACGCCCGGCCGGAAGCGCTTCATGGCGTCGCCAGAAAGTCGGTCAGTGCGATAGCTATACTCAAGTGCATCGCTTGTCTCCCCGGAGTCTCACCATGCTCAAAGCAGCTATCGTCCTGATGCTGATTGCCACGGTTGTCAGCCTGTTCAGCGGCCTGTTTTTTCTGGTCAAGGACGACAGCAGCTCGAACCGCCTCGTCATTGCCTTGAGTGTTCGTGTTGCCTTGGCCGCCTGCACCGTCGGCTTGATTGCCTGGGGTTTCTTCAGCGGCCAGTTGGTATCGCACGCACCTTGGTAGGGCGCGCAAATCACGCAGCTACAAGCTCAAAGCTCAAAGCTTGCAGCTGCTCTAAAGCACATAAACGAAAACGAACAACCCGATCCACACCACGTCCACGAAGTGCCAATACCAGCTTGCCGCCTCGAAGCCGAACTGATGCTCATTGTCGAAGTGCCCGCGCAAGATGCGCATCAGCATCACGAACAGGATGATGGTGCCGATGGTCACGTGCGCACCGTGGAACCCGGTGAGCATGAAGAACGTGGCGCCGTAGATGCCCGAGCCCAGGGTCAGGCCCAGTTCGTGGTAGGCGTGGATATACTCTTCGGCCTGGAAACTGAGGAACCCGCATCCCAACAGCACGGTGATCGCCAGCCAGAGTTTCAGCGCGCCGCGATGTCCCTTTTTCAAGGCGTGGTGGGCGATGGTGATGGTGACGCTGGAGCTCACCAGCAACACGGTATTGAGCAGCGGCAGACCCCAGGGGCTGATGACTTCCTTGGGGGGCGGGAACAGTTTGGAGTCCGGGTTGTTCAGTAACGGCCAGGTGAATTCGAAGTTTGGCCACAGCATGTGGGCGATGCCTTTTGTGCCTTCGCCGCCCAGCGCGGGACCGGCAATGTGGCGCACATAAAACAGCGCGCCGAAGAAGGCGATGAAAAACATGACCTCCGAAAAGATGAACCAGCTCATGCCCCAGCGAAACGAGCGATCCATCTGGGCGCTGTACAACCCGCTGCGGCTTTCCTTGATCACTGTGCCGAACCAGCCAAACAGCATGTAGGCCAACAGCAGGCCACCGACGAAAAAGATCAGCGGGCCGTGGGATTCCGGCCGCGCTGCTTTCAGGTCGTTGAACCAGGTGCCCAGGCCGAACACGGTGGTGACCATGCCGATCGTGGCGATGATCGGCCATTTGCTCTGGGCCGGAACGTAATAATGTTCATGAGTTGCCATTTATTGTTCTCCTTATCGGGCACGCTCAACCGCCAGTGTTTACAGCGACCGGTGGATGTCGGGCGGTGATATCGAACAGCGTGTAGGACAGCGTCAGGTGCTTCACATCCTTGGGCATGTCACGGTCAACGATGAAACGTACCGGCATCTCGATCCGTTGACCGGGCTGCAGCACTTGCTGGGTAAAGCAGAAACATTCGGTCTTGTGGAAATACGCTGCCGCCGCGCTCGGCGCGATACTCGGCACGGCCTGGGCGCTCATCGGGCGGTCGGTGGGGTTGTGCGCAATGAAGATCATCTCGCTCACCGCCCCCGGGTTGGCCGTGAGCTCATCGCTCTTGGGGTAGAAATCCCAGGGCATATCGACAGAGTTGGTCGTCAGGAACTGCACGCGAACCTGCCGCGAGGCATCGACTGTCTGCTCACCCTCGTACTGCCCGGCGGTCTTGCCATTGATACCGAACGCCTTGCACATCACGTCGTAGATCGGAACCAGGGCAAACCCGAAGACAAACATCGCCACCACCACGATCAATAAACGTGTGACCAATTTCTTCATCGAAATCGAGTCAGCCATGATTCGAATCCTCAACACCAAACCCTGTAGGAGCGAGCCTGCTCGCGAAGCAGGCTCCGCGGTTCAGCAGGCAAACCGCGTCATCGTTTTTCGCGAGCAGGCTCGCTCCCACAGTCATTTCACTTCCGGCGGCGTGGTGAATGTGTGATACGGCGCCGGTGACGGAATGCTCCACTCCAGGCCTTCAGCCCCGTCCCACGGTTTGGCCGGTGCTGGCGGACCGCCGCGGATAGTCTTGATCACGATGAACAGGAAGAAGATCTGGGTGGCGCCGAACATGAACGCACCGATCGACGACACCATGTTGAAGTCGGCGAATTGCAGGTTGTAGTCCGGAATCCGCCGCGGCATGCCCGCCAGCCCCACGAAGTGCATCGGGAAGAAGGCCATGTTCATGCCGATGAACGACAGCCAGAAGTGCAGCTTGCCGAGGGTTTCGTCGTACATGTGGCCGGTCCATTTCGGTAGCCAGAAGTAGGCCGAGGCGAAAATCCCGAAGATCGCTCCCGGCACCAGCACGTAGTGGAAATGCGCGACCACGAAGTAGGTGTCCTGGTACTGGAAGTCCGCCGGCGCAATAGCCAGCATCAGCCCGGAGAAACCACCGATGGAGAACAGGATGACGAACGCCACGGCGAACAGCATCGGTGTTTCGAAGGTCAACGAACCCTGCCACATGGTGCTGGCCCAGTTGAACACCTTGACCCCGGTGGGCACCGCGATCAACAGCGTGGCGTACATGAAGAACAACTCGCCCACCAGCGGAATGCCGACCACGAACATGTGGTGCGCCCAGACGATGAAGGACAGGAAGGCAATAGATGCCGTGGCGTAGACCATCGAGGTGTAGCCAAACAGCGGCTTGCGTGAAAAGGCCGGAATGATCGAGCTGACGGCACCGAAGGCCGGCAGGATCATGATGTACACCTCGGGGTGGCCGAAGAACCAGAACACATGCTGGAACAGCACCGGATCACCGCCACCGGCGGCACTGAAGAAGCTGGTGCCGAAGTGGATGTCCATCAGCATCATCGTTACGCAACCGGCCAGCACCGGCATCACCGCGATCAGCAGGAACGCGGTGATCAGCCAGGTCCAGACGAACAGCGGCATTTTCATCAACGTCATGCCGGGGGCGCGCAGGTTGAGGATGGTGGCGATCACGTTGATCGCCCCCATGATCGAACTGATCCCCATCAAGTGGATGGCGAAGATGAAGAACGTCACGCTTTCCGGCGCATAGGTCGTCGATAGCGGCGCGTAGAACGTCCAGCCGAAGTTCGGACCGCCACCTGGGGTGAACAGGGTCGATACCAGCAAAATGAACGCCGCCGGCAGCAGCCAGAAGCTGAAGTTGTTCATTCGCGGCAGGGCCATGTCCGGTGCGCCGATCATCAGCGGGACCATCCAGTTGGCGAGACCGACGAAGGCCGGCATCACCGCACCGAACACCATCACCAGACCGTGCATGGTGGTCATCTGGTTGAAGAATTCCGGCTGGACGATCTGCAACCCCGGCTGGAACAGTTCGGCGCGAATCACCATCGCGAACGTACCGCCCAGGAGGAACATGGAGAAGGCAAACCACAGGTACAGCGTGCCGATATCCTTGTGGTTGGTGGTCAGCACCCAGCGCATCAGACCCTTGGCAGGGCCGTGGGCGTGCTCGGTGTGGGTATGGACAGGGTCATCGATTACAGCAGTCATGTTCTGTCTCCTGCAAACAGACGGGCTGGGCAGGCCGGGGTGCATTGCCCCGGCCGGTTCCTGGTGTGCGCAATGGACCGGGTCATTTGCTTTCCGCCTGTTTCAACTCCAGCACTTCTTTTGGCGTGACCATGTCGCCCTTGTTGTTGCCCCAGGCGTTACGTTCATAGGTCACGACCGCCGCGATATCGACTTCCGAGAGCTGCTTGCCGAACGCCGCCATGGCGGTGCCGGGCTTGCCGTGGAAGACCAGGCTCAGGTGCGCTTCTTTTGGCCCGGTGGCGATTTTCGAGCCTTTGAGAGCCGGGAACATCGGCGGCAGGCCCTGGCCTTCGGCCTGGTGACAGGCTACGCAGGTGGTGTGATAAATCTTGTCGCCGCGCTCCTTGAGCTCGTCGAGGGTCCATTCCTTGCTGGTCAGCTCTTTGAGTTGCGCGGCTTCTGCCTTGCGCTCACCCAGCCATTTTTCGTAGTCAGGCTTGTCCTTGACCTCGACCACGATCGGCATGAATCCGTGATCCTTGCCGCACAGTTCGGCGCACTGACCACGGTAGATGCCGGGCTTGTCGATGCGGGTCCAGGCTTCGTTGACGAACCCCGGAATGGCATCGCGCTTGACCGCGAAGGCCGGCACCCACCAGGAGTGAATCACGTCGGCGGACGTCACGAGGAAGCGCACTTTGGCGCCGATCGGCAGCACCAAAGGCTTGTCGACCTCGAGCAAGTAGTGCTCGCCCTTGGTTTCCTTGTTGTGGATCTGGTCGGCGGGCGTGGTCAGGTTGCTGAAGAATTCGACGTCCTGGCCCAGGTACTTGTAATGCCACTTCCACTGATAGCCGGTGATCTGGATATCGATATCCGGTTCACTGGCGTCGTACATCTTGATCAGGGTGGCCGTCGCTGGAACCGCCATGACCACCAGAATCACGAAGGGCACGATGGTCCAGAGGATTTCGACGGTGGTGCTTTCATGAAATTTTGCCGCCACCTGCCCCGTCGAGCGGCGGTGAAGGATCATCGACCAGAACATGGCGCCAAAGACGATGATGCCGATCACTACACAGATCCAGAAAATGGTCATGTGCAGGTCAAACACAGCGTGACTGATTTCAGTCGCTCCAGGCGCCATATTCACAGTCCAGGCCGCTTGTGCCTGACTGAAAATCGACCACAACAGGAGGCCCATCCAGACATGTGGATGTCGCATCATTGCGGGTTCCCCTTATCGTTCTTGTTATCCCGCCGGCTTTCACCTGCGGCAAGGGAGCGGCTGCATCAGACTACGAACTTGAATCGCCGGGCCTTGCTGCAGTTGCAGTCGGGCGTCATCAGCTAACTCCATTCATGAGCGAGTATAGACAGCGGCTCTCACCTCGCAATGTGGCGGCGTAAATCATCTGAAACAGCATTAACTTGCGTTGCAGGTCACGAATGGAGAAGGATGCAGACGAGTGGTGGCAAACCGATATAACGGAGGCGTCTCAAGGATGAAATAATTATGACAAATGCGTCTTAGCATTTTTCATATGCCAGCTAAGTTATGTCTTCCCTATTTCATTGCCTTTGTTTCCTGGAGTTTTCATGAACACCGCCGCATTGCGCGAGCAGATCCAAAAAGCCCAACAACACGAAGCCGAGACCGGCCTGCTGACTCGTCAGCTGGAAAGCAAACTGCCTCATTTACACCCGGCGATCCAATTGCCGGAGACTGACGCCAACGGCGTGCTGACGCGTTTTGTCGCCGCCTATATTGATGAAGTACCTGACCTGCTGGATGCAGCCAATGAAGTCGCCAGGGAAGCGGGCATTGAGTCACAGATCAAACCGGTGCTGACAATCGCCGAGCAGTACTTCCTCCAGCCGCCGGCGATCATGGCCGGTCACGTCGGACTCGACAGCCTGCTGGATGAAGCCTACCTGGCGCACCGCTTTGTCGAAGAGGTCAATGACCTGTACATCAAGCATTTCGGCCAGCCACTGATCCCCTTGGACATGACGGTCGCCAATCTGATTGCTCACCAGTTGATCGGTGAAGAATTTGCCAACCAACTGGACGAGGCAGTGCATCACGCCGTGGACGAGATGCTCGACGACGAAAGCTTTGCGCTGGAATCGGTTGAAGCCTACCGCGAGAAGCTCAGCAGCCCCGACACCGGCGCCGCTTGGAAACGCTGGCCGTGCATGTCCCGCCGCCTTGGCGTGGGCCTGGAGCTGGATCAGACCGTGGCTTGATCCACCCCGGAACCTGTGGGAGCGAGCCTGCTCGCGAATGCTTTTGATCATTCAACATTTACGTCGATTGACAGAACGCTTTCGCGAGCAGGCTCGCTCCCACAGGGTTATCTACCCGACTGTACCTATGCCGGTATTGGTCCGCACCCGCCCCTCCAGCCTGCGTTTCAATCCGCGCGACTCAATCAACAACTTCGAACCCTTGGCCGCATTCGCCCGCCCCCATTCCTCCAGCAACTCCAGACACGAGTGATCGATGTAGCTCAGGTGATTGAGCGGCACATGCACCGTTGTGCCTGGCGCAATGCTGTCCAGCACCCGTGTCAGGGCCGGCACTTTGAGGAACGTCGCCGCGCCCACCAGGCGCAACTCCATTTCGCCGTCCCGGGGCAGGTCGATCAGGCTGATTTTCAGTCGTGAAGCCTTCAGTGCGAGTTTCACCAGTGTCAGGCCGAAACCGATCAGCACACCGGTCAGCAAGTCAGTGAAGATGATCGCCAATGCCGTCGCGGCATAGGTGAACATCGGCATTCGGCCATAGCGACCCAGGCCGCGGAAAGCCTTGAGGTCCACCAGTTTGAAACCGGTATAAACCAACACGCCGGCCAGGCTCGCCACCGGAATGCTTTGCAACACGCTCGACAGCAGCAATACGAACGCCAGCAGCCACAGCCCGTGGAAAATCGTCGAGTAGCGGGTGGTAGCCCCGGCCTGGACGTTGGCCGAACTGCGCACGATTACCCCGGTCATCGGCAACGCGCCGAGCAACCCGCAAAGCATGTTGCCGACACCTTGCGCTGACAATTCACGGTCGAAGTCCGAACGCTGCCCACTGTGCATACGATCCACGGCCGCGGCGGATAGCAAGGTTTCGGCGCTGGCGATGAAGGCCACGGCGAAGGCGGCGATCAACAGGGTGGGATCGGCCAGATTGAGCAGGTCCGCCGGTTTGAGCCAGTCGATGGCTTCGGCCAGGTTGGCTGGAACTTCAACCCGTTTGACCGGCAATGCCAGTAGCAGACTGGCGATCGTTGCCATACCGACCCCGAGCAACGCCCCGGGAATGAAGCGCAGTGCGTGCGGACGGAGTCTTTCCCACAGCCACATCACGGCGATGGTCGAAAGTCCGAGCAGTCCAGCCTGACAGCCGAACGATGGCAGTGCCTGGGCCACCGCGTTGGGGAACGCCGTGAGGTTATCCAGACCGGAGGGCTTGGGCGTAGCGTCGAGCATCACATGCACTTGCGAAAGCACGATCAGTACGCCAATCCCGGCGAGCATGCCGTACACCACCGCGGGCGCAGTGACCCGGAACCAGCAACCCAGCTTCAAGCGCCCGGCCAGCAGCTGCAGAAACCCCGCCAACAGCAGGATGGGGCCGAGCATGACCACCCCGTGCTGACGCACCAGTTCGAACACCAGAACGGCCAGGCCTGCCGCGGGACCGCTGACTTGTAACGGAGAGCCTGCCAACCAACCCACGATCAGGCCGCCGACGATCCCGGTGATCAGGCCTTTGGCAGGGGGCAGCCCCGAAGCGATGGCGATGCCCATGCACAGGGGCAGGGCGACCAGAAACACAACCACCGAAGCCAATAACTCCCGTGGCAGAACAGCTTTGAGTTGAGCAGCACGCATGATGAATCTCCCGAAGTTTTCTTCAGGCATGGCAAGGCCGGACCGCTGAAACAGCGGCCGGCGTCAAACCACACGGTTTTTTAGGAGGGTTTAGAAGCGCGCTTTTGGCGTCGCCATCGGAATCGGCAGGCTGCCATCGAGCGGCAGGAATCGACCCTGATCCGCGTCGTAGGCTTTGATCTTGCTGGTCTCGATGTCGTAGACCCAGCCATGGATGTACAAGTGACCGTTCGCGATGCGCGAGGCTACCGAGGGGTGGGTACGCAAGTGTTGCAATTGAGCGATGACATTTTCCTCAGTGAGGACATGCATCGTTTCGTTTTCGTCGGCGCAGTTGCAGTTGTCGTGCACCATGGTTTTCGCCACTTCCGCATGCTGCAGCCAGGCTTTGACCGTGGGCATTTTTTCCAGGGTGTGGGGGTTGAGCACCGCCCGCATCGCACCGCAATCGGAGTGGCCGCAAATGATGATGTGCTGCACGCCCAGTGCCAGCACCGCGTACTCGATGGCAGTGGAAACGCCGCCGTTCATCTGCCCGTATGGCGGGACGACGTTGCCGACGTTACGGGTGACGAACAGATCGCCAGGAGAGCTGTGGGTGATGAGTTCGGGGACGATGCGCGAGTCAGCGCAGGTAATGAACATTGCCCGTGGCGTTTGAGCCGTGGCGAGTTTCTTGAAGAGTTCTTCCTGTTGCGGAAAGATCTCCTGATGAAAATGCAAAAAGCCGTCAACGATATGCTTCAACGCTGCATCGGCGGTTTCCGCGCCAGGTTGCGCAGAAGCCGACGCAGCCAACGGCTGTTTATCCTTGTCACTCATGATTCATCCTCTTTGGCGAACGCTGGGAGTTATCCCGTGTTTTCCGGTGTGAAGCCAGTGGCTGGTTAAAAAACATCCAGGTCAAAAAGACTGACCCATCAGTCACTCGATGAACAAGGTAGCGGCCGAATCTTAACTCAAACTGAATCAAGCGCTCTAGAACGTATGTTCCAGGTCACGGAAAACGTGACCAGGCTAAAATTTGCCCAAGTTTTCCAGTACTCAACGATAGGCCAATTGTCCTTAAATCAACGACATTTGGCGACCCGGCGGACAAAAGGCTTCGCAGTCCAGATTAAAGCCTTCCCGATGATTGAGCCCCAGACGCTTGAGGGTTTTGGCAAAGCGTTGTGCCAGCAGGTCGGCAAAGGGGCCTTCACCACGCATCCGCGCCCCAAAGCGGCTGTCGTAAAGCTCCCCACCACGACTCTGGCGAATCAGGCTCAATACATGGGCGGCCCGTTGCGGATAGTGGGCGTCCAACCATTCTGAGAACAGCGGCGCCACTTCCAGCGGCAGGCGCAGCATCATGTAGGCCGCACTTTGCGCACCGGCTGCGTGGGCCTCGGTGAGCAGGTTTTCGAGTTCGCTGTCGTTGATCATCGGAATCATCGGTGAACACAGCACCCCAACCGTAATCCCCGCGTCGCGCATGACCCTGATCGCCCGTAATCGGGCCTTGGGCGCCGCAGCGCGGGGTTCGAGGATGCGTTTGAGCTCATCGTCCAGGGTGGTCAGGCTGATCATCACTGCCACCAATCTCTGCCGGGCCAGCTCGGTCAGCAGATCCAGATCACGAAGAATCAACGAGCCCTTGGTGACGATGGTCACCGGATGACGGTAACGCAGCAGCACTTCGAGGGTTTGCCGGGTGATTTTGTATTCGCGTTCGATTGGTTGGTAGGGATCGGTATTGGAACCGAGGTTGATCGGCGCGCATCGATAGCCGCGTTTGGACAGCTGTTCTTCCAGCACCTCTACGGCGTTGGTCTTGGCAATCAGCTTCGTTTCGAAATCCAGCCCGGGTGACATGTCCCAATAGGCGTGGCTGGGGCGCGCATAACAATAGATGCAACCGTGCTCGCAACCACGGTAGGGGTTGATCGAGCGATCGAAGGGCAGATCCGGTGAGTTGTTGCGGGTGATGATGGTCTTTGCCGTCTCGATGCGCACCTCGGTGCCTTGGGTCAACGGTACTTCCTGGTACCAACCGTCGTCCTCGGCGACCGAGCGATTGGGGGAGAAGCGATTGTGCGGATTGGTCGCGGTGCCGCGTCCACGGGGTGGCAAGGGAGTGCTCATGATCAACGCTCATTGCTGTATGTGCATACAGTATCCGAGGTTTGGCAAAGCGGCCAGTGCCGTTCGGCATATTTAGCCCTTATCCGCATTGAAACTCGTGATCGTTGGATTAATCAGTTCAACTTTGGTCATTCGTGGAAATACATGTCGAATAGCTTGAGTGTGTAAGTACTCAGTATATTTACCGCTCACACAGTGGTTGTTGATTGCTTAATAAATGGAGTTATTGAATGTCGACTTTTAATCAACGTGGTATTTTTTTGCAATTGCTGACTCCCAGTCCGGTCAACCCTCGAGAAGCGCGAGTTTCGATGCAGCTTGCCCGCAAGGAGTCAGGCTGGGATCCGGTAAACCAGGAGCAGACAGAGGCTTTGGTGGATTGCCTCTGCATCGAGGCTGTATCCAGTGATGGCGGAAAGTCCTTTCGTATTAATACTGTTCGCCAGGATGTGGACGGTGATGGCGATATTGATAAAGATGACGAAGCAAAACTGTTGGCACTGGCCAAGGCTTATTCCAATATCTTGAATCCTTGATTTGTCGGGCTAAACCTATATGAAAAATCATGTGGGTTTAGTTGATAAACTTGCACGTCATAACAACGAAGTATTAATGATGTGTCCGAAGCGTGCTTTTGACCGACGGCATTAAAACGGCGGGTTCACAATTCTTTGACAGTCGGCTCACGGGCCTTTGACCGCTTGTAGCTAAATATGGGTGTCATCATCCTGCTACTCCTGACGGTCATCCATTCATGTCCCTGATGCGCCTTATCCCTGCGATGTGCCTGTCGCTGGTCGCCTGCCTCAACCTGACACCGGTATTCGCCGACGACTCTGCCTCGCCTCGTCCATCGGAATGGGCGCAACCGGTAGAGAAACAATACAACCTCTTCCAGATGTCGCCGACGCTCTACCGTAGCGCTCTACCCGACCAAGGAGCGGTACCGTTACTGGAAAAACTCAAGGTCGCAACGGTGATCAGCTTTCTGCCCGAACCGGATTCACGCTGGTTGAGCACACCCGGTATCGAACAGGTGCAGTTACCCTATCGCACCAATCATGTAGACGACGCCGATGTGCTCAAGGCGCTGCGTGCCATTCAAACCGCCGAAGCCAAAGGCCCGGTACTGATGCACTGCAAGCACGGCTCGGACCGGACCGGGCTGATGGCGGCCATGTATCGGGTGGTGGTGCAGGGTTGGAGCAAGGAAGACGCGTTGAGCGAAATGACTCAGGGGGGCTTTGGTGACAGCACCCACTTCAAGGACGGCGTTCGCTACATGATGAAAGCGGATGTCGACAAACTTCGCACCGCGTTGGCCAATGGCGATTGCAGCACGAGCCCATTCGCGGCGTGTTCGATGAAGAGCTGGTTCCAGTCGGCCCACCTCCAGTAACAGCGCCTTCCACTGCATTGCGCAGTGGAAGGGTGTCTTTGTTACTCAGTGCTGCTCGTCAGGCTTTTTCTTCAGTTTTGGATTCGGAAAAAACTGCACGGCTTGAACTTTGACATCCGTGGATTTCACCACGGGTGTATTGACCCGTGTGCCCAACTCCTTGGGCACCGACAGACCTTGTTCATTCAGCGTATCGGAGTAACCGCAGGCCACGCACTCGCGATGTGGCACGTTGTCTTCGCTCCACATCATCAACTTGTCCGGCTCGCTGCAGGCCGGGCAAACCGCGCCGGCAATAAAACGTCGTTTGGTAATCACAGGACCCTCACTCATGCTGCCGCGCCTTCACTCAGGCCGCTATGGCGCAAGAGTGCGTCAATGGATGGCTCACGGCCACGGAAGTCGACGAACAACACCATCGGTTCCTGAGAACCGCCGCGCGCCAGGATCGCCTCGCGGAACGCGCGACCTGTAGCTGCGTTGAGCACGCCTTCTTCTTCGAACTTCGAGAAGGCATCGGCCGACAGCACCTCTGCCCATTTGTAGCTGTAGTAACCCGCGGCGTAACCACCGGCAAAGATGTGGGCGAAGCTGTTGGGGAAACGGTTATAGGCCGGCGGACGCATTACCGAAACTTCGTCACGTACACCTTCAAGCACTTGCAGCACGCTGCGACCGTCACCGTGGGTGGCGTGCAGTTCGAAGTCGAACAGCGAGAATTCCAGTTGGCGCACCATCATCAGGCCGGACTGGAAGTTTTTCGCCGCGAGCATTTTTTGCAGCAGGTCCTGAGGCAGTGGCTCGCCGGTTTCGTAATGGCCGGAGATCAGTGCCAGGCCTTCGGGTTCCCAGCACCAGTTCTCCATGAACTGACTCGGCAGCTCGACCGCATCCCAGGCCACGCCGTTGATGCCGGATACACCGGCATGTTCGACACGGGTCAGCAGGTGATGCAGGCCATGACCGAATTCGTGGAAGAGGGTGGTGACTTCATCATGGGTCAGCAGCGCAGGTTTGCCGCTGTCGGCCGGGGTAAAGTTGCACACCAGGTTGGCTACGGGGCTTTGCAGCACGCCCTCTGCAGTGCGGCGACGGTCGCGGGCACCGTCCATCCAGGCACCGCCACGTTTGTTGGCGCGGGCATACAGGTCGAAGAAGAAGCGGCCGACGTGCTGGCCGTTTTCCTTGATTTCGAACAGGCGAACATCCGGGTGCCAGGTGTCGAAACCTTTTTGCTCGGCGATCTCGATGCCGTAGAGGCGTTGCACGATGGCGAACAGGCCGCTCAGCACTTTATCGATCGGGAAGTAGGCACGCAGGGCTTCCTGGGCAACACTGTAGCGCTGTTCGCGGAGTTTTTCGCCGTAGAAACCGCTGTCCCAGCTTTGCAGATCCGGGCAACCTTGTTCGGCGGCGTACGCCCTGAGCTGTTGCAGATCTTGAGCGGCGAACGGTTTGCTGCGCTTGGCCAGATCGCGCAGGAAGCTCAGCACCTGATCGCTGGATTCGGCCATTTTGGTGGCCAGGCTCAGCTCGGAGAAACTGGCGAAGCCCAGCAATTTGGCAAGCTCCTGACGCAGGTCGAGGATTTCTTCCATGACCGGACCGTTGTCGTTCTGACCGGCATTCGGGCCTTGATCCGACGCACGGGTGCAGTAGGCGGCGTAGACTTCCTCGCGCAGGGCACGATCCTGGGCGTAGGTCATCACCGCGTAGTAGCTCGGGAATTCCAGGGTGATCAGCCAGCCGTCGAGGTCTTTGGCCTGGGCCGCGGCAGCCATTTGCGCCTTGGCCGAATCGGTCAGGCCGGCGAGGGCGGCTTCGTCGGTGATGTGTTTGGTCCAGGCCTGGGTCGCATCCAGCAACTGGTTGGAGAAGCGGCTGCCCAGTTCGGACAACTTGCTCTGTACCTCGGCATAACGCTTCTGTTCGGCTTCCGGCAGGTCGATACCCGACAGGCGGAAATCGCGCAGGGCGTGTTCCAGAATAGTTTTCTGCGCCACGTCGAAACCGGCGGCTTCCGGGCTGCTGGCCAGGGCTTCATAGGCCTGGAACAGCTCGCGGTTCTGGCCCATCTCGGTGGAGTAGGCGCTCAGGGCTGGCAGGCAGGATTCATAGGCTTCGCGCAATTCGGCGCTGTTGCACACGGCATTCAAGTGGCTGACCGGGCTCCAGGCCGCGCCCAGACGGTCATTGAGTTCATCCATCGCCAGCACCAGGCCGGCCCAGGTCGGCTGTTTGCCCTGGGTCTTCAGGATCTCGATAATGGCGGCGCGGTTGTCAGCCAGGATCTGTTCGATGGCCGGTTGCACGTGTTCGGCGCGGATCGCGGAGAACGGCGGCAGGTCGTAGGACTGCAAAAGAGGGTTGTTCACGCTCACGGTTGGCACCTTGGCTGGAAGAATCATGCAGCCATCTTAATTACAATCGGCACTCACCGCAGCTATCAGCGACAGAGAGAGAACCTATCGTGTCCCTTCGCAAGTATCAGAACCACACGCCATTACTCGGCAATGGCGCTTTTGTCGACAGCTCGGCGGTGGTGATCGGCGATGTTGAAATCGGCGAAGACAGTTCGATATGGCCATTGACGGTGATCCGCGGCGACATGCACCGCATCCGCATCGGTGCACGCACCAGCGTGCAGGATGGTTGCGTGTTGCATATCACCCACGCCGGGCCGTTCAACCTCGACGGTTTCCCGTTGCTGATCGGTGATGATGTGACCATCGCCCATAAGGTCATGCTGCATGGGTGCACTGTCGGTAGCCGGGTTTTGATCGGCATGGGCAGCATCGTCATGGACGGTGCGGTGGTCGCCGATGATGTGATCATCGGTGCCGGTAGCCTGGTGCCACCGGGCAAGCGCCTGGAAAGCGGTTTCCTGTATGTGGGCAGTCCGGTGAAACAGATCCGGCCTCTGACTGACAAGGAACAAGCCTTTTTCACCTACAGCGCGGCGAACTACGTGAAGCTCAAGGATCTGCATCTGGCCGAAGGCTACGACCGGATCTGAACTGTTGCACTCTGCCCAGGAATTTTCATGCATTACCAAACGATTTTGTTCGACCTCGATGGCACCCTGACCGATCCTCGCGAAGGCATCACGCGTTCGATTCAGTTTGCCTTGAGCAAGCTCGGCATTGACGAACCCGACCTGACCAGGCTCGAGCATTTCATCGGCCCGCCGTTGTTGCAGGCGTTCATGCAGTTCTATGACTTCGACGAAGCCAAGGCCTGGGAAGCGGTGAATTTCTACCGCGAACGCTTCAAGGTCACCGGGCTGTACGAAAACCGCGTGTTCGACGGTGTCACGCCGCTGTTGGAAACCCTTGGCGGACAGGGTCGACAGCTGTATATCGCGACCTCGAAACCATGGATCTTCGCCCGGGAAATCGCCCGTCATTTCGACTTCGCCAAACACTTCAAAGTGATCTACGGCAGCGAACTGGACGGCACCCGCACCAACAAAGTCGAACTGATCGCCCACTTGATGGCCGAAGAGGGCCTCGACCCGACCAACACCCTGATGATCGGCGATCGCAAGCACGACCTGATCGGTGCCCGTAGCAACGGGCTGGATGCGGCAGCGGTGGGCTACGGGTTTGGCAGTCACGAAGAGTTGAGCGCCGAAGCTCCGGCCTGGCATTTCGAAACACTTGAGGAGATGCATCAGGCGTTTTTGAGGAGTTAGTACCGTCGCCATCGCGGGCAAGCCTTGCTCCCACGGGTTTGTGTCGTTCGAAGCGTTGCGTACAACCGGAGCCCTGTGGGAGCAAGGCTTGCCCGCGATGACGTCAGCTCAGACACATCCCGATCAATTGATTAGCTCCGACCCTCCTTCAACCATCTAGCCTGATGACTCAGGCCAAGATCAAGGAGGATCACTCATGCCAAGCCAGCATCAATCCCATCGTTTGCGTTCGGGTCGCTACTCGGAGGAGGGGCAGATCTATTTGCTGACGGTTGTCGTTAACAACCGTCAGCCCGTCCTTTCCGGCTTTGAGGCGGGCCGATTGGTTGTCGACGCATTTCGCAAAGCGCAACAAGAGCAATCTGCCAACTCGTTAGCCTTCGTCGTCATGCCGGATCATTTCCATTGGCTGATCGAACTGAAAAGCATGCCATTGCGCACTTTAATGGGGCGCACGAAGTCGCGGACAACGGTCGCGCTCAACCGCTTGTTACAGAGAGAAGGTTCATTGTGGCAGTCGGGATTTCATGACCGCGCCATTCGAAAAGAAGAGGATCTACAGGCAGTAGCTCGTTACATCGTCGCCAATCCATTGCGTGCGGGATTAGTCGATAAAGTTGGAGATTATCCGCTGTGGGATGCGATCTGGTTGTGATCAGACATTAAATAAACCTTACGGGCGCCATCGCGGGCAAGCCTTGCTCCCACGGGTTTGTGTCGTTCGAAGTATTGCGTACAACCGGAGCCCTGTGGGAGCAAGGCTTGCCCGCGATGGCGTATGCTCAGGCGCCGGAAATGCTGGATTCCACCAACACTTTCAACGCCGCCTTACGCTCCTCAACCGGCAACGCCCCCACCCTCTCGACCTGCGCGTAAAACCTCACCCAATCCCCTCCCATCTGTTTAAATAGCGCCGAAAACGCGGGCACCCACTGGTCGTACAAGCCAAACGGCAGTAGCCGGGCATTGTTCAGCGGTGCATTGATCCAGGCGTCGTAACCTTTGTCACCCGCCCATTGGATGTCACGCAAATGTCGGTATTCGACGCGCAGACGCTCGAATTCCGCGGCCTTGCGCTGGCGCATTTGCTCGGGCGGCAGTGGCAGGGCGTAAAGCTTTTCGAGGCGGGCACGGGTGTCCAGCACCAGTTGAATGAACTGATCCCGTTGTTGCGCCTGCTTCCCGTTGTCTGGCGGCAGGCTCCGGTAAGCACGCCATTGGCGGGTGCCTTCCTGCTCGACGAAGGTGGCGAATGATTCGTTGAACTCAGTGTCGTCCTTCACATACACACGCTGATGCGCCAGTTCATGAAAAATCAGCGTGGCCAGGCGTTCATCGCCCCAGCCCATCATCGAGCTGATGATCGGATCGCTGAACCAGCCCAGCGTCGAATAGGCCTCGACGCCACCGATTGACACGTCCATGCCCTGCAGACGTTGCAACGCCGCCTCACCACGAGCCGCACTCTGGCTGTAGTAACCGCGATAGGCCACACAGCCCGCGACAGGGAAGCAATGGTTCTGTGGCTTCAAGGAAAACTCCGGCGTGACAAACACGTTCCAGACGACATAGGGCCGGCCGATGTCTGCGTACAACCGGTAACTTTGATTGTCCGGCAAATGCAGCTGCTGGCTGGCAAACGACCGGGCCTTTTGTGATTGGGCCAGGTGCGCGCGCAGTTTCTGATCGCGGTTGGGGTCGGCAATGACACTGGAAACCGGTTCCCGTGCGCGCAGCAACTGCCATTGGCCACTGGCCAATTGGCTGTAGTAGCCGACGCTGGAACAACCGTTGAGCAACAAAAGCAGCACACCCGGAAACAAAATGCGTAAAACGCGATCAAGTAACCCAAGGCTTGGACACGGCCTGATCAAAATAAAAAATTCCCTGGAAAGTCTGTTCGCAAGACTATCCCGCCTGACTGGAGCTCCGCTATGCGCAAGTTGATGCTGACGGGAGGCCTGCTGTTGCTGGCCGGTTGTGCTGGTTTCGGAATACCTCGCCATGATCCGACGCAGGCATGGATCGCACTGGAGTCGCATCAGGAAGACACCGCCCTGCAAGCACTGAAGGTGGATAACCAGGCAACCGATGACAAACGCTATTTCCAGGTGCAGCCCGGCAGTCATGAGTTGACGGTTCGCTATCAGTTCCCGGTCCAGTCCACCGATATCGGTCCGGGCGCCGGACCGCTGTGGCGCGATTGCCAGATGAATGTGAAGTTCAGCGGTTTCAGCGCCGGGGAGCGTTATGAGTTACATGCAGGGAATATCGGGTTTCGGCCATGGGCCAAGCTATACGATCAGCAGCGAAAAGTGATTGGCAAAGGCATACCGGCGGGCTGCCAACACACCTGATCGGCGCTATTCTGAATACCCTTACCTTGGGACATTCATCATGCGCAGGTTGATGCTGTTAATGGTCGCTAGTGCAATTGTGGGCTGTTCGACCCCCCCGTTGCCGGCGGCCAATCCACAAATGGCGTGGGTCGACTTCTCTACGCCATTTCCCAACGATAAATTGCTCATGGCCGAGCGACTGGATAACCAGCGCCTGCGCGACGGGCGTTTTTTCCAGGTCACTCCCGGTCGCCACGAATTGACTGTTCGCTTCGATTTCGAGGTGCCCAGTGGAGGTGGGATGGACATGTTCGGCGGTGGCAGGGAACGGCTGTGTTACTTGATCATCAAGTACGATCATTTCGAAGCCGGTCAGCGTTATTTGCTGCAAGCCCGTTCCATGGCGTTCACCCCTGAAGCTCGCCTGTATAACGCCAAACGTGAAATCGTCGCCGAAGATAGTCAGGCCAACTGTATTAATTAGAGCCTGTCAGCGGTCGTTCTTTTGGTAGATGATTTTTTTGGTGCCGTTTTCGCACGAGCCCACGACCATGTTCTGATCATGCACTTCGTCATTAGTGACGATCTCCAGGGTGTAGGACGTAACCCCGCGGGCCTGGATCTTGGCTTCGATTTCGGCCTTGAGTTCTTCGCAGGGTTTCGGTGCCGCCAGGGCCGAGGTGGCCAGTGCGCAACAGATAACCGTCAAGGCAAAACGTTTCATGGTTGAAGCTCCGTTGAGGCAGCACGCAGGAATCTGCGTTTTGGCTGCTGTCATTTATTCGACCACAAATTGATGAGCCTTGTTTTGTTTCAAGGCAAAAAAGATCGCAGCCTTCGGCAGCTCCTACAGGGGATCGAGTTTCAATGTAGGAGCTGCCGAAGGCTGCGATCTTTTCATTTCAACGCTTAATTGATCAACGTCGCATCCAGACTGATTTTCGCATTCAGCACTTTGGACACCGGGCAGCCTTCTTTGGCCTTGTTGCTCAGTTCCTCGAATTGCGCCTGGCTGGCACCAGGGATTTTTGCCTTGAGGATCAGTTTCACCGCTGTGATCGCAAAACCGCCCGCCACCTGGTCCAGGGTCACTTCTGCCTGGGTATCGATGCTGTCGGCCTTGAGGCCGGCATCACCGAGAATCATGGAAAAGGCCATGGAGAAACAACCGGCGTGGGCCGCGCCGATCAGCTCTTCCGGATTGGTGCCCTTGCCGCCTTCGAAACGTGCCTTGAAGCCGTAGGGCGCTTCCCTGAGTACGCCGGTTTCCGTGGAAATCGAGCCGATGCCGGTTTTCAGATCACCTTCCCAATGAGCCGATGCCTTCTTAATGATAGCCATGCCTGTCTCCTCAAGATCCGGCGCGAAGCGTCGCGCCTGTGGGGTTTCGGTTGCTCGTGTTGGTATCTAGGGTTCTGAGGATAGTCCGGGAAGCAAAGTTCACTTCATCTGATTGACCTACGTTTTTAGTAGGAAATTTTCCCGGTGCTATTGAAACTCGGGTATATGCCCACATTGCATGAAACACGCTTTTGGATTCGGCAGGTTTTCGTTCGCAAGAAAAAACCTGCGCCCTCAATTGGAGAAGCAGGTTCATGAAACGACTGTCCGATATCAAGTTCTCGACCCTCGATCTGGTGCCCGTGCGGGAAAATGGCAGCGCGGCTCAATCGCTGCGCAACTCGCTGGACCTGGCGCAGCACGTCGAGAAATTCGGCTACAACCGGTTTTGGGTCGCTGAACACCACAACATGGACGGCATCGCCAGTTCCGCGACTTCGGTGCTGCTGGGCTACCTGGCGGGTGGCACGTCGACTATTCGCGTGGGTTCGGGTGGGGTGATGTTACCCAATCACGCGCCGCTGGTGATCGCCGAGCAGTTCGGTACCCTTGAAAGCCTGTACCCGGGACGCATCGACCTCGGGCTCGGTCGCGCGCCGGGTTCCGATCAGATGACGGCCCGTGCGCTGCGCCGCGAGCGCTCCGGCAGCGCCGATGACTTCCCGGAAGATGTGGCCGAACTGGTGCGTTATCTTGGCCCGCGCACGCCGGAGCAGCGCGTCATCGCGATGCCGGGCACCGGTACCAATGTGCCGATCTGGCTGCTGGGTTCAAGCTTGTTCAGTGCGCAACTGGCAGGTGAACGGGGTTTGCCCTACGCCTTCGCTTCACATTTCGCACCGCGCTTCATGCACGAGGCGATTCGCGTCTACCGCAATCACTTCAAGCCTTCGGCGGTGCTGGACAAGCCCTACGTAATGCTCGGTGTGCCACTGGTGGCCGCCGACACCGATGAGCAGGCCGACTATCTGGCGACCTCAGTGTTCCAGCGCATACTCGCGCTGATGCGTGGCCATAGCCTGGTGCAGCGCCCGCCGGTGAAATCAATGGATGGCCTGTGGCTACCCCATGAGAGGGAGGCTGTCATGGACTTCCTGGGGCTGGCGATGATCGGCGGCCCGCAGAAAATTCGAGCCAAACTGGACGTGCTGATCGAGCAGACTCAGGCTGATGAGCTGATATTTACCTGCGACCTTTACGAGCATGCTGATCGTCTGCATTCCTACGAGCTGCTGGCGCAGGTCATGAAAGGCTGACATTTCGCTTTATCAATGTAGGAGCGAGCTCGCTCGCGATACTCGCCAACGATTACGTTGGAAGCCTGACACCCCGCGGTGGTCTCAGGTTCATCGCGAGCGAGCTCGCTCCTACAGGGTTCTGGTATTTAGCGTTTGTAGACGATTTCCTTGGTGCCCTTCTCACAGGTGCCGACGACTTTTCCGCCAGCCGCAGAGCCTTTATCGACAATTTCCAGCGAATAACCGGAAACGCCTTTGGCATCAAGCTTTGCTGCGATCTCGGCTTTCAGTTCTTCGCAGGATTTGACATCAGCGAAGGCTGTCCCCGCCAGACTCAACAAACCTGCCGCCAAAATAAACTTCTTCATCAGTCGCATTCTCTGGTCGGATCAAAAGGGAGCACCCAGCCTTTGGCCAGATTTAGTTATGTAGCGCCTCGCCATTCCCTATGGCACTCGGCCAGCGCGTATTCCAAGAAGGCTAGACTATTGTCAGCTGCTGGCAATCCGGAATCCGACCTTTAGCGTTACCTGAAAGTGCGCAGCCTTGCCGTCCTTGATGTGCCCGCGGGTTTCGGTCACTTCAAACCATTCCATGTACTTGAGACTTTTACTGGCCTCGGCCAGTGCGTTGTTGATCGCGTCTTCGATGCTGCTGGTGGACGAGCCAACCAGTTCGACTTTCTTGTAGGTGTGATGGTCAGTCATGGCGTTCTCCTTGGGGTGTGAAATACAGCCTAGCAGTGATTTTCTGTCTTACTTCTGTCGGTCGGTCCGGCAGGGAAGTTCACATTTACTGCACTTTCTCGAGCCCCTGAAGTCCCAACCAACACACGCCACTCATCAACAATGCAGGAGAGCCACCATGGCTAACAGCTCGTTACGTAAAGCCTCATTGCAAAGCATGGAAGCGGAGATCGAGAGTCTGCTCAAATCCTTGGAAAGCCTGAAGGACGACGCCTCGGACGAGTCGCGTAAAACCCTCAAGGTGCTCAAGGGCAACGCCGAGAACGCGCTGAGACATTCGCGTCATCTGCTCTCCGATGCGTATGAGGAGGTTAAAGTGAAAACCCGTGAGACCGGGATTGCCACCCGGGACTACGCCCAGGAACACCCTTGGACGACAGCCGGTGTCGCCGTGGGTGCATTGGGTCTGCTGGCTGCCTACTTGCTGATCAAGCGCGGTGACTGATCCGTCTGGCGCAACTCGTTCTTGAGCCATTGCGCCAGTTGTCGGGCGCGCCCGTCCGCGGCGCGCTTGGGCAGCCACAGCGCCAGTTGCGCCGGGGTTTCGCTGAAACCCCAAGGCGCAACGAGTCGCCCCGCCCTCAAGTCTTCGGCCACCAGCGGCTCAGGGGCAATCGCCACGCCCAGCCCGGCCACGGCGGCCTCCAGCAAGTAATACAAATGTTCGAAACCCTGACCGTACCTCAGCGCATTGGCGTCGAGGCCGCTTTGTTGCGCCCAGCTGGGCCAGGCTTGCGGGCGCGAGGTGGTATGCAGCACTGATTCATTGAGCAGGGCTGTGGCCGGCGCGGCTTTGAGCTTATCGAAGCCGACGAATCGAGGACTCATCACCGGGCCGATCCGCTCACTGGCGAGCTCGAACACTTGCATATCCGCCGGCCATGGCGGCTCGGCAAACACCAGCAAGGCATCCAGGCCGGGGCGACGGGGATCGAGATCGCCTTCTCCGGCCGACAAGTGCAGGCGCAGGTCCGGCAGATCGGCGTTCAACCGTCCAAGGCGCGGAATGAACCAGCGTGCCAGCAGGCTTCCCGAGCAGCCGAGCACAAAAGGCGCATCGGCGGTGCTCTGGGTAAGCTCGGCGCACACGGTGCGCAGGCGCTCGAAGGCTTCAGCGCTGGCATCGCGTAAACGAATGCCGGCATCTGTGAGTTTCAGGCCGCGGCCATCCTTGCTGAACAGACTCACCCCGAGGTGTTCTTCCAGCACCTTAAGCTGCCGGCTGACCGCGCCATGGGTGACGTGCAGCTGTTCCGCCGCCTGACTGACACTGTTCAGGCGGGCGGTGGCTTCGAAGGCGCGCAGGGCATTAAGCGGTGGCAGGTCGTGGCTCATGATATCTGTGAGTTTTCCTGACAGGTTGTGGCGATCTTATCGGTTTTCAGAGCGCAGTGTCAGAGGTAGAGTGAAGCCCATTGTCATATCACGCATTCAATTGGAGCGCCCCATGACCCAGACTAATCTGCGCAACGGCCCTGACGCCAACGGCCTGTTCGGCTCGTTCGGCGGCCGTTACGTCGCTGAAACCCTGATGCCGCTGGTCCTCGATCTGGCTCGCGAATATGAGGCGGCCAAAGACGATCCTGCATTCAAGGAAGAATTGGCCTACTTCCAGCGCGACTACGTCGGTCGTCCGAGCCCGCTTTATTTCGCCGAGCGCCTGACCGAGTTCTGTGGCGGTGCGAAGATTTATCTCAAGCGTGAAGAGCTGAATCACACCGGCGCGCACAAGATCAACAACTGCATCGGCCAGATCCTGCTGGCGCGGCGCATGGGCAAGAAGCGCATCATCGCCGAGACCGGCGCCGGCATGCACGGTGTGGCGACCGCTACCGTGGCCGCGCGTTTTGGCCTGGACTGCGTCATCTACATGGGCACAACCGACATCGAACGTCAGCAGGCCAACGTGTTCCGCATGAAGCTGTTGGGCGCCGAAGTGATTCCGGTCGTGGCCGGTACAGGCACCCTCAAGGACGCGATGAACGAAGCCTTGCGTGACTGGGTGACCAACGTCGACAACACGTTCTATCTGATTGGCACTGTGGCCGGTCCGCATCCTTATCCAGCGATGGTCCGCGACTTCCAGGCTGTCATCGGCAAGGAAACCCGCGACCAGTTGCAAGCTCAGGAAGGCCGTCTGCCGGACAGCCTGGTGGCCTGTATCGGTGGTGGTTCCAACGCCATGGGCCTGTTCCACCCGTTCCTCGACGACAAGAGCGTGGAAATCATCGGCGTTGAAGCGGCCGGCTACGGCATCGAAACCGGTAAACACGCGGCCAGCCTGAACGGCGGCGTACCGGGCGTGTTGCACGGTAACCGCACCTTCCTGTTGCAGGACGACGATGGCCAGATCATCGACGCCCACTCGATCTCCGCAGGTCTGGACTACCCGGGTATCGGCCCGGAACACGCCTGGTTGCATGACATCGGTCGTGTTCAGTACACCTCGGTGACTGACGACGAAGCGCTTGCCGCCTTCCACCAGTGCTGCCGCCTCGAAGGGATTATTCCGGCGCTGGAAAGCGCCCATGCCTTGGCTGAAGTGTTCAAGCGCGCACCGACGCTGCCGAAGGATCACCTGATGGTGGTCAACCTGTCCGGCCGTGGCGATAAAGACATGCAGACCGTGATGCACCATATGGAACAATCAAAGCAGGAGAAACACTGATGAGCCGCCTGCAAACGCGTTTTGCCGAACTCAAGGAACAGAACCGTGCCGCCCTGGTGACCTTCGTCACCGCTGGCGACCCGGGCTACGACACGTCCCTGGCGATCCTCAAAGGTTTGCCGGCCGCTGGTGCCGACGTGATCGAACTGGGCATGCCCTTCACCGATCCAATGGCTGACGGCCCGGCGATCCAGCTCGCCAACATTCGCGCCCTGGCTGCCAAGCAGAACCTGGCGAAAACCCTGGAAATGGTGCGTGAGTTCCGCAAGGACAACAACGAAACGCCGCTGGTGCTGATGGGCTACTTCAACCCGATCCACAAATACGGCGTACCGCGTTTCATCACCGATGCAAAAGAGGCCGGTGTCGATGGCCTGATCGTGGTGGACATGCCACCCGAGCACAACGGCGAACTGTGCGACCCGGCGCAGGCTGCCGGTCTGGACTTCATCCGCCTGACCACCCCGACCACCGACGATGTACGCCTGCCGACCGTGCTCAACGGCAGCTCCGGCTTTGTGTACTACGTGTCCGTTGCCGGTGTGACCGGTGCCGGCGCGGCAACTCTGGAGCATGTTGAAGAGGCGGTCGCTCGCCTGCGTCGCCATACCGATCTGCCGATCAGCATCGGTTTTGGTATTCGCACGCCGGAGCAAGCGGCGTCTATCGCACGTCTGGCCGATGGTGTGGTTGTGGGTTCGGCACTGATCGATCACATCGCCGATGCCTCGACACCGGAACAGGCGATCGATGGCGTGCTGAGCCTTTGCTCGGCATTGGCCGACGGCGTGCGTAAGGCTCGCGTCAGCTGAAGGTAAAGTTCCTGATACAGAGGAATTAGAGCCTTCCGACACAGACTAATCAGCAAGACCGAGGGCTTCATGACTGCGTTCTGAAGCCCTTTTTGCTGTGTGTGTTGTGAGGAAAACCTTGATGAAAATATCGAAGCGTCTGATTGCCGGCCTGGGCGTTCTGATGCTCAGCGCTACTCCGTTTTTGCCTGTCAGCGCAGACCAGCACGATGATCACGGCCGTTACGATAATCATGGTGACTACCATGGCGATGAACATCACGACCATGACAACCATCGTGGTGGGCCCCCACCACGGGACTTCGGTCCGGTTCGCCAGACGATCCACGACAATCACGGCTACTTCGTTCGGGGCGCACCGCCACCACCCGGAGTCTATGTGGTGCGTGGTCGGCCGCTGCCCCGTGGCTATTACGGCGAACGGCTGGATAATCGAGCATTGAGCCGGCTGCCGTATTACCCGGGTTACGAATGGCGCCGTGCCGGCGCAGACGTGGTACTGATTGCTGCGGGCACCGGGATTGTCTATGAGGTTCTGCAGGGGGTTCTGTACTGACGGATCACATTGGACCGAACCCTGAGCCACTGTAGGAGCGTGCTTGCTCGCGATGGCGTTGTATCAGTCAACCTGGATGTTGAAGCTGATGGCCCTTTCACGAGCAAGCTCGCTCCCTCAGGTCGTGGGGTCAAGGTAGCTCTATCCCGCCCGACGCCTTGTGCAGTTTGCGCAGATGCTCGCCAATCTGTTTTACGTTGGCCTCGTTGGCGGCCATTTCGGCGGCGCGGCTCGGTTCCAGCAATGCTCTCACTTCTTTATCCAGAGCCCCGGACAGCGCCAGGAGCTGCTTCTGGCGCTGGCTGCTTTCCGCTTCCAGATGCTGCCACTCGCTCGGTTGCGGCAAGCCATAACCGTTGGTGCCCAGCAGTTCCGCCGGCCGACTGAGGAAGCCACTGTTGGCGAGAATGTCCTTGAGTGTCTCGTTGGCCTTGTCCATGCCGCCATTCTTCAGCTCTCGGGCACCCAGATAGCGTTGCTTTACTTCATCCTGGGCCAATAGCAACTGTTGACGGAAACTCGCTTGCTCCAGCAGAAGCAACGCCGCACTGGTGCGCAAATCGGCCTGTTCGAACCATTGCCGACGCTCCGAGGCTTTCAAGTCGAGCCATTCTTCGACGGTGTCCTGTTTGATCGGCAACTGCTTTTTCAGGATCTCGAACATGGCCTGATAGCGTTCGCGGAAGGAATCAAAACGATAACCCAGGCGCAAGGCCTCTCGCGGATCGTCCAGCACGCTGGTATCCGCCAGTCCACGGCCCTTCAGCACTTCCAGCAAACCGTTGGGCATGATGTTGTCGAGCCCCACCAGTTGCGGGTTGTTGGTGCCACCACGCAGTAATTTCAGTTCCTCCACCGCGCAGTTGTTGGACAGGAAGAAGTAGTTGCCGTCGTAGCTCCAGTGCATCTCCGCGGCACGTTCCACCACGTCTTCAATCTCTTGGCGTGACAGGTTCAGGGGCACGGAGGCGAGGCTGCGCAGTTCGGTCTTGGTGTATTCGTCGATGACCTGGGACAGCGGCAGGATAAACAGCCGCGAAGGGTATTTACCGACCAGGCCATCCCAGCTCGACAACTGTACGTCGCCGACGAAGGCGCGGTACGACAGCACCAGATGCTGGTCCAGGTCCAGTCGACAATCCGGTCCGCGTGGTCGGCCCGGCGCGCAAATCACCAGGCGCAACATGCTGTGGCCCCAGCGACTGAACAGGTTCTGGTTGGCCTCGGCCAGCAGATAGTCAACGGCATAGACCCGCTCCGGATCGACCTGGCCCAAAGGTGTCTTGGCGAAGTCGTTGCCGGCATTGAGGAAAGCGAAGGTTTTGCCGCAGGCCTCTTTGGCGGCGGGTGCCCAGCCGAAATGTTCCTTGTAGTAGCGGTACAGTGCCGGGCGGCGGCAGGCGTAGCTCGGGTCGAGGAGGAAATACTCCATGTTGACCGCGACGAATTCCTTTGGGCTGCTGGTTTCGTAGATATCCGGGCTGCGGGCAGTCTGGCGGTTGTGCTGCTCGCGTTCGCCGCGACGGCCCACGTATTGCTGCCAGCCGGCGAGGTCGAGCAGACGCGGGTCGTCGCTGAGGGTAAAGCGCCGATCGGACTGCCCGCGACATTGGTCGGGAATGCCAACCAGCCCTGAGCTGTTGCTGCGCTGGGTGCAGCGTTGGATCAGTTTGCGTTCTGCTTCCGGCCAAAGGCGCGCCCGATCGTAGATGTGTGTCAGTTCGTGCAACACCGTGGCCAGCAGTTCCAGGCGCACGGTGCCATGGGGGCGATGGGTTTTCCGGGTCGCGGCGCTGCCATCGGTGAGGCCGGCCAGCAGTTTACGGTTGAGATCGAGCTCGGACACCGGTGATGCCTGGCCGTAGGCGTCGTGCGGCATGTCATCGGTCCAGCCAACGTCGATGCGCCGGTCCAGTTGCTCGATAAAGCGTGGCGGCAGTGCCTGCATGGCTTCATCGAGCAACGCCTGGCTGGCTTGTTGTTGCGCGGGAGTCAGACCTTCGGTCTTGAGATGTAACTGAAGGCCTGCATGGGCCGTGTTGCCAAGCAGCAACAGGGCCCCGGCCAGCAGCCAGGCGCCTGGACGCCTCACAGTGCGAGGATGGCTTCGGCGAGATCCTGATCACTGGCGTCACGGGCTTCCGGTACGCGGGTGCGCAGCAAATCGAAAGCGGATTCCAGGTGAGCGCCACGAATGTCGCCATTGCTGGCAACGAAACTGGCGGCGTCGTCCTGGGCTTCGCGCACGATTTTCGAATCGCGAATGGACGTGGTGGTGTCGGAGGTGAAATCGAGGGTGCGCTGGGTAGCACGGATCAGCATGTTACTGGTGGCAACCAGAGTATGTGCCTGGGCCACATCGGCTAACAGCAACAGGCCTAAGGTGGCAGCAATCAGCGGGTTACGCATGGAACGACTCCAGAAAAGCAGGGATAACTATTGGACGAGAATTGCTTGTGCCAGTTCAAGGTCGCTGGCATGAAGTTTTGCCTGGGTTCGGCGCAGATAACGCAGGGCCGACTCCAGTCGTGCGCCTCTCAGTTGGCCGTCACTGGCAATGAATGCCGCAGCATCATCCTGGGCGGCGAACAGCAGTTTATGGTCGAAGGGCGCGCTGGTCACCAAACTTGTGGCGTAACCGCTGGCGACGATGCCTTGGGTGGACAGGTTGAAGGCGTCATAAGCGTGGGCTGATCCACAGTAACCAAGGGTAAGCAGGACGGGAGCGATCAACAGATTTGAAGGAAAACGCATGAGACTCGACAGTTGAAAGTGAGCCCCAAGGCTAACGCAAGGTCCGACCTGGATCCAGCCACGAAACGCTGGGGCACGCCGGGCGTACCCCATGTCTGTGCTGCCGCTTAGATGGTCAGGATCGCTTGCGCCAGTTGTGCGTCGCTTGCGTTCAATTGAGGTGCCTGGTGGCGAATGTGGTCGAGGGCGCTTTCGAGTTTCACGCCGCGGATGGAACCTTCGCTGGCGACGAAGCTGGCAGCGTCGTCACGGGCCGCGAGCACGATTTTGTCATCCTTGAACGACGACGAGACGACGTCGGTGGTCGCATCGGACGTGGCTTTGAGCGCGTTGACCACAGCGTCGGTGGTCACGATGAAGCTGGTTGCGCTGGCATTGGCGGCCACGGCAAACAGGGCAGCAGCACTGAGCAGACGAAGACGGGACATGGGTAACTCCTTTGGGTAAAACCGATTGAAAGGTGGCGCAGTGTCGAATGAGTCAAACGTTAGACACTCAATATTCGCCACGTTCTGAATGGATAGTAGGCCGGTGCGTATTACCGCGACAATCTGATCGTGTGAAGGATCATCTGGTGAAGCTTTTAACGAGTATGAGCTTATCGGTATAACTGTACAGGTCTGATTCACGTTTTATCAAACTGTACTGATGCCGCCTTTTCTTACCCCTTAAACGACAAAACCCGCCGTGGTATCCCACGACGGGTCTTGTTTGTTCAATTCGGGTTGCTGGCGGCGGACCTTAAGGTCAAAGCCAGCGACGCTAACTTAGCGCCAGAACGGCTTGCTCAGCTCTTCGTAGCGTTGTGCTTCGCTAATCCCGGCGTCAGCCAGCAGACGCGAATCCAGACGAGCCAGTTGATGGCGGCTGGAGATGCGGCGCTGCCACAGCATCAGGTTGGCGATAACGCGCAGAGGCATGGAAGCCTGGGTTTTTGCAGCGGTGTCTTCGAAGAACAGATCGGAACTGAGTGTACGTTCCATGGTTTTCATCCTTCCGCTTGTGGCGGGATTAGGTAGTGGTTTAACTGGTGCCCATGATCCTCCTGTTTGCCTAGTCTCTGTAGATACAGTTCACCTGTATTGTGAGAGCTCAGTTAACTGTTTATAGGGGGTGTACTGGTCAAAATTGAGGCAACTGTACCTATCTGCACCGTTACAGTGCGTTTTTGCTGATTTGATGTCAGGGGGTGGGGTATTTCGGTAGGAAATGACCGGTACAGCAGTACAGTTTTTGACGGGATATGGCTTGGCAATAGCAAGCTGACGAAACTGTGTTTTCGTCAGCTGCTATCTGTATCAACTACGAGGTGAGCATTCGTCCGGTTTCTTCCAGCTTGATGTGCCAACTCAGGGCATCGCGCAGGATGTGTGGCGTGTGTCCACCGAGGGCGCAGGCGGCAGTGAAGTAATCATTCAGTGCCTGGCGGTAGTCAGGGTGTACGCACTTGTCGATGATGACCCGGGCACGCTCCCGAGGCGCGAGGCCTCGCAAGTCTGCCAGGCCCACTTCGGTCACGAGGATGTCGACGTCATGTTCGGTATGGTCGACGTGGCTGACCATCGGAACCACGCTGGAGATCGCACCGCCCTTGGCGATCGACTTGGTCACGAACACGGACAGGTGCGCGTTGCGCGCGAAGTCGCCCGAGCCACCGATGCCGTTCATCATCCGCGTGCCGCAGACGTGAGTGGAGTTGACATTGCCATAGATGTCGAACTCCAGTGCCGTGTTGATCCCGATGATGCCCAGGCGGCGCACGACTTCAGGGTGGTTGGAAATCTCCTGCGGGCGCAGGACCAGTTTGTCCTTGTAGCGCTCCAGATTGCCGAACACGTCGGCATTGCGCCGGCTCGACAGGGTGATCGAGCTGCCCGAAGCAAAGCTCAGCTTCCCGGCATCGATCAGGTCGAAGGTCGAGTCCTGCAGCACCTCGGAGTACATCGTCAGGTCTTCGAACGGCGAGTCGATCAGGCCACACATCACCGAGTTGGCGATGGTACCGATGCCGGCTTGCAACGGGCCGAGCTTGTTGGTCATGCGCCCGGCGGCCACTTCCTGTTTGAAGAAGTCGATCAGGTGGTCGGCAATGGCTTGGGTCTCGGCGTCCGGTGCCAGCACGGTGGAAGGTGAGTCAGCCTGGTTGGTGACCACGATGGCGACGATTTTTTCCGCTGGAATCGGGATGGCGGTGCTGCCAATGCGGTCGTCGACTTTGACCAATGGAATCGGGGTGCGGGTCGGGCGATAGGTCGGAATATAGATGTCGTGCAGGCCCTCGAGGTTCGGGTTGTGCGCCATGTTGATCTCGACAATCACATGTTTGGCGAAGATCGCGAAGCTGGCCGAGTTGCCCACCGAGGTGGTCGGCACGATATGGCCTTGCTCGGTGATGGCGACGGCTTCAATCACGGCAATGTCCGGCAACTTCAGTTGCTGGTTGCGCAATTGCTCCACGGTTTCCGACAAGTGCTGGTCGATGAACATGACTTCACCGGCGTTGATCGCCTTGCGCAGCGTGCTGTCGACCTGAAACGGCATACGTCGCGACAGCACGCCGGCTTCGGTCAGTTGCTTGTCCAGGTCATTGCCCAGGCTGGCGCCGGTCATGAGGCTGATCTTCAGTGGCGTGACCTTGGCGCGCTCGGCCAGCGCTTGAGGGACGGCCTTGGCTTCGCCGGCGCGAGTAAAGCCACTCATGCCGACGGTCATGCCGTCTTCAATCAGAGCGGCAGCGTCGGCAGCGCTCATCACTTTGTCCAACAACGAAGGCAGGCGAATACGGTCACGGTACATGGGTTTTTATCTCGGGCAACAGGTAGCAGGACGTGCAGTCTAGTGAATTGCGCCGACTTCTGTCCCGCTACCAAGGTCGCAATCGAGGCGTCTATTCCGGGCCTTTTAAGCAAAACACCGTTACCGGATCGGTAACAAAAGAATAGTTTGTCTGACGATTTGCGCAAACAAAAACGCCCTGACAAGTCAGGGCGTTCTGTGTGCCGTGCGGGGTTACTCGACAGCCTTGACCATGTCTTCGATGACCTTTTTAGCGTCGCCGAACACCATCATGGTTTTGTCCAGGTAGAACAGCTCGTTGTCCAGGCCGGCATAGCCGCTGGCCATCGAGCGCTTGTTGACGATGATGGTCTTGGCCTTGAACGCTTCGAGAATCGGCATGCCGGCAATCGGCGATTTCGGATCGTTCTTGGCGGCCGGGTTGACCACGTCGTTGGCGCCCAGCACCAGCACCACGTCGGCCTGGCCGAACTCGGAGTTGATGTCGTCCATCTCGAACACCTGGTCGTACGGCACTTCGGCCTCGGCCAGAAGTACGTTCATATGTCCCGGCATACGACCGGCCACCGGGTGGATCGCGTACTTCACGGTCACACCGCGATGGGTCAGCTTCTCGGTCAGTTCCTTCAGCGCATGTTGCGCCCGTGCTACCGCCAGGCCGTAGCCCGGAACGATGATCACGGTGTCGGCGTTGGTCAGCAGGAAAGTCGCGTCGTCAGCCGAGCCGGATTTCACCGGACGGGCTTCTTTCGAACCTGCAGGGCCGCCTGCGTCGGCCGTATTGCCGAAACCACCGAGCAATACGTTAAAGAAGGAGCGGTTCATCGCCTTGCACATGATGTACGAGAGAATCGCACCGGACGAACCCACCAGAGAGCCGGCAATGATCAGCATCGAGTTGTTCAGCGAGAAGCCGATACCCGCTGCTGCCCAGCCGGAATAGCTGTTGAGCATCGACACGACGACCGGCATGTCGGCACCGCCAATCGGGATGATGATCAGCACGCCGAGCACGAAGGCCAGCGCCAGCATCAAGCCGAAAGCGGTGTAGTCGCCGGTTAGCATGAAGGTCACGCCCAGTGCCAGCGTGGCCAGGCCCAGCAGCAGGTTGAGCTTGTGCTGGCCGGAGAACTGTACCGGTGCGCCCTGGAACAAGCGGAACTTGTACTTGCCCGCCAGTTTGCCGAAGGCAATGACGGAACCGGAGAAGGTGATTGCACCGATGGCGGCACCGAGGAACAGTTCCAGGCGGTTACCGGCCGGGATCGCGTCACCGAGTTGCTGGACGATGCCCAGCGACTGTGGCTCGACCACGGCGGCCACGGCGATGAATACCGCTGCCAGGCCGATCATGCTGTGCATGAAGGCGACCAGCTCAGGCATTTTGGTCATCTCAACGCGTTTGGCCATGATCGAGCCAGCAGTGCCGCCGATCAACAGGCCGACGATCACGTAGACGATACCGTCATGGGCCAGTTCGGCACCGAGTTTGTAGATCAGGCCGACGGTGGTGAGGATCGCCAGGCCCATGCCGAGCATGCCGAATAGATTGCCGCGACGCGACGTGGTTGGGTGCGAGAGGCCCTTGAGCGCCTGGATGAAGCAGACCGAGGCGATCAAATACAGGGATGTAACCAGATTCATGCTCATGCTTGCTGCACCTCAGCCTTGACTGCTTCGGCCTTGGCTACCGGAGCTTTTGCTGGAGCCGCTTTCTTCTTGAACATTTCCAGCATGCGCCGGGTGACCAGGAAACCACCAAACACGTTGACGGCGGCCAGGGCCACGGCCAGGGTGCCCATGGTCTTGCCCAGCGGGGTTACGGTGAGGGCGGCGGCCAGCATGGCGCCGACGATCACGATGGCGGAAATGGCGTTGGTGACTGCCATCAGTGGTGTGTGCAGTGCAGGGGTCACGTTCCAGACCACGTGGTAGCCGACATAGATAGCCAGTACGAAGATGATCAGGTTGTAGATACCGTGAGAGATCAGCATGTCTTCCATTGTTTTTATCCTCAGCCGTTCTTGCGCACGATCTGGCCGTCGCGGCACATCAGGCACGCGGCGACGATATCGTCTTCAAGGTTGATCACCAGTTGTCCATCTTTATCGAACAACAGTTTCATGAAGTCCAGCAGGTTGCGTGCGTACAGCGCCGAGGCATCGGCAGCCACCGCAGCTGCCAGATTGGTCGGGCCGACGATGGTCACGCCGTGCTCGACGACTACCTGGTCAGCCACGGTCAGCGGGCAGTTGCCGCCCTGGGCTGCCGCGAGGTCGATGACCACCGATCCTGGCTTCATTTGCGCCACGGTTTCCGCGCTCAATAGCGTTGGCGCCTTGCGGCCCGGAATCAGTGCGGTAGTGATGACAATGTCAGCCTGCTTGGCGCGTTCGTGCACGGCCACGGCCTGGCGCTGCATCCAGCTGGCCGGCATGGGGCGTGCGTAACCGCCGACACCGACTGCGCATTCACGCTCTTCATCGGTTTCGTAAGGCACATCGACGAACTTGGCGCCGAGGGATTCGATCTGCTCTTTTACCGCAGGGCGTACGTCGGACGCTTCGATTACCGCTCCCAGGCGTTTCGCCGTAGCGATCGCCTGCAACCCGGCAACACCGGCACCGAGAATCAGCACGCGCGCCGCTTTGACGGTGCCCGCAGCAGTCATCAGCATCGGCATGAAGCGCGGATAGTGGTGAGCCGCCAGCAGCACGGCCTTATAGCCGGCGATGTTGGCCTGCGAGGACAACACATCCAGGCTTTGGGCGCGGGAGGTGCGCGGCGCGGCTTCCAGCGCAAACGCGGTAATCCCGCACTCGGCCAGTTTGGCGATGGTTTCATTGCTGAACGGGTTGAGCATGCCCACCACAATCGTGCCGCGCTTGATCAGCGCCAGCTCGCTGTTGCTGGGTGCGACCACTTTGAGAATCAGCTCGGCGCCAAACGCATCATTGGCGCTGCCAATGGTTGCACCTGCCGCTTCATAGGCACTGTCGATAACGCTGGCATTAATGCCGGCGCCACTCTGAACAGTGACCTTATGGCCCTGGCCGATCAGCTTCTTAATGGTTTCGGGGGTAGCAGCAACCCGCGTTTCACCCGTCTGGGTTTCGAGAGGAACACCAATGTGCACGTCAAATCTCCTGCGTGATCTTATTAAGTAAACCCATGCACTACGGATGGTGCGGCTGGGGCGGCCGATCAGCACGGCCCCGCCAAATCAAGGCGGGGCGCGGCATTTTGCAGGCGAACTTTGTGCCCTTCAAGAGATTATGACGCGTGACGGAAAATTAACTACAAGTCACCCCGTGACCGAATGTCGCATCAATTCGGTTCAATCCCTTGCCCAGCGTGCCTTTCAGACGATTTTGCCAAAATTCAGCAATTTTCACATCGGCCATATGAATGATGCTTTATTGCTACGAGATAGCGGCGCAAAGCCATGTGTTCAGGCGCTTGTGGAACGTTTGTACTGCTTTCTCGTACAGTCTTCGAATATGCGACAAATACTTATATCTGTAGGGTTTTTATTTTACTGACTACGAGGTCAGCTAATGCTCGTAAGCCTTTATCCTTCTAGGCTGTAGCTGTGCGCCTGATTGACCAGCCAATCCCGAAAAGCCCGTAAAGACGCCGATTCGACCTTTCGCTCAGGAATCATCAGGTAATAAGCCTTGATGCTGGAGAGTGCCTGAGGGTTGGCGATCACCAATCGTTTCTCGGCCAGTTCGCGCTGAATCAGAAACGGTGGAATCAAGGCGATGCCCATGTCGTGTATGGCCGCTTGGGCCAGCATGGAGAATAGCTCGTAGCGCGGTCCTGTCATGTCGCGAGGGACATTCAGTCGCTGGGAGTTAAACCAATGTCGCCAGGCATAGGGGCGAGTAGTCTGCTGTAGCAGGGGTAATTCGGCGATTTCGCCGGCTGTCAGGAGGGTCTTTTTTCCCAGCAGGTTGGGACTGCACACGGGCAGTGGGTGTTCGCCCATCAAGCGGTGGGACTCTGTGCCGGACCAGTCCGCATCGCCGAAGTAAATCGCCGCGTCGAAGTCGGTATCGGCAAACAGGAACGGGCGCGTGCGGTTCGTCAGATTGACCGTCACCTCCGGGTGTTTTTGCTGGAAGTCCTTGAGTCGAGGCAGCAGCCATTGAGTGCCGAAGGTCGGTACCACGGCCAGTTCGATCACGTTGGCTCCCTGTTGCCCCATTACGGACAGGGTGTCCCGCTCGACCGCGTCGAGTTGAGTGGCAACCCGGCGGCTGTAGGAAAGTCCGGCTTCGGTCAGCTTCACTCCGCGTCGCGAGCGTCGGAACAATTCAACATTGAGGAACTCCTCAAGGCTGGCGATCTGTCGGCAAATCGCGCCCTGGGTAAGCGACAGCTCTTGTGCTGCCTTGGTAAAGCTCTCGTGTCGTGCAGCCGCCTCGAAGCTGATCAGGGCGGTTGTACTGGGTATCTTCCTGCGCATGTACGTCAACCTCACTAATACATCGCATTAATTGCGTTATGCGACGTTTCGAAGTGAGAAATTAGCACAACAGTATGCGAAATCCTCGTTTGCCGGGACGACGAACCCGGCCTAGGATCAGTCCACGTTATTTGACCTGTTTCGAGAGGACACACTCATGGCCGGTAAAGCTAGCTTCAACTGGATCGATCCCCTTCTGCTGGATCAACAGCTCACCGAAGAAGAGCGCATGATCCGTGATACTGCTGCGCAGTTCGCCCAGCAGAGCCTTGCGCCGCGAATTCTCGAAGCGTTCCGTCATGAAAAAACCGATCCGGCCATCTTCCGCGAAATGGGCGAAGTGGGTCTGCTGGGTGCAACCATTCCCGAGCAGTACGGTGGCAGCGGCCTGAACTACGTCAGCTACGGCCTGATTGCCCGTGAAGTCGAGCGTATCGATTCCGGCTACCGCTCGATGATGAGTGTGCAGTCCTCGCTGGTAATGGTGCCGATCAATGAGTTCGGTACTGAAGCGCAGAAACAGAAGTACCTGCCAAAACTGGCTTCGGGTGAATGGATCGGCTGCTTTGGCCTGACCGAGCCTAACCACGGTTCCGACCCGGGCGCGATGATTACCCGTGCACGCAAAGTCGAAGGCGGCTACAGCCTGACCGGTAGCAAGATGTGGATCACCAACAGCCCGATCGCCGATGTGTTTGTGGTGTGGGGCAAGGACGATGCGGGCGATATCCGTGGTTTCGTCCTGGAAAAAGGCTGGAAAGGCCTGAGTGCCCCGGCGATTCACGGCAAGGTCGGCCTGCGGGCATCGATCACCGGCGAGATCGTCATGGACAACGTCTTTGTTCCGGAAGAGAACATTTTCCCGGATGTCCGCGGCCTGAAAGGTCCTTTCACCTGCCTCAACTCCGCGCGTTACGGCATTTCCTGGGGCGCTTTGGGTGCCGCAGAGTTCTGCTGGCACACTGCCCGCCAGTACACCCTGGATCGTCAGCAGTTCGGTCGTCCGTTGGCCGCCACTCAGTTGATCCAGAAGAAACTGGCCGACATGCAGACGGAAATCACCATGGCGCTGCAAGGCTGCCTGCGTCTGGGGCGCATGAAGGATGAAGGTACTGCGGCCGTGGAAATCACTTCGATGATGAAACGCAACTCCTGCGGCAAGTCCCTGGACATCGCGCGCATGGCCCGTGACATGTTGGGTGGCAACGGTATCTCCGACGAGTTCGGCGTTGCTCGCCACCTGGTCAACCTGGAAGTGGTCAATACCTATGAAGGTACTCACGACGTGCATGCGCTGATCCTTGGTCGTGCGCAAACCGGCATCCAGGCGTTCTATTAATAGGGGGACGTCCATGGGCGCGCTTTCGCATCTACGGGTACTGGATTTATCGCGGGTGCTGGCCGGGCCTTGGTCCGGGCAAATCCTTGCCGACCTTGGCGCCGAGGTGATCAAGGTCGAGCGTCCGGGCAATGGCGACGACACGCGCGCCTGGGGGCCGCCTTTCCTTAAAGACGCCTATGGCGAGAACACCAGCGAGGCCGCCTATTACTTGTCGGCCAACCGCAACAAGCAATCGGTGACCATCGATTTCACGCGCCCTGAGGGGCAGAAGTTGGTGCGTGATCTGGCGGCCAAGTCGGACATCCTGATCGAAAACTTCAAGGTCGGTGGCTTGGCAGCTTACGGGCTGGACTACGAATCGCTGAAGGCGATCAACCCGGACCTGATCTATTGCTCGATCACCGGATTCGGCCAGACCGGTCCTTATGCCAAGCGCGCTGGTTATGACTTCATGATCCAGGGCTTGGGCGGCCTCATGAGCCTGACAGGGCGGCCTGAAGGGGATGAGGGGGCAGGGCCGGTGAAGGTGGGGGTGGCGCTGACCGACATTCTGACCGGGCTGTACTCGACGGTGGCGATCCTGGCGGCGCTTGCGCATCGGGATCATGTTGGCGGCGGACAGCACATTGATATGGCATTGCTGGATGTTCAGGTGGCGTGCCTGGCTAATCAGGCGATGAACTACCTGACGACGGGCAATGCTCCCAAGCGTTTGGGGAATGCGCATCCGAACATTGTGCCTTACCAGGATTTTCCTACGGCTGATGGTGACTTCATTCTTACCGTGGGTAATGACGGGCAATTCCGTAAATTCGCGGAAGTTGCCGGGCAGCCTCAGTGGGCAGATGATCCGCGCTTTGCAACCAACAAGCTGCGGGTTGCGAATCGGGCAGTACTGATTCCTCTAATCCGCCAGGCTACGGTATTCAAGACCACAGCGGAATGGGTGGCCCAGTTGGAGCAGGCGGGTGTGCCATGTGGGCCTATTAATGATCTTGCGCAGATGTTCGCTGACCCTCAGGTCAAGGCGCGTGGGTTGGCGATAGAGCTGCCGCATGTGTTAGCCGGGTTGGTGCCACAGGTGGCGAGTCCGATACGGTTGTCGGAAACGCCGGTGGAGTACCGTCATGCGCCTCCTTTGTTGGGTGAGCATACGCTGGAGGTATTGCAGCGAGTGCTGGGGTTGGATGCGGGGGCAGTGGCTGCCTTTAAAGAGTCCGGCGTGCTCTGAAGTTTCCCTCTATATAGAAAGGTCTGCTTTTCTCCCTCGGGTTGCAGGGGCATGGGCTGTTTTTCTGCCGTCTGTAACTTATTGAAAGAAAGCTGGAATTAAGTGTTGACGGCAGATTCTGGAAGCCTATAATTCGCCCCACTTCCGGCGCAGTCGAAACGGAAAACTCCTTGGTAAACAATGAGTTATGCAGTTTTCGACAGTGAG
>NZ_RBLA01000011.1:0-200207 GCF_003634475.1 Pseudomonas sp. WPR_5_2 | reverse complement strand
CGCCTACGACGCCTTCGGCAACCTGAGCCGCGAACGGCGGGGCGACCGCGTCACCGAGTACCGCTACGACAGCCAGCACCGCCTGATCGGCATCACCCTGCCGGACGGCCGCCACGCGGCCTACCGCTACGACGCCTTCGGCCGCCGCATCAGCAAGACCGTCGACGGCCACACCACCAGCTTCTTCTGGCAAGGCGACCAGCTCGTCGCCGAAAGCAGCCCGAGCCACTACCGCAGCTACCTCTACGAACCCGGCAGCTTCCGCCCGCTGGCCCTGCTCGACGGTAAAGGCCCGACAAAAACCTGCCCGTTCTACTACCAACTCGACCACCTCGGCACCCCGCAGGAACTCACCGACTACGGCGGCGAAATCGTCTGGTCGGCCCGCTACACGGCCTACGGCAAACTGCGCCAACTGACCCACGGCGGCGGCGAACAGCTCGAGCAACCACTGCGCTTCCAGGGCCAGTACTTCGATGCTGAGAGCGGGCTGCACTACAACCGCCATCGTTATTACCAGCCGGATAGTGGCCGTTATCTGACGCCGGATCCCGTGAAGCTGGCGGGTGGCTTGAATGCCTATCGCTATGTGCCGAACCCGACGGGGTGGGTGGATCCGTTGGGGTTGAGTGGGACTTGTCCGGGGGCGAATAAGGCAGGTTGCTTGGTGCCGGATGGTGTAGTTGATGCCGTAGTCGACCACGGTGAGCCGCAGTTGCCGAAAGTGACGAGGACGCAGCGGAGGGAGAAAATTGATGAGCTAGCGGAGGCGAATGCTAAGCGCCGAGTTCTTGAATATGAGAAAAAATACAAAATGCACACGGTTGAAAAGCACAGCTCAGAAATATCTGATGTTGCTCTCAAACAAAGGGCTATAAACGGAGCTAATCCTCACACGGGTAAAGTTCCGAAAGGCGCAAGCGGGAGTTTAAGTTCGCAGTTCAGCAATTGGCGTGTTCATTTAAATGCGTTGAATAAGGCAATGACTAGGGAAGGGTTGGGATTGAGTCCGCATACAGGGAAAGACCATAACAAGGATCCAATTGTAAGAATGGAGCTCCCAGGTGCTGGCCGAGGCTACCGACCGAACAAAAAAGACTCGAATAATCCGAAGTTGAACGAAGATCTGAATTGGTTTGAAGTAAAGTTCGATCAAGAAAATACAAAACGTCCCTATACAGGTTTTCCAGCGGAGAGAAGGTAATGTTGAGAGATCCGTTCGTAGACGAGGAATTTGAACCTGATTTGATGTGGTTTATTGGAGCATTTAATGTTTATGACCGTGAAGAAACACGGGGCATAGAGTTGGAGGTTTACGATCCTAATGACAAAAAAGACAGAGCAGAGCTAATTGGGAAGTACAGTTTGAATCTCGGGTGTTTGTCCTATAGGCATAAGCTTGTGCTGGTGGAGTCGTTAGCGGATAAATTGACTGATAAGAGCTTCGACTTCCAACGTCTGTTTGAAATCGACGAGGACCAAGCATCGAGTTGGCCTCGTAGTGAATGGTATGAGTTGGAGAACCCTCGAGAGTTTCTTCAAGACGTATATACATTGGCCCAGGAATTTTGGAAAGAAGACCTGCTCAAAGCAAGCCTTGAAGATCGGTCTACTTGGTAAAACCGCCGAAAAACAGCAAAATTTCCGGGCAAAGCCCTAGAAGACCTTCTTCAAGCTCTAGCGGTTTGCATGAACAGGTGCAAAGTGAGTTCCATGGTCTGGCCATTCGTAGTTCGATCGAGTGTGAATCTTTCATTCTCAGTGATTTTGCCTTGCTGTGCGCCATTCCGTTGCGGGATGGGTGTGATGTGTTGGATGTGGTTGGGCGGCGGTTGCGGGGGCTGTCCTCAGGGGTTTAGTGACGGATCAATGATGTCGGACATTTGAGTTGTCTGAGCGGGCGTCATCGCGGGCAAGCCATGCTCCCACAGGGGGACATGTCGTTCACAAAAATGACGTGCGACACGGACCTGTGGGAGCGTGGCTTGCCCGCGATGGCGTCAGCTCAGTCAGCGTTGTCCCGTCAGCCAGGCCCCTTCAGGCTCAGGCACCGCCAGGCTATCAATCACATGCACGCTGTAGCCCGGCACATTTTTCGCGTGGTGCTTGGCTTGTGACGCCATTTCTGCCAACTGGCTGGCATCGATTTCCCCACAGGCCTCGGGATGCAAATGGACCACGCCGATGGACAGGGACAGCAACGGGAATTCCTGGCGCACGCCCTGGCGGTTGGGGGCGATGAAGCAGCCGGCTTCCAGGTGTTCGCTGCGGTAAAAGCGTCGGCATTGGCTCTGGAAGTCGTCCAGTAGCTGGTTCAAACGTTTGCCCCAGTCTTCCGGACCGAGCACCATCAGGAAATCGTCGCCGCCGATATGGCCGACGAAGTCGCGGGACGGGTCGACGCGGTCGTTCAGGCATTGCGCCAGGCAGAGAAGGACTTCGTCGCCCCGGCCGTAGCCGTAGATGTCATTGAAGGGTTTGAAGCTGTCGATGTCGACGTAGCAGATCACCGATTCGCGCTTCTGTTGCAGTAGCCGCGTGAGGCATTGCTGGATCGGCACGTTGCCGGGCAGCAGGGTCAGCGGGTTGGCGTAGCGGGCTTGCTGGATTTTCAGTTCGGTAATCAGTTTCAGCACATCGATTACCCGGCCCAGGCCCAGATAGCTGCCGTTGAGGGTGATGATGAAATCTTCTTCGATGCGTTGCCGGGCGCGGCTGGTGATCAGGCGGCTGACCTGTTGCAGCGATTGGCTCATCTCGACGGCCAGGAAATCATCGTTCATCAGGCGGCTGATGGGCTTGCGGGCAAACAGGTCGGTGGCAAACGGCTTGAGCAAGGCGTCCGAAAGCGAATGCCGATGGACGATGCCACACGGCTGGCCTTGCTCGTCCAGCACCGCCAGTGAGTTGAGGTTGGCCTGACGGCGGAAAGCCTCGAGGACGTTAGCGGTCGGGGTATCGCGGCCCATCGCGGGCTGGTCGTTGAGCAGGGCACTGAGGTCGCTGGCTTCATCGTTCAGTACAACGGCGGTACTGTCCTGCCTCGGCATCAGGGTCCGGGCATCCCGGGGTGGATGTTCCTGAGGGCGGCAGAGCAGATAGCCCTGGACCAGATCGACGCCCATTTCCGTCAACACCGCCAGCTCTTCCGGCAACTCGATGCCTTCGGCGATCACCTGCGCCCGAGACGCCTTGGCGATCTGCAGAATCGAGCCGACGAATTCGCGCTTGAGGGCATCCTGGTGGATGCCATCGATGAAATGCCGGTCGATCTTCACGTAGTCCGGACGCAACTCGGACCACAGGCGCAGGCTCGAATAGCCCGCACCGAGGTCATCCAGGGCAATGGAAAACCCCATCGCCCGATAGTGATGCAGGGCGGTTTGCAACAACTGGAAGTCGTCGATCGGCGTTTGCTCGGTGAGTTCGATCACCACCTGGCTCGGCGGGATGCCGAAGTCCTGCAACAGTTGCAGGGTGCGGCCCGGCTGGTGCGCAGCTTCGAGCAGGGATTCCGGGGAAACGTTGAGAAACAGCTTGCCGGGTAGTTGCTGCTCGTTGAAACGTCGGCATGCGCTCTGCCGGCAGGCGATTTCCAGTTCACTCAAGCGGCTGGCCTGGCGGGCCACGGCGAACAACGCGATGGGGGAGTGCAGCGGACTATTGGATGGGCCACGGCTGAGGGCTTCGTAGCCAAGAATACGGCGTTCGGAGAGGCTGATGATCGGCTGGAACAAGCTGTGCAAACCGCCTTGAGTCAGGATTGAACTCAACGCACTCAGCTGTTCGGTTGTGGTCATGGCGATCTCTGGCGATAAAAAAAGGACTGGGCGGGCTCTTGGTAAAAGAGCACGCCCAGTCCTTTATTTCACGACAGAATGATGACTGTTTGATGAAGCTCCGGGGAGCATCAGCATTAAATTGCCATCATCTGGCTTGTAACCTCTTAGTGCTTGGCCACCGCGGTGTTGAGCTTGAGGTAGTCCAGCAGAATGCGCCCGGTCTCGCTCAGGTAGGCATCGTCTTCCGGCTTGGTCTTGTCCGGCTCGGCCGCCAGCGTGTCTTCGTCTTCTTTCTTCAGCTCTTTGAGTGGCTCTTCGCCCTTGGCCTTGCGACGGATGTTCTCCATGGCCAGTTGCTTGGCTTCGATGTCGGCGTGTTGGGCACGACGGTCGGCCTCGTTGAGGCTGACGGTTTTCTCCGTCATCAGCTTCTGCGCCAGGGCCAGTTTGTCGCGGATGAACACGAACTCCGCGTCTTTGGCCGTGCGCACGTCATGCTCGGACTTGAGCTGGGTGATGTATGGCTTGAACGGATCGAGCGCAGGCTTGATGGCCGCTTTGATGGTGTCCCACGGCATGGCTTCCGGCAGGGCACTTTCGCCGATTTCCTTGGTGTCGATGATCGACGGGTAATCGATGTCCGGCAGTACGCCCTGGTGCTGGGTGCTCTGGCCGGAAACCCGGTAGAACTTGGCCAGGGTCAGTTTCAGTTCGCCATGGTTCAGCGGCTGAATGGTCTGCACGGTGCCTTTGCCGAAGGTCTGGCCACCGATGATCAGTGCGCGGTGGTAGTCCTGCATGGCGCCGGCAAAAATCTCCGAAGCCGAGGCGGACAAGCGGTTCACCAGCAATGCCATCGGGCCTTTGTAGAACGCGCCCGGGTTTTCATCTTCCAGTACATCGACACGGCCATCGGCGTTACGCACGAGCACGGTCGGCCCTTTGTCGATGAACAGGCTGGTCAGCTCGGTGGCTTCCTGCAAGGAGCCGCCGCCATTGTTGCGCAGGTCGATGACTACGCCGTCGACCTTGTCTTTCTGCAACTCGGTCAGCAACTTCTTGACGTCACGGGTGGTGCTCTTGTAATCCGGGTCGCCGGCTCGGAACGCCTTGAAGTCCAGATAGAAGGCCGGGATCTCGATGATGCCGAGCTTGTAGTCCTTGCCATCCTGCTTGAGGTTGAGCACCGACTTCTTCACGGCCTGGTCTTCAAGCTTCACCGCTTCGCGGGTGATCGGCACGATCTTGCTGGTCTGGTCGTTCGGCGCATTGCTGGCCGGGATCACTTCCAGGCGCACCACGGTGCCTTTCGGGCCGCGGATCAGCTTGACCACTTCGTCCAGGCGCCAGCCCACCACGTCGACCATCTCTTTGTTGCCCTGGGCAACGCCGATGATCTTGTCGGCCGGAGCGACCTGCTTGGTCTTGTCCGCCGGGCCTGCCGGCACCAGGCGCACGACTTTCACCTGATCGTTATCGCTCTGCAACACGGCGCCGATGCCCTCCAGGGACAGGCTCATGTTGATGTCGAAGTTTTCCGCGTTATCCGGCGACAGGTAGTTGGTGTGCGGGTCGTAGGACATGGCGAAGGTGTTGATGTACGCCTGGAAGATGTCTTCCGCGCGGGTCTGGTCCAGACGCACCAACTGGTTCTTGTAACGCTTGGTCAGGGTTTCCTGGATTTGCTTGGAATCCTTGCCAGCGATCTTCATCCGCAGGACTTCATCCTTGACGCGCTTGCGCCACAGGTCGTCGAGTTCCGCGGTGGATTTGAGCCAAGGGGCGTCCTTGCGATCGATCAGCAAGGTTTCCTTGGTGGTGAAGTCGATTTTGTCGACGCCCTTGTTCAGCTCGGCAAGGGCGAAGTCCAGACGCGCCTTGACGCGGTCCAGGTAGCGCTTGTAGATGGTGAACCCGGCGTTGAGGTCGCCGCTTTTGAGGAAGTCGTCGAACTGGGTCTTCCACTTGTCGAATTCGGCAATGTCGCTGGCCATGAAGTAGCTGCGCGACGGGTCGAGCAGCTTGAGGTAGCTGTCGTAGATGATCACCGAGCGCGCGTCATCGAGCGGTGGTTTGCTGTAGTGGTGGCGCTTGAGCAACTCCACGACATTCAGACTGGCGATGACTTCGTCGCGATCGGGTTGAAGCTTGTCCCAGCTATTGGCTGCGAATGAACTGCCGGACAGCGGCAAAAGGCCGATACCGATGAAAAGGGTGAGGGCGGTGCTGGGGAACAAACGCTTCATGTTGATTCGACGCGGGGACAATTGATAACGCATATTAGGCCGTCTTTGAAGTCGCCGGTTCCACAAGGGCCGGTCGCATAATGCAAAAAGCCCGGCGCTACCGCTTCGGGCTCAGTCCAGACTCACTATGGAGGCACTGTGAAAGCATTGCAAGGCGTTGACGGTCAAGTGGAGTGGGTTGAAGAGCCGAGTCCTGCTTGTGATGTAGGACAAGTTCGCATTCGCGTGGCGGCTGCGGGCCTCAATCGCGCCGATTTGTTGCAGAAAGCCGGTCTTTATCCACCGCCGCCGGGGGCCAGCCAAGTGCTCGGTCTAGAGTGCTCCGGGGTGATCAGCGAGGTCGGTCCGGGCGCTTCGTGGAAGGTAGGGGATCGGGTTTGCGCCTTGCTGGCCGGGGGCGGGATGGCCCAAGAGGTGGTTGTCGACGGACGGCATGTGTTGCCGGTACCCGACGAAATGTCGTTGGCCGAAGCCGCCGCGCTGCCGGAAGTGTATGCCACTGTCTGGTTGAATTTGTTTCAACTCGCTGCGCTCAAGCCGGGTGAGAAAGTTCTGTTGCACGCCGGCGCAAGTGGAATCGGTTCAGCGGCCATTCAGCTGTGCAAGGCGTTTGGTAACCCGTGCTGGGTCAGCGTCGGCTCCGCCGAGCGCCTGGCCTACTGCGAAGCGCTCGGAGCCCAGGGCGGGGTGGTGCGCACCGACGATCTGGAGAGCCTGAGCGATCTGGGGCCGTTCGATGTCATCCTCGATCCGGTGGGTGGCAACTATGCGGCGCTGAACCTGAAACTGCTGGCCGGTGACGGTCGTTGGGTGTTGATCGGCCTGATGGGCGGCCGCGAGGCCAGGCTGGACCTGGCACAGGTGTTGGCCAAGCGTGTGCAATTGCTGGGTTCGACCTTGCGTAGCCGTGACGATCAATTCAAGGCGGATCTGTTCAGCGATCTGAGCCAGCATGTCTGGCCGCTGTTTGCCGAAAAACGCCTGAGCCCGCAACTGGCCAAGGCCTTTCCGATCAAGGATGCCGAAGCGGCGTTTGCGGAGTTGGCGAGTAACAAAGTGGCAGGGAAACTGGTGCTCTTGATCGACGAAAGCCTGACCTGACAACGCAAAACCTGTGGGAGCGAGCCTGCTCGCGAAGGCGGATTTTCAGCAACAGATGTGTTGAATGATACACCGCTTTCGCGAGCAGGCTCGCTCCCACAGGGGATCTGGGTTATTTCCAGAGATGGATCGGCCAGCCGGCCTTTTCGGCCTGCTCACGTAACACCGGATCCGGGTTGACCACATGCGGGAAATCCACCTTCAGCAACAACGGCAGATCATTGCGCGAGTCTGAATAGAAACTCGCGCCCTCCAGGTTTTCCTCTTCGGCATCCAGCCACTCCAGCAATCGGGTGATCTTGCCTTCGCGGTAGGTCAGGGTGCCGACGGTGTTGCCGGTATAAACCCCGTGCGCCACTTCCAGTTCGATCCCGAGAATCTCGTCGATGCCCAGGCGCTCGGCAATCGGTCCGACCAGGTGCGTGCCCGAGGCGGAGATCACCAGAATGCGGTCGCCCGCCTTGCGGTGGGCGGCGATGGCTTTGGTGGCGTCGCTGAAGATGATCGGTTCGATGAAGTCTTCTACCCACGGACCGACCAGGTGATCGACTTCGGCCGGCGTACGACCGATCAACGGTTCGAGGCTGAATGCCATGTAATCCTCCATGGCCAGATGGCCCCTGCCGTAGGCGTCCATCAATTCCTTGTCGCGTCGCAGGAAGGATTCGCCATCGACCCAGCCGAGGCGGACCATTTGCTCACTCCACAGCGAGGCGCAATCGCCGTGGATCAGGGTTTCGTCCAGATCAAAAATTGCCAGGGCCATCAGTGCAGTTCTCTCTTCAACATCAGCAAGGGCATCAGGCTACCTCACACAGGGCAGTCGGATCGATGGAAAGTGCCAGGCGCTGACCATCGGGGTGCAGATCGCTGGCCGAGCGGTTGAGTACGTCCACCACCAATTCCACGCCCCGGGCTTCGATCCGGTAACGAATCACGTTGCCCAGCAGGCTGTGGCTGCGCACTTGTGCATCGAGTTCGCCGTTCAGGCTCAATTCGATGGCCTCCGGTCGAATCGCAATACGATGATTGACCGGCCGCTGCAGCAGTTTCGTCGCGCTCTCGGCGTCCAGCAGGTTGTAATTACCAATGAATCCGGCGGCGAACACATCCACGGGGGCGGTGTACAAGGTTTCGGCGTCACCGCTCTGTACGATTTTTCCCTGATTCATCAGGAAAATCCGGTCAGACATGGTCAGGGCTTCTTCCTGATCGTGTGTGACGAAAATGGTGGTCAGGCCCAGTTCGCGCTGGATCTGACGGATCTGTTCACGCAGGTGCTTGCGGATTCGCGCATCGAGGGCCGACAGCGGTTCATCCAGCAACAATAGGCGTGGTCGGGTCACCAGCGAACGGGCGAGGGCAACACGCTGGCATTGGCCGCCTGACAGTTGATGCGGATAGCGGGCGGCAAAATCATGCAGCTCCACCAGTTTCAGCACTTCGGCGACACGTTTCTGACTATCGTCGGCGTTGACCTTCTGCATGCGCAGGCCGAAAGCGACGTTCTGCTCGACGGTCATATTGGGGAACAACGCGTAACTCTGGAACACCATGCCGATCCCGCGTTTCTGCGGGCTCAACGGCACGATATCGGCATCATCGAGCAGGATCTTGCCGCCATCCACCGAGGTCAGGCCGGCGATGCAACGCAGCAGCGTGGATTTGCCGCAACCGGACGGGCCGAGCAAGGTGACGAACTCACCCTTTTGAATTTCGCAATTGATGTCGCTGAACACCGTGGTGCCCGCGTAGTCCTTTTTAAGATGTTGGACGCTGACATAGCTCATTCGCTTTTGTCCTTGTTCAAGATATTGGCCGCCCAGGTCAGAACCAGCACGAAAAAGAAGTAGGAAATCACCAGCGCACTGGTGAAGTGGCCGCTGCTGTTGCGCATGTTGTTGAGGTAGACCTGCAAGGTTTCGTAGCGGGTGCCGACGAGGATGTTGGCGAACACGAACTCGCCGAACAGGAACGAGAACGACAGCAGCAAGGCCACCATCAAGCCCTTGCGCAGGTTCGGCAGCACCACCAGGAGCGCTGCCTGGAAGGTGCTGGCACCGAGCAGTTGGGCGGCGTCCATCAGGTCGCGCAGGTTGATCGCTTGCAGGTTGTTGGTGATCGCCCGGTACATGAACGGCAGCGCCACGGTGAAGTAGCAACCGATCAGGATCCACGGCGTGCCGACCATGGCGAACGGCCCGGATCCGTAGAGTTGCAACAGCCCCACCGACGACACCACCGGCGGTACGGCGAAGGGCAGCAGGATCAGGATGTTCATCAGCGCATCGAGTTTCGGGAAGTGGTAATGCACCACGAACAGCAACGGCAGAATCAGCACCACCGACAGTATCAGCGCGCCGATGCAAACCACTAGAGATTGGCCAAAAGCGCTCAGGAAGCGCGGATCGCTCCAGAGTTGCAAGTACCATTTGGTGCTGAAACCGCTGGGCAGGATGGTGGCCGACCAACTGCTGGAAATCGAGTAGATAAAGGTGCCGAGCAACGGCAATAACAGGATGGCAAACAGCAGATAGACCACTACCCGATGGTAGATACCGGCGGGCCCCAATTCAGCGCGAGACATGGTAGCTCCTCTTCAACAGCAGCTGATGCACGATGGTCACCAGGGTCATCAACGCCACCAGCACCACAGCCAGGGCGCTGGCCAGGTTCGGGTCCAGGGAAATGTCACCCGAAACCATCGCCGCGATGCGGATTGGCATCACGTTGAAGTTGCCGGTGGTCAGGGCATACACCGTGGCGTAGGCGCCGAGTGCGTTGGCCAGAAGGATCACGAAGGTGCCAAGCAGGGCCGGGGTCAGCACCGGCAGACCGATGTGGCGCCAGAACTGCCAGCCGTTGGCGCCGAGCAGCGCGGCTGACTCGCGCCAGTCTTCGCGCAAGGCATCAAAGGCCGGGTAAAGCAGCAACACGCCCAGGGGAATCTGGAAGTAGGTGTAGAGAATGATCACTCCGGTTTTCGAATACAGGTTGAAGTCCTGAATGATCCCGGCCTGCTTGAGCATGATGGTGAAGGTGCCGTTGAAGCCCAGCAAAATGATGAACGCAAAGGCCAGGGGCACGCCGGCGAAGTTGCTGGTCATGTTGGCGAAGGCGTTGACGAAGTTGCGCAGTTTCGAGTCGACCCGGCGCAGGGAGTAGGCACCGAGCACGGCAATGATGATGCCGAACACGCTCGACCAGAAACTGATCTCGAGGCTGTACTGGATCGCCTGGAGATAGAACTTCGAATTGAAGATCCTGGTGAAGTTCGCCAGGCCCCAGCCGAACTCTTCCGATTCCAGGCTGTTGATCATCACCCACACCAGCGGGGCGATTTCGAACACGATAAAGAATAGGGCGAAGGGTACCAGGCACAAGGCTGCCAGCCATTTGCCGCGCGTCATGGAGGTCACTTGAGCAGCTCCCGGCATACGGGTTTGTCGTGGGGTACGCCCAATAACTCGCAGACGGTGCCGCAGATTTCGATCTGTTTCGGTGCGGCGCCGGCATTGAAGCTGAAGGCATCGCCGAGCACGAACAGCGGCACTTCGCGTTCTTCGGGCAGCAGGCCGTTATGGGAGCGGTCGTTGTTCATGCCATGGTCGGCGGTCACCAGCACCTGATAACCGGCGTCGAGCCAGCCTTGCAGGTAGTCGGCGAGGATGATGTCCGCCGAGCGGGCGCTGTTGCGGTATTGCGGGGTGTCGAGACCGTGCTTGTGCCCGGCGTCGTCGATGTTCATGGGGTGCACCAGCAGGAAATTCGGTGCATGGCGCAGGCGCAGGTTTTCGGCGTCGGCGAACAGGTGCGAGTCGGGGTAGTGATCGCTCCAGTAGAAATGCCCGTGCTGGATTGGCAGGGCAGGGTCGTCGGTGTGACGATCCCGGGCCGCCACGAATGGCGAGCGGTTGTACAACTCACTGACCCAGTGATACGCCGCTGCCGCGGTCTTCAGGCCGGCGTCGGTGGCGTAGTGGTAGATGCTGCGCTGGTTGGACAGGCGCGAGACGTTGTTATGAACGATGCCGCTGTCGATCGGCGTGACGCCGGTCAGGATGCATTCGTAAAGCGGTCGGGACAGGGCCGGCAATGCACACTCCAGTTTGTAGAGCGCTGCGCGTCCTGCGTCGACGTAAGCCTGCAGGTGCCCCATGGCGTGGCGCGCGACTTCGTAATTGAGGCCGTCGAGCACGACAAGGATGACATTGTGCTTCATAGGGGCGGTGACTCCAAAAACAGAGGGATCGATGAAACCTGTGGGAGCAAGGCTTGCCCGCGATGGCATCACCTCTGGTCTATCGGATAGACCGAGTTGCCTGCATCGCGAGCAAGCTTTGCTCCTACAGATGAAGCATTACTTCATTTCTACGATGACTTCTTCGTTCCACTTCTGAGGCAGTGCCTTGGAGGTTTTTTCCCAGGCATCCGCGTCCTTGATCGGCGTGACCTTTTTGTACTGCTCGTTCGGCAGCAGCTTGGCCTGGACATCGGCCGGCAGGGTCAGGTGCTCGGCGCGGATCGGACGGGCGTTGCCTTTGGCCAGGTTGATCTGGCCGGCGTCGCTGAAGATGTACTCACGCGTCAGCTTGGCGGCGTTCGGGTTCTTGGCGTATTTGTTGATGATGGTGGTGTAGCCGGAAATCACCGAACCGTCGGATGGAATCAGTACGGTGTAGTCATCCGGATTGGCCATCTTGTCCTTGTAGCTCAGGCCATTGAAGTCCCAGACCACGCCGACCTCGATCTCGCCTTTTTCCATGGTGGCGATGGTCGGGTTGGCCATCGACAGGCGACCCTGTTTGGCGATGTCGGCGAACAGATCCAATGCAGGCTTCAGATTCTTCTCGTCGCCACCGTTGGCCAGTGCGGCGGCCAGTACGCCGTTGGCGGCCTGGGCGGCGGTGCTCACGTCGCCAATGGACACCTTGTATTTGCCGTCCTTGAGGTCAGCCCACTTGGTGGGGGCTTCGGAACCGTGCAACAACTTTTTGTTGACGATGAAAGCGATGGTGCCGGTGTAGGCCAGGGCCCAGTGACCGTCCTTGTCTTTAGCCCAGGCAGGCACTTGGTCCCAGGTGGATGGCTTGTAAGGCTGCGTAACGTTCTGTTTCACCGCGATCGGGCCGAAGGCTGCACCGACGTCGCCGATGTCGGCGCTGGCGTTATCTTTTTCAGCAGCGAATTTGGCGATTTCCTGAGCCGAGCTCATGTCGGTGTCGATGTGTTTCAAACCATAGGTCTTGGCCAGGTCTTCCCAGGTGCCTGCCCAGTTTGCCCAGTTGTCGGGCATGCCGACACTGTTGACCGCGCCTTCCGCTTTCGCAGCGGCTTCAAGGGTTTTCAAATCATCAGCCGCCATGGCGGCGGTGCACATGGCAATGGTCGAGCCTAACAGTGATGCCAGGAAAAGCTTTTTCATTCCGAAGCTCCTATGGGCGTTTTCAACGCTGCGATTGCGGTTGTGTTGGTCTAGGTCAGCAATACCTGAGCCAATCTAAGGGGGCTCGATGACACTTTGATGTCGTTCGTCGGCCGGCTGAACGTTAATTTGCCCGGTATTGGAGGGTGCCTGATAAGCGTAGACCATCATCGAAGGCCCGCCGTACAAGGACTTGGCCGAGGTATTGCACGTTTTTTTCTGATTTGTTGGCGTAACCGTTCGGTCGCTTGTCATCGCTCAGTCATGTGCACTGCCTACGCTTGCAGGATGTTGATCGAGCCGATTAGTCGTGCGGTTCTGCCCCGAAACAGTGCTGGTCTAGTCCAGATAGGTAACGTTGATGCGTGATGAGGCAACAAAAGCGGTGACAGCCATTGGCCAGGTGCTTCAGGAGCAGCTCGATCACGGGTTGCTCGCGCCCGGAAGCAAATTGCCCGCCGAGCGCAAGCTCAGTGAGTTATTCGGGACCACACGGATCACTGTGCGCGAGGCGTTGTTGCAACTGGAGGCTCAGGGGCAGATTTATCGCGAGGAGCGACGTGGCTGGTTCGTTTCGCCACCGCGCCTGGCCTATAACCTGATGCAGCGCAGTCACTTTCACGCGATGGTCAGCGCCCAGGGGCGAGTGCCCTCCACCGAGGTGATTTCTGCGCGTTTGCAACCGGCGTCGGCGGCGGTCTGTGCCTGGTTGCAGTTGCCGGCGCTGTCGAGCGTGATTCAGATCTGCCGTTCACGACGCATCGACGGGCGACTGGTGTTGTACGTGGAGCACTACCTGAACCCGCAGTATTTTCCGGGGATTCTGGAGTTCGATTTGAATCAGTCGATCACCGAGTTGTATGCGCGGCACTACGATCTGCACTACGGGCGGGTGCGTTTCGAGATCGTGCCGACGGCGTTATCGGTCGATGCGGCGGCGGCGTTACGGGTGTCGGTGGGGAGCCCGGGGTTGCGCATTGCGCGGGTCAATTATGATCAGCATGAGCGCTTGATCGACTGTGACCTGGAGTTTTGGCGGCATGATGCGATTCATGTCGGGGTGGATGTGGTCTGAGCTTTTGACTTTCTGTGGGAGCAAAGCTTGCTCGCGATGCAGACGCCGCGGCCTATCGCAGGATTGCGTCGATGCTATCGCGAGCGAGCTTTGCTCCCACAAAAGCCGTGGTGCTATTCCTTCTGCGGGCCACCACCGGCGGTGATGACTTGCACACTCATCCTTGGCGTCGCCAGGTCCATCCCCGCTTCGTCCATATGCCGTTTCAGCGACAGGTTGAACGCCCGTGAAACCTCCCACTGCTTGATCGGCGCGGTCTTGAAGCGGGCGCGAAGAATCGCGTTGCCGGATTCGAAACTTTCCACACCCTGAATCTCCAGCGGCGACCAGATGTTGCGCCGTTGCAGTGGGTCGGTGCGCATTTTCTGGCCGACTTCGCGCATCAGTTTGATCGCGTTGTCGATGTCCATGCTGGCCGGTACGGCGACCCGGAAGATCGCGTAGCCGAATTCCCGGGAGTAGTTCTTGATGCTTTTGATTTCGCTGAACGGAATGGTGTGGACGATGCCGTCGATGTCCCGCAGGCGTACGGTGCGAATGGTCAGGCCTTCGACGGTGCCCAGGTGCCCGCCGACATCCACGTAGTCGTCGATGGCCAGGGAGTCTTCGATGATGATGAACAGGCCGGTGATCAGGTCGGCCACCAGCGATTGTGCGCCGAAACCGATGGCCAGGCCGATCACGCCGGCACCGGCCAGCAGTGGCGTGACGTTCATGCCCATGTTCGCCAGGGCGACGATCAGCGCAATGATGAAGATCGCCACGAACAGTACGTTACGGATCAGCGGCATCATCGTCTGTGCGCGGGCGTTGGCCAGGCCTTTGCGCGAGCGGGTGAGGGCGTGGTGCACGGCGGTGTCGCTGAGGATCCAGATCAGCCAGGCGAAGATCAGCGTGCCGCCGAGGCTGAACAGTTTGACGCTGATTTCATGGCCTTCGCCTTCGGTGAAGCTGATCAGCGACATACCCCAGACCCGCAGGCCGAGTTCGATGAACGCCAGCCAGACCAGCAGATGCGCGAGGGTGTAGAAGAAGCTTTTCAGGCGTTCGGAGTACAGCGCGTGGCGCTTCACGCCGCGTTGTGGCTTGAGGGCATGGCGGCGCACCAGGCCGTTGATGACCATGCACAACACCAGCAGCACGGTGCAGATCAGCGACTGACGCAGGGCGGTGCTGGTATCGCCGGCCGAAACGAAGGTGGCGAACAGCGAAATGCCCACCAACACCAACGCCGGCACGAACCAGAAGGTGCCGAGAATTTCGATCGTGTCGCTGAGGGCGCGGCGGGTCAGGCGTCGTGACAGTGGCTGGTTGCGGATCAGATGCGCGACCGGGCGCCGGAAGCGCAGGATGAACAGCCCCGTGGACAGCGCCGCCAGGACGTTGGCCACCGTGGCGGCGGAATGCGCCAGATGCACGCCCAGGCTTTCGATCAGGCGTGGGTCGTTCAGGGCTTCACCGAACGCGGCAAAGCTGCCGATCAGCCACAGCGGCCGAAAGGCCTGATGGCGCAGGATGTACAAGGCCCGGTGACGGTGCGGACCGTCGAGCAGGGAAAAGGCGATGACGCAGACTGCGGAAAAACAGGTGCCCACCACCAGCGCATACGCCAGCACCATGGCCAGGCTTTTACCCAGCGACGATGGCAGGGCGTAGCTCATGTACACCGTGATGACCAGGGCGATCAGCCATGGTCCGAGCTTGCGCAGGGCGAAGCGCAGCATGTCCAGGGCCCTGGGATGTTGCGGCAGCTCTTCGGTCAGGCCGAAACGCATGCGTACCCGATGGCTGAGCCAGATCAACGCGGCCGCCAGCAGGCTCCAGACCATCAAAATCATGGCGAAGGCGAAAATGATCGGCAGCCATTCGTTGGCTGGCAGCACCAGCTCGATCAGTTCGTCCCTGGCCAGGTTGAATTCGTCGGACCAGCGCGTGATCGGGCTGTCGGCACCGGAAAACTGTTTTTCGAAACTGGCCAGGGTGCCGCCGATCAGGCCCAGCACGCCTTCTTCGGTGGTCGGCTGGGCCTTTTTCGTGACATCGCGCAGTTTCTTCAAATCCGCCAGCAGCTTGGTGCGCTGTTGATCGTTTTCCAGGGACTTGATCACTTCGTCGAGGGATTGACCGAGGGGTTCCTGCGCCTCCGGCTGGGCTTTCGCCGAACTGTTGAGAAGGCTCGGCAAACCGGCCGCCTGGGCTGGCACTATCGGCAGCAGCGTCATCAGACAGATGAGGAAAAAACACGGCAAGGCAAAAAGACGAGCGAACACTGGGCGGTCAACCTCGGGGTGAGCGGGTCGACCGAGTGTACGAGCCCGTCAAATTCAATGCGAGTCGGGGGAGGATTTATTCGTTGAGTTTGGCGAGGATCTTGAACACCACGGTGGCGAGGATCAACAGCATGCCGATCCACATGGCGAATACGCCGGCGTTCTTGTCGCGAAAGTTGAAGCCGATTGCCAGCAGGATCATCCCGGCGAGGATCGGGATCAGCATGCCGTGGAAGGAGGACATCGAAATCATGGTGACTGCCTTGTCAGGGGGAGTAGTTGAAGTCTAGGTGGGAATTGGATGGGCGGTGCAAAGGTGTATCAGAAATGAGTTACCAACATCATGAGTTGGTATTGGCTGTGCTGCCGTCTTCGCGAGCAGGCTCCCACATTGGAATGCATTTCAACTGTGGGAGCGAGCCTGCTCGCGAAGCTTTTTTAAGGTTTACGGTAACTCACGGCAGGCGTAGAAGGCGCTCAGCACTTTGACCAGATGTGCCAGGTCATGGCTGCCGCACAGTTCGCGGATCGAGTGCATGGCGAAGGTCGGCAGGCCGATGTCCACGGTGCGCACACCCAGATGGCTGGCGGTGATCGGGCCGATGGTCGAGCCGCAGCCCATGTCGCTGCGTACCACGAAACTCTGCACCGGCACTTCTTCGGCCATGCACAGGTGACGGAAGAACCCGGCGGTTTCGCTGTTGGTGGCGTAGCGCTGGTTACTGTTGACCTTGATCACAGGGCCGGCGTTGAGTTTCGGGCCATGGTTGGCGTCGTGCTTGTCAGCGTAGTTGGGGTGCACGCCGTGGGCATTGTCGGCCGAGACCAACAGGGATTTCTGAATGGTGCGCACGAACTCATCACCTTCGGGCAACAGGCGACGCAGCGTCTGCTCGAGCATCGGGCCATCGGCCCCGCAAGCCGAGCACGAACCGACTTCCTCGTGATCGTTGCAGACCAGTACGCAGGTTTCGTCGGTCTCGGCAGTCAGCAGCGCTTGCAGGCCGGCGTAGCACGACAGCAGGTTGTCCAGGCGTGCGCCGGCGATGAAGTCACCATGCAGGCCGATCACCGCTGCGCTCTGCGTATCGTAGAAACTCAGCTCGTAATCCAGCACCACGTCGGCATTCAGGCCATGTTCACGGGCCAGTTGATCGGTGATCACCGCGCGGAAATCCACGCGCTCGTCGCCGGCAAATTGCGCGAGCACCGGTGGCAGTTCGGTTTGGGCATTGATCGCCCAGCCCATATTGGCTTCACGATTGAGGTGGATGGCCAGGTTGGGGATGATCGCGATGGGTGCCTTGAAGTCGATCAACTGGCTTTCGACCTTGCCGTCACGGCGGAAGGTCACGCGCCCCGCCAGGGACAGGTCGCGGTCGAACCACGGTGCCAGCAGGGCGCCGCCATAGACTTCCACGCCCAGTTGCCAGAAGCCCTGGCGTTGCAGTTCCGGCTGAGGCTTGACCCGCAGGCACGGGCTGTCGGTGTGGGCGCCGACCAGGCGGATCCCGCCATGCAGCGGCGAGTGGCGGCCCATCTTGATCGCGACGATCGAAGAGTCGTTACGGGTGACGTAGTAGCGACCATTGGCTTCGGTATTCCACGGCTCGCGCTCGTCGAGACGCTGATAGCCCGCCGCTTCTAGACGTTGAACAAGGCTGGCGGTGGCATGGAACGGGGTAGGGGAGGCCTTGAGGAAGTCGATCAGGCCTTGGTTCAACTCTTCGCGCATAAGTAGCTCCAGACAGCAATGACGCCAGTTTAACGTATTGGTTGGAGAATTGGCGGTGGGCTGATGGTGGGGATGCCGCCGAGATTAAATCTTGAGAAGACCCCTTGTGGGAGCGAGCCTGCTCGCGAAGGCGGAGTGTCAGTCACCATTGATGTCGACTGACACTCCGCCTTCGCGAGCAGGCTCGCTCCCACAGTTTTTATTGTGTTGACCGTTAAAACGGTGCAGGGCACTCGAAACGCAGGCGTTCGCCGGTCTGGGGATGAGTGAAGGTGAGCATGCTGGCGTGCAGGCACAGGCGTGGCCAGGCCGCCAGGGCCTGTTCGTGGGCATAGAGCCCGTCGCCCAGCAACGGGTGGCCGATGGACAGCATGTGTACACGTAATTGGTGCGAGCGGCCGGTGATCGGCGTGAGCTCCACGCGGCACCAGTCGCCGCAACGCTCCAGCACGCGCCAGAACGTCAGGGCATGTTTGCCGAATTCATGGTCCACCACATGGCGCGGCTTGGTCGGCGGATCGTAGCGCAAAGGCAGGTCGATGCTGCCACTGTCCAGCTCGGGTTGACCCCAGCACAGTGCGGTGTAGGCCTTTTCGGTCTCGCGGTCGTGAAACTGCCGGGACAGTTCGCGGTGCGTATCGGGATCACGGGCCAGCAGGATGATGCCGGAGGTTTCCCAATCCAGCCGATGGACGATTCTTGCTTCCGGGTAGCCGTTTTCTTGCAGGCGGGTGATCAGGCAGTCCTTGTTGTCATCGGCCCGGCCAGGGACGGAGAGCAACAGGGTCGGTTTGTTCACCATCAGCACGGCGGCGTCCTGATGGATGATGTGGACGTTGGACAACGGCATTAAAACAGCCTCGTAACAAACGCCAACGGCGGTTCAGGCCCCCCGCTCTGTGGGAGCAAGCATTGCTCCCACAGAGTACAGACAGCCTGAACCGCCGTGGCTCCCGCCGGATCGACTCAGCGATCTGGCAGGGTGATGTTGAGTTCCAGAATCGAGCAGCTGCCCTGGCTTTCCAGTGCGACGTGCACGTCATCGGACCCGATGTTGACGTACTTGCGGATCACCTCGACCAGCTCCTTCTGCAAGGCCGGCAGGTAGTCCGGGGTGCTGCGTTGGCCGCGTTCGTGCGCCACGATGATCTGTAGACGCTCTTTCGCTACCGACGCGGTGCTTTGCTTTTTGTTGGCACGAAAGAAGTCAAAAAGGTTCATTGCTTAGTTGCCTCCAAACAGGCGCTCGAAGAATCCCTTCTTCTGTACATCGAGGAAACGATGGTCCACGGTCTTGCCCAGCAGGCGATCAACGGTATCGCTGTAGGCCTGGCCGGCATCGCTCTGGTCGTCGAGGATCACCGGAACGCCCTGGTTGGATGCCTTGAGCACCGCCTGGGATTCAGGGATCACGCCGAGCAGCGCCACCGAGAGGATTTCCTTGACGTCTTCTACGCCGAGCATTTCGCCTTTGCTCACACGTTCCGGGTGATAACGGGTAATCAGCAGGTGTTCCTTGATCGGGTCTTCGCCGCGCTCGGCGCGACGGGACTTGCTGGCCAGCAGGCCGAGCATGCGGTCGGAGTCACGAACCGAAGACACTTCAGGGTTGGTCACCACGATCGCTTCGTCAGCGAAGTACATGGCCAGGTGGGCGCCTTTCTCGATGCCCGCCGGGGAGTCGCAGACCACGAACTCGAAGTCTTCCTTGAGTTGCATCAGGACTTTTTCCACGCCCTCGACGGTCAGTGCGTCTTTGTCGCGGGTCTGGCTGGCGGCCAGTACATAGAGGTTTTCCAGGCGCTTGTCTTTGATCAGGGCCTGTTGCAGGTTGGCTTCGCCGTTGACGACGTTGACGAAGTCGTACACCACGCGGCGCTCGCAACCCATGATCAGGTCGAGGTTACGCAGACCGACGTCGAAGTCGACGATAACTGTTTTGTGACCGCGCAGAGCGAGGCCGGTACCGATAGCGGCGCTGGTGGTGGTCTTACCCACACCACCCTTGCCGGATGTAACCACGAGAATCTTGGCCAAGGTGTTTCACCCCTAAGGAAAAAGGACTTTTAGCCCCTGAAAAACATCTCTTGAAAACTACTGCAGTCGGACAGCCTTGGCTGGAATTCGGTTCTTGGCGGCGTTTACCCCCGGTAAACACTGCTTTTGGCCTGTTTCCTACTTCGTTTGAGCCGTTTTCGCTACGTTTTAGAGATGTTTGGAAAATGCGGCAGTATCCGTTAAAGCCGAATGATGTTCAACACATCGCCCGACAGGCTGACCTGAACGCCTGAACCCCATAAAGGGTCGCGACGCAGATCTTCGGACACCTTGTAATGACCGGCAATGGAGACCAGTTCAGCGCTCATTTGCTGACAGAAAATCCTGGCTTTCGTATCGCCTTTGACCCCGGCCAGCACACGACCACGCATGGGGCCGTATACATGGATGTTGCCATCGGCGAGAAGTTCCGCCCCCGGGCTGACCGAGGAAATCACCACCAGATCGCAGCCCTGGGCATAAATCTGCTGGCCGCCGCGTACTGGCGAAGTGATAATTTTTGTCGGTTTGATCGTCGGTTCCGGCGGCTTTTCGGGTTTTTTCGCAACGACGCCTTCACTCAGGTCCAGCGGGCGCTCACGGGCGCCGGACGGTGGCAGCACCGGCAGGTCGACTGCGATGGCAGCCGCGATGTCTTCGATACGGCTGGCACGGATCGCCAGGGTGCGCAGGCCGTGCTGGCGGCAGACGCGCATCAGGCCCGGCAGATCGACCACGCCTTCGTTGGGCGACAGCTTGTCCAGGGCCAGTACCAGCGGTGCATTGCTGAAAAAGTTGGGTGCCTGGGCGACCTTGGCGGCCAATTGCCGATCGAGGCTTTCGAGGTCGTTACGGGCCAGTTCCAGCACCGTAATGGCGAGCATGCTGCCCTTCAGCTGGAACACGGGATCTTGGTCTAGCGGTTCGGTTTGGCTCATGGTCGGCATACAACGACTTGTCACTAAAAGTGCCGAGACTTATAACGAGAACGCCCGCGGGCCGCAAGCCGGGTCGAACGATGTAGAATGCGCGGCCATTGTCTTTTCGGAAGCTTTAATGGATCGCCCGCGTTTTCGAACAACCTTTCTGTCTCCACGTTTCTGGCCGCTGTGGCTGGGCCTTGGGCTGTTGTGGCTGATTGTCCAGTTGCCGTACCCGGTCTTGCTGTGGATCGGCCGTGCGCTGGGTGCCTTGATGTATCGGGTGGCCGGCGACCGACGGCGCATCGCCAAGCGCAATCTGGAGCTGTGCTTCCCTGAAAAGACCGCTGCCGAGCGCAAGCGTCTGCTCAAGGAAAACTTCGCCTCCACCGGCATCGCCTTTTTCGAAATGGCCATGAGCTGGTGGTGGTCCCGTGAGCGCCTGGCGAAGCTGGCCCACGTCGAAGGGCTGGAGCATTTGCAGCAGGCCCAGCGCGAAGGCAAGGGCGCGATTCTGATGGCGGTGCATTTCACCACCCTGGAAATCGGCGCCGCACTGCTTGGCCAGCAGCACACCATCGACGGCATGTACCGCGAGCACAAGAATCCGTTGTTCGACTATGTCCAGCGTCGTGGTCGCGAGCGGCACAATGCCGATTCACTGGCGGTGGAGCGAGAAGACGTGCGTGGCATGCTCAAATTGCTGCGCTCGGGCCGGGCGATCTGGTATGCACCGGATCAGGACTACGGCGCCAAGCAAAGCATTTTCGTGCCGCTGTTCGGCATTCAGGCCGCGACCGTCACCGCCACCAGCAAGTTTGCTCGGCTGGGCAAGGCGCTGGTGGTGCCATTCACCCAGGAACGCCTGGCGGATGGCAGCGGTTATCGCCTGGTGATCCATGCGCCGCTCGAAGGCTTCCCGGGGGAAACCGAGGAAGAAGACTGCCTGCGCATCAATCAGTGGGTCGAAGGCGTGTTGCGCGAGTGTCCGGAGCAATACCTCTGGGCCCATCGTCGCTTCAAGAGCCGCCCACCCGGCGAGCCGAAGTTGTACGCCAAGCGCGGTTGATCAATCGAACCCTGTAGGAGCGAGCATGCTCGCGATGGACTCGAGAACGCCGCGGGGTGTCAGGCTGCCAGCGTTATCATTGACGACCATCGCGAGCAGAGCTCGCTCCTACAAGGGAAGGTCCCCATCAAAGAGCATGGAGCGTTGTATATGAATCCCGCTGAACCGGTCACAGGGTTGATTCTTTCCGGCGGCGGGGCTCGGGCGGCCTATCAGGTCGGTGTGCTGGCGGCGATTGCCGAGCTTTTGCCATTGGGTGCGGACAATCCGTTTCCGGTGATCGTCGGCACCTCGGCCGGTGCGATCAATGCCGTCAGCCTGGCCAGCGGGGCGATGGATTTTCGCGCGGCCATCGAACGGCTCACGGCCTTCTGGCAGGGCTTTCGCAGTCATCTGGTATTGCGCAGTGACTGGCCCGGAGTGATCCAGCAGGCCAGTCGATTTGTCGGTCACAGCCTGCTGGGCCTTGGCGCTCAGGTCCCGGTGGCGTTGCTCAATAGCACGCCACTGCGCCATTTGCTCAACCACAAGTTGCACATGACCGGTATTGCAGAGGCCATCTCTCGAAAGCAGTTACACGCAGTGGCCGTCACAGCGTTTGGTTACGAATCCGGTCAGGCGGTGACGTTCTATCAAGGCGGCGGCACCATTGACGCCTGGTTGCGCCATCGACGAATTGGCGTTCCTACCCAGTTGTCCGTTGAACATCTGCTCGCCAGTTCGGCCATTCCGCTGTTGTTTGCCCCGGTGAAAATCGGCGAAGAGTATTTCGGTGATGGCGCGGTGCGCCAATCGGCACCGATCAGCCCGGCACTGCACCTGGGGGCGAGTCGTGTGTTGGTGGTGGGGGTCAGTGGCAACCCGAGGGGCATCGATCCGGAGCAGCCGTTGCAGCGCGCGTACACCGGTCAGCAACCGACCCTGGCGCAAATCGGTGGGCACATGCTCAACAGTACGTTCATTGACAGCCTGGAAAGCGACATCGAGTTGTTGCAGCGCTTGAATCAGTTCAGTCGCCTCATGCCCGATGGCACACCGATCCGCACGCTGGGCGTGGCGCCGGTGGAGGTGCTGGTGATTTCGCCGAGTCAGCCGATCGACGAGATTGCCGCACGCCATCGCCAGGAATTGCCGGCGGCGCTGCGATTGTTTTTGCGCGGGCCAGGAGCGACCAAGACCAGTGGGGCGGGGGTGTTGAGTTATCTGTTGTTCGAGGCGGGGTATTGCAGCGAGTTGATTGATCTTGGGCGGCGGGATGCGTTGGCCAAGAAGGATGAGTTGTGCCGGTTTCTGGGATTGGCGGTTTCGGCTTGAGATTGACGGTGCGGCATTCGCGAGCAAGCTTTGCTCCCACAGGTTTTGTGTCGTTCGCATAAGTGGCGAACAATATAAAACCTGTGGGAGCAAAGTTTGCTCGCGATGGCGTCCTTACAGACGCCGCCGAATCAGAAGTGAACCTTGACCAGTAAGCTGGTCGCGCTCTGATCGGTCTTGAAGCCCTGGCTGTCTTCGATACCGTACTTGTTTTTCCAGTAGTCGTATTCGACACCGACGTACAACTGTTTTTCACCCAGATTCAGCGCCTTGCCCAGGTCGTACTTGATCTGCGGATTGAAGTGCAGGTTGGCGTGGTATTCGCCTTTTTTGTTGACGTCGTTGTCAACCACCCAGTCCATGAAACCGTCGATCAGGATGCTCGAGTCGCCCACCGGAATGGTGTAGGACCAGACCGGCGTGACCTGCCAGATGTTGTCGCCCGGGCGGCTGCCTTCGGTGTGACGGTTGTAGAAGTTCAACTGGAAGTAGTCGAAGCCCGGGATGGCCAGGTCGAAGCCTGGACCGATCAGGTACGACTCGGTGTCGTTCTCGCCGAACTCATAGGTCATGGCCAGCAGGACGTCCTTGACCGGGCCGAATTCCAGCTTCTGATCGAAGATCTTGCCGAACGACAGGCGCGGGCTGAATTCGCCGTAGTAAGAGTTATTACCCGCGAAGGCGTCTGGCTTGCCGTTGTAGAAGATCTTGTCGACGAAGAAGAAGTTGTCGCCGTATTTCCAGCCATCGGCGTGTTCGAAGGTCACTGTCTGCTGGATGCGTGGGTTGACCTGGAAGTCCTTGCCATACAGGTAGGTCAGGCTGTTGTTCTGCCATTGCAGCAAGTCGCCGGCCATGGCCTGGCCCCCTGCCAGCATGGATCCCGCGAGCATCAGGCTAGTGCACGTGCGTTTCATTCGGTTGCTCCCAAAAAGTAGTGGTTTCACGTTTTTTTTTTAAGGTCGACGCTCTGGTGTGGCGTCTTTTCCTGTAGCTGTAAAAAATCTTCCATTCGGTCAGCTTGAGTGCTGTCAGCAAGTGCTGCGCCAAGGTTTTCTGAAAACAAAAAAACTCCCGTTCGGCTGCTCTGCAACAGTCGATTGAGAGGGTTTTGGGGATGCCTTGGTACCGTCCAGTGCCGGGATAAGTTGGCTTTCTGGTCAGGAATTAAATCCGGGCTTTTTTTTAAAGCGGATTCAGGCGGCCGCGGAGAATACTGACTCCTTGGCCAGGTCTCAAGTGCCCCGCAACAGCGCACCGACGACAGGTTTGAAGCGCGGTTGCGGGTCATCTTAAAAATGCACCTTCACCAGCAGGCTGGTGGTGCTCTCATTGGTGTCCAGTCGAGTGCTGTCTTCAATGCCGTACTTGTTTTTCCAGTAGCTGTATTCGACGCCGACATACACCTGTTTCTCCCGCCAGCCCAAGGCCTTGCCCAGGTCGTATTTGACCTGCGGGTTGAAGTGCAGGTTGGCGTGATAGGTGCCATGGGCGTTCTGGTCGTTGTCCACGACCCAGTCGATGTAGCCGTCAATCAACAGGCTCGAATTGCCCAATGGCAGGGTGTAGGACCAGGCCGGGGTGATCTGCCAGACATCATCGCCGGGGCGCGAGCCTTCGGTGTGGCGGTTGTAGAAGTTCAGGGTGAAAAAGTTGAAGCCGGGCACCTTGAGATCAAAACCGGGACCGATCAGGTAAGCCTCGCTGTCGTCTTCGCCATTCTCGTAGGTCATGGCCAGCAGCACGTCCTTGATCGGGCCGAATTCGAAACGGCGGTTGAGGATTTTGCCGAAGGACAGACGCGGGCTGAATTCGCCGTAGTAGGCGTGAACGCCTTTGTTCCGGTCTTGCGCGCCGTTGTAGTAGGTGCTGTCGACGAACAGGAAGTTATCGCCGTACTTCCAGCGGTCGGCGTGTTCGAAGGTGATCGTCTGCTGGATCGGCGGATTGACCGCGAAATCCTTGCCGTACAGATAGCTCAGGCTGTTGGTTTGCCACAGCAGCAGATCGCCGGCCATGGCCTGGGTCGCGGCCAGAAGCCCACCGCCCAACAGTATGTTTGTCTGTGTCCGAATCATCTGTTGCTCCTTCTTGTTTTTATTTTTCAGGCGCAGGCAGTCCCCGACCTGTGGAAGCGAGCCTGCTCGCGAAAGCGGTTTGCCAGTCAACATTGATGTTGGATGTGACGACCTCTTCGCGAGCAGGCTCGCTCCCACAGGTTCTGTGGTGTCTTTACCTGTCAGTGGGCGTGGCAGTTGGCGGCAGCGCGTTCGGCGCCGCCAAGAATGTTGAACAACAGGTTCAACGTCAGGGCGCTGAGAGTGGCCATGGCGATGCCGCTGTGGGTGATCGGGCTCATCCATACGGGCAGGTGGGCGAAAAACTCCGGACGCACCACCGGGATCAGGCCCATGCCGATGCTCACCGCCACCAGCAGCTGGTTGCGGCGGTCACCGATGTCGGCTTCCTGAAGAATCTTGATGCCGGTGGCGGCCACCATGCCGAACATCGCAATCGCCGCGCCGCCCAGTACCGCTGGCGGAATCGAGGCCACCAGGAACGCCGCTTTGGGCAGCAGGCTCAGGACGATCAGCAAGCCACCGGCAACGATGGTCACCGAGCGGCAGCGCACGCCGGTCATCTGCACCAGGCCGATGTTCTGGGCGAAGGAGGAGTGGGTGAAGGTGTTGAAGAAGCCGGCGAAGAACGAGGCGCCGGCATCGCACAGCAAGCCGCGACGCAACATGCGCGGGCAGACTTCCTGGCCGGTGATCTTGCCCAGGGCGAGGAACATCCCGGTGGACTCGACGAAAATGATCACCACCACCAGGCACATCGAGAGAATCGGGGCGAGTTCGAATTTGGGCATGCCGAAGTGCAGCGGGGTGACGAATTGCAGCCAGGGCGCATTGGCCATGCCGCTGAGGTCGACCATGCCGATCAGGCCGCAGAGCACGTAGCCCAGGCACATGCCGATCAGTACGGAAATATTGACCCAGAAACCACGCATGAAACGATGCACCAACAAAATGGTACCCAGCACCAGCGCAGCAATGGTCAGGTAGATCGGCGAACCGAATTGCGCGGCCTGAGCGCCGCCGCCGGCCCAATTCACCGCTACGGGGAACAGCGACAAACCGATCGAGGTGATGACCGTGCCGGTCACCAGCGGTGGGAAGAAGCGTACGACTTTGGACATGAACGGCGCGATGATCATGCCGAAGAAACCGGCGGCGATGGTGGCGCCGAAGATTCCTTGCAGGCCGATGCCGGGCATGCCGGCCATGGCAACCATGCTGCCGACCGCAGCAAAACTGGCGCCCATCATCACCGGCATGCGGATACCCAAGGGGCCGATGCCGAGGGACTGGACGATGGTGGCAATACCGGCCACCAGCAGGTCGGCGTTGATCAGGAAGGCGATTTCTTCACGACTCAGGCCTGCGGCCTGTCCGATGATCAGCGGCACCGCGATGGCTCCGCCGTACATCAGCAGAACGTGTTGCAGGCCAACCAGGATCAGTTGCAAAAGGGGTAAACGCTGAATGGCGGGTGCGTCGGGGATGCGCGCTTCGGATAGCTCGGACATGCAACACCTCGGATCATTTTTATTCTTGTGATTATTTGCATCAGGGCGACCGCGTCGCGGCCAATCGCTGGCAAGTCGAATCGTCGCACCGCAGCTCCCACAGGATTTAGGTGATCCCTGTGGGAGCTGGCTTGCCAGCGATACTTTTTGCTACTTAATTGGTCGGGGCACCCTGAACAATCCAGGCGCCGATCAGGTCACGTTCCTGCTGGGTCATCTGCGTGATGTTGCCCAGTGGCATGATCTGGCTGGTGACGGCTTGCGCCTGGATGCGCGCAGCGTTCTGGCGGATCTGTTCGGGGGTATCGAACATCACCCCGGCCGGAGCTGCGCTGAACAGCGGGCTGGTCGGTTTGGCTGAGTGGCAAACGGCGCAACGCTCTTGAATCACGCTGTGCACCTTGTCGAAACCAGGACCGGCATTGGACGCTTGCGCTGGCGCCGCTGCCGGAGCTTCGGCAGGTTTTGCCTCAGCCGGTTTCACACCACCGCCCAATGCTGTTTCCGGCAGCGGCTGGTATTCGATCTTCGCAGGCGCCTTGGCCACTTCAGGGCTGTTCATCGGTGCGGGGCCGGTGACGTAAGCCAGGCTGATCATGCCCACCGCTGCCACTGGCAGGGTCCAGGCAAACTTGTGGCTGTCGTGACGGGTGTTGAAGTAGTGACGCACCAACACCGCCAGTACCGCGATCCCCGCCAGGATCAACCAGTTGTACTGGCTGCCGTAGGTGCTCGGGAAGTGGTTGCTGATCATGATGAACAGCACGGGCAAGGTGAAGTAGTTGTTGTGACGCGAACGCAGCAGGCCTTTGGCCGGCAGTGCCGGATCGGGCGTGCGGTTCTCGGCGATTGCCGCCACCAGTGCGCGCTGTGCGGGCATGATGATGCGGAACACGTTGCCGACCATGATGGTGCCGATGATCGCGCCGACGTGCAGGTAGGCACCACGACCGCTGAACACCTTGCTGAAGCCGTAGGCGGCGCCGATGATCAGGACGAACAGGATGAAGCCGAGCAGGGCAGGGCGTTTGCCCAGGGCCGAGTCGCAGAGGAAGGAGTAGATGAACCAGCCGATGAACAGCGAGCCGATACCGATGGCCACGCCTTCAGGGCCGCTCAGGGTGCTGCCCGGAGCCAGCAGATAGAGCGTCGGGTTGGAGTAGAACACCACGCACAGCAGCGCGATACCCGACATCCAGGTGAAGTAGGCTTCCCATTTGAACCAGTGCAGGTTGTCCGGCATGGTCGGTGGGGCCAGTTTGTATTTTTCCAGGTGGTAGATGCCGCCGCCGTGGATCGCCCACAAATCACCGGCCAGACCGCTTTTCGGGTTGACCCGATTGAGGTTGTTTTCCAGCCAGACGAAGTAGAACGACGCGCCGATCCAGGCCACACCGGTAATCATATGAACCCAGCGCACGCTCAGGTTCAGCCATTCCAACAGATGTGCTTCCACAGTCTTTACCTCTCGCCTGTCACTCTGTTGTCGAGTGATCAGACCTTCTCTTATTGGTGGGGGGCGAGGATCAAACGCTCATCCTCTTTGAAAAAATGCTCATCGCAGTTATTGCCTGTGCCACTGCGATCAACCACCAGGAAGTCATCCCGCTTTTCGATCGTCAGCACCGGGTGGTGCCAGACGCCGCGATGGTAATTAATGCCCTGCCTGCCGTTGGTGACGAAGGCGCGGACCAAGCCTGATACAGGTTCATCGCCAAGTGGCGCGACCACGATCAGAAAGGGGTTGCCGAGCAGCGGAATGAAAGCCTGGCTGCCCAGCGGATGGCGCTCCAGCATGCTGACGGTCAGCGGCATGTCCTGCGCGTCGGCGCGGAAAATGCTGATGATCGCCTTGTCCTCTGGCGTGGCGGTTTCCACCGTCGCCAGTTTGTGAAAGCGCATGGTCGAACCGTTGTTGATCATGAAGTGATCGCTGCCGTCGGTTTCGATCACGTCACCGAAAGGGGCGAAGGCTTCTTTGGTCAGCGGTTCAATCGTCAATGTGCGCATGCTGTTCTTATCCGAATTCTGTGTTGTTGGATCTGACGTCTTCGCGAGCAGGCTCGCTCCCACAGGGGAATGCATTTCAAATGTGGGAGCGAGCCTGCTCGCGAATGGCCTCACTGCTTATTTAGCGACCTTGCCCAGGACGCGCAGGCGGCTCACACCACCGTCCGGGAAGACGTTCAGGCGGATGTGGGTGATTGGGCCCAGCGCCTTGATCTGCTCGGCGAAGGTGTGTTCGGCGTGCATTTCCAGCTTCTGGCTTGGCAGCAGTTCGCGCCAGAACAGCGATTGGGTTTCGATCTGGCTGTCAGTGCCGCCTTTCACGAACGCGCCCTGGATCGAGCAGCTGTCCGGGTAGTTGCCCTTGAAGTGCAGGGTGTCGACGATGACTTTCTCGACTTCGCCGGCATGGCCCAGGGCGACGATCACCCAGTCATTGCCCGGGGTACGACGACGTGCGGTTTCCCAGCCGTCGCCCATGTTGATACCGCGGCCGGGGTTGAGGATGTTGCTCATGCGGCCGAAGTGCTCATCGGAGCAGGCCAGGGCACGACCGCCGTTCAGGGCAGCAGCCAGGTCGACCTGTTCGTTGTCGCCAACCGCCGACCAGTCGCGGAACGGCTCGCCGTAAACGCGCAGACGGGCCACGCCACCATCCGGGTAGATGTTGAAACGCAGGTGGCTGAAGGCCTGATCGTTTTTGATTTCGTGGTAGTGGTGGCTGTTGCCTTGCAGCTCGACGGCGGACAGCACTTCAACCCACTGGGTGTTTTCGTTCGGCTCGCCTTCGGCCAGGAAGCAGGCTTCCAGGGAAGCCGACGGCGGGAAGTTGCCGGTGAAGAATGAAGTGTCGATGTCCACGCCCTTGATCGAACCCGGTACGCCCAGGCGAATCACCGCGCTGTCGAAGCCTTCGAAGCGTTTGCGACGCGATTCCCAGCCGTCCATCCACTTGCCGTTGTCATCGAACACGCCCTCCTTCCATACGGCCGGGGTCGGTTGGAACAGACGGTTGGCGTCTGCGAACCAGTCATCGGTGACCGAGATGATTTTGGTGCCCAGGCGGGCGTCGGCCAGGTTGACGAACTTCTCGAAAGGTACGGCGTAAGCTTTCATTCTTCTTGTCTGCCTTTAAATAAGTGGCTTGGGATGCTCTCAGGGCCCTGGGCGTGTTCGGCGTTCTTGAGCACGCTCGGGCCAGGATCGCTATAGGGTCAGTAATCGGAACAGGGCGATCTTGTTGATCTCCGCCAGCGCGCACTTGAACTCGGTGTCGACCGGGTTATGGATGCGCGTTTCGAACGCTGCGAGGATCTGATGCCGGTTGCTGCCTTTTACCGCCATGATGAAGGGAAACTTGAACTTGGCCTTGTAGGCGTCGTTCAGCTCGGTGAAGCGCTGAAACTCTTCGGCCGTGCATTGGTGAATACCGGCGCCAGCCTGTTCATTCGTGCTGGCTTCGGTCAACTGGCCCTGGACGGCAGCTTTACCGGCCAGGTCCGGGTGAGCGTTGATCAGTGCCAGCTGACTGGCGTGATCGGCGCTCAACAGGATGTCGCTCATGCGTTGGTGCAGGGTTTCGATCTGGTCGATCGAAGCGTCCTGGCCCAGCTCGAAAGCCTTTTCGGCCACCCATGGCGAATGTTCGTAGATATCGGCGAATACGCTGACGAAAGCGTCGCGGCTCAAGGTCGAGGGTTTGATCGATTGAAAGGTGCTCATTTGGCAGCCCCTTGGTACGGGTGGGTTTCCTGCCAGTGGCGCGCGATGTCAACGCGACGGCTGAACCACACCTGTTCATGACTTTTAGCGTATTCGATAAAGCGCTTGAGCGAGGCCAGACGCGCCGGACGGCCAATCAGGCGGCAGTGCAGGCCGATCGACAGCATCTTCGGGGCTTCGGCGCCTTCGGCGTAGAGCACGTCGAACGCGTCCTTCAGGTATTCGAAGAAATCGTCGCCCTTGTTGAAGCCCTGGACCTGGGTGAAGCGCATGTCGTTGGTGTCCAGGGTGTACGGGATCACCAGGTGCGGCTTGCCGGTCGGGTTGTTCGGTTCCCAGTAGGGCAGATCGTCGTCGTAGGTATCGCTGTCGTAGAGAAAACCGCCTTCTTCCATCACCAGGCGACGGGTGTTCGGGCCGGTGCGGCCGGTGTACCAGCCCAGCGGGCGTTCGCCAGTGATTTCGGTGAGGATGCGGATCGCTTCGAGCATGTGCTCGCGTTCCTGGGCTTCATCCATGTACTGGTAGTCGATCCAGCGGTAGCCGTGGCTGCAGATTTCATGGCCGGCATCGACCATGGCGCGGATCACGTCCGGGTGACGCTGGGCGGCCATGGCCACGGCAAAAATGGTCAGCGGAATGTCGAATTCCTTGAACAGCTTGAGAATCCGCCAGACGCCGGCGCGGCTGCCATACTCGTAAAGGGATTCCATGCTCATGTTGCGCGCGCCTTGCAGCGGCTGCGCCGAGACCATTTCCGAGAGGAAGGCTTCGGATTCCTTGTCGCCGTGCAGGATATTGCGCTCGCCACCTTCTTCGTAATTGAGCACAAAGGACAGGGCGATACGGGCATTGCCCGGCCAATGTGGGTGAGGAGGGTTACTGCCGTAACCGGTCAGGTCGCGTGGGTAGTCAGCGCTCACTGCAGTCTTCCTTCTTATTCGTGGTAGCAGATTGTGTGGCGCGCCTGGATGGGGTGGCAGGCTGGCGTCACAGCGATGGGCTGATTGTATACAACTTTATATTCACTTTGTAAGCCTGATTTTTTGCATTTTTCGCTAACGGTCATCTTCGCGTGCTATCGGGAGGAGCCTGCAAGAAATTTGCCTGGTTGGTCAGCTAATGGCTGCGGGGTTCAGATTCTTGGTGCTTTCGCCGTAAATCGCCTGGAAATCCCTGGGTGGCGTAGAGGGTCGTAAAAATGTCGCTTTTATTGTGTACAATTTTTTTGAAAAATGTCTTAATCAATCGCTCGCCGCAGCTTTTCGCGTTCTGAAACGGTGCGGTCTCCTTTTAACTGACTTCGGGAGGCGCGAGGTCTGACTGCTTCCACGCAGGCAGGCGCGCAGAATCAATGGGACGTTTGACTACACATGTTTTGGACGCTGCACACGGTTGCCCGGGCAGCTCGATCAAGGTCGAGCTGTACCGCGTTGAAGGATCGCAGCTGGAATTGGTCGCCACTGCGACAACCAACAGCGATGGCCGTGTCGATGCACCGCTGCTGCAGGGTGATGACTACCGCACCGGTGTCTATCAGGTTCAGTTTCATGCGGGCGACTACTACCGCGCCCGTGGGGTCCAGTTGCCTACGCCTGCGTTCCTGGATGTCGTGGTGCTGCGTTTCGGCATCTCGGCGGAACAGGATCACTACCACGTGCCGCTGCTGATTTCGCCCTACAGCTATTCCACGTACCGCGGCAGCTGATCCCCCAAGCAGCTGCCTCACCCTGGAAGCGACTGCGCATATAGCTTCTTTGGTCTTTCGCCCGCTCACACTGCGGGCTTTTTTTCGCGCCGTGCTTAGGCCCTTGGATCATCCGATCGCACAATAAAGACAGCGTCGGGGCGATCCTTTGAAATCTGGCTCCCGCCTTTGAGCCAGACCAGCTTGTTCGCCGCTTGGGCGTCTTGAACGGCTTGCATGGCCGACGGGCCAATCATTTCCGGCCACCTGTTCGAGGAGAATCCCTGGTCACGGGAAGGTGGAATATGAATTTTTTTACCGAGCACACGATGCAGGGTCATGAAGAACACAAAATCATGCCCTGTTCGCCGGAACACCAACACGGGATAGGACTGGGCTACGGTGGGCTCAAACACGGTGTATCCATTGCGGCTCAAAAGGTTGGCCATGAACAGCTTGAGGTCGACAGCATTTTGGGTGGTGGTGAAGTATCGCCACTCGTTGCGGAACTTTTGCGGATCAAATTCCAGTCGCTGTAATTGCGCTTGATCGGAAAGCAGGGGAAGTTCCATAACCCGGGACATCCCCTCGCCTGCAGTCATTGGCGACACGGGGAGCATGAGCAGTGGATCAGCCAACTCGGGCCGTGGTGTGATGTTCAGGGACCTCCAGTCATTGAACACTTGCCTGAGGGTCGTCAGCCCGGCGCTGGTTGCGACTTCGGAGCCGTTGGCGAGGTGAAACTGTTTTCTGGCGACATTCAGTAAAGAGAGTTCCGAGAGCTCGGGAAAGTAAGTGGCGACATAGTCGGTCAGCGCTCTGACGAAGGGTAGATGCGGATCGACTTCCCAGTGGTGGTTCGGCGGCACCTGGATAGCGCCACGGGGTTGTTGTTCGGGCTCTCGCCTGAGGGTTGCTTGCAATAAATCAAAGTCGTAGATCAGGTGTGTCGGGTTCTTGATGTAAACAATGGGATGGTCCGGCGACTCACCGCGCGGCACGGTCTTGTACAGAACACCCGCGATGGTGACATCTTCGGGCGACGCATGTTGAGCGGGGATTTCCCAGTTTTGCCATGGCTCGGATGGTGGATCGGCTTCGGACATCCGCAGAACGGATGACGCAGCATCCTCGTTTTCTTCTTCATTCCGGCGTGGCCGCTTGGAGGGACCTGCTTCCTCATTCGGATCGCCCGGCTGTCGGTTGACTGTCACAATCAGTTCTGAATCCACCATGTCACTGTTGTCGGGTCGAAACTGACGCCATTTGAGCATTCCTTCCACACGTTCAAGCCGCGGGCCGGAAGGCACGAGCTCGGTGATCTGTTTTGCCCTGAAATGACCTTGCGCGTCGTGGCCTACAGATACCGTCCCACCCTCTACAAGATCGACATACTGGCGCCCGGAGACAATTGATCGGAGTCCGGTCGCCGGGTCGGGATCGGGTAACCGCTCTACCAGCCCAGGTGCCAGATAATAATTGCCCAATGGGAAGTCAGTGATGGTACGACTGATGTGCAGATCGGCAGGGAGGTCGATGATCTCAATGGGCGGAGGCTGGACCTCAAGTGTTTGTGCGTGCTCCGGGAATTGATGCCCTGGCTGCGAATCGGGTTCATGGCCTTGTGGGGTGACAGGACGCCTGGGCAAAGTGTCCGCGGCCGTGTCGCGTATGCCTGAAGGGCCATCGTTTGGGGGGCCGGGGAATTTGGGGCGAAGGGGATGTTTTGGGCTCATTGAAAACCTTTTTGGAGTCGTATGAAATTTATGTGCCTGAAATGCGCGGTCAGTTCTCGCCGGCATGACCGGCGAGATGAGGCGTCTGTCAGCGTTCCCTGATAATGAAAACCGACTGCCATCCCGAGGCGGTTATCTGGGTTCCACCAAGCAGCCACACCACTTTGTTCTGGTCGTGAGCAGTCAGCAGTGCTGTTCGTGCTTGTTCGCCGATACGGGCTGTCAGATGCGGGTCGGAAAGTTCATTGCCCGGTGGGGTGATGTCTCTGATTGCGTGGCCCTCCACACGACCCAGTTTCAGGAAAAAAACGGCATCGTGGTTGGCGCGGGTGAAAACGAGCGTTGAGCCTTGGTGTTCGTTTGTTAACGGAAAAACACTGTACCCATTGCGCACCAGCACGGTTGCCACCAGCCGCTTGAGGTTGAAGTTGGAAGGGTTGGCAGAAAAGTTTCTCCATTCCTCAGGGAAACGATGCGGGGCAAAGTCCAGCCGTCGCAACGTTACGGCAGCATCGGAAGGGGGCAGCGCCAACCAGCCAGTATTGGTGGTTCTGGTGATGACGGGAAGCATGAGCAGCGGGTCGGCCAGTTCTCGTCGAGGTATTGTGGCGCTGCTGGCATTGGCCCAGTTACGAAAGGTCTGCTTCAAGACCATAAGGCCACGGCTGTTGATAACCTCCGAATGATCGGCGCGATTAAATAGCGTTCTTGCAACGGTATTTAATGTCTCATCCGAGTAGTCCCTGAAAGTTTCGGCGATGTAACCGGTCAAGCTCTTGTCGAATGGGTAGAGGTTGTCCGGCACTTTCCACTCGCCGTTCTGTTTGACTGCCCACCTGGGTTGCAGTGATAGATCGTCCTGCAGCATCTCTTCGAAGGCTTCATAGCGTGAAGGTGAAAACCGGGGATGTTCCATTAAAGCAACTTCAGTGTTCGCCAACGATCCTTGAGGTACGACGCGATAATGAAGCCCTTCGATTTCAATGGAGTTCGCCGATTGAGGCTTTGTCGAACTTCCCCAGTTCTTCCATAACGCAGAAGACAGATCTATAGGAGAGGCGGGCTGCGTGAGAAGGTCTGAGAGGAGGGGGTGTGCTTGGGCTAAATCGCTGTCGTCTTCATCCAGGCGCGGCCGCTTGTTGGTGCTTGGGCCGGGTTGTTCGTCCGTCGAGCTTGACGATTGTGGGTTGCGCCCAGGGGCGTCTGTGGTTTTCCTGCGCCAGAACACCGTTCCGGCAATTCTTTCGAGTACCGGACCTGTGGCGGTCAGCTCATTGGCGGATGACGCCTGGTACTCGCCGTCATCTCGGCGTCGCACCAGCGTGACGCCTTCATTTTCGATTTCTGCATACATCGTGTTGCGTTGGCCATGGCGTAATCCGTCGGTAAGTGGGGCGGGTAATCTCGATATCAGAGCGGAGGGCAGAAAGTTGATGTCGGATGTTATGCCAGAGGGGCTGATTACAAGTGGCCCGGGCGTGGAAATGTCCACCACCACAATCGATGGTCCTTGCGGGGAATTGTCCGATTGCCCTTCAGGCCGTTGGTTCCCCGGCAAGTCGATGGCAGGTCCGGGAATGTTGGGATCAGGCAAGTGGTGCCAAGGAGTTCTCCCGTCCTCGCCCTGGTTGTTTCTAATAGATGGGTCAGTTTCCGGAGTACCGGGTTTTGGTTTTCTTGGTGGCTTCATGCCTATGTCACTCCAGTAATAGATATCGCTCGTTTGGATAGATTCACACCTGCCAGTTGGGAGCGAGTCGCCCGATCAGACAGGTTTATAGTATTAATTACGCTTACTGCAGAGGGTGATAGTTATGTTGGTGCAAAGTGAATGGGTTTGTTGAGGTTTAAGTAGTCTCTGGCTGTTTTTAACTTGTTGCGTGGAGATAGATTAATCCGAAAATAAGATCAACTTTATGTAAGGTGCCAGAAGCGCTCACCAGATATACATCCTCGATAGGTGTGTCTTCATTGTTGTATTCGGGGAGGTAGATAATGGTTTGCCCGATCAGAAGTTTATTTTCCGATAGTTTTTTTATGGAAGGGTCCAGAAACCGTGTGTAAAAATACCAGGTCGATGCGTTGGATGTTTTAGCGAGTGCGCCCGGTGTAGATATTCGAAGTTGGGTGTGTGTTTCGAACCGGACATGATAGGTCGAGCCTTTCCCCTCGAGTGATAGTGTCGTTTTTGACAAGCGCCCAGGGAGATCGACAATCTGCGGGTGTGAATCAAGTATGAGGGCCTTGCTATCTTCAGGGGTAAGAAAGTGGTAGCGTCCTGTCCGTCTTTTAAGCATGCACTCGCCATCTATCTTTACAAGACCCGGAGTGTCTCCGTAAGCATGGTTATGCGCTGGAGGAGGGATTATTCGATAGGACACTCCGTCGCGCATTGTTACGATTAATGCCTGATTCAATTTCATTTCTTTGCTCATGTAATTCGAGTGGGAAATGTTTGAATAGGTGTAATGTCCATCGGATATAAACTCTTCGAGTGTTAAAGTTTTGCTGGTAAAGTTAAGTTTTAGGGAGATGTTGCTGGCGGTTGCATTGTGATGGGCATACTGACTGTCAGCTTGAATCGTATAGGTGGCTTGAGCTGAAACCATTTCCTTACTGTCATAATCGATAAAAATAGTGTTTACGGCGTTATTGTCTTTTTTTGTGATTGTGAAGCGTGTTTCGGGTGTGTCCCTATTAATGAAATAATTTGGGTGTGTGGTGGAGGACACTTCATGCTCAGGGCTGTTGAGAATCAATGGGGACGGCCTTCTCCCCTTCACCAGAATCAAGACTTCAACACTGTGGTTATCAAGGCCTTCCAATTCATCGGGGAAGTCAGGGGAGAGTTGAAACCCGTCCAGGGTCAAGAAACGTAGTATCTGTTCCTGGAACAGGCGTTTGTTTTCCGTTGTTTTATAGACGCCCTTGATGACCAGCTTTCTTTCCGGTAATTCTCCATCGGGTCCACACCGCGACGAAACCACAAGTGAAGTGCCTTCAATGGACCACCGCTCAATGGCTTCAAATGGCCAGTCCAGGATAATCACGCTTTCTTCCTGCGGGTCCTCGCTGATGATGACAGTGCCGCTTTTGTGGGTAACGTAATACTGGTCTAGGCCTGCGCCACCTGCAGCACTTCCATACCTCCCCATCAGATAAATCGTGTCATCACCACCACCTGCATCGATCTCGTCGTGGCCTCTGGAAACGATACGGTTCGCACCGGCGGATCCCTTCACGATGTTTCTCGCACCGGAGAGCGTTTCGACGTTTTCAATACTTTCCAGCGCTGTCAGGTGGACAGGAGGCATCGAACCGATATTGCTCAGCAGGCGGATCCGGCCGTTCTCCAAATCAATTTCATAGCCGGTGTGTGGAGAAACGTCCCGGCTTTCCAGCTTGCCTTGGAAAACCAGCGTGTCGTTACCGTCGCCACCTAGAAGTTGCGCATCTGTCTGGACAGGCGCGGGCGCTTTGAGCGTCTGTACGGCACCTTCAAACAGGAACTGATCATCCTGATCACCACCGGTCAGGTGCTTTGAGCCTGTGCCATAGATGAAATGATTGGGTTTCTTTTCGACACCGATGACGGTGTCTTTCCCGCCTCCCAGCAGCCAAAGCGTTGCTTTGGTTTCACCGTCGGTTCCCTTCACTACTCCAGGGAGATCCGAAGGAATTCCGTTGCGCGCGTCGATGGTATCGTTTTCGTCCTGAATCTGTGGCGCCTTGATTTCCGTGGAGCCCATCGATTCGCGGCCTTCGGAATCCTCCTCGAACCAGAACACTTGGTTGGCTTTCAGGGAAACAGTCACCTTGCCATTTACGATGGCCTCGACACTGCCTTTCAATTGTCCATCGAGCCAGTTACGCGCTCTCTTGGTGAGCATTTTCGAGTGCTGATCTTTAGTCAAAGCGATGCTGTATCGGTCCTCGATACGTTGCGGCGGACTTTGGTTGAGAAAGGCAAGAAAGCCGGTAACGAGACGTTCATCGACACTCAGCTCAATGTAATCGTCGATGTCGTCCACATAGCGAACGGCGCTGTAGATCTGCGATCCCGTAATCAGAATGGCTGCCGCCGCGATTCCCAGCGGACCGGCATGTGCGAAGCCGGCCAGGGCCGCGGTGCCGAGAATCAGGGTCAATGCGGCGCTGGTCAGGTTCAAGCCGGCTGCGACGTAATGATCCAGGGCCTGCTTGCCGGTGGTTTGAGAGGCATCGTTCAGCGCTTTGATCGCCAAGTAGATGTCGAAGGGCAGGGTCAAGGCGCCTGCGATCAAACCCGCTCCACGCGACAGGTGTAGACCAAAGTGAGTCCTGGAAAAACCCTGGTAGACCAGCGCACTGTTTTCAATCATCTCTTGGGCGGTTTTAACCAGGCCGCGCTCGATGATCAGCGAACCGAGCTCCGTCACCACCGCCCCGGCATTGATCGTCGCTTCGGTACGATCACCGCTTTTGATCGCGTCGCAAATGCCCATCAAACCGCTATAGATACCAAACGCCTGTAACCCGACGCCCATGCTGTTAACGACTTTGCTTTTCTGTTTGTTGACCCAGCCAGGCACATTTTCGGGTAAGCGGGTATCGCGGATATCCAGTTTCTGGGCTGATTGTAAAAGCCTGTCGATCTTTTGCGTGTGAGTGCCTTGTGCCTCGCTGAACAGCGGTGATGCGTCGACCGAGCGATGGGTTGCAATCTCGAACAACAGGGTCGGGATCGTATAGTCGCCAACAGTGCCGCTCGCCCGGATGCGATTTTCGACATCAGCGGGGTTCAATTGTATGTCGTCGATAAATGCCTGGGGGGGCCGGCGAAAGTTGGTGTTGCCGATATCCAGCGGCTCACCATCAATGGTGGCATTCATCAGGTGAAGTTCTATGCGGCTGACTGTGAATTGGCCAACTATCAGCGGTCCATAATGCTGATCCAGGGCCCGCAGCACCCGTTCCCGTTTCCTGGCGGATCGAGGGCGCTGGTCCCCGGCAGTCGAGGCTCCGTTGCTGCGGATAAAATCCGCGATTTCCTGATCGGCTCCAGCCAAAGAAGGCGGATCAATGTCCGACACTTTGATGGCGTCGTAGTCTGTTGCGTCGGAAGGCGTGAAATTGTGCGCCATACATACTTCCTGGTCGGGCTGTTTGGAAAAACGTTGGCCCGAACTGTAGGGAAGCGTGATATGCGTACAGCGATAAATATGTATGACGTGTGTTTCTGCCGATGACGTTGCGTCCGACGCTGTATCACGTGAAGCGTGCGAAAGCCCATCCGCGGCTTCAATCTGCCGGGATGGGCGGTGGGGGGATCAGTGCCCACTCAAGAGGGAGGCAGCGCCAGCGCCACCAAACAAACCGGCACTGACCCGGTTGAACCAGCTCTGGCCCTTGCCCGAACGCAAATACCTGGCTGCACCGTGGGCGCCGAGTCCGTAGGCGACTTTGCATAGCAGATCCAGCACGGTCCAGGTGGCGATCATCACCAGCAGTTGCGGCAGGAACGGCTGCTCGGCACTCAAGAACTGCGGCAGAAACGCGGCGAAGAACAGGATGTCTTTCGGGTTGCTGGCCCCCAGCATGAAGGCGCGGCCGAACAGTGCACGAAAACGCGGCACCGGCGCCGCCTGAGGCACTTCGGCACCATGGGAAGGCTGACGCGATTGCTGCCAGCTCTGCCAGGCGAGATAGAACAGGTACAGCGCGCCGACGATTTTCAGGGCGCTGAACAACTGTTCCGATGCCAGCAGCAGCGCGCCCAGGCCCAGTGCCGAAGCACTCAATAGACAAATAGACGCGATCACACCGCCGAGAAATGCCGGGTAGGAACGGCGCAGGCCGTAGTTCAGGCTGTTGCTGATCATCAACAACGACAGTGGTCCCGGGATCAGGATCACGACCAACGCAGCGCCGCTGAACAGCAGCCAGGTTTCCAGACTCATCACTTTCCTCCATTTGCACAAAAGCCTCACCCGACGGGGTGAGGCTGTTTTCGAATCTGTACCGCGGTTACAAGAAGATGAACTTGGCGATGAAGATCGCGCAGAGCACCCACAGGCTCACGGAGATTTCCTTGTACTTGCCGGTACCGGCCTTCAGCGCCACATAGGTGATGAAGCCCAGCGCAATACCGTCGGCCACCGAAAAGGTCAGCGGCATCATGATCGCGGTGACGATCGCCGGAATGCTGTCGGTCGCTTCGTCCCACTCGATGTGGGCCATGCCGCCCATCATCAGCATGGCCACATAAATCAGCGCACCGGCGGTGGCGTAAGCAGGGATCATCCCGGCCAGCGGCGCGAAGAACATGGCCGCGATAAATAGCACACCCACGGTCACGGCGGTAAGACCAGTCCGACCACCCGCCGCTACGCCAGCGGCACTTTCCACGTAGCTGGTTACCGGAGGGACGCCGACCACGGCGCCAAATACGCTGGACGCACTGTCGGCTTTCATCGCGCGGGAGAGGTTTTCGATGCGGCCGTCAGCGCCCACCAGGTTGGCGCGTTGGGCCACACCCATCAGGGTGCCGGCGGTGTCGAACATGTGTACGAAAAGAAAGGCCAACACCACGCTGATCATGCTGACGTTGAACACGCCGGCGAGGTTCATCGCCATCCAGGTTGGTGCAAGGCTTGGTGGGGCAGACATGATGCCCTCGTAGTGCACCAGGCCCAGACCCCAACCGGCCAGCGTCACAGTGATGATGCTGATGAGGATCGCGCCGAACACCTTGTGGTAGCTGAGGATGGCAATCATCAGGAAGCACACGGCGGCCAGCAGCGGGCCAGGCTCGCGCAGGGAACCGAGCTTGATCAGCGTCGCTGGACTATCGACGACGATGCCGGCGGTTTTGAGGCCGATCAAGCCCAGGAACAAACCTACACCGGCGCCCATGGCGAAGCGCAGGCTCACTGGAATACTGTTGAGCAGCCATTCACGGATCCTAGAAAAGGTCAGGATCATGAACAACACACCGGACACGAATACCGCACCCAGGGCGGTTTCCCAGTTGTAGCCCATGGTGCCGACCACGGTGTAGGTGAAGAACGCGTTCAGGCCCATGCCCGGTGCCAGGCCGACCGGCCAGTTGGCGTACAGGCCCATCAACAGGCAGCCCAATGCCGCGGCAATACAGGTGGCAACGAATGCCGCGCCATGGTCAATTCCGGCGTCAGCCATGATGTTGGGGTTGACGAAGATGATGTAGGCCATGGTGATGAAGGTTGTCAGACCGGCAATCAGCTCGGTCTTCACCGTGGTGCCATGCAAGCTGAGTTTAAAGATGCGCTCCAGCCAGCCATTGCGTAAAGGCGGCGAGAGATCCAGCGTCGATGCTTCGGATTTGCGGCTTTCCACAGCGAGTACTCCTCAAGAGTTTTATTTTTATTTCCAGGGCCGGACCCGAGGGGGTGGCAGCGGCCCTTTGAGGCACTTGCGAATTTGTTGACTGCTTGGTCAGGAACTCGCACGAAGTGGATTATGCTTTTGTATACAAAGAAAGCAAATAATGTTTTTGATTTTGTGGACGAAAAGTTTGGCAATTGCGGTATATCGCCAAGGAGGGCGTCATCGCGAGTAGGCTCAAGGGACGCTGAAAACAAAAAAACCGGCTCAAGGGCCGGTTTATTTTTGTCTGGAGTTTGTGGTGCCTGGAAGGGACTTATCGCGAGCAAGCTCGCTCCTACAGGGGATTGCGGTCAACTGTGGGAGCGGGCTTGCCCGCGATGAGGCCGGTACTGACACCGCAAAACCATCAGACCGCCGCGAAACGCTGATCCAGATAATCAATGATCACCTTGGACTCGTACATCCAGGTGGTCTGGCCGTTCTCTTCGATGCGCAGGCATGGCACCTTGATCTTGCCGCCTTGCTCCAGCAAGGTCTGGCGGTCTTGCTCGTTGTTCTTCGCATCGCGCAGGGCCACCGGCACATTCAAGCGACGCAGGGTGCGGCGGGTTTTGACGCAGAACGGGCAGGCGTGGAATTGATACAGGGTCAGGCCCTTGGCGGCGGTTTCGACCTGGGCCTGGGCGGCGGCGGGGCGCTGCTTCTTGCCGGGGCGAGTGAGGAAGTCGATGAAGATGATCAGTTGGCCGAGGCCGACACGAAGCGCTTTGACGAACACGTTGTAAGCCTCACTGGGCGAATGAAGAAAGTCGCGCAGCTTACCTGATTTTTCACAGGCGAAAAAAAACCGGCGATGAATGCCGGTTTTCCTGTGTTGCGAATTACTTGATGAGGCTGAGGAATTCGCTGCGGGTCGCGGCGTTCTCACGGAACTCGCCGAGCATCACCGAGGTGATCATCGTCGAATTCTGCTTTTCCACACCACGCATCATCATGCACATGTGCTTGGCCTCAATCACCACCGCAACGCCCAGGGCGCCGGTGACCTGCTGGACCGCATCGGCGATCTGGCGGCTGAGGTTTTCCTGGATCTGCAGGCGGCGGGCATACATATCGACGATCCGCGCGACCTTGGACAAACCCAGCACCTTGCCGCTCGGGATGTAGGCGACATGGGCCTTGCCGATGAACGGCAGCAGGTGGTGTTCGCACAACGAGTACAGCTCGATGTCCTTGACCAGCACCATTTCGCTGTTGTCGGAGCTGAACAAGGCACCGTTGGTGACTTCTTCAAGCGTCTGTTCATAACCGCGGCAGAGGTACTGCATGGCTTTGGCGGCACGTTTTGGCGTGTCGAGCAGGCCTTCGCGGGACACGTCCTCGCCCAATTGGCCGAGGATCGCGGTGTAATTCTGTTCCAGGGACATGAAACTACCTGTGGGATTTTACGCAAAGAACAAGGGTACGGTGGCGGACACGGCGCTGCAAGCGTGACGCATCAGCTTTACTCGTCGCGACCTTCCATCATGGTGCGTTTGAGCATCACATAAACCGCACCGGCACCGCCATGTTTGGCCTGGCAGGAAGTGAAGCCAAGCACTTGCGGATGCTGGCGCAGCCAGGTGTTGACGTGGCTTTTGATCATCGGTCGCTTGCCGTCCAGGCGTACGGCCTTGCCATGGGTGACGCGCACGCAGCGGATTTCGAATTTGGTGGCTTCCGCCAGGAAGGCCCAAAGGGTTTCCCGGGCCTTTTCCACATTCATGCCATGCAGGTCGAGGCTGCCTTCGAACGGAATCTGTCCGATCTTGAGCTTGCGCATCTGGCTTTCCTGCACGCCGTCGCGGGCCCACATCAACTCGTCTTCAGGGCCGACGTCGATGACAAACTGATCGGACAGCCCATCGACGGTGGAGGCATCGGTACGCACGGTAGCGGCCTGTCGCAGCTTGGCGATCTGCGCTCGGTCAGCCTTGGGTTTGCCGGTGTCGGCGCGATCGTGCTTGATCGGCTTGACGCCTTGGATCGCGCTTTTGAACAGGGAAAAATCGTCGTCTTGCATGTCAGCCTCCGCGAAGGGCGGCCAGTTTACCCAACTCGAGGCGAATGGGGGCGCGACAAAACGCGCTGCGTTCGGCTCAGTCGTGTTTTTTCATCAAGTGCGGAGACATGTTCAGCTCCATCGACTGCCGTGAGCGGCGTCGGCAGCGACGCCACAACCACACGCCGAGGTACAGCACGAACAGCCCGATCGCCAGGATCACCGCCGCTCCGGCGCGGTTGGTGTTCAACTCGCCCAGGGCTGGTGCATGGCCCAGCAGGCTCGCGACGCCGGCCATGGCGAGCAGCACGCCACAGGTTGCCAGCAACGCAGCGAATGCTGCGCCGATTCGAAAACGCCAGTTGCGTTGGCCTTTGGGCCGCAAGCGGCGAGCGTCAAAACCATCGGATAACTTCATTCCGACCTTCCTCAATGGGTATCGGCCCTTCGACCGGAAGTTGACCGGGATGTTCCTGAGGCTAAGACAATTACGGCTAATGAGAGGCTTTTACGGATGAGCGGCGGTATGGACCGCTCATCAAGCGTCGATCAGACCAGGTCGTTGGTCTGGGCGACGGCGGCAAAGTTGTCCGCCATGATCGCCATTTCGGTCCGCTGCACATCCTCGGCGCTCAGGACACCGCCTTTGTACGGCAGATCGCGGGTGGCGCAGGCGTCTTCCACGAGGGTGCAACGGAAGCCCAGGTTTTTCGCTGCCCGAACCGTGGTACTGACGCTGGAATGACTCATGAAGCCGCACACCACCAGGTCCACTGAACCCAGATCTTCCAGGCGTTTTTTCAGATCCGTGCCATGGAATGCACTCGGCAGGATCTTTTCAATCTTGATCTCGCCGGCAAGCGGCTCCAGCCCAGGTATGAATTGCCCGCGCTCACCGCGTGGGTCGAACAGCCCACCGACAGTGCCGAGGTGGCTGACATGCACGATCGGCCGGCCGGCCGCACGGGCAGCAGTCACCAATTTCTTGATGTTCGCGACAGCTGCATCCATGCCGCTCAGGGCCAGGGGACCGCTGAGGTATTCTTTCTGGGCATCGATGATGATCAGGGTCGCATGACTCAGTTTGGCGGCTGCATAACCGCGGCCGCTGAGTTGAAACATCGTTTGTGGAACGGACATTCTGGGGCTCCTTGGAGTGGGGCTTTTGCGACATTGTCCTCTGGCTGAGCGCTTCTGTGAATCGCTACCATCGTAGGCACCGTCGTTACTGGCGTGCAGCGTTGTCAAGTGGCCCGTTTTGTTCAATGCCCAGCTGTAAAAAGAGATTAGTCCTACATCTGCCGTAGTGTATTTCCCGCGTCGTCGTGGGGACGTTAGGCTGTTAGAATCGCCCGTCGATTTTTCTGGAGTTTGCCGTCGTGATCACTTCCCGCCTTCGTACCCTGCGTGACCATATCCGTTGGGCCGTCAGCCGCTTCCATGGGGAGGATCTGTTTTTCGGCCATGGGACCGACAATGCCTGGGACGAAGCCCGTCAACTGGTGTTGGGTGCACTGCACTTGCCGTGGGAAATCGCTGACAGCTACCTCGACTGCAACCTGGAGGAAGACGAACTCGTCCACCTGCAGCAGTTGCTCAAGCGCCGCATCGAAGAGCGCGTACCGACCGCTTACCTGCTGGGCGAGGCCTGGTTCTGCGGCATGTCGTTCATTGTCGATGAGCGCGTGCTGATCCCGCGTTCGCCGATTGGCGAGTTGATCGAAAACCGCTTTACCCCATGGCTGGGTACCGAGCCTGCGCGGATTCTCGACCTGTGCACCGGCTCGGGCTGCATCGGTATCGCCTGCGCCTACGAGTTCCAGAACGCTGAAGTGGTACTGGCCGATCTGTCGTTCGAAGCGCTGGAAGTGGCCAATCAGAACATCGAGCGTCACGGCGTCGATGAGCGGGTGTACACAGTGCAGGGTGATGGTTTCGATGGCTTGCCGGGGCAGCGTTTCGACCTGATCGTGTCGAATCCCCCGTACGTTGACGCCGAAGATTTCGCCGACATGCCGGACGAGTACCAGCATGAACCGGAACTGGGCCTGGCCTGCGGTGACGATGGCTTGAACCTGGTGCGACGCATGCTCGCCGAAGCGGCGGATCACCTGACCGAGAAGGGCTTGCTGATTGTCGAGGTGGGCAACAGCCAGGTGCACGTCGAAGCGTTGTACCCGGAAGTCGATTTCGCCTGGCTGGAGTTCGAGCGTGGCGGGCATGGCGTGTTCATGTTGACGGCCGAGCAGTGCCGGGATCATCAGGCGTTGTTCGCTTCCCGCGTTTAACCGTCAAAAGCTTCGCGAGCAGGCTCGCTCCCACAGGGGATTTGTGAACGACGCAGATCCAATGTGGGAGCGAGCCTGCTCGCGAATAGCCGCGCCACGGTTTCAAGCTGTTAGCGGTGCGTCGCAATCCAGATCAACAACCCTGCCTGAAATACCGCGAACGCTACCAGGCAGGTAATGGTGAAACGCAGCCCGGCGTCTTCACGTTTGTACTTGCTGACCTTTTCTTCGTGCTTCTTGAGTTTGACTTCCTGCTCGGCCAGGTTCTGTTCGGCCTGCTGGAGCATCTGTGCGGCTTCAAGAATTTCCACGATTTGCAGTTTTTCCGTGTTCCAGTCACCCAGCAGGTCGCTGACTCGCACCTCTTTGACGCTGCCCTTCAAATGCTGGGCGTCGGCGTAGACCACATCGAAACCGTGCACGCGCAAAAAGTGGTCGCGGCGCAGCCGCGTGTCTTCGTTCAGCGCGTCCTTGTTCTTGAGATCGCTGCCGTCGACGGTGTAACCCGGCCAGCGCGCCTTCACCCAGTTAATGCCTTGTGCCGCCATGAATCGGCCGATGCCGCGATTGAGCGGTTCGATCTGCAGGCCGCTTTCCGGCGCGAAATGCACGCGTTTTTCAGTGTGGTCGACCCACACGTCCAGATGGTTCTGTTCCTTGCGCACCCGCTGGGCGGGCAGGGAGATGGTCATGCGCAACAGGCTGCGCTGATGGTCGTTGCGTTCGGCGTAACCGAATTCGACAAAACGCAAGGGCCGCCCACCGGTGTTGCGATCGGTCTGCAACGGTGCCAGGCGGAGCATCTTGTGGTGCTCGACGTGGACGTCCGCCCATGGCAGCTCGACCGCTGGCGGAGCGTCTTGTTCAGCGGTGGTGTCGGGTGAAGTCTGGGTATCAGTCATAACGGCGAGATCCTGTCCAAGCTCTGCTGCCGCCAGCTATTGCGCTGGCGACAATGGCTTATCGGCCGTTTTTTTCAGGACTGGAGGGCAAAAAGAGGTTAACTGGAGCGAAGTCCGTCAATAAACCCGAGGATTCGCGCGCCCAGTTCCGCCGCCAATGGCAAATTCGGATCTTTGTAGGAGGCCAACTGGCGTTTCACGTCGTTGGGGACGATGCGCATGACGTGGTTCATGCCTTCGATCAGCGCCAGTTCGGCGTCCGGTTTGGCCGCCTTGAGCAGGCGGGCATCATTGACCCCGACCTGGATATCGTTGCTGCCCTGGATGATCAGCGCCGGCATTTTCAAGCGGGCGAAGGCCGCCGCCGGGTCCTGGCGGAACAGTGAAATCAGGTACGGTTGCACGCTCGGGCGGAAAATCACTTGCAGTTGCGGCGGCACATTGTCGTCGGTTTTCCCGGCCTTGAGGCTATCGAGCAGCTCATTGCTGCGCAGCATCAATGGCGGCGGCAGGCGATTGCCCAATTGCTGGCGCAATACCTGATCGATCGGCCGGGCGGTGCCGGACATGGAAATCACCGCCGTCGCATCGATGCTCGGTGCGGCGAGGCTGGCGATCAATGCGCCTTCGCTGTGCCCCAGCAGGATCAGTTGGCCAAAGCGCGGATCGGTTTTAAGCTTCTGGCCCCAGGCCTCGGCGTCGGCAACATAGGCCTCCACCGTCAGGTTTCGCTCGTCCGGCGTGGCCGCGAGGCTGGCCGCCACGCCACGTTTGTCGTAACGCACGCTGGCGATGTTGTGTTTGGCCAGGACCCAGGCCAGGCGCTTGAGGCTGTCATTGCGTCCGCCGTCGGGGTTATTGCCGTCGCGGTCCGTAGGACCGGAACCGGAAATGATCAGGACAACCGGTACCGGTTTGTCGGACTTGGGAAGCAACAGCGAGCCGAAAAGCTCGCCGGTGCCGGTGTCCAGGGTGATCGGCCGTTGCAGGACAGTGGCCTGGGCGAAGCCGGAAATCAGGGTAAGGCTCAAGATCAAAACTCGCAGCATCATCACGCCATTATCAACAGAATGCCGGTTGGACTCCCGGGCACCCATAAGGTTCGAGGATGAACTACTTGGGTAGCCTGCGTATACTGGCGCGCATTACGTATTTGGGTTCGATTTCACGGAGCGTCCTGCATGTCCGGCAATACCTACGGCAAGCTGTTCACTGTCACCACCGCTGGCGAAAGCCATGGGCCGGCGTTGGTCGCCATTGTCGATGGCTGCCCGCCGGGCCTGGAGATCTCCCTGGAGGATCTGCAGCACGACCTGGACCGCCGCAAGCCCGGCACCAGCCGTCACACCACCCAGCGCCAGGAAGCCGACGAAGTCGAAATCCTTTCCGGCGTATTCGAGGGTCGCACCACGGGTTGTTCTATTGGCCTGTTGATCCGCAACACCGACCAGAAGTCCAAGGACTATTCGGCGATCAAGGACCTGTTCCGCCCGGCCCACGCCGACTACACCTACCACCACAAATACGGCGAACGCGATTACCGCGGCGGCGGTCGCAGTTCGGCCCGTGAAACCGCCATGCGCGTGGCCGCTGGTGCGATTGCGAAAAAATACCTGGCCACCCAGGGCATCATCATTCGCGGTTACATGAGCCAGCTGGGCCCGATCGAAATCCCGTTCAAGACCTGGGATTCGGTGGAGCAGAACGCATTCTTCAGCCCGGACCCGGACAAGGTGCCGGAGCTGGAAGCCTATATGGACCAGTTGCGTCGCGACCAGGATTCGGTCGGCGCGAAGATCACGGTGGTTGCCGAAGGCGTGATGCCGGGCCTCGGCGAACCGATCTTCGACCGTCTCGACGCTGAATTGGCCCATGCGCTGATGAGCATCAACGCGGTCAAGGGCGTGGAAATCGGCGCCGGTTTCGCCAGCGTCGCCCAGCGCGGCACCGAGCACCGAGATGAAATGACTCCGCAAGGTTTCCTCAGCAACAACGCTGGCGGCATTCTGGGCGGCATCTCGTCCGGTCAGCCGATCGTGGCGCATCTGGCGTTGAAGCCGACGTCCAGCATCACCACGCCGGGCCGTTCCATCGACATCCATGGCAATCCGGTGGAGGTCATCACCAAGGGCCGTCACGACCCGTGCGTCGGCATCCGCGCCACGCCGATTGCCGAAGCGATGATGGCCATCGTGCTGATGGACCACCTGTTGCGTCACCGCGGGCAGAATGCCGATGTGCGCGTGAGTACACCGGTGCTGGGTCAGCTCTGAATGGCTGACTTGAATAACGCCGCAGTCTGATGGCTGCGGCGCTCCCGTACTGGCGGCTTTCCAGTTTCTACCTCTTCTATTTCGCCTTGCTCGGTTCGACAGCGCCGTTTCTGGCGCTGTACTTCGATCACCTGGGGTTTTCCGCCGCGCGTATCGGTGAACTGGTGGCGATTCCGATGCTGATGCGTTGTGTGGCGCCGAACATCTGGGGCTGGCTCGGTGATTACACCGGCCGACGCCTGGCCATCGTGCGTTTTGGCGCCGTCTGCACGCTGCTGACCTTCTCGCTGATTTTCGTCAGCAAGACCTACGCCTGGCTGGCGATGGTCATGGCCCTGCACGCGTTCTTCTGGCATGCGGTGTTGCCGCAGTTCGAGGTCATCACCCTGGCGCATTTGCAGGGGCAGACCTCACGCTACAGCCAGATCCGCTTGTGGGGCTCCATCGGTTTCATCATCACCGTGGTCGCGCTCGGTCGCCTGTTCGAATGGCTGAGCCTGGATATTTATCCGGCGGCGCTGGTATTGATCATGGCCGGGATCGTCCTGAGCAGCCTGTGGGTGCCGAACGCCCAGCCGGTCCAGGGCGAACGATTGGCGGGTGAGGGCTTCCTCGGCCAGTTGCGCAGCCCCGGCGTGCTGGCGTTTTACGCCTGCGTGGCATTGATGCAGATGAGCCACGGGCCCTATTACACCTTCCTGACCCTGCACCTTGAACGGTTGGGCTACAGCCGTGGGGTGATCGGCATGCTCTGGGCTGTCGGCGTGGTCGCCGAGGTGTTGATGTTCATGGCCATGAGCAAGATCCTTGCGCGCTTTTCGGTGCGTCGGGTGCTGCTGGCGAGTTTCCTGCTGGCGGCGTTGCGTTGGTTGCTTCTTGGTTCGCTGGCGGAATTTCTCTGGGTGCTGTTGTTTGCCCAGGTGCTGCACGCGGCGACGTTCGGCAGCTTTCACGCCGCTGCCATTTCCTTCGTGCAACGTAGCTTCGGCGCGCGCCAGCAAGGGCAGGGCCAGGCGTTGTACGCCGCACTGGCCGGGACTGGCGGTGCACTGGGCGCGTTGTATTCCGGCTACAGCTGGAATGCCCTCGGCGCGGCATGGACCTTTAGTATTGCCAGTCTCGCAGCCGTCGCGGCTGCCGTTATCATTGCCACACGCATGCAAGAGGACAGGCCATGAGCCTTACCCGTGAACACCTCGCCCAGGAAATCATCGACGCCGGGCGTTTTCTGTATGGCCGCGGCTGGTCGCCGGCCACCAGCAGCAATTATTCGACCCGACTGTCTCCGACCGAAGCCTTATTGACGGTGTCGGGCAAACACAAGGGGCAGTTGGGCCTTGACGATGTACTTGCCACCGACCTCGCCGGCAACAGCCTGGAACCTGGCAAGAAACCGTCCGCCGAAACCCTGCTGCACACGCAGCTCTATAGCTGGCGCCCGGAAATCGGCGCGGTGCTGCACACCCATTCGGTGAACGCCACGGTGCTGTCGCGCCTGACGCCGCAAGACTTCATCGAGTTCGAAGACTACGAACTGCAAAAAGCCTTCAGCGGCGTGACGACTCACGAGTCCCGGGTGCGGGTGCCGATTTTCGATAACGATCAGGACATTGCGCGGCTGGCCGCCAAGGTGCAGCCTTGGCTGGACGCCCATCCCGATTGCGTCGGTTACCTGATTCGCGGCCATGGCCTCTACACCTGGGGCGCGCGGATGAGCGATGCGCTACGGCAGATCGAAGCCTTTGAATTTTTGTTCGAGTGCGAGTTGAAAACCCGCTCGCTCTTTAACCGTTAAGGAGTTGCCCTGATGAGCAGCCTGTCCGTTTATCACATCTCCAGCCCTGAAGTTCCCAACAAGGTGCTGACCCATTTCGAAGACATCGCCTCGACCCTGGCCGAACAGGGCGTGCGCTTCGACCGCTGGCAAGCCGCCGCGAAAATCCAGCCCGGCGCAAGCCAGGACGAAGTGATCGCTGCCTACCAGGTGCAAATCGACAAGCTGATGACCGAGCACGGCTACATCACGGTCGATGTGGTCAGCTTGAACAGCGATCACCCGCAAAAAGCCGAATTGCGCGCCAAGTTCCTCGAAGAACACCGCCATGGCGAAGACGAAGTACGCTTTTTCGTCGCTGGACGTGGCTTGTTCACCCTGCACATCGACGATTACGTCTATGCCGTGCTCTGCGAGAAAAACGACCTGATTTCGGTGCCGGCCGGTACTAAACATTGGTTCGACATGGGCGAGCACCCGCATTTCGTGGCGATTCGCCTGTTCAACAACCCGGAAGGCTGGGTGGCCAATTTCACCGGTGAAGACATCGCCAGCCAATTCCCGCGTCTTGAGGACTGAATCGATGCCGATCAAAGCGATTCTCACCGACATCGAAGGCACCACCAGCGCGGTGAGTTTTGTGTTCGACGTGCTGTTTCCCTATGCAGCGAAACATCTGCCAGCGTTCGTGAGCCAAAACGCCACGCGCTTCGATGTGGCCGAGCAATTGGACGCCGTGCGCCGGGACAGCCACGAGCCGAACGCCGACGTCGAGCGAGTCATCGAAATCCTGCTGGGCTGGATTGCTGAAGACCGCAAGGCCACGCCGCTCAAGGCGTTGCAGGGGATGGTCTGGGAGCAAGGTTATCAGGCGGGACAACTCAAGGGCCATGTGTACCCGGACGCCGTTGAAGCACTGCAACGCTGGCACCAGGCCGGCTATCAACTGTTCGTTTATTCCTCAGGCTCGATCCAGGCCCAGCGCCTGATCTTCGGTTGCTCGGAAGCGGGGGACCTGACGCCGCTGTTCAGCGGCTACTTCGACACCACCTCCGGGCCCAAGCGCGAAGCGCAGTCCTACGCCAACATCACCCGGGCGATCGAGATCGAGGCGTCGCAGATACTGTTCCTGTCGGACATCGTCGAAGAATTGGACGCTGCGCGCGCAGCGGGGATGGTCACGTGTGGATTGGCCCGTGAGGGTGGGGAATTGGCGTGGCATGTCACCGTCGACAGCTTCGCCCTCATAAACCCCGCCACCTTCTAAACACATCTACCTCTGTGGGTCTTTGTGGGATGGGCCCTTGTGGGAGCAAGCATTGCTCCCACAAGCATGCTCCTGCAAGGGCGTGTTTATGCTGAGTGATAAGTCGGCAACGCAAACCGCTGTTGGCTTTGCAGCATGGAAATTTGCGGCAGCTCGCTGGCCTGTTCGGCAAGGTCGCGACGGATCGCGCTGATGACCCACGACAATTGATCGCCATTGTGCAATTGCTGATAGGAAATCGAGCGTTTGAAGACTTTGCCTTCGGCGCTCAGCGTCAACAGAATCCCGCCGTCAGGCCGTGCCTGGGTGGTGACTTCGAAGTTGGAGAACAAGGATGAAAACTTTTCCTGGATCAGGCTCATGTCTATCAGCTCCGTGATTACTTGATGGCAAGCGTGCACAGAGCGTTGCAGTGATTGTGCCAGTATCTTGTTTCTAGAAAAGTGCTTTAAAAACAGGTGGTTAGGATTTTTGTGAATTCTCGGTTTCGTGCAATTTGCAAGAATGGCCATCGTGCATCCTGCATTTTGCGTGGTCGTCGGCGATTCGATGGAACCATTTTGTGTGCCAGCGCTCTCGATTTCCAACACCCTGTGGCGGATACAAAACATTTCAAAAACCGCATGTACAGCTCAAGAACCGTTGACGTATTTTCGGGCATCAAACAGCGCCGCCCGACAATAAGAAGATCGAACGGGAGCAACCATGAGCCGCACCTCGAGCGACACGATTACCTGGAGCATGATGCTCCGCAAGCTGCCTTCCATTGCCAAAGCCCTGCCACGGGTGGTCAAGGGCATGAAGGTCGCCAACGTCAAGGACCCGACCCAACCGTGTGGCCTGGGCTGGAGTTTCGAACAAGCTACCTTGCGCAATCCTGATGGCCCGGCCTTGCTGTACGGCGAGGTGTCATTGAGTTATGCACAGGTCAACCGGTGGGCCAATCGCATCGCCCATCACCTGATCGAACAGGGTATCGGCAAGGGCGATGTGGTCGCAGTGTTCATCGAGAACCGCCCGGAACTGTTGGTGACGATATTGGCGGTGACCAAGGTCGGCGCGATCAGTGCCTTGCTCAATACCTCGCAGACCGGCGATACCCTGGTCCATAGCGTGAATCTGGTGGCACCGGTAGCGATTGTGGTCGGCGAAGAGCTGGTCCCGACGTTTCTGGCGGTGCGTGAGCGGGTATCGATCGAAGCAGCGCGTACCTGGTTTGTCGCTGATCAGAACACCTACAACCATCCCGGTATTGCCCCCGAAGGCTTCATCAACCTGATGACCGCCAGCGTCGACGCCGACAGCGACAACCCCGCCACCAGCCAGCAGGTTTACTTCGACGACCCGTGTTTCTATATCTACACCTCGGGCACCACCGGGTTGCCCAAGGCCGGGGTGTTCAAACACGGTCGCTGGATGCGCAGCTTCGTCAGCTTCGGGAGGGTCGCGCTGGATATGCGCCCCGCGGACGTCGTCTATTGCACCTTGCCGCTGTACCACGCCACCGGCCTTTGCGTGTGTTGGGGCTCGGCCATCAGCGGTGACTCAGGGTTTGCCATCCGCCGCAGATTCAGTGCCAGCCAGTTCTGGAGCGATGTGCGCAAGTATCGCGCGACCACTATCGGTTATGTGGGCGAATTGTGTCGTTATCTGGTCGATCAACCGCCCAGTGCCGACGACAGCAGGCACGGCGTGATCAAGATGATCGGCAACGGCCTGCGGCCCGACGCGTGGCGCGAATTCAAGACGCGTTTTGGCGTGAGCCACATCTGCGAACTCTATGCGGCCAGCGACGGCAATATCGGTTTCACCAACATTCTGAATTTTGATAACACCGTCGGTTTTTCCCTGATGTCCTGGGCGTTGGCGGCTTACGACCATGACAGTGGCGCGCCGACCCGTGCCGCCAATGGCTTCATGCGCAAGGTCGGCAAAGGCGAACAGGGGTTGTTGCTGGCGAAAATCGACGACAAGGCGCCGCTGGATGGCTACACCGATCCGCAGAAAACCGAGAAGGTCGTGCTTCACGACGTGTTCGTGAAGGGCGACCGTTACTTCAACACTGGTGACCTGTTGCGCCATATCGGTTTCGGCCATGCGCAGTTTGTCGATCGTCTGGGCGACACCTATCGCTGGAAGGGTGAAAACGTCTCGACCACCGAGGTCGAGAACATCCTCCTGAAACATCCGCATGTTTCCGAGGCCGTGGCCTATGGCGTGGAAATCCACAACACCAACGGCCGGGCCGGAATGGCGGCGATCACGCCCGCCGAATCCCTGGCGACCCTGGACTTCAGTGAATTGCTGGCGTTTGCCCGGCAGCAAATGCCGGCCTATGCGGTGCCGTTGTTTCTGCGGGTGAAAGTGAAAATGGAAACCACCGCCACCTTCAAATACCAGAAGACCCGGCTCAAGGATGAAGCTTTCGACCCCAGTCGAACGGGCGATGACCCGATCTATGCGTGGTTGCCCGGAACCGACACTTACGTGCAGGTCACCCAGCAGATGCTGAGCGACATTCAGGGTGGCCTGTATCGTTATTGAATGTGGCTATAGCTGCGCATCAGAAAAAAGAAGTGACAGTGTCGGGACTGCTCGGGAAACTGTCGGCTTTGCGAATAACTGAATGTGGAGTGCTCAATGTCAGACAAAAGCCGCCAGATGACCCCCGAAGAAGCTGCCGAGTTTGCCGAACAGGTATTCAACAAGGCGCGGGAGGGCGATGCGGCCATGATGGCTGCTCTGCTGACCAAAGGGTTGCCGCCGAACTTGCGCAATCATAAGGGCGATACCTTGCTGATGCTGGCCGCGTACCACGGACATGTGGACACGGTGAAAGTCCTGCTCGAACACAAGGCCGATCCGGAAATCCGCAACGATAACGGCCAGAGTCCGATCGCGGGGGCTGCTTTCAAAGGCGACCTGGCGGTAGTCACGGCGTTGGTTGAAGGGGGCGCGCAGGTTGAGGGTTCGTCCTTCGATGGCCGTACCGCGCTGATGATGGCGGCGATGTTCAACCGTGTCGCCATCGTTGACTACCTGATCAGCAAAGGCGCCGACCCGAAAGCCAAGGACGCCAATGGCATTACGGCGCTGGATGCGGCCAAGACCATGGGCGCCACCGATACCGTTGCGCAGTTGGAGAAACTGCTGGGCTAACCCCCAAACCTGTGGGAGCAAAGCTTGCTCGCGATGACATCATCACATTCACCATCGATGTGACAGATACACCGCCATTGCGGGCAAGCCTTGCTCCCACAAGAGCAATTGCGCGGCGCAATGGGGTATCCTTCGCGCCCTCAACATTCCCTCGCTACAGGATCCGCCCCATGAAAGCCGCACTCGTCGAACTCATCAGCAAAATCAGCTCCGGGTGCATGGGCGAAGACGAAATCCTCAAGGTCGCTGACGAAGCGGCCCAGGCCTACGCGGACCCACAGGGCTTTCTGGCAGCCAATCCGGACATCAACTACGACGATACCTTCCCGATCCCGCTGGGCGAGTGGGTTGTCGTCGGCAGCCTCCCTGAGACGGTGTTGTTCCAGGCTGACACTTACATGGACCTGTTCGCCCAAATCGTTGCCTCGTTCGGCCCGGGCGTCGAGTTCAACCTCAAGTCCAAGCAACTGGCCAAGACCGAGGCGTTGACCGCACTCAATCGCATTCAGGTGCAAATGAGCAGCCTGAACAAGGAAAACGGCGGCTATGTGCTGATGAACTTCAGCCAATTGCTCGACGACGAACTGCAAATGGTTCTGGTCTTCGGCAACGACGTACCACGGGTACTCGAGTTGTGCGCAGAGGTCGGCATCGCCGCCGCGCCCGCCCTGGAAGCCTTGAAAGTGGCCATCCACGTCTGAGGCGGCAAAGCTGTCAATAAAACGGAACCCTCGCCACGGCCGGCTATCCTAAGGGGCATACCACTCTTCGGGAGCGTCACCATGGGTTCCACCTTCAACAGCCTGGTCGGCCTGATCATTCTTGCCCTGGACATCTGGGCCATCATCAATGTGCTGAAAAGCGGCGCGGAAACCGGGATGAAAATCCTCTGGGTGCTGTTGATTGTGCTGCTGCCGGTTCTGGGCCTGATCATCTGGGCCATCGCCGGGCCACGGGGCAATGTCAGGATCTGATTGCGCCTTCGTCTACAACGCATTTCCCTGTGGGAGCGAGCCTGCTCGCGAAAGCGGTATGTCAGCCACATCCTTGTTGAATGTGCCACCGCCTTCGCGAGCAGGCTCGCTCCCACATTGTTCTGTGTGTACTCGGTCATGAAGGTTCGACCTGTCATCTTCCGCAACGTAGAATGCGCGCCTTTCCCGGGCAATCGAGGTGATCGATTGGCCATCATGGGCGGGTAACCGTCCGTTGCCACCCGCATTCATCGGAGCACTTCCCATGAGCACCACCCCAACCAGCGACTACCTGGAAACCCTCTACGAAGGCTACGGCCAGCGTTTTCGCATGGACAAACTGCTGCACGAAGTGCGCACCGAGCACCAGCACCTGGTCATTTTCGAAAACCCGCGCATGGGCCGGGTCATGGCACTGGACGGCGTGATCCAGACCACCGAAGCCGACGAGTTCATCTACCACGAAATGCTCACCCATGTGCCGATCCTCGCGCATGGCACCGCCAAGCGCGTATTGATCATCGGCGGTGGCGACGGCGGCATGCTGCGTGAAGTGGCCAAGCACCGCAGTGTCGAACATATCACCATGGTCGAGATCGATGGCACCGTGGTCGACATGTGCAAGGCGTTTCTGCCGAACCACTCCAAAGGCGCCTATGACGACCCGCGTCTGAACCTGGTGATCGACGACGGCATGCGCTTCGTCGCTACCACCACCGAAAAATTCGACGTGATCATTTCCGACTCCACCGACCCGATCGGGCCGGGCGAAGTACTGTTCTCGGAAAACTTCTACCAGGCCTGCCATCGTTGCCTGAACGAAGGCGGCATCCTGGTGACCCAGAACGGCACGCCGTTCATGCAAATCGAAGAAGTCAAAACCACTGCCGGTCGCCTGCGCAGCTTGTTCCCGGACTGGCACTTCTACCAGGCCGCGGTGCCGACCTACATCGGCGGCTCGATGACCTTCGCCTGGGGCTCGACCAATACCGCTTATCGCAAGTTGACACGTGAAGCCCTGCAACAGCGCTTCGCTGGGAGCGGCATCGTCACGCGCTACTACAATCCAGAGATACACATCGGCGCGTTTGCCTTGCCACAGTACGTACTGCAGGCGGTGGGCAAGCCAAGCAACGACTGAATGTATGCATGACCCTTGTAGGAGCTGGCTCGCCAGCGAAAACGGCGGCACAACACCCGTGTTGACTGACGATCCGCTTTCGCTGGCAAGCCAGCTCCTGCAGGTTTTGTATGTTTTTTTATGCCAACGCACGGCAACCGATTGGAACGATCAATTCGAGCTAAAGTCGAGATAGGTGTAAGCCCATTTACGGGTTTTGATTGAGGAGGCTCCGATGTCAAAGTGGAAAGTCACCTTCGTGGATGATCACGGTGAAACGATCAACGAAGTCTTCGAGTGCGAGGAATGCCCAAGTCATGAGCAGGCCGCCAAACTCATCAAGGAACGGCTCCTTCCTGTCGCCGCCAAGCTGGATCTGAACGATCTGGAAGGTCGAACCACTGACGCGAGCGTCAAAAACCTCAAGACCCAGAACAGCATTCAAATCCTCGGCATCACGCCAATCTGAACAACTCCTGTCACATTCTCAACCAGGCCTTGGCAGCGCCTCTGTCCTGAGGCTACTCTGCAATCGAGATCAGCGAACGGATCGCTAAGGTCTGGTCTTGTCAGCTACATGCTTGTTTCCCGCCGGCACATCGATTGCCGAAACGCGCGCGGCCATGGTTGCGTGCGCAGGGAGTACGGAAAGTCTATCCATCGGTTTGAGGAGGACGTTTCATGAGCACAGCCTATCAAGAAGACATCAGCAGCAGCGTGCTGCGCCGCATGAAAGAAGGCGGTTTCGACTTTTCACGGTTCCATCCCATCGAGTTCTACGCCATTTTCCCGGACGAGGAGCGGGCACGCAGGGCGGCAGGTCATTTTCATCGAGGAGAATCCCTGAATGCGCAGATCAGTGTGCGTGACGACGGCGCATGGGCGCTGGAACTCAGCAAGGTGATGTACGCCACTTACGACGATATCGGCGATTTCGAGCAGGGTTTCGAAGCGGTGGTCGAGCCGTTGGGCGGCATCATTGAAGGCTGGGGAGTCAAGCAGGAGGTACGAGGGCGACTCGCATAACCCTATGAACAGTGACAAGTATCAGTAGCGGCTGACCTTCGGGTTGGCCGTTTTCGTTTGTGCAGATGTGAAATTAAACACGGCCCCCGTAGGAGCTGGCTTGCCAGCGAAGGCTCCCCTGAGTGCAACGCATGACTTAATGGTCACTTCGCCAGCAAGCCGGCTCCTACGGACTATGCTGGTGACAGGCGTCTATTACGCCTTGCAATGAAGCGGGGGGCGATCAGGTTGGGCATTTGCCGCACAGGATTGGTGCGGTGTCTGCGTATTGATTATCCAACCGATTGATATCAAAGCGTTTATGCCGATGGCACGGGCCTTGCGATGGCCTGGATGTCCGGGTGACAAGGAGTACGGCATGATCCGCACCTATTTTGATGAGATGTACGATGCCGGCGGCCAGGTCCGCCCGCATTATCGGGAGTTTGCCCGTTGGCTGGCCGAGACGCCTGACGAGCTTCTGGCACAACGGCGACGCGAGGCCGATCTGTTATTTCATCGCGCCGGGATTACATTCACGCTCTACGGTGATGAGCAGGGGACAGAGCGCCTGATTCCCTTCGATACCATTCCGCGCAGCATTCCTGCCAGCGAATGGCGGGTGGTCGAGCGCGGCTGCATCCAGCGGGTCAAGGCGTTGAACATGTTTCTCGCCGACCTCTACCACGAGCAACGGATCATCAAGGCCGGCATCATTCCGGCCGAGCAGGTGCTGGCCAACGAGCAGTACCAGTTGGCGATGCAAGGGCTGGACCTGCACCGTGACATCTACTCGCACATCTCCGGCGTCGATCTGGTGCGCGACGGCGACGGCACCTACTACGTGCTCGAAGACAACCTGCGCACACCCAGCGGCGTCAGCTACATGCTCGAAGACCGCAAAATGATGATGCGTCTGTTCCCCGAGCTGTTCGCGGCGCAACGCATCGCGCCCATCGATCATTATCCGAACCTGCTGCTCGATACCCTGAAAAGCTCAAGTCCCATCGACAACCCGAGCGTGGTGGTGCTGACGCCGGGACGGTTCAACAGTGCGTTCTTCGAACACGCTTTTCTGGCGCGGGAGATGGGCGTGGAGCTGGTGGAAGGCGCGGACCTGTTTGTGCGTGACGACAAGGTCTACATGCGCACCACCGACGGGCCAAAAGCCGTCGACGTGATCTACCGCCGCCTTGACGATGCATTCCTCGACCCGCTGGCGTTCAACCCGGAGTCGATGCTCGGCGTGCCGGGCCTGCTGTCGTCCTACCGCTCCGGCAATGTGGTGCTGGCCAATGCCATCGGCACGGGAGTGGCGGACGACAAGTCGGTGTACCCGTTCGTCACGGACATGATCCGTTTCTATCTGGACGAAGAACCCATCCTGAAAAACGTGCCGACCTGGCAGTGTCGTAATCCCTCCGAGCTTTCCCACGTACTGGCCAATCTGCCGGAGCTGGTGGTCAAGGAAACCCAGGGCTCCGGCGGTTACGGAATGCTGGTGGGGCCAGCGGCAACCGCCGCGGAAATCGAAGCCTTCCGCGCGCGGATCATCGCCAAGCCCCATGCCTACATCGCACAACCGACGTTGTCGCTGTCGACCTGTCCGACCTTTGTCGAAAACGGCATCGCGCCGCGCCATATCGACCTGCGTCCGTTTGTATTGTCCGGCCGTGAAACCCGGGTCGTGCCCGGCGGCCTGACCCGTGTCGCCCTGCGCGAAGGCTCCCTGGTGGTGAATTCCTCCCAGGGCGGTGGAACCAAGGACACCTGGGTGGTCGAGGATTGAAGGAAGCCTGTCATGTTAAGTAGAACTGCCTCGGATTTGTATTGGATGTCGCGTTACCTGGAGCGGGCGGAAAACCTCGCACGGATGCTCGACATCAGCTATTCGCTGTCACTGATGCCACAGGATGGCCGTGGCAACGGTCTGCATGAACTGGCCATGCCCCTGTTGATTACCGGTACCCTGGACGATTACCTCGAACGCCACGGCGAACTGCATGCCGAACGGCTGCTGCATTTTTTCGCCCTGGACGCGGCCAACCCGGCGAGCATCTACAGTTGCCTCGGCGCGGCGCGGGCCAGTGCCCATGCTGTGCGTGGGCGAATCACCGCCGACATGTGGGAAAACATCAACGCGACCTGGCTGGAAATTCGCGGGATTGCCGAGCAGGGCCTCAGTCGCTACGGCATGAGCCGCTTCTGCGAGTGGATCAAGGAGCGTTCCCACCTGTTTCGGGGCGCGTCCTACGGCACCATCATGCGTAACGATGCGTTCCGCTTCATTCGCCTGGGGACCTTCATCGAGCGCGCCGACAACACCCTGCGCCTGCTCGATGCCCGCTACGAAATGGCCGGTGATCAGGCTGAAGCGGTCAGTGATGGCACGGCCCACGCCTATTACCAGTGGAGTGCCTTGCTGCGGGCGCTGTCGTCATTCGAGGCCTACACCGAGATCTACCGTGACGCCCCCGGCGCCCGGCATGTGGCCGAGTTGCTGTTGCTGCGGGCGGATGTGCCGCGTTCGTTGCGCGCCTGTACCGAGGAAATCGACCAGATTCTCGCCCAGTTGCCGGGGGCCAATGGCCGTCCTGCACAACGCCTGGCGGCGGAAATGGACGCGCGACTGCGTTACACCGGCATCAGCGAAATTCTCGACGAAGGCCTGCACGCCTGGCTGACCGAGTTCATCCCGCTGGTGCGCCAGCTGGGCAACGCGATTCACAGTTCTTACCTGGAGGCTGCATGAGACTTTCCATTAGCCACGAGACCACCTATCACTACGAAGATCAGGTGCGGGCGAGCATCCAGTATTTGCGACTGACCCCCCACGACAGCGAGCGCCAACACGTGCTCAGCTGGCAGCTCGACCTGCCGCGCCCGGTGCGTGCGCAACTCGATCCATTCGGCAATATCCTGCATGTGCTGACCCTGGACGAGCCCCACGAGGCGATCATCATCGGTGCCCGCGGCCAGGTCGACATCGACGAGCTGCGCGAAGCCGAGCACGAGAGCCAGTCGGCGTTGCCGTTCCTGCGGTTCACCCGCCTGACTGAAGCGGATGCGGCGTTGCGTGCGTTCGCGCAGCAGGAGTGCAAGCAGCGGCGGGACCGCACCGCGCTGATCGACCTGATGCATGGCTTGAACCAGCACATGACCTACACGCCGGGCGCCACCGAAGTGGACACCAGCGCCGCCAAGGCTTTCGCCGGGCGTTCGGGGGTGTGCCAGGACCACACCCATGCCTTCCTCGCCTGTGCCCGCAGCCTGGGTATCCCGGCGAGGTACGTGTCCGGTTATCTGTACAGTGAAAACAGCGAACACCTGGCCAGCCACGCCTGGGCCGAAGCCTGGCTCGATGATGCCTGGTACAGCTTCGACGTGACCAACGAACTGGCCCGGCCCGAGCGCCACTTGAAACTGGCGGTGGGCCTGGACTACCTGGATGCCTGTCCGGTGCGCGGCATGCGTCGCGGTGGTGGCGCTGAGCAGATGCATGCCAAGGTGTTCGTCACGCCGACGCCTGCGCGGGTGATCTCCGTCCAGCAACAGTAAGGCGCTAATCCCTGTAGGAGCAAAGCTTGCTCGCGATGGCGGTGGTTCAGTTACAGAAATGTTGACTGACAAACCGCCATCGCGAGCAAGCTTTGCTCCTACAGGGCAGAAGGCAATCAGGGCTTCGCCTTACGCCCCACCATATGCTTCAAATACCCCACCAGCATCCCCAGATCCTCATCCGGCAGCACCTCGCTCGAGAACCCGGGCATTTTCGCCTGGGGCCACTGGCGCAAACCCTGTGGATCGCGGAGATAGCGCTTGAGGAAATCCGCGCCGAAGTACTCGGTCGGGTTGTACGGAATATTCAGGTCCGGCCCGAACTGCGAATCCCCGGCACCGTTCAATCGATGGCACGCCAGGCAGTTTTTCTGAAACAGCGCAAAACCCTTGTTGACCGGGTCGTCGGCCTTCAACGCAGGATCGGGCAGCAGGGCTGGAAAGCGCTCGGCCACCGGCGCCATGCTCTTGATGCTGGCGACTTCGAACGGCCATTGTTCCGGGCTGATGTTGCCCGCCCGCGGATCAGTCCAGACCAGGTAAAACGGCCCGGCGCTGTGCTTGCCTTCTGACAGGGGTGGCCACGGGTTCGCCGGGTCTTCGATCGCCAGCCAGGCCCGCGCGCCCTGGGCATTAAGCAGGGGTGCCGCTGACAATTCCGCGGCAAAACCATCGAGCGCGACAGCTTGCAAATGATCGTCGGGTTTGACCCCCGTCAACAACGCCGCCAACGGGACAGCGCGGTAGCTCATGTCCCGTTTGTAGGAAACGTCATTGGGGATGTTGATGGTCTGGACCAGCGGATGCTTGAGCAATTCCTCGGTCTGCCAGGTGCGACTGTCTGCGCCCAGCTCCAGATTGAGTTGTGCGGCGTACAGGGGCGTGCCGAGCAGCAAGGCCCCGAACAGAATGAGCGTTTTCAATTGATCGCCGTCCATGTCGTGGAAGTGCCACAAAGGTTGGCACAGCCACGCTGGCCCGGGTAGCGAGCCAGTCACATTTTTAACGTGGCGATGTAAAACTCTGGTGTCGTATTTTTTGAATACCGACTAGCCGATCACCTTGGTCAGGTTGGGCAAAATCAACAACAGCGTAGTAGCAAAGAGAATGAGACCTGCTTGACGGACTTTCGATTGTTTGAACATGGCTGACCGCCTTTTTTTTGTTATTTCCTGATGCCTGCCTGCATATATCCATGACGGCAGACGTTGCACTTCCTGTAGGACGAGCGCCTCGGCAAAACCCGACGACAACTTCGTATAACTTCACCTTAGAGCCCGCGTCACGCTTGTTTTAGATCCATTTAGTATGGTTGTCTCGGTATATGCTATTAAAAAGGCATGAGGCCTATTGCCAGCTTCTTGGGCGGCCTTTTGCTAGACACCTGCGTGTCAAGAAACGGTTTACCCGTTTGTTGACGACCGTCCGTCTGAGCGTGAGCGTCAATGCCGATGAGCGCTGCGGTCATTGAATACGGGGGGCCGCCGGCGAAGAGTGTGAGTTGTGTTTTTCATTCATTCGCACTGCGGTTCGAGGACGTCATGACCCAAGCTTTGATTTTCGATGCGCTACGTACGCCCCGTGGCAAAGGCAAGGCCGACGGCGCTTTACACAGCGTCAAGCCGGTGAACCTGGTGGCTGGATTGCTCAGGGCGCTGCAAGAGCGGACTGCCCTCGACACCCGTCAGGTCGATGACGTGGTGCTCGGTTGCGTCACCCCCATCGGCGATCAAGGCTCCGACATCGCCAAGACCGCGGTCCAGGTAGCGGACTGGGATGTCAGCGTGTCCGGGGTGCAGATCAATCGTTTTTGCGCGTCAGGGCTGGAGGCGGTGAACCTTGGGGCGATGAAAGTCCGCTCGGGTTTCGAAGACCTGGTGGTGGTCGGCGGCGTCGAGTCCATGTCGCGGGTCCCCATGGGCAGCGATGGCGGGGCCTGGGCCCTGGACCCGGAAACCAACCTGCACAGCCATTTCACCCCGCAGGGCGTCGGGGCCGACCTGATCGCCACGCTCGAAGGCTTCAGCCGTCACGACGTCGATGCCTACGCGTTGCATTCACAGCAGAAAGCCGCGCGGGCGCGCGCCGATGGATCGTTCAGCAAGTCGCTGGTGCCGGTGCAGGATCAGAACGGCATCATCCTGCTCGATCACGATGAGTTCATCCGGGCCGACTCGACCCTGGAAGGCCTGGGCAAGCTCAAGCCGAGTTTTGAAATGATCGGGCAAATGGGCTTCGACGCCACCGCGCTGCGGGTCTACAGCCAGGTAGAGCGGATCAACCACGTCCACACTCCCGGTAACAGTTCCGGAATCGTCGATGGTGCGGCGTTGATGCTGATCGGTTCCGAAGCCAAGGGCCGGGCACTGGGCTTGCAGCCACGGGCGCGGATCGTCGCCACGGCGGTGACCAGCACCGACCCGACCATCATGCTCACCGGCCCTGCACCGGCCACCCGCAAGGCGCTGGCCAAGGCCGGGCTGCGGGTTGAAGACATCGACCTGTTCGAGGTCAATGAGGCCTTTGCCTCGGTGGTGTTGAAGTTCATCAAGGACATGGCCGTCGACCCGGGCAAGGTCAACGTCAACGGCGGATCCATTGCCATGGGGCACCCGCTGGGCGCCACCGGTTGCGCGATTCTCGGCACCCTGCTCGATGAACTGGAAGCCCGGCGCCTGCGCTACGGCCTCGCGACCCTGTGTGTGGGTGGCGGCATGGGCATTGCCACCATCATCGAACGCCTCTGAGCCCCGAATCCAAGGAAACCTTTCATGACCCAAGCCATTCGTTACGAAAAAGGCCAGGACCGGATTGTCGTCCTGACCATCGACATGCCGGGCCAGAGCGCCAACACCATGAACGCGGTGTACCGCGACGCCATGGCCGACTGCGTGGCCCGCCTGGTGGCCGACCGGGACGCCATTGCCGGCGTCATCATCACTTCGGCCAAGAAAACCTTCTTTGCCGGCGGCGACCTCAATGAGTTGATCAAGGTCGGCAAACCGCAAGCCAAAGCCTTTTACGACATGGTGCTGAACCTCAAAGGGCAATTGCGCACCCTGGAAACCCTCGGCAAACCGGTGGTTGCGGCGATCAATGGCGCGGCGCTCGGCGGCGGTTGGGAAATCTGCCTGGCCTGCCATCACCGCGTGGCGCTGGACAACCCATCGGTGCAACTCGGTTTGCCGGAAGTGACCCTCGGCTTGCTGCCGGGCGGCGGCGGGGTGGTGCGCATGGTGCGCATGCTTGGCCTGGAAAAAGCCCTGCCGTATCTGCTCGAAGGTAAAAAAGTACGGCCGCAACAGGCGTTGCAGGCGGGGCTGATCGATGAGTTGGCGGCGGATCAGGACGAACTGCTGGCCAAGGCCCGCGCCTGGATTATCGCCAACCCGACCGCCGTGCAGCGCTGGGATGTGAAGGGTTACCAGATTCCCGGTGGTACGCCGTCGAGCCCCAAGGTCGCACAGATGCTGGCCATTGCGCCGTCGATCCTGCGCAGCAAAACCCAGGGTTGCATGCCGGCGCCGGAGAAGATCCTCTGTGCCGCGGTGGAAGGCGCGCAAGTGGATTTCGACACGGCGCACCTGATTGAAACCCGCTACTTCACGGAGTTAACCACCGGTCAGATCTCGAAAAACCTGATCGGTACTTTCTGGTTCCAGCTCAACGAAATCAATGCCGGAGGCTCGCGGCCGCAGGGAATCGCTCCGTACGTCACCCGGAAAGTCGGCGTACTCGGCGCCGGAATGATGGGCGCGGGCATAGCGTTTGTCAGCGCGTCGGCCGGTATCGAGGTGGTACTCAAGGACATCAGCCTGGCGGCTGCCGAGAAGGGCAAGGCACACTCGGCAGCGCTGCTGGACAAGAAAGTGGCGCGCGGTCAAATGAACAGCGAGCAGCGCGAAGCCGTTCTGGCGCGCATTCATACCACCGAAAGCGATGCCGATCTGGCCGGTTGCGATCTGATCATTGAAGCCGTATTTGAAGACCGTGAGCTGAAGGCCAAGGTCTCCCAGGCCGCACAAAAAGTCGTCGGTGCGGATGCGGTGATCGCCTCCAACACGTCGACCCTGCCGATCAGTGGCCTGGCCACGGCGGTGCCGGACCCGAGCAAGTTCATCGGTCTGCATTTCTTCAGTCCTGTGGACAAAATGCCCTTGGTGGAAATCATCAAGGGCAATCACACCAGCGATGAGACCCTGGCTCGCGGCTTCGATTTCGTCCTGCAAATCAAGAAAACCCCGATTGTGGTCAACGACAGCCGTGGCTTCTTCACCTCGCGGGTGTTCGGCACGTTTACCAATGAAGGCATCGCAATGCTGGGTGAAGGCGTCAGTGCGCCAATGATCGAGACCGAGGCGCGCAAGGCCGGCATGCCCATCGGACCGCTGGCGATCTCCGACGAAGTGTCCCTCAGCCTCATGAGCCATATCCGCCAGCAAACCGCCAAAGACTTGCAGGCCGAAGGCAAGCCGCTGGTCGAGCATCCGGCATTTGCCGTGATCGACTTGCTGCTCAACGAATACAAGCGTCCGGGCAAGGCGGCGGGAGGCGGTTTCTACGAGTATCCGGCGGGTGGCCAGAAACATCTGTGGCCTCAATTGAAAACCCGCTTTGAAAAGGCCGACGGGCAGATTTCGCCCAAGGACGTACGTGATCGCCTGCTGTTCGTGCAAGCCATCGAAACCGTGCGCTGTGTGGAGGAGGGCGTGCTGACCTCGACGGCGGATGCCAACGTCGGTTCGATTTTCGGCATCGGTTTCGCTGCCTGGACCGGCGGTGCGCTGCAGTTCATCAATCAATACGGGGTCAAGGACTTCGTCGCCCGCGCCCAGTACCTGGCCGGACAATACGGCGAGCGCTTCGCGCCACCGGCATTGCTGCTGGAGAAAGCCGCCAAAGGGGAGACGTTTTAGGGATTAGTGACGCATCGCGGGGCTTGCCTTGTCACGGTGTTTCAAGGCAGGCTCTGGGGTGTGCATTATTCCCATCACGTGTCAGGTATTTTTTATGTCGTTACGCATCTGCATTCTCGAAACCGACAACCTGCGTCCGGAATTGGTCGACCAATATCAGGGCTACGGGCAGATGTTCAAGCGCCTGTTTTCGCAGCAACCCATTGCCGCTGAATTCACTATCTACAACGTGGTACAGGGTGACTATCCCAGCGATGACCTGACCTTCGATGCCTACCTGGTCACCGGCAGCAAGGCTGATTCCTTCGGCACCGACCCGTGGATCCAGACCCTCAAGGAATATCTGCTGACCCGCTACAAGCGTGGCGACAAACTGTTGGGCGTATGCTTTGGCCATCAGTTGCTGGCGCTGTTGCTGGGCGGCAAGAGCGAACGGGCGAGCCAGGGCTGGGGTGTCGGTACCCACAATTACAAACTCGCTGCCAAGGCGCCGTGGATGAATCCTGTGCGCGAAGAGCTGACCCTGCTGATCAGCCACCAGGACCAGGTGACCTCACTGCCGGAAAACGCCACGGTGATCGCCTCCAGCGATTTCTGCCCGTATGCCGCGTATCACATCAACGACCAGGTGCTGTGCTTCCAGGGTCATCCGGAGTTCATTCACGACTATTCACGGGCCTTGCTGGAAATTCGTCAGCAAGCGCTGGGCGAGCAGGTGTATTCGAAGGGTATCGCGAGCCTGGAAAGTGAGCATCACGGCGCCACGGTGGCTGAGTGGATGATGCGGTTTGTGGCGCACAAGCCAGAATCGGTTAAAGGCTAAAAGCTTCGCGAGCAGGCTCGCTCCCACATTTGAAACTCGATCGATTGTGGGAGCGAGCCTGCTCGCGAATGAGGCGACTGTTTTTCACTGGAAGCACACAGCCCTACAGCCACCCCGATTTCTTGAAGCTCGCCCACAAAGCCACACACCCCACGGTAATAAACCCCAGCACCGCGAAATAGCCGTAATGCCAGCTCAGCTCGGGCATGTTCTGGAAGTTCATCCCGTAAATCCCCGCTACCGCCGTCGGGAACGCCAGGATCGCCGCCCACGCGGCAAACTTGCGCTGAACCACGCTCTGGCGTGACGCCTCCAGCAACACCCCGACTTCGATTGTCTGGCTGGCAATGTCCGCCAGGGTGGTCAGGTCTTCCATCTGCCGTGTGACGTGAATCTGCACATCGCGAAAATACGGGCGCATGTTCTTGTCGATGAATGGAAAGCTCAGTTTTTGCAGCTCTTCGCCGATCTCCACCATCGGCGCTGCGTAACGGCGCAGGCGCAACACATCTCGGCGAAGGCTGTGCAGGTCCTGGATATCGCGTTCGTTCAGCGTGCCGCACAGGACGTTGCGTTCCAGCTCATCGATCTCGGCATGAATCGCTTCGCCCATCGGCTGGTAGTTTTCAATCACGAAGTCGAGGATGGCATAGAGTACGAAATCTTCTCCGTGCTCAAGCAGCAGAGGGCGCGCCTCACAACGCTGTCGGACATAGGCGTAGGACGCCGAGTGACCGTTGCGTGCGGTAATGATGTAGCCCTTGCCGGCAAAGATATGGGTCTCGATGAACTTGAGTTTGCCTTCTTCCCGAATGGGGGAATACGTGACGATGAACAGCGCATCGCCGAAGGTTTCCAGTTTCGGTCGACTGTGTTTTTCCAGGGCGTCTTCGATGGCCAGTTCGTGCAGGTTGAACTGGCGTTGCAGGTTGTACAGTTCCTCGGCGCTCGGCTCTTCAAGGCCGATCCAGACAAAATGCCCCGGCTTTGCAGCCCAGGCCGCGCCTTCGTCGAGGGTAATATTGGTGACTCTCTTGCCAGCGCTGTAAACCGCAGCAGCAACAACTCTACCCATGATGGTGATTCACTTCTTATTAGCAGGCGTTCATTAGCAAAAAGTAGCGGGCGTTACTCAGCTTAGCCTTGTCTGCTGCTGGAGCGTCAGTGAAATCTGCGCGGTTTTCGGGCAAAAGAAAACCCGCACAGGGCGGGTTTCATTCAAGCGGCTTGCAGTTGCCGGTCCATCGAGTCGATGCATTCGCGCATCTGTTCGCGGCACTGGGCAATCAACATGGGCATGTCGTCCAGACTCAAGCCGGCGGTGGGAATGGCCGGCAACGAGCGAATCAGAATTTTCCCACTGCGCCAGCGATTCAAACGCATGTGTTTGACGTAACTGCTGACGCACACCGGCACGATCGGCACCCCGGCCGCGATGGCCATCTGGAAGGCGCCTTTCTTGAACGGCAACAGCTCTTCGCCCAGATTGCGCGTACCTTCCGGGAAGACCCAGATCGAGGTGTCTTGGTTTTGCAGCGTGTGGGTGGTGGTCACCATCGACTGGCGTGCTTTCTGCGCATTGCCACGGTCGATCAGCACATTACCGGCCAGCCAGAACAACTGACCGAACAATGGCACCCATTTCAGACTCTTTTTACCGATGCACACGGTACGGCGGGGCACCACGTTACCGAATACAAACAGATCGTAGTTGGATTGGTGGTTGGCAATGATCACGCAACTGTCGGGTTTATCCATCAGCGGCCCGACATCGGCCTTCACCCGTAAACGCAAAATACACATCGCCGGCCACGCATACAGACGCGCGCACAGACGACTGTTATCCGGATTGAACGGGCGGCACAGGCCGAGCATCACGCCCAGCACACCCGCGACAATAAAGTGCAGGCCCATCAATGACATACGTAAAACAAACAGCATTTTCAGGCCCCACCGGGACAAAAGGTGGCGCAGTGTACGGATGTGCACTGTTTTCGGCAATTGCCGCTAAAGAAGCGGGAGATAGCCGATGTTTAAGCACATGTTTCCGGCTGATGGGTGAGACGCGTTCTAGAGCGGTTGCCGGCTTTTCAACAGGGTAGGTACGAAAAAGCCCGACACGACGGTCGGGCTTTTCGTTGAAGCAGGTTGGGGCTTAACCCAAATGCTCCTGATCCAGAATGATCGCGTTATCCAGGGTGTCCAGCAGTGCCTTGCGGACTTTCAGCTTGGTGTTCTTGTGTGCGGTCATGTTGATCTTCTTCAACTGACGAGCCGCCGCCAATGCCGCGCCTTGCAGTTCTTCGGCCGACACCACCAGGTCAAGGAAGCCGGCATCCACCGCAGTTTGTGGATTGAACATTTCACCGTTGATCACCGAACGGTGGAATGCCGACTTGCGCAGTCGATCACGGGCCAGCTCGATACCGGCGTGGTGCATGGTCATGCCGATCTGCACTTCATTCAGGCCAATGCTGAACGGGCCGTCGACACCGATGCGGTAGTCGGCTGACAGCAGCAGGAATGCGCCTTTGGCAACCGCATGGCCGGGGCAGGCCACGATTACCGGGAACGGGTGAGACAACAGGCGGCGGGCCAGCGTCGAGCCGGCAGTTACCAGCGCCACGGCTTCTTTAGGGCCGGACGTCATCACCTTCAAATCGTAACCGCCCGAGAGAATCCCGGGCTGACCGGTAATGATCACCACCGCACGATCAGTCACCGCCTGATCCAGCGCCGTGTTGAAGGCTGCAATCACGTCCGGAGAAATGGCATTGACCTTGCCATTGCTCAGGGTCAGGGTCGCGATACCGTCTTCGAGATGGTAGGAAATCAACTCACTCATGACGCTATTCCTTTCAATAAAGTTGGGCAGAAGTTACCCACCGTCTCAGGCCAGGTAAAGCGCCATGACTGACCCGCCAGTCACCCTTTGCCCGCCCGCCAAGCGTAGCCCGCCCTGCCAGCGGCACATTGCCCTCTATATAGTCGTGTGTGCGAAGCCAGAGATTGGCCGGTTTGCCATTGCCCTGACCGGCTCGAAACGACTAATTGCGTTAAGCGCATGAAAATTCTGAAAAAATGTTTGCCATCAGAAAAGCTTTCGACTACATTAGCGCGCCTCGACAGACAGAACTTGTTTGAAGAGATACGGTGAAGTGTCCGAGTGGCTTAAGGAGCACGCCTGGAAAGTGTGTATACAGGAAACTGTATCGAGAGTTCGAATCTCTCCTTCACCGCCACATTTAGAAAAGCCCCGCAAATCAACGGTTTGCGGGGTTTTTTGTTTTCCGATTGTACTACCCATTTGTACTACTGCTTTCGGGGTGGGAATCGGATCATTTGTTTTCTAGAGGCTTTTTGTGAATGTGCCCGTCCTGGGTCATCGCAAAGGTCTTATCTGTCGGGCTTTCAGCGGCGTATCGATGTCGCATCGCATGGCTGTCTAAAAGATATTCTGCAAAGTGTTTAGAATGGGGTAGAGCGGGACGTATAATAGAGCGTATGCCGCCGCCGGGAATACGTAATCCCTAGCATTCCGTGGGGGTGGTCACATTCCCGGAAACTAATTTTATAAAATTCAAAAGCACGAATTTTTCGTGCCCGGCCATCGGCCTATTCAAGTTTGACTTGCAAACACTTAAGCACCCTCCAGGCCCATGTTTTATCTGGCATTGGCGGTATTCTGTGGGCGGGATCTTTACTACTCTTAAGGGCTCTAGGGTCGCTGGTGTAGTGTAGGGTGATTCGGCTTGGAGGTTACTGATATTAAAGGTGTTCTATTATCCATCCAACTAGGAAATGAATTTCATCGAAAACAGTTATGTCAAAAAAAGAAAAACATCACTTTCAAAATAGCTTTATGGGAGTTTCAGTTAAGTGCGCTACCGATTACCCGTCATTCATCAATATTATTGAAGCACTTTATGTGATGGTGTATGGGTGCGCTAAGGTCTACGCAAGGCAGCGTGGATATCATGTGAGGCTCAGGTTTACAGGGGAAATGGATAGCCGCAAATTCAGCGCCCGTCTTTCAACTTTCTTCAAAAGAAAATCCAACTACATACCGTTGCGCTTAACGGTTGTTGAATGCGATGAGGATGGAGAAGGCTCGCATCATCACTTCGCTATAATATTGAACGACAGGCTAGATCGGAGATCAAGCTTAAACCGTTTTATGGCAAAGCTTATGGATGGAGGGTTTTTAGCTGATTACAAAGTAATAGGTCCTGACAGTGATCCTTATGGGCATCACCTTCGAACACTTGAAGAAAAAGATAGCTATTTTGAATGGATGAGCTACCTTGCGAAAGTCGCAACTAAGGCCGATGCCGGCCAAGTTTTGAGTCAGTGTCGCGTTGTCAGTCGTGTGTTGAAAGAATGGAGGCTCGCTGGCAAACCTGATTTACGAAAGCAACTATTCGACCAACATCCGAAAGATAGCATTGCGACTGTTGATGTTTTCGAACTCATGCAATTGGTTGACTTGTCACCTGTAGTTATGTTGACACGCACAGCCTCTAGTGTGCTCTATGGGGCGATTTGAGTGACTACCCTTCGGGGTTGTACTGGTGTTGTTCTGCGCCTCCCTAAAAGTTATTATAGGGTCTGCTGGATACGCATTGAATTAGTACAGTTTATATCTGTGCTACTTCTATGATGTCATGCGGCGATTACCACTGGCTGCGAGAAAACACCAATCGAATGTTTTGGATAAATTAACAAGTAAATCATGTCTGCGACTGCAAAACGTACTTTACGGGCATTGTGCCAGCATCATATGCTGGTGGCATCATAAACCCACCAATGCTGCGGTAGAGACATGAAAGCTAAAATAATATTTTCTGGGTGCGTTATTGGCATGGCTTTGGCGACAAATTCATTTGCTGGCGTCGTCAATACCTCTGCTGGATTCGATCAGTCCACTAGCCGACTTTACCTCGCCCAAGCGCAGCTAGATACATCAGAAACTGAAGCGAGGCTATTGGCCGAACATGATGCCAAGGCTAAGGCGGCAGAAGCTGCCAAAGCTAAGGCCGAAGAATATGACAAGGTCCTAGCAGCAGAAGATGCCAAGGCCAAGATAGCTGCTTCTACTCAGCTAAAGGAGATAGAAAACGCCAACAATTTGAAGTATTCGGGGGGGCTATCAGAAGCATTACAGAACAACAAAGATAAGGGTTTAGACTGGTTCAAGAACAAGCTGTTCAAGCTAGACAAAGCCTCTGTCATCACCATGTGCGATCCAGGCATTTGCTACATTGTTGCATTTAGTGGGTTGTCGGGTCTTGGAATAACCTCAGAAAATGGAGACTTCAACGGTCGACAGCTGCAAGGGCAGCTTGTACGTGTTATTGGCACTGATCGGTTCGGGAACATTGTGGTAACTAGATTAACCACAAATGATAAACCCTCGCAAAACTCACGCCCAGCGAAACACGTGGAGGAAGTGCGACAACTACCTCTAGACAAACCCGCGCAAAATTCGCTTCCAGCGAAACACGTGGAAGAAGTGCGACAAATATCTCTAGACAAGCCTGAGCGCCAGCAAGCCCCGGCCGATGATGTTGGTGATGAAGTTGCGGGCAGTTTTGATGATCTGATTCGTGCTCGGGCATCAGAAAGCTGGGCTCGTCCACCGTCAGCAAAGAAAGGCATGAAAGTCGTACTACAGATCAGTATGTTACCGGATGGCACAATGAAGTCGGTCAGTGTAGCCAGGTCCAGTGGAGATACCCCATTCGATAGCTCAGCGGTGGCGGCGGTCAAAAACGTCGGTCGATTGCCAGAAATGCAGGGACTTAGGCCTAGTGATTTCCAACCCTACCGTTCATTCACGATGGTATTTACGACTGAGGATCTAACCTTGTGATCAATGGGCCGCAGACGTACGCGAGGAGCTTTGAGGGTTCGTGATTCATGTGTCGTCCTCAATGCTGGAATCAGCATAGCAAATGACATTGACGAGCCCCCAGCGTCTATCCGCAGGGGGCTTGGACTATCAAAAGCCGCTTGCTCGATAATCCCGGCTGCCAACATTCGATCACCACCCACTCAAGGATGACCACCATGCCAGACAACACAGATGCCAACAACGCCACAGCGGACGTACTGACCTTGCTATTGCACAACCAGCACGCACTAGCCGCAGCAATTGAAGAAGTCGCGTTGTGGGCAAGGTCAACTGGTTCGCTCGAAGCACATAACAACGCCATCACGGCGCTGGATACGCTCGACAAAAATGCCTCAGCCATCACTGCTGGGATTCTCAAGTTGAGGGCATAACCGCTATCAAATAAGTCTACTTTTTTGGTAGCTCGATAGCGGCCAGCGTGGCGCTATCAAATATCTATTTACGATAGCTATAAGATCGTATTATCATAATTCTATAAAAACTATAGCTAAAGGATAGCTAGTATGAATACTCATTTATATCTCCGAGCTTCAACTAAGGAGCAAGATGCTAATCGGGCTAAACTCGCCCTAGAGGCCTTTGCTTCAGAAAAGACCCTGAAAATTGTTGGGGTGTACGCTGAAAATATCTCCGGCACCAAACTCAATCGTCCCCAGCTGATGCATCTACTCGAAGTCGCCGCCAAGGGTGATGTTCTTCTGTGTGAATCTGTGGATCGCCTCAGTCGCTTGTCACAAGCAGATTGGGAAACCCTGAAGGCCACCATCAAAGCGAAGGGGCTCCGTCTGGTCATAGCTGATCTGCCAACTACCCACCTATTAGTCGTAGACAAGGGGGACACCGGACAAATAATGGATGTCATCAACAATATGCTCCTTGATCTCATGGCAACTATGGCCCGTTTGGATCAAGAGAAGCGCGTCGCGCGGATCAATCAGGGGTTGGCAAATAAGCGTGCAGCTGACCCTCAATGGAAGCCAGCTGGCAAAGGCAAAAATGCTGCGTTGTGGGCGAAGGTTCAAGCACTGATCATCAAGCACGCAACGATGTCTGCCGATCAGATAGCCAAGCTGGCTGATTGCGGCGTTGCGACCGTGTACAGGATCAAGCGTGAAATGAAATAGCTGTTATGGCGTACAAAACCCGCTTAGTGATTGCTTTGTCACGATGAAGCTTTCGGTGTTGGAGGAAATCTGTTCAAGATTACCAGGTTGCTCTAGTGGGTGTAGCATCTAGCTATCATTGATAAGATCGGATTTCCAGAAAAGATGTAAGCTGCGACTCTGCGCTTGATCGATCTCCTGGTTTGGCGGCTGGCGAACAATGCTCCACGGGGGGGGGGGGGGGCGCTGGTAGCGAATTGTCCAGTGATGCACAGTTGAAACGCTTTGCTAACTTAAAAATTTTAAAAAGGAAGTTTAAATTGAGCCTTTATTCCAACCTGAAAAATGCGAAAACTGAAGAGGATGTAAAAGATGCGTACATAAAGGCGTTGGGACTAAAAAGTTACACTAAAGGCTTGATTGACATCCAGACCAAAGAAATGTGGTTTGAAGCAAAAGATACTGGGAAAAATTCATGCTACGCCATGTTCACGCAACTGTTGCATTATGTTCAGTTTGCTGTTGATAAAGGTGAAACTGTTCCTCCATTCTTAGCCGTAATAGATACCGAAAAGGCTGCGCTTATGAAGCTCAGCGACGTTTTGCCGTTTCTAAAAAAGAAAACGGTTAAATGGGGGAAGTCTGCCAGTCAGTATACTCAAGAAGCTCTGGATGAGATATCCGCACATATCGGAACCCACTTTGTATCTTTTAAGATATCGACACATGAAGACGAATTTATAAGCACCGCAAAAGAAGCTATCAAGTCTGGTGACATAATTCGTATACAAATTACCCCGGATAACCTCAAGCAGGTGTTCGACAAGTGGGTTGCAATGATTGGCGTCGAAATTTCAGGGGTTGATGCTGAGGATTACGCCCTTCTTTTCTTTGCAGATATAATGCATGATGGAACGATTTCCACGCATTCTAACTTGCCAGCAGAACTTCTTCATAAGAACGGATCGCCTATTTTCAGTTTGGCAGGTAAATATTATGAACTGGGCAATCAAGATGGATATAGAGAGTTTTGGGCAATTTACCACAAGCCTCCAAAGTCCGAATATAGAGACTACCTGCTTGAACGTCGCGATAGTCTGATTCCTTTAGATGAACGCAGCTTTAAAGGTGCATTTTATACCCCTCTTCACGTAGTCGATAAGGCTTATGACCAATTGTCAGAGTCACTCGGTAAAAATTGGCAAAAAGAATACGTGGTTTGGGATATGTGTTGCGGTGTAGGGAATCTGGAAGTCAAACACAGTAATCATCGCAATATCTACATGTCTACCCTGGATCAAGCAGATATCGACGTGATGCGAGCTACCAAAACATGCGCAGCCGCAATTCGTTTCAGTACGACTATCTCAACGATGATGTAACTGATAACGGTGAAATTGACTATAACCTAACCAATAAAATTCCACCTTCTTTGCGAAAGTCCATCGCGGAGGGGAAAAAACTCTTGGTCTTGATCAATCCTCCGTATGGGGAAACTGGCGCGGGCGTTGGGCGAGGTAATAAGAATAAGATTGGAGTAGAACAAACGCGTATAAATGCTTCAATGACAAAAGAAGGGTATGCTAGCAAAGAGCTATTCGTGCAATTTCTTACGCGGATATCCAAGGAGCTGCCAACTGCTACGCTAGCAATGTTTAGTACAATGAAATATGTTAATTCACCAAATTTCGAGAAATTCAGAGATCACTGGAATGCGCAGTATTTAGGTGGTTTTGTTGTCCATAGCAAGGCCTTTGACGGTATCAATGGTGATTTTCCTATCGGCTTTCTGATCTGGAAGACCAATCAGCTTGCGACATCCAAAACACCGATTATCGACTTGGGTGTGGAAGTTCTGGATAAAAAGGGGAACCAAATTGGGGCAAAGAAATACTATAATCTCCCCAATAGCGTATTTCTTAACGCCTGGATAAAAAAGCCTAAGACTAATAAAGATCTTGCTTTGCCGTTATCCAATGCTGTAACTGTTTCAAAAAACCCGAGGATGAAAACTTCATGCGATGATATGCTCGGTTACTTCTATGCAAGCAATAACGATCTGCAGCACGCAGCGATTGAAACACTCATCACGTCTTCAATCTATACTGGAGGGAATGGCGGTGGATTATATGTTGTCGAAGACAATCTATGGCAGGTGGCTGTAGTTTTCGCGATGCGGCGAATTGTAAAGCCTACATGGTTGAACGATAGAGATCAGTTCTTGCAACCGACAGAAGAACTAAGTGATGAATTCAAAAATGACTGTCTGATTTGGATGCTCTTCAATAGTTATAATCTCACAGCTGGAGCGAACGATATTGAATGGAACGGAGAAAAATGGTCGCTAGTTAATCATTTTATTCCATTTTCTGAAGCAGAGGTAGGCGCACCAGATCGTTTCGAATCTGACTTTATGGTTCGGTATCTTGAGGGAAAAATACTTTCAAGTGAGGCCCTGGCAGTAATAGATTACGGTCGCGAGATATGGAGAAACTATTTTTCATATGTGGATGTTCGTGCCGTGCGCGAATCATATAAGTTGAATCGGCCAGATGTTGGTTGGTACCAAATAAGAAAAGCTTTGAAGGAGCGCGTCCGAAGCAGCCATAACGTGCCAGTTAGTCTTGTCCCGTTTGAGCAAGCCTATCAAAATCTTAGTGATAAGCTACGCCCAATGGTTTATGGACTCGGCTTTTTGCGCCAATATTAATTTGGTGATTAAAATTTAGAGAGTTTGTTTTTGGTTTGTTGTGGGAAGTGCAGCCATCGATAGGGTGGCTGCTTACAAAGTTACAATCTAACGCAAGTCTAAGAACATTTTGCAATGCCGTACCGGAAGGGCGGCCGGACCGGCGGGAGGTTTACTGTTGTTTAAGTTGAGTTCATGGTAGCGATAGCATGGGGCTAAGCTGTCCAACGTTAAATGCAGTTTAATATGGACTAGATGCTAAAAGGGTGGCGGGGGACTTACTACATGCTTTCACAGTCGGGCTAAAGGGGCGAATTTGAAACACTTTAAAGTTTCACCAATTAAAAAAATCCGGCTCATATTTTTTTGCTGACGAGAGTTTTTCGTTAGCTTAATTACGGCCACCCCATATTCAAAGCTGTGTCACCCTCACGTTGGCGTAGGGCTTTGAATTTTAAACCTCTTTAATTCCCTCCCGCATTTATAATTCTTCAGGTCATCCAAGCACCCAAGCAACGATCTTACAGCAAAGGTGCTGACTGATACCTAGAATAGAGCGGGAAGTTTGGAAATCGCGGCCAGCTTTTGAACGGTACTCGCGCCTTTCGAGTAAACGTCATGTGTTACCGAGCCAGTTGCGTGTCCGACCAATTCTTTAGCTAACGCATCTTGCACGTCGGCCCGGATGAGCTCGGTGACGACGGTATGCCGAAAGCTATGGAACACATGGAGTTTGCTGAAGCCAGAGGCTGTACGTAATCTGCCGAAGGCCTTAGATATTGCATGTGAGCGCTTGCCGTACTGATTGGCGGATTGTGTGGGGATTAGGAACGTGTCTACCGTAGCCTTTAAAAGGCGGTCTACGTCGGGCAGTAGGCTATTGTGAATCGGCACCACACGTTTACTAGCCTTACTTTTGCTACGTCGGAAGTCAAAACACAGGACACCATCCACTGTGATGACGCTTTCTTTGTCGAGTTGACATAGTTCTTCGATCCGGGCTCCGGTGTACCAGCCGAGCGTGATGAGGTCGGCGAGCGGTCTATCACCACCATCTAACGCCGCCTGATGCAGCTTTACTGTGTCGTCCCGTGTGTAAATTTTCCTGTCTTGGCCCGCTGTCTCGGACCCACCACCTTGTGGTAAATGATGTCCTACGAACGGGTTTACCTTGTCTTTGTATTCTTCACGCCAAGCCGTGTCGTATTTCATCGCCCACTTCCAAAACGCAGTACCAGCCATGAGGTACTGACCTAGCGTAGCTGGTGCCCGATCCAATGAGCCGAGCCACGCATCTACGGTGTCGAAATTCAACGCCAGTCCTTCGTCTTTGAGGAATGTCGACAGTCGGTCCATCTTTCCAACTTGTTGATCAACGTGTTTTGGCGCCCCGCCGCGATCTTCCCGAAACTTTCTGTATGCTTCCAATCGATTTTTCGTAATTGGTGATTTGCTTCTGTGGCTTGCAGGGTCAGCAATCAGCGAAACGAGTTCAGCTTTTTGCTCCTGGGAGACGGTGTGCCTACGGGTCACCAGCTTCTCAGCAAGCCGTCTGTGAACTTCCGCAAGCTCGTCTTGGAGTTGTAGCTTGCCTGATAGACCCTCGCCCAAGCGTTGTTTAACGTGGGTCTCGAATGCCTCTACCAGTCGCGGATTGCCACGTAGGCGAGCTTCTAATTCACGATTAATGGGGGGTAAAGCTGGGATGGTTTCGCCGATGATCGCTCGTTTCTGGTCCTGAAATATTGAGTTGACTGTTTCAATCGCAGCAACAACATTGGATTGCCAGCCCTCTGGCAATTGTCTGCTTTTTCGAGCTGCCTCGATTTGTGCCCACCATGTGGTGAGATGCACGCCTCGGCGCCGTTGTGCTTCAGTTAAAGATGCGGTCTGAAGCGATTTGATAAACACCTTGCGACCGATGACCTTCTGAACATCCACAGGGACAGCAAGTCGAACGTACCACGTAGATTCGCCCGCTTTCTGGATCAGGTTCTTGGTGTCTCTGATGGTGTTGTTGGGTTTAGCCATTTCAGCGCCGAAATGAGGGAGGACGAATGCAGATTGTACTACCTTTTTGTACTACTAATCCTTCTGAAAGCCTTGAATTACAGCGGTTAATGGTTCGACTGGTCTTAAAATTCGAATCTCTTCACCGCCACATTTAAACGAAAAAGCCCCGATTATTCGGGGCTTTTTCGTTTCTGCGTTTCTGAAAAAAATCCAGTTCATACCTTGGGCGGATCACCGGTAGTAATCCGCGAAAGTGCTTACTCTGGCATCGTCCAGGATTGTAGCGTGTAGCCTTCCTGGCTCAACTTGGCGCGCACCTCTTCCAGCAGGCTTTCCAGCTGCGCCGGGTCGGAATAGGCGCTGCTTGGTATCTGTTTGCGACAAATACGTGTGTTGGCCCGGTCGACGACAGTCAGGCTCAGTTCGCCATTACCGTCTTGCGGAGCCCAGGCGACGCATTGAAAAGGTTCGAGTGCGTGGCCTGCAATCAAAAGTGCTTCGTTGATGCGCAGCGGGGTGCTCATCAGTCGTCTCTCCTTGTACCCAAACAAATGATGTGCCGAGCTCTGGCCCATAGCAGTCTTCACTGTTTTACATACCTGCCTGGCGCCGGTTCCAGAGGCGGGAATTTGTCATTCCCTGTGTGCGCTACCGCGGGTTGGCGCTCGCCGGAGTGTCCCTCCAGCCAGTTGAACCAATCATTCCACCAGCTACCGGGTTGCTGCTCGGCATTCTTGAACCAGGTCTCCGGGTTTTTCGTGACCCGATTATTGGTCCAGTAATGGCGCTTCTGCTTGGCCGGTGGGTTGATGACGCCGGCGATATGCCCTGAAGCGCCCAATACGAAACGCTTGGCACCGGAGAGCAGGTTGGTGCTGGCGTAGGCGCTTTTCCAGGGCACGATGTGATCGTCATGGGTGGCGAGGATGTAAGCGGGAGCATCAATTGCACGCAAATCCAGCTTGACCCCGCAGCATTCCAGCTCGCCTGATTTCAAATCGTTTTGCAGATAGGTGTGGCGCAGGTACCAGCAGTACATCGGGCCCGGAAAGTTGGTGCTGTCATTGTTCCAGTACAGCAGATCAAGGGGGATCGGCTTTTGTCCCTTGAGGTATTTGTCGACGTTGTAGTTCCACCACAATTCGTTGGGGCGCAGCAGGGAGAAGGTATTGCCCATGTCCTCGCCACGAAACAGACCGATAGGGCCATTCTTGCCGCCGATTGTGCGCTCGCGGTAGGCCACTAGTTCTTCATCGACGAAGACGTCGATGGGGCCGGTATCGAGGTAATCAAGGAACGTGGTGAGCAGGCTCACGCTGGCGATCTCTCTGTCGCCACGTGCAGCGAGTACGGCCAGTGCAGTGCTCAACAGGGTGCCGCCGATGCAGAAACCCACGCAATTGAGTCGCTGCTGGCCACTGATCTCGCGGGTCACTTGCAGGGCGTTGATCACCCCGTGCTCAATCATGTCATCCCAGGTGGTGCCAGCGTGTTCCTGGTCAAAGTTGCGCCAGGACACCAGGAATACGGGATGTCCCTTTTCCAGCAGGTGGCGGACCATCGAGTTGTCCGGACGCAGGTCAAGGATGTAGTACTTGTTGATCGAAGGCGGTACGACGAATACCGGGTGCCGGTACTGGGTTTCGCTTTGCGGGTAGTACTGAATCAGCTGGAACAGGTGATTCTCGAAGACGACTTCACCAGGGGTGTTGGCCAGATCGATGCCAACCTTGAAGGCATCTTTATCACACTGACGCATTTTGCCTTCGTTCATGTCGCTGGCCAGATGCTGCATCCCTGTGAGCAGGCTGGCACCTTGAGTCTCGACCACACGCTGCAGCGCGTCAGGGTTACTGACCAGAAAATTGCTTGGCGCACTGACGGCAATGGCTTGCTCGACCAGATAGCGCAGGCGTTGGCGCGGTTTCTTTTCGTTGATCAGCAGTTTGTCGAGCAGTTTCAGGAGAAAGCTGGAGTTGAGCAGGTAAAACGCAGCGAGGGAGCCGAACAGTGGGTCGCTCCAGTTGCCGCTGGCGAAGCGTCGATCATCGAAACTGAAGGGTTGGCCGGTCAGCAATTTTTGGCCGAGTTGGCCCCATTGAACCTGGTAGTCCATTTGCAGGCTGTCCAGGGTTTCGCGAGGCAGGTCGAACCAGGCACCGTGCTCATGCCCGGAAAACCAGGGATTGGTGCTGACCCACAGGCGCAATTGTTGCACTGCATAGGACGCGATGAACGGAACCTGGCCTGACCAATAGGTGGTGAATGTATGCGCGTTATTGTCCATAAAGTTCCTTGCCCCTACCGATGAGCCGGGCAGAAAAAAGCCGCGCTTTGCCGGACTCCGGCATTGCGACGGCAGGAATGCGGGCTGCATTGTTTGACGCCAATCTGATGCGCGGAGCAAGGGTCGCAAGCCCGCGCATTGGCGATTCAGATGCCGTTGGTTAGCGCTCGATGGCCAGGCTTACGCCTTGTCCGCCACCGATGCACAGTGTGGCCAGCGCCTTCTTTCCATCGCGACGGACCAGTTCGTGCACCAGCGACACCAGAATCCGTGCCCCCGACGCGCCGATCGGATGACCAAGGGCGATTGCACCGCCGTTGACGTTGACTTTGCTGGTGTCCCAACCCATCTCTTTGCCAACCGCCAGCGCCTGGGCGGCGAAGGCTTCGTTGGCTTCGATCAGGTCGAGGTCCTCGACACTCCAGCCGGCTTTTTGCAGGGTCAGGCGTGTAGCCGGGACCGGACCGATGCCCATGATTGACGGGTCCACACCGGCGCTGGCATAGGCTTTGATCCGTGCCAGTACCGGAAGGCCAAGCGCTTGTGCTTTAGCGGCGCTGGCCAGTAACAGTACGGCCGCACCATCGTTGAGGGTCGACGCGTTGCCGGCGGTCACGCTGCCGTCTTTCTGGAAAGCAGGTTTGAGTTTCGCCAAGGCTTGCGCAGTGCTGTCGACACGTGGCTGTTCGTCGGTGTCGAAGACCAGCGGTTCGCCCTTGCGCTGAGGAATCAGGATCGGGGTGATTTCGCTCTGGAAACGCCCGCCCTCAATGGCGGCGGCGGCCTTCTGTTGCGAGGCGGCAGCGAAGGCATCCTGTGCTTCACGAGAGATCTCGTACTTCTGCGCCAGATTCTCGGCGGTGATACCCATGTGGTAGTCGTTGAAAGCGTCCCACAGGCCATCCTGGATCATGCTGTCCTGCAGTTGCGCATGGCCCATGCGCAGGCCGGTACGTGCCTTGGGCAGAACATAGGGGGCCAGGCTCATGTTTTCCTGACCGCCGGCAATCACCAGTTCCGCGTCACCGCAACGGATTGCCTGGACCGCGAGATGGACCGCCTTGAGGCCGGAGCCGCAGACCTTGTTCAAGGTCAGGGCAGGTGTGGTGTTTGGCAAGCCAGCCTTGATCGCTGTCTGGCGTGCCGGGTTTTGTCCGGCGCCGGCAGTGAGAACCTGGCCCAGGATCACTTCATCAATCTGAGCAGCATCGAGACCCGTCTGCTCCAGCAAGTTGCGAATCACTGCGGCACCCAGCTCGGTCGCGGGAATTGCAGACAAAGAACCCTGGAAACTGCCAATGGCGGTACGAGTAGCGGCAACGATTACGACTTCGTTCATGCGTGACCTCATGGAAAGACAAAATTCGTCGAGCAAACCAGGGCATTGCTGCCCTGATCAGGGTTATTGCATGTTCATGCCGCCGTTCAAGGAGAAGTCGGCACCGGTGCTGTAGGCGGACTCATCGGAAGCCAGCCACGCCACGATTGAGGCGATCTCTTCGGGTTGGCCAAGGCGACCCACCGGTATTCCCGCGATCATGCCTTCGAGAATGTCCGGGCGAATGGCCGCCGTCATGGAGGTCTGGATGTAGCCTGGGGAAACGGTATTGACGGTCACGCCCTTGCCGGAGACTTCCCGGGCCAGTGCCATGGTGAAACCATGGATGCCGGCCTTGGCGGCGGAGTAGTTGGTCTGACCGAACTGGCCGCGCTGACCGTTGATCGAGGAGATATTGATGATTCGCCCCCAACCCTGGGCCAACATGCCTTCAATGACCTGCTTGGTGGTGTTGAACAAGCCCGTCAGGTTGGTCCCGATCACGCTGTTCCAGTCTTCCGGGGTGAGCTTGCGAAAGGAGGCGTCGCGAGTGATGCCGGCGTTGTTGACCAGCACATCGATCGGGCCGAATTGTTCACGAGCCATCTCGAAAGCCTTGCGAGTGGTCTCCCAATCGGTGACGTCGCCATAGATGAACTCGAACTCATAACCGGCCTCGCGCTGGCTGGCAGCCCAGTCGTCCTTGCGGCTGGAATCAGAGCTGCAGCCGACGATTACCTTGAATCCTTCCTTGTATAGACGTTGGCTGATTGCCGTACCGATACCGCCCATACCACCCGTTACCACAGCAATACGACTACGCGATTCCATACATCTACTCCGTTTTTTTGCGCTGCAGGAGAGAGGATTGTTCGATATCGACGGGGCGTGCGGAAGTGTTTGAAGGTGACGATTTCCTGTCCATCGGTGCCACGCGGGTGTTCTGGCTTGCTGGCAAAAAATGACGGGTTACCCTACTTGGATCAATTTCTGAAACTCAACGGATAGTTAATATTTGTGAAACATTATTGAAATATGTTCAACGCATGTCAGTATCGGCTCCGAACAGGACGTTCGGTTCCACAGGTCAATGAGGACGCCATGTATAAAATGAGTTCAGGTTATGCCAGCATGCTGGCGAATACGTTTTTGGCCCAAGGACTGGACGTTGCCCGTCTGTGCGAGGAGGCGGGGCTGGATACCAGGTTCGTGAATAAACCGGGAGCATGCTGGGATCGAAGTACGATCTATCGTCTTTGGGATCTGGCTGCTCAGGCTTCGGATGACCCGAACATCGGTTTGAAAGCCTACGGGAATTTCCATCCCAGCAGTTTTCAGATCGTGGGCTACACGATGATGTCCAGTTCGAACCTGAAAAGGGCGCTTGAGCGTCTGGTTCGTTTCAGCCCGTTGATCAGTACCGGATTCAGCCTTTTCCTGGTCCAGGAGCAGCAGCATTACCGACTGGCCAGCCTCGAGCATCAGCAACCGGGCTCGGTCAAACCCCGGCAATATACGGATGCAGGTTTGTCTTCGCTGCTGGGTTTCTGCCATTGGCTGGCAGGTGGCAAGTCACCGCGACCTTTGAGTGTGGAGTTCGCGTATCCCGAACCTGAAGACACGTCGGAGCATCAGCGGCTTTTTGGCTGTCCGCTGAGGTTCGGGGCGGCGTATGACAGCATCTTGTTCGATGGCCAGGAGCTTCTGAGTCCTTTGAGCATGGCCAACGAGGCGTTGGCCACCCTCCATGACAGTTATGCCGTGGCTCAATTGGACCTGTTGTCCGGTTGCTCTATCGTTGGCAGGATTCGCGCGCTGATTACCGAGCGCTTGAGTCAGGGGCAAGGCCAGGGGCAATGTGATATGGAATCGATTGCGGCGGCACTGAACATCAGCAAGCGAACGCTTCAGCGAGGCCTTGAGAAGGATGGCACGCAATTCAAGGACGTCCTGAACGATGTGCGCCGGCAGATGGCTGACTTCTATTTGCGCCATTCTCATTTCAACTTGAAGCATGTGACAAGCCTGCTCGGCTTTCATGATCACAGCAGCTTCCATAAGGCATGCATCCGTTGGTTCGGTATGACCCCCGGCCAGTATCGAACCGACGAGTTGTCGCCTGTGGTCGAAGAAGTCGCGCCGGTCCGCCCCATAAACCCCGTCGACCTGTACAGGGATCATACGGTCGCAGGTTTCGCCAACGTTTACGCCGAACGGATACACCGCTAATCCCTTGTGAAGGTTTATTGAGGTTTGGGGCCTTTTGTCTTTCTGCTCGCTTTGTGTTTCGGGGCTTTAGCGACGATGGCGGGAGCGGGCCTCGGGGTGACAACTGTTTTACTGGGCGGTTGGGTCAGGCCAAAGCCCGGCAGGGGGACTTCGAGCAGCGCGTGGAGCTCACGCCAGAGTTCGCCTTTTGCTCCAGTGGTTGCCAGCAGTTCAGGCATCATTTGCCCAACGGCTGTCAGGACCTGTTGGCGTTCCTTTGCCTCTGGGAGCAACAAGGGGAGGGTGCGCAAACTTTCTTGCGGGTGAGCAAAAACCAGCAGGTTCTGCAAGCGGATGGCCTCACGCAGGGCCGTGGGCTCATCGCTGTAGTCCTGGACCAGCCGATGCACCTGCTGGATCAGCTTTTCGATGCTTTCCTTGCCCGCCTTGTCGCTGTCGCGGCCCAGCAAAAACAGAATCCTCACCAAGGCTTCCAGGGGGCCGCCATGGGGTAGCGAATCCTGCAGGCGTTCGATCAGGGCCTGGTCCTGCCGGTCGGCATGCGCCTGGAGATTTCGCGCAGGCTTGTTGCCGGTGAGGGCATTCAGTGCGCCATAAACTCCGTAAAAACACAGCTCCTGAGTGGCATCACGCGCATCGCGGTACGCATTCAGGGTGTCCTGCATCTGGTTGGAGAACAGTTCCTGCCAAGCCAGCAACGGGTTGTCTTTGCGTGCGGGACGACGATCACTGGTGACTTTGGATGTGCTCCCGGCCAACCACCACAGCGCCGGATTCAGGCTGCTCCATAGCAACCGCTGCTGTTGGAAGGGGTGCGTCCTGCGCATCAATTCGGCAACGGGTTCATTGACCATCGGACGCAGCCATGGACGTATGAACCCGTCGTAAAACGCGCTGTTGATTTCAGAGATGCGCTCTACCAGAGAGAATTCGCGATCGTCATCACGGGCCGGCTCGATGTCGTCGTGTATATCGGCGATTCGCCTTGATTCGAATTGCACTCGGTATTGCACGTCATGGCTGTCTGAAGGGGCCGGCAGATCGTCAATCAGCATCTCATACAGACCTGCCGGCAGCGCATTGATGGCTTCGACCGCGCCGAGCAACTCCCGGTGTTCACGCCGCGCCACCTTGCCGGAGACGAAAATACCTAAATGACCGATGCTGGCGTGCCGAAGATAGACGATGGTGCGGCCTGCCTCATGCAACGCGAGATCGCTGGGATAGACATCTGTGATCCAGTTCAATGCCTGCTGGGGAGGGGTGATGTTGTCGCCGTAGGAGCAGAACACCACCACCGGTACTTCGATCCGTTTCAGGTCGATACCGCTGCTCTTGCGATCGAGTCCGCCGGACAATTGGTTGCCAATGAAAAGATCGTCGACAATCATCTCGATTTCTTCGCCATTGAGCAGGGTCGGGCTGCCCCACCAGCGTTCGAAGTCGAGAAAGCGCGCAGCCTCGCTGTCGACCTGGCTGAACAACTGGTAGTACTTGCCCGAATAAGTGTTGGCCGGGTCCAGGTTTTCGAAATTGCTGACCAGCCAGCTACCGTCAAAACGGCCGTTGCCCAGGTCGCTGCCCAGGCGAGCCAACCAGCCACCACCCAGCAGGCCACCGGTATAGCGCATCGGATTGCGTCCATTGACACCGGCCCAGTACGACAGGGGGGCACCATTGATAATGATCAATCCCGGCAGTTCCGGTCGCGTTGCCGCCAGTCCCATCAAGGCCCAGCCGGCTTGGCAGTTACCAATGATAATCGGCTTGCTGTTGGCCGGGTGTAGGGCGCCGACGACTTCGATGAACCGGGCCTGGGCTTCGGCGATATGGGCCAGGGTTTGCCCAGGCTGTGGTGAGTGACTGAAAGAGATGAAATAGGTGGGGTGGCCGGCTCTGAGGCTTTCACCTAATACCGAATCCTGTTTGAAGCCGCCGATCCCCGAGCCGTGGCCGCCGCGTGGGTCAATGATGATCACCGGCCGGGCGTTGCTGTCGATTTCTTGCCCGGGTCCGGGGAGGATGCGCAGCAGTGAATAGTTGACCGGGTGCGGGAGCTCGGAGCCTGCGATCAGGGTTTCATGAGCGAACTTGAGCAGCAGCGGATACCCGGCGCGTTCATGGGCCAGCGTATTGTCGCCGCGTTGGCGCAGGGTGTCCCAAAACAGCAGGCAACGTTGGCCGAAGTCCGTGACATATTCCTGCCATTCAGCGGGCGTAGGTTGTCTGAGTTGACCCCGCTTCAGAGGTGCGAGGGTTTTTTCCTGGCGCTGACGACAAGCAATAAGGAAGTTCAGCGTATTGAGGCGCTGCAGATGAATCAGGTGTTCGAACAGGCCGCGTTGAGAGGAAAGTCTGTCATATTGCGATGCAATAATATCTTCCTGGCCCATGGTGATCTCCTGGTTTTATGCATGAGAAGCAGCTTGCCTGCCTCTCATCATCAAAGAGCGCTTGGCCGGCCGTTTGCCTTTCAGGAGTCTATAGCGAATAGCGGCGGGAGGGAAAAAGTTTTTGTGCGGCGCACAAAAAACATTGCCAAACGAATTTGTGCGCTGCAATATAAAAGCTAACGCGATGACCGGCAGGATCGCTATCGCGTCCTCAGGCCTACGTCGGCCTTTCAGAATCAGGAGATTCAAGCATGTCTTTTTTCAACTTGGAAAAATTGCAAGACGCTCAGAAAGCCAACCTCGACCTCCTGCAGCAAATCAGCGGCAAAATCTTCTCCAGTGTTGAGCAGCTCAGCCAATTGCAGTTCAAGACCTTGCAGGCCACAACCGAGGAGCAGTTCGACGGTTTCCGCAAACTGCTGGCGGTACGTGATCCACAAGGCTTCGCTGAGCTCCAGGCTTCTTTCACCCAGCCGAATGTGCAAGCCGAACGCCTGGCTGAGTTCAATCGCCAAGTGCACGCGCTGATTGTTGGCACCCAATCGGAAATTGCCCAACTGACCACGCGTCAGGTCGAGGCGGGCACCAAGCAGGTGCAAGAGTTCGTTGAAGTGATCAGCAAGAATGCACCGGCTGGCTCCGAGTCTGTCGTGGCCGGATTCAAGTCATCGCTGGCGAATGCCAGTACCGTATTTGAAAGTGCACAGAAAGCCGTAAAACAGGCTGCTGACGCTGCTCAGAGCGGTTTTGGCGCAGCAACCGCCGCAGCCGGTAAAACCGCTCCTGGTGCCAAGGCTACTAGCGAAAGCAAATAAGTCGGATCAGAACGGTTACAGGATGACGATGGGTTTATTCCCCATCGTCATTTTTTTTTGGCCCGCCGCCGGCCCCCGGCTTGCTCCCGAACAGGCCGAAGAGGTTCTGAGTGTTCATGTAGAGGGCTTTTGACTGGTCGACATACTGGCGCATCAGATCCTGCATGACCGGTGCTTGCTGGTGCATGAATGTACTCCAGGCTTCAGACGACTGAGCGCCGGTCTGAGACTGGATGTCGATGACCGTCTGGATGCTTTTATCCAGGTAGCTGCCAAGGACACTCTGGTAGGGACCGTAGAACTGGATAATCCCCATGAGCATCTCACTGGAGAAGATCGGCTCACCGCCACTTTCGGCCTCCAGGATGACCTGCAGCAAAATGCTTCGGGTCAGATTCTCGCCAGTCTTGGCGTCGACCACCTCGAACGGGATTCTATCGACGACCAATTGGCGTATATCCGCAAGGGTCAAATGACTGCTGGTGTGCGTGTCATACAGACGGCGATTCGGGTACTTCTTGATCAGACGGGGGGTGTTCCGACTGTTATCTGTCATGCGGGGCTACTCACAGCAAGCCTGGTTTGGAGGCATCTTATCGTACTCTGGCCACTGCGACTCCAGCGCGTCGCTTCACGCGGCACGCGCAGGGGGGAGCGTAAGGACTTCTTTCATCTTTTGAGCGCTGAGCCCGCAAGCGCAGAGGAGAGGGCGCTTCCGAAACTTATGTAGGACAAAGGAGCGCAGCGTAGGACGCAGCTTTTATAGCGCTGTTTTTTGGATTTGCGTAACCGGTGAGGTTCACCCGGCTTCGCGATCTATTCAGTGTGGGCAACGCTGTCCAACCTTCGAACGAATCGACCCCCCATGTCCCAGCCTCGCGCCGCTTTTCACGGTGTATCCATGCCCATCGCAGTTGTATTGATACACCGGCTCACTCTCTGAACGACAAGGAAATCCCATGATCACCACCACGACCCACGCTATCGAAGGCCGACAGATCACCGCCTACCTGGATATTGTCAGCGCCGAGTCGGTACAGGGCGTCAACGTCATCCGCGATGTGTTCGCCGGGATGCGGGATTTTTTCGGCGGGCGCTCCCAGACGCTGGAGCGGGCATTGAAGGAGGCGCGTATCCAGGCCACCGACGAGATCAAGGAGAGGGCGCGGGCGCTTCAGGCGGATGCGGTGATAGGGCTCGATTTTGAAATCAGCATGCCGGCCGGCAAGGGTGGAATGGTGGTGGTATTTGTGACTGGAACGGCCGTCAAACTGAGGCGATCAGGTCAGGTCCATTCGTCGGGCATTGGGTAATCTGAACTGCAAGTCCATTAATGACCGGCTAGTCTCGATGGCCTTGGTGATCGATATTTTTTTTGGCAAATGGGCTTGCCGGTGTCGGTCCCGCTTTTGAAGAGGGGTGAAGAGATGGCTGATCCGTATATCGAAGACGACGGTGCAGAATTTCCGATCAACAACTGCGTACAGTGTGGGCAGACGGCGTACGTAGCCAGCTTCGGCGAAGACCAGACCGAGGTCGACAAAATCAAGACCAGGGCGTGTCGGGTACAGAAGGGAAAATTTCTGCCCAAGGTGACAGCCCCTGTCAGGAAGTAATGAACCAGCAAGCGAACCCCGTCATTGAGCGGGGTTTTTTGAGCCTGGGATTCGTGTTGTTTTTTATTTTTTGAGGACGGTGCGAACGAATATTCAGCCGGTTTTTTTTTTCACAAAGTTTTCACGAGATCCTACGTAGGCTCAACTCATCCGTTAGAAAGCAACACCCTGCCCGTTCCCCAGCGGGCTTTTTTTTGCCTGGCATAAAACCTTTTCCAAAATTGCTGTCCAAACGTCGCTAACTACGAGGTTGAGTGCGCGCATGTCTGGACTTTGTCTCCTCTAAAGCTTTCAATCTCGACCCTTTTGATTTTCATCCCTATTTTGAGGTTTTTGTCATGCGTTTCACTCTGCCTGCTTTGGTTCTGGGTCTTCTGGTTGCTCAAGGTGCAATGGCTGGCGACGGTACTGCCGCAATCGGCGGCGGTTTGGGCGGCGCGCTGGGTAACGTCGTGGGCCAGAGCATGGGTGGCAGCACCGGTGCAGCGATTGGTGCGGGTGTGGCAGGCGCGGCGGGTAGTGCTGTTGCTGCCAAAAAAGGCCACCGTACCAGTGCTGCGATCGGCGGCGGCGTGGGTGCTGCTGGCGGTTCGGTTATCGGTAACAGCCTGGGCGGCAAGACTGGTTCGACCATCGGCGCAGGCCTGGGTGGCGCATTGGGCGGCGGCGTAGGCAGCAACCTGGCCAACGGTCACAAGCGTCACTGATCCCGAGCGATCCATTCAAAAGCCCGGCTCGCTCAACAGGCTGGCCGGCTAGAGGAAATGCCCGTATCGCAAGATACGGGCATTTTTTTATGCGCCCTATCCAGAATACGGGGCGGATTGCCTTTCATAGGGTCTGATTGCGCGGTCTTTTTTGTTATTCGTCATTCTTGACACTGTCCAGTCAGCTTCTCTAGGATGCTGCTCATGCGCCGATTTAAACAGCTACTTGCGGGGCGCCAGGTGACTCGATCAGTTGCCGATAGAAGCCTGGAGCAGGCTTCGAAATACCGCTAAAGCGCTGGTTCGGTGTTGCCTCTCACCTGCCATGCAGACTTTTGAGGCAGAGACACGACACGATGAATGCACTAAGCCCCGTTGTACGTCCCGCGCCGATCACGGCACATCTCACCCAGCGCAATCCAAAAATCCTGCTTGGCGGTAAACATCAGCCAACGCTCTTGCGTTACCTCGATGGCTGGCCGCGTCGCACCGGTGGGCCGGCAGCCTTTCTGATTCAGTTTGTCGAAGACGGTGAATCCCTGGCTCGATTTGCCAGCGACAGTTTTGATCTGGCGGTGATTCAATCGCCCAGCGCCGAAGATGCCCCTGAAGTCATCAGGCAACTGACCCGTGTCGCCCGCCAAGGGCTGATTACCCGTCGCTGAGGCCCGCAGCGCCATGGCTCATGGCGCTGCGGCTCAAAGATACTCAATCGCCACGATGTACACACATTGCTCGCCAGTAGGTGTCTGGACCCGAACTTCGGCGTCCAGTGCCTTGCCGATCAACGCGCGGGCCAGCGGTGAGTCGATGCTGATCAGGCCCTGTTTCAAATCCAGTTCGTCCGGCCCGACGATGCGATAGCGTGACTCTTTGCCGTCCTCGTCTTCAATGGTGACCCAGGCACCGAAATAGACTTTGTTCGGATCGCTGGGCTTCTCGCTGACGACCTTGAGGGCTTCCAGGCGTTTGGTGAGAAAACGCACACGGCTGTCGATTTCGCGCAGCATCTTTTTGCCGTAGGTGTATTCGGCGTTTTCCGAGCGATCGCCCTGTGCCGCGGCTTCGCTGACAGACTGCGTCACTTGCGGTCGCCGTACGTGCCAGAGCTCATGAAACTCGGCGCGCATCCGCGCTTCACCCTCGGGGGTGATCAGCGCGGTGCCTGCGGTGCGGGGAGGGCGATAACGGCTCATGGTGATTTCTTTGAAGAGTGAAGGGCTGAGTCTATCAACCCTCGCGCAGGACTGTCAGGGGGCTGGCATTCAAGGCGCGGCGGGTGCCAAATACACCGGCGCCACCAATCAATACCGCACCGATCAGCGGCAGTACCAGCAGCCATGGATGCGGATGCCAGGGCAGGTCGAACGCGTAGCGGTACAACACCAGGCTCACGACTTCCGAACCCAGCGCGGCCAGTAAACCGCTGACGGCACCGAGCAAACCGAACTCGATCCGCCGCGCCTTGACCAGCAATTGCCGCTCCGCCCCCAGCGCTCGCAACAGCGCCCCCTGGCGGATGCGTTCATCCAGCGTTGCCTGCAAGCCGGAAAACAGCACCGCCATCCCCGCCGCCAATACAAACAACAGCACATATTCCACCGCCAGGGTGACCTGGGCGAGGATGCTGCGCAGCTGCGCCAACAAGGCTTCGACTTGCAAAATGGTGACCGCCGGAAAACTGCGGGACAGATCGACGATCTGTTGGTCATGGCCCGGCGCCAGATAGAAACTGGTCAGGTAAGTCGCCGGCAGGTCCTTCAAGGTACCGGGCTGGAAAATCATGAAGAAGTTCGGCTGGAAATTGTCCCAGTTGATCTCCCGCAGACTGGTGACTTTCGCCTCGCGATTGACCCCGCCCACGGTAAAGACCATGTGATCACCGAGCTTGAGTTTCAGGCTTTCGGCGACTTTGCCCTCCACCGACACACCGGGAATGTCGTCTGGCGGTTGCTCAGGCCACCAGTTGCCGGCGGTGATCCTGTTACCCGCCGGCAGGTCGGCGGCCCAGGTCAGGCTCAGGTCGCGCTGGACCGCACGATCACCGGCCGAATCCTTGCTGACGATTTGCTGCACCGGTTCGCCGTTGATGCTGATCAGCCGACCCGGCACCACCGGGTACAACGGTGCCGATTGCGCCGACACTGAGATCAGGCGATCGGTAAACGCCTGCTTGTCCGCGGGCAGGATGTTCAGGGCAAAATAGTTCGGTGCATTTTTCGGCAGCTGGTTCTGCCAGGTGTCCAGCAGTTCGCCGCGCAGCAAGGCGATCAATGCCATCGACAGCAGGATCAGGCCGAATGCCAGGGATTGTCCCGCGGCTGCCAGCGGATGACGGAGCAACTGGCCGAGACCGAGGCGCCACGGCAGGGAGGCCCGGGCGAGCAGGCGCCGCAGGCTTTTCAACAGCAGCAACAGCAAGCCGCCCAGTACGAGTGCCGCAATCACGCCACCGCCGAGCAGGGCAAAGGTCAACACCAGGTCCAGGCTCAGGCGCCACATGATCAACCCGAGGGCGCCCAGCGCTGCGCCGTAGACCATCCAGGTACTGGAAGGAATCGGCAGCAGGTCGCGGCGCAACACGCGCAACGGTGGAACCCTGCCCAGCGCCGCCAGCGGCGGCAAGGCAAAACCGGCCAGCGCCACCAGCCCGGTGCCGATCCCGGCGATGGCTGGAAACAGGCCGCCCGGTGGTACATCGCTCGGCAGCAAGTCGTGCAGCAAGGCAAACAGCCCCAGTTGTGCCAGCCAACCGATAAAGGCACCGCTGATACTGGCGAGCAGTCCGAGGACGGTCAGTTGCAGGCTGAACAACACCATGGTTTCCCGACGGGACAAGCCCAGGCAACGCAACAATGCACTGGCATCGAAGCGGCGAGTGGCGAATCGTGTCGCCGACAGCGCCACCGCCACACCGGCCAGCAACACGGCCACCAGACTGGCCATGTTCAAGTAACGTTCAGCCTTGCCCAGGGCACCGCCGATCTGCCGGTTGCCATCGCGGGCATCCTGGATGCGTTGGTTGGCGGCGAGGCCGGGTTTGATCAGTTGGCGATAGGTTTCCAGCGCCTGGGCCTTGCCGCGCCAGAGCTCCCGGTAACTGACCCGGCTGCCGGGCTGCACTACGCCAGTGGCGGCGAGGTCGTCGAGGTTGATCAGTACCCGTGGCGTCAGGCTGTAGAAATTGCCGGCGCGGTCGGGTTCGTAGGTCAATACCCGTGCCAGTGTCAGTGTTTTCATGCCGACATCGATGCTGTCGCCCATCTTCAGATCGAGCGCGGTCAGCAACCGGGCTTCAACCCAGGCTTCACCGGGTTTTGGCCCGCCACCGGACGCCTCCGGGGCGAAAGGGGCAGGGGCGCTCTTCAGTTCGCCGCGCAACGGGTAGGCGTCATCGGCAGCCTTGATGCTGGACAACTGGATCCCGTTGTCGGTGGCGATGACGCTGGAGAACTCCACCACCTGCGCATGTTCGAGACCCAGCTCGGTGCCGCTTTTTATCTGTTCGGGGCGCGCCGGCGAGCTGCCTTCGAGCAGCAGGTCTGCACCCAGGAACTCGGTGGCGCGCAGCATCATGGCACCGTTGAGGCGGGCACCGAAGTAACCGATGGCGGTGCTTGCCGCCACGGCCACCAGCAAGGCGAAGAACAACACGCGCAGCTCACCGGCGCGAGCGTCACGCAGCAACTGGCGGATGGCGAGACTGAACAGGCGCAACAGCGGCAGGCGTGCCATCAAGGCTCCAGTGGGGCGACCAGCAGGCCGGCTTCAAGGCGGATCAGGCGCCGGCAGCGATGCGCCAGGCGTTCATCGTGAGTCACCAGCACCAGGGTCGTGCCGCGCTCCTTGTTGAGTTCGAACAACAGGTCGCTGATGCGCTCGCCGGTGTGACTGTCGAGGTTGCCGGTGGGCTCGTCGGCGAACAGCACGTCGGGTTCGGCGGCAAATGCCCGGGCAATCGCCACGCGCTGCTGTTCGCCGCCGGAGAGCTGACGTGGCGAGTGGGTCAGGCGCTGGCCAAGGCCGACCCGTTGCAGCAGCTCGGTGGCGCGACCACGGGCATCTTTGCGGCCATCGAGCTCCAGGGGCAGCATGACGTTTTCCAGCGCATTGAGGCTATCGAGCAGTTGAAACGACTGGAAGACAAATCCCACGTGCTCGGCGCGGATGCGAGCACGCTGGTCTTCGTCGAGGTTGCTCAGGCCCTGCCCGGCGAGGGTGACTTCGCCGCTGCTCGGCAGGTCGAGGCCGGCGAGCAGGCCCAGAAGGGTGGATTTGCCGGAGCCGGATGCGCCGACGATGGCCAGGCTGTCGCCCTTGTTCAGTTCCAGGCTGAGTTCGTGCAGGATGGTCAGTTCACCTTCCGCGCTGGGAACCACTTTGCTAAGGTTCTTCGCGGTGAGAATGCTTGCGCCCATGGAGAATCCGATGCGTGTGTGGTTTTTGAGTGCTGGCCTGGCCTTGATGTGCATGGCCCAGAACGCAGCGGCGGGTACTGTCCTGATCGTTGGCGATAGTATCAGCGCCGGTTTCGGACTGGATACCCGGCTGGGGTGGGTGTCGTTGCTCGAACAACGGCTCAAGCGCGAAGGTTTTGACGATACGGTGGTCAATGCATCCATCAGCGGGGACACCAGTGCCGGAGGCCAGGCGCGGCTGCCGGCGCTGCTTGCAGAGCATAAGCCGGAGCTGGTCATCCTCGAACTGGGCGGCAATGACGGGCTGCGCGGATTGCTGCCAACGCAATTGCAACAAAATCTTGCCTCGATGATCGACAGTTCCCGCGCCAGCGGTGCCAAGGTGCTGTTGCTTGGCATGCAGTTGCCTCCCAACTATGGCGCGCGCTACACCAAGGCTTTCGCCGAGGCCTACAGCAACGTTGCCGAAGAAAAGAAAATTCCCCTGGTGCCGTTTTTCCTCGACGGTGTAGGCGGTCATCCCGACCTGATGCAGGCCGACGGCATCCACCCGGCGGCCGGGGCTCAGGACAAGTTGCTGGAAAATGTCTGGCCTACGCTAAAACCGCTGTTATGACACTTTTCTACGCGCAGGCTTTCGGCTAAGGTGGCGCCCCCGATTTGGAGCCCCCGATGCCGCGTCCTGCCTGGTCCCTGTTTGCCTACCAACTGATCGAGCCTGACGAACAGCTGGATCTGTTCGCCTGCCAGGAAGTGCGGGTACACCTGGTGACCCGTCAGCTGGAGCTGGGCGGTTCGGCTGACCGGACTTTGTGCGGCAGCCTGTTGCCGGCGCAGCCACGTTGGTCGAGTGTCGATCGCAAGGTCTTCCAGGACCAGCGCCTGTGCTCGTTGTGCCGGGCCATTCTCGAATCGCAAAAGCGCGGTACCTCGCCGATCTGGCCTGAACTGCGATTCGAGCTGTAGGAGCTGCCGCAGGCTGCGATCTTTTCCCTGCATGGCACGCTCTATCGGTGAGCTCCCCGAAATAACAGACGGCGGTGTACAATCCGATTCTTATACCTCTGTTGATCATGCGAAGGATTTTCCGGATGTTGCCGCGCTTTCCTGCCGTCACCCGCTGCCTGTCTCTTGCCGCCCTGTGTGTGGCCGGTCCCGTTGCTGCATTGGAGTTTCCCCTGCCTCCGCCCGGTGAAGACATCATCGGCCAGGTGCAGGTGATCAAGGCCAAGTACGAAGATACTTTCGCCGACCTGGGCACCGCCTACGATCTTGGCTACTCGGAAATGGTTGCGGCTAACCCGGGCGTCGATGCCTGGTTGCCGGGCGCCGGCACCGAAATCGTGTTGCCGACCCGCTTCATCCTGCCGCCGGGCCCGCGTGAAGGCATCGTCATCAACCTCGCCGAGTACCGCCTCTACTACTACCCGAAAGGCAAGAACGTGGTGTACACCTTCCCGCTGGGTATCGGCCGTGAAGGTTGGGGGTCGCCGATTGCCCACACCAGCATCACTGCCAAGACGCCAAACCCGACCTGGACGCCTCCAGCGTCGATCAAGGCCGAGCACGCCGCCGATGGTGATCCGCTGCCAAACGTAGTACCGGCAGGCCCGGATAACCCGCTGGGGCCGTTCAAGTTCACCCTGGGCACCCCGGGCTACCTGATCCATGGTTCGAACAAGAAGTTCGGCATCGGCATGCGCACCAGCCACGGCTGCTTCCGCATGTTCAACAACAACGTGCTGGAAATGGCCGGCATGGTGCCGGTGGGTACGTCGGTTCGTATCATCAATGACCCGTACAAGTTCGGGGTGAGTGGCGGCAAGGTCTACCTGGAAGCGCACACGCCGCTGGACGACAAGGGCAACCCGTCGGTGGTCGACAAGCACACCGCGGTGATCAACGCGATGCTCAAGCGTGAAGACATCACCAACAACTTGCGCATGAACTGGGATGTGGTGCGTGACGTCGTTGCTGCCGAAGACGGCTTGCCGGTGGAGATCGCCGTGCCGAACAACTCGGCGCCGATGGTCACGAGTGCACCGATCGACCCGCTGCAGTAACGCTTGAAGAGAACCCGCCGATGCTGGCTGCATCGGCGGGTTTTTTTACGCCTGCACGAAACGGCGGGCAATAAAAAAGCCGACCCAATAATGGGTCGGCTTGATAACAATCCCGAAGGACTATTACTTGCGGCTAGCTTTGTCCAGCATGCGCAGAGCACGCTCGTTAGCTTCGTCAGCAGTCTGTTGTGCTTTTTGAGCAGCAGCCAGAGCTTCATCAGCTTTACGGTAAGCTTCGTCTGCACGAGCCTGGGAGCGAGCTGCTGCGTCTTCAGTAGCGGTCAGACGTGCTTCGGTTTCTTTCGATGCGCTGCTGCAACCGGTAGCCAGAACTGCGGCCAGAGCCAGAGCAGAGAATTTCAGAACGTTGTTCATCGTGTTCCCCTTCAAGGACTTTCAATTAAGTGGCTGTCTCCTCAGATTGAGGAAATAGCCGGCGTACATACTACCCATTACTTGTCGTAAGTAAACTGACGTAAAGCAAGAAGCAAAAAAAATTGTAGGCTTTGATTCTTTTTCGAGCAACTTTTAACTGCACTGTTTAAAAAATATTCAGCTGGGAGGCCCGAGATGAGCGAGCCGACCAGGAAAAGTTCCCCTGTGCCCGCAGCTCTTTTTCCGGTCTTGGCTAAAGTGTGTCTAGATGGATTCGTCTACACTTTTGTTCGGATTTTGCGCGACGCCTCTCATATCTTTCTCCATGTTGCGGTGACTTTAACAACGGGCGTTCGTCTCAAGTCTCAACATCCGGCAATGTTCAGGCGTTCGACCCTGGGAGACCACTGGTCGAGCCGTCCCTGCGTGATCCCGGGGCAGCACCCGCCAACCAGCATGATGACGAGCGCACCTTGAGCATTTCTGCCAATGGTGCCTACTATTTGTACGTGCTCGGTTGCGCGAGATCGGTGTAGCTCTTCTCGGTGTCCATTCGGGCACGGGGTGGCGTAGATGTTCCTTCGCCGGAAAAACATCGGTAAGGTAGGGGTCGGAATTCAAGACCCGCGAGGAGTAGTGATGAGCGAGGCGTTGTCCATCCACCATGACCAGGCTGGTCATCAGTTCGAGACCAATGTGGACGGTCATCGTGCCTACCTGACTTATATGGATCTGGGGAAACAGACCCTGGATATCTATCGCACATTTGTGCCCAACGCATTGCGCGGCCGTGGCATTGCCGCGGCACTGACCGAGAAGGCGCTGGAGTACGCCGAGGAAATGGGCTACACGGTCATCCCATCGTGTTCCTACGTCGAGCGCTACATGGAGCGTCACCAGCGGCATGCGGCCAAGCTGAGCCAGTGACTTTCAGCAAAACGAACACATAAAAAAACGCCGGGCACTGCCCGGCGTTTTTTTGTCTGCGCTTTTTTACATGACGCGCCGATCAGGTGCGATCACGTTTAGGCAGCACATCCTTGAGCTTGGCATGCATGCTGCGCAAGGTGTTCTCGGTCGCGGTCCAGTCGATGCAGGCATCGGTGATCGACACGCCGTATTGCAAGTCGGCGAGGTCTTTCGGGATGGCCTGGCAGCCCCAGTTCAGGTGGCTTTCGACCATCAGGCCGATGATCGACTGGTTGCCTTCGAGGATCTGGTTGGCGACGTTTTCCATCACCAGCGGTTGCAGGGCCGGATCCTTGTTGGAGTTGGCGTGGCTGCAATCGACCATGATGTTCGGCTTGATTTTGGCCTTGTTCAGCGCCTGCTCGCACAGGGCGACGCTGACCGAATCGTAGTTTGGCTTGCCGTTGCCGCCGCGCAGCACCACGTGGCCGTAGGCATTGCCCTTGGTGGTCACGATCGACACGCCACCTTCCTGGTTGATACCCAGGAAACGGTGCGGGCTGGAAACCGATTGCAGGGCGTTGATGGCCACGGTCAGGCCGCCGTCGGTGCCGTTCTTGAAGCCGACGGCCGAGGACAGGCCGGAAGCCATTTCACGGTGAGTCTGGGATTCGGTGGTGCGCGCGCCGATGGCCGACCAGCTGATCAGGTCCTGCAAATACTGCGGGGAGATCGGGTCGAGGGCTTCGGTGGCGGTTGGCAGGCCCATTTCGGCCAGGTCCAGCAGCAATTGACGACCGATATGCAAACCGTCCTGGATCTTGAACGAGTCATCCAGGTACGGATCGTTGATCAAGCCTTTCCAGCCGACGGTGGTGCGTGGCTTCTCGAAATACACGCGCATGACCAGATACAGGGTATCGGACACTTCCGCGGCAAGCGCCTTCAGGCGCTCGGCGTATTCGTGGGCCGCCTTGATGTCGTGGATCGAGCAAGGCCCGATGACCACGAACAGACGGTGGTCGGTGCCATCCAGAATGTTGCGAATGACTTCGCGGCCCTTGGTGACGGTGCGCAGGGCGGCGTCGCTCAGGGGGATGTCACGCTTGAGCTGATCGGGGGTGATCAGCGTCTCGTTGGAGGCGACGTTTAGGTCGTTGATCGGTAAATCAGCCATCGTTTACTCGTCAGGTCACGGGTGCCGGCCGCCAGCGAACCCGCGCGGCGGAGCACAGCAAATTAAGCGCGTCGGGGAGCCGAACCTTAGCGCGTTACACTGTGGCTCGACAATGGGCATGCGCCGCTTTAGCGGGCATTCTCGATGAATTCCCGGCCTTTGGGCGCGTCCTAATCCTGCATTGACTGTGCAAATGCCCGATGGACCCTGTCGTGGGAGAACTCGTCGGCATGCTCCTGAACCCATTCGAGGGCCAGGGCCTGAATCTCCTGCAGGTCTTCGTGAGCGTCGTGCTGGCGGCAATAACGCTCTATCTGACACACCTGCTCGCCCATCCGCGCACTGAACAGCGTCTGTTCGTCGAGAAAGGCAATACCTACCAGATAGCCGTGCTTGCGTCGCAGGCACCAGGCTACATAGCCCAGAATGCGCATGTCGGGATTAAGGGTCGGCATGCGCACTTCAAGCGCTGTGCCGTAGCGCCACGCGCGGTGATAATTGCAAGCCATGCCCCCGAGGCTGCTAGTGTGCAACTGGTGCCGCGAAATACACTCAGGTTTGAACAACGTTAATTCAACGGGCACATCGTCAGGATGAGGAATGAATCGTCCCATGAACACGGACTCCATGTGTCGGCCATCTGACATTGTTTCCCCCAGTATAGTGGTCGAATTGGAGCTGACCGATTTCGACGCCGACCAACGGCTGCTGACGATGAACGGTGTATCACTGGTTATTTTCACCAGCGTCGGTTGCTCAAGCTGCCGTTTTGCCCGTGAACAGTTGCCGGCGCTCGATTTGGCCGTCGATCGACTGTGCTGGATCGATGCCGGGAACAATGGCGGGGTGGTCGAGCGTTATCAGGTCTTTCATTTGCCAGCGCTGTTTGTGGTGCGCGACGGTGAGTTCTTTGGGGCGTTGCATGCGCGCCTGACCGGCACCGAACTCAATCGGGCGATACGTCAGGCGTTGAGTCGAACAGCAGAGGAGTTGCCATGATGGGGGCAGTTGCCAAACCGACGGTCGGTATTATCGGGACCGGTGCAATCGGTGGTTTCTACGGGGTGATGCTGGCGCGTGCCGGCTTCGATGTGCATTTTCTGTTGCGTAGCGAATTTTCCGCGGTGGCAGAACGCGGATTGCAACTTCACAGCGCCGTTCATGGCGCGCTGACGTTGAACCCGGTGCAGGCCTATTCGTCGGTCGAAGACATGCCGCCCTGTGACTGGTTGCTGGTGGGGGCGAAAACCACCAGCAACGCAGACCTGGCGCCAGCCATCCTTCAGGCCGCGGCGCCGAATGCCAAGGTATTGCTGCTGCAAAACGGCCTGGACGTCGAGGACAGCCTGCGTGAACTGCTGCCCGACTCGCTGCATGTGCTGGGCGGGCTCTGCTACATCTGCGTCCATCGCGAGGGGCCTGGCATCGTCACCCATCAGGCGCTGGGTGCCGTGCATGTGGGCTACCACAGCGGTCCCGCCGTCGATGGGGCGGCACGCGCCGCAATTGTCGAGGAAGGCGTCGGGATGTTCCGTGCCGCCGGCATCGACTCCCAGGCCATGGCGAACCTGCACCAGGCGCGCTGGCAAAAACTGGTCTGGAATATCCCTTACAACGGTCTGTCGGTGTTGTTGGGGGCGAGCACCACGCCGTTGATGGCCGATACCGATACCCGCGAGCTGATCAAGGCACTGATGGCCGAAGTGGTGCAGGGGGCGATCGCCTGTGGTCATGAGGTGCCGGCGGGTTATGCCGAGCATTTGTTCAGGGTGACCGAGAAAATGCCCGACTACTGGCCGAGCATGTACCACGATTATCTGCACAAGCGACCGCTGGAGCTGGACGCCATTTACGCCCGGCCGCTGGCCGCCGCCAAGGCGGCGGGGTGTGAGATGCCGCGCATCGAGGCCCTGTATCGCAGTCTGGGTTTTATCGATCGACGCAACCGGTAAGTCGATCAACCTGAGGGGGAAGGGCATGGCAAAGACTATCGACGACAAGCTGGTGCTGGCGATTTCGTCGCGCGCACTGTTTGACCTGAGTGAAAGCCACAAGGTGTACCTGTCGAGTGGCGTCGAGGCTTACCGGCAGTATCAGATCGAGCATGAAGACGAAATTCTCGAACCCGGTGATGCCTTCCCTCTGGTGCAGAAACTCCTCAACCTCAATGCCAGCCTCGGCCGTGCCCGTGTCGAGGTGATCCTGGTGTCGCGTAACAGCGCCGACACCGGCCTGCGGGTGTTCAATTCGATCCATCACTATGGACTGGCCATTTCCCGCGCGGCGTTTGTCGGCGGGCGCAGTCCCTATCCGTACCTCAAGGCTTTTGGCTGCGACCTGTTTCTTTCCACCCATGCCGAAGACGTGCGCAGTGCACTGGACGCGGGTTTTGCCGCGGCGACCATCCTGTCGGGAGGCGCCAGCCGCGCCGCCAGCGATGAATTGCGCATTGCTTTCGACGGCGATGCGGTGCTGTTTTCCGACGAGTCGGAGCGCGTGTACCAGGCCGGTGGTCTGGAAGCGTTTCAGGCCAGCGAACGCGAGGCGGCCCGGCAACCGTTGCGCGGTGGGCCATTCAAGGGTTTCCTGGCGGCCCTCAATCTGTTGCAGCGCGAGTTCCCGGATGGCGCCTGCCCGATCCGCACGGCGCTGGTGACGGCCCGCTCGGCACCGGCCCACGAACGGGTGATCCGCACCTTGCGCGAATGGGACATCCGGCTGGATGAGTCGCTGTTTCTCGGTGGCCTGACCAAATCGGCGTTTCTCGAAGCCTTCGCCGCCGATGTGTTTTTCGATGATCAGGCCGGTCACTGCGAGTTGGCCCGGGAAGTCGTCGCCACCGGTCATGTGCCCCATGGCATAAGCAACGAACAAAAGGTTTAAGCCCGCCGATCAACGTGTTGCGCAGGACGTCGTACTCCTCAAGGCACTGCTAAGCTGAATCAATCTCCGCCATGTTGGCATTCGAGGAGGTCATATGATTCGCTCGATACTCTATGCCACTGACCTCGGTCTGTACGCCCCTTTGGTGATGCAGCATGCCTTGGCATTGGCCCGGACATTTAATGCCAACCTGTACGTGGTGCACGCGGTTGAACCCATGGGGCTGTTCGCCGAGTCGGTGCTGCAGAGCTATCTCGATGAGCAGGCGTTGAACGAGTTCCACAATCAGGGGTTGAACACCGTCATTGCCAGTATCGAGCAGCGGGTGCTCGACAGTTTTCGTGAAGAACTGGGGGGAGAGGGCGAGCACGATCTGGAGCGGATCCAGGCGGTGCGGGTGCTGCAGGGCGATCCGTCGCAGGTGATTCTCGACCAGGCGCAGAAACTCTCCGTGGATTTGCTGATCGTAGGTAGTCATAGCCATGGTGCTGGTGCGGAAACGCCATTGGGCCGGACCGCCGCGCGTGTGTTGCAACTGTCTCAGGTGCCGGTTTACCTGGTGCCGCTGGTGCAGCGTCGTCGCCAGGGGGATCGCTAGAACACGAATAGTGGCATTCTGATAAAAAGTTCTAGATTTATTCTTCAAACCATTAATATAGTTATATACCGTCGCTGATGCCCGTGGCGTCTATCTGCTTTGAGGGATTCATATGAAGCTTCAACAATTGCGCTACATCTGGGAAGTGGCGCACCACGACCTCAACGTTTCCGCTACAGCCCAAAGCCTTTACACCTCGCAACCGGGCATCAGTAAACAGATCCGACTGCTGGAAGACGAATTAGGCGTCGAGGTGTTCGCCCGCAGCGGCAAGCACCTGACCCGCGTCACCCCGGCCGGCGAACGCATCATCACCACCGCCGGTGAAATCCTGCGCAAGGTTGAAAGCATCAAGCAGATCGCCCAGGAATTCTCCAACGAGAAGAAAGGCACCCTGTCGATCGCCACCACCCATACCCAGGCGCGTTATGCGTTGCCACCGGTGATCAGCAATTTCATCAAGCAGTACCCGGACGTTGCCCTGCACATGCACCAGGGCTCGCCGATGCAGATCGCCGAAATGGCGGCTGACGGCACGGTGGATTTCGCCATCGCCACTGAAGCGCTGGAACTGTTCGGCGACCTGGTGATGATGCCGTGCTATCGCTGGAACCGCTGCGTGGTCGTGCCTCAGGGGCACCCGCTGACCAAACTGTCGAAGCTGACCCTCGAGGCCCTGGCCGAATACCCGATCGTGACCTATGTATTCGGTTTTACCGGCCGCTCGAAACTCGACGAAGCCTTCAGCCATCGTGGCCTGACGCCAAAAGTGGTGTTTACCGCGGCCGACGCCGACGTGATCAAGACTTACGTGCGCCTGGGCCTGGGCGTGGGCATCGTGGCGAAAATGGCGGTCGATACCAAACTGGACAACGACCTGGTGGTGCTCGATGCCAGCGAGCTGTTCGAGTCCAGCGTGACCAAGATCGGCTTCCGTCGCGGTACTTTCCTGCGTGGCTTCATGTGCGACTTCATCGAGAAGTTCGCCCCGCACCTGACCCGCGAAGTCATGGCCAAGGCTATCCAGTGCCACAACAAGCAGGAACTGGAAGAGCTGTTCGACGGTGTCGAACTGCCGGTGCATTAAGTTTTCTTAAACAACCTCGGTGACAGCAAACTGTTGCCGAGCGCCCGCCACCAGAATCTCCACCTCATCGCCTTCGAACTTGCCCAGCAGGCCTTTGCCCAGCGGTGAGCGCGGGGTGATGACGGTAATGGTTTGCCCCACCAGATCGACCTTCAGGCCCGCCGCATCCGGTGCCAGGAACAGCCACTGTTCACGGCCCTTTTCGTCTTCCAGGCCGAGCAGCGCGCCGACTTCAATACCACGCCGTTCGTCATAAGGACGCGGGACCAGGTTTTGGCAAAGCGCCAGAGACTGACGGATCTCTTCGACCCGCCTGGCTTGCCCGGCAGCCAGGTAGGACGCCTCCAGACCCAGCGTGTCGTACTTGTTTTCGGCGATGTTTTCTTCGTGGGTCGCGGTTTCGTAGGCGGTTTGCGCAGCGCGTTCGGCGATGTCGAGGTCGATGCGCAGCTTATCGAGAATCAGTTGGTGGACACTTTGTTTATTCATGATCAATCGCAGAATTGCAGGACGTTGGCGCGACTTTTTTCGCTTGGGGCGGTCTGGTCCTGTTGCAACCAGAACTGGCATTTTGCGTTCGACAGATTGCGATTGCTACTGCGTGCCTGATCGAGTCGCTGCGCCTGTTCGTTCTTGCGCAGGTTTTCTTCGTATTGCTCGAAGATCGGGCTCTGTGGAGGAATATCCGGTACCGGTTGCGTCGCCACGGGCGGTTTGGCCAGTTGCTCTATCGTCGCCGCGACCGGCGCCAATTGTTCGTTGAAGAACAGGCGAGCGACGAGCCAGCAGGTCAGCGCGATGGCGATGAAACCCAGCCACAAACCGAAGGCGATGCTGCCGGTCAGTTGCACGACATTGAGCTGGATCGGCAATGGACGGCGCGGATTGGGACGGTAGGGCATGGCTGCCTCCTGGCAGTGGGTCGCGGGTTGTTGGCGATTGTCGCACGAAGAATAATCGTCGTCGGCTCTTCTGCGCGGGGTAATTTATGCGCAGAATCGCTGCCTTTGCCAACGGGAGCCTGGAATGCCTGAAAAGAAAACCCGCTGGGATATTTTTTGCACCGTGGTCGACAACTTCGGCGACATCGGCGTGACCTGGCGCCTGTCCCGGCAACTGGTTGCCGAGCATGGGATAGCGGTGCGGTTGTGGGTCGATGACCTGCGTGCCTTCGAGCGCATGTGCCCGGAGATCGATATCCACACCTCGCAGCAATGGCAGCAGGGTGTGGAGGTGCGTCACTGGGCGAGCGACTGGCAGCCTGTCGAAGCGGCGGATGTGGTGATCGCCGCGTTCGCCTGCCAATTGCCGGGCGCCTACATGGACGCCATGGCCGAGCGGGAAAAAACACCGCTGTGGATGAATCTCGATTACCTGAGTGCCGAGGGTTGGGTGGTCGGCTGCCACGGCTTGCCGTCGGTGAAGTACAGGCATGTGCAGAAGTTCTTCTTTTTTCCGGGGTTCCAGAAAGGCACGGGCGGCTTGTTGCGTGAAAGCGGATTGCTCGAACGGCGACGGACGTTTCAGCAAAGTCCTGAAATGCAGCGCGAGTTCCTGCAAGGTCTTGGGATAAATCCTGCGCAGGGTGCGCAATTGATCTCGCTGTTTGCCTACGAAAATACCGGGCTGGCCAGTTGGCTGGACGCGATGGCGGGCGACACGATGCCCACTCATCTGTTGGTGCCGGAAGGGCGGATTCTCGGCGATGTCGAGCGTTGGCTTGGCGTGGATGGACTGAAGGCCGGTGCGCTGCATGTGTGCGATGCGTTGACCGTGCAAGTGTTGCCGTTCGTCCGACAGGACCAGTATGACCATTTACTGTGGTGCTGCGATTTCAATGCGGTACGTGGCGAAGATTCCTTTGTCCGTGCCCAATGGGCGGGGCGGCCATTGCTCTGGCACATCTATCAACAAGAGGAAGACGTCCACCTGGATAAACTGGAAGCCTTCCTCGCGTTGTATGTGAACGGTCTGTCGGAGACCGCTCGCGAGGCGATCAGCGGTCTTTGGCGGGCGTGGAATGCCGGTGACAATATGGCAGGCCACTGGCAATCGACCCGCAAACACTGGCCGGAACTGCAAAAACACGCCGAGACATGGTGTCTGGAACAGGCCTCGCAGGCTGATCTTGCGGCAGCGCTGGTACAGTTTTATGTAAATTGGATATGATACGCGGCCTAGATTTTTGTAAATCCCATCCAAATTCGGATATTCGCAATGAAAACTGGTAAAGAACTCAAACCCGGTACAGTGATCCGTATCGACAACGACCCTTGGCTGGTTCAGAAAGCTGAATTCACCAAGTCCGGTCGTAACAGCGCGATCATGAAGACCAAGCTGAAAAACCTGCTGACCGGCTACAAGACCGAAACCGTTTACGGTGCGGACGACAAGCTGGATGACGTGATCCTGGATCGCAAAGAAGCGACCCTGTCCTTCATCAGCGGTGACTCCTACACGTTCATGGACACCACCGACTACACCATGTACGAGCTGAACGCCGAAGACATCGAAGCCGTTCTGCCGTTCGTTGAAGAAGGCATGACCGACGTTTGCGAAGCCGTATTCTTCGAAGGCCGTCTGGTTTCCGTAGAACTGCCGACCACCATCGTGCGTCAGGTTGCCTACACCGAAGGTTCCGCTCGCGGCGACACTTCCGGCAAGGTGATGAAGCCTGCCAAACTGAAGAACGGTACCGAGCTGTCGGTTGCTGACTTCATCAATATCGACGACATGATCGAGATTGATACCCGCGAAGGCGGTTCCTACAAAGGCCGTGCCAAATAAGCACTGCTTCAGGAATGAAAAAGCCCGACCAGTGAGTCGGGCTTTTTTGTGCCTGTCAGAAACACCCCAATCCCCTGTAGGAGCGAGCCTGCTCGCGATGGTCGTTAACGATAACGTGGGCTATCTGAATGCCTGCGTTGTCTGGGCGCCCATCGCGAGCAGGCTCGCTCCTACAGGGGGGAGTGTTATTTCTTCAGGTGTTGCTTGAGTTCTTCAGATGCCTGCAGCATCGCCGAACGCACCGCCGGCACCTGACTCACCACGTTGAGCAAACCGTAGTCGTGGATCATGCCGTTGTAGCGAACCGAGGTCACCGGTACGCCGGCTTCGTCCAGTTTGCGGGCGTAGGCTTCACCCTCATCGCGCAGCACGTCGGCTCCAGCGGTTTGCACCAGCGCGGGTGGCAGGCCCTTGAGTTGCGCAGGGGTTGCCCGCAATGGCGAGGCGTAGATCTCGTTACGCTGCCTGGCGTCGGTGGTGTAGTTGTCCCAGAACCACTTCATCATGTTGCGGGTGAGGAAGTGCCCTTCGGCATACTGGTTATAGGAACCGGTGTCGAAGTTGGCATCGGTCACCGGCCACAGCAGTACCTGGAACTTGATTGCCGGGGTGCCTTTGTCTTTTGCCATCAATGCGACCACGGCCGCCATGTTGCCGCCGACACTGTTGCCGGCCACGGCCAGACGCTTGCCGTCGACGTTGATCTCTTTACCGTGTTCGGCCACCCATTGGGTCGCGGCATAAGCCTGATTGATCGCCACCGGATAATGCGCTTCCGGCGACGGTGTGTAGTTGACGAAAACCGCTGCCGCCCCCGAACCCACCACCAGGTCGCGAACCAGCCGCTCGTGGGTCGGGAAGTCTCCCAGTACCCAGCCGCCGCCATGGAAGAACATGAACACCGGCAGCTCGCCTTTGACCCCGGCCGGCCTGACGATGGTCAGGCTCAGCGGTTGGCCGTCGACCTGGATGGTCTTCTCGCTGATATCGGCTTTTGGCAGCGTCAGCTTCACCCCCGACTGCGCGCCCACCAGCACGGCGCGGGCATCTTTGGGCGTCATCTGCTCCATCGGCTTGCCGGTGCCGGCGTTCAACACATCGAGAAACGCCTGGGTGTTGTGTTCAACGTCGCCGGCGAATGCACTGTGGACGGATAGGGCGAGAAGGGTACCGGTCAAGACTTTGCTGAAAGTGTTCATGTTCATTTCCTGTTCGGGCCTGAGTGGACAAAAGCGGTTAGACGGTCACGTGCAGGCGCACTTCGACGTTGCCGCGGGTGGCGTTGGAGTACGGGCAGACCTGGTGGGCAGCGTCGACCAGGGTTTGTGCATCGGCTTGTTCAAGGCCTGGCAGGCTGATGTGCAGGTCGATGTCCAGGCCGAAACCGCCAGGGATCTGGCCGATGCCGACATGGGCGGTGATCGAGGCGTCGTCCGGGATTTTGCGTTTGGTCTGGCTGGCAACGAACTTCAGTGCGCCGATGAAGCAGGCGGAATAGCCGGCGGCGAACAGTTGCTCAGGGTTGGTCGCTGCGCCGCCGGCACCGCCGAGTTCTTTCGGGGTAGCGAGTTTGACGTCGAGAACGTTGTCGCTGGAAATCGCGCGACCGTCACGGCCGCCGGTGGAGGTTGCGATTGCGGTGTAGAGAATTTGCATGGTGGAAGCCTCGTTCGGGATTTGTTTGGTTTGCGCTAAATGTTTGCGCGCTAAGTAAGTGCGAAATAAATGTATCGCGCAAATGTTTAGCGCGCAAGATAAATTTTGAAAAAAATCCCGAATGAACGCTTGGGAAATGAATGGGCTTGGCGGAAAGTGATGAGATAGAGCTTCAGAAGAGCGTTTTATCTGCCAGAAAATTTTTTGAAGGATGGCCAATGTGGGAGCGAGCCTGCTCGCGAATGCGGTGTGCCAGTCAGCATCAATGCTGAATGTGACAATGCATTCGCGAGCAGGCTCGCTCCCACAGGGGGGGTAGGCTGTAGTTAGAGGCTGGCTTGCAGATGCCGACGCAGTGCTTGCAGCTCCGCTTGCAGGTTCTGCAGTCGTTCCAGCGTCATGCCGCTGGCGCCGAGGATGCACTGGGGAATGTCCCGCGCCTTGTCGCGCAGGGCCCGGCCTTGCTCGGTGAGTTCGACGATTACTACGCGCTCGTCTTCACGGCTACGGGTGCGGCTGAGCACACCTTCGGCTTCCAGGCGCTTGAGCAAGGGGGTGAGCGAACCGGGATCGGTCAGCAGCCGGGCGCTGATTTCGCCTACGGTCAAACCGTCCTGTTCCCACAGCACCATCATCGCCAGGTACTGTGGATAAGTCAGGCCCAACGCTTGCAACAAGGGTTTGTAGACCTTGGTCATCATCAGCGAAGTGGAGTGCAGGGCGAAGCAGGCCTGGTTGTCCAGCAGCAGATCGTCGCAGTTGTCCGGGTTTTTGCGCTCGGTGGTCATTTCGCAGCCTTGATCGGTGATCGTCATGAATCTAGCGGGCAAATCTTTAATGCACCAGACAATTCTAGCCTAGTGGCGGCCCAGATGGGTTTGCAGCACCAGATCCCAGGGAGGGATCGGACTGAAACGGGTTTTCAGGTATTCCAGCAGCAGACGGCTGCGGGAGCTGGGTTGCTGCTCCAGGCGCAAGGCATAGATCCCGGCGCTTTCCGGTTTGGGCAGGCCACTTTCGCAGAACAGGGGCAACAGTTCGCCGCGCAACAAGTACTCGCTGGCCAGCCACGTCGGCAAGTGCGCGACACCCAGACCGGCCAGCGCGCCGCAGACCAGCGCTTCGGCATTGTTGGCGCTCATGCGAATGCGCGACGGGCGATGCAATTGCATCTGGCCATCCTGCTCGAAACGCCAGGCAAAGGGGGGTGCCAGACCGGCCCAATCGAGGCCATCGTGGTCAATCAGTTGGGCCGGATCATTCGGCACGCCGCGGCGTTGCAAATAATCGGGGCTGGCGCAGGCGATGCGCACCATGCTCGCCAGTGGTGTGGCCACGAGCCGAGTGTCGGCCAATTGCCCGGCGCGCAGCACCAGATCGACCTTGCCCAGGTTCAAGCCCTGCATGTCGACGAAACTGTCGATCAGTTGCAGTTGCACGTCGAGCCCGGGGTAGAGCATCAGAAAGTCGGCAATCACCGGCGCCAGATGCCGTCGACCAAACGCTGCCGGCGCATCCACCCGAATCAACCCTTCCGGGGCGCTGCTGAGGGACACGGCCTCGGCCCTGGCCAGGCGCAGTTCCGCGACAATGCGCCGCGCGCGCTCGGCAAATGCCAGGCCCGCCGGGGTGGCCCTGACGGCGTGGGTGCTGCGGATGAACAACTGGCTGCCGACGGCGCTTTCCAGGCTGTCGATACGCCGGGCCACCGCCGAGGGCGTCAGGGGGTGGCGGCGCGATGCGGCGGAAAAACTGCCGGTTTCCAGCACGTCGAGGAACAGGCCGAGCTGGTCGGTCAGTTGATTGGGATTCATGGTGCGCCCATTGCTTTTGCGAATTTGGCACAGCCATTGTGCGTTGCTGTGCGTTTCCGCGCCAGAATCAACTGCGTAGGATCGAAGGCCTGATGTGACTGGGATAAAACGCTCGTGATTGAGTTTCTGATGTATCTGGTGTTCGGCGCGGCCTTGGGCACACTCGGCGGGTTGTTCGGAATTGGCGGCGGTCTGATTGCCATTCCGCTGTTGGGTGTGCTGTTCGGTCTCGACCAACAGATTGCACAAGGCACGGCACTGGTGATGGTGGTGCCGAATGTGATGCTGGCACTGTGGCGTTATCAACAGCGCAACCGGATTGAATTGCGCCACGCGTTGCCACTCGCCACGATGGGATTCAGCTTCGCCTGGCTCGGTTCCCTGTGGGCGGTGGGCATTGATGCACAAACCATGCGTCTGGGGTTTGTCGGGTTCCTGATCGCGCTGTCGGCGCTCAACCTGGCACGTATGTTTACCGCCAGTGCACCAGCAGCCTCGGAGATGAATTACCCGTGGCCGTGGCTGGGTGTACTCGGTGCGGCATCCGGCACCATGGGCGGCGTATTTGGCGTGGGTGGTGCCGTGGTGGCGACGCCGGTACTGACCAGTGTGTTTGGCACCAGTCAGGTGGTGGCGCAAGGTTTGTCGCTGGCGTTGGCATTACCCAGCACGGGTGTCACGCTGGTCACGTATGCCGTGCATCACCAGGTGGACTGGATGATCGGCATTCCATTGGCAATCGGCGGGTTGATGAGCATCAGTTGGGGCGTGAAAATTGCCCATGCGCTACCGGAGCGGCTGTTGCGCGGACTGTTCTGTGGCTATCTGGTGTGCTGCGCGGTGACACTCGCCCTTAAAGTTTGAAGCCTTCGATGATGTGTTCGGCCAGGCACTCGGTGATTGGCGACGGGTTGTGCAGGTTGCGCACCAGCATGATGCTGGCTTCGGGCAACAGGGGCAAACCTTCATCCTCGCCGAGGATGCGCATGTCGGGCGTTATCAGGCTTTCCAGTTGCGCGGTCACCGCCAGGCCGGCGCTGACCACCGCCATGATCGCCGACAGGCTGTCACTGTTGTAGGCCACCCGGTAATCGCGGCCTATGGCATCGAGCGCATTGCAGGCCCATAAGCGGCAGAAACAATCGCTGTTGAACATCGCCAGCGGCAACGGTGTCTGCTCGTGGGCGCTGTAGCATTGCGCTTCGGCCCAGACGAATCGTTCCTTGCGCAACAACTGGCCGATTTCACTGCCCGGTTCGCGGGTGACGATGGACAGGTCCAGATCCTGACGCACCAGCAGTTGTTTGGATGATTCGCAGTGCACCTCGATCTGGATCAGCGGGTAGGACTGGGCAAACCGGCGCAGAATCCCCGGCAGGAAACGCATCACATAGTCATCCGGCGTACCGATGCGCACCATGCCGACCATGTGCGGTTCGCGCAGGGTATTGAACACCTCGCTGTGCAGCTTGAGGATGCGCCGCGCATAGCCAAGCAACACCTGGCCTTCCGCCGTCAGCCTCACCTGGCGGCCGTCGCGCTGGAACAATTGCCGTTGCAACACGTCTTCTTCCAGCCGTTTCATCTGCATGCTGACGGCGGACTGTGTGCGATTGACCAATTCACCGGCGCGGGTAAACCCACCCTGGTCGGCGATGGCAACGAAGGTGCGCAGCACTTCGGTATCGATACTCGGGTAGGCCGACATTCATCAATCTCCGAGATATGTGACATCAGAAACATTCGTTGGATTGATCTTAAGCCTGGGGCGAGACTGAAGCCATCCAAACGGAGGGCAACAAGATGAAAGGTCAACATGAATATCCAGCCGTAGAAAAACACTCTCACCACCTGGTATCGGATCTGTTGCACAAGTTCAGCCGCTGGTATGAACTTCACCGGGAACGCGAGTTGTTGGCAAGCCTGAGTGATGAAGCGCTGAAAGACATCGGTATGAGCCGCGCGGATGTGGAGTTCGAGTCGGTCAAACCGTTCTGGAGCGACCCGATGCACAAATGAGTAAAACCCAACTACACAAACCGACTTTCGGTGAGGTAGGTTGCGAGCAGACAAGGAGATGCTCATGCCCGCAACACAGTCCTTTTCCCTCAAACAGGCTCGGCGTCTGGCGCTGGCTGCCCAAGGATTCAACGGGCGCCAGCCGCCGGCGACGATCAAACCGGTTCAACTCAACCGTCTGATCGAACGGCTGGGCATTCTGCAGATCGATTCCGTCAATGCAGTGGTGCGTTCGCACTACCTTCCGCTGTTTTCCCGTCTCGGCAATTACTCATCCGACTTGCTCGACCAGGCCGCCTGGAGTCAGGGCCGGCATCGCACCTTGTTCGAATACTGGGGGCATGAGGCCTCGTTGCTGCCCTTGTCCATGTACCCGTTGATGCGCTGGCGCATGCAACGTGCGACCCGGGGCGAAGACATCTATCAGCAACTGGCGAAATTCGGTCGTGAACAGCAGGACACGGTTCACCGGGTGCTGGCTTGCGTTCAGGAACAGGGCGCGCTGGGCGCGGGTAGTTTGTCGACGCGCCAGGAGCGGGCAGGGCCGTGGTGGGACTGGAGCGCGGAAAAGCATGCGCTGGAATGGTTGTTCGCCGCAGGTGAAGTGACCGTCGCCAGCCGGCGCGGATTCGAGCGGCTTTATGACCTGCCTGAGCGGGTGATTCCTGCGGCGATTCTTGCGCAACCGCAATTGAGCGAGGCCCAAGCCCAGCGTGGTCTATTACTGCACGCCGCGACAGCTTTGGGGGTGGGTACCGAGAAGGACTTGCGCGACTATTTTCGCTTGAGTCCCGCTGACAGTCGCCCACGCCTTGATGAATTGGTCGAGGCGGGTGAGTTGCTCATTTGCGAGGTCCAGAGCTGGCGGCAACCGGCGTATTGCCTGCCCGAGCCCAAGATGCCACGCAGGGTCGAGGCCAGTGCGCTGCTTTCACCCTTCGACTCGCTGATCTGGGAGCGCAGCCGTACCGAGCGCCTGTTCGATTTTCGCTATCGGCTGGAGATTTACACGCCGCAGGACAAACGGGTCTATGGCTATTACGTCCTGCCGTTCTTGCACAACGAACGGATCGCCGCACGGGTTGATCTGCGCGCCGAACGGGCGGCGGGGCGATTGGCAGTGCATGCGGTGCATGAGGAAGAGCCGGGGCTGGATGATGAAGGGATGCTGGCGTTGGCGGTCAATCTGCGGCGGATGGCGGATTGGTTGGGGTTGGAGTGGATTCAGTTGAATTGTCCGCGGGCGAGTGCGGCAAGGTTGAGGGTGGCATTGGCCGGGATTGATGGTGTCTGAGCTGGCCCTTTCGCGAGCAGGCTCGCTCCCACAGAAGTGCGCTGTACCTGTGGGAGCGAGCCTGCTCGCGAAGGGAGCGACGCTATTTAACGCCGAACCTGTTTCAGGGTCTCGGCAATCAAGAATGCCAACTCCAGCGACTGGTCGGCATTCATCCGCGGGTCGCAATGGGTGTGGTAACGATCCGACAGACCGTCCTCGGTTATCGGCCGCGCGCCACCAATGCACTCGGTGACGTTCTGCCCGGTCATCTCGATGTGAATGCCACCGGCATAACTGCCTTCGGCTTCGTGCACCTGGAAGAACTGCTTCACTTCACCGAGGATCTGCGCGAAGTCGCGGGTCTTGTAGCCGCTGCTGGCCTTGATGGTGTTGCCGTGCATCGGGTCCGAACTCCACAGCACTTGCCTGCCTTCACGCTGCACGGCGCGAATGAGCTGCGGCAAGTGATCGCCGACCTTGTTCGCGCCCATCCGCGCAATCAGGTTAAGACGGCCCGGATCGTTGTCCGGGTTCAGCACGTCGATCAGGCGAATCAGGTCTTCGGGGTTCATACTCGGGCCGACCTTGACGCCGATCGGGTTATTCACCCCGCGCAGGAATTCGACGTGGGCGCCGTCGAGCTGACGGGTGCGGTCGCCGATCCACAGCATATGGGCCGAGCAGTCGTAATAATCGTTGGTCAGGCTGTCGCGGCGCACGAAGGCTTCTTCGTAGTTCAGCAGCAGCGCTTCGTGGGCGGTGAAGAAACTGGTCTCGCGCAGTTGCGGCGAGCTGTCCATGCCACAGGCACGCATGAAGGCCAGGGTTTCATCGATGCGGTCGGCCAGGTGGCTGTATTTTTCCGCCAGGGCCGAGTTGGCGATGAAGTCCAGGTTCCACTTGTGCACCTGATGCAGGTCGGCAAACCCGCCCTGGGCGAATGCGCGCAACAGATTCAGGGTGGCGGTGGATTGGTGATAGGACTGCAGCAGGCGCTCCGGGTCCGGCACGCGGCTTTTTTCGTCGAAACCGATACCGTTGACGATATCGCCACGGTAGGCCGGCAGGGTCACGCCGTCGATCGTCTCATCGTTGGCCGAGCGGGGCTTGGCGAATTGCCCGGCCATGCGCCCGACCTTGACCACCGGGCAACCGGCCGCGAAGGTCATGACAATCGCCATTTGCAGCAGCACCTTGAAGGTGTCGCGGATTTTCGCGGCGGAGAACTCGGCGAAGCTTTCCGCGCAGTCGCCGCCTTGTAACAGAAACGCGCGGCCCTGGGTCACCTCGGCAAACTGACGGCGCAATTCCCGGGCTTCACCGGCAAACACCAGCGGTGGATAGCTGGCCAGGGTTTGCTCGACATGCTGCAAATGCGCCACGTCGGGATATCGGGGTTGTTGCTGGATCGGCAAGGCGCGCCAGCTGTCAGGGCTCCAGGGTTGGCTCATCGCGGTCTCTAATGTTTTACGCTCGGACAACCATGTTATCAGCAATTAGTGCGTGACCTGTTCCCGAAGCTTGGCGGACAATCGCGCCTTTGCCGCCCCCTGTTCGCGGTGTTATTGCGTTGCCGCTTTTTATATTGAAGGCATGGCGACGATCGGGAGACGAAATGACTGAGGAGCGCGTCGAGCATTTGCTCGCCGAGGTGCAGGACGAATTTGGCGTGATTCGTGTGCTGGAAGTGGCTGATTACCGTTTTCTCGAATTCGGTGATGCCATCGAGCAAAGCTGTGTGTTTACAGCCGACCCGAGTTGGCTCGAATACGATTACACCCGGGCGATGCTGATCGGTGCGCTATGCCACGAACAGCCCGAATCCGCGCTGTTCCTGGGTCTCGGCGCCGGCACGCTAACCCAGGCCTGCCTCAAGTTCCTGCCGCTGGAAGATGTCGAGGCCATCGAACTGCGCCCGGATGTGCCGCGCCTGGCCATCGAATACCTTGGGCTGGATGACGATCCGCGCCTGTATATCCGCGTGGGCGATGCGCTGGAACTGCTCGACACCGCCGAGCCGGCGGACCTGATTTTTGTCGACCTCTATACCGACGTGGGTCCGGGCGTTGGGCATCTGGCGTGGACCTTCCTGGAGAACTGCCAGAAACGCCTGAATCCCGGAGGCTGGCTGGTGATCAATCAGTGGGCAACCGATGACGGCAAGCCGTTGGGCGCTGCATTGCTGCGCGGGCTCTATCACCGGCATTACTGGGAGTTGCCGGTGAAGGAGGGCAACGTGATCCTGATCGTGCCTTCGGAGCTGGATCAGGAGCTCGATATGGAAGGGTTGACCGCCCGGGCTGAAGCACTGGCGCCGCGGTTGGGGTATTCGTTGCAGTCGTTGATCAAGGCGATTCGCCCGGCGACTTGAGTGCTGTCTGGTTGGGCCTCATCGCGGGCAAGCCTTGCTCCCACAGGTTTTGTGTCGTTCACATTCTCGGTGGACGACGCAAAACCTGTGGGAGCAAGGCTTGCCCGCGATTGCGATATCAATGCCGACACAACTCTCAACAGCCTTTGAATACGCCGGGCCGCCGCTCCACCAGCGAACGCACCCCCTCCTGGGCATCCTCACTGCCCAACAACTTCTTCACCAGCACCGGCAACCCTTGGGCAGCAGCCGTTTCCCCTTCATAACGCGCCTGTCGCGCCGACATCAATGTGGCCTGAACCCCCAGCGGTGCCTGACGGGCAATGCGCTCGGCCAGCTCGATTGCCCTGGGCAGCAAATCCTCGCTGGCCATGACTTCCTGCACCAAACCCAAGTGCAACGCATCATGGGCATCGAACTCATCCCCGGTCAGCATCCAGCGCATGGCATTGCCCCAGCCGGCCACTTGATGCAGGCGTAGCGTGGCACCGCCAAAGGGGAAGATGCCGCGCTGCACTTCCATTTGCGCGAAGCGGGTATTGCTGGCGCACAGGTTGATATCGGCGGCCAGCATCAACTCGATGCCGATGGTCAGGCAGTAACCCTGGGCCGCGACGATCACCGGTTTGCTGACTCGGGGACCGGCAAATACCCCCCATGGATCGCAGCCGCCGGGCGGAGCCTGCCAGCCTTCGGTCAGCGCGGCGCTGGCATTCACCAGATCCAGACCGGCGGTGAAATGCTCGCCATGACCAAATACCACCGCCACCCGCGCTTCGCTGTCGGCCTCGAACTCGCCATAAGCCAGGCTTAGCTCGTTGAGCAGGTCGAGATCGAAGGCGTTGCGTTTGGCGACCCGATCCAGGCCGATCAACAGGACATGACCGCGCTTTTCACGGCTCACACGGTGGGTGTCGAGCTCTTTCATGAGGGCATTTCCTCGAGCGGGAAGGGGAGTCGGACCGACGGTCCGCGTGTTCAAGGTGAACCGTTTTAGCGCCATGACCCGCAGGGCCGGGCCTTTGCAAAATAGACGCTTGCACGATTATCCGCAAAGCCTGTGACAGAACGCTGTACGCGGCAGTTTTACGTTAAAAAAAGGCTCCCTTTTTCGGCAAATTCCGGTATAGTGCGCGCCGGCCTTTAGCCGGGCCGCGTTTAGGTAGCGCAATTCCCCGAAGTCAGCTTCGGTTGCACGTCCGTACAGCGGACTCTTCCTTAACGATTCTTTTCATTCATTCGTTTTCGCAAATCCCCGCCGACAAAGCTGCCAGGGCGACTCTTGAGTCTCAACACGGCATGCGCAGCTTTGGAGCATGGGTCTTTGCGGATGCACTTAGAGGCAGACCCATGACCCAGGAAATCGGCGGCTTCGCCGCTCTTGAACTTCATCCCAATATTGTCGCTGCAGTAGTCGCTACCGGCTATGAAGAGCCTTCGGCCATTCAGCAGCAGTCGATCCCGATCATTCTCGCCGGTCACGATATGATTGGTCAGGCGCAAACCGGTACCGGTAAAACCGCTGCCTTTGCCCTGCCTATCCTGCACCGCATTGATCCGTCCAAGCGCGAGCCGCAAGCTCTGATCCTGGCCCCAACTCGTGAGTTGGCGCTACAAGTTGCAACCGCTTTCGAAACCTACGCCAAGCAAATGCCGGGCGTAACTGTTGTGGCTGTCTACGGCGGCGCGCCGATGGGCCCACAATTGAAAGCAATCCGTAATGGCGCACAGATCGTTGTCGCCACTCCGGGCCGTCTGTGCGACCACCTGCGTCGCGACGAAAAAGTGCTGGCGACCGTGAACCACCTGGTTCTCGACGAAGCAGACGAAATGCTCAAACTGGGCTTCATGGACGACCTGGAAGTTATCTTCAAGGCCATGCCGGAAACCCGTCAGACCGTATTGTTCTCGGCCACCTTGCCGCAATCGATCCGTGCCATCGCCGAACGCCATCTGCGCGATCCGAAGCACGTGAAGATCCAGAGCAAGACCCAGACCGTTACCGCGATCGAACAGGCTCACCTGTTGGTTCACGCTGACCAGAAGACTTCTGCCGTTCTCAGCTTGCTGGAAGTGGAAGATTTCGACGCGCTGATCATGTTCGTGCGCACCAAGCAAGCAACCCTGGACCTGGCCAGCGCCCTGGAAGCCAAAGGCTACAAAGCCGCTGCGCTGAACGGTGACATTGCCCAGAACCAGCGTGAGCGCGTGATCGACTCCCTCAAGGATGGCCGTCTGGACATCGTTGTGGCGACCGACGTTGCCGCTCGTGGCCTGGACGTACCGCGCATCACTCACGTGTTCAACGTTGACATGCCGTACGATCCGGAATCCTACGTTCACCGTATCGGCCGTACTGGCCGTGCCGGTCGCGAAGGCCGTGCGCTGCTGCTGGTGACTCCGCGTGAGCGCCGCATGCTGCAAGTGATCGAGCGTGTGACCGGTCAGAAGGTTGCCGAAGTTCGTCTGCCGGACGCTCAAGCGGTTCTGGATGCACGCATCAAGAAGCTGACCAACAGCCTGTCGCCGCTGGTGGCCGATGCCGAATCGACTCACGGTGATCTGCTGGATCGCCTGACCGCCGACATCGGTTGCAGCCCGCGTGCCCTGGCCGCAGCCCTGCTGCGCAAGGCTACCAACGGTCAAGCGCTGAACCTGGCCGCTATCGAGAAAGAGCGTCCACTGGTGCCGAACAACGCACCGCGTGGCGATCGTCCAGAGCGTTCCGGTGATCGTCCGGACCGTGGTGACCGTGAGCGTCGTGCTCCGATCCCATTGGCCGAAGGTCGTGCCCGTTGCCGTACCGCGCTGGGTGCGCGTGACGGTATCGCCGCCAAGAATCTGCTGGGCGCCATCCTCAATGAAGGTGGTCTGGCCCGTGAAGCCATCGGTCGCATCCAGGTGCGTGACAGCTTCAGCCTCGTCGAGCTGCCTGAAGATGGTCTGGAGCGTCTGCTGACCAAACTGAAGGACACTCGCGTTGCCGGTAAGCAGTTGAAACTGCGTCGCTATCGCGAAGATTGATCCGCTTTCGGGCTGATTGATCGAACATAAAAAATCCCCGACTGGTTCGGGGATTTTTTTTGCTTTTTTTTCCTTTGAGCCGGTGGTGCGCCCTTCGCGAGCAGGCTCGCTCCCACAGTAGATATTCTGCGCACACAAGTGGTGTAAACGACCGAGATCAAATGTGGGCGCGAGCCTGCTCGCGAAGGGCGCAACTCGGTTTAACGGTCAGCCAAAGCGGTAGATATCCATACCCAACGCGCCCATCGTGAAGCCTTTGTGGGCGACGGTGAAATTACCCCCGGCACCGCGGGCAAAGTACAGCGGAAGCAGGTGTTCATCGCTGGGATGGTTGCGCGCGGCGTTCGGTGCCTGTTGACGATAATCGTGCAAAGCCGTTTCGTCGTTGGCCTCAAGTTTCTCGATCATCCAATCGCGAAATACCTGCGCCCAGGGCTCGACGCTCTCAGGGCCGGCATGCCAGTCCAGTTCCCGCAGGTTGTGGGTAATGCTGCCGGAGCCGATCAACAGCACACCCTGTTCGCGCAAGCTGGCCAGGGCATGGCCGACGCGGGTTTGCAGGGCGGGGCCGCCACGGGTTGGCAGGGAAACCTGGACGATCGGAATATCGGCCTGCGGATACATCAATGACAAGGGCACCCAGACGCCGTGGTCAAACGGCCGCTGAGTGTCGCTGCGTGCGGGAAGGTCGGCTGCGTTCAACAGCTCGACAACCTCGGCCGCCAGCCGGGGATCGCCGGGCGCCGGATATTGCACTTCGAACAGCGCCTTTGGAAAACCACCGAAGTCATGCCAGGTTTCGGGCCGGGGATTGGCGCTGACCAAGAGTTCATGGCTTTCCCAGTGCGCCGAGACAATCACGATGGCTTTGGGCTTGGGCATGTCTGCCGCCAGGCGAGCGAGGGCCGGCCCGCTGGCGCCGGGTTCCAGGGCCAGCATCGGGGAGCCATGGGATATGTACAGGCTGGGGAACATGAATGAGCTCCTGAGAGTTAAGATGGCACCATCTTCAGTCAGATCATTGATCTAAATCTAATATAAGTTTTAGGGTGTTTTGATCGAATTTTCGGGGTTATTTATGCAGCCGGAGTTTTGGCACAAGAAGTGGGCGTCGAATCAGATCGGCTTTCATCTGCCGCAGGTGAACGGTCATCTGAAACGGTTCTGGCCACAGCTGGGTCTTGAGGAAGGTTCACGGGTGTTGGTGCCGTTGTGCGGCAAGAGCCTGGATTTGCTGTGGCTGGCACATCAGGGGCATGAGGTCCTGGGCATAGAGTTGTCGGAAAAAGCCGTGGAGGATTTCTTCGGTGAGCATGGTTTCGATCCCGCCATCAGCGAGCAGGGGCCATTCAAGGTCTATCGCGCCGGTTCGATTGAACTGTGGTGCGGTGATTTCTTCTCCCTGAGTGCCGGTGATGTGGCGGATTGCTCCGCGCTTTATGATCGCGCGGCGCTGATAGCGTTGCCGCCAGAGATGCGGGAGCGCTATGCCGAACATTTGAAACGGATACTGCCCAGGCAGTCCCTCGGGTTGTTGATCACCCTGGATTACGATCAGGCACAAATGTCCGGGCCACCATTCGCCGTACTCGACGATGAAGTGCAGCGGTTGTTCGGGGCTGCGTGGGGGTTGAAGATCCTTGAGGATCAGGATGTCTTGAGCGAGAGCGGGAAATTTCTGGAGGCGGGTGTTACGCGGCTTGAGGAACGGGTGTATCGGGTTTCCAGCCGGTAATGCTTGTTGATTGTTCCGGCCCCATCGCGAGCAGGCTCGCTCCCACAGGGGGGCGTGTTGTACGCAAGTCCAATGTGGGAGCGAGCCCGCTCGCGAAGGGGGCCGAAAGAACACCCAATATTTAAGCGCATAAAAAAGGCCCGCATCACTGCGGGCCTTCTTGTTTGCCTTGGAAGCACTCAGCCCCGACGACGAGCCAGTGCGTCGATACGCTCTTCCAGCGGTGGATGGCTCATGAACATGCGAGCGAAGCCCTGTTTGAGGCCACCGTTGATGCCAAAAGCATTCAGGGTGTCCGGCATGTGCACTGGCAGACCTTGTTCCGCACGCAGGCGTTGCAGGGCGCCAATCATCGCGGCAGTACCGGCCAGGTTTGCCCCGGCTTCGTCGGCACGGAATTCCCGTTTGCGCGAGAACCACATGACGATGGCGCTGGCGAGGATACCCAGGACCAGTTCGGCGAAAATGGTCGCCACGTAGTAGGCGATCCCTTGGCCTTCTTCGTTCTTGAAGATCACCTTGTCGACAAAGTTGCCGATGATCCGTGCGAAGAACATCACGAAGGTGTTCACCACGCCCTGGATCAGCGCCAGGGTCACCATGTCGCCATTGGCCACATGACCGATTTCGTGAGCCAGAACGGCCTTCACTTCATCCGGCGAGAAACGCTCAAGCAAGCCCTGGCTGACCGCGACGAGTGCGTCGTTCTTGTTCCAGCCGGTGGCGAACGCGTTCGCTTCGTAGGCCGGGAAAATCCCGACTTCGGGCATCTTGATCCCGGCTTCACGGGACAGTTGCTCGACGGTTTGCAGCAGCCATTGCTCGTGGCGAGTACGTGGCTGGGTAATGATCTGGGTGCTGGTGCTCATCTTCGCCATCCACTTGGAGATGAACAGCGAGAACAGGGAACCGGCGAAACCAAAGACCGCACAGAAAATCAGCAGCTGATTGAGGTTGAGATCAACCCCATTGGCCGCCATGAACCCGTTGAAGCCGAAAAGGCTTAGCGTGATGCTGGCAATCAGCACGACCGCCAGGTTAGTGGCCAAAAACAGCAGGATGCGCATCATGGTTGTAGAAATCTCCTTATGCTAAAGATGTAGCGTACTGCGGGGTATATAAGGTGCTGCACCGGGGTATTCAACCAGGTGACTATTTCAAACTGTGTCCTACGGCAATAGCTTAGCTGCTTGCAGGGTATTTCCGACGTTGTACCGGGAAGTGTTTGTAAGACTTGTGGGCATTGCAGCGCCCGCCGTTGTTAGGCGAGAACGGGCTGTGTGTGGTTGGTCGGGAAACGAGATGACTGGATTCGGCAGGGCGTAAACATGTGTTGCTGAATGAATCACCGTGCGACGCCTGTGGACGTCGCACGGTGATGGCCATTTACTGGCGATAGGTTTTGAGGAAGTTGCCGATGCGCCCGATAGCCATGTCCAGGTCATCGACCCGTGGCAGGGTCACGACGCGGAAGTGGTCCGGCCACGGCCAGTTGAAGGCCGTGCCTTGTACCACCAGCAGCTTCTCGGAGAGCAGCAGGTCGAGGACGAATTTTTCGTCGTTATGGATCGGACAGACTTTCGGATCGATGCGCGGGAACGCATACAGCGCGCCCATTGGCTTGACGCAGCTCACGCCAGGAATGTCATTGAGCAGTTCCCAGGTGCGGTTGCGTTGTTCCAGCAGGCGCCCGGGCGGCAGCACCAGATCGTTGATGCTCTGATAACCACCCAGCGCGGTCTGGATCGCATGCTGGCTCGGCACGTTGGCACACAGACGCATGTTGGCCAGCATGTCGATGCCTTCGATGTAGCTCTGGGCATGGTGTTTCGGGCCGGAAATGGCGATCCAGCCGGAGCGGAAACCGGCGACGCGATAGGACTTGGACAGGCCATTGAAGGTCAGGCACAGCAAGTCGGGAGCCAGGGAAGCGGTGCAGATGTGCACGGCATCGTCGTACAGGATCTTGTCGTAGATTTCGTCGGAGAACACCACCAGATTGTGCTGGCGGGCCAGTTCCAGCATGCCCAGCAGCACTTCTTTGGAGTACACCGCGCCAGTCGGGTTGTTCGGGTTGATGATCACCAGTGCCTTGGTGTTCGGGGTGATCTTGGCCTTGATATCCGCCAGGTCCGGCCACCAGTTGGCCTGCTCGTCGCACAGGTAGTGCACCGGATTACCACCCGACAGGCTCACTGCCGCGGTCCATAGTGGGTAGTCCGGTGCCGGCACCAGCACTTCGTCGCCGTTGTTGAGCAGGGCCTGCATCGACATCACGATCAGCTCGGAAACACCATTGCCCAGGTAGATGTCTTCTATGCCGACGCCTTCCACCTGCTTTTGCTGGTAGTACTGCATCACGGCCTTGCGCGCGCTGAACAGGCCCTTGGAATCACTGTAGCCCTGGGCGGTCGGCAAGTTGCGGATGACGTCCTGGAGGATTTCATCCGGCGCTTCGAAACCAAAGGGCGCCGGGTTGCCGATGTTCAGCTTGAGGATGCGATGGCCTTCCTCTTCCAGGCGTTTGGCGTGCTTGAGCACCGGGCCGCGAATGTCGTAGCAGACGTTGGCGAGCTTGTTCGATTTGCTGACCTGCATGGCGATGTGTTCCCGAAAATGAACGATCCAGGCGGCGTGTGAACAACCGTACTGGGAATCCTGCGCAATCGCACAGGCCTGACGCCTTGAGAGGCAGCATCCGTAAATCCGTTTGAATGCGCGTGGTCTGGCTGCCAGACTGGCGTTTGACGAGGCGCAATCATACGTGCCGCCTGATCCGTGGAAAAGGTACAGATCGGGCTTTTTCAGCCGCCGAGGTGTGATGATGGAAAAGTTGGAAAAAACCCTGGAAGAATGGAAAGCCATGCTCGATCCCGAGCAGTACAACGTGTGCCGGCTCAAGGGCACCGAACGCCCGTTCTCCGGCAAATACAACGACAGCAAGGTCGACGGCATTTTCCACTGCATCTGCTGTAACGAGCCGCTGTTCGATTCCAGAACCAAATTTGATTCCGGATGCGGCTGGCCGAGTTTCTATGCGCCGATCGGCGACAGTGCCATGGTCGAGATTCGCGACACCAGCCACGGCATGATCCGCACCGAAGTGGTCTGCGCCAAATGCGATGCGCACCTGGGGCATGTGTTCCCCGATGGCCCGCCACCTACCGGTCTGCGTTACTGCATCAACTCGGTGTGCCTGGATCTGGTACCCCGCGAATAACAGGCCCTCTGTAGGAGCGAGCTCTGCTCGCGATGGACTTGAGGGCAGCACGGGGCATCAGGCATCCCGCGTTATCGTTGACGACCATCGCGAGCAGAGCTCGCTCCTACATAATGGGGCGACGTCCGATAATTTAAATTGCACACAATTCAATTGCTCGCTATGTTTGCTGCATCTTCCCGAATCCGGAGCCTTCATCATGAGCGACAACCTGCTGAGCATCCCGTGCACCACTATCAAGGGTGAGCAAAAAACCCTGGCGGATTTCGCCGGCAAAGCCGTGCTGGTGGTCAACACCGCCAGCAAATGCGGTTTCACCCCACAGTACAAAGGGCTGGAGGAGTTGTGGCGGACCTATAAGGACAAAGGCCTGGTGGTGCTGGGCTTTCCCTGCAATCAATTCGGCAAGCAGGAACCGGGTAACGAAGGCGCGATCAGTGAGTTCTGCGAGTTGAACTACGGTGTCAGTTTCCCGCTGTTCAAAAAGATCGAGGTCAACGGCGCCGATGCCCATCCGCTGTTCGTGCAGTTGAAAAAGCGTGCACCGGGCGTGCTCGGTTCACAGGGCATCAAGTGGAACTTCACCAAGTTCCTGATCGGCAAGGACGGCAAGCTGGTCAAGCGTTTCGCCCCGGCGACCAAGCCACAGGACCTGAGCCGCGAGATCGAAGCCCTGCTCAAATGAACACCTTGTCCGTCGACTCCCTGAACCTCGACAGCCAGCTCTGCTTCAAGCTGTACGCTGCTTCCCGGGCGGTGATTCGTGCCTATAAGCCGATGCTCGATCAACTGGGCCTCACCTACCCGCAATACCTGGCGATGCTGGTGTTGTGGGAATGGCAGGAAACAGTACCGGAGCAGCCCACCGTCAAGGCCCTGGGCGAGCGCCTGGCGCTGGACTCCGGCACGCTGACGCCGTTGCTCAAGCGCCTTGAGCAACTGCAGCTGGTACAGCGTCAGCGTTCGGCCCGGGATGAGCGTGAGGTGCATTTGAGCCTGTCGCCGACCGGTCTGGCATTGCGCGATCAGGTCGGACCGCTGAAGGCTCGACTGTTGTGCGACAGCGGCGTGGATCTGGATCGCCTGAATCAGTTGCGCGACGGCCTGGATCACCTGTTGGGGCAAATCAAGGCACTGTCGTAACGGGTATCCAGATATCTAGCAGCGCGACCAACTCTTCCCGGCGGAACGGTTTGGCCAGGTAGTCGCTCATGCCCGCCGCACGGCAACGTTCGCGTTCCTCGGACATGGCGTTGGCGGTCAGGGCGACGATAGGCAATTGCGGCCAGCGTCCGCTGCGGCGGATTTGCCGGCTCGCTTCATAGCCGTCCATCACCGGCATGTTGCAGTCCATCAACACCAGATCGAACTCGCTGCCTTCCAACTGATCCAGTGCCTCGACACCATGGGCGGCGACGATCACTTCGCACCCGAGTTTGCCGAGCATGCCCTTGGCCACCAGTTGATTGACCGGATTGTCCTCGACCAGCAGCACCCGCGCGCGACGTTGTGGGGATTGCGCATCGATCCTGATGTCGCCAATGGTGGCGATTTCAGGTTGCAGGACGCGGCGCAGGTTCTGGTGCAGCGCATTGCGTGCCAAGGGGCGTGCCTGCTGCTGCAAGGGGGCGAGGGCGTTGACTTGTTCGCTGGGCATGAAATTGCCATAAGCGGTCACCAGCAAAATCGGCGCGGTGAAGGTAGGGCGCAGGTTAAACAAGCATTCCGGGCAATCGGTAATCAGCATGTCGAAATCCAGGCCGATCAACGGGTCGTCGATGGCGCGCTGCTGATAGTCCACTCCCCAGCCAGGTAACACGCTACCCAGCAGTTCCGCCAGGCCACTGCTGGCGGCGGTAATGGCGATGACCTTGCCCTTCAAAGACGGCGGTACGAGGGCCCGGGTGTGCCGGGGCAGTGGCAGTTGCGCGCAGAATTGGCTGCCGAAACCCGCTTCCGAGCTGATGGTGAGGCGCCCTTGCATGGCTTCGCAAAGGTTGTAGGTCAGCGCCAGGCCCAATCCGGTACCGCCGAATTGCCGGGTAATTCCGGCACCGGCCTGGGTAAAGGGCTGGAAGATTTTCACCTGAGCGTCCTGGGGGATGCCGATGCCCGTGTCGCAGACCTCGATTCTGACGCCATCGCCGGCGGTCGACAGGCGCACATCGACTCGCCCGAAACGGGTGAACTTGAGGGCGTTTGAAAGCAGGTTGCTGACGATCTGCCGGACCCGGGTCGGATCGCCGAGTACCAGTGCCGGAAATTGCGGATCGATCAGGCAGGTCAGCTCGACACTCGGTGCCGCGTTTTGCGACAGCAAGTTGGCGGTGTCTTCGATCAGCGAGGCCAGGTCGAACGGGATGTGTTCGAGTTCAAGCTGGCCGGCATCGAATTTCGACAGATCCAGAATGTCGTTGAGCAATTCCACCAGCACCTTGCCCGAGTCATGGGCAATGGACAGCTGTTGCTGTTGCTCGGCAGTCAGCGGGCCGTCAAGCGACAGCGCAATCATTCCCAGCAAGCCATTGAGGGGCGTGCGGATTTCGTGGCTCATGTTGGCCAGGAATACCGAACGCGCTTCGGCCATGTCCAGGGCAGTACTGCGGGCGACTTCCAGCTCTTCATTGGATTGGCTCAGGCGGGTGTTGATCGCCTTGAGTTCGGCGGTGCGCGCCGACACGATGTTTTCCAGTTGGCTGAGGTAGTCGGTGAGGCGGTTTTCCGCGTTGCGCCGCTGCTGGATTTCGGTGGCGACATTTTCGAATTGCTGGTTGGCGACTTTCACCAGCACGCCGATTTCGTCATTGGCGTGCCCGGTCGGGCATTCCAGGGAGGTGGGTTCAATGCTGCGCGAATCGCGGCCGCTGAGTTCACGGATCACCCGCACCAAGGGTTTGGTCAGCATCACATAGAACAGCGCCAGCAGCAGGCCGGTCAGGATCAGGCTGCGGGCGAAACCGTTGAGCAGGGTCACTTCGGCGCGACGCAGGAACCGATATCCGAATGAGTAGGTGTCGACGTCCAGTTGCAGCGTGCCGAGGGCTTCGCCTGGCAAGTGGTCCAGATAGAGGCGGTCCTCAAACTGCCGGTCGGCGCCGAACAGCAGATCGCTGAGCACGCGATAGCCGCTTTGCAGGCCGGGGCGCTTGACGTTGGCCAGCACGTTGCCGTTGTTGTCGGTCAGCCTGGCGCCGATGATCGCCGGCGAGCGCAGCAGGCCCAGGGTCAGTTCCTGAGCGAGTTCGGCGTCGATGTTGTAGGCGATGCGCGAGGCAGGGTTGTGGCTGATTTCCAGCAAAGACAGGATTTCACGGTTGATGGAGGCGTCTTCACTGGCATAATCGATGCCTATTTGCAGCAGACTGAGCAGCGTGCCCAGAATAAAACCGACCAGCACGGTCAGCCGGGCTTGTTTGTAAGACAGCCGGTTGGTGAACTTGATATCCATGGGGTGTTGGATCACTTTCGTTTCCCTTCGCTGCTCAAGCATAGCCGATGCATGGATGCCGATGTTCTCGCGAGTCTCTGTATCGGGGCTGATCCCGGTCATGGAGCCCTATGTGTTGTCGCTGTATCGCCATCATTACTGTGAACGTGCCCGAGGAGAAGACGTGGATTCCCGATTGAATGCTTTTCTTGAACGCGCCGATGCCGTTCTGGCCCGTATCGAACCGTTGCTGCCTACCCCTCGGCAAGCCATCGACTGGACAACCTGCCTGGCCGCGCGCTGGCAACGCGAGGGCCGTAGCGGCTTTCTGCTGCCGCTGCAGGTCAGCCTCGATATGCGTTTGTCCGACCTGATCGGCGTCGACCGCCAGGTGGAACAACTGGGGCGCAATACCCAACAGTTTCTCGATGGCATGCCGGCCAACCATGCGTTGCTCTGGGGCTCGCGCGGCACCGGTAAATCCTCGCTGGTCCGCGCCTTGCTGGCAGAGCACGCCGAGGCCGGTTTGCGCCTGATCGAGATCGAGCGCGATCACCTGGCGGATTTGCCGCGGGTGGTCGAACAGATCGCCAAACTGCCCCAGCGTTTTGTGTTGTTCTGCGATGACCTGTCGTTCGAGTCGGGCGAGGGTGACTATCGCGTGCTCAAAAGCGTACTCGACGGTTCCCTGGAACAGGCACCGGACAACGTGTTGCTGTACGCCACCTCCAACCGTCGCCACCTGGTGCCGGAAAAGGAAAGCGATAACGAAAACTGGAAACGGGTCGATGGCGAATTGCACCCCAGCGAGGCGGTGGAGGACAAGATCGCCCTGTCGGATCGTTTCGGATTGTGGCTGTCGTTCTATCCGTTCACCCAGGAACACTTTCTCAACGTCGTCGAGCACTGGATCGGTCAACTGGCCGACAAGGCCGGCCTCAAGTGGCAACGCACCGAAGAGCTGGACATCCTCGCGGTGCGCTGGGCCACGGGGCGCGGCAATCGTAACGGACGTTGCGCCTATCAATTTGCCCGTTATTGGGTCGGGCTGAAACTGTTGGAGCACAAGGCATGATCGATTTACAAAAGAGCGGCCAGGGCCTGGAAGGCTACCGCATGCTGCACGCGCAGCTTGAGTCACTCTTGGCGGATGAGCGGGATTTCATTGCCAACGCCGCGCAGTTTTCGGCGTTCCTGTTCAATCAGCTCGATGACCTGAACTGGGCCGGATTCTACCTCAATCGCAACGAAGAACTGGTCCTGGGCCCGTTCCAGGGGCAGATCGCCTGCGTGCGGATTCCGTTCGGTCGGGGTGTGTGCGGAACCGCGGCGGCCACCTTGCAGACGCAGTTGGTCGAAGATGTGCACGCATTCCCCGGGCATATCGCCTGTGACAGTGCATCGAACAGCGAACTGGTGGTGCCACTGGTCAAGGACGGTCGCCTGATCGGTGTACTGGACCTCGACAGCCCGAAACTGGCGCGTTTCACTGCGCAGGACCAGGCCGGTATCGAGCAACTGGCGGCGATTTTCCTGCGCCTGACCGACTGCTGATCACGCCGTCAGGCCTGCCTTGATCAGCAGGCCTGACGGGTCTACCACATCGATTTGCCGTGGGTCGAGGAAACGCTCGGCGTACTTCAGATAGATGCGCGCCTTGATGAATAACCCGAACAACTCAGGGTCGATGTGGGCCTCCCGGCACATAGTGGCCATGATGCCCAGCGCTTCGCTCAATGGCTTGGCCTTCTTGTACGGCCGGTCGGCAGCGGTCAGCGCTTCGAAAATATCGGCGATCGCCATCATCCGCGCCGGCAGGCTCATGTCCTCACGCTTCAAGCGTTTTGGATAGCCGGTGCCGTCCATCTTTTCGTGATGACCTCCGGCGATTTCCGCCACGTTGCGCAGGTGGCCGGGGAAGGGCAGATGGTTGAGCATCAGGATCGTCTGCACGATGTGGTGATTGATGATGTAGCGCTCTTCAATGGTCAGGGTGCCGCGGGTAATGCTCAGATTGTAGAGTTCGCCACGGTTGTACTTGTAGCGGGGTACATTAAGTTTGAACTCCCAGGGATTGTCCGGCGCAATCAGTTCGGCTTCGGCGCGTTCGAACAGATGCTCGGGCTTGTCCGCCAGCAGCGATTCGGCGACCGGCAAAGCGGGAGGCGGGGTACGGGCCTGTCGCTGATTCTCTTCCCAGGAAACCCCCAGCCGGTCATCCAGGGTTCGGGTCCAGGTGCGCTGTCCGATGCTGCGCAGGCGTTGCAGGTCGCTCTCGGCCATGGCTTCACTGCCGAGATTGCAGCGGGCTACAAAGACGAAGTCATCATCCAGCCCGGCCAGGGTGGCCTCACGCAGTTGCGTCAGGTGTTGCTCATCGCCGCCGTGGGCGAGCGCCTGCCAGTAGCTGATCCAGGCATCGCGCTTGAGCACTTCGAAACGGGTGCGGATTTCGTGGATGCGATCGTTCAGGGTTTCCAGCTTCGTGGCCTTATCCACGACGTATTCCGGGGTGGTGACCTTGCCGCAGTCGTGCAGCCAGGCCGCGATGTGCAGGGCTTCCCATTCATCATCGGTGGGTTGATAGCCGTTGAAGGCCGGATCCTTGCTGGCGGCAGCGGCTTGAGCAAGCATCAGGGTCAGGGCCGGCACACGCTGACAATGCCCGCCGGTGTAAGGGCTCTTTGCGTCAATTGCACCCGCCAGCAGCTTGATGAAGGCATCCAGCAGTTGTTTCTGTCGGGCTTGCAGGCGCTGGCTTTCGATACTCACCGCCGCTGCACCGGACACGGCCTGCAGAAACGCAATGCGATCCGGGCGAAGTTTCTCCAGGTCGCTCTGGTTGCCGCTGTCGGCCAGCAGAAACACCAGCAGACCCACGGTTTCGTTATGACGATTGTGCAAGCGGATGCCGATCAGGTGCACCCGGGGACAGTCCAGTGCCAGCAGCACTTTCTGCAAATCCCCCGCCTGTTCGAAACCGAGATTACAGACGACATTGTCGGCACTCGACAACTGCTGTAGCCAGGCGGGGCTCTGCGGGTTATGCAGTTCGTGCGCGTGGATATCGAACGACGACAGGGGCTGCGCAGTCTCGTTGATGACCAGGCCGTGGGGTTCCATGCGATCGCCGTCGCCTTCGCGCAGATAGATCAGGCCGGCCTGGGCCTGGCCGATTTTCACGGTTTCAAAAAGCACCCGTTGCAGCAACGGGGCGAACCGGGTTTCAGCACTTAGGCTGTCGGTGATCTGGAAGAAGCTCGCCAGGGTGTCTTTCATGCGCGTCATCGACACACTCAGTTGGTCGATTTCGAGCACCGGAGAGCGACGGGACAGCGGAAAATTGAAATCGAAACTGCGAATCGCATCCGCTTCCTGCACCAGTGCGCGCAGGGGCTTGACCAGGACTCTGGAGGTCAACCAGCCCAGCGGCACGCACAACAGCAGCGTCGCCAGGGTAATCAGCGCACCTTGCCAGCGCACGCGGTAAGCGTCGATCAGCAATTCATCTTCCGGCACCAAAAGTGCCAACTGCAGTCCCCGGGGGCCTCCTTCCTGCATGCTGCTGCGGGCGACGATCCATTGGCGACCGCCGACATTCAGGCGATTACCTTCGGGAGGGTTGTTGAGTAGGGCACCCAGGCTGGGGCTCAGGTCGGCGGCCTTGGCCAGGCGGACGGTCTGATCGTCGATGATCAGCCGGCTGGCGTCGGGGTAGGCAATGGCGTTGCCCTGGGCATCGAACAGGACGATTTCGGTAGCAGGGGTCACCACATGCTTGGCCAGGGTGGCACTGAGTTCGACCAGGGTCAGGTCCGCGCCCATGACCAATTGCTCGCCGCTGCGTCGGGCCAGGGTGGTGCCGACGTTGTGGGTGGAGAAAAAGACATAGGGTTCTGTGGTGATTTGATCGTTGTCGCGGGCGGCGCTGGTAAACCAGGCGCGGCTACGCGGATCGTAGGGATCGTCGGGATTATCCTGACGGCTGATGAAAGCCAGGTTCCGGTCGAAAAACAAGGATTGCGAATGTACCTGGCCGCCACTGCTTCGCTCGATGCTCCACACTTGATAGGCCGCTGTCTTCGGGGCGTTGAGCAGTGTTTTCAAGTCGTCGGTTCGCAGGGGGCGAACCATGAAAAAATCGCCATTGCCGTAGCCCAGATACAGTGACGCCAGATCGGGGTTGTCGGTGAGTGACTGGCTGAAGGGTTTGAGCAACGCCAGGCGTTGCTCCAGGTCCGGTGCCTGTACGGCGGGGTTGAGGATCTGCAGGCTCAGCAGGTGACGAATCGGTTCGTAGGTCGCTTTCAGGTCAAGGCGGACATCCTGCTCGATGCGATCGAAGAGCTTCTCGCTGCTGGACAGGATGATCTGGGTGGATTGCTGATAATTGAAAATGCCCAGCACCAGTCCGGTCAGCAACAGCAGGCAGGTAAGCATCACGCTGATATGAATGTGCAGCGGGAGCCGCCGTTGATCCGGGCGCAGTGGGCTGGACATGCAGGTCACTCCATGATGGTTAACACACTGCTCAGCGTCCAAGCATAGTTAAGCCTCTGTGATTCTGCTTTCGTCGCTCTGTCCGATTTGTTGCAACAGCGCCTGATCCAGTTCCAGCAGGGCACGTTCCACTGCGGCACAGCATTCGGCGACTTTGTCGGGGTGGAAGTCGTTGCGACAAGTTGTTTCCAGCGCTTCGCAGCTGTCGATCAAGCGAATCGCCTGGGCGATTCGCGCGGCACCCTTGATCTTGTGGGCGATATCGATAAAGGCCTGCGGGTCCAAGGAGCCGCAGAGTGCCAGCAACCCCTGGCGATCGAGACGGTTACTGTTGAGCAGTTCGGTCAACAGTCGCTGGTTCAGCACGGGATTGCCGCCGGTCAACTGCTGCAAGCCTTCCAGGCTGAAAGCCGGAACGAGGGCGGTCGGTGCTATGCCTTCGACCCATTGGCTCAGGGCGGTCAGGGTCAGGGGTTTGAACAGACAGTCATCCATTCCGGCATGCTTGCAGCGTTGAATTTCTTCCGGTTGCGCATTGGCAGTGAAACCCAGAACCGTGCAGGGTGCCTGTTGCGTTTGTTTTTCATGTCGGCGAATGGCTCGGACCAGCTCATATCCATTCGTGACCGGCATGTTGCAATCGGCGATCACCAGATCGAACGCACCGGTTTTCCACACCTCCAAGCCTTTCTGCCCATTCTCCGCGACACTGAACCGATGACCCAGAAACTCCAGTTGCTGGCAAATGAGCAAACGATTGGCGGCATGATCGTCGACCACCAGAACGTTCAACGAGGCTGTGGCGTGGTGGATCTGCGTTTCGGTTTTTTCCACCCGGGACGCCCCTGGCAGTGTCGGCAAAAGCAGCGACATCAGTACTTGCGTACCGACACCCGGCTGACTGCTCAATTGCAAGCTGCCGCCCATCCTTTCACACAGGCTGCGGCTGATCACCAGGCCAAGCCCGGTGCCACCTCGGGCCGTTTGCCCGGCGTTATCGGCCTGAGCGAAGGGTTCGAACAGGCGCCGTTGATCCTCTTCGCTGATGCCTATGCCACTGTCCTCGACCTGCAACTGCATCTGCACCTGATCGTGCTCGGCGGTGGGGTGCAGGTCGACGCTAATCCTGATCTGGCCGTGCTCGGTAAACTTGATGGCATTGCTGACCAGATTGGACAGCACCTGCTTGAAACGCAGCGGGTCCAGCAGGACATCGAAGGACGGAGTGGCCGGGCTGAAATCCAGCTGGAGTTCAAGTTCTTTCTGCCGGGCCAACCCATCGAAAATCCGCACCACCGACGCCACGATCTCTCGCGGATTGACAGGTTCCGGGCTCAGGCTCAGGTGTCCGGATTCGATGCGCGCGATGTCGAGTATGTCGCCGATCAGGTCCAGCAAATCCTTCGCCGAGTTGTACGCCACATCGATGGCCGGGCGGTCAGGGTGGTTGTGTTCGATCCGCTTGAGTGTCAGTTCGAGCATGCCGATGACCGCATTCATCGGTGTGCGGATCTCATGACTCATGGTGGCCAGAAACGTGCTTTTGGCACGGTTGGCTTCATCGGCACGCTCTTTCGCGCAACGCAGGTCATCGAACAATTGCCGGCGTTCGCTGATGTCGATCCAGCCACCGATGATGCCTTGCACTTCGCCGCTTGAGTCGCGGTAGGGGAGAATCCAGTGATAGATCGTCAACCGACGGCCGCCGATATGCAGCGCACGGTCGAGAATCAGTGGGGTGCCCTCGGCCACGACTCGCTGATAGTCCGCGTGGTATTCCTGGGCTTCGAAGGCATTGCTCAGGGTGCCGTGGATGACACTTTTGCCGATGACGTCCTCGCGTTTGGCGCTGAAGGCTTGCAAGTAACTGTCATTGCAACTTTGCAGCAGGCCCTGACGATCGCGCACATAAATCGGGTGAGGGGTGCCGTTGACCAGCGAGCGCATGAATTCGAACTGATCGTTCAATGCACGCTCCGCAGCCTTGCGTTGATTGATCTGGCGCCGCATGTAGGCATTCCAGGCCACGGAAATCAGTAACAGCACACCAGCACCGATGACGATTTGGTAGAACAGCCGCTGATAGTTGCGCCAGGTGCTTTGCGATGACGCCGAATAGCCACGCCAACGGCTGTTGATGATGCCCAGTTCCTCCGGCGCGATACTCAACAGGGCCTTGTTGAGGATGTCATGAAGTTCCTTGGCTTGCCGGCCGGTCGCCAGGGAAAAGGCTGCCTGCTCGGTGCCGATGGTGGTACTGATCTGCAGGGTGGGTTCGAACAGTCTGGATGAGATGAAGTAATTGGCGATCACCAATGAGTTCACCGTGCCCTCTGCCTGACCCTCGGCCAGCATCTCTACGGCACTGAACGTGTCCGGGGTCTCGACGAGCTTTATCTGCGGGTACTCGCTACGCAGATAAGCCATCAGCGGATGACCTTGTGCTATGGCCAGGTGTTTGCCGTTCAGCTGCGTCAGGTTGGTCGGGCTGTCCGGGGCCTTGCGCGTCAGCAGGACATAGGAATTTTGCAGGTAGGGACGGCTGAAGTTCAGCTGGGTGTCGCGTTGTGCGCTGGGAAGCAGTGCGGCAATCAGATCTGCCTGGTCATCCTTGATTCGCTGGACCATTTCGCTGTCGTTGCGACTGCGCTGGATGTCGAAGCGTAAACCGGTGCGCAATCTGATCAACTCGAGCAGGTCTGCGGCAACCCCTCGAAAGTTGCCGGCACTGTCGAAAAAGGTAAGGGGTGCGAAGGCTTCGTTGACCACCACGCGTACCACCGGGTGTTGCGCCAGCCAGCGTTCTTCGCTGTAACTGAGCTCCAGTTTGTGATCGGTGAGCAGAATGTCACTACCGGCACTCCAGCGTTTGGCAATGTTTTCTCGAACGCTGTTGGGGATGGCGACGAGCATCGCATTGATGATGCCAAGCAGTTCGGGATTGTTGCGGTGCACCGCAAAACTGAAACCGTGGGCTTCGTGTTTGCCGAAGTTGGCCATGCGGATGTTATTCAGATAGCCCTTGTTGATCATGTAGTGGGTGGAGATGGTATCGCCGAGAAACACGTCAGCCTGGTCGAAGGCAACAGCATTGATCGCATTCTGGTAGGACGGATAGGACGTGATGATCGCCTTCGGATAAAGGGTCTTGACCTCCTCCAGCGGCAAGTAGTGATACACCATGCTCAGGCGCATGCCCTCGAGGCCATCGGTCAGGGATCTGGTTTCGCCTTCACGGGTCACCAGGACCGGCTGATCCACGGCGTAGGGCGTGGACAGTACGATGTCGGCATTGCGTGCTTCGAACCCGTTGGCGGTACCGAGCAGGTCGACCTCACCCTTTTCAAGGGCTTCAATGGCGGCTCCACGGGATGCAAAGCGCTGAACCCGGATGGGTAAACCGGTGGCCTGGCCCAGTGTGCCCGCGTAATCGGCGGTGAAGCCTTCATAGTCGTGGCCACTGAGGGTCAAGTCGAAGGGCGGATAATCCGGTGCCGAGGTGCCAAGGATCAGTTCTTGCCTGGACTGGAGCCACTGTCTTTGCGATGTGTCCAATTGAATGTCCAGCTGTCCGGCCGTCGAGCGACTCAGCAAGGCGAAGTGTTCGCTGCCCTGGGCCGCGAGCGATGAGGTGCTCAGGGACAGGCCCACGGCCATCAGTATCAGGTAGTCCTTTAAATGACCGGGCATCCTGTTTCTCACACCAACGCGTTGCGTTTTGCCATTTCGATGAGTTCAACCAACGACTTGGCCTTGAGTTTTTGCATGAGACGTTTTTTATAAGTGCTGACAGTCTTGTTACTGAGAAACATGCCTTTGGCAATTTCCTTGTTGGTACGGCCTTGAGCAAAAAGTTGCAATACCATCAACTCCCGGTCGTTGACGGATTTGAATAACTCCAGTTCGGCATTACGCACCTCATCGCCACGAACCGGGTTCAACGCTTCGCTCGGGAAATAGTTGTAACCCGATAGTACTGCTTTGATGGCGCTGACCAGTTCGCTGAGATCTTCCTGTTTACAGACATATCCGGAAGCGCCGGACTGCATGCAACGAATTCCAAAAAGTGTTGGGCATTGTGCAGTGAGTACCAATGTTTTCAAGGGGGTACTCATTGCATTGAATCGGGCCAACACCTCCAGGCCATCCAGTTTGGGAATACTGATGTCGAGAATGACCAGATCGGGCATGCATTCACGAACCATCTGCATGGCATCGACCCCATTGTCAGTTTCACCGACGACTTTGTAGCCTTCGTGTTCTAGCAGCATGCGAACTGCAAGTCGGATGACGGGGTGATCGTCGACGATAAAAACGGAGTTCATAATCAAATCCCATGCGAACTGAAATAAAGCGCGCACCTTAGCTCAGATAGTTGGGGGCACGTATGAACTGACCTACCTGTAGCAGCAAAATAGGAATGTTCCTACAGGTGAAAAAGAATAGGCTTACGCGTCAACTAGGTTTTTTATATAAATGGTTAGCGGTTGGTTTAATTTGGTTGTGCTGTTAATGAATTATTTTGTATGTTTTTTATTATATGTTGATCGGGCTTTTTGGTTGGTGTTCAACGGCTTTGAAATCAACAGTTTTGTGAGTTCGGCTTGTTTCAATGGCTTGACCAAATAACCCAATAATGGAAGGTCATGAATGCTTGCCATATTTTCAAGTCCATCCAGTTCATCAGGCGTCAGGCTACTCAGTAGGATTGCCTGTTTGATCATCCCGTTGCGACTGGCGAATTTGACCAGATCAATTCCGGAAATATCGGGAAGGCATTGATCGCACAAAAGAATATCGAAAGGCTGTTCGGCACCAAGCATTTGTTGCAAAGCGCCCTGGGCGCAGTCGGTTGTGGTCAATCGGGTGAAGCCATAACTTTCGAGCAGGTATTGAGTGGCCCTTAGCTGAAACGGATGGTCTTCCACCAGCAAGATGCGCAGATTGTCTTTGATCATATTATTCACGCTTCTTTTATATAACAAAGTAGCCGTGATTGTTTCGCGTCGATACCGGGCAATCGATCAGTTCACTCGACATCAACTGTAGGGGGATTCAGCGAGTGTTGAATGCACTTGGTTTTTTAGTGGCTGATCGGCCATTACTGGCGGCGTAATGGTTGATCAGCCAGTGCTCCTCAGTGACTGGAGCGCCCCGTCATTTCCAGCGCCATGTCGCTGGCGTAGTTGTCCGTCATGCCGGCAATGAAGTCGATCATTCGCAAAAATGATGTGTGCAGCGCGCCGTTTGGATCGGGTGCGTTGTTGCCCAGCAGGTCGAGAATCCGCCGGCTCTTGAAAGATGGCGTCCGACCGTTGTGTTGCTCGAGCGCTGCGCCACAGAAGGCGTTGAGCAAGATTTCCAGGGTGGTGTAGGCGCCGATCTCGTGCAGGGTCTTGCGCTTGTCCTGGAAGATTTTCTTGCGCGCCATGTCTTTTGCGTTCAACACGCAACGTTTGGCCGGGCCGTGCATGTGCTCCACCAGATCGCCGGCCAGCGTGCCGGCCAGCAACGTGTCTTGCTGTTCGACAAAGGCGCGGGCCGCGGCATTGGTCAAGTGCTCGATGGCCTTGCCACGCAGGATGGCCAACTTGCGTCGGCGAGAATCCCCGGGACCGAGTTGCCGATAGGTTTCCGGTAGATCGTCGCCCACCAGATCCAGCAGCAGTGACTCGACTTCGGCATATTCCAGCAACGCCATTTCCAGGCCATCTTCGAGGTCGATCAGCGCGTAGCAGATGTCATCGGCGGCTTCCATCAGGTAAACCAGCGGGTGGCGTGCCCAGCGCTGTTCTTCGAGTTGCGGCAGGCCGAGTTTCTGGGCGATCTGTTCCAGAAGGGGCAGTTCGCTCTGGTAGCAGCCGAATTTGTGTTTCTTGTACCCCAGCGAGTCGGCATGCCTGGCCGTCCACGGGTACTTCAGATAAGTGCCGAGGGTGGCGTAGGTCAGCCGCGTGCCACCGTCGAACTGGTGATATTCCAATTGGGTCAGCACCCGGAAACCCTGGGCATTGCCTTCGAAATTGAGGAAGTCGTTGCGTTCGGCTTCGCTCATTGCATCGAGCCAGCCACGGCCGGCAGCTTGCTGGAACCAGTGACGAATCGCATCTTCGCCAGAGTGACCAAATGGGGGATTGCCGATGTCATGGGCCAGGCAAGCCGATTGCACCACCATCCCCAGGTCACTGGGTTCGCACCATTCAGGAAGGGCCCCGCGGATGGTTTCACCGACGCGCATGCCCAGCGAACGGCCGACGCAGCTGACTTCCAGCGAGTGAGTCAGCCGCGTGTGGATATGGTCATTGCTGGAAACCGGATGCACCTGGGTCTTGCGTCCCAGACGACGAAACGCCCCCGAGAAAATGATGCGGTCATGATCTTTGTGGAAAGGACTGCGGCCGAGTTCTTGCGGGCTGTGCAGAGGCTTTCCGAGGCGTTCGCGGGTAAGCAGGGTGTGCCAATCCAAGGCGGGTATCTCCGTCGGGTGAATTGAGTTCCTAGCTTCCCGGTTCGCACCGTGCCCTGCAAGGGGTACCAGGGGGTGTTCTCAATTAGTTTTCGCGCTGCGTCGGGGAACGCATTTCCCTTGTAGGAGCTGGCTTGCCAGCGAAAGGGGACTGTCAGCCAATATTGATATTGACTGTTCCGCCGTCTTCGCTGGCAAGCCAGTTCCTGCAAGTGCGCGTGTTATCCACAGGCTTGTGTATAGGCTCGTCCTAGAACCCGACCGCATCGATATCGATGAGCAACAAGCGCTCCCCCCTATCAAAAAACTGCCCGGCAGTAAGGCAGTACTGATTACTGGTGGCATCGCGATACGTGTTGGAGAGGGTCAACTGCCGTTCTTCCCAGCCCTGCGCGAGCAGGTGATAGAAGTACGGACGCCAGGACCAGTTATGACCCAGGTAGCGATTGTCGGCGACCCACGCGTTGTTACGCCATTCCAGGTTCGGCGTCAGTTGTGTGCCATGTCGGTCGCATTGATAGAAGCGCAACAGCCAGGGGAAGGCGTCGAGTTGAGGCAAGTCACTGAGCGGGGCGCGAGCCTGGGCCCAGGCTTGCAGGATCGCCATGAGTTCGCTGAGTTGCCGGCGCATGATCATCAGACGACCGCGCTCGGCCAGTTTCTGCTGAACATAGCGCTGACGCAGTTGTGCAAAGGGCTCAACGAAGGCATCGGTGGGAAAAAAGTCTTCTTGTGCGCCTGCGAACAAAAATCCCTGCACGTAGCGTGATCCGCACTCCAGCGCAAAATTGAGCTGCGCATCGGTTTCCACGCCCTCGGCGATAATCCAGCAACCGGTTTTCTCGGCCATTTGCGCCAGGGCCTTGACCACGTCACTGCTGGGACCGCCCAGTGCCGCTGCCTGGAATAAACGCATGTCGAGTTTGAGGATGTCCGGTTGCAGCGCCAGCACGCGATCGAGCTGGGAGTAGCCGGCACCGAAGTCATCGATGGCGATTCGCGCACCGGCTGACCGGTAACGCGTCACCACTTCGGCCAAGCGCTGGATATCGCCCCCCAGTTCGGTAATTTCGAAAACGATTCGCTGTGGATCGATACCGTACTTGCTCAGTTGACTGAGACTTGGCAGCGGCTGTTCAGGGCGTAATCGGCTGATCCAGCGCGGGGAAATATTCAGACTGAGAAACCAGTCCGAGGGCGCTTCATGCAGTCGGCTCAAGGCGTTGTCGCGCAGCTGGCGATCCAGGCGACGCAGTGCAGTGGCGTTGGTCCGTGGATCGGAAAACAGTGGTCCCACCGATGCCAATTGACCGTTGGCCTGACGCAATCGACCCAGCGCCTCGACACCTGCGATACGGCCGGTGGCGGTATCGATGAACGGCTGAAAGCAGGCGAGCGGTTGCCCATCGATCACAAATCCTCCTTGGTTGATCTTGTTTTTGGATAGGGCCTGGACACCGGGTAGGTACGCAGGATTGAACCCCTCGATCAAGAGGTTCATCCCACGGGTATTGCAAGAATGCAGCCAGATAGAAACGGCTCAGGGTTTGCGAGAGGAGCCTTGCATGACCAGCTTTATCAGTGGGCCCAGTGTGGTGCCGAGCTGAACCAGGCGGGTCAGGCTTGCGACCCCGCCATTTTTTGCGCCCTTGCCGGTCAGAAAACCCAGCAGGGTCACCGCTGCGACGCCCCAGAGTGGAGCGTGCTTGAGGCCGAGGCCTTCGTGCAGGTTTTGCGTCATGCCGCGAACACGCTGCAGGGGTTGCAGCAGTTGCGCGGATTCGTGGCGGATTTCCTGGCGATGCATTTCCATGCGCAGTCTGATCAGCGCCTTGCGCATTTCCGTGCGCGAACTGTTTTGAGGCAATTCAGGCAGATTCATGGCAACAGGCGCTCCCGATCATTTGCCAACTCTTCCAGCGTGCCGTGGAAGGGCGAGGACTCATCGAAAATCGCCGCTCTCAGGCGAATGCCGCAGAAGATCGCTGCCAGGGCGTAGAACAAGCAAAGCCCGATGATGGCCGCCAGGCGATAGGTGTCCCAAAACAGGATCAGCACCAGCGTGGACAACCCCACCAGCAACAGCAGGGCGAACACCAGCGCCAGGCCTGCAAACAGCAGCAGGCTGACGGTGCGCGCCTTTTGTTCCTGCAGTTCGATGCCGAACAGTTCGACATGGCTGTGCAGTAATCCAAGAACGGCGGCACCCAGGCGCCGCGATGAGGAACTTGCGCCTGTCGTGGACGCGCCGATTTCGTCGATCGCCATCATTAGCGCCGGGTTGCCAGCAGGCCGATCAGGAAACCCACACCGGCGGCGATCCCGACCGATTGCCATGGGTTGGCCTGGACATAATCCTCGGTGGCGGTCACGGCAGCCTTGCCGCGTTCGCGCAGGGAGTCTTCGGTCAGTTTCAAGGTTTCCCGTGCACGCAGCAGTGTGTCGTGGATCTGCTCGCGCAATTCATCGGCCTGGTCACCGGCCAGGGAAGCGGTGTGTTCCAGCAGCCTTTCGGTGTCGTTGACCAGTGTCTGAAAGTCATTCATCAGGATTTCTTGAGCAGTCTTTGCCTTGATGCTGGCCATTGGTGATCTCCATAAGTGGCGTCTGAAACGTTCGAGTATGAGCCTTGTACGAAGGTTCAGTACAAATGACTGGTACAACTTTTGCTGTGTGCTGGTGCGCCAGCCTGCGCGGATGCGCTGTTGCCGGGCATGATTTACGTAAACCATAACTCAAACAATCAAAACCCGAGCAAATGTCCCCGATCATGATCGACTTCGGCGAATGCTGTGCGCCAAAGCGGTTCATCGGGCGTGGCGCTCTCCATTGGAGGCGACACATCTTGGTGCATGGATTGCCCGCACGAACTGCTTTGGTGCCTTTTTCAGCCTTAAGGTCTGCCTAATCCATGGAAAATCTGCAAAGCGCTGTGGACAGTCTGCTCCATAGTTCCAACACGCTGTTCATCCTGATCGGTGCGGTGATGGTGCTGGCCATGCACGCCGGTTTCGCCTTTCTTGAAGTCGGTACGGTCCGACAAAAAAACCAGGTTAACGCGCTGTCGAAGATCCTCAGCGACTTCGCGGTTTCAACCCTGGCTTACTTCTTTATAGGCTATTGGATTTCGTATGGGGTCAACTTCATGCAGCCGGCTGCGGTGATCAATGCCGATCACGGTTATGGGCTGGTGAAGTTTTTCTTTTTACTGACGTTTGCCGCGGCGATCCCGGCGATCATTTCCGGTGGTATCGCAGAGCGTGCGCGATTCGTACCGCAACTGTGCGCGACGGCTCTGATCGTGGCGTTCGTCTATCCCTTCTTCGAAGGCATGGTCTGGAACGGCAACTTTGGCTTGCAAGCCCGGTTGCTGGAGCACTTTGGTGCCGGCTTCCATGATTTTGCCGGCTCCGTGGTAGTTCATGCCATGGGCGGCTGGCTGGCGCTGGCGGCGGTCCTGTTGCTCGGGCCACGCAATGGTCGTTACCGCGAAGGGCGCCTGGTGGCTTTCGCGCCATCGAGCATTCCGTTTCTGGCGTTGGGGTCGTGGATCCTGATCGTCGGCTGGTTCGGATTCAACGTGATGAGCGCGCAAACCCTGCAAGGGGTCAGCGGGCTGGTGGCGGTGAACTCGCTGATGGCCATGGTCGGTGGCACGGTGGCGGCCTTGATTGTCGGGCGCAATGACCCGGGCTTTCTGCACAACGGTCCGCTGGCCGGGCTGGTGGCGATCTGTGCCGGCTCGGACTTGATGCACCCCGTGGGCGCCTTGGCGACCGGGGCCGTTGCCGGGGCACTGTTTGTCTGGTGCTTTACCGCCGCTCAGGTCAAATGGCGGATCGACGATGTGCTGGGTGTCTGGCCGCTGCATGGACTGTGTGGCGTGTGGGGGGGAATTGCCTGCGGTATCTTCGGCCAGAGCGCGCTGGGAGGGCTGGGCGGGGTGAGCCTGATCAGCCAGTTGATCGGTACGGCACTGGGTGTGCTGGTGGCACTGGCCGGCGGCTTCGCGGTGTACGGTGCGATCAAGGCGCTCCATGGTCTGCGCCTGAGTCAGGAAGAAGAGTATTACGGGGCGGATTTGTCGGTGCACAAGATCGGCGCGGTCAGCCAGGACTGAGTGGTGGCCTGTCCCTGCTGCTCATTGCCGGTTTTGACGCGCCCGGGCGCTCGACGGTTTTTCGGGGCAGGCCTAGAATAGGCACTCAAATTTTTCGGTTGAGCGCTCATGCTTCCTGAATGTCAGCTGTTCGGCACCTTGGGGTGCCATCTGTGTGAAGTGGCCGAAGCCATGCTGATGGAATTTGTCGAGCGTGGCCTGCTGGTGGAGCTGGTGGACATCGCTGACGACGAATCATGGTTCGCAGCCTACAGCCTGCGTATTCCTGTATTGCGCCGGGTCGATACGGGCGCCGAGCTGGGCTGGCCGTTCAGCGCCGACGAAGTAGTGACCTTTCTGCGTTAAATTTTTGTGAGGGTGGGGCACCCGCCGGTCGAACTTTACGATTGATCCCTTGGCTTAAAGACGGCGATTCGGATACTGTATGCGCATACAGTTATTCGGGTTGCTGCATCGCGGTCCCTGGGAACAGGGTGGTGCAGCCATATCCGGGGTGAGAGGGATGAATCGTGGTCAATGTCGAACAATTGAAGAGCAGCGTAAACCGTATGTCGGTGGACGTGGTCCGCGAGGCTGTCCTCGAATTGCGTCTGGACGGCCTGGTAACGGAAGGCAAAACACCTTTCAACAAACTGCACTTCAATACCTGTTTCGCTGAAATCGAAGCGTTGTTTCAGCGCGCAGGCTACCACCGGCAACTGGACGTCGTGGGTTATCAAGGTTTGTTGTATGCACTGTACGACCCAGTTCGCTGGGAGGCGGTCGATGTGTTGCGCTGGCTCAAGGAGTACACCGAAGCGGCGGCGCGCACGCAGATACCGGCCTGAGGATTCTTCGCTAGGTTCGTTCCCGGTGCTGTTGGATAATGCCGCTCTGTATCGAGGGTTAGAGTTTTCGTATGTCCAGTTCACCTTTTTCCGCTGCACACAACCAGGCCAGTACGCTCTACTTGCCACCTGGTGCGTGGGCGACCGTTTTCGATTGCCTGTGCGAGCATTTCAGCGCCATCGGTCGTGAACAGTGGCTGGACCGAATCGCCCGGGGCCGCGTTCTCGATGGGCACGGCACGCCGATCGCCCTCGATTTGCCTTACAAGGAAGGCCTGCGCATTCACTATTTTCGCGAAGTGCCGGACGAAAAACCGATCCCGGTGATCGAGTCGATCCTCTACGCGGACGCGCATCTGGTGGTGGCGGACAAGCCGCACTTTCTACCCGTGACGCCAGCGGGTGAATATGTCGAGCAAACCTTGCTGAGACGGTTGATCCGTCGTCTGGACAACCCGCACCTGGTGCCGTTGCATCGTATAGACCGGCATACGGCGGGGCTGGTGTTGTTTTCCGCCAACCCTCAAAGTCGCTCGGCTTATCAATCGCTGTTTCCTTCGCGCCAGATCGAAAAACGCTACGAGGCCATTGCCCCGGCGTTGCCTGAGCTCTCGTTCCCATTGGTTCATAAAAGCCGGCTCATCGATGGCGAGCCTTTCTTCCGCATGCAGGAAGGACCGGGTGCCAGCAATACTGAAACGGCTGTCGAAGTCAGGGAAAGGAACGGTGATCTCTGGCGCTATGGCCTTTATCCGGTGACGGGCAAGAAACATCAGCTGCGGGTACATATGACCGCGTTAGGCGCGAGCATTTGCAACGACCCGTTCTATCCTCAGGTACTCAAGGATATCGAGGATGACTACGCCAATCCCTTGAAGCTGTTGGCCCAAGGCCTGAAATTTGTGGACCCGGTCACGGGGCAGGAAAGAGAGTTCGAGAGCACGATCACCCTGCAATGGTGATCAAGTGTTTTAAAATCCGATTCAGTGCGTTGATTGGAAAATTCGAATTAATGGGCGGGTTTGCAGTCATTTGAACAGGCCCCACGAACGTGGCATTCAGTGACCCTCGGTACAGCAGCCAGATCGTGCGGCCCGAAACCTTCCATGCAAGGAGATACCAATGAGACGTACCGTTTTCGCCGGGATGTTCATTTGCGCTGTAATGTTGGCCTCTCCCGTATTCGCCGCAGACCACGACCTTTGCACCATCAAGCTCCAGGAACTCAAGAACAAGGTTTCCAGCCTGCCGGCCACGTCCGAAAATACCGCCATGGAAATCAGGCGGATGCAGGCCAGCGCGGAATCGGCTCGAGCGGCCGACGATGACAGGAAGTGCATCACCGAAGCCACGCAAGCGCTGGCCCGGGTAGATCAACTGACCAATGAGCCAAACCCTTGACGAACAGGCTTGGTTTCCGGATTTAAGAAAAGCAAATGCCCCGACAAGTCGGGGCATTTCTGTATCCGGTAGTCGCCGCGTAGATTACAACTCTTTAACGGTGCGAACCTGATCCTTGTTGATGCGGGTCTGTTTGCCATCCAGCTGCTCGAATTCGTAGAAGCCCGAATCCTTGTCATAGTGTGGCGTGTCGACGGCCTGGATTTCGCGACCGTCATTCAAGGTGATCACTGTAGGCGAGGCGCAACCGGCGAGGGTCGTGAGGCCCAGAGCGAGCATGAAAGTGGCCAGGGTCCGTTGAGTCATGGGTGTGTCTCCGAAATTGAATACTTTTGGTTACTGAACTTGAGACGTATACGGCGTGTGCAAGTTCCTCGGGTGCTGTCAGTCTGACACAGTGCCGTGCGTGCTTAACAGTTCCGGCGTGTTGAGGTTGGCCAGGCGCGGGTCGTTGTCAGGACACTGTAGCGCGGTTGCGCCCAGTTTGCGCATGAGTCGCCCCGGGCTACGCTCGCCGTCGCTCCAGGCGCGTTCGAAATCACCGCGAAGTGCCACGGGAATGACGCACAGCAGAGGTTCCCAATGCTCGTCATGGCGCAGCATCAACGGTTTGTCGGGATGTTGGCTCGCCGTTTCGCGCATGCTGGCGAGCAGCGCTTCATCGATGCGCGGTACATCGCAAGGCAAGACCAGCAGATGCGGGTGGCGAGCCGCTTTCAGGCCGGCGCGAATGCCGGCCAATGGCCCCGGAAAATCGCCTTCATCGTCATGAACCAGTTGGTCGGCGTAGGGCGCGTACTTTTCCAGATTGCGGTTGCAGGAAATGATCAGGTCATCGCTCAGCGGGCGCGTCTTGCGATGCAGGTGTGCAATCAGCGGTTCGCCGTGCCATTGCACCAACCCCTTGTCCTTACCGCCCATGCGTTGGCCGCGACCGCCTGCCAGGAGGAGAATGGAGCAGGGTGGTAAATCCGGATTCGAGGTCATGGCGAGTCTCCATGGGGGCGGCGAAAAAATGGGGCGCTGTGATATAACACCGGGCTGTTTCTCCTACAACTGGATGAGCCTATGAAAGCCAAGGCTGATGTACCTTTCGCCCCGCTCAACATTGCGGTGCTGACGGTCAGCGACACCCGAACCCTGGAAACCGATACCTCAGGCCAGGTCTTTGTCGACCGCTTGACCGCCGCCGGCCACAACCTGGCCTCCCGGGTGTTGCTCAAAGATGATCTCTACAAAATTCGCGCGCAAGTGGCCAACTGGATTGCCGACGATGTCGTACAGGTGGTGCTGATCACTGGCGGCACCGGTTTCACTGGACGCGATAGTACGCCGGAAGCAGTGAGTTGCCTGCTCGATAAGCAAGTCGATGGATTCGGTGAGTTGTTCCGGCAGATTTCGGTGGCGGACATCGGCACATCGACCGTTCAATCCCGCGCGCTGGCGGGTCTGGCCAATGGCACGCTGGTCTGCTGTTTGCCGGGATCGACCAATGCCGTACGCACCGGTTGGGATGGCATTCTTGCCGAGCAGCTGGATTCACGGCATCGCCCCTGCAATTTCGTGCCTCATCTGAAACAGGCGGCTCCCTGTGAATCCCGCGGGTAAGCCGGGCAAGTCCGGCAGCCTGATGCCGGTCGAGGTGGCGCTCGCACGTTTGCTGGAAATGGCTGACGCCTCGAGAATTGTCGAACGCGAGCGCTTGCCGTTGGCGCGGGTCGAGGGGCGAGTGCTGGCCGATGATCTGGTGTCGACGCTTGATCTGCCGCCATGGCCCAACAGCGCCATGGACGGTTATGCCTTGCGTGCAGCCGACTGGACGGGAGAACCCCTGGTCGTCAGCCAGAAGGTTTTTGCCGGGCAGGCACCTGATGCCTTGATGCCGGGCACCTGTGCACGAATCTTCACCGGGGCGCCTGTTCCCGCCGGCGCCGATTGTGTCGAGATGCAGGAAAATGCCGACGTACAGGCGGATGAGCGAGTGCGCTTCACCGAAACCCTGACCCCTGGACAAAACATCCGTGCACAAGGCCAGGAAACCACGGTGGGTGAACTGATTCTGCCGGCGGGTACGCGTTTGGGGCCGATTGAGCAGGGGCTGGCTGCCTCGCTCGGTTGCGCCGAGCTGGACGTCATTCGCAAGGTGCGCGTTGCGGTGCTGTCGACCGGGGATGAATTGGTCGAACCGGGTCAGGCGCTTGGGCCAGGGCAGATCTATAACAGCAATCGTGTTTTGCTCTGCAGTTGGTTGCAGCGGATGGGCTGTGAGGTGATCGACGCCGGCATTCTTCCCGATGATCTGGTCACCACGCGGGCCCGCCTCGGTGAATTGAAGGATGTCGATCTGATCCTTTCTACCGGTGGCGTATCGGTGGGCGAGGCAGATTTTCTGGGCATTGCCTTGCGCGAAGAGGGTGAGTTGAGTTTGTGGAAGCTTGCCATCAAACCTGGCAAACCGCTGACGTTCGGGCATTTTCGCGGCGTACCGGTCATTGGCTTGCCGGGCAATCCGGCATCCACCCTGGTGACATTTGCCTTGCTGGCCAGGCCTTATCTCTTGCGTCTTCAGGGCGTCAAACAGGTGGAGCCGCTGAAGGTGCAGGTGCCAGCAGGGTTTGACTGGCCCATCGCCGGCAATCGACGTGAGTACTTGCGCGCTCGTCTGGAAAATGGTCGGGCAATCATTTACAAAAATCAGAGTTCCGGGGTGTTACGCAGCGCCGCCTGGGCTGATGGACTGGTCGAAGTGCCGGAGCATCGCACCCTGACTGCAGGTGATTCCGTCTATTTCATTGCGCTGAGTGAAGTACTGAGCTGACCTTGGCAACTGTCCTGCCGTGCAAGCCCGGTTGATCTGACCGGGTTTGGCGTCAAGACGAATCAATGCGCCAGGAGCAGTGTCACGAGCTGATCGAAGCGACTGTTGGCGACCCAGCCGAGCAGGCCGAGCACTACGACTGTTCCGCCAGCGGAATAGGCAAGCCGGTGTTTGATGGACTTTACGTCACTGCGAACTTCTTCCATTTCTCTTCGCATGTTGTTGAGGTGTCTTTCCAGCTCAATGACACGAGGCTCCATATCAACTTCTCCAGTGGGTTTCGCAGCTTGCTGACGGGGCCGTTTCTCTGCGAGCGTTACGCCCGGAATCCCCGGCAACTTCAGGTCGTGGTGTTGCATGGCACATCCTTGTGATTGTCTTGCGGATAACTGAAAAAACTGGACACCAAACTGTACCAATCACACTGATTGGTCAATTGAGCCGATTCCTCACGATTTGTAAGAAATATCCCGTCATGCAGGACGCAAGATGGCCCGCCTGAAAAAAACATCATTTTTTTGCGACTTTTAAGGTAATCGACGCGGTCAACATCTCCCATACGCTATTCATACCGGGGAGTGACATCTATGAGCGATCGCAAGGCGCTGTTGATTCTGCATGGCAAGCAGGCGCTCAACGAAGCAGTTCGCGCTGCCGTCGAAAGCCGTCGCGAAAAAGGTTGGGAGCTGGCCGTCAGGCTGACATGGGAAGCCGGCGACGCGCAGCGGCTGGTGGATGAAGCACTGGCGGCAGGGTACAGGCAGATTGTTGCCGGTGGTGGTGACGGAACCTTGCGCGATATTGCCCAAGCCATGGCAGCACAGTCGACACAGGCCAGTCTGGTACTGATGCCGCTGGGCACCGCCAACGATTTTGCACGCGCCGCCGGTGTTCCGCTGGAACCTGCTCAGGCTCTGGACTTATTGGACATGAAGCCGAGTGCCATTGATCTGGGGGAGGTCGGTGGGCAGGTTTTTCTGAACATGGCCACAGGCGGCTTTGGCAGTCAGGTCACGGCCAATACCTCCGAGGACTTGAAAAAGGTACTCGGCGGCGCGGCTTACCTGTTCACTGGCTTGTCACGCTTCAGTGAGCTGCACGCGGCGTATGGCGAGTTGCAGGGGCCGGGTTTTCACTGGAGTGGGGACCTGTTGGCGCTGGGCATCGGTAATGGTCGGCAGGCGGGTGGGGGTCATGAATTATGCCCGCAGGCGCTGGCGGATGATGGTTTGCTCGATATCAGCATCTTGCCAGCCCCGCAGGAAGTGGTCGACACCTTGAAAAACCTGCTGGCCGATGGTTTCGGCATCGACAACATGTTCGTGAGAGCCCGCTTGCCATGGGTCGAGATCAAGGCTTCGGAAGGCCTCTGTATCAATCTCGATGGCGAACCGCTCGAGGGTGACTGTCTGCGCTTTTCGACACGGCCGGCGGCACTTCGGGTGCACTTGCCTGAAGGCTCGCCGCTGTTGAGTGCGTCGCAGCCTGTCAGTCATCCAGGCTGATGATCTGCTCGCGCACGGCGAACAGCACCAGGCCAGCCACGTCAAAAATCTGCAAGCGCTTCATGATCTGCGAGCGGTGGGTTTCAACGGTCTTGACGCTCAGGCCCAGGCCGTTGGCTATTTCGCGGGTGGATTTTCCCCGAACAATCAACCGCAGAATCTCCAGTTGACGGGCCGTCAGGTTGTGCGAGTCGGCAGGTTCGGGGTTTTTCTGGTTCCGGGTCAGTGCCTGGGTGATGACGGTATGGGCAATGGCCGGGCTCAGGTAGCGTTCGTTGTTACGCAAGGCTTCCAGGGCATGCGCCAGTTCGGTGGCCGTGGTGTCCTTGAGCAGGTAGCCGTGAGCCCCGGATTCCAGCGCTCGCATGATGAGGGCCGGATCGGTGTGCATCGACAGGATCAATACCTTGCTCTGCGGGCGGACTCGCTTGAGTTGCTGCAAGGCATCAAGGCCGCCGGTCTGCTTCATGGATATATCCAGCAATACGATATCCGGGGACAGATGCTCGACCATGGCCAGCAGCTGTGAGCCGTCATCGGCCTCGCCGATGACCGCATAGCCAGGAAGGTCCAGCACCAGGGCGCGCACGCCAGCCCTGATCAGCGAGTGGTCATCCACCAGGAGTAAGTTACAAGTCAATGCATAACCTTATTTGTACTGGCTCGTTCGAGCGAGCGTGGTGCCCAGGGGAAGAGCGCTTCGATTTGAGTGCCTTTGCCCGGTTCGCTGGTCACGGTCAATGTGCCGCCCAGTTGACTGATCCGCTCCGACATCCCGGCCATGCCACGCTGGCCTTCTCGACCCGGGTCGGTGGCCGGGGCGAATCCCTGGCCGTCGTCACTGATCGATAATGACAGGCCCTGGGGCAAACGCTGCAGGCAAACCAGCAGATTCTTTGCCTGGGCATGCCGCAGTATGTTGGTGACCGCTTCCTGGGTAATGCGATAGGCCGCCACGGCCATTTCTTCCGGAATCCCCGTCAGGCGTTGGTGGCATTCCAGGCTCCAGTGCACGGAGGTATTGGCCAGCGTCTTGAGCAGGTGTGCCCGCAGGCTGGCTTCCAGTCCGAGACTGGTCAGCTGCCGGGGGTTCAGGATGGCTGACACGTCGCGGACTTTGGCGAGGGTTTCTTCCAGGGTGTCGCAAAGTACGGAGCATTGCCCCTGAAGTTCTTCCGGCATCCGGCGCTTGAGCCAGTCACTTTGAAGTTTGGCGGCGGTGAGCAACTGGCCGATGTCGTCATGCAGTTCCCGGCTGAGCCGGTGGCGTTCGTTTTCCTGGACCTGGAGCAGACGGTCGGCGAGTTCCTGGGGTTGGAACTTGATCGACTTGCGCGACAGGCGATATTGCACCCAGACACAACCCAAGGCAGCCATGTTGAGCACCAGCAGACCCAGCGGCAGATGAGTGGAAAGAAAATAGATCAGCAGGCTGCCAAGGGTGGAGCAGGCACATAGCAAAAGCGTGAACCGACGCGCGTTTTCTCGGGAGGGTGGCCACGTGGCAATTGACTTGAGGCTGGCGTACATAGCGGATGGAGCCAATGGATGTTCGCTGCGGGCAGACCGGCCATGTTGATTGACGGGTCTCTGTTTTGTAATGTTGTACAACAACTTCAACGGTGCATAGTTTCTGTATAAGAAAATTCAGCCTGGAACTTGGTCAGGCTACAGCCGTGGCAATCATATTGCCATTAATTGACGTCAACTAATGGGCGGCATAATACCACTTAAGATACCGTTGGTCGCGCATGCGATATATGTCCTGGGCGTCAGGAGGCAAGGTGTTGCGCAGGTGAGTTCCACATTGGAAAGTGTGGTTATCGTTGTCGGAGGGGGGCGTTTATCAATGGATATTGTCTTTTGACGTCAGGCAAAACCCTAGTCGGGACAGACACGCCATTGCCGGAAAGAATAGTTATTTTATTTGCCGCTGTCGTTAATGGGTATGCAGTATTCAATTGCGACATGTGCGCGCTCAAGTTACTGCACAGTCATGACAATTAAGTGTGTAGCGCGACACGACTCCGTGGATCTAAGCCTGCCGCTCCAGGTAGGGAACGAGTGCGAACGGTTTGGAATTAACCGGTGGTTGAAACTGACTTTGGCCGACCTGGAAGGCAAAGGCCTCGATCAGGGTCGTCTGTTCGGTTTCATCGAGACTCAGTTGGCCGGTTTTCTGGTCGATCAGTTCAAGTTGCCAGGCAATCAATGTCAGGCAGTCTTTCAACGCACCCAGGGCCTCGTCGTGCAGTGCCATGTGATTTTGCGCGTGGTTGAGCAAGCCATGAATGTGCAGCGAGAACTCTGAAACCGCCGCCAGTGCGAGGGCGTCCGCCTTGCTGGCGAGTTTGAGCAGCGTGCTGAGCATGCAGTCGATGGCGTCCTTGTCATTGCTGATCAGTTGCAGATGGCTCAGGCATTCTTCGGTTTTGGCCAGGAGTGATTCGGCTTCGACGAGAAATTCCGGGACCCGCTTTGCCCACTCTTTACGATTGTTCGGCATGCTTATCTCCACAACGTCATGACTAATGAGGGGATGTCGTGCGTGTCGACGGGGACAATGGCTGTCCCGACGTAACCGTTTCGTCGTGAGATCGCATTCCGGCCGGCTTGAACACAGGCGGGGAAACTACTTGAGAGGGTGGCTGGCCACTGACCTGCGATCGCACACAAAAGCCTGACTCCATTCATGCAATGAGAATGGCGTCACATTAATGGCTATTGGATATTGCGAATATCAGGTTGTGGCTGATTGTTGCTAGGGGAATCCCTTATGCGACGGAACCTTGGGCGAAAATAACGGTCGCCGCGCAGTGCATGCAGCAGATCAAATCATAGCGCCAGTAAACCATGATGTTAATGTGACATCAATGGTTAAGCATGGCATTTCGCAGGGGTCAAGGTCTGGCAAAAACAGCCGATAACCCTCTATTAGTGAATTCATCAGTACAAGCCCAGGAGTCATTGATGGCTGGCATTCTCGATACGGTAGACCAACGTACGCAACTGGTGGGTGAGAATCGCCTGGAAATTCTCATGTTCCGGCTCGCCGGGCGGCAATTGTTCGCAATCAACGTGTTTAAAGTGCAGGAAGTCCTGCAACTGCCAAAACTGACCCTGATGCCTCAACGCCACCCGTTCGTTTGCGGCGTGGTCAACCTGCGTGGCCAGACCCTGCCGGTGATCGACCTGTCCCAGGCGATCGGCATGCGTCCGCTGGTGCCGGGCCCGAACAGTACAATCATCGTCACCGAGTACAACCGTTCCGTGCAGGCGTTCCTGGTCGGTGGCGTGGACCGTATCGTCAACATGAACTGGGAAGCGATTCTGCCGCCGCCGACCAGCGCCGGTCGCCAACACTACCTGACCGCCATCAGCAAGGTCGACGACCAGTTGGTGGAAATCATCGACGTGGAAAAAGTCCTGGCGGAAATCGTGCCCTACAACGCCAAGGTGTCCCGCGACAAACTCGATGACCCGGTGCTCGAGCGTGCCCGTGGACGTGAGGTGCTGTTGGTGGATGACTCCAATGTGGCCTTGGCGCAACTGCGCGACACCCTGGGTCAACTGGGCGTGAAAATGCACATCGCCAGTGATGGTCTGAAGGCACTGAACATGCTCAAGGCCTGGGCCGACACCGGGGTGAACATGACCGACAAACTGCTGATGGTCTTCACCGACGCGGAAATGCCGGAGATGGATGGTTATCGCCTGACCACGGAAATCCGCAACGACCCACGTCTGCGTGGCCTTTATGTGGTGCTGCACACGTCTTTGTCCGGCAGCTTCAACGACTCGATGGTCAAGAAGGTCGGCTGCGACAATTTTCTCTCCAAGTTCCAGCCGGACAAGCTCGTCGACGTGGTGCGCCAGCGCCTGATGCTGGACGCCGTCCCTGCCTGATAACGATGTAATCCTTGTGGGAGTGAGCCTGCTCGCGATGGTGTGTCAGTCAACATCAGGGCAGCTGACACACCATCGCGAGCAGGCTCGCTCCTACAGTTGTTTTTGCACTTTGATTCAGGGAGCAGGCTCGTATAGGGTGGCGTTTTTGCCTACCAGGGAGCTGGCCATGTTGCGACTGAGCGCGCTTTATCGTTATCCATTGAAATCCGGCAAGGGTGAAACCTTGCAGCAAGTCGGCCTCGACAAGCTGGGGTTGGACGGCGATCGCCGCTGGATGCTGGTGGACGAGGCCAGCGGGCGTTTCCTGACCCAGCGGGCGGTGGCGCAGATGAGCCAACTCTCGGCGTTGTGGAATGCCGATGGCGGCCTGACCCTCAATGCTCCCGGTCACCCGCCGATTGATATCGCGTTGCCTGGTAGCGACGCTGAGCTGCGCGGCGTGACCATCTGGCGCGACAGCTTGCGCGTGCCGGATGCCGGCGATGCGGCGGGTGCCTGGGTCAGTGAATTCATTGGCAAGCCGACGCGTCTGGTGCATGTGCCACTGGAGCGGGCGCGTACTACCGAGGCCGGCTACGGCAAGGAAGACGATCAGGTGGCGTTCGCCGATGGCTTCCCCCTGTTGCTGATCGGTCAGGCGTCGCTGGAAGATCTGTCGCAACGGGTCGGTCGCCCGCTGGAAATGCTGCGCTTTCGACCGAACCTGGTTATTGAGGGCAGTGACGCTTTTGCCGAGGATGGCTGGAAGCGCATTCGCATTGGTGATGTCGAATTCCGGGTGGTCAAGTCGTGCTCACGCTGCATCCTCACCACCATCGATCCGCAAACCGGCGAACGTAGCGAAGATCGCGAACCGTTGGCGACCTTGCAGAAGTATCGTGCCGAAGCGGATGGCGCGATGTTCGGGCAGAATCTGGTCAATGACAGCAATGGACGGCTGGAAGTCGGTATGCCGGTGACCATCCTGGAATAATCGCCTTGAAATGAAAAACGCCCGTGTCTTCAAAGACACGGGCGTTTTTTGTTGCCGTGAAAACCCGAGGGTTTAGCCGCGGTATTCGCACAGGTAAGCGGTGTCGACGGCGACTTTCAGCTGGAATTTGCTGTTGGCGGGCACATTGAACTGGCTGCCGGCGGCAAAAGTTTCCCAGTCGTTGCTGTCCGGCAGCTTGACGGTCAGCGCGCCGGAGACCACGTGCATGATTTCACGCTGGCTGGTGCCGAATTCATATTCGCCCGGAGCCATGACGCCGATGGTCGCCGGACCTTCAGCGGTGCCAAAGGCGATCGACTTGACGGTGCCGTCGAAGTACTCGTTGACTTTAAACATGGGCGATTCCTCGAAAAGGGCTAAAAAGGGCCGGCCAGTATGCACAAGGGGGCCGGAGTCGTCACCTCTCCGAAGGAGGGAAAATCTGCGGTAACAGGCGCGCGGTATTGCGTGCATCCTCCAGCGCACGGTGTTGTTGACCGGTAAATTGCAGACCTGCCAGCTGCAGTGCACCATTGAGCCCCAGCGGGCGTTCCAAGCGACGGGCCTTGGCAAAGCGCTGCTTGAGATTGATGTGCGGTGTGCGGCTCAAGACGCTATCGAGTTGCAACCGCTGCCATTCCTGAATGAGCTGCTGGCGATCGTAATCACCCCAACTTATCCAGCCTTCCAGTTGCGAATGATGTTGCCCCAGCCATCGTTCGAATGACGGCCAGATCTCGCTCAGCGTCCGGGCCGCATCGACATCGGCCTGGGTGATGTGCGTCAGTTCCCGACAAAACGGTGTCAGCAACGGCCGCCGCAATGGCCGCACAAAGCACTGGAAGTGATCCACTTCGCGGCCTTTGCGGTCCACCAGGGTGGCGCCGATTTCGATGATTTCCATTTCAGTTACTGGCCAGCCACCCTCATCGGTGGTGGCTTCCAGATCAATGACCAGCCAGTGAGGCATTGCAGGGTTCCTGGTATCCGCGTCCTGATAGGCTTTGAGCGTAGCCAAACGCGGCGGTTCCGCCTAGCGGCTTATTCGACCTCCAGTAAAATCTGACGATTCTTCACCTGATCGCCGACGCGCACCTGCAGGCGCTTGAGAACGCCATCGATGCCCGACTTGAGTGGATGCTCCATTTTCATCGCCTCCAGCACCACCAGTAATTGCCCCTTGCTGACCGGGCTGCCCTCGTTGACCAGCACATCGACAATGGCGCCGTCCATCGGCGCCTTGAGGGTGCCGCAGCTGATACTGAACTGGCTGCTGACCAATGCCTGGGTCCGGTCATCCAGTCGCAGGCTGCCGGGGCGGGTAAACAGGTAGATTTGCCCGGCGTGCAGTCGGTAGGCATGGCGACGACGGATGCCGTCGATTTCCAGGGTGGCCCAGCGCCCGTCGCACTCGATGATCTTCAGTTCAAGGCTGCGGCCGGCGACCTGAACACGCCAGGCTTCGCCCGGTACAGCGTTCAGCGCCACTGACCACTGCTGATCGTCCAGGCCGAGGCGATAATGCAGCGGCACACTGGCGTTGTTGCGCCACCCGGCCAGCGGCCCGCGGTGCATCTGGGCCGAGGTCTGGTAAAGCAGGGCGGCGGCAATCGCCAGTTCCTCGGCACTCGGTACAGGGGGATGCAGGCACGGATGGTCAGCGAATTGCCGGGCAATGAATCCGGTACTGAATTCGCCGCTGATGAACTGCGGGTGCTGCAACAGGCTGGCGAGCAGGCACTGGTTGCTCTGCACCCCCAGCAGGACGCTGTCCTGCACCGCCCGCAGCAACTTGCGCCGGGCCTCCTCGCGGGTGGCACCATGGGCGATGATCTTGCCCAGCATCGGATCGTAGAAAGGGCTGACCTGCTGGCCTTCGATCAGGCCATGGTCAATCCGTACGCCGCCGCTTTGCAGTGCCGGTTCCCAAGCGTCTATGCGCCCGGTTTGTGGCAGAAAGCCCCGGGTCGGGTCCTCGGCATACAGGCGCACCTCCATGGCATGCCCGTTGAGTTGTACCTGCTCCTGACGCAACGGCAGCGGTTGTCCTTCGGCGACGTTCAGTTGCCAGGCAACCAGATCCAGGCCGGTGATCAGTTCGGTGACCGGGTGTTCCACTTGCAGCCGGGTGTTCATCTCCAGGAAATAAAACTGCCCGCGCACATCCAGCAGGAATTCCACGGTGCCCGCACCGACGTAATTCACCGCCCGACCGGCCTTGAGCGCCGCTTCACCCATGGCCTGGCGCAAAGTGGCGGTCATGACCGGGCACGGCGCTTCCTCGATGACTTTCTGATGGCGGCGCTGGATCGAACAATCGCGCTCGCCGAGGTAGATCAGGTTGCCATGCTGGTCGCCGAACAGCTGGACCTCGACATGCCGGGGCTCGATCAACGCCTGTTCTAGGATCAGTTCGTCGCTGCCAAACCCGTGCAGGGCTTCGGAGCGAGCGGTGCGAATCTGTTCCAGCAAATCACCGGCATCATGCACCAGCCGCATGCCGCGCCCGCCACCTCCGGCACTGGCCTTGATCATCAGTGGGTAGCCGATGCGTTCGGCTTCGCGACTGAGCGTTGCGTCATCCTGTTCGGCGCCCTGATAGCCCTGGATGCACGGCACGCCAGCATTGAGCATGGCGATTTTCGACAGGCGTTTGCTGCCCATCATTTCGATGGCTTCGGGGCTGGGCCCGATGAAGGTGATGCCGGCGTGCTGGCAAGCACGGGCGAACCCGGCGTTTTCAGAGAGAAAACCGTAACCCGGATGGATCGCATCCGCGCAGGTCAGGCGCGCCGCGTCGAGGATCGCCTGGATGTTCAGGTAAGACTGTTGCACCGGGGCCGGACCGATATGCACGGCTTCGTCGGCCATTTGTACATGCAGCGCATCGGCATCGGCATCGCTGAACACGGCGACGGTACGGTAGCCCATGGCCTGGGCGGTGCGCTGGATGCGGCAGGCGATTTCACCGCGGTTGGCGATCAGGATTTTTGTGAATCCGGGCATGGTTTATTTCCCTGCTTTTGCGGTGAATGTGAGGGCCTCATCGCTGGCAAGCCAGCTCCCACAGGATTTGTGAACGGCAAATATCCTTGTGGAAGCTGGCTTGCCAGCGATGCTTTTAAAGGGCCCACCCCGGTTTGCGTTTCTGCACAAAGGCCATGGTCCCCTCGACCCCTTCTTCGCCGATCACCGCTTCGCTGAACCACTCGGCCGCCTGATCCAGCAACTCGTCCGATGGCTGCACGGCACTCGCCAACAACAACTTTTTAGTCATCGCATTCGCCTCCGGCGCACAACACAACACATGGGCCAGCACTTCATCGAGGCGTTCGGCCAATGCCTGTGGATCATGCTCGACAAAATGCACCAGCCCCATTCGCCGCGCGTGAGTGCCATCGAAACGCGCCGCCGTCAGGGCCAGGCGCCGCGCCTGGGTCAGGCCGATGCGCTGGACCACGAACGGCGCGATCTGCGCCGGCAACAGGCCGAGGCTGGTTTCCGGCAGGCCGAATTGCGCCTGATGATCGGCCAGGGCGACATCGCTGACACAGGCCAGCCCAAAGCCGCCGCCCAGCACCGCGCCTTGCAGTACGGTGATCACCACTTGTGGCGCGTGCTGGGTTTCTTCCAGCAGGGCACCGAAGGCACGGTTCATTTCGCGGTACGCCGTTGCACCCTGGGCGCGGGCGCTGGCCATGTCCTTGATGTCGCCACCCGAACAGAAGTGCCCGCCGGCACCGCCGATCACCAGGGCGCGAACAGCACGGTCATTGCGCACCGCCGCCAGCACCGAGCGCAGTTCGGCGACCATCTGCAGACTCATGGCATTGCGGTTTTCCGGGCGATTGAGGGTGATGTGCAGCACGCCGTTCTGCAGCTCCAGCAGCAGCGTCTGGCAAACCGGCAGGCTGCTCATGGCTTTTTCCCCGGCAGGATGCCCATGAGTTTGCAGATGATCCCCAGCATGATTTCGTCGGCACCACCGCCGATCGACACCAGCCGCACATCGCGGTAAGCACGGGCCACCGGGTTGTCCCACATGAAGCCCATGCCGCCCCAATATTGCAGGCAACTGTCGCTGACCTCGCGGCCCAGACGACCGGCCTTGAGCTTGGCCATGGACGCCAGGCGCGTGACGTCCTGGCCTTTGACGTATTGCTCAGTGGCCTGATAGACCAGCGCGCGCAGGCATTCGATTTCGGTCTGCAATTCGGCCAGGCGGAAGTGAATGACCTGGTTGTCGATCAGCGCACTGCCGAATGTCTTGCGCTCCTTGCAGTACTCGATGGTGCTGTCGACACAGTATTCCAGACCCTTGATCATGTTCGCCGCGCCGAACAGGCGTTCCTCCTGGAATTGCAGCATCTGCATCATGAACCCCGCGCCTTCATGGCCGATGCGGTTGCGCTGCGGCACGCGTACGTTGTCGAAAAACACCTGGGCGGTTTCCGAACTGCGCATGCCGAGTTTGTCCAGGTGCGAGCTGAGGCTGATACCGGGACTGTTCATCGGCACCATGATCAGCGACTTGTTGACGTGCGGCTTGTCGTCCGAGGTGTTGGCCAGCAGGCAGATGAAGTCGGCGCTCGGCGAGTTGGTGATCCACATCTTGCTGCCGTTGATCACGTAGTCGTCGCCGTCCTTGCGCGCGGTGGTTTTCAACCCGGCCACGTCGGAACCGGCACCGACCTCGGAAACGCCGATACAGCCGACCTGTTCGCCGCTGATTGCCGGGCGCAGGAACTCGTCACGCAGCTCATCGGAGCCAAAACGCGCCAGGGCCGGGGTGCACATGTCGGTCTGCACGCCGATGGACATCGGAATGCCGCCGCAATGAATGGTGCCGAACTCTTCGGCAGCGACGATCGAGTAGCTGTAGTCCAGGCCCATGCCGCCGAATTTTTCCGGTTTTGAAATGCCCAGCAGACCCAGCTCGCCGGCCTTGCGGAAAATCTCGTGAATCGGAAAGCGCCCGGCCTTTTCCCATTCATCGACGTGAGGGTTGATCTCATGATCGACGAATTGGCGGATGGTGCGGCGCAGTGCTTCGTGTTCCTGGGTGAAGATCATTTTTATTGTTCTCCTTATCAATCGGCCTAGAACCGGGCTACACCAAAACTGTTGGCTTGCAGCGGCCGTATCCCGGCCTCGTGACAGATATCCAGCAAGTAACCGAGCAGGGTCCGGGTATCCCGTGGATCGATCAGGCCGTCGTCCCACAGATTGGCGCTGCCGTAGAGCGCCGTGGACTGGCTGTCGAGTTTCTGCGCGGTGACCTGCTCCAGCATGTCGAGCATTTTCGGGTCGGGCACCAGGCCGTCCTTGGCCTGTTTGGCCTCGGTGACAATGCGCAACACCTTGCCGGCCTGGGCGCCGCCCATCACCGCAGTGCGACTGTTGGGCCAGGCGAAGATGAAGCGCGGGTCGAGACCACGGCCGCACATCGCGTAGTTGCCGGCGCCATAGGAACCGCCGACGACGATGGTGAGTTTGGGCACCCGGGCATTGGCCACCGCCTGGATCATCTTGGCGCCGTGCTTGATCACGCCTTGCTGCTCCGATTCGGTGCCGACCATGAACCCGGTGGTGTTGTGGAAAAACAGCAGTGGCGTCTGGCTTTGGTCGCACAGCTGAATGAACTGTGCAGCCTTGCTCGCGCCCTTGGGCGTGATCGGGCCGTTGTTGCCGATGAAGCCGCATGCGCGACCCTGGATTTTCAGATGACCGCACACGGTTTGCTGATCGAACTCGGCCTTGAATTCGAGGAAATTCGAGCCGTCGGCGATACGGGCGATGATTTCGCGTACGTCGTAAGGCTTTTTCGGATCCTCCGGGATCAGCCCCAGCAGTTCGTCGATGGGGTAGAGCGGTTCTTCCCACTGAGGTTCAGGGAGCCACGGCAGTTGATCGTTCCATGACAGCAGGCTGACGATCTCGCGCACCTGACGCACGCCGTCGGCATCGTTTTCGGCCAGGTATTCGGCGGTGCCGGCCATTTGCGCGTGCATCTCGGCGCCGCCCAGTTCTTCATCGGTGGCGACCTCGCCGGTGGCAGCCTTGAGCAGCGGGGGACCTGCGAGAAACAGCTTGGCCTTGCCGCGCACCACCACCACGTAGTCCGACAATCCCGGCTGGTAGGCGCCGCCCGCCGTCGCTGAACCGTGCACCACGGTGATCTGCGGCAAACCCATGGCCGACATCCGCGCCTGATTGGCAAAGCTGCGCGCGCCCTCGACGAAAATTTCCGCCGCGTAGTTGAGGTTGGCGCCGCCGCTTTCGGCGAGGGTGATCATCGGCAGTTTGTTTTCCATGGCGATTTGTTGCAGGCGCAAGGACTTTTTCAAACCACTGGGGGAAATGGTCCCGCCCTTGATCGCACTGTTGTTCGCTACCACCAGCACGCGAACGCCGGATACGTAGCCGATTCCGGCGATCAAGCCGCCACCGGCCGAGCTGCCATCCTTGTCGTCGTGCAGTTTGTAGCCGGCCAGGCTCGCCAGTTCGAGGAACGGCGCGCCTGGGTCCAGGAGCAGATTGAGGCGTTCGCGGGGCAGCAGTTGGCCGCGTTTTTCGAATTTGGCCCTGGCTTCGGCAGCCTTGTTCAGCAGGTTCTGTTCGAGTGTTCGGACGTGTTCGATGCACGTCAGCATCGCCGCATGATTGCGGGCGAACTGTTCGCTGTGGGAATCGAGTTGTGACTGAATCACCGGCATGGGTTATTCCTTGTCCTTGAGCACATCAGGAAGGTACGCACGGTGAAAACCGTTGTACGACTCACTGTTCGTCGCTTTGTGAATCGGCCACGCCCGTCCGCCGAGACTGGCCGCACCATCAATGCGCAAGGTGCTGCCGCTGATAAACGCCGCTGCCGGGCTCAGCAGGAAAACGATGGCCGCACTGACTTCCGATTCGGTGCCGATGCGCTTGAGCGGCACGTGTTCGCGCAAGGTCGGGATCACCGCCTTGAACGCACCTTCGTAAGTGTCCATGCCGCTGGACGCAACCCAGCCCGGCGCCACGGCGTTGACCCGCACGCCGGCGTAACCCCACTCGAAGGCGGCGGTCTTGGTCAGGTTGTCCATGCCCGAACGCGCCGCGCCGGAGTGGCCCATTCCGGGCATACCGCCCCACATGTCGGCGAGCATGTTGACGATGGACCCGCCGTGCTTGCTCATGGACTGATTGAACACTTCCCGGGCCATCAGGAAACCGCCCACCAGATTGGTGCGCATCACGGTTTCAAAACCCTTCTGGTTGATCGAGGCCAGGGGCGATGGGTACTGCCCGCCAGCATTGTTGACCAGGCCGTGTATCGGGCCGTGTTTTTTGATCAGGTCGCCGACACGATCCTTGACCGCGTCTTCGTCACGGATATCACAGACAATCCAGTCGGCCTTGCCGCCGTCTTCGGCAATCTCGGCGGCGACGCTTTTCAGTTTGTCGGCCTTACGCCCGACCAGCAGTACATGGGCGCCCAGGGCCGCCAGTTCGTGGGCGGTGCAGCGGCCGATGCCACTGCCGCCACCGGTGACGATGATGGTTTGACCGGCAAACAAATCGGCTTTGAAAATCGAATCGTAGGCCATGGTGGCAATCCTCTAGTTGACCTGGTCGGCGATGCGCTGCGGCACCGGAATCTGGATTTCCAGCAGTTGCTGGGCGAAGGCCTTGCCTTGCGGGTCGATGCGCAGACTGGCAACGCCGCCGCCACCGAGGGCGTTTTCAAGAAGAAAATTCAGGCTGTGGGTGGCGGGTAAATACCAGCGCTCGACACGTCCGTGGACCGGGTCGAGAACGTGGCTCATCCAGTCGACGATCACCTCCGGGGTCAAGGCCTCGGCAATCCACGGCAGGTACTCGGGTGCGCGAGCCATGACGCCGATGTTGCTGTGGTTGCCCTTGTCGCCGGAGCGCGCCACGGCGAGTTTGATCAGCGCCACGCTGGCGTCCGCCGGACCATCGGGTCTGGGTGGTTCGAACGGCGCGGGTAAATCATGGGTATCGAGCATGTCCAGGGCGGGCAGGGCGCACGGATGGCGTTGACCCATGAAATCAATTTCCAGCGTGCAGGCGGATTTGTCGATGAGGAACGAGAACAAGCGGATCAGTGGATACACCGTCGGCCGTCCGCCGACGATGCCGGTCAGCCCCGGCGCCATACCGGTGGCCGCCTGGGCGATTTCCCGGGAAAACACGATCAATGCCTGCTTGTTCGGATGGCGTACGGCGAGCTTGATCACCACTTCGCGGCTGTCCTGGCGCTGGGCATGGGGGCCGTACGTGGCTTCACTGCCGAGCAGTTCGATGCTGACGTCACTGTAGGGCGCCCAGCCACGCCGAGTGAAGATTTCCGAAGTCTTGTTGATGATCGCCGCGCTGACTCGACGGGCCTTGTCGACCGCATCGATGCCGGCGATCAGGCAACTGGCGGTGCAGCGGAAACCATCCGGATACGTGGCACTGACTTTGTACTGAGCGGTCGGTGGCAGGCCTTTTGCGCCATGCACCTGAACGGCATTTTTGCCTTGTTGAACGAGTTTGACCTGGGTGAAATCGCAGACCACATCCGGCAGCAGATACGCGCGCGGATCGCCGATCTCATAGAGCATCTGCTCGCCTACCGTCAGTGGCGTGACCAGTCCACCGGAGCCTTCGGGTTTGCTGACGATGAACTGGCTGTCGGCGCTCACTTCGACGATAGGAAAGCCGATGTGTTCGTAGTCCGGCACATCGCGCCAATCGGTGAAGTTGCCCCCGGTGCACTGCGCACCGCATTCGATGATGTGCCCGGCCAGCGCCGCCTGGGCCAGTTTGTCATAGTCGTGCCACGACCAGCCGAATTCATGCACCAGCGCGGCGCTGACCACGGCGCTGTCGACCACGCGCCCGGTGATCACGATGTCCGCCCCCAGACGCAGGGCTTCGACGATGCCCGGCGCGCCGAGGTAGGCATTGGTCGAGACACACATCGGCGGCAGCGGGGCGCCGCTGAACATTTCATGGAGGCCAAGGGTGCTCAGCTGTTTGAACTGCGGTTGCAGGTCGTCACCCAGCAGCACGGCGATCTTCAATGCCACTCCGGCCTTGTCGCAGGCCGCTTGCAGGGCGGCGGCGCAGGCCTGTGGATTGACTCCGCCGGCATTGCTGATGACGCGGATTTTATGTTCGGCGAGCTGTGTGAGGAGGGGGCTCAGGACTTCGATGAAGTCACTGGCATAACCGGCCTGGGGGTCTTTCATCTGCGCGCCGGCCATGATCGACATCGTGATTTCGGCCAGGTAATCGAACACCAGGTAGTCCAGGCGCCCGCCTTCCACCAGTTGCGCGGCGGCAGTCGAGGTATCGCCCCAGAAGGCGCTTGCGCAACCGATGCGGATCGTTTTGGGCGCAGTCAATTCCATAACCACCTCCGACAGATGTGAATCGAGACTACCAAGCAAGCGCTTGGTTTGTAAATGACTGAAATATCTTCTGCCCGAGCGCTTGCTTGGTTGCCAATGCCAGCTTAAATTGCCCGCGCAAGCCCGCTGTTTTAGCGGTGATCAAGACTGTAGGAGAGAACGGGTGGACGAGCAAAAAGCCCTGAGGGTCATGCGTGATCTGGTCGACAACGGCCAGTTGACCGATCCGGACAGCGCCCGTGGCAAGCTGCTGCAAGTGGCGGCCCACCTGTTTCGCAACAAAGGCTACGAGCGCACCACCGTGCGCGATCTGGCCGGTGCCGTGGGCATTCAGTCGGGGAGCATTTTCCATCACTTCAAAAGCAAGGACGAAATCCTGCGGGCCGTGATGGAAGAGACCGTCCGCTACAACACCGCGTTGATGCGCGCAGCCCTCGCCGAAGCCCACAGTGTGCGCGAGCGGGTGCTGGCGCTGATCCGCTGCGAATTGCAGTCGATCATGGGCGGCAGCGGTGAGGCCATGGCGGTGCTGGTCTACGAATGGCGCTCGCTGTCCGAGGACGGCCAGGCAAAAGTCCTCGCACTGCGGGACATCTATGAAGACATCTGGTTGCAGGTGCTGGGCGAAGCCAAGAGCGCCGGGTTCATTCGCGGTGATGTATTCGTCACCCGGCGTTTCCTGACCGGGGCTTTGTCCTGGACGACCACCTGGTTTCGCGCTGATGGCAGCATGAGCCTCGATCAGTTGGCCGATGAAGCGCTGACTCTGGTGCTGGAGGAAAAATAATAAGTTTGTGTTGGTCGGCAGGAAACTGGCTAACTGGGCGAAACCGCCTAGCTTGAAAGCATTGATGCAGTATTTTTGGGGAGTGGGTCGTATTGATGTCTTCGCCAATTCGGACGGCTTCGCGTTTTTTGCTGGCAGCGCTTGCGGCGTTATCGATTTTGCCGTCCCAGGCCGCACAACTGGTGCGCATCGGTGCCGCGCACTTTCCTCCGTACACCGTGCGCCCGGAAACCGGGGCCGACACGGGCCTGCTGCCGCAATTGGTCGCAGCGCTCAATGCCCTGCAAAGCGACTATCAATTCGTGCTGGTGCCCACTTCCATTCCCCGACGCTTTGGTGACTTCAAGCAAGGGCGGGTGGACATGGCGATCTTCGAAAATCCCGACTGGGGTTGGAAAGAAATCCCGCACACCATTGTCGACATGGGCCTGGAAGACGCCGAAATATTCGTCGCCCAACGTCAACCCGAAGGCCGGTCGGCTCGCCAGCAAGACTATTTTGACGACTTGACGGGCAAGCGTCTGGCGCTGTTCAGCGGTTACCACTATGAGTTTGCCAGCTTCAACGCCGAGCCCAAATACCTCGCCACCCACTACAACGCCACGTTGACCTACTCCCATGACAGTAACCTGCTGATGGTGCTGCGTGGCCGCGCCGACATCGCCCTGGTGACGCGCTCATACTTGAGCGACTACTTTTTACGCAATCTGAAAGTCGCTGATCAGTTGCTGGTGTCCGATCGCGTCGACCAGGTTTATCACCATTACGCCATCCTGCGCCCGACAGCGCCGATCACGGGTGAGGCATTCGGCAGCTTGCTGCAAGAGCTGCGGGACAATGGCCAGATGCTGAAGATTTTTGATCCGTACAAGATTGCGGTGGTGCCGGTTCCGCATTAGAGGGTTCCACAGGTCGCGCTCATTCAGACATCACGGGTTATCGTTGACGTCCATCGCGAGCAAGCTTGCTCCTACAGGGTTAGCGCTGAACCTGTGGGAGCGGGCTTGCTCGCGATGGGAGCGACACAAATGTCGTCGCTTAACGACGTGCACTGGCATCCGCACGATTGCCCGACACCTTGCGGCAATGCACCAACGCATCGCGAATCATGAAGTTGACCAGGGTTGGCGAGACACCGAGTTCCTTGGCGATGTCCTTTTGCGGTACGCCGTTCAGGCGGTACATTTCGAAGGCGTAGCGGGTACGGCTCGGCAGTTCGGTGAGGGCGTCGGCGATGTTTTCCAGGGTCGAAAAATTAATGTGCGACGTTTCCGGCGAAGCGCCCTGAATCACCACGTTCAGCCCTTCCTCTTCAGGCCCGGAATACTTCTGCTCCAATGCCTGCTTGCGGTAGTGATCGATCGCCAGGTTGCGCACGATCTGGAACAAATAACTGAGTTGAGCCTTGAACGAGGACGTGATCGGGGGTGCCGATTGCAACCGGAAAAATGCATCCTGCACCACATCCTCTGCACGCGAACGGCAGCCGGTGATGCGCGCTGCAATCTTGACCAGAATCAGTCGATTGTCGACGAAGGCCTGAAGTAGCGGTGAATCGCACCTGCTTGTGGACACTTGTTCCGTCATGGAAATCACCCTGCTGCCAATAGGTTAGTGGGACGCCAGGAAAGCCTGGCCGTCCTGCACATCGAGCGACAAATTATGCGTAATGATAATTATTGTCAATTGGGAGAGGGGAGTGCGCGCGTTTGGTGTGAGCGCTACGACACTCGGACTCACCTGATACCCCGCGGTGTTCTCCGGTTTATCGCGAGCAGGCTCGCTCCTACAGGGATTCAGGGTGTTCATATGTTGGGTGTCCACCACTGCCCACCGTTGATGCCGGATATGGTTCAAACAATCGAATCGATATCGATGGTCATCGGCGGCATCGAGCGTTCGTTCGCGCCTGGTTGCGGCGCCACTGCCAGTTGCACGGGAGCCTGGTTCTGTGGATGTGCCTGCCAGCGGGCCAGGTTCTGCGCCAGTTGCTCGGGTTGCGCACACAGCACGCCGTAGACATCTTCCTGTTTGATGGACTGATAAGACAGGGGCGCCAGTCGCGCTTGTGTGGTTTTGATCCGGTCAATCTCCTGCTCGAGGGCATTGATGAGCTTTTCCTGGCTCCGCACATAGGCATCCGGCCTGGCCATCAGATCCTGCCGTTTGCGGCGCATTTTTTCAGAGACGATGTTCAATGCGCCTTCTACAAATTGAAGCTCGCGACGGGTGATCAGGGGAAGGTTCGATTCCGATGCTTGCTGCCAGCGCCGCAACGTCGCCCAGCAGGCGGGAATGTAGGCGGGCGCCATGAAATGGTCTGCGGCCTGGAAAATCTGAGACAGCAACGAGGGTCGCTGCGGCAGGCCGTTTTGCTGCTGCAGCGCCACTGTGCACGCGGCATGCTGATTGATGACGTCGCAGCCCGGCTGCCAGAGAATCGAAGACATTTCCTGGCTGTTGAAGCGCACAGGCATGAAGTGGAGCAAGGCGCCGTGGTGCTCGTACGGCTCGCCGGTCCAATTGGTAATGCCCGCGACAAACACCGACAGGCCGAGCGGAACGTTGACAAAGGTCATCGCGGCCCCGGCGCCGAAAACATTGGCCTTGGTGTTCATCCAGGTGCCGGGCACGCTGGGCACCGGATCGTTATGGTTGACCATGCGGTAGTGCACCAGCGGTTCCGCGTCTTTGACGAAGTTGGCGTCACCGGCTCGGGGGGCGCCGTAGGTGTAGAGTTGGAGGGTGTAACCCTCGGGATCGCGTCGCAGTATTTCAGAGAGCAACAACGCTATCGCGCCACCCAGACTGTGGCCACAAATGAGCAGTTTTTGGCCCGCATAAAACTTGTCGAGGTAGCTCATGACAAACTCGGCAGCCTTTTGTGCCGCTTCGTAAAAACCACGGTGTACCTTGCTGTCGGTGCCTTGAAACGGTACTTGGTATGCATCGGCGTCGCGAAGGGCATCGGGAGGATTCTCGGAAGTACCCCGCACGGCAATCAGGATCAGATCGTCGTTGTGGGTAATGAAGGCCTGGGTGTCCGTGGCTTCCTTATGTTCGATATCGTTGAGAAAGTGCACTTTGGCAGGGTGTTCCTGATCGCTTTTTAGTGCAGGGTTATTCACGTCATAGAGAGCTGGATCAAACGGCACGATTTCCAGACGTTTGGAGTACGGCACATCTTCATACAACGGATAGTAAGGTTTGGTTTGTGATGAATTGACCTGCCAAATTTCATCTGACACGGCCATCGCATCGCCAAACCAGTTTCCAACGCTCGGTTGCAGCGGAAAGCTCACGGTAGAGTTTATGGGCGCTTTCTCTGGTTCCTGACCAAAAGGGCAATAGCTCAGGGTAGACATCAGTGCGAGTTGATAGAGGTTCAGTGCGCAGAAATCGGGGCCGGTCGACAGCATGGGGCGCAAGGCCCGCAGTGGTCGTACTTCAAGCACCGTGTGCTGTTGCGGTAGCAGGGCAAAGCCGAGCTTGCCATGCTCCCCCATGATAGTTGCCCGTCCTGTACTACCCGGGCAGGACGACTCTGGAGGGAGATGCGAAACATGCTCGACCAGATGACGCACTTCTATCTGGACGAATTCATCGGCGCAGGCTTGGGCTGGATTGCTGATGGGGCGTGTTGCGTCCGGGTTCAGGAAGCGGGTTTGCTCGGCGCGTACCTGGAGTTCGGTTATTTGGAGAGGGTAGTGGGTTCTGGTTCTTAAGTCTTTATACAGTTGTTCTGTGCCTTCGTACTTCTCATGGAAAACCAGCGCAACCGGGCCTGCAAAGTGGTTAGTGACTTTTCCTGTGCCTGTGATATCGAGATAGCCGCTGTATTTTTGGCCCTCCGAATCGATCACTGTATAGACCAGTCCAGCGTAGGGTTCTCCCGAGCCGAACTCGTCGACCAATTGAAAACTGGTCCATCTGCCTTGTATGGGGCACGACAGCACTCTGCTGGTCAAGCGTGATGAAAACTCGTCATCCATGGACATCATGTCTAAATCTCCTTATTCCGTGCAGCCGGGGTAAATGGTGCAAATGCGGCCATCCGGCATCTTGAAATGGCTAAAATCCGTGTAATTGCCATCGCAGTAAGCGCGCTGGTCTTCTAAACCTTTGCCCATGCAACGCTTCCAACCCCCGGGCACTTTGACCCAGGTGTCTCCCCAGCCAGGTTTTTCTTCCTCAGCCAGCGTGATCTTCATCCTCACGGTTTTACCGGGCAGTTGATCAAGGGTGTACGCCGAGAACGGACGCCCTTTTCCCAGCTCGCCCTGTGCGTCGGTTTTTTTGCAGTCGAGGATTTTTCGAAGGATGCGGGGCTTGCCGGAGGTGCGGAACAGCCATTGGCATTCACCGTAAAACGTACTGTCACCCGCGTCGCTGAACGTGCCCTTGTATTGCTCCTGCAACTCGTCGCGAAAGGCGACATTGGCGCTGTCTCCCGCAAATTCTCGTCGGGTTTTGCCATAAGACGCCTTGATATCCAGCTCAATGCGCTGGATCACCGAGGGGCAGCCATTGATCGTTCTTCGAATAGCGATTTCGGCATCCGGTGTGTATTGCGTGCGCCATTCCCGGTTGAACATGATGTTTTTGTTGCGCCGGTTTTTGACGGTGCAGGTTTCGCCTCCGGCGGGCTCGTAGTAGACCGTTGCGACGTAGGCGAAATCAGGCGGTAATTCTGCTGTGAAGGTGAAAGTATTCGGCTGGCTGGCGCAGCCGGCGGTCAGCACGAGGCAGCAGCCTGGAATTAAACGGCGCAGTGCTCGGTAGTATGGGGTCGCGTGAAATACCCAGTGTTCCTTGTCCGGTGACGTGGCACAGGTGCCAGCACCCGGATGTGAAAGGCTTTCCATGTCCAAATCTCCTTATTCCGTGCAGCCAGGGTAAATGGTGCAAATGCGGCCATCCGGCATCTTGAAATGGCTAAAATCCGTGTAATTGCCATCGCAGTAAGCGCGCTGGTCTTCTAAACCTTTGCCCATGCAACGCTTCCAACCCCCGGGCACTTTGACCCAGGTGTCTCCCCAGCCAGGTTTTTCTTCCTCAGCCAGCGTGATCTTCATCCTCACGGTTTTACCCGGCAGTTGATCAAGGGTGTACGCCGAGAACGGACGCCCCTTTCCCAGCTCGCCCTGAGCGTTGGTTTTTTTGCAGTCGAGGAGTTTTCGAAGGATGCGGGGCTTGCCGGAGGTGCGGAACAGCCATTGGCATTCACCGTAAAACGTACTTTCACCCGTGTTGCTGAACGTGCCCTTGTATTGCTCCTCCAATTCGTCACGAAAGGCGACGTTGGCGCTGTCTCCCCCAAAATCTCCCCGGTCTTTTCCATAAGTCGCATTGATATCCAGCTCAATACGCTGGATCACCGAGGGGCAGCCATCTATCGTTCTTCGAATAGTGATTTCGGCGTCCGGTGTGTATTGCGTGCGCCATTCCCGGTTGAACATGATGTTTTTGTTGCGCCGGTTTTTGACGGTGCAGGTTTCGCCTTCGGCGGGCTCGTAGTAGACCGTTGCGACGTAGGCGAAATCCGGCGGTAACTCCGCCGTGAAAGTGAAGGTATTCGGCTGGCTGGCGCAGCCGGCCATTAACACCATGCATCCCCCCAGGCCGGCGCCACGCCATGGGCCGTTCATAACGGCGTCTGCCTTTTGCCAAGCCCCTGTAACGAATACACCCGCTCAAAATGCCTGGCCGGTGTTTCATCGGCACGCGCCTGCCAATACGCCTCCAGGGTATAGGCCGGTGCTTGCAGGCTCTGCACCAAGAGAAACTCCACTTGCTCCGGCGCGTGCCAGCCCCATGCATCCGCTTGGGTCAGTCGATCGCGTAGCCAGGCATCCGGATCATGTTGTCCGGCGAGGTCGGCGTAGGCCTTTACGTGCTCGGCCAATAGGTAACGATGGGCATTGATAAGGCGAATTTGCATTGCCTGCCAAGCGCAAGTCGATGTGCGCAACCACAGGGGTTCATTGGGCACTGGATAAGTGCCGGGTGCCGGGTTGTCGGTGATTTTCCAGCCTGTGCCATCCCAGCAGCACACACTGATCACCGGCCCGAGGTAGGCCGGAAGAGCGTCGGCAGGTAATTGTTCGAGGGCCCGGGCCAACACCCGATTGTCATGAAAGCGGTACAGCGCTTGATGCGCACGCGGACCGATGAGCAAGCGTTCGCGCCAGTGTTTGGCCAGGTTGGGCAAGTCACCTTTCGGCAGGCTGGCCAGCCATCCCCAGTTACGCTGCGGATGTTCGAGCAGTCCATCGATGCGTCTGTCGCCGGGCTGGTCGAGGGTGAAAATGAACGGCCCGGCATTGGCCAGGTCGGTGATGGCAGTGCCTTCGTAGACACTCAGATACTGCTCGATCGGGCTGGCGTTCAACAGTGACTGGCGGATGTCGCTTTCATTTTCAGAATCCAGAATCAAGCAAAGCGAATGGCCAGCACGTTGCTGGTCGGCCATCCAGCGACGGACAAACAAGTCGGTCATGCCAGGTCTCCTTGTGGCAGGCAGATGCCAGCGCGGCAAGCCTCGCAAACGGGGCAGAAGTCCGCGCCCAGCATTTTGCTGTGCGTCATCAATGCCCTTTGGCTGAGCGCCAGCACGGGGCGCAGTTCCGCTGGCGCCGACAGTGCTTCAACCATTGCGGGTGCCGAGATGGCCGAGCCGGGCACCGGTGCGCCACCGAGCTGGAGCTCGCTGCTGCCGAAAATGCCGCCATGGCCAATCACCAGGTGTTGGTCGCCTCCCCGAATGCTGACGCCCGCGGCGGCCTCCAGGATCAGAAACTTGCTGACCTTGATGCAAACCTGGTCAGCTTCGATGACCAGGTTTTCATCGACGCGGGTGTGGCTGTTGCTGGCCACATGGACCATGTGATCCCCCAGGACAGTGCGATGTTCTTGCGCCTCCAGCACCGTAAAACTGTTGCCCTTGATGGTTTCCCGCCGCTCATTACCCACTTCGAGGCGACTGTCGTTTTCGATCTTCTGCTCCATATCCCGTTGGGCACGCAGGTAGATCAACTCCCGACCGACGCGATCCTCCAGGTGCACTTCATTGAAGCCGGTGCTGTTCGGCGTACTACGCGAACGAAACACGCTGCGGGTTTTATGCTCCGGCAATGAATAGGGCGGTGGGTTGATGCTGTTGATCAGGCAGCCGCTGATCAGCGGTTGGTCGGGATCACCTTCCAGAAAGCTGACGAGTACTTCCATGCCGACCCGCGGCAGGCTGACGCTACCGTGGGCATTGCCGGCGAAACCGGAGGCCACCCGCAGCCAGCAACTGCTTTGATCGTTGTGTCGCCCTTCGCGATCCCAATGAAACTGCACCTTGACCCGCCCGTATCGATCGCAATGGATCTCTTCGCCTTCGGGACCGGTGACCTTCGCGGTCTGGCTGCCGAGCATTCGCGGTTTTTCGTGAACGAGGGGCGGGCGGTAGAAAACATCCCAGGGAATGGCAACAAACCGGTTGCGATAACCCTGGACAAAGCCGTCCTGTCGATCGGTCGCGTCGTGGCTGAAATTCTCCTCGAGCACGGCGGGTTGCCGGCCTTCATGGCGCACTTTGGTCAGTAGCCAGAGGTCGTTCCATTCACGGATCGGGTGCTCCGACATCTGCAGAAGGTGCCCGGATACCAGGGTCGGTTGATCGCTTTTGCCCTTTGCCCGGTTGTGATCGACGCGGTGACGTTCCAGGGACCGTTGACTTCGCACCTTGTCACGCTCAACCAGATCAACCCTTCCCAGGTAAGCATAATCTTCCAGATCCGGCTGAACCTGGCCGGGCGCGGATCGGCAGTTGGATTCCAACAGTATGCTGGCTTTCTTGAAATCGTACTCTCGGCGTGTGGTGCGACTGGGGCGGGTATTGAGTTGTCGCTTGAATCGCTTGATGACCGGCCCTTCGGCAACCAGGCCGTTGTCCCGTCGATAAGGTGTTACCCCTTCAGTCCGGGGGAACATGGACTGATGATCGGCAAACACCAGCAGATGTTTTTCGCGGCTATGGCTGAAGTGGTAATGCAGGCCTTCTTCTTCACAGAGGCGCTGGATGAAGTGCAAATCAGATTCCTGGTATTGCACGCAATATTCGCGAGGGGGATAAACCGAGGTCAGGCGGAACTCGTGAAATTCACGATTGAGGCCGTGGTCTTCCAATACCGTCGCAATGATCTGTGCAACGGTCAATTGCTGAAAAATGCGCTGGTTGATTCGGTGTTTGAGGTAGGCCAGCCGAGGCACCAGCGTCAGGCCGTAATGGGTCAGGCGATGACCGCTCTCACCGCGGGCAACGCTATGTATCTGGCCATGAATGCCGTTGCCATGATCGTTAAAGGCCAGGAAAGCCTGTTTGTGCAGGAGGTTTTCCAGGTCCAGGTTCGGTCTGTCGCTGACCAGTTCGACATCGAAGGCGTAGGTCTGGCTGATGGACTCATTGCCAACGAAGGATAGGACCTGAAGGTCGTGTTCGAAATCGGTGATCGCAAGCGTGAAACGGGTATCGAGGGTCGCGTCGGGCATGCATGACTCCTTGTCCTGCGGCGTTGCACAGACTCCGGAACGTTGATGCACGCGTGTAAAAAGGTCATCCATGACCCTTTACGGTAAAACGTTCTGAAGCCGGGTTCAGCTGCAACGCTACCAAGGCTGCCAATGAATTGATGTCAGACGCTTCCTAAAATGCCGTTACAAACCTTCAATTAGAACGCTGCAATCCAGCGGGGCGCCGATGTGTGAATACCATCAGTCCCTGTGGGAGCCTGCTCGCGAAAACGGCAAACGCTTACATTCGTGTGATTGACTGCTAACCATCAGGCACTCAATCTTCCGACTCCATTTTTCAAACGGAGACGCTCCGATGCCTTTCGTAACCATTGACGGTCGCCCCCTTCATTACATCGATCAAGGCACCGGCCCGGCAGTCCTGCTGGCTGGCAGTTACCTGTGGGATCAGGCCATGTGGGCGCCGCAGATTGCCGCGCTGTCACAACAGTATCGGGTGATTGCCCTGGACCTGTGGGGCCATGGTGAATCAGGGGCACTGCCTGCCGGCACGACGTCGCTGGACGATGTGGCGCGCCAGGCATTGGCATTGCTCGATCATCTGGACATCGATCGCGCGACCCTGGTTGGCCTCTCGGTCGGGGGCATGTGGGGCGTGCGCCTGGCCTTGTCGGAACCGCAGCGGCTCAACGGGTTGGTACTGATGGACACCTATGTTGGCGTCGAGCCGGAGCCGACCCGCCAATACTACTTTTCGCTGTTCAAGATGATCGAAGAAACCGGCGTGATCGCGCCACAGTTGCTGGATATCGTGGTGCCGATTTTCTTCCGCCCGGGCATTGATCCGCAGTCGGCGTTGTATCAGGACTTCCGCGCCAAATTGGCGGCACTTCCGCCCGAACGCCTGCGCGAAAGCATCGTACCGATGGGGCGGATTACCTTTGGCCGCGATGACCTGTTGCCGCGTCTGGGTGAGCTGGATGCAGCGACCACGCTGGTGATCTGTGGCGATCAGGACAAGCCACGTCCACCTTCGGAAGCCCGTGAAATGGCGCAGTTGATCGGTTGCCCGTGTGTGCTGGTGCCGGAGGCGGGACATATCTCCAATCTGGAGAATCCGGGGTTTGTGACTGAAGCACTGCTGAAGTTTTTAGCCAGGAAGAGATAGTTGTTCGTACTGACGTCATCGCGGGCAAGCCCGCTCCCACAGAGATCGCACATACCTGTGGGAGCGGGCTTGCCCGCGATGACGTCAGTGCTGCCACTACACGTCTGACAGCAAAACCAACTACCTGGGCCCGAGAATCTTCACCAACTTGTCCGGCGAAGGCGCCCCTTGTTGCTGTTGCAGCTCGCCCTTGTCATCCATGTAGAAAATCGCCGGAGTGGCTTGCAGCTCCAGGTCTTCCATCAATTGCATGTTGGCGGCGAGCTTCGCCTGAATCGCCGGCGGCACGTCCTTCAACGCCTTGAGCGAGCTGCCCTTGCCGGCGGCTTCGTGGTCATGCAGGGCCTTTTGCGGGTCCTTTGCGGCCAGTAGCGCGGCGGATTTGCCCGGGCTGTCTTCGCGGATGATGCCGACCATGATGTGGCGCAACTGGACCTTGCCGGCCTTGACCCAGGGCCGTGCCTGTTCCCAGAACATGTTGCAGTACGGGCAGTTCGGGTCACTGAACAGGTAGATGACGCGTGGCGCATCCTTGTTGCCATCGGCGATCCAGTTACTGGCTTCCATCTTGCCCCAGATTTCCTTGGCCATCGGCGCGTACACCAGTTTTTGCAACGGCGCGCTGCTCAAGTCGTTACCTTCGGCGTCGTACAGGTTGCCCAGCAGCACATGCTTGCCATCGGGTGTCAGGTACAGCGCCATGCCACGGTTCTGGTATTGCGCCGCGTAACCACGCAAGCCATCGGGTGCGTCGAATTGGCCGACGATTTTCGCACCTTTGGCTTCGATCTTCTTGATCGCTTCGGGCAACTCTTCGGCCTGCGCCAACGGCAAGTGCAGCAGGGCGGCACCCAGGGTCAGGGTCAGCAGGTGGCGGAGGCGGGGCATGGCGGTTTCCTTGAAGAGGTGGCAGGTGCGGAGTCGAAGTTTTCCAGGGCGCGGGCCAGGCTGGCTTGCGACAGTTCGCCCAGATGGCTGCCCAACAGGCGACCGTCGGGGCTATAGAACAGCGTCGTCGGCAAGGCCATGGAACCGACGGCCTGGCCCAGGCGACCACCGCCGTCGAACAGCACGTTGGCCAGGCTCAGGCCCTGGGTTTCCAGAAAGGTAGCGACGCTTTGCATGCTTTCGGCCTGATTGACGAATAGAAACGTCAGGTCCGGGCGTTGTTGCTGGGCGTTTTCCAGGACCGGCATTTCCCGACGGCAGGGCGGGCACCAGGTGGCCCACAGGTTGATCACCAGCGGGCCACCCTTGTAGTCGGCCAGTTGCACGGTTTCACCGGCGGCGTTGCGCAGGGTGATTTCCGGCAGGCGCGTGCCTTGCTCATAAAGGCTCAGGGAGAAGCTCGCCAGCAGCCAGAACGCCAGTCCACTGGCCACGCCAAAGCCCAACGGACGGCGCAGGCCGGGGCGACGCCAGCCCCGGTACAGCGTGGCAAGCACCAGCGCGATCACCCCCGGCCAGGCGAGAAAGCCTCCGTCGCGCAGGTCGATCACCTGCCAGGGATCGTTGCGGTAGTGCGCCCAGTAAGCTGCGATGAAACCGACCCGTGCCGCGAGCAAACCGATCAAAAACAGGCTGAACAGTACCGACTCGGGGTTATCGCCACCGCGCCTGGCCACCCGCCAACCGACGAACGTCGCCAGTGCCAATGCACTGATCAGCAGTAGATGGTTGAGCGCGATGGCAAAGGTGCCGAGGGTGAAGGTCAGCATTAACGGGCGTCTCGGGTGGTGGTCCAGCGTTGCAGGAAGGTCTCGGCATCGACCTCGCCGGTGATGCGCTGGCTGCGACGCTCAACGCCGTCGGCACCGACCCACAGCAGGCTCGGTGGTCCCGGCACTTTATAGCGGCCGAGCAGTTCGCGGCTGGCGGCATTGTCGGCGGTCACATCCAGCCGGAGCAAGCGCACATCGCTGAGGGCCTCGAGGACCTTGGCCTTACCGAACACCTGTTTTTCCATGACCTTGCACGACACGCACCAGTCGGCATAGTAGTCCAGCAAAACCCACTGGCCCTGGGCTTGCGCCGCATCGAGTTCCCGCTGTAGCGCGGCCGGGTCTTTGATTGTAGTGAAGGCGTCGTGGCCCGTTGGCATCGCGGCGACAGCCGAACCTGGAGCGCGGAACACCTGCAACGGCTTGAACAGATCATCACTGCCGCCCGCCGCACCGACCATCAACAGGCTGCCCCACAGACCGAGCAGTAAAGAGCTGGCGCCGAACAGATGCGCGATGCGTCCAAAACCGTCCGATTGCTTCCAGGCGCTATAGGCGGCAATCAGCAGCAGCGCACCACACAAGCCAACCCAAAGTGATTCATCCAATACCGGGCGTAGCAACAATAATGCGGTGGCAAGGAACAGGAAGCCGAAGATGCCCTTGACCAGATTCATCCAGGCACCGGGTTTGGGCAGGAAGCGATTGCCGACTGTCACCAGCAACAACAGTGGCACACCAATACCAATACCCAGGGCGAACAGGATCAGCCCGCCATGCAGAGCATTACCGCTTTGTGCGATGTAAAGCAGCGCGCCTGCCAGCGGCGCGGTCATGCACGGGCCAACCAACAGACCGGACAAGGCTCCCAGCACACCCGCGCCGACCAGGCTGCCGCCACGCTGATTTCGCGAGACATTTTCCAGTCGATCACGCACGGCCACCGGCAGTTGCAGCTCGAAGTAGCCGAACATGGGTAACGCCAACAGCACGAAAATCGCGGCGAAACTGCCCAGCAGCCAAGGGTTTTGCAGCAGGGCCTGCAGATTTGCCCCGAGCAACGCCGCCAGGACGCCCATCGCCGCATACACCAGTGCCATGCTGACCACATAACTGCCGGCCAGGGTGAGACCGCGTCTGGGTGTGGCACCACTGCCGACAATCAGCCCGGCCAGAATCGGCAACATTGGCAGTGAGCACGGGGTAAAGGCCAGCAACAAACCGAGGCCGAAGAACACCATGAGGCTCCAGCCCAGCGCCCGCTGTTGCAGACCACTGGCCAGGGCTTGATCCGGTGCTTCGTTCGTCGCGGAAACATCGACGTTACCGCCCAGATCCACGACCTGAGTCTGCGGCGGATAACACAATCCGGCATCGGCGCAGCCCTGGAAACCCACCTTGATCTGCCCGGTGGTACCGGCGGGGACCTTCAGTTCCAGGCCCTGGCGATAGACCTGCTGCTCACCGAAAAACTCGTCGCTGTGGGACTCGCCCTCCGGTAGCACAGGATGCTGCCCGGCAGACAATCCATCGAATTTCAGGCGTTTCTGGTATAGGTAATAGCCGTCGGCAATTTGCCAGAACAACTGGGTTTCACCGGATTCAAGGCGCTCTGAGGTGAAAACGAACGCTTTGCCGACGGGCAGAAAATCGGGCTTGGTTTCAAACGGATTGCCGCCAGCCTGGGCCTGACCCAGGCTGGCAAAGAATACTAATAACAATGAAATAATGTAACGCATCGACAACGCCTTGGGGATGACACATATCGCCCAAGATGATGGCCCGCGATTAACCGGGTGTTAACGCAACCCGTCGATGGCCGCCCCTGGCAATGACTGCCAGACCGGATCAGACAACATCGCTATAGGCCAGCCTGTATTCGGACATCGGAGGATGAGACTTCTTCCATTGTTGCGCGAAGGTTTTCGCGGCGGCTATTTGATCGGTTGTCATCTCCTTGGCAGTCTCCTCAAGGCACTGTTTGGCGGTCGTGTGTCGAGACAGTTCTGCGGTGGTTTCGACAACCAGCCAGATCAAACCATAGCCTTTAACCAGATTTCGGCTGAACCCGTACTCCTTGTCGACGCCGTTATCATCCTCATAGAAACCACAGAGCCCCAGACCATAGTCCAGCACCCCATTGACGTCATTGAGTTCGGCGCGCTTTTCCAGCCATTGACGCCTGAGAGGAAGATTCTGGTTGATCGGAAAGCGGTTGCTGTACCAATGCATGGCCTTTGGGAAACCGGCCTCGGCGGCGTTTCTCAACAGCAAATCGATGGTGGCTCGACGTAGGCGGCTGTCGGCAATGAGCGATTCGTCCTTGTCGTACTTGACCGCAAGAATGTACTGCCCCTCCAGAGAACCGGCATCCGCGGCTTTTCTCAATGCCTCAATGTTCTGGTTCAACTCGTACAACTCAAGCATGGCGTCAGCATTGCCTTTGTCGGCTTCGGTCTGGGCCAGTTCCTTCGCTTTCTTGAGCGAGGCTTCGTCTCCCAGTCGCATCAGGGCGTAAACATGATCCTGAGCGCCAGCGAGTCGATACCAGTTTTTTGCTTCTTCGGTGATGCTGCCTGCCTGACGCCTTATCACCTCGGCCAACGCGTATAGCGACGCACGGTCGCCTGCGGTGGCGCCGATCGTCAGATAGGACTTGGCCTGGCTGAATTCTCCCAGGTTGTACAGGACGATGCCCTTGGTGATCGCTTCTTGGGGCTGATCGGTGATTCGGGTTATCAGTGCGCTCAGGGTGTCACGCAGGTTGAACAGAGTCGTTAAAATACTTAAATGTGAATGCATATTTGCAGCCTCTATCGAGTAGGAATGAATTTGAGTGCAACCCGATACAGGCTATTGAGGAGGAGGGAGATGGGGGCGGTATATATGTATCGCGTGGAATCCTGTAGACGCTCGCGATGATTAACCGCCCCCAAGGACTGGTCGGCTGCGACGTCGTCGCGATATTCAGTCGCGCAACAGCCCGGGCCAGGACACGTCGTCAATTTTGACTGGGCCTGTCTCGGCTCGGTTATTGCCCATGTCGTATCTGATGTATTCGTTGTTGGTCAGGAAAATATAATAATAACGATTGAACATGGGACGGTCGTTCTGTACTGCACCAATAATCCGATGTTTGTAACGTTCCAGTCCTGGATGATTGCTGTTTGTAATCGACGCATGTCTAATGGTTTTTAATTTGTGGCTTACGGCTTCGGGTTTAAAGTCAAGGCGCAGGAATGTGCCGTCATTCAAAAAGAAGTGGAACAAAAAGGAATTGTCGGGTGAACCCCACCACGTGCCGGCAACGATACGATCGAAGTAGGGGGTTAGCTGGTGCCATTTTGAGTCTTCTACACGGTGTACGCTAATGACCTTGTCCCTGTCTTGATCGAATCGACAGACTGTGGGCCTGCCATCTGCGTAATAAAAAAGCCACAAAACATCCAGGTCCATTTCACTCATGCTGGCCCCGGTTTCTATTTTTGAATTATGTGCGGTCGTCGTGAAGCCAAAGCGCAGGTCTTTTGCATGGGAATGAAAATCTCCCCAGGTCTTGGCATTGATGTCGAAGGGGTATCCAGCTTCGACGGTATTATCAGCGAGGTCGAATCGAGAGTATTTGTTAATATCCTTGAAGAAGAAATAAATCTTGTCTTTGCCCGCACGCCAGTCGACAGCAACAAAATTTTTAAGTGTTGGCATGGTTTTCTTCCTTTCAGTGAACTGAGTGCTTCAAGCCCGTTTAAGAGGTTTTATCATTAGGTAAGTGTTTAACTATATTTGGCAGTGGCCTTGAGTTGTGGGTTGAAACTACTATGAAATAAATGTGTTGTATTCTGGGTTTTGTTTATAGTTGTTTCGAAATCCAATGAACTTAAAGGCGATGTTGTTATGTTGCGGTAGTTATTGGTACGGAAAGTTGAGTGGGTACCACAACCGCTGTACAGCGGTGTCGGTACACCGTCGGATTTGAGCTTCTCCCGAGCCGTATTCATCGACATAATCCGGACTTAATGCCGGTTTGTTTGACTCGTGTTTTTTATGGAGGCCCCCATGCACGTACTGGTTTGCGAAGACGATGAGTTGATCGCCAGCGGCATCGTCGCCGGCCTGACCGCCCAGGGCCTGACCGTGGAGCACGTGGCCACGGCGTCCGCGGCACGGGCGATGCTCAAGGTGGCGGAGTTCGACGTGATGGTGCTCGATCTCGGCTTGCCCGACGAGGATGGCCTGAAGCTGCTGCAGCAGTTGCGCCACAACGGTCTGGAACTGCCGGTGCTGATCCTCACGGCCCGGGACTCGGTCACCGACCGTGTCGACGGTTTGCAGGCCGGCGCCGATGACTACCTGCTCAAACCTTTCGACCTGCGCGAATTGGCCGCGCGCCTGCACACCCTGTTGCGACGGGTGGCGGGGCGCAGCGTCAACCTGATCGAACACGGTGCCTTGACTTACGACCCGAGCAGTCGCGAAACCACGCTGGCCGGCCAGCCGGTGGATCTCTCGCGCCGCGAGCAATCGTTGTTGCAGGCCCTGCTGCACAACCGTGGTCGCGTGCTGTCCACCGAGCAACTCAAGGACAGCGTCTATGGCTTCAACGACGAGCTTGAGAGCAACGCCCTCAACGTCCATATCCATCACCTGCGGCGCAAACTCGGCAATGGTATCGTCGAGACGGTGCGCGGCCTGGGGTATCGCCTGGGGCCGGCCGATGGTGGAGAACAATCGAAGTGATGAGTCTGCGTTTGCGCCTGAGCCTGACGCTCGGCGCCGCGTTTGCGCTGATCTGGGCGCTGGCGGCGGCGTGGATGCTCAGCGATCTGCGCAATCAAATGATGTTTTCCCTCGACCAGCGCCTGGTGGCTTCGGCGCGGATGGTCGCCGGGTTGATGGAGCAATTGCCGCCGGTGCCGAGCAAGGGCGAGGGCACGCATTTCAGTGCCGAACAGCTTAATATTCCCGGGGGCATGGCCTGTCAGGTCAGCTCATTGCGCGGGGAAATCCTCGCCCGCAGTCACAGCGATCCGGGACAAACCCTGGAAGCCGAAAAACTGGGCTTCCACGATCAAATGATCGACGGCGCGCCATGGCGCAGTTTCACCCTGGCCAGGGGCGATCTGCGCATTACCACGGCCGATCGGCAGATCGAGCGGGAGGCGTTGAACATGTCGATCCTGTTGGCCGCGTCGGTGCCGGTGGGCGTGGCCTTGCTTGGTTGCCTGTGCCTGCTCTGGCTGGGGATCGGCCAGGGGCTGGCGCCGCTCAACCGCATGCGCGATGCCTTGATGCGTCGCAGCGCCGACTCCCTGGAACCCTTGCAGGTCCAGCCATTGCCCAGTGAGCTGCAACCATTGCTCGATACGCAGAACCAGTTGCTCCAGCGAATCGGCAAGACCATCGAGCGCGAACGCCGGCTGACCGGTGACGCCGCCCACGAATTGCGCAGCCCGCTGACGGCGATCAAGACTCACCTGCAAGTGGCGCGCATGACCGAGGGGGCGGCCCGGGATCAATCCCTGGCCCGGGCCGAGGAGGGCGCCGACCGTCTGCACCGGACACTCGAACAATTGCTGTTGCTGGCGCGGGTCGAGGGCAGCCTGTCGTTTGACGATGGTGTGCAATGCAGCGCCGAACAAGTGGCGAAACTGGCGATTCAAGACACCGCCGGCGGCGATCGCCAGCGCATCAGGTTCGAGGTACCGGCCAGACTCTCCCACGCGCCGGTGCAAATGCCCGCGGTGCTGTCGATTGCCGCGCTACGCAATCTGCTGGACAACGCCCTGCGCCATACGCCCGGCGACGGCTCGGTGGAACTGAGCCTGCAAACCACTGGCAACCGTGTGCAGTTCGTGGTGCGCGACCACGGGCCGGGCATTGCAGAAGACGATCTGCAGCATTTGACCCAGCGCTTCTGGCGTAACGGCCAGAGTACCGGTTGCGGCCTCGGCCTGGCGATTGTCCAGGCCATTGTCCAGCGCTGCGGCTGTACCCTGTATTTCGACAGCCGGCCGGATGGACTGCGGGTTGAGCTGACCATGCCGTTGCAGCCAGCCTAAGAAACACCACAACACCCCTTGTGGGAGCGAGCCTGCTCGCGAAGACGGCAGCACATCCAGCATTGATGTGACTGACAGAACGCTTTCGCGAGCAGGCTCGCTCCCACAGTTGGTGTTGTGTTGCACATCAAATGTAACTTCTCTGCATTGGCCGCCCGGGCCTCGCAAGGCTATCGTTCCTCGCACTCAACGGATTGAGGTAACAGCGCCATGGAAGATCCGATTCGCACCTGCAAGGCAACTCCAGCCGACGCCGGCATCATCAGCCGCATCATCGAGCGCTCCATTCGCGTCGGTTGCGCCCGCGATCACCGCAACCATCCGCAAACCGTTGCCACCTGGACCCACAACAAGACCATCGAACACATCCAGCCCTGGCTCACCGACCCGCGGCTGTACTTGAACATCGCCCTGTTGCAGGACAAACCGGTTGGCGTCGCCATGGCCTCGATCAGCGGCAAGGTGGCGTTCTGTTACGTGCAACCGGAATGGTTTCGCCGGGGCGCCGGGCAAGCACTGGTGCAGGACCTCGAAGGCTGGCTGATCAATCAGGGCCTGCGCCAGGCGCGACTCAACAGCACCCGCACCAGCGAAGCGTTCTACCGGCATCTGGGCTATCAGCCCTGTGCCCGGGCCTTCATGGTCTCAGGGCTCCAGGCCATTCCCATGCACAAGGGCCTGATCTCTGTTTCATCGAAAGGCTAAATCCTTGAGCCGCGATTGAGGTCTGACTGCCGACACATTTGTCGAATGTACTAACGTCATCGCAGGCAAGCCCGCTCCTACAGATCCGAGTCGCACGCTCATTTTGCGACCGGCATGATGTCTGTGGGAGCGGGCTTGCCCGCGATGACGGCCGATCAGTCGACGAAGAATTCAGCCCTGCTGAAACAGCTCCTTCGCCCGCTGTTCGATCTGTTCCTGAGTCAGATCCTCCTTGCGCGTGGCCAGGAACCACAGATGGCCATAGGGATCCTTCAAGGTGCCGGAACGGTCGCCATAGAACTGATCCTTGACCTCCGACACCACGATGCCGCCGGCGGCAATCGCCTGTTTATAAGACTTGTCGACATCGGTCACATACAGATGCAGGCCCACGGACGGCGACTGGCTAGGATTGCTCAACGGCCCTTGATCGCACGGCGTGCCGAGCATGATCGGGCAGTCGCCGATGCGCAGTTCGGCGTGACCGACGCGGCCATCGGGCATGGCCAGGCGCATGACTTCGATGGCATTGAAGGCTTTTTTGTAGAAGTCGATGGCTTCAGCGGCTTTTTGAATGCCCAGGTACGGGGTGATGCTGTGATAACCCTCTGGAATAGGTTTGACGCTCATGATGGTTCTCCCTGAAGTTGTTGTGAATCCGCTGCCTTTGAGCAGGACAAACAAGTGTAGGAGCTGCTGAAGGCGGCGATCTCTTGATTTTGACTTTCAGCATGTTTCAAGTTCACAAAAAAATCGCAGCGATCGCTAACAACGCCACTGTTCAGCCATCAACAGTGAAGCAACAGACTGTCCGGCCTCATCATCCTTAAACCTCCCAAGGGCCCTTTAAACGCCCGTAAACATTGACCCGCGCGGTCAGGCACAGAAGCTGCAATGACTCAGTCATCACTGGTATCGAGAGTCCTGTATGTCTGCCTATTCCGAATCTGCCGTTTATCCGATCAACCCGCCGGCCGCCCACCGGATCGTCGACGAAGCTGAAGCCCTGCGGGTAGCCGAGCGTGTCGCCGCGATCCTGCTGGAGCAGGACGCCGAGCGTGACCGAACCCGACAGGTACCCGCCGAAGTCGTCGATCTGTATTCCAACAGTGGCCTGTGGGGGATCACCGTGCCGAAGGCATTCGGCGGCGCGCAGGTGTCCTATGCCGTGCTGGCGCAGGTCATCGCGATCATCTCGGCGGCCGATCCGTCCCTGGGACAAATTCCGCAAAACCACTACTGCCTATTGGAAGACATCCGCCTGCAGGGCACACCGGAGCAACAGGCGCATTTCTTCGCGTTGGCGCTGCAAGGTCACCGGTTTGCCAATGCCTTGTCGGAAACCGGCGGCAAGAATGTACAGGACATCCAGGCGACAGTCCGTCGCTACGGCGACGGTTATGTGATCAACGGGCGCAAGGGATATTGCACCGGTTCGCTCTACGCCCACTGGCTGGCGGTGCTGGCGCTGGATGAAGAGCAAAAGGGCCAGTTGGCCTTCGTCGAGCGCGGTACCCAGGGGCTGGTGGTCGTCGACGACTGGGACAGCATCGGCCAGCGCACCACCTCCAGCGGCACGGTGCTGGCCGAGGATCTGCACGTCCCGGCATTCAACCTGTTCCCGACTTATCGTTCCTATGAGAGCCCGACCCTGGCCGGCCCGTTCGCCCAGTTGACGACGGCCGCCATCGACGCCGGCATCGCCCGTGCCGCCCTGCGCGACACCATCGCGTTCGTCCGGCAGTCAGCCCGGCCATGGATCGATGCGGGCGTGGACAAGGCCAGCGAAGACCCGCTGACCATCATTCAGGTCGGAGGCCTGGAGATTCGCCTGGAGGCTGCCGAAGCCTTGCTGGAGCGCGCTGGTCAAGCGCTGGATGCGGCGCGCCCGGCACCGGATGAAGACAATGTTGCCCATGCCTCGCTGGCGGTGGCCAAGGCCAAGGTGCTGACCACCGAAATTGCCATCGAAGCCACCAACAAGTTGTTCGAGCTCGGCGGTACCCGTTCGACCTTGAAGAAGCACAACTTCGACCGTCACTGGCGCAACGCACGGGTGCATACCCTGCATGACCCGGTGCGCTGGAAGTACCACGTGGTCGGCAACTGGCTGCTCAACGGTGTGAAACCGCCACGCCACGATTGGTCGTGACCATGGCCGAACTGTTCAAAAACATTTACTGGGCGGACATCGGCCAGGCCTGCCTCGACACCCTGAGCATGCTCGGCGCGGCCCTCGGTTTTACCGTGCTGCTGGGGCTGCCGCTGGGAGTGCTGCTGTTCCTCACCGGCAAGCGCCAATTGCATGAAGCCGCTGGTATTTACCGGGTGCTGTCGGTGATCGTGAACATGCTGCGTTCGCTGCCGTTCATCATTTTGCTGATCGTGCTGATTCCCCTGACTACCTTGCTGGTGGGCACCTCGCTGGGTGTGCCGGGGACCATTCCGCCGTTGGTGGTGGGGTGCACGCCGTTTTTCGCACGACTGGTGGAAACCGCGTTGCGGGAAGTCGACCGCGGCGTGGTGGAAGCGACCCAGGCCATGGGCGCCAATACCTGGCAGATCATCCGCCACACCTTGTTGCCTGAAGCCAGGGGAGGGCTGTTGGCGGCGGTCACGGTGACCGCGATCGTGCTGGTCGATTACACGGCGATGGCCGGGGTGATAGGTGGTGGTGGTCTTGGCGATCTGGCGATCCGCTATGGCTATCAGCGATTCCAGACGGACGTGATGGTGGTCACCGTGGTGCTGCTGTTGATCCTGGTCCAGGCCCTGCAAATGAGTGGCGACCGTCTGGTGGCGCGTTACAGCCGGCGATAAGCATTCGATTCCTTCTGTTTAATAGAAACAAAAAACCGGCCCCACGTCCGCCCCACGACGGCCACTTGAAATATGCCTAGGAGCACAGCATGAAAAAGACCCTGGCCATTCTGGCTGCCCTCGTCTCGTTGAGCGTTCACGCCAATGAAAAACTCACCGTCGGCGCTACGCCGGTTCCCCACGCGGAAATCCTCGAGTTCGTCAAACCGGCCCTGGCCAAGGAAGGCGTGGACCTGGACATCAAGGTGTTCACCGACTTCATCCAGCCGAACCAGCAACTGGCGCTGAAGAATCTCGACGCCAACTATTACCAGTACCGGCCGTTCCTCGATGATTACAACAAGACCCGCCATACCGATCTGGTGCCGGTGGTCGGTGTGCACATCGAGCCGTTCGGGGCTTATTCGACCAAGATCAAAAACATCTCCGAGCTCAAGGACGGCGCCACCGTGTCGATCCCCAACGATCCGGTGAACACCGGGCGCGCGCTGGTGCTGCTGCACGAAGCCGGGCTGATCAAACTCAAGGACCCGAGCAATACCCTGGCAACCCAACGGGACATCGCCGAAAACCCCAAGCACCTGAAAATCCGTGAGCTGGAAGGTGCATTGCTGGCACGTTCAGTGAGCCAGGTGGACCTGGCGTTCGTGTTTGCCAATTACGCGCTGGAAGCGGGGATCGACACCAACAGTGCGTTGATCGTCGAGAAGGGCAAGAGCCTGTATATCGAGTTCCTGGTGGCCCGGCCAGACAACATCAACGACCCGGGCCTGCAGAAACTGGCCAAGGCGTTGAACTCCGATGACGTGCGCCAGTTCATTCTGACGCGCTACAAAGGGCAGATTGCGCCAGGGTTCTGATTTTTCGTTGGCCCTTAGGATGCCGTCGCTGGCAAGCCAGCTCCCACAGGATTGGTGTTGTTCACAAACCCTGTGGGAGCGGGCTTGCCCGCGAAGGCCGCACCGCTGATTCTGGATTTGCCTCCAATTCCAGAAGCTGCGCTGGTGACTCAGATCGACAGCTGCATCAAGCGCTCGCCCTGCACGTTTTCCGTGGGCCGGCGCTTGTTCACCGCCAGTTCGCCGATCTTGATCAGGCGCGTGCGGGTCACGTTGCGGCTCAGGCCCAGCAACGCGGCGGTGTGCACCTGGTTGTAGTGGCTGAATCGGTAGGCGGCGCGCAACAGGGCGTCTTCGACTTTTTCGTGCAGCGCACCCGCCTGTTCTTCGAAGAGCTTTTGGAAAGCACGATCCAGCAGCGCCTGGGCAGAGTCATCGACCTGCGCCTGGTGGTCATCCTGACGCTCGATACGCATGTTCGACAGGCGCAGGTCGTCGCGTTCGATCACGCCGTTGCGGCAAATCAGCAGGGTGTGGTGAATGACGTTTTCCAGTTCGCGAATGTTGCCCGGCCAACTGTAGCCGCGCAGTTTCAGTTCAGCCTCTTTGCTGATGGTGATACTGCCGTAGCCCAGGCGCTGGCTGTAGGCGTCGATGAAGTGGCGGGTCAGCGGCAAGATGTCGCCGGGACGATCGCGCAGTGGACTCAACTCCAGGCTGACCACATCGAGCCGGTAATACAGGTCTTCGCGAAAATGCCCAGCGTTGATGGCTTTTTCCAGTTGCACGTTGGTCGCTGCCAGCACTCGCACATTGATGGGAATGCTCTTGCGCGAACCCAGGCGCACTACTTCGCGCTCCTGCAGTACGCGCAACAACTTGACCTGGATCGCCATCGGCAAATCACCGATTTCATCGAGGAACAGCGTGCCGCCGTCAGCCTCTTCGAACCAGCCGGCCTTGGCGCTCAATGCGCCGGTAAACGCGCCTTTTTCATGGCCGAACAGCTCGGCCTCGACCAGGGATTCGGAGAACGCGCCGCAGTTCACCGCCACGAATGGCCGGTTGCGCCGGGCGCTTAGGTTGTGGATGTGCCGCGCCACCAGCTCTTTGCCGGTGCCGGTTTCGCCAATGATCAGCACGCTGGCTTCACTCGGCGCGACTTGTTGCAGGTGCGCGAGCAAGGCCTGGGATTTCGGGTCTTCGAACACCTGCGCGGTGGCGCGGATCGATGTCGCCAGAGCGGGCGAGGGCGGTAAGGTCAGCAGTTGCATAAGGCACGCTCCAATGAGGGCAGGCTAGGAATAGAAAGTCGGAATCGGCAAGGCCTGGTTCAGCGCCCAGTCACCCAGTTCGTGAATCTTGTAGTCCACCGGGTCATGCAGGGTCTGGGTGCGCAGGTTGCGCCAGTAACGGTCCAGGCGCAGAGAGGCGTGGGTCGAACGCGCGCCGGTCACTTCGAACAAGCGGCTACACAACTCCAGGCCATGGCGGGTCGCGGCGACCTTGGCCGTGGCGATGGCCGTGGCCAGATGTCCGCGCTCTTCAGCACTCAGATCCGGACCTTTGGCCCAGGCCTGGTCGAGCCGTTCGGCGGCGCGCTCCACCAGCAACCGGACACCTTCGAGCGCCACCCAGAACTCGCCGAAGTGGCCGAGTACATAAGGGTCCTGACGCACATCCCGAACCGTGGATTTGTGCCACGGACGGGTCTCGGTCAGCGTGTATTGCCGCGCTTCTTCGAAGGCGCCTTCGGCGATGCCGAGAAACAGGTGGGTGAACGTGAGCTGGGCGATCAGCGGGCGAAGGCAGGCGAACGGCGTACTCAGCGGCCCCGGATCAAGCAACAGTTCCGATTCCTCGACGCGCACCCGTTCGAACGTGGCGCTGCCGCTGTCGGTCTGGCGCTGGCCCATGTTGTTCCAGTCGTTGTGCAAGGTGATGCCGCTGCGACCGCTGGGAATGGCGGCGATCAACAGCTTTCCGCCAGCGCTTTCATCCACCGCCGAGGCAATGAGCATTTGCGAATCGCTGGCGCCGGAGCAGAAGCTCTTCTTTCCGGAAAACTCACGCCAACCACCGAGGTTTTTCACCACGGTGCGGGTGTCCAGCGGATTGAGGGCGTTGCCCCAGAACCAGTTCTGGCGGGCGGTCTGTTCGAACCATGGCTGCCATTGTTCGGGGCGGGCGAACAGGCGCACGGTAGCGAGCATCAGGTGATGGAAACCGAAGACATGGGCAATCGAACTGTCGACCTTGGCGAACTCGCGCACGACGTTCAGGGTTTCACTCCAGTGGGCGCCAAGACCACCGAACCGGGTGGGAATACTTAACGCCAGCAGGCCGCTTTGACGCAGGGCGTCACGCTCGGCCTTGGGCGTACCGCCACGCTCGTCGCGCTCGACGGCAGTCAAGGCAAACCCGGCGGCCAATTGGCGGGCGGTTTGCAGCGGGGATATCAGGGCGCTGTGCGGCTTGGCAGTCACGCGGGTTTCCTCAGTGAAATCGACACAGACTCCCTGTGGGAGCGAGCCTGCTCGCGAAAGCGTTCTGTCAGTCACATCATTGCTGGATGTGCTGCCGTCTTCGCGAGCAGGCTCGCTCCTACAGGGATTGCAGGGTCAGGCAGTGGCTTTGGCCGGGAGCACATCATTGGCAATCATTTCGCCAAACGGCCCGGTGAGGTTGGTGACGCCCCGCCCGGCAAGGCTGGCGTACGGTTCCGGCAGCAGCGGAAACACCAGTTCGGCAAAGCGATACGCTTCTTCGAGGTGCGGGTAGCCGGAGAAGATGAAACTCTCGATCCCGAGGTCCGCATACTCCTTGATGCGTGCCGCCACTTGCTGTGGGTCGCCCACCAGCGCCGTCCCGGCGCCACCGCGTACCAGGCCGACACCGGCCCACAAATTCGGCGAGATCTCCAGGTTGTCGCGACGCCCGTCATGCAGGGCGGCCATGCGCCGCTGGCCTTCGGAATCGAAACGCGAGAATGACTTCTGCGCGGCGGCGATGGTTTCGTCGCTGATGTGTTCGATCAGTTTGTCCGCGGCTTTCCACGCCTCTTCGGCGCTATCGCGAACGATCACATGCAGGCGAATGCCGAACTTCACCGTGCGCCCGTGACGGGCGGCCCGCTCACGAACATCGGCGAGTTTTTGCGCCACGGCGGCCGGTGGTTCGCCCCAAGTCAGGTAGACATCGACCTGCTCGGCGGCCAGGTCATGAGCAGCATCGGACGAACCGCCGAAATACAGCGGTGGATAGGGTTTCTGCACCGGCGGATACAACGCCTTGGCGTTCTGCACCCGCAGGTGTTTGCCCTCGAAATCCACTGACTCACCTTGCAACACCCGGCGCCAGATCTTCAAAAATTCGTCGGTCACTTCGTAGCGTTCGCTGTGATCGAGGAAGCTGCCGTCACCGCGGTTTTCATCGGGATCGCCGCCGGTCACCACATTGATCAGCAAGCGGCCGTTGGACAGGCGGTCCAGGGTGGCGGCCATGCGCGCCGATACGGTCGGCGAAATGATTCCCGGGCGGATCGCTACCAGATAACGCAGGCGTTCGGTCAGTGGCACCAGCGCCGAAGCGATCACCCACGAATCCTCGCAGGAACGCCCGGTGGGAATCAGCACGCCGTGGTAACCCAGGCTGTCGGCGGCCTGGGCCACTTGTTTCAGGTAGTTGAGGGTGACCGGGCGCGCACCCTGGGTGGTGCCCAGGTAATGGCCATCGCCGTGGGTGGGCAGAAACCAGAAAACATCCATGAAGAAGTCCTTAAGCGATTTTCAGCAGAGGGTCGGGATAGGCACTGAACAAGGGAGCGGCGCGTTCTGCAGCCAATCGAATGCGGGCCTTCAAGGGCTCACTGGTTATTTGGTAATTGGAAAAATCGGCTTCGGTGGCATACACGCCAATCGGCAAAGTCAGCGCCTGGAAGAAACTGAACAGCGGCCGCAACTGATGATCGAGCACCAGTGCATGTCGTTCGCTGCCACCAGTGGCAGCCAGCAACACCGGGGTGTTGATCAGTGCATTCAGATCGATCAGGTCGAACAGGTGCTTGAGCAGGCCAGGGTAGGAACCGCGATACACCGGTGCGGCGACAATCAGCAGATCGGCACTTTCAATCGCCTGCAGCTCAGCTTCGATTTGCGCACTCACTTCCTGACGGGATAGCGCCGCGCCCAGTGGCCGGGCGATATCGCCCAGTTCGATCAGCGTGCTCTCGATCGGCAGATGCCCGGCCAATTGCGCCAACAACGCTTGAGTCAGCACCAGGGTGCGGGAGGGGCGCCAGGTACCGCCGGAAACGGCAACGACTTTCAATGGACGCGACATGATCAGTTCCTTTTTAAACAGTTGCTGGGGAAGCAGTGAGTCATCACTGGGCTTCTCCCCCTTGAGCAAGAGCTGTACCAATCCCTCGAAGCCAGGTTTTACGGGGCCTGCAGCGCGTTGATCAGTCCACACTGTTGAAAATTCAGGGTTGTTTGTTGAATGACTGTTGCGTGGCGAACAGTTGTGAGAGCAACAGTTCATCAGCGGATGCACTCGTTATAAAGCTTCGTTTTTATTCCGTAAAAGAAGTTTATTTAATATTTATATTTCCTTATGGAATATAAGGTGCTGAATGGCGAGCCAATTAGAAAAACGCGATAACGACTATCGAGAGCGTTGATTTCTGCCCGTTCGAAGGCGCGAGTAGCCTGTGTTCATTGCCCCGAACCCAGTTTGCCAGGATGCTCGACATGAAAACCCTCATCACCACTTTCCTGATGCTGACCCTCTCCGTTCTCGCCGGATGTGCCAGTCATGTTTCCCCGGAACTGCGCCCCTACACCGCTGAAGAAACCCGGGAGCTGGCGCTGGAGGCGTTGAATCGCCGTGGTTTGTCCTTCGACGAGTACCATGCGAAGAAGGCCGAATTGCTCGGTGAGCCGCGCAAGACTTTTGGCTTCGACAAACAGGGCGAAATGAATGCCGAGCGAACTGTACAGCTGCACGGTCGCCCAAGCTGATCAAGAACTGTACTGCTCGAACTTTCACCTAACTGTCCGTGGGTTTCCCCCGAGGTGTGCGATAGGGTCAATACCTGACCGACCCTGACGGACTGCCACCCATGACACTCTCGCTCGATCTGCTGATGGGCTTTGCGCTATTTGCCCTTGTCACCTCGATCACGCCCGGCCCGAACAACACGATGTTGCTGGCATCCGGCGTGAACTTCGGCTTCAACCGCACCATTCCCCATATGCTTGGCATCACCTGCGGCTTCTTCGTGCTGGTTGTGGCGGTCGGTTTCGGCCTGGGCGCGGTATTCCAGACTTACCCTGTGCTCTATACGGTGCTGCGCTACGTCGGCGCGGCGTACTTGCTGTATCTGGCGTGGAAAATCGCCCATTCCGGGCCGGTCTCGGACAGCGAGAACGGTGAGGCCAAACCGATCAGCTACCTCGGCGCCGCTGCGTTCCAGTGGGTCAACCCCAAGGCCTGGATCATGGCCATCGGCGCCATTACCACTTACACACCAATGCAGGGTTACTTCACCAATGTGATCGTGATTGCCGCGGTGTTCGCGGTGATCAACCTGCCGAGCGTCGGTGTCTGGGCGGCATGCGGCACGCTGTTGCGCAACGTGCTGAAGGACCGACGCTGGTTGCGTCTGTTCAATTGGGGCATGGCCGCGCTGCTGGTGGCATCGCTGTATCCGATATTGCTCGAAAGCTTTAGCTGACGCATTGCTTCAACCGGTTGCCCGATGCCTGTTAAGCTGGCTTTTCAGGAGCGTTCCTACGCACTTTTAAATGAAGTTGTACTTCTTTAACGGCATCCGATCAGGTATTGGTAACGTTCTGAACCCGGACGCAGCTTACGAGGCTGCGTCTCGACGTTTTCAGTCACGAGCTTCCTGATCCCGGAACACGCTCTGCGAGTCTTTTATGAATAAACGTCCGCTGTATTTCGACTACGCCGCCACCACGCCGGTGGATGAGCGGGTCATCAAGGTCATGGTCGAGTGTCTGGGGTTCAACGGCAATTTCGGCAACCCGGCCTCCAGCTCCCACGCGTTCGGCCAGCAGGCCCGGCAATCGGTCGAACAGGCGCGGCGCCAGGTCGCCGAACTGGTCGGCGCGCAACCTGAGCAGATCGTCTGGACCTCCGGCGCCACCGAATCCAACAACCTCGCCCTCAAGGGTGTCGCCCAGGCGCGGGGCATTGCCGGCGGCCACATCATCACCAGCCAGATCGAACACAAGGCAATCCTCGATACCGCGAAGCAGTTGCAGGACGCCGGCATCGCGGTGACGTTCCTGGTGCCGGACGCCGATGGCCTGATCACCGCGCAAGCCGTCAGCGAAGCCATGCGCGAGGACACCTTCCTGGTCTCGCTGATGCTGGTCAACAACGAGCTGGGCACCGTCAACGACATCCCGGCCATCGGCCAGGTGGTGCGCAATCGCGGTGCGCTGTTCCATGTCGACGCGGCCCAGGGCGCAGGTAAAGTGGCAATCGACCTGGCCGAATGGCCGGTGGACCTGATGTCGTTTTCGGCGCACAAACTCTATGGCCCCAAGGGCATTGGCGCCCTGTATGTCGGCCCGCGGACGCAACAGCGCTTGCTGGCACAGATCCACGGCGGCGGGCACGAGGGCGGATTGCGCTCCGGCACCCTGGCGACTCATCAGATTGTCGCGATGGGCGAAGCTTTCGCACTGGCAGCCGCTTCGTTCGATGAAGAAAAGGCCTTGATCGTGGGTTTGCGTGAGCGCTTGCTCAAGCAATTGCTCGGTATTGCGGGTGTGCGACTCAACGGCAGCCCGACCCAACGCATCCCGCACACCCTGAGCCTGACCTTCAGTGAAGGTGAGTTCAATTCGACGGCCTTGCTGGCCTCGATCGCGTTTTCGGCGACCTCGGCCTGCAATTCTGCAAGCAATGCGCCGTCCCATGTGCTGCTGGCACTGGGGCATGACGCTCGCGCGGCGAGTCGCACCATTCGCTTGAGCCTGGGACGTTTCACCACCGAGCAGGATATCGATCAAGCGGCACAACTGATTAAAGCGGCCTGCGCCAGTGCTCCGGCATTCTGGCAATAGGGCGATTGGTACCGGCACTGATCGGCACCGACACAACAACACAATAATGATGAGTGGTTAGCAGGAGTTACGATGAATACGCAGTCTTCAATCGATGGGTCTGTGCCCCAGCGCCTGGCGCAAACCCGCGAGCTGATGAGCCGGGAGGGCATTCACGCGCTTCTGGTGCCGTCGGCCGACCCGCACCTGTCCGAATACCTGCCGGGCTATTGGCAAGGGCGCCAGTGGTTGTCCGGTTTCCATGGTTCTGTCGGCACCCTGATCGTGACCCCGGACTTTGCCGGGGTCTGGGCCGACAGCCGTTATTGGGAACAGGCGACCAAGGAGCTAAAGGGCAGCGGCATCGAACTGGTCAAGCTGCAACCGGGGCAACCGAGTCCTCTGGACTGGCTGGCTGAGCAAACCCCTGAAGGCGGCGTGGTCGCGGTCGATGGTGCAGTCATGGCCGTGGCCTCGGCGCGCACCCTGGGCAGCAAACTCCAGGAGCGTGGCGCACGCCTGCGCACCGACATCGATCTGTTGAACGAAGTCTGGAAAAATCGCCCGATTCTGCCGAACGAGCCGATCTATCAGCACTTGCCACCGCAAGCCACCGTCAGCCGCGGCGAAAAACTCGCCAAGCTGCGTGAATCCTTGCAGGCCAAGGGTGCCGACTGGCACTTCATCGCCACCCTCGATGACATCGCCTGGCTGTTCAACCTGCGTGGCGGCGATGTGTCGTTTAACCCGGTCTTCGTTTCCTTCGCTTTGATCAGCCAGCAACAGGCAACGCTGTTCGTGGCGCTGAGCAAGGTCGATGCGGAGCTGCGCGCGGTCCTGGAACAGGACGGCGTGACCCTGCGCGATTACAGCGAAGTGGCTGATGCACTGCGCGCCGTGCCGAGCGGTGCGAAGCTGCTGGTCGATCCGGCACGTGTGACGGCGGGGCTGCTCGATAACCTCGACAGCGGCGTGAAGCTGATCGAGGGTCACAACCCGACCACCCTGGCCAAATCGCAGAAAAGCCTGGCCGATGCCGAGCACATCCGTCAGGCCATGGAGCAGGACGGGGCGGCGCTCTGTGAGTTTTTCACCTGGCTCGATTCGGCGCTGGGCCGTGAGCACATCACCGAACTGACCATCGACGAGAAACTCACCGCCGCACGTGAACGTCGTCCGGGTTACGTTTCGTTGAGCTTCAACACCATTGCCGCGTTCAACGCCAACGGCGCCATGCCGCATTACCACGCCACTGAAGAAGAGCACGCGGTGATCGAGGGCGACGGTCTGTTGCTGATCGACTCCGGTGGCCAGTATCTGGGCGGAACGACCGATATCACGCGAATGGTAGCGGTGGGAACGCCGACCGCCGAGCAGAAGCGCGATTGCACCCGCGTACTCAAGGGCGTGATTGCCTTGTCTCGTGCGCAGTTTCCCAAAGGCATTCTGTCGCCACTGCTCGATGCCATCGCCCGCGCGCCGATCTGGGCCGAAAGCGTCGACTATGGTCACGGCACCGGTCACGGCGTGGGTTACTTCCTCAATGTTCACGAAGGTCCGCAAGTCATCGCCTATCAAGCCGCGCCTGCACCGCAAACCGCGATGCAACCGGGCATGATCACTTCCATCGAACCAGGCACCTACCGTCCGGGTCGTTGGGGTGTGCGCATCGAGAACCTGGCGATGAACCGTGAAGCAGGCAGCAGTGAATTCGGCGAGTTCCTGAAATTCGAAACCCTGACGCTGTGCCCGATCGACACCCGTTGCCTGGAACCGTCGTTGCTGAGCGAGGAAGAAAAGCAGTGGTTCAACGCTTATCACGCCGAAGTGCGTGAGCGCCTGAGTCCGTTGCTCGACGGTGCGGCCCTTGAGTGGTTGAACACACGCACTGCGGCTATTTAATCGGCTGTAGCTCCGGCGCTGATTCCAGCGCCTGGCTCATGTAGTCGACAAAGGCTTTGACCCTGGCGGATTGGCGACGATTCGCCGGGGACACGGCATGTATCGGCAACGACTGCGCGGTGTATTCCTGCAATATTGCCGTCACTCTCCCGGCTTTCAGATCCTCGCTGAACAGCCATACCGGCGACAACGCGATCCCCAAACCTCCAAGCACCATCTCGCGAATCGCTTCGGAATTGTTGCTTTGCGCATTGCCCTTGATCCGCACTTCGTAGCGCTGGGTATCTTTCTCATAAATCCAAAGATTCTGACTGGTCAGTAAATTGAACAGCAGGCAGTTGTGTCTGCTGAGTTCCTCGGGCGTTTGCGGCAGGCCGTGTTGAACCAGGTAATCCGGCGTTGCGACAGTCACTCGGTGAGTGATGCCGATATGGCGGGCGATCAGACCGCTGTCGTTCAGCGCGCCAATCCTGAATGTGACATCCAGACCTTCGCTGACCAGATCCTGATTCTGATCGCTCAGTTGCAAGTCAATCTGAACTTCGGGATGACGCCTGAGAAATTCCGGCAGGCGCGTAGCAATCTGCAAGCGCCCGAAACTGACCGAGGAGCCAATTCTCAGTGGCCCGGCGATGATTTCCCGGCCGGACTGAAAGCTGTTCTCGGCGGCGTCCACCGCTGCGAGGATTTGTCGGCATTCGTTGTAGTAACGCTGCCCTTCATCAGTCAGGGAAAGCCGTCGGGTACTGCGGGCGAGCAGCTTTCCCCCCAGCTGTGATTCCAGCGCTCGCAGCACTTTGCTGATGGTCGGCTGGCTGGTCTGCAGCTCCCGGGCGACGGCGGAAAAACTGCCGCGTTCGACGACTCGCACGAAAGTAGCCATTGCATTGAGCTTATCCACAGGGGGCCTCATTCATGCCAAAGGGGCATGCTTACTATAGCTATATAGCGTCTTATCGGCATGAGCGCGTGGGAGGAAGATCAGTCCTACAACCACCTCTGACGGAAATAGGCGAAATGACTGACTCACTGCAAATGCGCGCACTGATTGTTGACTCGGCTAACGCGCCACTACGCTTGGCTTCCATACAGCGGCCTGTACCTGGCGCTGGACAGGTATTGATACGGATAGTGGCCAGTGGGGTGAATCCATTGGACGGCAAGATTCGTTCGGGTCAAGCCGCTCATGCACGGCAGCCGCTGCCGGCGGTGTTGGGCATGGATCTGGCGGGAGTCGTGGAGGCGTCGGGAGAAGGCGTCAGTGGCTGGGTGCTGGGCGAGGAGGTCTACGCCATGGCGACGGGGATTGGTGGGGTTCAGGGTTCGTTGGCTGAGTACGCGGTGGTCGATGCACGGCTGCTGGCGCGAAAACCGGGCAATCTGAGCATGCGTGAAGCGGCCGGGTTGCCGTTGGTGATCATCACGGCATGGGAAGGGTTGGTCGACCGGGCTCGGGTAAGGGTGGGGCACAAAGTGTTGATTCACGGCGGGGCGGGTGGTGTAGGGCATGTCGCTGTACAAATCGCTCGTGCATTTGGTGCAGAGGTATTCGCTACCGGCTCTGCGCGGCAGCAGGGGATCATAGAAGCATTGGGCGCGACCTTTATCGATTACCGCAACGCTTCAGTCGACGATTATGTGGCTGAGCACACGGCCGGGGAGGGCTTCGATATTGTCTATGACACTGTGGGAGGCGAAACCCTGGATGCGTCCTTCAAGGCTGTGCGGATGTATCACGGTCATGTGGTGAGTTGTCTGGGCTGGGGGCAACACAGTCTCGCGCCGCTGTCGTTTCGCGGGGCGAGTTATTCCGGGGTGTTCACCTTGTTGCCGTTGTTGACGGGCCAGGGGCGTGAGCGTCATGGTGAAATTTTGCGCGAGGCGGCGCGTCTGATCGAGGCGGGCAAGCTCACACCCATTATCGATCCGCGCCGTTTCACTCTGCACACTGCCGAGGCCGCCCATGGGCTGCTCCTGTCGGGAGCGGCGCAGGGGCGGTTGGTCATCGAGATTTAACTCAGGGCTTCGCGGACGAATTCCAGTCGGTCCTGGCCGAAAAACAGCTGGCCACTGACAAACATGCTCGGGGCACCGAATACACCGCGTTGCACTGCTTTCTCGGTGTTGTCCTTGAGCACGGCCTTGACGTCCTCATCGGCTGTCAGGGCCAGCACTTCGTTGGGATCGAAACCGTTTTGACTCAGTACAGTGGCAACGGTTGCCGGTTCATTGAGGTTGTGGCCTTCAACCCACAGCGCTTTGAATAGGCAATCGATGAATGCCGCGAAACGTTCAGGATGGCGTAGCTGCATGCCGGTGACGGCGCGCATGAGCATCAGCGTGTTAATCGGGAAATGCGGATTGAACTTCAACGGCACGCCATAGCGTTTCGCATATCGGTCGAGATCCTGAAACATATAGCGCCCCTTGGCCGGAATGGCCGCCGGGGTGGCATTGCCGGTGGCTTTGAACACGCCACCGAGCAAGATCGGAACGTAGATCAACTGGCTGTCGGTTTGCTCACAGATTTTCGGTAGCTGGGTGTATGCCAGGTACGTAGCGGGGCTGCCCAGATCGAACAGGAATTCCACGGTTTTGCTCATGGTCGATGCACTCTGCTTATTGTTGTGGGGGAGGGCTTACCAGCGTTCGCTCCAGGGGCGCAGGTCCAGCTCGAAGGTCCAGGCGTCGCGGGGCTGGCTGTGCAGGTACCAGTAATTCTCGGCAATGTGGTCGGGATTGAGAATGCCGTCCTGGTCCTTGGTCGCGTATTTTTCAGGGAAGCTTTCGCGGATGAAATCGGTGTCGATGGCGCCGTCGACGATGATGTGCGCAACGTGAATGTTCATCGGCCCGAGTTCACGGGCCATGCTTTGCGCCAGCGCGCGGATCCCGTGCTTGGCGCCCGCGAATGCGGCAAAACCGGCGGCACCGCGCATGCCGGCGGTGGCACCGGTAAACAGGATCGTACCCCGTTGTCGCTGGGCCATGCGCTTGGCCACTTCACGGGCATTGAGAAACCCTGAGAAACAGGCCATTTCCCAAATCTTGAAATACTTGCGGGCAGTTTCTTCAAGAATGCTGCAAGGCACGTTGGCGCCGATGTTGAACACGAACGCTTCAATGGGGCCAATCTCGCTTTCGATCTGCTCGACCAGTGCCACTACGTCTTCTTCCTTGCGGGCATCGCAGGCAAAACCGTGGGCCTCACCGCCAGAGGCCTTGATGGAATCCACCAACGGCTGAAGCTTATCCGCGCTGCGCCGGGTGACACAGGCGACAAATCCTCCCTGCGCAAAACGTTTGGCGATGGCGCCACCCGTGGCATCACCTGCGCCGACGACCAGTACGACCTTCTTGTTATTCATGGATAGATCCCTTTGGTAAACGATCGTTAACTAAACGAACGTTATGCTACGATTCGATCAGCGTCAAGACGATCATCTCTGAGGGAAGGGCATGCGTTACTCAGCCAATCACAAGCTGGAAACAAGGGAAAAACTGCTGCAGAGCAGTGCGGTGTCTGCCAAGGCGTCCGGCTTTTCCACCGTGGGTGTCGACGGCCTGATGAAAGCCATCGGCTTGAGTGGAGGCGCTTTTTACAGCCACTTTTCGTCGAAGGACGAGTTGTTCGCTTCAATAGTCGAACATGAGTTGCGCCAGAGTATGGAGCGTTTGGGGGCTGATCAGGATCGCGACAAGCTTGAGCGTTGCCTGAAGCACTACCTCAGCATGTCCCATGTGGATCATCCGGAAACCGGCTGTGCATTGCCGGCATTGGGCGCCGAGATTGCCCGTTCCGATGTGATGATCCGACAGCAGGCGGAGCACTGGATTTGTCGACTTCAGGAGAGTTGGGCGCAGGTGCTGGAGAGCGATAGCCTGGCCTGGGCCATCCTGTCGCAATGTATTGGTGCGTTGGTGGTGGCGCGGATGCTCGCCACGCCGGAGCTTCAGCGTACGGTGTTGAAGTCGAGTTACACAGAGATCGGCCGTCAGATCGCTGGTTCGAGAGCCTGACGGCGAGGTATCGGTTTTCTATTTGCAGATGACAATCATGCTGCGGCTGGTATACCCGGCGGGGTTGAGGCCGAACGGATAGTCCCCGGGTTCTTCCACGGCATCCCCTGATTTGGCGATGACCTTGTATCCCTTGGGGGCACACGAGTTGGCAGCGCTGGCGTAGCACTTGTCCCAAGAAGAAGACAGTCCTGAACAGTTGATGTGCAGCCCCTTCCTGCCGTGTTTTATTTGCGTTTTCGAAGTCGCCGCGCAGCCCGCAACTGCAAGTACGGCGATCAGTATCAAAATTCGTTTCATTGCTGTCCTTGGTGCGTTTCCGGATCTGGGGCCCGGTCTGGCAAAATTCGCTTTTGCATGAAGCGTTCTGATATCCCTGTCCTGAAATATCCATGTCTGGCACTGGGTTGCGGACCTAAACATGGCCTAAACGGGCGGCAAATACCAGCGTCTCGTCAAATCTTGCGCTAATCCGCCGCAACTGCGGGCTTGACGGTACTCCCCATGGTCATGGTGGCGCCGACGGATGCCAGAATGATGCACAGGATGGCCATCCACTGTGAAAGGGAGAGGTATTCATGAAGGAACAGCAAGCCTGACAGCGCACCGAATGCGGGTTCAATGCTCATCAATGTGCCAAAGGTCCTGGCTGGCATGCGTGTCAGGGCGACCATTTCCAGCGTATAGGGAAGGGCTGTGGACAATAGAGCGACCCCGATGGCCACCGGGATCAATGATGGCGTCAGCAGGGCCGCACCCGCATGAACGATACCGATGGGGGCTACGAACAGGGCGGCGATCATTACGCCCAGCGCAGCAGTCTGCACGCCATTGTCAGCGCCAGCCTTTTGACCGAAAAGAATGTACAGCGCCCAGCAGACTCCAGCGCCCAATGCGTACCCGGCGCCTAACAGATCGATGCCCGCGGTCGTTGCACCGGTCGGTATCAGCAGCAACAATCCGACCGCCGCGAGGGCGATCCAGAGAAAGTCGATTGCCCTGCGTGAAGCGTAGATGGCTACGGCCAATGGACCGGTGAACTCCAGTGCTACCGCAATTCCCAGGGGAACTGTGCGCAAGGACATATAGAAGAGGAAATTCATGCCGCCCAGCGCCATACCGTAAACGATGACAGTGCGCAGGGACTTGGCAGTGAGCTTCGCTCGCCATGGGCGCAGGAGTAGCAACATGATGACGCTGGCAAAGATCAGGCGAAGGGTTGTGGTCCCCTGAGCGCCGATGACAGGGAACATGCTTTTAGCCAGGGAGGCTCCGGACTGGATCGATGCCATGGCTATTAAAAGCAGGCCTACCGAAAACAAGGTCGAGGCAAGGCTGCGAGGCTGATCGTTCATTGAGTGGCATCGTCCGAAGTAGGGAGCTGGGTACTGTCTTGTATTGGGCAATATACTGCGCAATCGTGGCTGGCTAGTCTATATATAAGCGGCGAATTTGTACGTGCTGATAGAAAAACCAAATCAGGACTTGACGGCAGATTCTGGAAGCCTATAATTCGCCCCACTTCCGGCGCAGTCGAAACGGAAAACTCCTTGGTAAACAATGAGTTACGCAGTTTTTC
>NZ_RBLA01000010.1:0-217321 GCF_003634475.1 Pseudomonas sp. WPR_5_2 | reverse complement strand
TTTCCACCTTGCCGCCGGTCAGCAGCTCGGCGCCTTCGCCCTTGGCGATTTCCAGGTACGAAAGGATTTTGTCGAATTGCTGCTCGGATGCCTGGGCGCCGACCATGGTGTCGGTGTCCAGCGGGTCGCCACGTTTGATCTGCAGGACCTTCTTCATCACCACTTGCATGAATTCGTCGTAGATCGACTCCTGCACCAGGGCGCGGGAAGGGCAGGTGCAGACTTCGCCCTGGTTGAAGAACGCCAGCACCAGGCCTTCGGCGGCTTTTTCGATGAAGGACGGTTCGGCCTTCATGATGTCTTCGAAGAAGATGTTCGGCGATTTGCCACCCAGCTCCACGGTGGACGGAATGATGTTTTCGGCCGCGCATTTCATGATGTGCGAGCCGACCGGGGTCGAGCCGGTGAAGGCGATTTTGGCGATGCGCTTGCTGGTGGCCAGGGCTTCGCCGGCTTCTTTGCCGAAGCCTTGCACGATGTTCAGCACGCCAGGCGGCAGCAGGTCGCCGATCAGCTCGACCAGTACGGTAATGCCCAGCGGGGTTTGCTCGGCAGGCTTGAGCACCACGCAGTTACCGGCAGCGAGGGCCGGGGCGAGTTTCCAGGCGGCCATCAGGATCGGGAAGTTCCACGGGATGATCTGGCCGACCACGCCCAGTGGTTCATGGATGTGATAGGCCACGGTATTGCCGTCGATTTCGGCGGCGCTGCCTTCCTGGGCCCGGATGCACCCGGCGAAGTAGCGGAAGTGGTCGGCGGCCAGCGGAATATCGGCGTTGAGGGTTTCGCGCACGGCCTTGCCGTTGTCCCAGGATTCGGTGATTGCCAGCAGTTCGAGGTTTTGTTCGATGCGATCGGCGATTTTCAACAGGACCAGGGAGCGCGCCTGGGCGGACGTGGCGCCCCAGGCATCGGCCGCCGCGTGGGCAGCGTCCAGGGCCTTGTCGATGTCTTCGGCCGTGGAACGGGGGAATTCGGCAATCGGTTGGCCATTCACTGGCGAGGTATTGGTGAAGTACTGACCTTTGACAGGCGCGACGAACTCGCCGCCGATGTAGTTACCGTATTTGGCTTTGAACGAAACGATAGCGCCTTCAGTACCGGGGTGAGCGTAACGCATGATTGGTTTCTCCTTGGCTTTTGTACTTATTAGAGACGCGCATGTGCGCTTGTATAAGCGTAGAGCAAAGGTTGGGCCACTGCCCTGCAGGTCAGGCAAATCAAGGCCTTGCGCGTTTTTTTGTCAGACGGGCGGGCGGCGTCTGTGACGCTATCGGTACAGGCTGAGTGACACTTTGTACCGTTTGTGGCACAGGCTGTGACTGCCCGGTCTTGCCAGCATTGCATTGCAGGCTAGGCTGGAGGATGCTCGGCATGACCTGTAGGAGCTGCAAACCGCTCGGGGAGAACAATAAGAAATGCACGACAACCATTTGAGTCGCCATGCCCGGCAAGTGCTGACCGTGACCCAGGGCAAAGCCCACCTGCACGGCCCTGGCAGTGATCCGTCCATCGCCCGTTCCTGGTTGCGTTGCCTTGAGGATTATCACCTCGATCCGACCCTGACCATGGCACCGACGGTGTTGGAGCATGGGCGCGTGCTTGAAAGCCGCGAACGCCTGCAGCAAGTGCTGCACATTGCCGGCAACGAAATGACCAGCCTGCATCAGCAGCTCTCCGGTGCCGGGCATGCGGTGCTGTTGACCGATGCACGGGGCGTGATCCTCAACTGCGTGACGGCCCCCGCCGAACGGAAGATTTTCGAGCGCGCCGGGCTCTGGCTCGGCGCCGACTGGAGTGAGGCCTGCGAAGGCACCAATGGCATCGGCACCTGCCTGGTGGAGCGCCAGGCGCTGACGATCCACCAGGATGAACATTTTCGCGGCCGGCATACCGGCCTGACGTGCTCCGCGAGCCCGGTATTCGACCCGCATGGCGAGCTGCTGGCGGTGCTCGATGTGTCTTCGGCGCGCCCCGACGTTTCGCGCCAGAGTCAGTTCCACACCATGGCCCTGGTCAATCTTTCGGCGAAGATGATCGAGAGCTGCTATTTCCTGCGTTATTTCGACAATCAATGGCTGCTGCGTTTTCATCTGCAGGCCGAGTCCGTCGGGTTGTTCAGTGAAGGCCTGCTGGCGTTCGATGGGGAGGGGCGGATCTGCGCGGTCAATCAGAGCGCACTGAACCTGTTGGGGCATGTTCGCGGCGGCTTGCTGGGCAAACCGGTGGAGGCGTTTTTCGACTGCGCACTGGACGAGCTGCTCGGCCGCGCGAGCGCCAACGCCAGCGCCAGTTGGCCGTTGCGCACCCGTGACGGGCGCAGCCTGTTTGCCGTGTTGCGCGGTCAGCCGCGCCGCGTGCCGGTGCCGTTGGTGCCCAGTCCGGTGCGTGAAGAGTCTGCACAGCTGTCGGGCATCTGCCTGGGCGATGCCGCGTTGCAGGCGGATTTCCGCAAGGCCCTGCGCGTGTACGAACGGGACGTGCCCTTGCTGATCAACGGTGAAACCGGGTCGGGCAAGGAGGCCTTCGCCAAAGCCGTCCATCAGGCCAGTCAGCGGGCCACAAAAGCTTTTGTCGCCCTCAACTGCGCCGCCATTCCCGAAAGCCTGATTGAAAGCGAATTGTTCGGCTATCGCGGCGGCAGTTTCACCGGGGCGCGTAAGGAAGGCATGCGCGGCAAGTTACAGCAGGCCGATGGCGGAACCTTGTTCCTCGACGAAATCGGCGACATGCCCCTGGCCTTGCAGACGCGCCTGTTAAGGGTGCTGGAGGATCGCCAGGTGGTGCCGATCGGTGGCGAGCCGGAGCCGGTCAACGTGCGGATCATCAGCGCCACACACCGCAATTTGCTGGGGCGGGTTGAGGACGGCAGTTTTCGTGAGGACCTGTATTACCGGCTCAACGGGCTGGAGGTAGCGCTGCCGGCATTGCGTGATCGCAGTGACAAGTCTCAGCTGCTCGACTTTTTACTGGCCGAAGAAGCGGGCGGGGAAGAGGTGTCGATCGATGGGCCGGCGCGGGAGGCATTGCTGGGGTTTGCCTGGCCGGGCAACGTTCGGCAATTGCGCAATGTGCTGCGCACGCTGGCGGCGTTGTGCGACGGCGGGCGGATCGGACTGGAGGATTTGCCGGCAATGATCCGACAGGCGCGGCCGGTGACCATGCAGGTACTTGAAGAGGCGTCCGGGCATCCGCTAGAGGATGCCGAGCGGCTGGCGTTGTTGAATGCGCTGGAGCAGACGCGGTGGCATATGACGCATACGGCGGAACAGCTGGGCGTGAGTCGCAATACCCTCTACCGAAAGCTGCGTAAGCACGGGATAGCCCGTTAAACCGCGTCGCGGCCATCGCGAGCAGGCTCGCTCCCACAGGGTATGCACAGTCCTTGTGGGAGCGAGCCTGCTCGCGAAGGCGTCCTCAATGTCTGAAACACAAGGTGCGATTTTCCCCTCCCTAGGCTAACCTGCGGCCATGTTTTACGAGGTCGACTATGCACATTCATATTCTTGGTATCTGCGGCACTTTCATGGGTTCGATGGCGGTTCTGGCCAAGGAACTTGGCCATCACGTGACCGGCTCCGATGCCAACGTCTACCCGCCGATGAGCACCCAGCTTGAGGCTCAGGGCATTGAGTTGACCCAGGGCTACGACCCGGCGCAACTCGATCCGGCACCCGACCTGGTGGTGATCGGCAATGCCATGTCCCGTGGCAACCCGGCGGTGGAATATGTCCTGAACAAAGGCCTGCCTTACGTCTCCGGCCCGCAATGGCTGGCCGATCACGTATTGCAAGGTCGCTGGGTGCTGGCGGTTGCCGGCACCCACGGCAAGACCACCACCAGCAGCATGCTCGCCTGGGTGCTGGAGCACGCGGGCATGAGCCCGGGCTTTCTGATTGGTGGCGTGCCGCAGAACTTTTCGGTGTCGGCGCGTCTGGGCGGTACCCCGTTTTTCGTGATCGAAGCCGATGAATACGACAGCGCCTTTTTCGACAAGCGCTCCAAGTTCGTTCATTACCGCCCGCGCACGGCGATCCTGAATAACCTGGAATTCGATCACGCCGATATCTTCCCTGACCTGCCCGCCATCGAGCGGCAATTCCACCACCTGGTGCGGACCATCCCGAGCGAAGGCCTGGTGATTCATCCGACCACTGAACCGGCATTGCACCGCGTCATCGAAATGGGGTGCTGGACCCCGGTGCAAACCACCGGTGCCGGCGGTCAGTGGCAGGTCAAGTTGCTCAGTGACGATGGTTCGGCCTTCGAAGTGATGTTCGAAGGGGTTTCCCAGGGCGTGGTCGAGTGGGACATGACCGGTCAGCACAACGTTGCCAACGCACTGGCGACCCTGGCGGCGGCACGGCATGTGGGTGTGGTGCCGTCGATGGGCATCGCTGCATTGAGCGCTTTCAAAAGCGTGAAGCGGCGGATGGAGAAAGTCGCGGACGTGCGTGGCATCACCATTTATGACGACTTCGCTCACCACCCGACCGCCATCGCCACCACGCTCGACGGCCTGCGCAAGCGCATTGGCGATGCGCCGTTGATCGCGATCATCGAACCGCGTTCCAATTCCATGAAGCTCGGCGCGCACCGCGATGGGTTGCCGGAAAGCGTGGTCGATGCCGATCAGGTGATCTGGTACGCACCGGCCAATCTCGGGTGGGACCTGGCGGCCACTGCAGCGCTGTGCACTGTGCCTTCGATTGTCAGCGACTCGCTCGAAGGCATCATCGACCGCGTGAAAAGTCAGGCTCAACCGGGCACCCACGTCGTGATCATGAGCAATGGCGGATTCGGCGGCCTGCACGGCAAACTCGCCGAGGCGCTCAAATGAACAACGGCCCGGACCGCATCACGCTGGCGATGACTGGCGCTTCCGGCGCCCAGTACGGCTTGCGCCTGCTCGACTGCCTGGTGCGCGAAGACCGCGAAGTGCATTTCCTGATTTCCAAGGCCGCACAACTGGTGATGGCAACTGAAACCGATGTCACGCTGCCCGCCAAGCCGCAAATGATGCAAGCCTTCCTCACCGAATACACCGGTGCTGCCGCCGGACAGATCCGCGTGTATGGCAAGGAAGACTGGATGTCGCCGGTGGCCTCGGGTTCCGGCGCGCCGGCGGCGATGGTGGTGGTGCCGTGTTCAACGGGGACTTTGTCGGCCATCGCGACCGGCGCCTGCAACAATTTGATCGAACGTGCCGCGGATGTGACGTTGAAGGAGCGCCGCCAGCTGATTCTGGTGCCGCGTGAAGCCCCGTATTCGAGCATTCACCTGGAACACATGCTCAAGTTGTCGAACATGGGTGTGACGATTCTGCCTGCATCGCCAGGCTTCTATCATCAGCCACAAACCATCGACGACCTGATCGATTTCGTGGTGGCGCGGATTCTCAATCTGCTGGGCATTCCCCAGGACATGTTGCCGCGTTGGGGCGAGCACCATTTGAGCAGCGATGAATAAGTTGTTGGTGGTGCTGCTGGTCATGCAGTTGGCCGGCTGTGCCACGGCGCGAACGCTGGATGCCGCCAAACCGGGGGCGCCGGTGGTGTATGCGGGGACGCGGCTGGATCTGTACGCGATGAATGGCGGCTGTTGCGCCAAGGATCGTTTCGGCGCTGAGGCGCCGGGCTATCCGGGGGTCGACCTGCCGGCCAGCGCGTTGCTCGACACGCTGCTGTTGCCGTTGTCGTTGTTGACGGTGTTGGGTGTTAATTTTCAGGCGACGGGTGGGTTGTAGCGTTCGGCATTGAATCGGTGTCGCGCCCTTCGCGAGCAGGCTCGCTCCCACATTGGATTTGTGAACGACCCGGATCAAATGTGGGAGCGAGCCTGCTCGCGATTGCGTCCTATCGGACGCTAGAAACTATTTGCCTAGCTTCCTCAGCTCGTCGGATTCGACAATCCGCACCCCATCCTGCTCTTCCAGCGCCAGGCGCCACATGGCGCGGGCCATTTGGCAGGCTTCGATGCCGTGGTACTTGCCGGGTATCAACCGTGACAGCGGCCCGGCGACTTTCTCCGCCAGGCGCGGCTCGATGCGTTCACCCAGCAGCAACGAGGGTCGGCAAATGGTCAGTTGTGGCCAGTCCTGCGCGCGCAATGCGTATTCCATCTCGCCCTTGACCCGGTTGTAGAAATTCGGCGATCTGCGATCGGCCCCCAATGCGCTGATCACGATCAAGTGTCGCGCGCCCATCTCCCGGGCACGCTTGGCGAACGCCACCACCATGTCCAGATCCACCGCGCGAAACGCCTCTTCCGAGCCCGCCTGTTTGATGGTGGTGCCCAGGCAGCAATAGGCGATGTCGATGCGTCCGCTCAATTGCGGCAGGAACATCGCCGGGTCGCCGACCGGGTTTTCCAGGTGGGGATGCCTGGCCAGCGGTCGGCGTGAAGGAGCCAGTACCCGCGTAATCGTTGGCTCATTGAGCAATCGATCGAGCAGGTGTTCACCGGTCAAACCGGTGGCTCCGGCAAGCAATACGTGCTGAGGCGTCAAGTACATAGTGTTTCTCCCTTGATACTCATCAGCTTAGTTGGTCTTTGCATCCTTGCCGTCAATCAACACACTTTGCAGCGCTTTGCGCGCCTGCTGTTTGCGCAACAGTTGCCAGTGCGAAAGCACGGTTTTCGGCGCCCAGATCTGCGGCTCCGAGGCTTCGTAGCTGTCGGCCAGCTCGCGCTCGGCGACGGTGGCCTTGGCCCGCTTGAAGGCTTGTTCCAGATCATCGGTCTGGTTCAGGGCCTGGGCGAACAAGGCGTCGCCAAAGTAGGTGAAGTTGGCTTCTTCCGAACAGCCGAACGACACGCGGTCGGCCCGCGAGGCGGTCATGATCAGGGTGCGCTCGTCCTTGAGGGCAGGAATGAACCCACCGGAGTAGCAGGATGAAATCACGATGATCTTGTCGCGGTTTTTCAGGGGGGCGAGCACCGCGGCCAGTTCGTCGGCCGGCAGATCGGCCAGTTCCATGCGGGGCTGGTCCAGCACCAGTTCGTGCTCACTGGTACCGTGACTGGTCAGGTAAATGAAAATCAAATCTTCCGGGCCGCTGCGTTCGGCCAGGGTCACGGCCGCGCGACGCAGGTTTTCCCGGGTAGCCATTGGCCGGTCGCTGAGGTGATCGCGATGGTTCACCAGACGGATCTGACCGAAGGCACCAAAGCGACTGGTGAGCATGTTCGCGACGTAGTCGGACTCTCGCAGGAATACGCTTTGCTTACCGTCGCCGCCCACCGTCAGGGTGTACAGTTCTACCGCCGGGGTCGAGGCCGGCACGTTGCTTAGCGCGTCTTCGAGCAGTCGCCCCTGGGCCAATAGGCCGAGTTCGAGGGTGTCGGGCAGCAACTTGCCATCGGCATCACGCACACGCTGGCCGTTGATCCAGGTGCCGCTGAGCACTGCACCATCGGTCAGTACCAGGGTGCCGCGACCGGAATAGGCATCGCCGTCGAACTGGCCGATGTAGAAGCTGCCGTCGGCCAGGTTCAAGCGGCCTTGACCACTGAAGCGCCAGTCGTTGAAGTGGCCGATATAATGGCTGCCGTCGGCACCGATCAACTCACCCTTGCCATTGAGCGAGCCTTCCTTGAACTGACCCAGCCAGACATCGCCGTCAGCGTTTTCGTAACGACCCTTGCCGTGCAGTTGATTGTTCTTGAAACCGCCGACGTAGATGTCGCCGTCAGCGCTGTTGAATGTCCCGTTGCCTTCCAGCTGACCGTCGACGAAATGCCCGGTGAATTGATTGCCGCTGCCATCGCCGCGCTGGCCTTCGCCGTTGGGTTTGCCATGGGCGAATTGGCCCTGGTAAGTGCTGCCGTCTTCAAGTTCCAGATGTCCGAGCCCTGAATACTGATCAGACTTGAATTCGCCACGGTACGTCATGCCGTTTTCTTTGAGGGTGCCCTCACCGTCACGCCGGCCGAGCTTGAAGTGGCCGTTATAACTGCTGCCGTTGGTGCTCAGGCTGCCCTGGCCGTCGAACAGTCCCTGGTTGAACTGTCCGCGGTAGACCTCGCCGTTGCTGCCGTGCCACTCGCCCTGGCCGTGCCATTGACCCTTGTCGAACTCGCCGGCATACCAACTGCCGTTCGGGTAATCGATACGGCCCTGGCCTTGCAGCATCCCATCGACCAGGGCGCCGCGATAGCGTCCGCCGTCCGGCAGGCGGGCGTCGGGAGGCATTGGCGATTCGCCATTGCCGCAAGCGGTGAGCATCAGGGTCAAGGCGAGGAGTGCAAGTGAGCGCATAGCGGGTTCCGGGCAATTAGGCGAGCGAGTATGCCGCAGCTATGTGTCCTTATACAGTCGGTATGAACGCAGCGGGTGCGAAACAGCGTGAGCTGCTTCGCACCCGGCAAGGTTTACACGAAGCAGAGCGACAAGGGCTCAGCGATATACGCCGGTTTGTCCGAGCCTTCTATTTCCAGGGTGGTAGTGGCCTTGAGCAGCCATTGGCCGGGTTTCTTTTCGATGACTTCGGTCAGATCGACCTTGAGCCGCACCCTGGAGTTGACCTTGACTGGCTGAATGAAGCGCACGCTGTCCAGGCCATAATTGACCACCATCTTCAAGCCTTCGGGCATGACGAGGATGTCTTCCATCAATTTCGGGATCAGCGACAACGACAGGAATCCGTGAGCAATAGTGCTGCCAAATGGCGTTTGCGCGGCTTTGACCGGATCGACATGGATGAACTGATAGTCCCCTGTAGCTTCGGCGAACAGGTTGATGCGCTCCTGATCGATCGTGAGCCATTCGGAACGTCCAAGTTCCTTGCCGACATAATCTTTGAGCTCTGCAACTGGAACAAAGGGCATTGAGACTCTCCTTGGGTTCATCGGTTTTATAGTTTTGAGTTTGGGGGGATTTGACCTCCCGGCTTACCACTTTAGATCAACATGGCAAATCGCTGCGGTCAACCGACCATGCCATTGGCGAATGCCGATGTATACGGCAGCCGTGCTTATAATGCCCGGCCCGTCATTGCGGGTGAGGGGGTTTGCGGGAGAAGAGGGATGTTATTACGAGGCTTGACCTGGCTGGTGCTGTTCCAATTGCTCGGCACAGCCATCAACCATTTGTTTCTACCGGTGCTGCCGGGGCCGATCATTGGTTTGCTGCTACTTCTGGTGTACTTGATCAGCCGTGGCCAGGTGGGGGAGCCGCTGAACCTGGCAGCCAGCAGCCTGCTGCGTTATCTGCCATTGCTTCTGGTGCCACCCGCGGTAGGTGTGATGGTTTACGCCAAAGACATCGCAGCGGATTTCTGGGCCATCGTCGGTGCACTGGTGTTGTCACTGGTGCTGTCCATGGCGTTCGCGGGCGTGCTGATGCAGCGCCTGATCAAGCGTCATGCCCACCCTCGTGAGGACAGCCAATGATCCTGGACTGGCAGGGCGCCTGGACGTCAGTGATTCACCATCCATTGTTCGGTATCGGCATTACCCTCGGCGCCTATCAGCTGGTGCTGGCGGCTTTCGAGAAAACCCGCTGGATCTTTTTGCAACCGGTACTGGTCTCCATGTTGCTGGTCATCGGTGTGCTGGTAGGCTGTGGCCTGAGTTACGCCGAGTACCGCAAGAGCACCGAGATCCTCAGCATCCTGCTGGGCCCGGCCACCGTCGCATTGGCCGTGCCGCTGTACCTCAACCTGCGGCGGATTCGGCAGTTGTTCTGGCCGATATTTACTACGCTGGTGATAGGCGGTGTGGTTGCCACGGGCATGGGCGTGTTGCTGGGTTGGTGGTTCGGCGCTGAACACATGATCCTGATGACCATGGCGCCGAAGTCGGTGACGTCGCCGATTGCCATGTTGGTGGCCGAACAGATCGGTGGCGTCGCGGCGCTGGCGGCGGTGTTCGTGTTGATCACCGGGGTGATCGGCGCGATCTTCGGACCGAGCCTGCTGAACCGGCTTGGCGTGCACAGCCCCGAGGCCCGCGGCATGGCGTTGGGCATGACGGCTCACGCGGTCGGCACGGCGGTGGCGATGCAGGAAAATGAAGAGTGCGGTGCCTTCGCGGCGCTGGCGATGAGTTTGATGGGCGTGGCCACGGCGGTGTTGCTGCCATTGGCGGTGTCGATGATGGTGTAAAGGACATATCTATGAGCTTGCCGCTTTTTCCGCTGAACACGGTGCTGTTTCCAGGTTGCATCCTCGACCTGCAGATTTTCGAGGCGCGCTATCTGGACATGATCGGTCGCTGCATGAAGCAGGGTGGCGGCTTTGGCGTGGTGTGCATCCTTGACGGCGAAGAGGTCGGCATCGCCCCGGCGGGTTATGCGTTGGTCGGGTGTGAAGCGCTGATCACCGATTTCAAGCAGCAGGACAATGGCCTGTTGGGCATCCGGGTGCAGGGTGGCCGGCGCTTTCACGTGCTGCGTACCGAAGTGCAGCGTGATCAATTGATCGTGGCCGAAGTCGAGTGGCTGGGCGAAGAGCCCGAGCAACCGCTGCAGGATGAGGACGCCGATCTGGTGGCCCTGCTCAGGGCACTGGCCGAACACCCGATGGTCGAAGCGCTGAACATGGGCACCGAAGCGGCCGGGCAACAGTCGCTGGCCAATCAGCTTGCCTATTTGTTGCCATTCGCAGAGCTGGACAAGATCGACCTGCTGCAGCTCGACGATCCGCAGCAACGACTGGATGCGATTCAGGCGTTGCTGGATGAGTTGCAGGGAGAGTTGTTTGCCTGACGTTTCTGAAGAGATCGCAGCCTGCGGCAGCTCCCACAGGGACAAGGCGTACATTCCGAAGGCTGCGATCAATTGATCTTCAGTAGGCGTATCTCAACAGCGTATCCGGCAAATGCCGCAACACGAAGAATCCGAACAGTGCCACCAATGATGGCAGTACCAGCCACCAGACCTTGGGCGGCATGGCGTTGAGCGAAGTCCGGCGCTGACACAGCCACAGGCTGGCTGCGCAGACACAGGCCGCCAACATCGCACCTGCCAGTACATCCGTCGGCCAGTGCGCGCCGAGATATACCCGTGACAGCGCGATTGCCAGCGCCGGCAGGCAGCCCACCAGCAGCCAGGTCAGGCGCATCCGTGGCGGTTGCCCGCGACCGGCGAGGACGGCGAGGGTCAGAAATAGCGCGAAGGCGCCCGAGGCATGACCGCTAGGCATGCTGTAGCTGGTCAATGGGTTGCTCAACACTTCCGGACGCACGCGGGCGAAGAAGTTCTTGGTCGCGGTGTTGCCCAGCGCGGTGAACAGCAATGTGCTGCACGCGAAGATTGCCTGGCGCCATTGCCGGGTCATCAGCAGCAGTACAACCAGCAAGGCGCTGAACACCAGCATGTTGTGGAACTCACCGATCAGCGTGAACACCACGGCCACTTCATCGAGCATCGGGCTGCGATGTTCCTGCACCAGGGTCATCAGTCCCTGGTCGAGGGCGGTCAGGTGCGAGTAACCGATAAACAGCGCCGCCAGAATCAGAAAACTCATCCCGGTAATGAACATCGTGGCCTTGCGATGCTTGCGCAGACTGCTGGTGGCGCTCAGGCCGACCATCAGCGCAATGCTGCCGGCGACGACCCCGGCCTGGGGCCAGAAGCCATCGGGTAACGGCAAGCGAATCGCCGCGCCGGTGGCCCAGCCCGGTAACAGGTAGGCCACTGACCAACCCGCAGCGGCCAGCAGGCTGACGGCGAAGAACCGTGGGAACGGCATATCGAACATCCCGGCCACCATCGGCAGCATGGGGCGCAAAGGTCCGATAAAACGCCCGACCAACAGGCTGGCGATGCCATAGCGCTGGAAGTACACCTCGGCTCCGGCAATCCATTGCGGGTGATGGCGCAGGCCTGGCAGACGGCGGATGTTCTGGTGAAAATGGCGCCCCAGGAAATACGAAACCACATCGCCGAGCACCCCGGCGAGAAAGCCCAGCAGCAGCGTTTCGCTCAACGACAGTGCTCCGCTACCGGCCAGTACCGCCACGGCGAACAACAACACCGTGCCGGGCACGATCAGCCCGGCAATCGCCAGGCATTCGACGAAGGCCACGATGAACACCGCTGCCGCCAGCCATTGCGGGTTGACCGTCAACCAGCCGGTCACGCTATCGAGCCATGGGCCCATAAATACAACTCCATTGAATGTTCAATTGATTCCAGGGGCAAAACACAAATCTCTAAACAACACTGAAACCTTGTGGGAGCGAGCCTGCTCGCGATTGCGGAGTGTCAGTCACACTGATACGTGATGTGCCGCCGTCATCGCGAGCAAGCTCGCTCCCACACGAAATTCCTTCAGCTTCAAGTCCGTGTCAGGACAGCACAATGTAATCGCGACCTTCGACCTGCCCCCGTCGCAGCGGGTTCCGCGTGCAGTAGGCTGCGTAGGACGCGTCGACGAAGCGGTACATCAAGTGTTCATCGCGACCATGGGGAATGCCCAGGCGCGTGGCCTGGATGACATGGGCAGGCGTCTGGCCGACGTCTTCCACCAGCAGCACTTCATGATCGAAGCGCTTGGCGTCCCAGACCGGTACCTTCAAGCCCAGCGACTTGCACAACAAGGTTTGCCCGGCGCAGAGCTTTTGCGATGGGCGAGGGCGACCCTGGGCGTCGGGGTTGTTCAACAGCATTTGCGCCAGGCTCGCCGGTCCGCTCAGTTCGTCGACCCACGGGTAGCCGGACTTGATCAGTACCGCATTGCCCGGGCCCTGGGCGCTGAAGTTCAGGGAGTCGCCGCCGCGGGCGTAGTACATATAGATGTGGCCGCCATCCAGAAACAAAGCCTTACGCTTTTCTGTGTAGCCAAGGGATGCGTGGCTGCCTTTTTCGGCACAGTAATACGCTTCTGTCTCGATGATTCGGGCGCTGAGCCACAGGTCGCCGATCCGATGGCGAATGACTTTTCCCAGTAAATCCCGGGCCAGAATTTGCGCGTCGCGGTCGAAAAACGCGTCCGGGAGGCCCTTGGGCGGGCTCATTGCGGACGCTCGATCAGTCAGGTTGGACATGATGAACGGCGTTTATCAGGGCTGATGGGGGCGTGATGATAACAATTTGCAGCTTAATCCCGCCTGAACATCGGCAAATTGCCCTCCATTTCGACCATCCGCCCGTCACCGCTGTTAGTCGGGAGACACGACAGCTATAATCTGCCGCTTTACTCTTTACCAAGACCTTATCAAAGACCACGCCAGACCATGACTGAGTCCGTTCTTGACTATATGACCCGCCTGGGTCGCGCTGCCCGCGAGGCTTCCCGCGTCATCGGCCGTGCCAGCACTGCGCAGAAAAATCGCGCGCTGCAGGCTGCCGCCAATGCGCTGGACGCTGCCCGCGCCGAGCTGACGGCCGCCAATGAGCTGGACCTGGCAGCCGGCCGCGCCAATGGTCTGGAGCCGGCGCTGCTCGAGCGCCTGGCGCTGACCCCGGCACGTATCGACGGCATGATCGTAGGGTTGCGACAGGTGGCCGCGCTGCCGGACCCTGTCGGCGCGATCCGTGACATGAGCTATCGGCCGTCGGGGATTCAGGTCGGCAAGATGCGCGTACCGCTGGGCGTGATCGGGATCATTTACGAGTCGCGGCCCAACGTGACCATTGACGCCGCCAGCCTGTGCCTGAAATCCGGCAACGCGACCATCCTTCGGGGCGGCTCCGAGGCCATACATTCCAACCGCGCCATCGCCGCCTGCATCCAGCGCGGGCTGGCCGAGGCCGATCTGCCGGCTGCCGTGGTGCAAGTGGTCGAAACCACCGATCGCGCCGCCGTGGGCGCGCTGATCACCATGCCGGAGTACGTCGATGTCATCGTGCCCCGCGGTGGCCGTGGCCTGATCGAACGCGTCAGTCGCGATGCCCGTGTGCCGGTGATCAAGCACCTGGACGGCATCTGCCACGTTTACGTCAGCGCCCACGCCGACCTGCCGAAAGCCCAGCGCATTGCATTCAATGCCAAGACGTACCGCTATGGCATCTGTGGTGCGATGGAAACGCTGCTGGTCGATCAGATCGTTGCCAAGGATTTCTTGCCGGCGATGGCTGCCCAGTTCCGCGAAAAAGGCGTCGAGCTGCGCGGCTGCGAACGCACCCGGTCGATCATCGATGCGCTGCCGGCCACCGAAGCAGACTGGAGTACCGAATACCTGGCGCCGATCCTGTCGATCCGCGTGGTCGACGGGCTGGAGCAGGCCATCGAGCACATCAACCATTACGGCTCTCATCACACCGATTCGATTGTCAGCGAACACCAGGGCGACACCCGGCGTTTCGTGGCTGAAGTCGACTCCTCGTCGGTGATGATCAACACCCCGACTTGCTTCGCCGATGGCTTTGAATACGGATTGGGTGCGGAGATCGGCATTTCTACTGATAAGCTGCACGCCCGCGGCCCGGTCGGTCTCGAAGGTCTGACCTGCGAGAAGTATGTCGTGGTCGGTGATGGCCAGTTGCGCGGACAGGAGCCGGTCTGACTTGGGCCACCTCGACCCGTCAGCCCCGGTAACCGCCAGCGCGCCTTCCAGACGCATCGGCGTTCTGGGCGGAACCTTTGACCCGGTGCACGTCGGCCATTTGCGCGGCGCGCTGGAAGTCGCCGAATCGCTGGCGCTCGATGAGTTGCGCCTGGTGCCGAGTGCCAGGCCCCCTCATCGGGATACGCCGCAAGTGTCGGCGAAAGACCGTCTGGCGATGGTCGAGTGCGCGGTGGCCGGTGTGGCACCGTTGGTGGTGGACGCCCGCGAATTGCAGCGGGACAAACCGTCCTACACCATCGATACCCTGGAGTCGATGCGCGCCGAAATGGCCGACGAGACCCAGGTTTTTCTGCTTTTGGGCTGGGACGCATTTTGCGGCCTGCCCACTTGGCACCGCTGGGAAGAGTTGCTCCAGCATTGCCATATCCTGGTGTTGCAACGCCCGGATGCCGACAGCGAACCGCCGGATGCCTTGCGCAACCTGCTGGCAGCGCGCTCGGTGAGCGACCCGCTGGCCCTCAAAGGGCCGAGCGGACAGATTGCATTCGTCTGGCAGACACCGCTCGCGGTATCCGCCACCCAGATCCGTCAACTGCTGGCCAGCGGTAAGTCGGTACGTTTCCTGGTGCCCGACGCGGTCCTGGCCTACATCGATGCGCACGGACTCTACCGTGCGTCGAACTGAAGAGGAGTGCCTCAAGGCACGTGGCAACAACGTGTATTGAAGCGCCCGAACATACGAGCAAAACGAGTTTTATATGACGAACAACGACGTAAACAAAGTTAAGCGCAAAGGCACGTTCAAGAGTGCCCCGCTGCCTGAGAAGGTCCTCGCTGCCGAGCCGCCTAAAGGCGATGAGCTGGTCAAGATCGCCGTAGCGGCTCTGGAAGACGTCAAGGCCCAGGACGTGCTGGTGATTGATGTCCGTGACAAGCAGAGCATCACTGACTACATGATCATCGCCACCGGTACGTCCAACCGCCAGATCGGCGCGATGCTGGACAAGGTCCGCGAGGCCGTCAAAGCCCTGGGTATCAAGCCGCTGGGTGAAGAAGGCAAGGGCGACAGCGACTGGGTGTTGCTGGACATGGACGACGTGATCGTCCACATGATGACCTCCAACGCCCGTCAGTTCTACGACCTGGAGCGCCTGTGGAAGGGTGCCGAGCAGAGCCGTGCCGCCGATGGCAAACACCACAGCCCTGAAGTTGGTCACGAGCATTTCAACAAGCTCAACAAAGACCAGGAATAAGGAACGGCTGTGCGACTGCGACTGATCGCCGTCGGTTCACGCATGCCCAAATGGGTGGAAGAAGGCTGGCATGAATATGCCAAGCGTCTTCCTTCCGAGCTGGCGCTGGAACTGGTGGAAATACCGCTCAACACCCGTGGCAAGAACGCCGACGTGGCGCGCTTCATCCGTCAGGAAGGCGAAGCCATGCTGGCCAAGGTCGGGCCGAACGAGCGTGTTGTCACCCTCGAAGTCCACGGCAAGCCCTGGAGCACCGAGCAACTGGCGGTCGAACTCGATCGCTGGCGGCTTGACTCGCGCACGGTGAATTTCATGGTCGGTGGCCCCGAAGGGCTGGCGCCGGAAGTCTGTGCCCGTGCCGATCAGCGCTGGTCGCTCTCGCCGTTGACGTTGCCGCACCCGCTGGTGCGCATCCTGATCGGCGAACAGCTGTATCGTGCCTGGACCGTGCTGTCCGGCCACCCTTACCACAAGTAGTTTTTCGCTCTCATGACCCAGCCGATCCGCATCAAGGACCACGAAAAAGACGCCCGTCTGGTGCGTGGCCGCGTCGTGTTCGGGGCAATTGCGGTCGTGACATTGATCGGCGTGCTGATTGCGCGCCTGTATTTTCTGCAGGTCATCCAGTACGAGTACCACTCGACCCTGTCGGAAAACAACCGGGTCCATGTGCAGCCGATTCCGCCGCCCCGCGGGTTGATTTACGACCGCAACGGTGTAGTGATTGCCGACAACCGGCCCAGCTTCAGCCTGAGCATGACGCGCGAGCGCTCTGGCGACTGGCAGCAGGTGCTCGATGTGATCGTTCAGGTGCTGGAACTCACGCCCGAGGACCGGGTGATTTTCGAGAAGCGCATGCGCCAGGGGCGTCGGCCGTTCGAGCCGGTGCCGATCATGTTCGAATTGACCGAAGAGCAGATCGCCAGGATCGCCGTGAACCAGTTCCGCCTGCCGGGGGTGGAAGTGGTCGCGCAGCTGGTCCGTCACTACCCGCAGGGCGCGCATTTTGCGCATTCGGTGGGTTACATGGGGCGGATCAACGAGAAAGAGCTGAAGTCTCTGGACCCGGTGAGCTACAGCGGCACCCATCAAATCGGTAAAACCGGCATTGAGCGCTTCTACGAGCCTGAATTGCACGGCCAGGTGGGTTACGAGGAAGTCGAGACCAACGCCCGAGGCCGCGTATTGCGCGTGCTCAAGCGTACCGATCCGATTCCCGGCAAGGACATCGTCCTGAGCCTGGACATCAAATTGCAGGAAGCCGCCGAAGCTGCGCTCGGTGGTCGTCGTGGCGCGGTGGTGGCGCTGGACCCGAAAACCGGTGAAGTGCTGGCAATGGTCAGCCAGCCGAGTTTCGACCCGAACCTGTTCGTCACCGGCATCAGCTTCAAGGCCTATTCCGAACTGCGCGACTCCATCGACCGGCCGCTGTTCAACCGCGTGTTGCGTGGCCTTTACCCGCCGGGTTCGACCATCAAGCCGGCGGTGGCGATCGCCGGCCTGGACGCGGGCGTGGTGACGGCCTCGAGCCGGGTGTTCGACCCGGGCTACTACATGCTGCCCAACTACGATCACAAGTACCGCAACTGGAACCGCACCGGTGATGGCTTCGTCGACCTCGACACGGCGATCATGCGCTCCAACGACACCTACTTCTATGACCTGGCCCACAAGCTGGGGATCGATCGATTGTCGTCGTACCTGAGCAAGTTCGGCATTGGTCAGAAGGTGTCTTTGGATATGTTCGAAGAGTCGCCGGGGCTGATGCCGACCCGCGAGTGGAAGCGTGCCACACGTCGTCAGGCATGGTTCCCGGGCGAAACGCTGATTCTTGGTATCGGTCAGGGCTACATGCAGTCGACGCCGCTGCAACTGGCCCAGGCCACGGCATTGGTGGCCAACAAAGGTGTCTGGAACCGTCCGCATCTGGCCAAGACCATCGAAGGCGCGAAGCCGGTGGATCAGAACCCGATGCCGGACATCATCCTGCGCGACCCGTCGGACTGGACCAAGGTCAACCACGGCATGCAACAGGTGATGCACGGCGCCCGGGGTACGGCGCGCAAGGCCTCGATCGGTGCGCAGTACCGGATCGCCGGCAAGAGTGGTACGGCCCAGGTGGTCGCGATCAAGCAGGGTGAGAAGTACGACCGCTCCAAGGTGCAGGAGCGTCATCGCGACCATGCCTTGTTCGTGGGCTTCGCGCCGGCCGACGATCCGAAAATCGTGGTGTCGGTGATGGTCGAAAACGGTGAGTCCGGCTCCGGCGTGGCCGCGCCGGTGGTGCGTCAAGTCATGGACGCCTGGCTGCTGGATCAGAACGGTCATCTCAAAGCCGAATACGCCGGCCCTACTAGCGTGGAGGCTACGGCCCATGATGAATAATTTTGATCGCATGCTCTCCAGCGAGGATGTGATGCGGCGTCGCGCGACGCTGTTGCAGCGCCTGCATATCGACGGCCCGCTGCTGATCCTGCTGCTGACCCTCGCCGCCGGCAGCCTGTTCGTGCTGTATTCAGCCAGTGGCAAAAGCTGGGACCTGTTGGCCAAGCAGGCCACTTCGTTCGGCATCGGCCTGGTGTCGATGATCGTCATCGCCCAGTTCGAACCGCGCTTCATGGCCCGCTGGGTGCCGGTTGGCTATGTGATCGGTGTGTTGTTGCTGGTGGTGGTGGATGTCATGGGCCACAACGCCATGGGCGCCACACGCTGGATCAATATTCCCGGGGTGATCCGCTTCCAGCCTTCGGAGTTCATGAAGATCCTGATGCCGGCGACCATCGCCTGGTACCTGTCCAAGCGCACCTTGCCGCCGCAGCTCAAGCATGTCGGCGTCAGTCTGTTTCTGATTGGTTTGCCGTTCATTCTGATTGTGCGTCAGCCGGACCTTGGCACGTCGCTGCTGATCCTGGCCGGTGGTGCGTTCGTGCTGTTCATGGGTGGGTTGCGCTGGCGCTGGATTCTCAGCGTGCTTGCCGCCGCTGTGCCCGTGGCAGTCGCCATGTGGTTCTTCATCATGCACGACTACCAGAAACAGCGGATCCTGACGTTCCTCGACCCGGAAAGCGATCCGCTGGGCACCGGCTGGAACATCATTCAGTCCAAGGCCGCCATCGGTTCCGGTGGTGTGTTCGGCAAGGGCTGGTTGCTGGGTACCCAGTCGCATCTGGATTTCCTTCCGGAAAGCCATACCGACTTCATTATTGCGGTCATGGGTGAAGAGTTCGGCCTGGTGGGTATTTGCGCACTGTTGCTGATCTACCTGTTGCTGATCGGTCGTGGGCTGGTGATTACCGCCCAGGCCCAAACCTTGTTCGGCAAGTTGCTCGCGGGCAGCCTGACCATGACGTTTTTTGTCTATGTGTTCGTCAACATCGGTATGGTCAGTGGCCTGTTGCCGGTGGTGGGGGTGCCGTTGCCGTTCATTAGCTACGGAGGAACTTCGCTGGTGACGCTGCTGTCAGCGTTTGGGGTTTTGATGTCGATCCATACCCATCGCAAGTGGATCGCGCAGGTTTGAATAAGGTGAAGAGTTCAATGCAAGTAATGCGTGGCTGGGCGACTCGACATGCGCCGTGGGTCGGCCTGGTAGGCATCATTGGCATCGCGCAGGAAGCGTTGGCCGGCGATTACGAAGGCTCACCCCAGGTGGCCGAGTTCGTCGGTGAAATGACCCGCGATTATGGTTTCGCCGGCGAACAGTTGATGGGCGTGTTCCGCGAAGCCGAGCGTAAACAGTCGATCCTGGATGCGATTTCGAAGCCCGCCGAGCGGGTCAAGCAGTGGAATGAGTATCGCCCGATGTTCATCACCGATGCTCGCATCGCCCGCGGCGTGGACTTCTGGCGACAGCATGAGGCCGTACTGGCTCGTGCCGAACAGGAATACGGCGTGCCGGCGCAGGTTATCGTCTCGATCATCGGCGTTGAGACCTTTTTCGGCCGCAATACCGGTAATTTCCGCGTAATTGATGCTTTGTCGACGCTGGGTTTCGACTATCCTCCCCGTGCCGAATTTTTCCGCAAGGAATTGCGAGAGTTCCTGCTACTGGCCCGGGAAGAGCAGGTTGACCCGTTGACCCTCAAGGGTTCCTATGCCGGGGCGATGGGCTTGCCGCAGTTCATGCCCAGTAGCTTCCGCGCCTATGCAGTGGATTTCGACGGGGATGGCCATATCAATATCTGGAACAACCCGGACGATGCCATCGGCAGCGTCGCCAGTTATTTCAAGCGTCATGGCTGGGTCGCCGGCGAGCCGGTGGTCAGCCGCGCCGATGTGCGCGGTGATCAGGTGGACGAAGGTTTGACCACCGGTATAGAGCCGGCTAAAACCGTTGGAGAGTTGCGGGCCCTGGGCTGGTCAAGTCATGATGCGCTGCGCGATGATATGCCGGTTACCGCTTTTCGCCTGGAAGGCGACAATGGCCCTGAATACTGGATGGGCCTGAACAATTTTTACGCAATTACGCGTTATAACCGCAGCGTGATGTACGCCATGGCCGTACATCAACTGTCTGAACAGCTGGTCCAAGCACGGGGCGTCAAGTAATGCGGGCATTGCCTATGAATAAACCCCTGAAGCTGATGGCATTTGCCGCGTTGGCAGTGCTGGTCGCCAGTTGTTCGACCAGTCGCTCGCCGACGCAGAAATCTTCCACCGCCGTGCGCTCGGCGCCGGGGCTGGACATCAACCGCGCCCACAAAGATGGCGCACCCTGGTGGGACGTCGACGTTTCGCGCATCCCGGATGCCACGCCAACCTTGCACACCGGCCCGTACAAGGCCAACCCGTACACCGTGCTGGGCAAAACCTATTTCCCGTTGCAGGAATCCAAGACCTATGTGGCGTCGGGCACGGCGTCCTGGTACGGCACCAAGTTCCATGGCCAGAACACCGCCAACGGCGAAGTCTATGACTTGTATGGCATGAGTGCCGCACACAAGACCCTGCCGCTGCCGAGTTACGTCCGGGTGACCAACCTGGACAACAACAGGACCGTGATCCTGCGAGTCAACGACCGTGGACCGTTCTATTCGGACCGGATCATCGACCTGTCCTACGCGGCGGCCAAGAAACTCGGCTATGCCGAAACCGGCACCGCACGTGTCAAGGTCGAGGGTATCGATCCACAAGCGTATTGGGCGGCCAAGGGCCGTCCGGCGCCTTTAATGCTCAACGAGCCACAAGTCGCGCAGAATAGCGCCCCGGCGATGACGGCCTCGGCCGGTACCGTCGAGCAATGGACGCCACCGCCGCAGCAACATGCCGCCGCCGTTGTCCCCGTACAAATTGCGGACGCAAAAAAAAACGCTTCTGCACCAGCCTCTGGCCAGTATCTGCAGGTGGGCGCGTTCGCCAACCCGGACGCTGCAGAACTCCTGAGGTCGAAGCTCAGCGGGATGGTGAGCGCTCCGGTGTTCATCAGCTCGATCGTGCGCAATCAACAAACGCTGCATCGGGTTCGCCTGGGACCGATCGGTTCGCCGGGTGAAATCCAGCAAGTGCAGAATAGTGTGCGCCTGGCCAACCTTGGTTCGCCGAGTGTTGTGACCGAGTAATACGTAGGACTTGATTGACGGTTCATCTGCGGTTTTGGGGGGTGAACCAGGTTGTTGGCTCGTCGAAGAACAAAAACCCGGCAAGGGTTACAGAGTGAGCAACTGAATACGCGATGGCCCGTTAGAAGGCCGTCTGAATAGTTTTGCCATCGGGCAAGTTTCCATTAGCGATTTCGAGAGACGGATGAACATCACCACCTTTGCCAAACGCCTGTGCCTTTTAGTCCCGCTGCTGCTCTCACCTGCCGCGTTCGCGGTCGAGATGATGCCGTCGCCACCGCAATTGGCCGCCAAGGCCTACGTGCTCATGGACGCCAGCAGCGGCAACGTGCTGGTCGAAAACAATGGTGACCAGCGTCTGCCGCCAGCCAGCCTGACCAAGCTGATGACAGCGTACATCGCGACCCTGGAAATCCGTCGCGGCCAGATCGGTGAAAACGACCCGGTGACCATCAGCGAAAACGCCTGGCGCACCGGCGGTTCGCGGATGTTCATCAAGGTCGGCTCGCAGGTGACCGTCAGCGACTTGCTGCACGGCATCATCATCCAGTCGGGCAACGACGCCAGTGTGGCAGTTGCCGAGCACATCGCCGGCAGCGAAGACGCGTTCGCCGACCTGATGAACAAAACCGTTGCCGACCTGGGCATGACCAACACCCACTTCATGAACCCGACCGGTCTGCCGAACCCTGAGCACTATTCGTCGGCTCATGACATGGCCGTGCTGGCTCGCGCCATCATCCATGAAGACCCGGCTCACTACGCGATCTACTCGCAGAAAGAGTTCTTCTGGAACGGCATCAAGCAACCGAACCGCAACCTGCTGCTGTGGCGCGACAAGACGGTCGACGGCCTGAAAACCGGTCACACCGACGAAGCGGGCTACTGCATGGTGTCTTCGGCTGTACGTGATGGCATGCGCCTGATCGCCGTGGTGTTCGGCACCAACAGCGAAGTGGCTCGCGCCGCCGAGACCCAGAAGCTGCTGACCTACGGTTTCCGTTTCTTCGAAACCCAGACCTTCTATCAAAAAGGTACCGAGCTGGCCCAGGCGCCTGTCTGGAAAGGTTCCACCAACCAGGTCAAGGCCGGTCTGGCTGAAGACCTGACCATGACCCTGCCAAAAGGCCAGTTGAAAAAGCTCGCCGCCAGCATGACCATGAACCCGCAACTGGTTGCGCCAATCGCCAAGGGCGACGTGATCGGTAAAGTCGAAGTCAAACTGGACGACAAGGTGGTGCACAGCGCCAACCTGATCGCTCTGGATGCCGTCGAAGAGGGTGGTATCTTCCGTCGCATGTGGGATAGCATCCGTCTATTCTTCTACGGCTTGTTCAACTGATAGTGTGCACCTGCATGGCCCCCGCGCTGATCCGGCACGGGGCCATGCCGTCGCCACGGCTTACGCTTACGAGGCCGTTACGCCATGACCGATACCGAAGTAAAGGCGCCAAAGATCGAATTTCCCCAGACTGATTATCCGGTTAAGGTGATTTGCGATACGGGCGCAGGCAACAAGGACAAGATCATCGAAATCGTCAAGAAGTACGCGACGATCAACGATACACGTGTCGATGAGCGTCAAAGCAGCAACGGCAAGTACACCACCATTCAGTTGCACATCGTCGCGACCGACCAGGACCAGCTGTACAACATCAACAGCTTTCTGCGGGCTACCGGTTTCGTGCACATGGTGCTGTGATGTCCGGCACGCTGGGCTTTCGCGAACTCGGCCAGATGGCTTACGAGCCGGTCTGGCATGCCATGCAGCGCTTCACCAACGAACGCGGCAGCGATGCCGCCGACGAGATCTGGCTGGTCGAGCACCCACCGGTGTTTACCCAGGGCCAGGCGGGCAAGGCCGAGCATTTGCTGCTGCCGGGAGATATCCCGGTGGTGCAGGTCGATCGCGGTGGCCAGGTGACCTATCACGGTCCCGGGCAATTGGTGGCCTACCTGTTGCTGGACGTACGCAAGCTGGGTTTCGGCGTACGTGACCTGGTCACCCGCATGGAGTCGTGCCTGATCGAGCTGCTCGCCAGCTATGGCGTGACCGCCGCGGCCAAGCCGGATGCCCCGGGTGTCTACGTCAACGGCGCGAAAATCGCGTCTCTGGGTCTGCGGATCCGCCACGGTTGTTCCTTTCATGGCCTGGCCCTGAACGTGGACATGAACCTGGAACCGTTTCGACGGATTAATCCCTGCGGCTACGCCGGGCTGGCAATGACCCAGCTGAGCGATCACGCAGGATCGATTGAATTTGCCGAGGTTAGTGCCCGGCTGCGTGCGCAGCTCGTCAAACACCTCGACTATGCTGAGCAGACGACCCTCACGGGCGGAATCGACTGATATGACTACTGATGCAGTGCAAACCGTAATCCCGACGCTCGATGTCTCCGAGCGCCCGGCCCCGCGTCCCAAGGTTGAAGCCGGCGTAAAGCTGCGCGGCGCCGAGAAGGTTGCACGCATCCCGGTTAAGATCATTCCGACCACTGAGCTGCCGAAAAAGCCTGACTGGATTCGAGTACGCATTCCGGTCTCTCCGGAAGTCGACCGCATCAAGGCGCTGTTGCGCAAACACAAGCTGCACAGCGTGTGCGAAGAGGCCTCCTGCCCGAACCTGGGCGAGTGCTTCTCCGGCGGCACCGCGACCTTCATGATCATGGGCGACATCTGCACCCGTCGCTGCCCGTTCTGCGACGTCGGCCACGGCCGTCCGAAGCCACTGGACGTCAATGAGCCGGAGAGCCTGGCCATCGCCATCGCCGACCTGCGCCTGAAGTACGTGGTCATCACCTCGGTGGACCGCGACGACCTGCGCGACGGCGGTGCCCAGCATTTCGCCGATTGCATCCGTGAAATCCGCAAACTGTCGCCGAACGTGCAGCTCGAAACCCTGGTTCCGGACTACCGTGGTCGCATGGACATCGCCCTGGAAATCACCGCCGCCGAGCCGCCGGATGTGTTCAACCACAACCTGGAAACCGTGCCACGCCTGTACAAGGCTGCGCGTCCGGGTTCGGACTACCAGTGGTCGCTGACCCTGCTGCAACGCTTCAAGCAGATGATGCCGCACATTCCGACCAAGTCCGGCCTGATGCTGGGTCTGGGCGAGACCGACGACGAAGTCATCGAAGTCATGAAGCGCATGCGCGAACATGATATCGACATGCTGACCCTGGGCCAGTACCTGCAGCCGTCCCGCAGCCACTTGCCGGTGCAACGCTTCGTGCATCCGGACACCTTCGCCTGGTTCGCCGAGGAAGGTTACAAGATGGGCTTCAAGAACGTCGCTTCCGGTCCGCTGGTGCGTTCCTCGTACCATGCTGACGAGCAGGCAAAACTGGTCAAGGCCGAGCTGATGTCGTCCTGATCGTTTGCCAGTCATGAAAACGCCCGCAAGGCTTTCAGTCTTGCGGGCGTTTTTTTGCATTGCCTACGGCAATGGCCGCCGTTTCCTGCAACCTTCAGGACGACAAACCCTCTTCTGTTTGTCCCCGTTCCTGACTACTGTGTGTTTAGGTTTTCACCCAGGGAGATTCATGGATGACCGTTCGAACGCCCCACCCCCTTTGTCCTCACACTCCGGTTCCGGCCTTGCCGTCGCAGGGGCTGATCGGCGTTATCGCGCCGGCCGGTCCCGCGCCGCTGGACACTGATAAAGCTGTGCAATGGATGCACGCGCGGGGTTATTCGCTGAAGATTTTTCCTGGCGTCTACGAGAAGAATGGCTACCTGGCTGGCAGTGACGAGGTGCGACTCAATGATCTGCATGCCGCGTTCGCCGACGGCGAGGTCGATGCCATCATTTGCCTGCGTGGTGGTTACGGCACTCCGAGGTTGCTCGATCGCATTGATTTCGAACTGCTGCGCAACAACGCCAAGCCGTTCATTGGCTACAGCGACATCACTGCGCTGCATCTGGCGATCAGTCGTTATGCAGGCTTCGTGACTTTCCATGGCCCGCTACTCAATGCGGACCTGCTGGGGGACAAGCAAAAGCCCACCGAACCTTCGTTTTTCAACATGCTGCGCGGGCAGTTGAAGGCGGGTAGTGTGTTGGCACACCCCGTGGCCTATCCGCTGACGACGATCGAGCCAGGCATCGCCCACGGGCGCTTGCTGGGCGGTAATCTGTCGATAATCGCCGCGACCATGGGCACGCCTTACGAGCTCGATGCCGAGGGTGTCATCCTGTTTATCGAGGACATCAATGAGCCGCTGTATCGAATCGATCGGTTGCTGACTCACTTGCGGCTGGCCGGCACGCTGGGCAAGTTGCGTGGTGTGTTGGTGGGGGACATGGCCGGGGTTGAAGTGCCTGCGCTTGAGCGGTTGCTCAAGCAGACATTCGAGCCGTTGCGGATTCCGGTGTTGTCCGGGTGGCGCAGCGGGCATTGCGACCCGAACCTGACATTGCCCATGGGGGCGCTGGTCAGGCTGGATGCGGGGAGCAAGGAGTTGGTGTTGGAGCAGGATGTCGTCGTCAAACGTTAGATTATCATTGCCTGATAATCAGTCTTCGCTGGCAAGCCAGCTCCTACAGAGATCACGCATTCCTGTAGGAGCTGGCTTGCCAGCGAAGCTTCTTAACGGTTACGCAGGCCTTCTAGCAACTTGTGCGTCGGATAACCGTCCGCCGGCCAGCCAAACGACTGTTGTGCGCTGCGGATCGCTTTGCGTGTGTTGGCGCCGATAATGCCGTCCGCGGTGCCCGCATCATAGTTCTGCGCACTCAACAGGTTTTGCAGTTCGATACGTTCGGTGCGGCTCAACGGCAAATCATCCTTGGGCCACGTCCCGCTAATCAAGCCTGCCCCGTGGAAGCGTTCGGACAACAGTCCTACCGCCAGTGCGTAGGACGACGAGTTGTTGTACTTGAGGATCGCACGGAAGTTATCGAGTACCAGGAACGCCGGACCGCGATAACCGGCCGGTAGCAGCAACGCCGCAGACAATTGCTCGGAGCCCGCCGGAACCTGGCTGCCGTTGGGTAGCATGACACCGATTTGCCGCCATTCGGCGACGCTCTTGCGAATGGTGCCGTCGGCCAACATATAGTTGAAATTGCCCGGCAGCTGAACTTCGAAGCCCCACGGTTGGCCTTTCTGCCACCCAGAGCTTTGCAGGTAGTGCGCCGTCGAGGCCAGGGCATCGGTGGAGCTGCCCCAGATATCGCGACGACCATCGCCATCGAAGTCCACGGCGTGGGTGTTATAGGTGGTCGGGATAAATTGGGTCTGGCCCATGGCGCCGGCCCAGGAACCGAGCATTTTCTCGGGTTCGATATCACCCTGTTGCAGAATCTGCAGCGCGGCGATCAATTGCGCATGGGCGAAAGCCGGACGCCGGCCTTCGTAGGCCAGGGTGGCCAGCGAGTTGATCACTGACTTGTTGCCTTGGAACTGGCCGAAATTACTTTCCATGCCCCACACCGCGACCAATGCCTCGCGGTCGACGCCGTAGCGTTGCTCGATGCTTTGCAGGATGGCGGCGTTCTCGCTGACCAACGACTGACCTTTGCGTACCCGCAGCGGCGACAGGGCGCCGTCGAGGTATTCCCACACCGGCCGGGCGAATTCCGGCTGGCTGCGATCGGCACGAATCACGCTGGGGTCGAAGCTGACATTGGCGAAGGCCCGATCAAACAAATCGGCACGAATACCGGCGGCCAGGGCATCCTTGCGAAAGCCCGCCTGCCATTCGGCAAAGGTCTGGGTCGGCTGGATATCGAGGTTTTCGTCGCTCGGCACCACGGGTGCAACGACGGCAGGGGCGGTGGCGACAGGGGGTGTCTGAAGCGGCTGTGCGTCGGCGGCGGTGGGCTTTTCCGCGCAGGCGACTAGCAAAATGAGGCTGGAGGCAGCGATCAATTGGCGCAGGGGCCAACGACGGGAAAGACTAAGGGGCATGCACGGGTCCAGGGAAAACGAATCAAGTACAGACCTTAACATGTTGAGCGGATGCTTGCCTTTTCAGGCGGCCAGAAAGTAAGAAGCCTCCCAGCTATTAGACTGGAAGGCTTCGCGGCGGTAGCTGCCTTTGCCCTTGCCGGCTCGTTCCTGACGGCTGCGGAACAGTGGCTGGGCGATGATGGATTTGGCCTTGTTTGGGCCATGTTTGGATGGCTTTTTGCTCATGATGGGCTCTCGCGATTGAGTGGGTTTTGCGGGGCAAATCATCTGCTCAAGTGGGGGCTCTGTCTAGTCCCTGCATTGCGTAGGAATGATAAACCGTGGCGAGGGAGCTTGCTCCCGCTCGGCTGCGAAGCAGTCGTAAAACGGGTAAACGCAATTTCTTGAATAAACGCGGTGCGTGGATTGGGGCTGCTTCGCAGCCCAGCGGGAGCAAGCTCCCTCGCCACAAAGAGCCTTACTCGGCGGGCAACGACAACCGCTGGCCAGCCATCAACAGCGTCAACCGGCTCAAGCTCATCCACGGTGACCCGGCTGCCTGCCCCTTGATCTGCGCATCGATGCGCTGTGCTTCGAGCAGCAATTGCGCCCAGCGTTGCGCTGAATAGCGTTGCAGGGCTTTGCTCATCAGCGGTTTGCGCTTGTCCCAAACGGGCGGCTTGGCCTGGCTGAAGGCTTTGTCCAGCGGCGTGCCCTGGCTGTATTGCAGGGAAATATTGGCCAGCAGACGCAGCTCCCTGGCCAGGGCCCAGAGAATCACCGGTGGTTCGACACCTTCACCGCGCAACCCTTCGAGCATGCGCAGCGCGTGGGCGGCTTCACCGTTGAGAATCGCATCGGTCAGTCCGAAGACATCGAAGCGCGCGCTGTCAGCCACCGCAGCCTGCACGGTTTCGACAGTGATCTGACCTTCTTCGGCCATCAGCTTGAGCTTTTCGATTTCCTGGGCGGCAGCCAACAGGTTGCCCTCGACCCGGGCGGCGATCAGTTCGACGGCATCCTGTGTGGCGGACAGTCCGGCCTGGGACAAACGTTGGCGGATCCAGCTCGGCAACTGGCTGACATCCACCGGCCATATCTGCACGAACTGTGTCTGCTGGCCTTCGATCAGCGCCTTGCCCCACTTGGTTTTCTGCGCGCTGCCATCGAGCTTTGGCAGGCTGATCAGCAACACCGTGTCTTCGGCCGGTCGCGAGCAGTATTCAATGAGCGCGGCGGCACCTTTGTCACCCGGTTTGCCAGAGGGCAGGCGCAGTTCAAGCAAGCGCTTCTCAGCGAACAGCGACATGCTGGCACCGGCCTGCAGCAACGTACCCCAGTCGAAACTGGCGTCGGCGGCAAAAACCTGGCGCTCATCGAAGCCCTGCTGACGGGCAGCGGCGCGGATGGCGTCGGCGGCTTCCTGACACAGCAAGGGGTCGTCGCCACTGATCACGTAGACCGGCGCGAGGGCACCTTGCAGGTGTTTGCCGAGTTGGGCGGGAGCGAGCTTCATAAGAGAGGGCGAACGGGGCGCCTGAACGCCCCGTAAGTCTTACTGCCGCGGCAGTTCGATAGGCGACTGACGCGGTGTATCCGCTTCAGCCTTGCGCGCCGCTTCCAGTGCCGCGGCATCTGCCTTGGCTTTGGCCTCGGCAGTCTGCTGCAACTGCTCCAATTGAGTTGGAGTGATCTGTTGCAGGCGCAGCATCATGCGCTGTACCAGCTCGCGACGCATTTCCCGGCGGGCATCGGCAGCCTCCTGGTCGGAACCCACCAGGTTGTTGCCGTCATGAATGAAGACCTTCCCGACTTCAAGCTTGTCGGCCATCAGCGTCAGGTTGCCGTGGCTGAGGATGCTGTAGTTAAGCACGGTGTTCATTTGATATTCGCCAGTACGACCGGCGCCCGCGTAGCTGAGGATACGCTGGGTTTCCTGCTCATCCGTCAGCACAAGCTTGTACGGTGCACCGGTATAGACCTTGACGCCGCTGCTATCGAGTACCTGACGCAGTTGCGTCACGGTTTCGCCATAGGCGTTGCGGGCGCTCAGGTCGATTTCCTTGATCGCCAGTTCGGTGGTGCCGGTGCCGCGCAGCTGGAAACCGCAGGCGCTCAGCAGGACCGCAAGGCCCATCACCAGCAAGTTGCGTTTGATCATTGTGTTGCTCCCCTTGAAACCATGTGGGCCGCTCTTGCGGCCCGAAAGGTTTGACGCGGCGCCAGGCATGACCTGGCGCCTGATCCCATTAGCTGGCGACGATGTTGACCAGTTTCCCGGGTACCACAATCACTTTGCGAATGGTCAGACCGTCCACGAAACGCAGCACGTTCTCGTTGGCCCGTGCGGCGGCTTCGACTTCTTCGCGGCTGGCGCTGGCCGGCATTTCGATGTGGCCGCGCAGCTTGCCGTTGACCTGGATCACCAGCTGCAGGCTGTCCTGCACCAGTGCGCTTTCGTCCAGCACTGGCCAGGCGGCGTCGATCACCGGATCGGCGTGACCCAGTCGGCTCCACAGTTCGTGGCTGATGTGCGGGGTGATCGGTGCCAGCAGCAACGTCACGGTTTCCAGGCCTTCCTGAACCAGTGCGCGATCCTGTTCGGTGCTCTGTGCGGCTTTTTCCAGCACGTTCATCAGCGTCATCACCTGGGCGATGGCGGTGTTGAACTTGTGGTTCTGGCCGACGTCGTGGCTGGCTTGCTTGATGGCCTGGTGGATCGAGCGGCGAATGGCTTTCTGCTCGTCGTTCAGGCCGGCAACGTCCAGTTTGCCCGGCAGGCCCTGAGTGACGTGCGCTTGAGCCAGGCGCCAGACGCGCTTGAGGAAACGGTGCGAACCTTCCACACCGGAGTCGGACCATTCCGCGCTCATGTCAGGTGGCGAGGCGAACATCATGAACAGGCGGCAGGTATCAGCACCGAACTGGTCGATCATCGACTGTGGGTCGACGCCGTTGTTCTTCGACTTGGCCATCTTCTCGGTGCCGCCGATTTCAACCGGCAGACCGTCGGCGATCAGCTTGGCGCTGATGACCTTGGCCTTGCTGTCGCGCTCGAGTTCGACGTCCGCCGGGTTGAACCAGGTGTAGGCACCGTTGGCTTCGCGACGGTAGTAAGTCTCGGCAATCACCATGCCTTGGGTCAGCAGGTTCTTGAAGGGCTCGTTGGAGCTCACCAGGCCTTCGTCACGCATCAGTTTGTGGAAGAAACGTGCGTAAAGCAGGTGAAGAATGGCGTGTTCGATGCCGCCGATGTATTGGTCCACCGGCAACCAGTGGTCGGCTGCCGATTTTTCCACCAGGCCGCCTTCATAGCGCGGCGAGGCATAGCGTGCGTAGTACCAGGAGGACTCGACGAAGGTGTCCATGGTGTCGGTTTCACGCTTGGCAGGCTGGCCGCACTTCGGGCAGCTGCATTCGTAGAACTCGGGCATGCGCGCCAGTGGCGAGCCGGCGCCATCGGGCACGACGTCTTCCGGCAGCACGACCGGCAGTTGATCTTCCGGCACCGGCACGTCACCGCAGGTTTTGCAGTGGATGATCGGGATCGGGCAGCCCCAGTAGCGTTGACGGCTGATGCCCCAGTCGCGCAGGCGGAACTGGGTGCGAGAAGCGCCAAGGTTCTTCTTGATCAGCGCCACTTCGATGGCGTCGAAAGCGCCGGCGAAGTCGAGGCCGTCGAATTCGCCGGAGTTGATCAGCGTACCGTGCTCGCCGTAGGCGTCCTGCCACGGTGCCGGGTTGGTCTCACCGGAGCTGGTGCGTACCACGGACTTGACCGGCAGGTTGTACTTGTGGGCGAATTCGAAATCACGCTCATCGTGCGCCGGGACCGCCATGACCGCGCCATCGCCGTAGTGCATCAGCACGTAGTTGGCGACCCATACCGGCAGTTTTTCGCCGGTCAGCGGGTGCTCGACGAACAGGCCGGTCGGCAGGCCTTTTTTCTCCTGGGTGGCGACGTCGGCTTCGGCGACGCTGCCGCTTTTGCATTCGGCGATGAACGCTTGCAGCTCAGGATTGTTCCGGGCAGCCAGGGTGGCCAGGTGGTGTTCGGCGGCCACGGCGACGTAGGTCGCGCCCATCAGGGTGTCCGGACGGGTGGTGAAGACCTTCATCGTGCCGGTTTCGCCAATGGAATCGACGTTGTACGGGAATTGCACTTCCATACCGCGGGACTTGCCGATCCAGTTGCGCTGCATGGTCTTGACCTGTTCAGGCCAGCCAGTCAACTCGTCGAGGCTCTCCAGCAGTTCATCCGCGTAGGCGGTGATCTTGAAGTAGTACATCGGAATTTCGCGCTTTTCGATCAGCGCGCCGGAACGCCAGCCGCGTCCGTCGATCACCTGCTCGTTGGCCAGAACGGTCTGGTCGACCGGGTCCCAGTTCACGGTGCCGCTTTTTTTGTAGATCACGCCTTTTTCGAACAGGCGAGTGAACAGCCATTGTTCCCAGCGGTAGTAGTCAGGCTTGCAGGTGGTCACTTCGCGCGACCAGTCCACTGCCAGGCCCAGGCTGCGCAGCTGGGTTTTCATGTAGGCGATGTTTTCGTAGGTCCACTTGGCGGGCGCTACGTTGTTCTTCATCGCGGCGTTTTCCGCCGGCATGCCGAAGGCGTCCCAACCCATGGGTTGCAGGACGTTCTTGCCTTGCATGCGCTGATAGCGGGAGATCACGTCGCCGATGGTGTAGTTGCGCACGTGCCCCATGTGTAGCTTGCCGCTGGGGTAAGGGAACATCGACAGGCAGTAGTAAGTCTCCTTGCCTGGCTGTTCACTGACTTCAAAGGACTTTTGCTCGTCCCAGAACGACTGGGCGGCGGCTTCGATTTCACGGGGCTGATATTGTTCGTGCATGGCTACTTTTGAACTGAATAGGGGTGGCCTAATCCTCTTCAATGCAACGCTGGACGATGAAGGCGCCAATTCGGCGTTTCGGTGTCCAGGCGAGCTGGAAGTGGAGTTACAGGAAGCGTCGTAGCATACATGACCGCACTCTACCGAGGGAAACCCTGATTACTGCCACGCGTCTCGCCAAAACCGCTGCGAGGGCCGTTGGTCGCGGCGTTCAGCCGGTTTGTGCATGGAGGCTAAGCTCTAACTGGGGAGTAGGTCTTATCTTCCAATGAGGTGAGGGATGGTTGAGTCACGGCAAAAAGCTACAAAACCGGAGCTGTACGAAAGACTGATCGATCGTCTGGGCATGGCCCTGGAAGCGGCAAAAACCGCTGGTCGGCTGCGCGACGAACGCCCACTGGAACTGGAGCTGCGCGGCCTGAGCCCCGCAGAGTTTGCTCTGGTCAAGGCGTATCTGGATCGCAGTGAACGTGAGACGCACGGATGCTTGTCTGAAGCAGTGAAGCAACTCGACGCACCACGTTCGGCCAAGATCATCTGGCTCAAGGACAAGGCACCCGGCAGAGACGCGGTAAAGGTCCGGTCGCTGCAGTGCAAATAGGGCACAGAGCCATGCTCCATGATTTTCTGAAGCATAGTCCTTCCGTATTGATTGTCGCATTGTGTCATTCCACATAGGCTTCGGGCATCTTCAAGGGGATGCCTGATGCCTTTTCGTTATTTCGTGAAACAACTTCTCTTGCCGCCAGGCATTCTGTTGCTGCTGCTTTTGCTTGCCTGGTGCTTGCGCCGCTCAAGGCCACGGCTCGCCAGCTTCTGCTTTGCCCTCGGGTTGGGCGGTTTCTGGCTGATGAGCCTGCCAGTCGTGGTGCAATGGAGCGCCTCACTACTGGAGCGTGAACCGCCGCTGGCGCTCGAGGAGTGGGTGACGTTGGGGCAGCGCGCGGATGCAATCGTGGTGTTGGGATCGGGCCGCGAGCGGGGCGATCTGGCGTGGGGTGAAGATCAGCCAACGGGCGTAGGCCTGGAACGTCAGCGCTATGCAGCACGTCTGGCCAAGGCCTCGGGCTTACCGATTCTGACCAGTGGCGGCCTGCATTACGGCACTCCGCCGACTGAAGCAAAATTGATGGCTGACTCGTTGCACGATGATTTCGGTGTGACCGTGCGTTGGCAGGAAGGGCGCAGCCGTACGACCTGGGAGAATGCGCAGCTCAGTGCAGAGGTGTTATTGCCCGAAGGTATCAAACGGGTGGTGCTCGTGACCCAGGCCTGGCACATGCCGCGAGCGGTCTGGAGTTTTCGCAAGGCCGGGTTTGAAGTGGTGCCTGCGCCGATGGGATTTCTGGGTACCGACGACAACGGCAAGCCGCTGGGCGGCTGGATGCCGGAAATCAACGCGATCTGGCGTAGCGGGCAGTTGATAAACGAGGCGGTGGGGCAGGTGGGGTATTCGTTGTTTTATTGATAATCCAATGATTACGGTCTTTCTGCAGGAGCCGGCTTGCCGGCGAAAACGGTGGCGCCTTCGCTGCGGTGCGGCGATCCGACAAGCCAGCTCCTGCAAATCATCGGTTCAGACGGTTTTGGCCATCCGGTTCGCCACCAGCGCCCAGCCAAACAACAACACGCAGACAATGATCAATGGCCACGAACGCCATTGCAGGTAAGGCGTCAGGTTGTGCATCGGCACGACGTCACCGTACAGGATGCCGCGTTCGAATTGCGGGATCTGCGCCGTGATCTGGCCGAACGGGTTGATCAGGCCGGTGACGCCGTTATTGGTGGCCCGGATCATCCAGCGGCCGGCCTCCAATGCGCGCATCTGTGCCATTTGCAGATGTTGCAATGGACCGATGGACGTACCAAACCAGGTGTCATTACTGATGGTCAGCAGCAGTTCGCTTTGTGCGGCGAGGCCGGCGGCAAACTCCGGATACACCACTTCGTAGCAGATGAACGGTGCGATCTGGTAGCCCTTGGCTTGCAACATGGCCTGATCGGCGGGGCCGCGAGCGAAGTCCGACATTGGCAGGTCGAAGAACGCAATCAATCCCCGCAACACATCTTGCAGTGGAACGTACTCGCCGAACGGCACCAGCTTCTGTTTGAGGTAGGTGCCATCGCCTTCACCCACTACGGTTATGCCGTTGAAGAAGCGTTTCTCATGACGAACGACTTCCCTGATCGGTACGCCGGTAATCATTGCCGAATCCCGTTCGGCGGCGAATTTGCCCATCATGTCCAGGTAGCCTTCAGCTGACTCCTTGAGCACCGGGATCGCGGTTTCCGGCCAGATCAACAGGTCTACACGCTTGGAGCTGAAGCTCATGTCGCGGTACAGCGCCAACTGGGCATTGAGCTGCGCCGGGTCCCATTTCATGCTCTGTTCGATGTTGCCCTGAATGGCCGCGACGCTCAGCGGCGCGCCCGCCGGGCTGGTCCATGCATGATGCTTGAGCGCCATGCCGGCCACCCATGGGCCTACCAGCAGCAGGGCGCCAAGTGCGATGAAACCTTTACGGCCACTGCGGACCAGGCGCAAGCCGTTGTAAACCAGCGCGGCGGTCAGGGCCAGCGTGAAGGAAATCAGCCACATGCCGCCGACGGGGGCAAGCCCGGTCAAAGGGCCGTCAAGCTGGCTGTACCCGGAATAAAGCCATGGGAAGCCGGTCAGGAACCAGCCGCGGAACGCTTCCTGGCCAACCCACAGCGCCGCGAAAGCCAGGGCATCGGCCAGCGGCGCTTCGTTGCGCCGTAGCCAGCGCGCCCAGAGCCAGGCCGGGAGGGCGAAGAACCAGGCAATCGCCGCGGTGAATATCAGCATCAGGAACCCGGCCAGCAGGACCGAGGCGCCGCCGAAATGGTGGATGCTGTAGTAGATCCAGCTGGTCCCGGCGCCGAACAGGCCGAAGCCGAAGCACCAGCCACGACCCAGGGCCTGGCGCGGGCTCAGTTCACGCAGGCCGGCATAGAACAACCCGACGGCCAGCAAGGCCAGTGGCCAGATGTCAAACGGCGCCAGGGCCAGGGTGGTGATTGCACCGGCCGCCACGGCCAGCAGGTTACCGGGCCAGCCGGGGCGGGTTATCCAGCGCATTTCAATCCTTAGTTTTTACCGGGCGATAGGCGTCAGGCGCAGCAAATGAATTCGGCGACTGTCCGCATTGAGGATGCGGAAACGATAGGTGCCGATTTCAGTGATTTCGTTACGCTTTGGCAAGTGTCCGAATGCGCTCATCACCAGGCCGCCAACGGTGTCGAACTCGTCGTCGGAGAATTCGCTGTCGAAGAACTCGTTGAAGTTTTCGATCGGTGTCAGGGCCTTGATCAGGAAATCACCGCTGGGCAGCGGCTTGATGTAGCTGTCTTCTTCGACGTCGTGCTCGTCTTCGATGTCGCCGACGATCTGCTCCAGCACGTCTTCAATGGTCACCAGGCCTGCCACGCCGCCGTACTCGTCGATGACGATGGCCATGTGGTTGTGGTTGGCGCGGAACTCGCGCAGCAATACGTTCAGGCGCTTGGATTCCGGCACGAAGGTGGCCGGGCGCAGCAGATCCTTGATGTTGAAGTGGTCGCCGTTCTCCTTGAGGATCAGCGGCAGCAAGTCCTTGGCCAGCAACACGCCCATCACGTCATCGTGGCTTTCGCCGATCACCGGGTAGCGGGAGTGGGCCGAGTCGACGACGGCAGGCAGGAACTCGCGGGGTGTCTGGGTCGCCTTGATGCTGATCATCTGCGAGCGCGGGACCATGATGTCCCGTACCTGCAGGTCAGCCACCTGGATGGCACCTTCGACGATGGCCAGCGCTTCGCTGTCCAGCAGTTTGTTCTGGTGTGCATCGCGCAGCAGCTCCAGCAGCTCCTGGCGGTTCTTCGGCTCGTGGGCAAAAGCCTGGGTGATTTTACCCAGCCAGGACTTCTGCCCGTTGCTCGATCGATCTTCGCTCATAGCGATTACTCTGAATCCTTTGTTGTGGCGGTTGGGGAGGTTTCGGTTTCGTCGTCCGCGTACGGATCGGGATAGCCCAGTTCTGCAAGCAATGCCCGTTCCAGTGCTTCCATTTCTTCGGCTTCGTCATCATCTATGTGGTCGTAACCGAGTAGATGCAAGCAGCCGTGAATCACCAGGTGTGCCCAATGGGCCTTGAGTTCCTTGCCCTGTTCGGCAGCTTCGCGCTCGACCACGGCGACGCAGATCACCAGGTCGCCCAGCAACGGGATGTCGAGAAACTCGTCCGGCACGTCGGCCGGGAATGACAATACGTTAGTGGCATAATCCTTCTGCCGCCAGGTGTGGTTCAGCTCGCGGCCTTCGGCTTCGTCGACCAGTCGAATGGTCATTTCGGAGTCGGCGGTGCGCTGGCGCAGGGCCAGTTCACACCACTGGCGGAAATCGGCTTCGCTGGGGGCGGGTGTTTCGGTCGCGATTTGCAGGTCAAGCTCAAGCATCGCGGCGGTTGTCCTTTGGTGCTTCATCAGCCGCACGATTTTCGAAGCGCTCATAGGCTTCGACAATGCGCTGCACCAACGGATGGCGCACGACGTCCTTGGGCTGGAAGTGGGTGAAACTGATGCCTGGCACGTCTTTCAACACTTCGATCACGTGATGCAAACCGGATTTGGTGCCTCGTGGCAGGTCGACCTGGGTGATGTCACCGGTGATGACGGCCGTTGAACCGAAGCCGATCCGGGTCAGGAACATCTTCATTTGCTCGACGGTGGTGTTCTGGCTTTCGTCGAGGATGATGAAACTGTTGTTCAGCGTACGACCACGCATGTAGGCCAGCGGCGCGACTTCGATGACCTGGCGCTCGATCAGCTTGGCCACATGTTCGAAGCCGAGCATTTCGTAGAGCGCATCGTAGAGCGGGCGCAGGTACGGATCGATCTTCTGGGACAGGTCGCCAGGCAGGAAGCCGAGTTTTTCTCCCGCTTCGACCGCCGGGCGCACCAGCAGGATGCGACGGATCTGCTCGCGTTCCAGGGCGTCCACCGCGCAGGCAACGGCCAGATAGGTCTTGCCGGTACCGGCCGGGCCAATGCCGAAGTTGATGTCGTTGCCGAGGATTTCCTTCACGTAGCGCTGCTGATTCACGCCGCGTGGGCGAATCATGCCTTTTTTGGTGCGCAGGGCGACGGAGGCGTCGGCGGGCGAATGGTTGTCCAGCTCCTCGACGGCGGATTCCTGCAGGAACAGGTGAACCATGTCCGGCGACAGCTCGGTACCCTTGGTTTCCCGGTACAGGCGGCGCAGGAGGTTTTCCGCGGAGGTGGTGTGTTTACGCTCGCCGATCAGTTCGAACTGGTTTCCGCGATTGCGGATCTCGATGGTCAGGCGCTGTTCGATCAAGCGCAAGTGCTCGTCGAATTGCCCGCACAGATTGGCGAAACGGCGCGCCTCAAAAGGCTCGAGGATGAAACGATGTGGTTCGATGGGTGCGTTCAAGGTCGTATTTAGCCGCCCTGGGGCAATAGTGATGAAATCAAGGATAACGCCAGTGGCCTGGGTGCGAAAGCTCTTAAATATTCCTGTGGGAGCAAAGCTTGCTCGCGATGAACGATAACGCCATCTGTCCGGCGGACCGCGGCGTGGCAATCGCGAGCAAGCTTTGCTCCTACAGGGTTTTGCGGTGTTACTGGATCAGCGAGCCCCGCAACGAGTGTGGCTGCGCTGCATCGATGCGCACATCGGCGAACTGGCCGATCAAAGTCGGATTGTCGCAGCGGAAGTTGACGATACGGTTATTTTCGGTGCGGCCTTGCAACTCGCCGGGGTCTTTTTTCGAGTAGTCGGTGACCAGGATGCGTTGGATCGAACCGACCATTTGTCGGCTGATTTCGAAACCTTGCTGGTTCAAGCGATGTTGCAGGGCATTCAGGCGCTCTTTTTTCAGCGCTTCCGGCGTGTCATCGGCCAGATCGGCAGCCGGTGTTCCGGGACGCTGGCTGTAGACGAACGAGTAGGAGAAGTCGAAGCCGACGTCCTGGATAAGCTTCATGGTCTGTTCGAAGTCTTTTTCGGTCTCGCCCGGGAAGCCGACGATGAAGTCCGAGCTGATGCAGATACCAGGCACGGCGGCCCGCAGCTTGCGCAGTTTGGATTTGTACTCAAGCGCGGTGTGGTTGCGCTTCATCGCGGCCAGGATCCGGTCCGAACCCGACTGCACCGGCAAGTGCAGGTGTTTCACCAGTTCGGGGACCTCGGCATGGGCCTGGATCAGGCTGTCGGAGAATTCCAGCGGGTGCGAGGTGGTGTAGCGGATGCGGTCGATGCCATCGACGGCCGCGACCACCCGGATCAGCTCGGCCAGATCGGCCAGGCGACCGTCATGGGTGGTGCCGCGATAACCGTTGACGTTCTGCCCCAGCAGCGTCACTTCGCGCACGCCATTTTCGGCCAGGTGAATGATCTCGGCGATCACATCGTCGAACGGACGGCTGACTTCTTCGCCGCGGGTATAGGGCACCACGCAGAAGGTGCAGTACTTGCTGCAACCTTCCATCACCGACACGTAGGCACTCGGGCCGTCGATGCGCGGCTCGGGCAAGTGGTCGAATTTTTCGATTTCCGGGAACGAAACATCGACTTGCGGCAACTTGCTGGTGCGCGCGGCGTCGATCATTTCCGGCAAGCGGTGCAGGGTTTGCGGGCCAAACACCACGTCGACATAGGGCGCGCGATCGCGGATGGCGGCGCCTTCCTGGCTGGCCACGCAACCGCCGACGGCAATCACCATGTCCGGATTGGCCAGTTTCAGTTCGCGCCAGCGGCCGAGCTGCGAGTAGACGCGATCCTGGGCGCGCTCGCGGATCGAGCAGGTGTTGAGCAGGATCACGTCGGCATCTTCTGCCCGAGCAGTGACTTCCAGGGCCTGGTGTTCGCCCAGCAGATCGACCATGCGCGAGCTGTCGTACTCGTTCATCTGGCAACCGTGGGTTTCGATGTAAAGCTTCTTGGCCATGGAAAAGGGTCATCACGTGATTCGAAGAACCGCGCATTATAGGGAACATGTTCCCAGGTTCCTACCGCTGTGCGTCCGGTGGCTATGCTATAGTTCGCGCCCTCATTTTTACCCCGATGTGTTGTCCGCCCGCCATGACCAAACGCGAAGCTCCAATCTACAAGGTGATTTTCCTCAACCAGGGCCAGGTGTTCGAAATGTACGCCAAGCAGATCTATCAGAGCGATCTGTGGGGCTTCCTGGAAGTGGAAGAGTTCGTCTTTGGCGAGCGCACGCAAGTGGTCGTCGATCCGAGCGAAGAGAAGCTCAAGGCGCAATTCGAAGGTGTCGTACGCAGTTTCGTACCGATGCATTCGATCGTGCGCATCGATGAAGTCGAGCGCCTGGGCACCCCGAAAATCAGCGAAGCCCGCGGCGCGGTCGGCAATGTGATGCCGTTTCCGATGCCGATGCCTGAGAAGTAAGGCCCAAGACCGAGTCGCCCCAATCGCGAGCAAGCTTTGCTCCCACAGGAAGGTGTTACGCCTCGGTAGGAGCATAGCTTGCTCGCGATGGCGTCAGAAAGGCTGGTAAAAAACTAGGGAAGAGGCGAAAAGGGCGTACGCCCATCGGCACTCTGCAGTTCCATCAGGTATTTGCGGAAAATTTGCCCGAGCACCTGGGTGGCGACTTCGAGCTCTTCGCGGGGCATTTTCTCGGTGACTTCGTCGGCGGTGTCCAGCGCATCTTCAGCGCCGTTGACCGCGGCCATTTTCAACAGGATGTACGCCTGGACGTTATTGGCCGGGACGCCTTCGCCGTGGAAGAACATGGTGCCGAGTTTGAATTGCGCCTGGGCATGGCCTTGCAGCGAGGCCTTTTCGAAGTAGCTCAGGGCTTGATTGAGGTCGCGCGGCGCGTTTTTGCCTTCGTAGTAGAACTCACCCAACTCGTATTGCGCTTGCGCATCCCCTTCATCCGACGCTTTCTGACAGGCGGCCAACGCCTGTGCCAGGTCTTGCGGCTGGGTATTGAGGGTGCAGCGACCCATCGCTGGGATTAACAACGAGTTACCGCCTGCTTGTGCGAGCGCGAGCAGGGGCTGAAGGAGCAACAGGCAGCCCAGTGAAAGGGCGCGGCCGGTGCGGTTCATGGGAATCGACTTACCTCTGAAGGGCGCGCGGACCCATCGAGGGGATCCAATAAGCGCGCATTATGAAATAAGCAGGGCCAACCTTACAAAGTCTTTACTCGTTTTTCTGCTGCACGGGAAATATATCGCCCACTTTGCGGGGGATTATTGGCAGATGAGTAGGAAAAAGCGCTGGGGTGTAGGTGAAAGCTGACGCTGGCGATGGCCAACGTCAGCGCTACTGCATTATTTCAAGGCTGCGAATGCGCGCTCGGCGGCATCCAGGGTCAGTTTCAATTCGGCTTCGCCGTGGGCGATCGAGGTGAAGCCGGCTTCGAACGCGCTCGGTGCCAGGTACACACCGCCTTCCAGCATCAGGTGGAAGAAACGGCCGAACAGGGCGGCGTCACTGGCCATGACGTCATCGAAGGTCACGATGTCGTCGGCACCGCTGAAGTACAGACCGAACATGCCACCGGCCTGGGTGGTCACGAACGGAATGCCCGCTGCATCGGCACGCACTTGCAGACCGTCGAGCAGGCGTGTGGTGTAGTCGGTCAACTCGGCGTGGAAGCCCGGACGGCTGATCAGGCGCAGAGTGGTCAGGCCAGCCGCCATGGCCAGCGGGTTACCCGACAAGGTGCCAGCCTGGTAAACCGGGCCGAGCGGAGCAATGCGCGACATGATTTCACGCTTGCCGCCGAAGCAGCCCACCGGCATACCGCCACCGATGATCTTGCCGAAGGTGGTCAGGTCCGGCGTTACGCCGTAGTGCGCCTGGGCGCCGCCGAGGGCGACACGGAAGCCGGTCATCACTTCGTCGAAGATCAGTACCACGCCATGCTTGTCGCACAAGGTGCGCAAGCCTTCGAGGAAGCCGGGGGCCGGTGGTACGCAGTTCATGTTGCCGGCGACCGGCTCGACGATGATGCACGCCACGTCCTGGCCGACTTCGGCGAGCATGCTTTCAACGGCGTCGATGTCGTTGAACGGCAGGGTCAGGGTGTGTTTGGCGAAGGCCGCCGGTACACCGGCCGAGCTCGGGACGCCTTGAGTCAGTGCGCCGGAGCCGGCCTTGACCAGCAGGCTGTCGGAGTGGCCGTGGTAGCAGCCTTCGAACTTGATGATGCTGTCGCGACCGGTGAAACCACGGGCCAGACGGATCGCGCTCATGGTCGCTTCGGTGCCGGAGCTGACCATGCGCACCATTTCCATCGACGGCACCAGCGAGCAAACCAGATCAGCCATCTGGGTTTCCATCTCGGTCGGTGCGCCGTAGGACAGACCGTGCTCCAGCTGTTTGCGCACGGCGTTCAGCACATCCGGATGGCTGTGGCCGAGGATCATCGGGCCCCAGGACCCGACGTAATCCACATAGCGCTTGTCGTCCTCGTCAGTGACGTAGGCGCCTTCGGCGTGCTTGAAGAACAACGGCGTGCCACCGACGCTCTTGAACGCGCGAACCGGCGAGTTCACGCCACCGGGAATGTGTTTCTGGGCATTGGCAAACAGCGTTTCGGAACGAGACATGATCGGGCTCTCAGACTTTTAATAATTCATTGAATGCACGGGCGCGACGGGTCACCTCAGCCGCGCTCTGGGCGCCAAACAGGCCATGCACCACGGCCAGCAGATCGACGCCGTGAGCCACCAGCGGAGCAGCGTTGTCCAGGGTGATGCCGCCAATCGCGCAGATTGGCAGGTGCAGCTGCTGGCGGGCCTGGTCGAGCAGTTCGAGGCTGCAGGTCGGGGCGCCGGGCTTGGTGTTGGAATTGAAGAAGCGGCCGAAGGCGACGTAACTGGCGCCTTCTTTGGCGGCCTGTTCGGCGAGTTCGAGTTGCGCGTGGCAAGTCGAGCCGATGATGGCCCTGGAGCCGAGCAGCGCACGGGCCGGGGTCAGTGGGCCGTCGGTCTGTCCCAGGTGCACGCCGACGTTCAGGCGTGCGGCCAGTTCAGCGTCATCATTGATGATCAACCGGGTGTTGTAGCGTTCGCACAAATCACGCAAGGCTTCGGCTTCACGCAGACGACGGGCTTCGTCACTGCTCTTGTCGCGGTATTGCAACAGGGTGACGCCGCCTTGCAGCGCCGCCTCCACGTACTCGAGCAATTTACCGTCCAGTAAATGGCTGTCGGTAATGGCGTACAGGCCACGTAATTTCATCGGACAGCCCTCATGGCGTTACGAACAGAAGTCCAGTGGCAGGCGGCGTGGCACGAACTGGCCTTTGCCCAGTTGCTCGGCGTCACGCAGGGTGCGCCAAGTGTAGTTAAGCGCGGTCTGAACGGCACTGGCGAGGTTTTCACCTTGGGCCAGACGGCCGGCGAGGGCGCTGGCCAAGGTGCAGCCGGAACCGTGATAGCTGCCGGGCAAGCGCTGGCAGGTGTAGGTTTGGCGCAAGCCATCGCGGCTGTAGAGGCGATTGTGGATTTCAGTTTCGTCACCATGACCGCCGGTAATCAGCAGGTGTTTGACGAACGGCAGGAGTTTTTCAGCGCACTCGTCCGCGGTGCCTTCGGGCAGTTCGGCGAGGATCCGGGCTTCGGGAAGGTTAGGGGTAGCGATGATCGACAGGGGCAGCAGGCGTTCGCGCATGGCGTAGCCGACTTCGTCCTTGCCCAGTCGTCCGCCGCCGCCGGCGCGCAACACCGGGTCGCAGACCACTGGCAAATGCGGGTGCGCCGAAAGCAGTTCGACAACGGTGTCGACCATTTCCAGTGAACCGAGCATGCCCAGTTTGACCGCTGCGACTTCAGAGTCGTTGAGCACGGCATTGGCCTGGGCCAGCACCCACTCACGATCGAGGACGCGGAAATCCGTGACATTGACCGTGTCTTGCACGGTCAGGGCGGTGACGGCCGGAGCCGCATGGCAACCCTGAGCGAGCAGGGCTTCGATATCTGCCTGCAAGCCGGCGCCACCACTTGGGTCGTGGCCGGAGAGACAGAGGACAACGGGGCGAGAGCTGTAGATATTCATGGTGCGCGAGCTTACCACCAGTCGACCGACGAGTCATGACGGTGCCCATAGGAGCAGCCGGTCGACGCTCGATTGCTCGCGATGGTCGTTAATGATGACGCCGGGTTACGGGATAAACGCGGCGACCATGAATTCATCTTCGGAACGTCGCCCGGAGCAAGCTCGCTCCTACAGACAGGGGTTTGATCGGTCAAACAGCTCTATCTCAATAATCTTCGCTGGAACACCCGTGCTAGAGCCTTTGTATGAAAAATTTCAGTAGTGCTCAATGGCCATCAACGGCTATGCTAGAGTGGATCCAAACCAATAACAGGTAACACCGGTTTACGTCTGCTCAAAGGGAATGGGGGGCTTCCTGACAGAACCGGACAGGCCACGCTGGGGCATAAATGCGCTATTTGCTGATGTTGCTATTGTGTTTGCCCCTCCTGGCGAACGCCGTCGAATTCGATGAGTTCACTCAAAGCCTCCCCCTGGGCCGAACCTTGCAAGTACTTGAAGACGCCGCTGGTCAGGCGACCATCGCGGATGTGCTTGCCCAAGCGGCGGCAGGCAACTTCAAAGCCCACGACAAAGCCACCCTCAATGCCGGTTACTCGCGTTCGGTGTTCTGGCTGAAAATCGATTTGCAATACCGTCCGACCAACCCGGCGGCGCAGCGTACCTGGCTGCTCGAACTGGCCTATCCGCCCCTCGATCACCTTGATTTGTACTTGCCCGATGCGGCCGGCAACTATCAATTGGTTCGCCAGACCGGCGATGCCTTGCCGTTCACCAGTCGCGAGATTCGTCAGAACAACTTCCTGTTCAACCTGGATTTCACCCCCGACCAAACACAAACCGTCTATCTGCGCCTGCAGAGCCAGGGCTCGATACAGGCACCGGTCACGCTGTGGTCGAGCACCGCGTACCTCGAAGCACAGCCGGTCAGGCTTTACGTGTTGGGACTGATTTACGGTGTGTTGCTGGGAATGCTGGTTTACAACCTGTTCATCTACCTCAGCGTGCGCGACACCAGCTATCTCTATTACATTTTCTATATCGCCTCGTTCGGTTTGTATCAGCTGTCGGTGAACGGTGCGGCCGTGCAGTACTTCTGGCCGGACAATCCCTGGTGGGCCAACGCGGCGACGCCGTTCTTCATTGGCTGTGCCGGGCTGTTCGGCAGTCAGTTCGCCCGCCGTTTCCTGCAAACGGCCACCCACAGCCGCTGGCTTGACCGTTTATTGCTGGCGTTGGTGGTATTTAGTGCACTGGTGGTCGGGTTATCGCTGATGACCAGTTATGCCCTGGCCCTGCGCCTGGCGACGGCATTGGCGCTGATCTTCACGGTAGTGATTTTTGCCGCGGGCATTTTCGCCTGGCTGCGCGGGCTGCGGGTCGCGCGCTATTTCATCATTGCCTGGTCGGCGTTTTTGCTCGGCGGCATCATCAATACCCTGATGGTGCTGGGTTATCTGCCGAACGTGTTCCTGACCATGTATTCCAGCCAGATCGGTTCGGCCATCGAGGTGGCGCTGCTGTCCCTGGCCCTGGCCGACCGCATCAATGCCATGCGCGAGCAACAGGCACAAACCCTGTTCGACGCGGGACAAAAGCTGGAAGTCCTCAACCAGCAACTGGCGCGCAGTAACCAGCTCAAGGACGAATTCCTCGCGACCCTGACCCATGAATTGCGCACGCCCATGAATGGCGTGATCGGCTCGCTGGAACTGATGCAGACCGTTGAAATGGACCCGGAGCTGGAGCAATACCAGCAAACGGCCGCGGGCTCGGCGCGGGACATGATGCGCATGGTCAACGGCATCCTCACGCTGACCGAATTGCAGGCCGGCAAGCTCAAGGCCTCCCCGTCGACCTTCAGCTTGCGCGGCGTGGTCGACGCATTGCGCATGCAGTTTGACGGCAATGCTTCCAGCAAGTCGCTGGACTTCAAGGTCGACGTGGCCCCCGGCGTGCCGGATCGTTTGCACGGTGACAGTGCCAAGTTGGCGCAATGCCTGGAATGCCTGCTGGATAACGCCATCAAGTTCACCCGGGTCGGTGGGCTGGCGCTGCGGGTGACCGGCAAAACCGTCAACCCTGATCGAATGGCGCTGTCCTTTGCGGTGATCGATACCGGTATCGGTTTCACCGATCTGGGTGAAGCGACGATGTATCAGCGATTCTTTCAGCTCGATGGTTCGATGACCCGCGAGTACGGCGGTCTGGGGGTCGGCCTGGCGATATGCCGGCAACTGGTCGAATTGCTCGGCGGTCGCCTGACGCACCGTTCCGAGCCTGGGCGTGGCAGTCGCTTCCAGCTCGACGTCGAGTTCGAATTCCCGGCGGTCGAGCCCCCGTCAGTGTCCTTCATGACGCGGGACTTCCCACGCCTGCGGTTGCCACAGGATTGCACCGTGCTGTTGGTGGACGACAACAGCATCAATCAATTGGTGATGCGCGGTATGTTGCTGAAGCTCGGGTTCCGGGTGCGCACCGCTGATACCGGTATCGCCGCGCTCGAATTCCTGCAAGGTGAATCCTTTGATGCCGTATTGCTCGATGGTCAGGTGCCGCCGATGGAGGGAGTGTCTGTCTGCTGCCAGATCCGGGAATTGCCAGGCTGTGCCGAATTGCCGGTGTTCATGATCGCCCAGGGCGTGGATCGAGAGCGCTGTCCTACCGGCGCGCTGATCGATTACCTGAGCAAACCGGTGAAATTCGAAGACTTGCAGGCTGCGCTCTATCGGCGGGTGCTCTGTCCGAAGCAGGGCGAAAGCGCCGACAATTAGGCGGATATGACACTTTGATCGGCCAAGGGGCGGTGCTTAACTGAAATCCCTTGGCTGACCAAAGGAGCCCCGTCATGAACCTGCATCAGTTCGCCGAAACCCACGAAGTCACCAACCAGCCGCCTTCACTGGACGGCGCCAACCTGTATCGCATCGATTTGCCTTTGCAGGAATGGTCGCGGCGTTTCGGGGCCGGTTGGGCCGAGTCGCGGATTGAGGCTTATGGCGCATTGGCCGGCGGGCCGCTGATGGAAGCGGGATTCCTGGCCAATCAGAACAAACCGGTATTCAACAGTCACGACCGCTTTGGCCACCGTATCGACCTGGTGGAGTTTCACCCGGCCTATCACCAACTGATGCGCACGGCGATCGAGCATGGCTTGACTTCGTTGCCTTGGGCGCACCCGCAGGACGGCGCCCATGTCTCCCGCGCGTCCATGACGTATTTGCACAGCCAGGCCGAAGCCGGCAGCGGCTGCCCGTTGACCATGACCTTTGCCAGCGTCCCGGCGATGCGCCTGCAACCGGACCTGGCGGATAAATGGCTGCCGAAGATCCTCGCCACCGAATACGACCCGCGCAATGTCGGCATGGCCCACAAGGCGGGTGTCACCATCGGTATGGCCATGACCGAAAAACAGGGCGGCACCGATGTGCGGGCCAACACCACCAAGGCCTATCCGGTGGGGGCCAGCGGCCCTGGCCAGGCCTATGAACTGGTAGGGCACAAGTGGTTCTGTTCGGCACCGATGTGCGATGCCTTCCTGACCCTGGCGCAGACGGATAAAGGTTTGACTTGTTTCCTGCTGCCGCGCCATCGACCGGATGACACGCGCAATCAGTTCTACATCCAGCGCCTGAAGAACAAACTCGGCAACTGCTCCAACGCCTCCAGCGAAGTAGAGTTCCGTGGCGCACTGGCGTGGATGGTCGGCGAAGAAGGCCGAGGCGTTCCGACCATTATCGAGATGGTGGCCATGACCCGTTTCGATTGCATGGTCGGCTCAAGTGCCCTGATGCGCCAGGCACTGACCCAGGCCAGCCATCACTGCACCCACCGCAAGGTCGGCGGAAAATTGCTCAGCGAACACCCCTTGATGCAGAACGTACTGGCGGACCTGGCACTGGAAAGCGAAGCGGCGCTGGCCTTGAGCCTGCGTATGGGGCGCGCGCTGGATCATCTGGATGATTCGCAGGAAGCGAAATTCGCCCGGCTGGTGACGGCCGTGGGCAAGTACTGGATCTGCAAACGGGCGCCGGCCATGATCAATGAAGCCGCCGAATGCATGGGCGGTGCCGGTTATGTGGAGGACAGCATCCTGCCAAGGCTTTACCGCGAGGCTCCGGTGAATTCGACGTGGGAGGGCTCCGGCAATGTGCAATGCCTCGACGTGCTGCGGGCCCTGTCGAAGGAGCCGGGTGTGCTGGATGCGTTGTTCAGCGAATTGGGCGACGGCCATGGCGACAAGCGCCTGGCCGCTCACATCAATCAATTGCAGGCGGCGTTCAAGGACACCAGCGATATTCAGTACCGGGCGCGGCAATTGACTGAAGACGTTGCCCTTGGCCTTCAGGCGAAGCTGTTGCTGGAGGCCGGCAACGCAGTGGTGAGTGATGCGTTTATTGCCAGTCGTCTGAGTGGTGGTGGCCGGGTCTACGGTGCGTTGCCGCGTGGGCTGGACGTCGAAGCGATCGTCGCCCGCTCAACACCACAAGGCTTCTGAACGACACCGTCCCACTGTAGGAGTGAGCCGGCTCCGGGCGGCGTTCCGACGATAGCGGTCTTTCAGTCACATTGATGTTGAATGTGCCACCGTATTCGCGAGCAGGCTCGCTCCCACAATTGATCTGTGGTGATCCAGTAACTGTTCCCGTGAAGCAACGATGCAGGCAAGATGAAGCTCTGCAAGTCAGAACACAGGATGCTGATCGTGACCGAAGCTTTTATTGTCGTTCAAACCGCCGAGCAAGCCGTGGACCGGCTTGCGCTCTTGCACCATCGTGCAACCACCGCGTTGAGTCAGGCGCTCAAACGCTATCTCAAGGATCGTGTCGAGCCGGACGCCGAGCAGCGGGCGATGTTTCGTTATCCCGAACTGCGCCTGACCTATCACTGCCAGGGCGAAGTCCCGCAGACCACCCGTGCCTACGCCAAGGTCCAGTTGCCGGGCACCTACAGCGTCACCGTCACTCATCCCTCGGCTTTCCGTAAGTACCTGCTGGAACAGTTGGTGCCGCTGATGCACGACTTCACCGTGACCGTGGAAGTCGGTGTCAGTGAGCAGAACATTCCTTATCCGTACGTGGTCGAGCAGGGCGATGAGCTGGCCGGCTCCGGCGTCACCGCCGCCGTGCTGGCGCGGGTATTCCCCAGTACCGACCTGTCGGCAGCGAGCGACGGCATTGCCGATGGCCTCTACGATTGGGAAAACACCGATCCGCTGCCGCTGGCGCTTTTCGACGCGGCACGGGTGGATTTCTCCCTGCGCCGGTTGGTGCATTACACCGGCAGCGACTGGCGCCATGTACAGCCGTGGATCCTGCTGACCAACTATCACCGTTACGTCGACCAGTTCATCGTCCATGGCCTGGAGCAGTTGCGCAGCGACCCGCGTTTCGTGCGCATGGTGTTGCCGGGCAACGTGATCATTGAAAAGGGCATGGATCACGGCGAGGCCTCGGCGATCGCCGCCGGTGTGGTCTGGCACCGTTACCAGATGCCGGCCTATCACCTGATCGCCAGCGACGGTCACGGCGTGACGCTGGTGAACATCGGCGTGGGTCCGTCCAACGCCAAGAACATCACCGATCACCTGGCGGTGCTGCGTCCGCATTGCTGGCTGATGATCGGCCACTGCGGCGGTTTGCGTCAGTCGCAGACCATCGGCGACTACGTGCTGGCTCACGCTTACATGCGCCGCGACGGGATTCTCGACCGGGTGGTGCCACCCAACATTCCGATCCCGGCCCTGGCCGAGGTGCAGCTTGCGCTTCAGCAGGCGGCGGCCAACATCACCGGCGAGAAGGGCGATGAACTGAAGAAGCGCCTGCGTACCGGCACCGTGTTGACCTACGATGACCGCAACTGGGAACTGCGCTGGGCCCAGGAACGTCCATTGATCAATCTGTCCCGTGCGGTGGCGGTGGACATGGAAAGTGGCACCATCGCCGCGCAAGGTTATCGCTTGCGGGTGCCTTACGGCACATTGCTCTGTGTATCGGACAAACCGCTGCACAGCGAAATCAAGTTGCCGGGTTCGGCCAACGCCTTCTATGAGCGCGCGGTCAGCCAGCACTTGAAAATCGGCATTGAAGCGGTGGACCTGTTGCGCACCGAACTCAACTCGCTGCACTCGCGCAAACTGCGCAGTTTCGACGAGCCGCCGTTCCGCTAACGGTTGTCATGGTCATTTGATGGTCAGGCCACTAGCATAGTGAGCCCTGACCGTTAGATGCGCCCTTTGCCATGTCCCGTCCCCAACGTCCCGTTTCCCGCCATCCTGGCGCGAAGCCTGCTTCTTCAGCCCCCCGCCGTGTCGCCAAGGCGCCACCGGCCGAGCCGAAGCTGATCCTGTTCAACAAGCCGTTCGATGTGCTGACGCAATTCAGCGACGGTGAAGGGCGGGCGACGCTCAAGGATTTCATCGAGATTCCCGGAATTTATCCGGCAGGGCGACTGGACCGCGACAGCGAGGGATTGTTGCTGTTGACCAATGATGGCCAGCTCCAGGCACGAATCGCCGACCCGAAACACAAACTGGCCAAGACTTATTGGGTACAAGTGGAAGGCGAGCCGAGCACCGAGCAGTTGCAGCGTTTGCGTGACGGTGTCGAATTGAATGACGGCATGACCTTGCCCGCCGAGGCGCGGCAACTGGAGGAGCCTGAGTTGTGGCCGCGCAATCCGCCGGTACGCTTTCGCAAAAGCGTGCCGACGAGCTGGCTGGAACTGGTGATTCGCGAAGGCCGAAATCGGCAGGTGCGGCGCATGACGGCGGCGGTCGGGCTGCCGACATTGCGGCTGGTGCGAGTCAGGATCGGCGACTGGACCCTCGAAGGGCTCGACCAGGGCCAGTGGAAGGAAGTGCCGGCGCGTTTATAACGTGCCGGTTTCGATCAGGCCGATCACCACGCTTTTGATCACAAATGCAGCGACACCCAGCCCGAGCACGAAGAACAGGATGAAGGAACCAAAGCGGCCGGCCTTGGACTTCTTCGCCAGATCCCAGACGATGAAACCCATGAAAATGATCAGGATGCTGACCAGTCCGGTCATCATCCACTCTTCGAATACTGCAGGATCCATCGGACATCTCCAGCGCGGGCGGGGCTAAAAGGGCGCTGGAGTATAAGGCATGACGGTTACGCGCAGTGTGGGCCTGCGGCGGTGTGTCGCAGCTATTCGTCGCTTGTGCTGGCCTCTTCGCTGGCAAGCCAGCTCCTACAGGTTCTGCGTCAGCCGCAATATGGCGATCAACACAAAACCCTGTAGGAGCTGGCTTGCCAGCGAAGGCGTCGTCAGCTACGAAGATGAGTCAAAGGAAGCTCGGTGCTGTTCAACACCTGGTTCAACACAAAACTCGAGCGCACACTGGTCACCCCCTCAATCCGCGTCAGGTGCCCCAGCAGCAGCTTCTGATAGTGGTCCATGTCCGGCACCACGACCTTGAGCTGATAGTCGGCATCCATCCCGGTCACCAGGCTGCACTCCAGCACTTGCGGCAAGGTGCGAATGGCGGCTTCGAAGTTTTCGAAACGCTCCGGGGTGTGTCGATCCATGCCGATCAGCACATAGGCGGTCAGGCTCAGGCCGAGCATCTTGCGGTCGAGCAGAGCGACCTGGCGGGAAATGTAGCCGTCGTCTTCCAGCTGCTTGACCCGACGCGAGCAGGGTGAAGGCGACAGGCCGATACGTTCGGCCAGCTCCTGATTGGAGATGCGCGCATCGCGCTGCAATTCAGCCAAAATGCTCAGGTCGTAACGGTCGAGTTTGCTCATCAAACGGTCCCTTGTCGTATCTATTGCGGAAGATTATCTATCCAGGGTTAAAAATTGCGCAAGTAATGTTTATTTGAGCAATCTTCGCAATCCTCTGCCGGCCCTCCGAGCCTATTCTTATCACCAGAATCACTGCTCGGACAAACAGTCCAGTGCGGCTCGCCCAAACAGGCCAGCTGCGGTCGCCACCCCTACAGGGGATGTGCCGGCCCCCGAGCTACACACTGTCCAGAAGACGGCGTGAGGTGAGCCGACGTCAAAAGCGTCGAGCACGGACGAAGTTCTCAAGGGGAGGCCGACGGGTCTCCCCTTTTTCTTGCCTGGAATTTGGTCTCGGCCCTCAATAAAAAAGTTGCGCGACTGATAACCTGTTGCAGAACCGGCCTTGGCTTTCCCAGTCTTACATACAGGCCCTAACCCGCAGTGAGGAAAAGCATGAAGTCGCGCATCTGGCGTTTGGCCGGTGTTGGTTTGCTGTGTGTCAGTGTCACTGCGCAATCGCTGGCCGATGAGCCGCAGAACCGGGGCCCCGAAGGCGGGCAGCACGGGGAGCATCAGGGCAACAATCAGGGCCATGGCGGCAATAATCAGCCGCACCCACAGAATAATGGCCAGCAACAAAACCAGCCGCACCAGCAGAACAACGACATCATTCGTGGCGACAACAGCCGCCAGTTCGAGCACAACGGCCAGCACCAGAACGGCGGCCAATGGCAGAGCCGTCCACAGCCCGATTTCAACAGCCCGGTTCGGCCGCCACCGCCACCGCCGCAACTGCCCGCCAATGACTTGCCGATCCAGGGCCGGCCAGACACCGTGCAACAGACTCAACAGCCACGGCGTGGTTACTATCAGGACGAGCCGCGACGCAACGATCCCAACCAGCACTGGAACGGTTATATAGGCGCCCCGACCAACGACAATCATTGGCAAGGTCGCCCGAGTGGGCATGGCAATGGCTGGGGCCCCGGCCCGCAGTATCGGCCGGGTCATGTGATCGAACGCTTCCCGGAACGCAACGATCGCGTGCCGTACCGCGGCATGGATTACTACTATTCCGGTGGGTATTGGTATCGCCCATTGGGACCACGCTATGTGGTGGTCGAACCGCCACGCGGGATCCGTGTCCGTTATTTGCCGGACTATGCCGAGCAGATTTTGATCGGCGGATCGGTGCTGTTTCTCGCGGCCGGTTCGTATTACGCCTGGCAGGAAAGCACTCAGGATTACGAAGTGGTCGAGCCACCGCTCGGCGCCATGCAGCCGCAACAGCCGCCACAACCGGCCAGCAACGGTTATGACGTGGTGGCGTATCCGGCCAACGGGCAATCGCAGGATCAGGTCAATCGGGATGGCTATGAGTGCTATCAATACGCGGTGCAGCAAAGTGGCTTCGATCCGCGCACCGCGACCTATCAACCGGACCCGTCGGTGGTCCAAACCTACCGCCAGGCACAGGGCAACTGCCTGAGCAGTCGCGGTTATCAAGTGAGTTTCTGAGCCCTGGCAGCGTTCACCACTTCCTGCGGGTCGGCGTGCACCAGCACTTCGGCCCGCGGATAAGCGGCGTGAATTGCATCGGCCGCTTGATCGCTGATGCCGTGGGCGACTGACAAGGTCAGTTCACCGGGCAATTCCAGGTGCAATTGTACGAACCACTGGTTGCCCGAAATCCGCGTGCGCAAGTCATGTGCACCTAAAACGCCCGGCACGCTGCAGGCCAGCTCCAGCATGTGCTGGCTGACATCCGGCGGCAGCTCTTCATCCATCAATACCGCAAAGCTCTCCCGGGCGATCTGCACCGCGCTCCAGAGGATGTAGGCGGCAATCCCCAGGCCGAACCAGGCATCGACCTGATGCCAGCCAAACCCGGCCAGCACCAGCGCCACCAGAATGCTGCCGTTGAGCAACATGTCCGAGCGGTAATGCAGGGAATCGGCGCGCACTGCATTGGAGCCGGTGGCCTTGACCACCCGATGCTGCAACATCAGCAGCGCGAGGGTCAGGCCCAGCGAGAACACAATCACCCCAATACTGATCCACGGCGCGCCCACCGGTTCCGGATGTTTGAGCCGATCGATGGCCTGCAACGCAATCAGCACCGCACTGCCACCGATGAACAGCGCCTGGGCCATGCCGGCCAGTGATTCCGCCTTGCCATGGCCGTAGCGATGATCGTCGTCGGCCGGGCGCAGGGCGTAGTGCACAGCCAGCAGGTTGAGCAGCGAAGTCACGCCGTCGAGTGTCGAGTCGGTCAACCCGGCGAGCATGCTCACCGAACCGCTCAACCACCAGGCGATGGCTTTGGCGACGATCAGCGTGCAGGCCACCGCCACCGAGGCACGGGTCGCCAGCCGCAGCAGGCGGGCGTGTTCGGAGCTGGAGATCATAAGTGCGGCTTTTCCTTACGCGATTATGCGGCCGGTTGCAGGCCCAGCAAGGCCAGTTGCTGGGTGCTGCCCTTGTGCTGGATCAGGCGTGGATCGTCCAGCGGGAAGCTGCGGCCCAGTTCACGCTCCAGAATAGTCTGCAACTTGTGGTTATCGACTTTGCCGTCGGCACCGATGGCTTCCTTGAGTTTTTCCGGGGCCACTTGGGCGTGTTCGCCGGGTGCGAAGTAAATCGCGCCGGTGGCGAAGTCCACGGCAAACGCGATCAGGCCGGGGATGATGTAGAACAGCAGGCCCACGGCATCGAGCACGGCGATGGCGGGGTCGATCTTGCCGTCGATCTGACCGCGGCGATCGGGGTAGAAAATCGAACCGCACGCGGTGACCTGGGTCAGCAGGGTCGCGATCAATACACCGCCAATCAGGCGAAAGGGAACACGCATGGGAAATCTCCTTGGTCATCTCAGAACGAAGTGTCGTCGGTATGAATTAAGACCCTGACGAACGTCCACCAGTTCGCCGTTATACTCGCCGCTCTGCTTTGGAGCCAGTATGAATTCGTTGCCGATCGATGAAGTTTTACCCGCCCTGCGTGAAGCCCTCGCTACACGCCACGAAGCCGTGCTCGAAGCACCGCCCGGTGCCGGTAAAACCACCCGCGTGCCCCTGGCCTTGCTCGATGAGCCATGGCTGGCCGGGCAAACCATCCTGATGCTCGAACCGCGACGCCTGGCCGCGCGGGCGGCGGCGGAACGGTTGGCCAGTGAACTGGGGGAGAAGGTCGGCGAAACCGTGGGTTATCGCATTCGGCTGGACAGCAAGGTTGGCCCCGACACCCGGATCGAAGTCGTCACCGAAGGCATCCTTACCCGGCGCTTGCAGGACGACCCGGCGCTGGAAGGCGTAGGTCTGCTGATCTTCGACGAATTCCACGAACGTAGCCTCGACGCCGACCTGGCCTTGGCCCTGAGCCTGAATGGCCGGGAACTGTTTCGTGATGACCAGCCGCTGAAAATCCTGTTGATGTCGGCGACCCTGGAAGGCGAGCGCCTGGCCGGGTTGCTCGACGATGCGCCGATCCTGCGCAGCGAAGGCCGCATGTACCCGGTGGCGATGCGCTGGGGCCGGCCGTTTCAGGCGGGAGAATACATCGAGCCGCGACTGGTGCAGACCGTGCTCGAAGCCTTGAACGATGAAACCGGCAGCGTCCTGGTGTTCCTGCCGGGGCAGGCGGAAATCCGGCGCGTCCATCAGCAATTGGCCGACGCGCTGGGTGAGAACACGCAGGTTTTGCTCTGCCCGTTGCACGGTGAATTGGACCTGGCCGCGCAACGTGCGGCGATTGATCCGGCGCCGGATGGCAAACGCAAAGTGGTGCTGGCGACCAACATCGCCGAGACCAGCCTCACCATCAACGGTGTGCGGGTGGTGATCGACGCCGGGCTGGCGCGGGTGCCGCGTTTCGATCCCGGCAGCGGCATGACCCGTCTCGACACGCAACGGATTTCCAAGGCCAGCGCCACCCAGCGCGCGGGCCGCGCCGGGCGACTGGAGCCGGGCGTGTGTTATCGCTTGTGGTCGCAGGATCAGCACGAACAACTGGCAGCATATGGCAGTGCGGAAATTCTCTCGGCAGACCTCGCGGGGCTGGCCTTGCAGCTCGGTCGCTGGGGTGTGACGCCTGGGCAGTTGGTCTGGCTCGATGTGCCGCCGACCGCCGCGTATGCACAGGCACAGGATCTGCTCGAACGCCTGGGCGCACTGGACGGCGAGACATTGACCCGTCACGGCCAGGCCATGGCCGAACTGCCGGCGCATCCGCGCATCGCCCATTTGCTGTTGCGCGGGCAGGCGCTGGGGCTGGCGGATATGGCCTGCGACGTCGCGGCGCTGCTCGGCGAGCGCGATATCCTGCGTGGCGCCGGTGCGGATCTGCACAGCCGATTGGTGTTGTTATCGGGCGAAGAGCGGGCCGCACGCGGTGCCCAGGGCGGCGTGCAACGGGCCCGGCAACTGGCGCGGCAGTATCGCGGTTATCTGCGTGGCAAGGCGTCGGAACCTGTCGGCGATCCTGATCATCCACGCTGGCTCGGTGCGCTGCTGGCGCTGGCCTATCCCGACCGCGTCGCCCAGCAACGCCGTGCCGGTGGCGCCGAGTATCGCCTGGCCAACGGACGCGCCGCGTTGTTCGCCGAAGCCGACAGCCTGATGAAACAGCCATGGCTGGTGATCGCTGACCTCGGCAGTCGTCAGGGCCAGCGTGAAGAACGAATTTATCTGGCGGCGGATTTCGATCCGGCGCTGTTCGACTCGGTGCTGGCCGAACAGGTGCGCTGCGTCGATCAGCTGGACTGGGACGAACGCGAAGGCGTGCTGCGCGCCGAGCGCCAGCGCAAGGTTGGCGAGTTGATCCTCAGCCGCGAACCGCTGACCGGCCTCGACGAAACCGCCCGCAGTCAGGCGCTGGTCAATCTGGTGCGACGCAAAGGTCTGGAGCTGTTGCCGTGGACCCCGGAGCTGCGCCAGTGGCAGGCGCGCGTCGCATTGCTGCGCCAGTTGGATCTGGCCGGCAAGGGCGAAAGCGAATGGCCGGATGTCAGCGACACTGCACTACTAAAAAACCTCGAACACTGGCTGATGCCGTACCTGGGGAAGGTCTCGCGACTCAGTCATTTCGCCAATCTCGACCTGTCGAGCATCGTCCATAACCTGCTGCCATGGCCGCTGCCGCAGCGGCTCGACGAGCTGGCACCGCATCACTTGAGCGTGCCGTCCGGCTCATCGATTCGCCTGGACTACAGCGAGCAGCCGCCGATTCTGGCGGTGCGCTTGCAGGAGCTGTTCGGCCTGGCAGAAACCCCGCGCATCGCCGGTGGTCGGCAAGTGGTCAAGCTGCATCTGTTGTCGCCGGCGCGGCGGCCGGTGCAGGTGACACAGGACCTGGCAAACTTCTGGCGCAGCACTTACGCCGAGGTGAAAAAGGATCTGAAGGGCCGGTATCCGAAACACTATTGGCCTGATGACCCGTTGGTGGCTGAAGCCACCGCCCGCATCAAACCACGCAAATAACAAAAAACTGTAGGAGCGAGCTCTGCTCGCGATGGACGCCAACGATAACGCTGGAAACCTGACGCCCCGCGGCGTTCTCGGGTTCATCGCGAGCAGAGCTCGCTCCTACAGGTGCCCGGTCAGCACTGCCCAGTTTTTTCCTACCCCAAAGCCACAAAAAACCTGCTTTCTCCCTTTCCTGTGCATGAACAGAATACAAATCCGCACGCACAAGAAACCTAAGGAGTGAGCCATGACGTTCTCAATTATCGGGCGCTGCCCTGAAACCGGGCAGCTCGGTATTGCCATCAGCTCTTCAAGCATTGCAGTGGGTGCGCGTTGCCCTTGGGCGCGGGCGGGAGTCGGGGCGGTTTCCACGCAGAACATTACGTTGCCGGCTTTGGGGCCGCAGATACTGGATCTGTTGGAGCATCAGCATCTGGAGGCTGACGCGGCGCTGGACAAGGCACTCAACTCCAATGGCTGGAGTCAGTATCGGCAGGTCACAGTGATCGATGCGTCTGGCCGCATTGCCTGCTTCAGCGGCAAGGAGTCGCTGGGCGTGCACAACGCGGTGAAAGGCGAGCACTGTGCTGCGGCGGGTAATTTGCTGAGCGATGTGCGGGTGATTGAGGCCATGGTCGAGGCGTTCGAGGCCGAGCCTGGTCAATTGGCGGATCGTTTGCTGGCGGCCATGCATGCAGCGATGGCGGCCGGTGGCGAGGCGGGTCCTGTTCACTCCGCAGCACTCAAGGTGGTGGGCGATTACACATGGCCGATCATCGACTTGCGCGTCGACTGGGCCGACGAAGATCCCATCGGACAACTTGATGGACTCTGGCAGGCCTATCGACCGCAAATGCAGGACTACCTGACACGCGCGCTCGACCCGACAGCTGCGCCGAGCTATGGAGTGCCTGGGGATGAGTAATGCGTCCAGCCGCGAGCTTCTGGAGCGCCTCATTGCCTTCGCCACCGTCAGCCGCGACTCCAACCTCAAGCTGATCCGCTTCATCGAGGCGTACCTGGCGGGGCATGGCGTGCAGAGTGAGCTGTTCTACAACGAGGAGGGCACCAAGGCCAATCTGTTCGCCACCATCGGTCCGCTCAAATCAGGCGGAGTGGTGCTTTCCGGTCACACCGACGTGGTGCCGGTTGACGGTCAGGCCTGGACGGTTGATCCGTTCCACCTGACGGAAAAGGACGGACGTCTCTACGGCCGTGGTACAGCGGACATGAAAGGCTTCATCGCCTCGGTGCTCGCGGCGGTCCCTGTGTTTGTACGGCGCCCGCTTCTGGCACCGGTGCACCTGGCGTTTTCCTACGATGAAGAAGTGGGTTGCCTGGGTGTACGGCCGATGCTCGCCGAGTTGCAGAAGCGGCCACACAAACCCCGGCTGTGTTTGATCGGCGAACCGACCGAACTCAAACCAGTGCTGGGCCACAAGGGCAAATTGGCGATGCGCTGCGAGGTACGCGGTGCTGCTTGCCATTCCGCTTACGCGCCTTATGGGGTCAACGCAATCGAGTACGCCGCGCAGCTGATTGGCCGGCTCGGCGCAATCGGCGCGGAGCTTGCGCATCCTGATCACCACGACGAGCGCTTTGATCCTCCGTATTCGACGGTGCAGACCGGTGTCATCAAGGGTGGCCGGGCGCTGAACATTGTTCCCGCTGAATGCGAGTTCGATTTTGAAGTGAGGGCGCTGCCGAGCTTCGATGCCCAAGAGGTGGCGAACCAGTTGCAGGTATTCGCCCAGGAACAGGTCCTGCCAAAGATGCGGGCGGTGCAACCCGACACGGATATCCGCTTGCGCCCGTTGAGTGCGTATCCCGGATTGGCCACCTCACCCGAAAGCGAGGCGGCGCGACTGCTGGCACACTTGAGCGGATCTTCGGCGTTTGGAACGGTGGCGTTCGGCACCGAGGGCGGGCTGTTTGACGAGGCTGGCATACCCACGGTGGTCTGTGGCCCTGGCAGCATGGATCAAGGGCACAAACCCGACGAGTTCATCGCGCTGGATCAGTTGAATGGCTGTGATGCGATGCTGATTCGATTGGCTGACTATCTGTGTGCCGAAGCGGCGTATCTATGACTGTAGGAGCGAGCTTGCTCGCGATGGATTTGAAAACGCCGCGTTTAATCAGAAAACATGCGTAATCGTTAGCGACCATCGCGAGCAGGCTCGCTCCCACAACAGCATTACATAATCATCCGGCTCAACTGCTCGCGGCAAAAATCCACGAACAATTGTGCCGGCTTGGTCAGTTGGCTGCGTTTGAGGTGGGCGGACGCCAGTCCGGAGGTTGAGACCGGTTCCTTGATATCGACGATGACCACTTTTTTCCCATCGTAAGTGCATTCCGAATGCGGGCGGGTCACCAGGATGGAGAACCCGAATCCCTGGCCCACCATGCCGCGTACCATCTCGATCGAAGGCGAACTGAATACGATGTTCGGCGTCAGGTCCAGTTCGTGGAACAGGCTGACGAAGTAGGTTCTGCTCGGTTGCACATCCAGGAGAATCATCGGCTCCCCGCACAGATCCCTGAGCGATACCTCTTTCTGGTCGGCGAAGCGATGACCTTCAGGCAGCAGGACGTAGGGCTTTTGCGGTGGCATCAGCGGTGTGGTTTGTATGGTGCTATCGAGGCCGTGATCGTAGAGGAAGGCGACGTCGAAAGTGCCGGCGGTCAAGCCTTGAACCAGCTCCTGCTGCTCGCCGTCGCGCAGGCGAATGTCCACGCCCGGATACAGCTGGCGAAAGCCGGCGATCAGCTGTGGCAAATACAGCGGGGCCACCGTTTCGAAGCAACCGATGTCGATTTGTCCGGACACCGTATCGTTGTCCGCCAACGCATTCTGTTCAAACTCCCTGGCCATGCGCAGAAGCTCCTGCGCCTTGTGGTAGAAGCGCGTGCCGGTGGGCGTCAGGGAAACGCCCTGGGCATGGTGGCGGATGAACAGCTGGACGTTGAAAGACTCTTCCAGGCTTTTGATCGCTGTCGAGACCGATGGCTGCGCGATATAGAGCTGTCTCGAAGCTTCCGCCACGCTGCCGGCTTCTACCGTTGTGACGAAGTACTTGAGTTGTCGCAATGTGTAGGAAGCCACACGCACCTCTTTATTTTCGTGTTCGCGGTGAAAGCCTGGATGGCCCACGTCGCGCGAATGCTTGACTGAACCTTACCTTATGACGGTTGCGGACTGGGTAAGCGCTTGCCCAGTTTTTTCTTATACCCCGAGCATATTTTTAATAATTTTCCTCTGCGCACGGTTGACGCACTATCTCTGCATCCTCCGAAAAAACCCGACCACCCTGGCGGTCGAGCAGGTGGCGTAGCGTGTTCGACCTCTGGCCGCACACTTGAAGAGGGTGCGAATTAAAACAACAAAATGTCATCGCGCGGATGGATATGCGCACATTTACGGCCGCCTGGTCGTGACTGCCTCAGTAACTAATCACAATTAAAAAGTGAGGGCGCTTCTATGTTCAAATATTCATCTTCGAGCGTTAAAACGATCGCTGGTTTAACAGCGTTACTTGGGTTTACAGTGCCAGTCGTTGCGCATTCAGAAAGCCTTACGGTTATTTCGTTCGGTGGTGCCACCAAAGCAGCGCAAGAGGGTGCTTACTTTAAACCCTTTGAAAAAAGTGGTGCTGGCAAGGTGGTAGTCGGGGAATACAGCGGTGAACTTTCCAAAGTCAAGGCGATGGTCGATGTCGGCCAGGTCAGTTGGGATGTTGTCGAAGTTGAAAGTCCCGAACTTCTGCGTGGATGTGAAGAAGGGTTGTTCGAGAAGCTGAACCCGGCGCTGATCGGAGAAGCCGGTAACTACCTGCCTGGCGCTGTCAGCGAGTGCGGCGTGGCCAGTTACGTCTGGTCGATGGTGCTGGCCTACAACTCAGGCAAGGTTTCGGCGGCGCCAACGTCCTGGGCAGACATGTGGAACCTGCAGCAATTTCCTGGCAAGCGCGGCCTGCGCAAGGGCGCCAAATACACGCTGGAAGTGGCGCTGCTCGCCGATGGCGTCAAACAGGCAGACCTTTACAAGGTCCTGGGCACCAAGGAGGGCGTGGACCGGGCCTTCCACAAGCTTGACCAGATCAAGCCCTCGATCCAATGGTGGGAGGCCGGTGCCCAGCCGCCTCAATGGCTGGCAGCAGGCGACGTCGTCATGTCTGCCGCCTACAACGGCCGTATTGCTGTCGCGCAGAAGGAAGGTTCGAAACTGGCGATCTCATGGAACGGCCACCTCTACGATCCTGATCACTGGGCCATCGTTCGCGGCAGTCCGAACAAGGCGCTGGCCGAACGCTTCATCGTGTTTGCCAGCCAGGCGAGCGGCCAGAAATCCTTCTCCAGCCAGATTCCCTACGGCCCGATCCGCAAGGATGTGCTGGCGCAGCTACCAGCGGAGACCCTTTCCCAGCTACCCACGGCCCAGGCCAATCTGGCTGAAGGCCAGTTAGTGGATGCCACGTTCTGGGTCGATCACGGCGAAGAGCTTGAGGAGCGCTTCAACGCCTGGGCTGCACGCTAAGCCGTTCTGTGTCGGGGAACTGAGCTCGCTCCTTAAAACTGTAGGAGCGAGCTTGCTCGCGAAAAACGCCCAGGCAACGCGTTCATTCTGGCAAAACGCGTAATTGTTGACGTCCATCGCGAGCAAGCTTGCTCCTACAGGGTTCGTGTCAATACATATTCAATAAGACAAATAGTTAGTTTTGTTGCCAGACAGTTTTTTTCTGGCTAACAACTATAAAAATCATATTTTCGCAATTTGCATTTACCACACAGAATAAAACCACCCCGCAAGCAAAGTTATAAGCGTGGAACTAACTAATAAAAGCAACTGATCTGTAGCGACTTGGCGCGCCAAAGTTGCCTCAATGAAGGACACAAGCATGACTGTTAACAAGATAGAAGTAGATACGCTTGTCGTCGGGGCCGGCCAGGCTGGCGTCGCCATGAGTGAGCACTTGAGCAAACTGGGTGTTCCCCACCTCGTTCTGGAGCGTAACCGCATCGCTGAAGCGTGGCGCACCGGACGCTGGGATTCGCTGGTTGCCAACGGCCCTGTCTGGCATGACCGCTTCCCCGGACTGGCGTTCGAAGACCTCGAGCCCGATGCCTTTGCCTCGAAAGATCGCGTAGCGGCGTATTTCGAAGCCTATGCCGAGAAATTCGAAGCACCGATTCGTACCGGTGTCGAAGTCAAGAAAGTGGTACGCAACGCCGATCGCCCGGGCTTCACCATCGAAACCTCCGAAGGGGTGATCGAGGCCAATCGCGTGGTGGCGGCCACCGGCCCTTTCCAGCGCCCGGTCATTCCCCCGATTGCCCCGAAAGACGACCGGATCACGCAAATTCATTCGGCTCAATATTTCAACCCGCAGCAACTGCCCGAGGGCGGCGTGCTGGTGGTTGGTGCAGGCTCTTCCGGTGTTCAAATCGCTGATGAACTCCAGCGCGCCGGTAAACAGGTCTATCTCTCTGTCGGCCAGCATGACCGTCCGCCTCGCGCCTATCGCAACCGTGACTTCTGCTGGTGGCTGGGGGTTCTGGGGCTCTGGGATGCTGAAGTCATGCAGCCGGGGCGTGAGCACGTCACCATCGCGGTCAGCGGTGCGCGCGGCGGGCAGACCGTCGATTTCCGGGCACTGGCCCAGCAAGGCGTCACGCTGGTGGGGCTGACCCGATCCTTCGACGACGGCGTGGTGACGTTCCAGCAGGATCTGGCGCAAAACGTCGCTGCCGGTGACGAAAACTATCTGTCGCTGCTGGATGCGGCGGACGCCTACGTAACGCGCAACGGTCTTGACCTTCCCGAAGAGCCCGAAGCCCGGTTCATGCTTCCCGACCCGGACTGCATCACCCATCCAATCCTTGAGCTGGATCTGGTCGAGGCGGGTATCACCTCGATCATTTGGGCCACCGGCTACGCCGTCGATTACAGCTGGCTGCAGGTCGATGCGTTTGACGATAAGGGCAAGCCGCGTCATCAGCGCGGTGTCTCGAGCGAGCCCGGTGTTTATTTCGTGGGCCTGCCGTGGCTGTCACGTCGCGGATCGAGCTTTATCTGGGGCGTCTGGCACGACGCCAAACATGTCGCCGGCCACATTGCCACGCAGCGCCAGTACCTGGAATACCGCGACCCGTCGCAGCGTTAAGAACCGATCATAAATCAAGCTTCAGGGGAGTCCGTTGATGCCTACTCACACTCGAATTCGCATGTTCAATACCAAAGACACGTATCCAAACCAATCTCTGGATAATGATCTTTGCCAAGCCGTACGGGCTGGCAACACCGTTTATGTACGGGGTCAGATCGGCACCGACTTCGAAGGAAACCTGGTGGGTCTTGGCGATCCGGCGGCCCAGGCCGAACAGGCGATGAAAAACGTCAAACAGCTGCTGGATGAGGCGGGCAGCGATCTTTCGCATATCGTCAAAACCACCACCTACATCATCGACCCGCGTTACCGCGAGCCGGTTTACCAGGTGGTGGGCAAGTGGTTGAAGGGCGTTTTCCCGATCTCCACCGGACTGGTGATTTCCGGGCTTGGCCAACCGCAGTGGCTGATGGAAATCGATGTGATTGCGGTTATTCCTGATGACTGGAAATCGACGCAATCCCTGTAGGAGCAAAGCTTGCTCGCGATGACGTCGGCACATCCAACATCAATGCAGGCTGACACACCGCTATCGCGAGCAAGCATTGCTCCCACAGGTCAAATCAGGTCAAGGGGAGGGCGGGAGGAGGAACCGCGCAATCACCGGCAGGTGATCGGAAATACGCAAGGTATCGTCCTGCCTGACCATCGCCTCGACCCGCTTGAGGCGTGGGCTGTAAAACAGGTAGTCGACGGTGCGGTCCGGACCGTTCAGGCCCGGGTCGTTCGGGTAGTGGGTCAGCCAGCGGGCGCGGTCGATGCCGCTGGCTTCGTTGTTGGTGGGGATCATCGGGTACTTGTCCCACAGCACGTGCAGTGCGCTGTCGGCGGAGTAGGGCGTGCGCTGTTCGTTGGGCAGGCGCTGGTATTGCCCCAGCGGCAGCAGATTGAAATCACCGCCGATCAGCCACGGCGTCCCGCGGCTTTCGTATTTGTCCAGGACCTTGGCCACGGCCGAGATTTGCGTTTGCAGTGACTCGTCGGGTTGCGTCACGCGGTCCAGATGGGTGTTGAGCACGGCCAACTGACCGCCATCGCTCAATGGCAGGTAGGCGACCAGCAAGGCGTTTTTCGGTTGGAACTGGCGGCTGATCAGATTGCTCGGGGCGACTGGTAATTGCAGGCGCTGGGCATGCTCGATCTGGTAGCGGCTCAGGGTTGCCAATTGCCGGCCAACGCTGCCGAAGATATGCGGATCCGGGACAAAATCAGCTTTCCAGTCGAAGGCGTGGACGCTGCACGGATACAGATCGGCGACCCGTTCCTGCAGCAGTTTGAGCTGGTTCTGATAGGCGCTGGCCTTGGCACCGTCATCGAGTTCCTGCAACAGCACCACGTCGGGTTGTTCGTCGCGAATCACCCGCGCCACTTCATCGAGGCTGAAGGCCATGTCTTCGGGGGTAGGGGAGTCGTCGGCGCCGGCCGCCAGGTCATTCCAGAACACGTAGCGCTTGCCCGCCAGGTACTGGACGTTCCAGGTCATCACCTTCAGCGCCTGGCCGGGGGCCAGGGACGGCGCCCGGGTACTGCAACTGACCGGCAGCACTTCCCGGGCTTCGGGGCGCCAGGTCAGGCTGTAGATCATCACGCCGGTCAGCCCGGTCACAATCAGCAATCCCAGCACGGTGTAGCGCAGCAGTCGGGTCATGGCTCGGCTTATAGCGTTACGGAAATTGACCCCGAGCATACCCGACGGACGGGCGGTCGCCCAAGGTCAGAGTGGCCCGTCGATTTTTTCCGGCACATCGGTGATCAGCATGAACAGACGGAACAGCACCACGCTGGTGAACAATTGCAGGAAACTGTGAGCACTGTCGATCAATAGCGAGATCACCGGGTTCTGCGGCTCGGGATACGCCGCCAGTGTTGCGCCCTTGAGCAGCCATAACGGCCCCATCACGCACAGAATGCACACCAGGATGCGCAGGAAGTGCCCGCGGGTCAGGCGCAGGCTTTCCTTCATGGCCGCCAGCGGCGCCAGGCCACGCAGCACCAGCAGGTACTCGCCGAAGGCCAGGGTCACCATCAGGTAGATACCCGGCAGGAAATACAGCGACAAGCCAAGCAAAATCAGCAGGGTATTGAGGGCGGTCAACAGCGCGAAGCGCGGCCACAGGTAGGCGGATCGCGACAGCAGCTGGCGGTTGCTTGGCGTTTCGCCACGACTGCGGGCGTCGAGGAACAGAATCAGTGCAGCGGTGTACAGCGGATAAACCAGCAGGCCGACGATCACGCTGACGCCGGGGAAACTGTCCGGTTCGGTGGAGTGGTCGACCACTTGTTGCAACAAGGCCTCGATAATGACCAGCGGCAGGCACAGTTGCACGATCTGGCCCAGATTGCGCTTGAAGAAGTACAGGGAGTCACGCAGTACGTCGAACGGATTCATCAGTCGGTATCGCAGGTTGGAAGCAGTGGCTCACTTTAACCGATGATGTGCAGGGGGGCGCAAACGTAAACGTTCGGTAAAGGTCATTGAAACAACTTGTTTCAGCCTCCATTAAGGTCGGGCACCTTATCCTGAAGTGGAAAAGGACAACGATTTCCCCGGCAATCTACGAGGTCGCCATGAACAGCGAAGAACAAACCCTGATCGATGGACTGTTTTCCCGGCTGCAACAGGCCGAAACGGAATCAGCCCCGCGCGACGCCCAGGCCGAGGCGCGGATCAAGGAACACCTGACCCGCCAGCCCGCGGCAGGTTATTTCATGACCCAGGCGATTCTGGTGCAAGAGGCGGCGATCAAGCGCCTCGACGAACAGAACACACAACTGAACCAGCAGATCCTGCAATTGCAGGCCGATCTGCAACATGCCAGGGCACAGACAGCCGCTCCGGCTCCAGCTGCGCCGAGCAGCGGTGGTTTCCTGTCGAGCATTTTCGGTGGCGGTTCCCGTGATCCGCAGCCGGCGCCCAGCCAGAACGCACCGGTGTCGAGCGGTGGCGGCTGGCGTGAGCCGGGACGGTCTTCGTTCAATTCGCAGGCGCCCCAGCAGAACTTCGGTGCTCCACCGCAGCAAAACGTTCCTCAGCAAAACTACGCCCCGCAACAAGCGGCACCGATGGCGGGCAGCAGCTTCCTCGGCGGCGCGTTGAAAACCGCGGCGGGTGTGGCGGGTGGCGTGATGCTGGCCCAGGGCATCAGCAGCCTGTTCCATCACAATCAGCAGCCGCAGGAAATCGTCGAAGTCATCAAGGAAGAACCGGCCCAGGTCAATGACCAGGGCAACAATGGCTGGGGCGATGACCAACGCATGGCCGGTAACGATTCCTACGCTAATGACCGGGGTGGCTTTACAGACGCCGACTACAGCGATGACAGCTCATCGTTCTTTGGTGGCGACGACGATTCCTTCGTCTGATTGATTTTCACTGATCTGGGCGAGGGAGCAAGCTCCCGTTGGGTCGCGAAGCGACCCCAAGAGAATGGGACTGCTGCGCAGCCCAACGGGAGCAAGCTCCCTCGCCACAGATTGTCACTCGCCACAAGTTGCCATTCGTCCGGGGCACTCAGGTGCCTCGGGTCGATTTTTCGCGGAACACTCCTTCAGGCTGGCATACTGGGCGACTTTTCGGGCCCGGTGCCTGATCCTGCCTGCGCACCAAGGGGATGTTGCGGTGAAGAAAATCGCTGTGTTCGCCGATGTCCAAAACCTCTATTACACCGTGCGTCAGGCTTACGGTTGTCACTTCAACTATGCCGCGCTGTGGGCCGAGATCAGCAAGCAGGGGCAGATCGTCGAGGCCTACGCCTACGCCATCGATCGTGGCGACAGCAAACAGCAGCAGTTCCAGCAGATCCTGCGCAATCTCGGTTTCACCGTGAAGCTCAAGCCGTATATCCAGCGCAGCGACGGCTCGGCCAAGGGTGACTGGGACGTGGGCATCACCCTCGACATCATGGACGCGGCAGACCATGTCGACGAAGTGGTGCTGGCCTCGGGCGACGGTGATTTCGACATGTTGCTGGAGCGCATCATCAGCAAGCACGGCGTGCAGGCGGTGGCCTATGGCGTACCGGGCCTGACGGCCAACTCGCTGATCCGCGCCGCCAGCCGTTACGTACCGATCGAAGGCGCCTTGCTGCTCAAGAATTGATTTTTACGGAGTTGAAACAGGTTTGGAACGCATCGCAGTCATCGACTTTGAAACCACCGGGATCTCCCCGAGCAGCAGCTGTCGGGCCACGGAAATTGCCGTGGTGATTCTTGAACAGGGGCGCATCGTCGAGCGTTACCAGAGCCTGATGAACGCCGGCGTGCGCGTCCCGGCCTTCATCGAACAACTCACCGGCATCAGCAACGCCATGTTGCGCACGGCTCCCTCGGCGGAGCAGGTGATGAACGAAGTCAATGAGTTCGTCGGCACCACGCCGTTGCTGGCGCACAACGCCGCGTTCGACCAGAAGTTCTGGGATTTCGAGCTGGGACGGATCAAGCGCACCCGCCTGCAAAACTTTGCCTGCTCGCTGCTGCTGGCCCGTCGCCTGATGCCCGCGGCGCCGAACCACAAACTCGGCACCCTCACCACCTTCGCCAACCTGCCCCACACCGGCAAGGCCCACCGGGCCATGGCCGATGCGGAAATGGCCGCCAACCTGACGGCGCACCTGGCTGAAGAGTTGCGTCAGAAACACGGGCTGCGCGAGTTGTCCCATGATTTGCTGTGCAAGTTGCAGAAAGTGCCGGCGGCGAAGGTGGGTGAGCACCTCAAGCGCTATCGCGGGGTCTGACCGCGACACGATTCCCCTGTGGGAGCGAGCCTGCTCGCGAAAGCGGAGTGTCAGTCGACCTCAATGTTGAATGATCAATTGCCTTCGCGAGCAGGCTCGCTCGCACAGTGGATCACCTACAGCAATTAAATTGCCTTGCCATTCCCTTCCAACTGCCCCAACGGCACGCGCTTTTCTATCGCGCTCGACAACACGATCGACGTCTTGCTGAACCCGAACGTGGCGATTCGGTTGATCAAATCTTCAAGCTCCGGCATCGAGCCCACCGCCGCCTGCATGATCACGCAAGGATCACCGGTCACCCGATGGCATTCGGTCAGTTGCGGGATTTTGATCAGGTCGTCGTAGGCTTTCTGGTTGCCGTGCTGGTTCAGGCGCAGTTCGATGACGCATTGGATCGGCAGGCCGAGCTTGGCCATGTCGACCTTTGCCTGATAGCCGGTGATCACGCCGCTGGCTTCGAGCTTGGCCACGCGCTCAGCCACCGCAGGGGCGGAAAGATTGACCTTGCGCGCAAGATCCGCGTAGGACGCGCGACCGTTTTCCAGCAGGGCGCCGAGCAGCATGCGGTCGTACTTATCCATCGTGGTGACTCCTGAATATGAGCGACTTTCGAAAGCACGGTATATAGCCCTGAACTCCGTGTTTTGAAAAGTGTACCGGCGCTTTAAACAGGTTTTGTAACTTATTTTCCAGCGCCAGCCTTTCTAGAATAGCCGTTCACTTGTACTGCCTGTGAGCTGCCCATCATGTCCGGCCTACGTCGCTTTCCCTTACCGTTGATCGCTGCCTTTTTCGCCTTGTACGTGATCTGGGGTTCGACTTACCTGGTCATCCGCATCGGCGTGGAGTATTGGCCGCCATTGTTGCTTGCCGGTATCCGCTTCGTAATCGCCGGCACCTTGATGTACGCCTTCCTGCGTTGGAGGGGCGCGCCGGCACCGACCTGGGGGCAATGGAAAGCCGCCGGCATCATTGGCGTATTGCTGCTGGCGTGCGGTAACGGTGCGGTCAGCGTGGCCGAGCACACGGGCGTGGCCTCCGGGGTCGCGGCCCTGGCAGTCGCGACGGTGCCGCTGTTTACCTTGCTCTGTGGCTATTTCTGGGGGGCGCGTAATACCCGTCTTGAATGGGCCGGGATTGTGCTGGGGATGGTTGGCATTGCCATGCTCAACCTCGGTTCCAACCTGCAATCAAGCCCCTTGGGCGCTGCCTTGCTGATTTTTGCCGCGGCCACCTGGGCGTTCGGTTCGGTCTGGAGCAAACACTTGCCGTTGCCTCAGGGCGCCATGGCCAGTGCCGTGGAAATGCTGGTGGGGGGCGTGGTGTTGCTGATCGGCAGCGCGATCAGCGGCGAACACCTGGACAAGGTTCCGCCGATCGAAGGCTGGGCCGCGTTGGCGTACCTGACCGTGTTCGGTTCGATCATCGCCTTCAACGCCTACATGTACCTGTTGAAACACGTGCGTCCGGCGGCGGCCACCAGTTATGCCTACGTCAACCCGGCGGTGGCGGTGTTGCTGGGGATCGTGTTTGTCGGCGAGACCATTGGTATCGAAGAAGCACTGGCGATGCTGGTGATCATCAGCGCCGTGGTATTGATCGGCCTGCCACAGTGGCGCCGTACGCCCGAGCAACCGGTGGCGAAGGTCGTGCCGAAGGTGGTGCCGACTGAATCCCGTGTGAATTAGGGTAAACTGCGCGCCATTGCATCTTGTCCGCGCTGAATTTTCCTACGGTATTCCCATGACTTTCGCCACCCTTGGCCTGATCGAACCCTTGCTGCGCTCTCTCGAGAAGCTCGGCTACCAGACGCCGACGCCGGTTCAGGCGCAAGCCATTCCAGCGGTGCTGGCCGGTCGCGACCTGATGGCCGCCGCCCAGACCGGTACTGGCAAGACCGCCGGTTTCGCCTTGCCGCTCCTGCAACTGCTGGCCATGGAAGGGCCGAAAGTCACCGCCAACTCGGTGCGTGCACTGATCCTGGTGCCGACCCGCGAATTGGCCGAGCAGGTTCATGAAGCCGTGCGTCAGTACGCCGAGAACCTGCCGTTGCGCACCTATGCGGTGTACGGCGGTGTCAGCATCAACCCGCAAATGATGAAGCTGCGCAGCGGCGTAGACCTGCTGGTCGCGACCCCGGGCCGTTTGCTCGACCTGTTTCGCCAGAACGCGCTGAAGTTCAACCAGTTGCAAACCCTGGTACTGGACGAAGCCGACCGCATGCTGGATCTGGGCTTCTCTGAAGAGCTGGCGAACATCTACAAGGCGTTGCCGAAAAAGCGTCAGACCCTGCTGTTCTCCGCGACGTTCTCCGATGACATCCGCCTGCTGGCCGGGCAGATGCTCAACGATCCGTTGAGCATCGAAGTCAGCCCGCGCAACGTGGCGGCCAACACCGTCAAGCAGTGGGTGGTGACGGTGGACAAGAAGCGCAAGCCGGAACTGTTCGTGCATTTGATGCGCAAGGGCAAGTGGAAGCAGGTACTGGTGTTCGCCAAGACCCGCAACGGCGTGGACGCGCTGGTGGAAAAACTCCAGGGCCTGGGCATCAACGCCGACGGCATCCACGGCGACAAACCCCAGGCGACCCGTCAGCGTGCACTGGACCGTTTCAAGGCCAGCGACGTGCAGATTCTGGTGGCCACCGATGTCGCGGCCCGTGGCCTGGATATCGAAGACCTGCCGCTGGTGGTCAATTTCGACTTGCCGATCGTGGCTGAGGACTACATCCACCGGATCGGTCGTACCGGCCGTGCGGGATCGACCGGTGAGGCGATTTCCCTGGTATGCGCCGATGAAGTGAATCTTCTGTCGGCCATCGAGATGTTGACCCGCCAGACCTTGAAGCGTCAGAACGAACCGGACTTCGAACCCGAGCACCGGGTGCCGGATACGGATGCGAGTGGTCAGGTCGTGAAAAAGCCGAAGAAACCGAAGAAGCCGAAGGCTTCCGGTGGTGGCGGCAAGCGTAATCTTGGGAAGTGGGTCGATAGCGGCGAGGTTTCGGCGCCAGAGCCTTCGGTCAAGCCTGTGCGTAAAGTGCCGGTGTTCAATACCGGACCGCGCAAGCGTAAACCTTGATTAGCTGCGGCGTCCGTTAGGCCGCTTTCGCGAGCAGGCTCGCTCCCACAGTGGATCTTCGTATGGCGCAGATCAATGTGGGAGCGAGCCTGCTCGCGAAGGGTGCGCCGCGGTCTCAGACCTTGCGCTGCAACCACTCAATCATCCCCAACCCCGCTGCCCGCCCGCTGGCGAAACATGCAGTCAGCAGATAACCCCCCGTCGGCGCTTCCCAGTCGAGCATTTCCCCCGCGCAGAACACGCCAGGCAGTTGCTTGAGCATCAAGCGTTCGTCCATCGATTCGAATTTCACGCCGCCTGCGCTGCTGATGGCCTCGTCCAATGGCCGGGTTTTTACCAATGTCAGTGGAAGGGCTTTGATGGCCTTGGCCAGCAGCGCCATGTCGGCGAAACAGTTGGCGGTTGTCAGCTCTCTCAATAGCGCAGCTTTCACCCCGTCGATTCCCAACTGACTGTGCAGATGCTTGGCCATCGAGCGCGAGCCGCGCGGTTTGCTCAGCGCGGCCTGGACTTTATCCACAGGCCGGCCCGGTAACAGATCAAGATGGATGGTCGCCGAGCCGTGCAGGTTGATCGCCTCGCGGATCGGTGCCGACAGGGCGTAGATCAGGCTGCCTTCAATACCCGTCGCGGTGATCACACATTCGCCCAATCGTGGAATGTCGTCGTTCAAACCGATGGCAATGTTTTTCAGTGGGGCGCCGGCGAATTTGCTGACCATCAATTCGCTCCAGGCCTGCACCTCGAAGCCGCAATTGCTCGGTTGCAATGGCGCCAGTCCGACACCGTGCTGCTCCAGTGGCAGCCTCCACGCACCGTCCGAGCCCAGGCGCGCCCAGCTTGCGCCACCGAGGGCGAGCAGGGTGGCGTCTGCCTGGACGGTTTTTTCGCCGTCGGGGCTGTCGATGCGCAAACCACCGGACTCATCCCAACCGAGCCAACGATGGCGGGTGTGGATGACGACGCCAGCTTCTCGCAGGCGCTTGAGCCAGGCACGCAGCAAAGGCGCGGCTTTCATGTCAGTCGGGAAGACCCTGCCGGAGCTGCCGATAAAGGTTTCGATACCCAGGTCATGAATCCACTGGCACAACGCATCAGCACCGAAGCCTCGTAGCAACGGTGCAATCTGCGGCGCACGTTCGGCGTAGCGCGAGAGGAAGGCGGGGTAGGCTTCGGAGTGGGTGATGTTCATGCCGCCGACGCCGGCCAGGAGGAATTTTCGCCCCACCGAAGGCATGCCATCGTACAGGTCGACCTTGATCCCGGCTCCGCTCAACACTTCAGCGGCCATCAGGCCGGCGGGGCCGCCGCCGATGATGGCGACGTGAGGGGAGGAGGTGGTCGAGGATTGGGTCATGGAGTGCGCTGCGGTTTTGGCGAATGAAGCCGGGCATTCTACCAGCCCGGCCCCTTGTGGGAGCGAGCCTGCTCGCGAAAGCGGTGTGTCAGATACATCTTCGTTGGATGTGCTGCCGTCTTCGCGAGCAGGCTCGCTCCCACAGGGTACTTCGTTGGTTTGGGAGCTGGTTAAAAAACAACCGCAGCTCTGTAGCCCATGATCTGCAGGGGCTGTAGTCCCTTTCACTCAGGTTATCCACAGGCAGCTCCACAGGCATTGTGGGTAAAGCATCCACAACTCAATGACAACCTGATGATTGCCAGACCCGCTGTGCGCTGTGATGGAGGATGCCGTGCCGTCGCGCAAGGGCCTGGCGGTCCTTGCTGTAGCCGCCACCGATCACCCCGACCACCGGAATATCGCGGCCCAGGCAATGGCGCATCACGCTTTCATCGCGGGCGGCCAGACCCTGATCGGTCAGTTTCAGGTAACCCAGCGCGTCATCTTTATGCACATCGACCCCCGCGTCGTACAGCACCAGATCCGGTTGGTAGAGCGGCAGCAGGTAGTTGAGCGCATCGTCGACGACCTTCAGGTAATCGGCATCGCCCATGCCGTTGGGCAACGGGATGTCCCAGTCACTTTCGGCCTTGCGTGCAGGAAAATTCTGCTCGCAATGCAGGGAGACGGTCACCGCTTGCGGGGTGTTGTGCAGGATTCGTGCAGTGCCATCGCCCTGATGCACATCGCAATCGAAGATCAACACCCGATTCACCCGGCCACTTTCCAGCAGGAAATGGCTGATCACGGCCAGGTCATTGAAGATGCAGAACCCGGCAGGATGATCGTAATGCGCGTGGTGGGTGCCGCCCGCCAAGTGGCAGGCCAGGCCATGTTCCAGCGCCTGCTCGGCCGCCAGCAACGAACCGCCCACCGCCCGCACCGTGCGTCGGGCCAGCGCTTCGCTCCAGGGCAGGCCAAGGCGTCGTTGATCCTCACGTGACAATTCACCCCCCATATAGCGTTCGATATACGAAGGGTCATGGGCGAGGGCCAGAATCTCCGGCGGGCACAGTTCCGGACGCAGAAGGTCGGCGTCACGGGTCAGGCCGCTTTCCACCAGGTGATCGCGCAGCAGGCGAAACTTGTCCATGGGGAAGCGGTGATCCGCCGGAAACTCGGGACTGTAGTCTTCGTGATAGATCAGCGGCAGGGGCATGACTGATTTGTCTATAAGGTGTACTGGAGTGAGTGAAGGATCCTACCAGCGTTGTAGACTTGCGACATCCATGCGGAGGGGGGCGGGGGACGATGGAGCCGATACTGAAACTCGAGAGCGCGCGACTGTTGATGCGCCAATGGCGCGACGAGGATTTGCCGGATTTCGCGGCGATGTGTGCCGACCCGCAGGTCATGCGCTATTTTCCGGCGCCCTTGAGTCGACTGGAAAGTGCTTCATTGATCGGGCGAATCAGAGGCCATTTTGCCGAGCACGGGTTTGGTCTGTGGGCACTGGAGCGCAAGGACACCGGGCAATTCATCGGCTTTACAGGCCTCGGTGTGGTCGGTTTCGACACGCCGTTCACCCCGGCCATCGAGATCGGCTGGCGTCTTGCGCGCGAGCACTGGGGGCTTGGCTACGCCAGCGAAGCCGCCTGGACCGCTCTGCGCTGCGCCTTTGACCGCCTGCCGGTGAACGAGGTCGTCTCGTTCACCGCTGACAGCAACCTGCCATCGCAAAAAGTCATGCAGGCCATCGGTATGCACCATGACCCTGCCGATGACTTCGAACACCCGAAACTCGCCGTCGATCATCCCCTGCGTCATCACGTGCTGTATCGAATCAGCCGTGAACAATGGCTGCAAACCTTGCATGGATAACCTGGCCCGGACGTTTACAATGGCCCTCATGTTGGCCCGGGCCAGAAACTGAATTGACCGACGCAGCCAGAACTGCGCGGCATTGCGTTGTGTGAGGAGAGTCTGAATGAGCCAAGTGTTGGATGATCTGGTGGACCTGCTGACCCTGGAGCCGATCGAAGAAAACCTGTTCCGCGGTCGCAGCCAGGACCTGGGCTTTCGTCAGTTGTTCGGCGGTCAGGTGCTCGGCCAGTCGCTGTCGGCGGCCAGTCAGACCGTCGAAGAGACGCGCCACGTGCATTCGATGCACGGTTATTTCCTGCGCCCGGGCGATGCCGGGTTGCCGGTGGTGTATCAGGTGGACCGGGTTCGCGATGGCGGCAGTTTCAGCACGCGCCGGGTGACGGCGATCCAGAAGGGACACCCGATCTTTACCTGCAGCGCCTCGTTCCAGTACGACGAAGAGGGCTTCCAGCACCAGAGCCAAATGCCGCAAGTGGTCGGTCCGGAAAACCTGCCATCGGAACTGGAGCTCACCCAGCAGCGCGCGCACTTGATCCCGGAGAAAATGCGCGAAAAGCTGCTGTGCCCGAAACCGATCGAGTTTCGGCCAATCACCGAGAAAGACCCCTACAATCCGCAACCCTCCGATCCGATCAAGCACGTCTGGTTTCGTGCCGACGGTGCCTTGGCCGACTCCCCGGCGCTGCACAAATACTTGCTGGCCTACGCTTCGGACTTCGGCCTGCTGACCACCTCGATGCAACCCCATGGCAAATCCGTCTGGCACAAGGACATGCAGGTCGCCAGCCTCGACCATGCGCTGTGGTTCCACGCCGACCTGCGTGCCGATGACTGGTTGCTGTACGTCATGGACAGTCCGTGGGCCGGCAACTCCCGCGGGTTCTGCCGTGGCAGCGTGTTCAACCGTGCCGGGCAACTTGTGGCCTCGGTCACTCAGGAAGGCCTGATTCGCCATCGCAAGGATTGGGCATGAGTCTGGCCGAGGTGCGCCATTGGGTGTTCGACATGGACGGCACCCTGACGGTGGCTGTGCATGACTTCGCGGCGATTCGCGTGGCCTTGGCGATCCCGGCCGAACACGACATCCTGACTCACCTCGCCGCGTTACCGGCCGATGAAGCCGCGGCCAAACACGCGTGGTTGCTGGAACACGAGCGGGACCTGGCGCTGGGCTCGAAGCCGGCACCGGGTGCCGTGGAACTGGTGCGTGAGCTGGCCGGGCGCGGGTATCGCCTGGGCATTCTCACGCGCAATGCCCGTGAGCTGGCGCACGTCACGCTAGAGGCCATCGGCCTGTCCGACTGCTTCGCGGTGGGGGATGTGCTCGGTCGCGATGAAGCGCCGCCAAAACCGCATCCCGGTGGTTTGCTGAAACTGGCGCAGGCCTGGGGCGTGCCGACGAGCGAGATGGTGATGGTCGGCGATTACCGCTTCGATCTGGATTGTGGTCGAGCGGCGGGCGCGCGGACGGTGTTGGTGAATTTGCCGGATAATCCGTGGCCGGATCTGGCGGATTGGCATGCGGCGGATTGTGTTGAGTTGAGGAAGATGATTTCGGCTTGAGGGCAGTGTTGTCCAATCCGACGCCATCGCGAGCAGGCTCGCTCCCACAGTTGATCGCATTCCATTGTGGGAGCGAGCCTGCTCGCGAGGCGATCTACTTGATTCACCGCGTTGACTGAATCGCTGGCAAGCCAGCTCCTACGGGAACAGTGCTTTTTGCCCCTCGGGCGACGTAAACATCCCATCCCCGTCATGCCCTACCCCGGGTACTTCAATCAGCTGCTGATGCAACCCTTGCGGTTTCAGCCGTTTCAGATAATTGAAGTAGAAGCGCCCGCGAGCCAATCGATACGGGCCTTGAGCCTTGGCCTCGCAGCTTTTATCCAGTGCCGGATGATTCGGGTCGATGTCTTGCTGGCCCAGCAGGTAAACGGTGTCGCGCTTGAGGTATTTTTCCTGCAATTGCGCGGCAGTTTGTCCTTCGGCATAGGCGGGTAAATCCGTCAGTCCGTATTTCCAGCGATTGAAGCCCGGGCAACCGGCGTGGTTGAAGGCCACTGGCCGGCGCTCATCGAGATACGCGTAGGAAGACGGATTGGCGATCACGTAGCGCACCCGTACACCGGCGGCCTCCAGAGCGGGCTGGTCGTGGCCCAGCAAGGCGTAGCGCTGGACCACCTGAGCGCCACCGGAGTGACCGGCGACGACGATTTGCTTCACGTCCGGAAACTGCTGGCGATTACCCAGGCGGGCAATGATTTCGTCCAGTGCCTCGTACGAACTCAAGCGAAACGGCGCGGTGGACTCGCCGCCGGCCATCCATTCGTTGCCTTGCCAGCGCAAGACCGTGTCGGCCACCGGGTGCAGTGCGACGTCGGTTTCATTGAGAAATTGCGGGGCGATCACCAGCGTCGTTGCGTTTTGGCCGGCCAGTTCGACCGCGTGCTCGCCGCTCTGCAGGTAGGTTTGCGCATTGCGCAGGCGACCGTGGACGATGATCAATACCCGTTCGATTTTTGCCGGGGCGGGGCCGAGACCTACCGCCATCTCGCCTGATTTCAACAACAGTCGGCCGGGACTGAGCTCCTTGACGCCATGCTCGGCAGCCCAGGTATTTGTGCAAGGGTTTGCGCAAGTGAACAACAACACCAACAACCATTTTTTCATTTACAGATTTTTCGCCGCGAAGGTATCGCACTGGCCGACCTGGCCCTGGGCGAATCCGGTTTTGAACCAGCGCACCCGTTGCGCCGACGTACCATGGGTAAACGAGTCCGGCACCACTCGGCCCTGACCCTGTTGCTGCAGTCGATCGTCGCCGATGGCGTTGGCGGCGTTCAGTGCTTCTTCGATGTCGCCCGGCTCCAGCCAGTTCAGACGCTTTTGCGCATTGTTGGCCCAGACTCCGGCCAGGCAATCGGCCTGCAATTCCTGACGGACCAGCAAGCCGCCGTCACCTTCCATCTGCCGGCCTTGCTGGCGGGCTGCCTGAATCTTCGCGGACACGCCGAGCAAGGTCTGAACATGGTGTCCGACTTCATGAGCGATCACGTAGGCCTGGGCGAAGTCGCCAGCGGCGGAAAAGCGCTGTGACATCTCCTGGAAGAACGCCGTGTCCAGGTACACTTTCTGGTCTGCCGGGCAGTAAAACGGACCGGTCGCCGAGGTGGCCAGGCCACAGGCGGAATTGACCCGATTGCTGAACAGCACCAGGGTCGGGTCCTTATATTGACGGCCGGCCTGCTGGAAAATCTGCCGCCAGGTATCTTCGGTATCGCCCAGGATCGAGCGAACGAACTCCGCCCCTTCGTCAGTGGCCGGTGGCGCCTTGCGGGTCTGATGGGTGGCCGGTGCCGATTGCTCGCCCATTTGCCCGGTCAGTTGCCCAAGAATCTGCATCGGGTCCTGGCCGGTGATCCAGCCGATCCCGACAATCAGAAGAATGGCCGTCAGGCTCAGGCCCTTGCCGCCACCGAAGCGCATCCCGCCGCCACCGCCGCCGACATCATCGCCACGGGCATCGACCACGTTGTCGCTGCGTCGGCCTTTTTTCCATAGCATGTGGGAATCCTCTTCTGTTCTGGGTAAAGCTCCGTGCGATGAGTGTTGCTGCTCAGTGGGAGCGGCGCCAGTCCGGTCGTCAGACAGCCTTGTGCGGCGGCGGTTCTGTGCATGGCGTGACATTAGAGGTTTCGTTGACGAGCGGGTCCTACAGATCTACTGCGGTGAAGGTATCGCAAGCGTCCGTGCGGCCGGTTTCAAAACCGGTTTTGAACCAGTTCACGCGCTGCTGTGAGGTACCGTGGCTGAACGTCTCTGGCTTGACGACGGCATTTTTGGAGCGCTGCAGGTTGTCGTCACCAAACACTGTTGCCGCATGCAATGCCGCTTCGATATCGCCAGCTTCCAGCCAGTCCAGGCGCTGTTGCGCATGGTGTGCCCAGACGCCGGCCAGGCAATCGGCCTGCAACTCCCCGCGCACCTCCAGGCCTCCATCACCGGTGACGGTTTGCTGGTCCAGCAAGGCCTCTTCAAGCGGCCCCGACATTCCCAGTACCAATTGGACGTGATGCCCGACTTCGTGAGCGATGATATAGGCCCGTGCGAAGTCTCCGACCACTGAAAACTGCTGCTCGAGCCTCGTGAAGTAGTCGAGATCGAGATACACCTGTAGGTTGCTTGGGCAATAAAAGGGACCACTGACTGAGCTGGCGAACCCACACCCGGTGTCCACGTATTTTTCAAACAACGTCAGCGAGGACTTCGGGTAGCGCCTTCCCGATTGCTCAAAAAGTTGTTTCCAGGTGTCTTCGGTTTCGCCCAGTACCGATTGGACAAACTTCATTTGCAGGTCTTCGGCGGTCTCGATCGCGAGGGGAGCGGCGGATGGGGTCGCTATGTTCGAGGGTGCAAGGGGAATGTCGCCGGATGGGGTGTCGAGTGTGGAGTAAAGCCCTGCGGCTGCCAGAGCAGTCGCGGCCAGCCCGACACTCAGTGTTTTCCCTGTGAGCGTGCGGGCATCCTTGCCCTTGCGAGTGTCGTTTACGTTGTCGCTGCGTCTTGCCTTGTTCCATAACATGTTTGCGGTCTCTCATGGATTGATGGGGCGGGTATCGCCGTCTCCATGAATAACCGCACAGGCAAAAGGGTGTGGGAGAAATGTGTAAGAGTTAGTGAGGTCGTGGCCATTTCCCGGTTACTGGTCGAACGCATCCCCCGCCGGCGCGAAGTCCGGGCTGATTCCTGCGATGTGGCGTGCGGCGATGTAGCCGAAGGTCAGTGCCGGGCCGATGTTGATGCCGCCGGCGGGGTAGTGCCCGCCCATGATGCTGGCCATGTCGCCGCCCGCCGCGTACAACCCTGCGATGGCCCGGCCCGAGTCATCCAGGACCTGGGCATGTTCGTTGACCTTTAGTCCGGCGAAGGTGCCAAAGCAGCCTGGCTCGACCTTCACGGCATAGAACGGTCCCTGTTCGATCGGCGCGACGCACGGGTTCGGTTGCTGTAATGCGTCACCCTGTTTGCGGTTGTAGGGTGTCGAGCCACGGCCGAATTGCGGGTCTTCGCCGTTACGTGCATGCCGGTTGTAGTCCGACACGGTATTACCCAAGCCGCTTGGGTCGATGCCGCAGGCTGTCGCCAGTTCCTCGAGTGTGTTGCCGGTTTTCAGATAGCCACTGCGGATGAAGGATGACAGCGGCACGGGAAACGGCCGAGAGATGCCCAAGCCGTAGCGCCGTTGAAAAGCATGGCTGCAGATCAGCCAGGAGGCGACCTCTTCACCCTCTGGCGCGGCAGCGACCATGGCCGTCACGTAGTCGTAGTAGCCGTTGGCTTCGTTGACGAAACGTTGGCCGTTGCTCAGTACGCCGATGATTCCCGGTTTGCCGCGTTCGATGATATGGGGGAAGTGGCCTGTGCTGCCGTCGCTGTGTGGCACCCGGGAAACTGGCGCCCAGGCAACGGGGGACTGCATGTTGCTGTCCACGTGGGCGCCGACGCTTTCACCCAGTCGCAGGCCGTCGCCGGACACACCGAGTGGCGGCAGGGCCAGGTGTTCATGACCGGTGGGTGTGCGCGGGAACAGCGCCTTGCGCCGCTCGATGTCATTGGCGAAACCACCGGCCGCCAGCACCACGGCCTTGCGTGCCTTGATCCGTATCGGTCCCTTGGCGGTGCTGACCACCGCGCCGCGCACCTGATTGCTTTCGCGCAGCAGGTCGGTGACCGGCGCCGATTCCCAGAGCAACACACCAAGGTCCTCGGCGGATTTTGCCAGGCGCGCCACCAGTGCCACGCCGTTGACCAGTTGCATCGCCCGACCCTGCAGGACGAGGTCGAGCAGGTGACGGGTAAATCGCCGGGTAACATGCCAGGCTGCCGACAGCGAACGGGTCAGATTGAGAAACGCCGTGAGGTCTGCACCGGCCATGATCGGCATGCCCATGAAGGACGTTTCCCGCATGGTCGTACGCAGGCGCTTGAGCAACTTGCCGATTTTTCGTGCGTCGTACGGCGCGGCGATCACTGAGCGTCCACCGGTACCGGCACCCGGCGTCTCGCCATGAATGTCGGCAATCGCATTGCCGTCGGCGAATTGCAACGAAGTGTGTTGTTCGAAGAACGCGACCATCCGAGGGCCGGCCTCCAGGAATGCGTCGATCATCGCTGGCTGGAAATGCTCGCCCAACTCGTGTTTCAGGTAGGTGCGCGGCAACTCCACGTCTTCGACGATCCCGGCGCGACGGGCCAGGGGATTGCACGGCACCCAGGCCCAGCCACCTGACCAGGCCGTAGCGCCACCGAACACCGGGTCTTTTTCGACCACGATGACTTTCAGGCCATGCCATGCCGCGGTCACAGCCGCCGATAAACCGGCCGCACCAGAACCGACAACGAGTACATCGCAGTCAACTTCAGGAAGAAATTGCGGCTCGGCAGGCATTTTTCGGGCTCCAGCGATTTATTATTTTGGAATTTGATTCCGAAAAATATAAGAGGTTGATTGAATCGGGCAAGGACGATGTCCATAAAATGGGCGGTTATCGGACAGTCAGTTCCAGATTTCGTAATCCACCGGATGTCTTCTAGAATCGGCAAAATTTGCGTGGAGACGCCCATGGCCGGCAGTCAGATCGAACGTGTTTTCAGTGTGCTTGAAAGCCTTACCAGCGACCCTCGCGGCCTGCCGATGCAGACGCTGGCTGAGCAACTGGACATCCCCAAAAGCGCCACTCACCGGCTGCTCGCCGAGCTGATTCGCCTCGGCTATGTGCGCCAGAATCCGGAAAACCTGCGTTACCACTTGTCGACCAAACTGGTGGCGATGGGGTTCCGTTACCTGTCGAGCAGCGGCGCCGATATCGTGCAGCCGGTGCTCGATCGCCTGGCCCAGGAAACCGGTGAACTGGTGCGTCTGGGGGTGATCGAGGGCGAGCGGCAGACCTGGATCGCCAAGTCCCAGGGCGCTCGTTCCGGTTTGCGTTACGACCCGGACATGGGCCGTGACGCACCGTTGTTCTACACCGCATCCGGGCATGCCTGGCTGGCGTGCATGAGCGATGCCGAAGCCTTGTCACGGGTGGAGCGCCAGGCGGCGGATCGGCCGCTGGAGTTGGGGCCGAATGCACCGCGTTCCAACATCGAACTGCTCGAACGCCTGCGTCTGGCACGCGAGCAAGGCTATGCGTGCGTCGAGGAAAGTTCGGCGGTGGGTACGTCGGCGATTGCCGCGGTGGTGCGTCATCCCGGTGATGGACGGGTGATCGGAGTGCTCAGCATTGCCGGGCCGAGTGCGCGGATGCCGGGGGCGCGGTTGCATGAACTGGCGCCGTTGTTGTTGGCGTTTACCGAGGAGTTATCGGCGGCGAGCGTGGCGTCGGAGTTGTTCACTTAGCTGGTGGACATATACGGCTCTTGTGGGAGCGGGCTTGCCCGCGATAAGGGGCCCACATTCAACATCTATGTCGGCAGACATTCCGCTATCGCGGGCAAGCCCGCTCCCACAGGGTATGGGTTTGCCCTAAAAATGTGCGTTGATCGAACACTATCGGTGTCTACTTGTATAAGAATGTGGAACCTGGTTCTAAATTGTTGGAATTCAGTCGTCCAACAAGAGGCCGCCCATGAGTGAACGCATCTTTTCCCTCGCCAGCCTGACCGTGCTGGAGTTGTCACCGCCCGACATGGTCGAGGTGGCCGCGCGAGCCGGTTACAGCCATGTCGGTTTGCGCCTGGTGCCGGCGACGCCGCAGGAACATCATTTTCCGTTGGTGGCCGATGCTGAATTACGACGCCAGACCCTGGCGCGTCTGCGTGACACCGGCATTCGTGTGCTGGATGTAGAAATCCTGCGGCTGAAGCCGGAAACCGTCGTAGCCGAGTTCGAGAACATTCTGGCGGTCGGTGCCGAATTCGGTGCCAGCGAATTGCTGGTGGCCGGTAATGATTCTGACGAGCAACGGATGACGGAAAACTTTGCCGAACTGTGCGATCTGGCAGTGTCCTATGGCTTGCATCCGCATCTGGAGTTCATGCCCTGGACCGACGCGCGCAATCTTGAACAAGCCGTGCGCATCGTCGAGCGCGCCGGGCGCGAAAACGGTGCAGTGCTGGTGGACGCGTTCCACTTCGACCGTTCGGGTTCACGGTTGGAAGATCTGGCCAGGGTTGCGCCTTCACGTTTGCGGTATGCGCAGTTGTGTGATGTTGCCGGACAGCGACCGGCCGACATGGCCGAGATATTGCGTCAGGCGCGCAACGAGCGACGCTTTCCCGGCGATGGTGATTGTGATTTGTCGGGATTGTTGGGTTGTTTGCCGGCTAACATTCCATTGAGCCTGGAGATTCCCACGGTACAACTGCTGGAGCAGGGTGTGAGTGGGTTGGAGCGGGCGCGGATGGCTTTGGACAGAACCCGGGAATTGTTGGCGCGGCTGTAAGCGGTGCTGCGCACCTGATCGCGGGCAAGCCATGCTCCCACAAGGATCACCTCAATTCTGTGGGAGCAAGGCTTGCCCGCGATGCTTTTGATTTTTAATGCAAAGGAAACCCAATGACCGTCAGCACCCCGCTTTCCGGCGTCAATCAGCCCTTCAAAGGGATTCTGCTGATCGTTGTCGCCACCTTCCTGTTTTCCAGCCACGACGCCATTTCGAAATACCTGTCCGGGTTCTATCCGATTGTCATGGTGGTGTGGGCCCGTTATGTGGTCCATACCCTGTTGATGGCCGGGATCTTTCTGCCGCAATCCGGGCTGCGGGTCCTGCGCACGAAGCGACCGCTGCTTCAACTGACCCGGGCATTGTGCCTGCTGGGCACCAGCCTGTTTTTCACCACCGGGTTGATGTACATCCCGTTGGCCGAGGCCACTTCGGTCAACTTCCTGGCACCGGTGCTGGTCACCGCGCTGTCGGTGCCGCTGTTGAAGGAGCGGGTGACGCGCGGGCAATGGCTGGCGGTGATTTTCGGGTTCGGCGGGGTGCTGATCATCGTTCACCCCGGTGGTGAGTTGTTCACGCCAGCGGTGTTGCTGCCGTTCTGCTCGGCGCTGTTTTTCTGCTTCTATCAGTTGCTGACACGCAAGCTCAGCGAGATCGACAGTCCGACCACCAGCAACTTTTTCGCAGGCTTGTGCAACACCCTGGTGATGAGTGCGCTGGTGCCGTTCTTCTGGCAGTTGCCGAGCCTGATGCATGGCGCAATGATGCTGGCGCTGGGGGCCTGCGGGATGACGGCGCATCTGTTCCTGACCCAGGCTTTCCGCCATGCCGCGCCAGCCTTGCTGGCGCCGTTCAGCTATTGCCAGATCGTGTTTGCCGGCCTGTTGGGCTGGTGGCTGTTTTCCCACACGCCGACCCTGACCACCGTGATCGGTATTGCTGTGATTTGCTGCAGCGGGCTGGCGGCGGCGTGGCAGCAAAGCCGCAAATAGACGCCTATGAAAAACACTGTGGGAGCGGGCTTGCCCGCGATGAGGTCGGCACATCCTACATAAATGTTGGCTGAACCACCGCTATCGCGGGCAAGCCCGCTCCCACAGGGAATGATGACTTCTTTAGTCGGTAACGCTCGGAATCTTGCGCGGTGCCATGAAGTACAGCCAGGTCAGCGCGATGAAGTACATCGCCGGAATCAGGGTGAACAGCACGGTGTAGTTGTTGTTGGTGACGGTCAGGATGTGGCCGACCAACTGGGTCATGAACATCCCGCCAATCGCGGCGCACATGCCGCCGAAGCCGAACACCGTGCTCATCATGTGCTTGGGCGTGTAGTCCATCACCAGGCTCCAGATGTTCGCGGTCCAGGCCTGGTGCGCGCCGATGGCCAGGGAAATCGCGAATACCGCCACCCACAGGTTGCTGGAGCCGGCCGCCATGATCACGCCGATGATGCAGCAGGCGAACAGGAACATGGACATCAGTCGCGCCTTGATCGGGTTGACCCCGCGGCCGATCAGGAACGAAGACAGAATCCCGCCGCCCACACTGCCGAAGTCGGCGGTGAGGTAGATGATGATCAGCGGGATGCCCATCTGGGTCACGTTGATGCCCAGGTTGTATTGCTGATTGAGGAACGGTGGCAGCCAGTACAGGTAGAACCAGAACACCGGTGCGGTCATCGAATAGGCGAGGGCGAAGGCCCAAGTGCCGCGCATGCGCAGGATTCGCGAGAAGGGTACGCGGGTTTGTTCCGGTTCGACTTCGTTCTGGATGTACTCGAGTTCCGACTGTTTGACGCTCGGGTGATCTTCCGGATTGAAGTACTTCAAGGCCCAGAACAACACCCAGATGCCACCCAGTGCCGACATGCACAGGAACGCAGCCTGCCAGCCCCAGGTGTGCAGGATCAGCGGCAGTAGCATCGGTGTGAACATCGCACCGACGTTGGTCCCGGCGTTGAAAATTCCGGTGGCCACGGCGCGTTCGCCGGCCGGGAACCACAGGCGCGTGGTTTTCACGCAGGCCGGGTAGTTGGCGGCTTCGGTCAAGCCGAGAATGAAGCGACAGACCATGAAACCGACCGCCGAAGTGGCCAGGCCGTGGGCGCCTGTCGCCAGGCTCCAGAGCAGCACGGCGCAGAAGAACACGCGCTTGACGCCGACCCGGTCGATCAGGCGGCCTTGCAGCACGAAACCGATGGCATAACCCACCTGGAACCAGAAGTTGATGTTGGCGTAGTCCATCGCCGTCCAGCTCATTTCCTTGGCGAGGATCGGCTGCATGACGCCGAGCGCGGCGCGGTCGATGTAGTTCAGGGTGGTGGCGAAGAACACCAGCGCCAGCATGCCCCAGCGGGTTTTGCCGACCGCCATGGCACCGCGGATTTTGTCGCCGATGCCGCCAGTGGCGGCGCTCATGGCCGGGGCCATGCGAGAGCTTTGAGTAGGATTCATCTGGGCCATCCGTTCAATGACTGACAAGCGAAGCTCGTCGAATCTTCAAGGGCACGTGATCAATCGATGCGGTGGGCGCGGGACTGATCGGCTGGTTTCGTCGACTGACGGGTTATTCAGCTAGCGGCACGGTGATGCCGGCGGTGTGCAGGGTTCGGATGGACGCCAGGCAGGGCGTAATGACGGTGGTTCGAGCGAGCAAGGCGTTGAATGAGCGCATGAGCGTATACCCGTTTTTTGAAATTTTTATGTGGTGTTCTGGGTCTTGGTTAACTGAAGCCGGCATTTGAAGACCGGACTCAATGTGGTGTTGATGTTGCGCAGCGAACAAAAAATCGTCAATTCACCAAAGTCCATTGTGTTCGATAATCGCACGCAAAACTAACCGGATAGTACACTTTGAATTGCTGTGTTGAATCGCGCAGCCAATAATTCAAACCAAGATAAACGCAATCCCCTACATAAAAGCGCGCAATGCCCTTAACAAGATTGCCTCCACCCCGGGAGTCGAAATATGCAGCGTTCCATTGCCACCGTGTCCTTGAGCGGTACCCTGCCGGAAAAACTCGAAGCCATTGCCGCCGCCGGCTTTGACGGTGTCGAGATATTCGAGAACGATCTTCTCTACTACGACGGCAGCCCGCGGGAAATCAGGCAGATGTGCGCCGATCTCGGGATCGCCATCACCCTGTTTCAACCCTTCCGGGATTTCGAAGGTTGCCGCCGTGACCGCCTGTCGCGCAATCTGGAGCGGGCGGAGCGCAAGTTCGACCTGATGCAGGAACTGGGGACTGACCTGGTGCTGGTGTGCAGCAACGCCTCGGCCGACGCCATCGGTGATGAACAGATTCTGGTCGATGACCTGCGCCTGCTCGCCGAACACGCCGGCGCGCGTGGCCTTCGTATTGGTTATGAAGCACTGGCCTGGGGGCGGCATGTGAACACCTGGCAACAGGTGTGGAACATCGTCCGGCAGGCTGATCACCCGAACCTCGGCGTGTTGCTCGACAGCTTCCATACGCTGTCGCTCAAGGGCGATCCGAGTGCCATCGCCGAGATTCCCGGCGACAAGATCTTTTTCGTGCAAATGGCCGATGCACCGATCCTGGCCATGGACGTGCTGGAGTGGAGTCGGCACTTCCGCTGTTTCCCGGGCCAGGGCGAATTCGATTTGCCGGGCTTCCTCGCTCCGATCATCAAGAGTGGCTATACCGGACCGCTGTCGCTGGAGATCTTCAATGACGGTTTCCGCGCCGCACCGCCACGGGCCAACGCCGCCGACGGCCTGCGCTCATTGTTGTACCTGGAGGAGAAAACCCGGCAGCGTCTGGCGCAGCAAACCCAGCCATCGAACAACCTCGACATTTTGTTCGAGACACCGAAGGCCAGCGAGTACAACGGCATCGAGTTTCTCGAATTCGCCGTGGACGAAAGCCTCGGCGCCAAACTCTCCCACTGGCTGGAACGGCTGGGTTTCGTCAAGGCCGGCCAGCATCGCTCCAAGAACGTCAGCCTGCTGCGCCAGGGTGATATCAACCTGATCCTCAACGCCGAACCTTACTCGTTCGGCCACAGTTTCTTCGAGGCACACGGTCCGTCGCTGTGCGCCACCGCCGTGCGGGTCAAGGACAGTGCCAGCGCTCTGGCGCGGGCCGTGGCCTACAAAGGCCAGCCCTATCGCGGACTGGTCGGCCCCAATGAACTGGAGCTCGCCGCGGTGCGCGCGCCGGACGGCAGCCTGATTTACCTGGTGGATCAGGAGGCCGACGTCTATGGCACCGACTTCAATCTATTGCCTGGTGCCGTGGCCCGAGGCGGCCTCAAGCGGATCGACCATATGGCCATGGCGCTGCCCGCCGACAGCCTCGACAGTTGGGTACTGTTCTACAAGAGCCTGCTGGATTTCGAGGCCGATGACGAGGTGGTTCTGCCCGATCCTTATGGTCTGGTGAAAAGTCGCGCGCTGCGCAGTCGGGACAGTTCGATTCGCTTGCCGCTGAACATTTCAGAGAACCGCAACACCGCGATCTCACACGCGTTGTCGAGTTATCGCGGCTCCGGGGTGCATCACATCGCTTTCGATTGCGACGACATCTTTGCCGAAGTCAGCCGCGCGAAAGAGGCGGGTGTGCCGCTCCTGGATATTCCGCTGAACTACTATGACGACCTGGCGGCCCGGTTCGATTTCGATGACGAATTCCTGAGTGAGCTCGCTTACTACAACGTGCTTTATGACCGCGATGCCCAAGGTGGCGAACTGTTTCATGTCTACACCGAGCCATTCGAGGGGCGGTTCTTCTTCGAGATCATCCAGCGCAGGAACGGCTATGCCGGTTACGGTGCGGCCAACGTCGCGGTGCGCCTGGCGGCCATGGCGAAATCACGAAGTGGTGCCGTACGTCAGACAAAGTTGTAGGAAAATCGTAATCACGTCGACAAACCGTTGCCGCACGGCTTCCTTCACTGTGCGGCGCGGCTCATAATCGCCCACCTGTGCAGTGATGGCCGTGAGCCCGCAATGACAATGACTTCAGAACTCCCCGCAGCGCCAGTGCAACCTGTCGAACCGCGCAAGAGTCGCAAGAACAACCCGGAAAAAACCCGCGAGAATATCCTTCAAGAGGCGATTGTCGAGTTCGTTCAACAAGGTCTTTCCGGGGCGCGCGTCGATGCCATCGCCGAACGCATTCACACCTCCAAGCGCATGATCTATTACTACTTCGGCAGTAAGGAACAGCTCTACGTCGAGGTTCTGGAAAAGCTCTACGGCGATATCCGCAGCACCGAAAACCGATTGCACCTGGCCGAACTGGCCCCGGTGGAGGCGATTCGGCGGCTGGTGGAGTTCACCTTCGATCACCATGACCGCAACGTCGATTTCGTGCGCATCGTGAGCATCGAGAACATTCACAACGCCGAGTATGTGAAACGCTCCGATGCGATCAAGGCGATGAACAACACCATTCTTGATTCATTGGGCGAGATTCTGCGTCGCGGCGCCGAGCAGGGGCTGTTCCGCGCCGGTCTTGATCCATTGGATGTGCATCTGCTGATCAGTTCGTTCTGCTTCTATCGCGTGTCGAACCGCCACACCTTTGGCGAGATTTTCCAGATCGATCTGCCGGACGAAAGCATCAAGCAGCGTCATCGCGAGATGATCTGCGAGTCGGTGTTGCGCTACCTGCAGGCCTGACCTGACGAATTGCTTTTCGTAGGAGCCGGCTTGCTGGCGATGGCGTATTCAAAGACGCCATCGCCAGCAAGCCGGCTCCTACGGGTGTACTCCCGTCTATTTCAAACATTCATGCTCTGAAAATGCGCCAGCATCCGCTGGGCATCCGGCACCACGCCGCTGAATAGTTCGAACGCCTTCACCGCCTGGAACACCGCCATGTTGCCACCATCCAGCGTCCGGCAACCCAGGGCACGGGCATTGCGCAGCAGTTCGGTTTCCAGTGGGAAATAAACAATCTCCGCCACCCACAGTTGTGCTCGAAGCAACTCTACGGGCACCGGCATGCCCGGCAGTTTTTTCATGCCCATAGGTGTCGTATTCACCAGGCCGTCAGCCTCAATCAGGGTGCCAGCGAGGTCATGGCCGGCCACTGCACGGCCCTCGCCGAAATGCTGATTGAGGTTGTCCGCCAGACTCTGGGCGCGGCTCGTATCCACATCGAAAATGCTCAGCTGCTGTACGCCTTCGCTCAGTAGCGCGTGGGCTACCGCTGCGCCAGCGCCACCGGCACCCATCTGGACGACACGTTCAACGGCAACGCCCTTCAGCCCCCTGCGAAAACCCTCGGCAAACCCCAGGCAATCGGTGTTGTGGCCGATGCGTTTGCCGTCCTTCAGTACCACGGTATTGACCGCGCCAATGCCGCGGGCTTCCGGTGACAATTCGTCGAGCAACGGGATGATCGCCTGCTTGCACGGGAAGGTGATGTTCAGTCCGGTGAAGTTCATGCGCTCGGCAGCCATCAACAGGTCGGGCAGGGCGTTGCAGTCGAGTTGCAGTTGATCGAGGTCGATCAGGCGATAGAGGTAACGCAACCCCTGGGCATCGCCTTCGTGCTCGTGCAGCGTCGGCGTGCGCGAAGCCTGGATGCCGGCACCGATCAGTCCTGCCAATACAGTCTGGTTCTGTTTCACGATGCTCATCCTTTCAGACGTTGGCTGAAATGCTCCAGCGCCAGGCGATAGCCGTGGCTGCCGAACCCGGCCATTACGGCAGTGGCAATGGCTGATACGAAGGAGTGATGGCGGAAAGGTTCGCGGGCGTGGACGTTGGACAGGTGGACTTCGATCACTGGCAGTTCACTGGCGATCAGGGCATCGCGGATCGCCACCGAGGTGTGTGTCCAGGCGGCGGGGTTGATCACGATCCCGGCGCATCGGCCGCGTGCGTTGTGAATCCAGTCGAGCAGTTCGCCTTCGTGGTTGGTCTGGCGAAACTCCACCGCCAGGCCAAACTCTTCGGCGGCACGGCCGCACAAGGCTGAAATGTCTGCCAGGGTTTCATGGCCGTAAGTCGCCGGTTCACGGGTGCCGAGCAGGTTCAGATTCGGGCCGTTGAGCACCAGAATGATGGGGGACATCGACGTTTCTCCACTTATTGTTTTTGGCATTGGCCAAGGGTTCGGCCTGTGGAGATAAATTGTACTAGATGGTTAATTTGGTCAATTGAAGCGGAAGCTCCCCAGCGGTTTGTGTGCGGTGATCGGACGGTTTCGCTTTCAGCGTGGTAAATGCTCCACCAGAAAATCGATAAAGGCCCGCAATCGAAGGGGCATGTGACGGCTTTGCGGATAGAGCAACGTAAACGGTCGCGAGCGCCCGCCATAGGGTTTGAGCACTTCCACCAATGTGCCATCGGCCAGTTCTTTTTCGACGATAAAGCGATACGTCTGAAACAGACCGGCACCGTGTTTTGCCAGCGTCACGCCACCCAGCACATCGTCGGAACAGCTGAAGTTGCCCTCGGCCAGAATTTCGCGCTGTACGCCGTTATCATTGAACAGCCACGCGATGCGCCGACCGCTGCTGGGCAGTTCGTACTGAATGCATTCGTGCTGTTGCAGATCGTCAAGGGTTTGCGGGGTGCCGGCACGCTTGAGGTATTCAGGGCTGGCAATCATCACCAGTGCGGCGTCTTCCAGTTGCCGGGCGATCAGGCCAGAGTCAGGAATCGCGCGCACGCGGATTGCCATGTCATAGCCTTCACCGACGAAATCGATGTTGCGATTACTGATGTGCGACTCGACCTTCACCGCCGGAAAGCGCGCACGAAATTCAGGGAGCAACGGCAGGATTCGATGGTGTGCGTAGGTGGTCGGAATACTGATGCGCAACGTCCCGGACGGCACTTGCTGTTGGCCCATGACTTCGCGCTGGGCCTCCACCAGTTGTGCCAATGCCTGGCGACATTCTTCGTAATAACGCCGGCCACTGTCGGTCAGGTTGACGCTGCGGGTGGTGCGCGCAAACAGCCGCACCCCCAGACGCTCCTCCATGCGTGACACCGAGCGGCTCACTGCGGCCGGCGTGACGCCCGCCACCAGCGCGGCCGCGGTGAAGCTGCCGGCCTCGGCGGCCAGGCAAAACAGCTCGATGCTGCCCAGTTGAAGATCGTCGAATTGTCGCTGCATGATTGATTACACCGGGGATCAAATTAAGTGCGTAAACCAGTATTTATCAGATGCCTGCACACAGATACAGTGAGCTTCAATTGGTAAGCCTTTCTGAATCAACCGAGCAGGAGAAGCAGCATGCCTTTCGTCAGTGTACGTATTACCCGTGACGGCGTTACCCGTGAGCAGAAAGCCCAGGTCATCGCCGAAATCACCGAGACCTTGCAGCGTGTCCTCGGCAAGCCTCCGGAGCTGACCCATATCGTGATCGAGGAAATCGACACAGATAACTGGGGGTATAAGGGCATTACCACCACTGAATATCGTAAAAATCAGCCGGGGTGATTTCGCTGAAAACAAAAAAGCCGTCGTGATGACGGCTTTTTTGTGGGTGATGTCTGCAATCACCGCCGGGTCAACAACACCCCGGATTCCATGTGATGCGTCCACGGGAACTGGTCGAACATCGCGCATCGGGTGATGCGGTGGGTGTCGTGCAGTTGGGCGATGTTGGCCGCCAGGGTTTCCGGGTTGCAGGAGATATAGAGAATGTTGTCGAAACGTCGGGTCAGTTCGCAGGTGTCCGGGTCCATGCCGGCGCGGGGCGGGTCGACGAAGACGCTACCGAACTCGTAGCTTTTCAGGTCAATGCCGTGCAGGCGACGGAACGGACGAACTTCGTTCAACGCTTCGGTCAGTTCTTCGGCGGACAGGCGCACCAGGGTGACGTTATCCACAGCGTTTTCGCTGAGGTTGCTCAGCGCAGCATTGACCGAGGTCTTGCTGATCTCGGTGGCCAGCACCTTGCGCACGCGGGTGGCCAGCGGCAGGGTGAAGTTGCCATTGCCGCAGTACAGTTCCAGCAAGTCGTCGGTACGATCACCGAGTGCGTCGAATGCCCAGTTGAGCATCTTCTGGTTCACTGTACCGTTGGGCTGGGTAAACGCGCCTTCGGGTTGGCGATAGCTGAAGGTGCGACCGCCCACTTCCAGTTGCTCGACCACGTAATCGCGGCCAATGACTTCGCGTTTGCCCTTTGAACGGCCGATGATGCTGACGTTGAGGTCGGCTGCCAGTTTCGTGGCCGCCGCGTGCCAGTGCTCGTCCAGCGGGCGGTGATAGCACAAGGTGATCATCGCATCGCCGGCCAGGGTGGTCAGGAACTCCACCTGGAACAGCTTGTGGCTCAGGGCCGAACTGGCCTGCCATGCCGCTTTGAGCTGCGGCATCAACTGATTGATGCGCAGGCTGGCGATCGGGAACTCTTCGATCAGGATTGGCGTACGTTTGTCTTCCTGGGAAAACATCGCGTAATGGCGCTCGCCTGCTTCGCGCCACAGGCGGAATTCGGCGCGCAGGCGGAAATTCTGTAGCGGCGAGTCGAAGACGACCGGCTCCGGCGCATCGAAGGGGGCCAGCAGATCACGCAAACGCGTGACCTTGTCTTCGAGCTGTAGGGCGTAGGCCTGGGAATCAAAAGTCATGCGTTGAACCAACCCAGCTTGATCACGAACAGAATCGACAGAATCACCAGCGCCGGGTTCAGCTCACGGCCGCGACCGGACATTAGCTTGATGGCGGTCCAGGAAATGAAACCGAAGGCAATGCCATTGGCGATGGAGTAAGTGAATGGCATTGCCAGCGCGGTGATCACCACGGGCGCGGCAACAGTGATGTCGTCCCAGTCTATTTCGGCCAGCCCGGATGTCATCAGCACGGCGACGAACAGCAGGGCCGGTGCGGTGGCGAAGGCTGGAACGCTGGCGGCCAGTGGCGAGAAGAACAGTGCCAGCAGGAACAGAATCGCCACGACTATGGCAGTCAGGCCGGTACGGCCACCGGCACTCACGCCAGCAGCGGATTCGATATAGCTGGTGGTGGTCGAGGTGCCCAGCAGGGAACCGGCCATCGCAGCGGTGCTGTCGGCGATCAGGGCGCGGCCCATTTTCGGCATGTGGCCGTCCTTGCCCATCAGGCCGGCGCGCTTGGCAACGCCGATCAGGGTGCCGGAGTTGTCGAACAGGTCGACGAACAGGAAGGCGAAAATCACGCTGACCAGACCGATGTCCAGCGCGCCTTTGATGTCCAGTTGCAGGAAGGTCGGCGCCAGCGAAGGTGGCATCGACATCACGCCGCCGAACGGCGTGAAGCCCATGACGATGGAAACGATGGTCACCACCAGAATGCCGATCAGCACCGCGCCACGCACGGCGAGGGCTTCGAGGGCAACGATCAGGGCGAAACCGAGGGTTGCGAGGATCGGAGCCGGTTGCTTCAGGTCGCCCAGGCCGACCATGGTTGCCGGGTTGCTGACCACGATGCCTGCGTTGTGCAGGGCAATCAGCGCCAGGAACAGGCCGATACCGGCGGCGATTGCCGAACGCAGCGGTAGAGGGATGCTGTTGATGATCCACTCACGAATGCGGAAGATCGACAGCAGGAAGAAGCACACGGCCGAAATGAACACTGCACCCAGCGCCACTTGCCAGGTGTGGCCCATGTGCAGCACCACGGTGTAGGTGAAGAAGGCGTTCAGGCCCATGCCCGGTGCGAGGGCGATCGGGTAGTTGGCGATCAGGCCCATCACCGTGGAGCCGATGGCCGCTGCCAGACAGGTGGCGACGAACACGGCGCCCTTGTCCATGCCGGTTTCGCCGAGGATGCTCGGGTTGACGAACAGAATGTAGGCCATGGCCAAAAAGGTCGTGACGCCCGCCAGAATCTCGGTGCGTACGTTGGTGTTGTGTGCCTTGAGTTGAAACAGCCTTTCCAGCATGTCTGCTCCCCGTGGCGCGCCGGGCGCCGTGAATGTATCGACCTCAACAGCAAAGCACAGACCGCTGCAGGCGCCTGGGAATTTACTGTGGGTCGGAAAAAGCCGCGCATCATACCAGCCGCGTGGGTTTATGGCTGCTTATGGCAGTGAACGTCGTCGATGTTTTGCGTTTAACCTGAGTCAGCCATACTGCGCGCTGGTTTTTTTGGGGGGTTGCATGAAAAAGTGTCTATTGATCTTGATTGCCATGGTCCTGGGGGCACAAACCGCCTCGGCGGCCTCGGCACCGCCGCTGACCCAACTGAAAGTGCTCAAGGTCGAGTCGCCGGGCTGTGGTTTCGAAACCATTGAAGAAGGGCAGACACAGACCCGCTGCAATCACAGTGGCGCGAACATCAGGGTTTTCGTGCTGGAAGTGGGCTACGGTGGCAGCCAGCCCCATGTCGCGCTGGATGGTTTCGAGGTGAACGGAAGCCGCACGCCGGTCTGCGCCTACGATAACGGCAACCTCACCGATTGCGTCGCGGGTCGAAAAACGGTCGGCAACCTGTACGTTTTCGATCTGGCCGGCAAGCAGGAAGGCACGTTCACCTTCAGCAACACGTCGATCAATGCACCGGGCAACACGATGTCGACACAGCTTTACATCAAGTAGCGCTGTATCAAGAAATAGTGAGCCTCGAACAAGGGTAAGGAAAGCTGACTACGCTTTAAGGATCATTCCATGGATTGCGTTCATGACCTTTAGAGCCCTGATTACCCTCGCCGAGGGCATCGATGACCTGCAAGCCGTGACCCTGGTCGATGTACTGCGCCGCGCCAAAGTCGAAGTGGTGGTGGCGAGCATCGAAGGACGGCGCATGCTCACCTGCGCCCGCGGAACCCGCCTCACCACCGATGCGATGCTGGTGGACTTGCTGGCCCAGCCCTTCGACCTGATCGTCCTGCCTGGCGGTGCCGTGGGGGCGCAACACCTGGCGGCCCATCAACCCCTGCAACAACTGATCAAGGACCAGGCCGCGGCCGGTCGCCTGTTCGCGGGCATCGCCGAGGCTCCGGCGCTGGCGCTGCAAAGCTACGGCGTGCTGCGTCAGCGGCGCATGACGTGCCTGCCTTCGGCCAGTCATCAGCTGTCGGGCTGTAACTTCGTCGATCAACCCGTGGTGGTCGATGGCAACTGCATCACTGCCCAGGGTTCGGGTGCCGCGCTGGCATTTGCCCTGACCCTGGTGGAACAGTTGTGCGGCCAAGCCACGCGGACGGCGGTGGCGGCAGAGTTGGTCGTTTAAGACACGTTATGCGTGGGCAGCGATGAGGGTGATGACCGGTTGCTCGCGTCGCTCCGCTTGCCATAGATCGTAGTCGGTCTGGACCCCCAACCATACGCGAGCCTTGCCAATTCCCGCACGCTCAAGACGAACCGCCAGGTCCGGACTGATGGGGGCATGCCCGTGCAATACGCGTGACAGATGAGGGCGCGCAAACCCGAGATGCCGGGCTAATTCAGCGATGCTGATGCCCAGATCAGGTAATACATCCATCAACAGTGTTTCGCCGGGATGCGGCGGGTTGTGCATGGGCATGTCCTGCCTCCTGTCAGTGGTAGTCCAGATAGTCGACCAGTTCTATATCCGAGCCGATAAAGCGAAAAATCACCCGCCAGTTTCCCGAAACACTCAGTGACCAATAGTTGTTCAAATCACCTCTGAGCGGATGCAGGCGCCATCCCGGAAGGTCGAGGTCGCCAGGTACCGATGCGCGATCCATGAACTGCAGCATTCGAGACAGACGCTTTGCGTGGTCTGCCCGTATCCCGCGAGTCGAACCGGTTTCAAGAAGCCCCGAAGGCCTTTGTGCTGAAAGGATTTGATCATGTCGCTGAGTGTAAGGCGATACATTACACTCTAGGCGGTATCTATGTATCGCACTTGATCGGCAAATCTGTGATGGGCAAGTGCTTCAGACCTTCGCCTCTTCTTGCACCGGCACATGCATTCGATCGCGCCGGGCCAGGGTCGGGAACAGTTTGATCCAGGTGCCGGTCACCACCAGCGTCCCGATGCCGCCCATGACCACTGCCGGCACGGTGCCGAACCAGTGGGCCGTCAGCCCGGATTCGAATTCACCCAGCTGGTTCGAGGCGCCGATGAACAGACCATTGACCGCGCTGACACGGCCGCGCATTTCGTCCGGGGTTTCCAGTTGCACGAAAGAGGCACGGATCACCATGCTGATCATGTCGGCCGCGCCCAATACCACCAGCACGGCCAGCGAGAACCAGAACGAGGTCGACAGACCGAAGGCGATGGTCGCCACGCCGAATACGCCCACCGCGGTGAACATCACCCGTCCGACATTGCGTTCCACGGCAAACCTCGCCAGGAACAACGACATCAACAGCGCCCCCACCGCCGGCGCCGAGCGCAGCAAGCCAAGTCCCCACGGGCCGGTGAGCAGAATGTCCTTGGCGAAGACGGGCAGCAGCGCCGTCGCGCCACCGAGCAGGACCGCGAACAGGTCCAGGGAGATCGCACCGAGAATGTCCGGCCTGCTGCGAATGAAGCGAATCCCGGCCAACAGCGAATCCAGCGTGGCCTTGCCCTTGTTCAAAGGTGTCTGGCGAGCCGGCAGATTGAGCATCAGGGTGCAGGCAATGAGGTAGAGGATCACCGTCGGACCATAGACCCACACGCTGCCGAAAGCGTAGAGCAGACCGCCCAGGGCCGGGGCGACGATGGTCGCTGATTGCTGGGCCGATTGCGCGGCGGCCACGGCACGAGGGAACAGGGCGCTGGGCACAATGCTCGGCAGCAAGGCCTGGGTGGTCGGCATTTCGAAGGAGCGGGCGGCGCCCAGCAGGAAAGCGAGGATGAAGATCATTTCCCGGGTGACATGGTCGGTCGCGCTGCCGATGGCCAGCGACAGGGCGATCAGCGCTTGCAAGGACTGGCAGATCGCCGCGACCTTGCGCCGGTCGTAGCGGTCCGCGACGTGCCCGGTGTGCAGCATGAACAGGACACGTGGGGCGAACTCCACCAACCCTACCAGGCCCAGGTCGAGCACATTGCCGGTCAGTTGGTAGAGGTTCCAGCCGATGGCCACGGTGAGCATCTGAAAGCCACTGGCGGTAAAAATCCGGGCCAGCCAGAACGCGAGGAAAGGACGGTGGTGACGTAACAGCAAAGGCTCTTGGCTGGGCATTTGAGGCGAGTCTGGGGGAGAGGAAGGGTGAGGTTATCACCAACCTGTAACAGGAAGTTGCGGTGCCGGAAAATTTCGTTAGCCAGACATCGATTGCCGCAACGAGACAAATCCTGTGGAAGCGAGCCTGCTCGCGAAGGCGGAGTGTCAGTCGACATCAGCGATGGACGTGCCGACCTCTTCGCGAGCAGGCTCGCTCCCACAGGGAGATGTGTTTCTGCCTGTTACCCCAACCATGAGGCAACTTGTCACGCGGCAAAAGACCACGCGGTTCATCCCCGGAAATGGGACTACTCTTTCAACGTTACTTGATCCAGATCAATCCCCTCAAAGGATCTGATCCGGCGGCCGCAAGGCCAGATTCCCTGCGTAGCGATGCGTGTAAAAAAAGAACAAATAGAGATTCGCCACACTTCATACCCGTGGGGGCCGTGGGTGCAGGCTTCCGGCCAGCAGCCGTATTACCTGACAGAGGAAGACTTATGTTCGGTTTAGAGGCACTTGATCTCGCCCGAATTCAGTTCGCGTTCACCATCTCGTTCCACATCCTGTTCCCTGCCATCACCATTGGCCTGGCGAGTTACCTGGCGGTACTCGAAGGTTTGTGGCTGAAAACACACAACGACACCTACCGCGACCTCTACCATTTCTGGTCGAAGATCTTTGCCGTCAACTTCGGCATGGGCGTGGTCTCGGGGTTGGTCATGGCCTATCAGTTCGGTACCAACTGGAGTCGCTTCTCGGACTTCGCCGGGTCCGTGACCGGGCCATTGCTGACGTACGAAGTCCTCACGGCTTTCTTCCTTGAAGCCGGTTTCCTCGGTGTGATGCTGTTCGGCTGGAACAAGGTCGGGCGCGGCTTGCACTTTTTCGCCACCGTCATGGTCGCCATCGGCACATTGATCTCGACCTTCTGGATTCTCGCCTCCAACAGCTGGATGCAGACGCCGCAGGGCTTTGAGATCGTCAATGGCCAGGTCATTCCAACCGACTGGCTGGCGGTGATCTTCAACCCGTCGTTCCCCTATCGCCTGATGCACATGGCCACCGCGGCGTTCGTCGCGACCGCCTTCTTCGTCGGCGCCTCGGCGGCCTGGCATTTGCTGCGCGGCAAGGACAACCCGGCGATCCGCAAGATGCTGTCGATGGCGATGTGGATGGCGCTGATCGTCGCGCCGATTCAGGCGGTCATCGGTGACTTCCACGGCCTCAACACGCTCGAACATCAGCCGGCGAAAATCGCCGCGATCGAGGGCCATTGGGAAAACAAGGGTAACGAGGCGACCCCGCTGATCCTGTTCGGCTGGCCGGACATGAAAGAAGAGCGGACCAAATTTGCCGTCGAGATACCGTACCTGGGCAGTCTGATCCTGACTCACTCCCTGGATAAACAGGTGCCGGCGCTCAAGGAATTTCCGCCGCAAGACCGACCTAATTCGACCATCGTGTTCTGGTCGTTCCGGGTCATGGTCGGCCTGGGCTTCCTGATGATCTTCACCGGTCTGTGGAGCCTCTGGCTGCGCAAACGCAACACGCTCTATACCTCGCGGCCGTTCCTGCACCTGGCATTGTGGATGGGGCCGTCCGGCCTGATCGCGATTCTTGCCGGCTGGTTCACCACTGAAATCGGCCGCCAGCCGTGGGTGGTCTACGGTCTGATGCGCACGGCGGATGCGTCCTCCCACCATAGTTTCATGCAGATGAGCATCACCCTGATCCTCTTTGTCGTGGTGTATTTCGCGCTGTTCGGTGCCGGTCTGGGCTACATGATGCGCCTGGTACGCAAAGGGCCGAAGATCGACGAAGGCAAGGAAACCAACGACGGAGGTCCCGGCCAGAAGCGCACACCGGCGCGTCCGCTGTCCGCTGCCGACGATGAGCACCACACCCTGACCAAGGAGATTTGAACATGGGTATTGATCTTCCGCTGATCTGGGCCGTGATCATCATCTTCGGCATCATGATGTACGTGGTCATGGACGGCTTTGACCTCGGCATCGGCATTCTCTTCCCGTTCATACCGGGCAAGAGTGACCGCGACGTAATGATGAACACCGTTGCGCCAGTCTGGGACGGCAACGAAACCTGGCTGGTACTGGGGGGGGCGGCGTTGTTCGGTGCTTTCCCGCTGGCCTACTCGGTGGTGCTCTCGGCGTTGTACCTGCCGCTGATTTTCATGCTGATCGGGCTGATTTTTCGCGGCGTGGCGTTCGAGTTCCGCTTCAAGGCGCGGGACGATAAACGCCATCTCTGGGACAAGGCATTCATTGGCGGCTCGCTAGCTGCAACGTTCTTCCAGGGGGTGGCGCTGGGCGCTTTCATTGATGGCCTGCCGGTCGTCGATCGTCAGTTCGCCGGTGGTTCCCTGGATTGGTTGACGCCCTTCACGATGTTCTGCGGCGCCGCTTTGGTAGTGGCCTATGCGCTGCTTGGCTGCACCTGGTTGATCATGAAGACCGAAGGCAAATTGCAGGAACAGATGCATGACCTGGCGCGGCCATTGGCGTTCGTGTTGCTGGCGGTGATCGGTATCGTCAGCATCTGGACGCCGCTGGCTCACGTCGAAATTGCCGCGCGCTGGTTCACGTTGCCCAACCTGTTCTGGTTCCTGCCGGTGCCGATTCTGGTGCTGGTGACCCTGTACGGTCTGATCCGTGCGGTGGCCCGCAATGCGCACTACACGCCATTCCTGCTGACGCTGGTGCTGATCTTCCTCGGCTACAGCGGTTTGGGGATCAGCCTGTGGCCGAATATCGTGCCGCCGTCGATCTCGATCTGGGATGCCGCCGCACCACCGCAGAGCCAGGGCTTCATGTTGGTGGGCACGCTGTTCATCATCCCGTTCATCCTGGGCTACACCTTCTGGAGCTACTACGTGTTCCGCGGCAAAGTCACCCACGAAGACGGTTACCACTAGAGCGCGCCTCAAACCTGTAGGAGCAAAGCTTGCTCGCGATGGCGTCTTCACAGGCGCCTTCTTCCTCGGAGTATTTAGCAATGACCGGCAAACATTCCCTGCACGACATTGAAGAAGCCGAAAAAAAGCCGCTGTGGCAGCGGCTTGGCTGGCTGGCCCTGATCTGGGTTGGCAGCGTCGGTGCGTTGTTCGTCGTGGCCAGCTTGATGCGCATGTTCATGAACGCCGCAGGCCTGACCACTCACTGAAAAACGACATCCCGTCCCGTCGCCTTCAGGCGCGGATTGATGACCCTCCGGCTGGAGGGTTTTTTTTGCGAACCCGTTACTTGCGAGCCTTGAGAATGACGAACTTCGGCGTAGCTGCCACTTGCTCGACACCGCGGAATAAACGCGCCAGTTTGCTGTGGTAACCCAGGTGACGATTGCCGACGATGTACAGCGCACCCCCCACCACCAGGGCCTCCCGGGCTTGCTGGAACATCCGCCAGGCGAGGAAATCGCCGACAACCTGTTGCTGGTGAAACGGTGGATTGCACAACACCACGTCCAGCGATTGAGGATCCTGCCCGGCCAGGCCATCACCGGCACGCACGATGACATCGCGGTCACCCAGTGCCGCGCGCCAGTTTTCGGCGGCCGACTGCACCGCCATGAACGACTCGTCCACCAGCGTGTAGTGGGCGTCGGGGTTTTGCAGGGCGCTGGCGATGGCCAGCACGCCATTACCGCATCCGAGGTCGGCAACCCGTGCCGCGCCAAGGTTTTTCGGCAAATGCGGCAAAAACGCCCGCGTGCCGATATCCAGGCCTTCGCGACAGAAGACGTTGGCGTGGTTGAGCAGTTCGATGGCCGGGGTATCGAGGCGATAACGGGTCGGGTAGGGCGACGTGGCCGGTGCCTTGGCTTCAACCGTGGCAATCAGCAACCGGGCTTTCTTCACCGCCAATGACGCCTGCACCGGGCCGATGTAGCGCTCCAGCAGATCACCCGCGGCGCGTGGCAAATGCTTGATCATCGCTCCCGCAACCACTTGAGCGCCGGGAGCCAACTGACCTTGCAGCCGGATCAATTGCTCTTCCAGTAACGCCAGGGTCTTCGGCACCCGTACCAGCACCTGGTCAAACGGCCCTGTCGGTATTTCGCTGGCGGGTATGGCCGGCACCGCATCAAACGCCTGGCCATTGCGGGTCAGGTTCTTTTCCAGGCCCTGGAAGGCCAGGAACGAGTCGCCACTACTGATCACCTTGACCTTGCCGGCCAGACTGGCGGCCAATGCGCCGAAACTGTCGTTCAGCACCAGTACTCGTGTGTCGACCGAGGGCTTCTGTTCGGCCAGGTGATTGAGCAGGTACTCGTCTGCCGCATCAAAGGCTTGCAGCGGCTCGTTCTGCTGTTCGGGCTGGCGGATCAGGTCAAGGCTGGCGAAAGGTGTTTCGAGCAAAGGCATGGGGCGGGGCTCTGGGTAATCAACGGGTATCCCGTGCCCAGGGGCGTCCTGGCGGGCGGGGCCGTCCGAGTGGACTGCGTCGTGGACAACCCACACGTCATCACTCAGGAGGGACCGCGAATGGTACGTTTTTTTGTGTCGGATTACTCGCAGGTTTTTCGGCTCAGCGCATCGCGTTGCTATTGAGATAGCCGGCCTTCACGGCGGCGATGACGGCAGAAACCTTGTTATTGACCCCGAGTTTGCGGATGGCTTCCTGTACATGGAAATTGATCGTGCGGGCACTGAGGTTGAGAATCCGGGCGCTTTCATAAGCGGTCTTGCCGGCTGCCGCCAGCTTCAGTACGTCGATTTCCCGTGGCGATAAATGTGGTGTAGACGATTTGGCCGGTTCCTTGGGCAGTGTTTGCAGGACCAGTTTATGCAAGTGACGGCCAATGAACACGGAGAACCCCAGATTTTCATAGAGCTCCCACGGACTGATCGGGCAATGGCTTCTGGCCAGGCTCAGAATGCTGCAGAAGCCGCTATTGTCGTCGTGAACGGCTTGTGACCAACCATACTGTATTCCTTGCTGCTCAAGTGTCGTCCAAATCCACGGAACTTCACAGAAAAGCTCTTCACTCCAAAGAATGGGTAGCATAGATTGATTGCAATGAGCCACTACCGGGTCGAGGGAGCCGTACTTCCTTTTTTCGTATTCGGTGTTCCAGTATTGTGGGTAATTGTTGAACCGCACCGTATGGAAGTGCTCAGTTTTTGTTGGGCAAGTCGTTGAAAAAGCGAAAAATTTAAACCCGATATTTTTCACGAAGTTCAATGATATTCGGTAAGCGGTCTCCAGTTCGGTAGCAGAGGATATTTGTTTAAGTTGAGACTCCTTCCATTTTTCCATCATGAGGCTCCACAGTCGTGATAGCTTGAGGGTGCAGATTGGATCCAGACGGTCAGTGAGAAAGGGAGTGTAGGATGTTTCCGATACATAGGTTGAGAATTTTTTAATTCATTAACGTCTTTCATGAAAGTTTATGGTTCTAACCGTGATACATCGCTATGCAGTTAAATTGAATGACAGTGTTAATCTTATTTTGAACTGAACAGTTAACGCTTGTAGCAAGTTAGTGAGAATCGGACTGTTTGCCAAAGACACTACAAAGCGTCGGTGTTTATCGGGTTCGCTTTGCGAGACACTGCGGTTATCTGTTGAATGGAGCCCGCCATGACTGCCAGCGAAGAGAAATTTACCCGCCAGACTTTGCTCGACGTCCAGCCATTGACCCCGAACCTGTTCACCCTGCGCGCCACCAGGGATCCGGGCTTTCGTTTTCGTGCGGGACAATTTGCCCGGTTGGGCGTGACAAAAGCCGATGGCAGTACCGTATGGCGTGCTTATTCCATGGTGTCGTCGCCCTTTGACGAGTTTCTCGAGTTCTTTTCCATTGTCGTGCCGGGAGGCGAGTTCACCAGTGAACTGAGTCGGCTAGGCGTGGGCGATACACTGCTGGTTGACCGCCAGGCCTTCGGTTACCTGACGCTCGATCGTTTTGCCGAGGGGCGTGATCTGTGGTTGTTATCCACCGGTACTGGCCTGGCGCCGTTTCTGTCGATTCTCCAGGACTTCGAGGTGTGGGAGAAGTTCGAGCGAATCATCCTGGTCTACAGCGTGCGCGAATCCCGGGAGTTGGCCTATCAGAGGCTCATAGCGGAGCTCGGGCAGCGTGAATACCTTGCGGAATTCGCGCACAAGTTGCAGCTCATCAACACGGTCACTCGCGAGCAACATCCCGGTGCGCTGAATGGCCGGATCACCACGCTGATCGAAAATGGTGAGCTGGAGCGGGCTGCCGGGGTGGCGATGACACCCGAGCACTCGCGAGTCATGCTGTGCGGTAACCCGCAGATGATCGATGACACACGCAAATTGCTCAAACAGCGTGACATGCACTTGAGCCTGAGCCGGCGACCCGGTCAGGTGGCGGTGGAAAACTTCTGGTAAGAAAACGGCGCCCTCAAGGCGCCGTTTTTTTCGCTCAAACGCTCAAGGTCGATTGTTCTGGGCTTTGAGCAGGTCACGGATCTCACCCAGCAGCTCTTCTTCCTTGGTCGGTACTGGTGGCAGGGTAGGGGCGACAGCCTCTTCGCGCTTCAGGCGGTTGATGGCCTTGACGCCCATGAAGATTGCAAAGGCGACGATGATGAAGTCGATCATGCTCTGAATGAACTTGCCGTAGGCCAGCACCACCGCCGGGGCGTCACCGCTGGCGGCCTTGAGCGTAATGGCCAGGTCACTGAAGTCTACCCCGCCGATCAGCAAACCGATGGGAGGCATGACCACGTCACCCACAAACGACGAAACAATCTTGCCGAAGGCTGCGCCGATGATGATGCCGACGGCCATGTCGACCACATTGCCTTTGACCGCGAAGGCCTTGAACTCATTTAGCACGCCCATAGGTTATTTCCTTGTTACGGATGAGGTTGGTGAAGGCAGTGTAAATCAGACAATCACATCTTGCTCGATTCACCGGCCTCAAAGCTGCCTGCTATCGGCCGACGCGCCGGGGAAAGTTCGCAAAAAGTCATCAGTACAGGGTGAATGGAGTCGGGGCTCGCACAATCATTTCATGATCATGCCCGTTCTTTTTTCAGCCCATTGTTTTGTATAGGAGGTCGGAGGGAGTGGATAGGCCAAATATAAATTAATTTTCATTTGAGGTTTGCCTGAAGAAATAGAACTCGATATTCAGGATTGAGAGCAGGCCGGTGGGTTTTAAGTATGAGTAGTGTTTTGGGTTCATGTTTATATTCAGTTGTACTTAAGAACGGTAGCTGTCGCAGACGTGTACAAGTTATTGGGGCGGAGTTGGGTGGTCGATCCGTACAGTGGTACAAGTTTCGGAACTTGCCACTGGCGAACTGCATTAAGACATCCAAATAAGATATTACCGACGACTCGTCTGCAACACGTCGCGCCGACCCGTCTCACCTGAGCTATCATCGCGGTTTTTGCCGGGAGTTCAGATGGCCAAGGCCAAGCGCATGTACGGCTGCACCGAGTGCGGCTCAACCTTCCCGAAGTGGGCCGGTCAATGCGGCGAATGCGGCGCCTGGAACACGCTGACCGAAACCATGGTGGAAAGCGGCGGGGCGGCGGCTCCCGGCGGTCGTACCGGTTGGGCCGGCCAACAGGCGCAGATCAAGACTCTGGCTGAAGTCAGCGTCGAAGAGATACCGCGCTTTTCCACCGTATCCAGCGAACTGGATCGGGTATTGGGCGGGGGGCTCGTCGACGGTTCCGTGGTGTTGATCGGCGGTGACCCCGGCATCGGCAAATCGACCATTTTGTTGCAGACCTTGTGCAACCTGGCCAAGAGCATGCCGGCCCTCTACGTCACCGGTGAAGAATCCCAGCAACAAGTGGCCATGCGCGCCCGACGCCTGGGCTTGCCTCAGGACCAACTGCGGGTCATGACCGAAACCTGCATCGAAACCATCATCGCCACGGCCCGACAGGAAAAACCCAAGGTCATGGTGATCGATTCGATCCAGACGATTTTCACCGAGCAACTGCAATCGGCACCGGGTGGCGTTTCCCAGGTGCGCGAAAGCGCGGCCTTGCTGGTGCGCTATGCCAAGCAGAGTGGCACGGCGATTTTCCTTGTCGGCCACGTGACCAAGGAAGGCGCATTGGCCGGGCCGCGGGTGCTGGAGCACATGGTCGACACCGTGCTGTATTTCGAGGGCGAATCCGACGGACGTTTGCGTTTATTGCGGGCCGTGAAAAACCGTTTCGGCGCGGTCAACGAATTGGGTGTGTTCGGCATGACTGACAAGGGCCTGAAAGAAGTCTCCAACCCATCGGCGATTTTTCTGACCCGTGCTCAGGAAGAAGTCCCGGGCAGTGTGGTCATGGCAACGTGGGAGGGCACACGGCCGATGCTGGTGGAAGTCCAGGCATTGGTGGATGACAGCCATTTGGCCAACCCGCGTCGGGTGACGCTGGGGCTGGATCAGAATCGTCTGGCGATGTTGCTGGCGGTGCTGCATCGTCACGGCGGTATCCCCACCCACGATCAGGACGTGTTTCTCAACGTGGTCGGCGGCGTGAAGGTGCTGGAAACGGCGTCCGACCTGGCGTTGATGGCGGCGGTGATGTCCAGTTTGCGCAACCGGCCGCTGCCCCATGATTTGCTGGTGTTTGGTGAGGTGGGGTTGTCTGGCGAAGTGCGTCCGGTGCCAAGCGGCCAGGAGCGCCTGAAGGAAGCGGCCAAGCACGGTTTCAAGCGTGCCATCGTGCCTAAGGGCAATGCGCCGAAAGAGGCCCCGCCCGGGTTGCAGATCATTGCCGTCACCCGACTGGAGCAGGCGCTCGACGCATTGTTCGAATAAGCACAGCGCTTTGTAGGCGCTGGCTAGCCAGCGAAGGCGGTGTGTCATTCAACATTCATGTCGACTGACACGCCCCCTTCGCGAGCAGGCTCGCTCCCACAATGGACCGTGGTGGGGCCCGGATTGCATAAGCAAGACCAATCCCCTGTGGGAGCCTGCTCGCGACGAGGCCAGCACATCCAACACCTATGCCGACTGATCCACCGCCTTCGCGAGCAGGCTCGCTCCCACAATGGACAGTGGCGGGGCCCGGATTGCCTAAGCAAGACCAATCCCCTGTGGGAGCGAGCCTGCTCGCGAAGAGGCCAGCACATCCAACACCTATACCGACTGACCCACCGCCTTCGCGAGCAGGCTCACTCCCAAAATGGACAGTGGTGGGGCCCGGATTGCATGGGCAACGCAAACCCTCTGTGGGAGCGAGCCTGCTCGCGAAGAGGCCAGCACATTCAACATTCATGTCGACTGACACGCCCCCTTCGCGAGCAGGCTCGCTCCCACATTGGAATCATAGGGCCGTCAGACCTCGATCAAGGCACCCAACTCCCGCTCAAGCTCCCGCGGATCACCCAGATTGAATTCAATCAATCGCCGCAGGCGCTCAATGGACTCCAAACTGATGTGGCGGCAGACAAACCCGAGCTGGCCATGGTCTTCATGGGCCAGTTGCACATCCATTTCGATGTCGATGTCTTCGCTCAGATGAATGTCGACAAAAAAATCTTGCTTCGGATTACCCAGCCACAGTTCAGGCCGCTCGATCAGTAGCCCCTTGAGCGACAGATCGATCAGCTTCACCGGCCAGATGAACGCCCCCTGGCTCAGCTCGGTTTTGGCATCGAACGCAATACGTTTGAAGCGGCGGCGATCGGCAGGGTGTTCGCTCATGGCGCAATCCTCTAGATGTTCGCTGACTATAGACCCGCCTTGTTAGAACCTGCCAGCAGGACAGGGCTCTAGACCAATGTTGGGGTATGGCCTTTGTTGTCAGGAGAGCTAAACTCGGGGTGGTTGTCTTTCTGTCCACTCTGGCTGGAATAATAAAATGAAAAATAATAATGGCCCGCTACGTCACTTACCCTGGCTGGTGCTGGCAATCGTTGGGGCCTGTGCCCTCGGGGTAGTGGCATTGCGCCGAGGTGAGGCGATCAACGCCTTGTGGATTGTGGTCGCTGCCGTGGCTATCTATCTGGTCGCGTATCGCTACTACAGCCTGTTCATCGCTAACAATGTGATGCAACTCGACCCGCGACGGGCCACCCCCGCCGTGCTCAACAACGATGGTCTGGACTACGTTCCAACCAACAAACACATTCTCTTCGGTCACCACTTCGCGGCCATCGCCGGTGCGGGGCCGCTGGTCGGTCCGGTCCTGGCAGCGCAGATGGGCTACCTGCCCGGTACGCTGTGGCTGATCGCCGGCGTGGTGCTGGCCGGTGCCGTGCAGGACTTCATGGTCCTGTTCATGTCCACCCGCCGCAACGGCCGCTCGCTCGGCGACATGGTCCGTGAAGAAATGGGCCGCATCCCCGGCACTATTGCGCTGTTCGGCTGCTTCCTGATCATGATCATCATCCTCGCGGTATTGGCGCTGATCGTGGTCAAGGCCCTGGCCGAAAGCCCATGGGGGATTTTCACGGTGATGGCGACCATCCCGATCGCGATGTTCATGGGCATTTACATGCGCTACATCCGTCCGGGCCGCATCGGTGAAATCTCCGTGGTCGGCGTATTGCTGCTGCTGGGTTCGATCTGGCTGGGCGGGCAGATTGCCGCCGACCCGGTGTGGGCCAAGGCGTTCACCTTCAATGGCGTGCAGATTACCTGGATGCTGATCGGCTACGGTTTTGTCGCTGCCTCGTTACCGGTGTGGCTGATTCTGGCGCCCCGTGACTACCTGTCCACTTTCCTGAAAATCGGCACCATCGTCGCCTTGGCGATCGGCATCCTGATCACCATGCCCGAGCTGAAAATGCCGGCCCTGACCCAATTCGTCGACGGCACCGGCCCGGTGTGGAAGGGCGGCCTGTTCCCGTTCCTGTTCATCACCATTGCCTGTGGTGCAGTCTCCGGTTTCCATGCGCTGATTTCCTCCGGCACCACGCCGAAGCTGCTGGATAACGAGACCAATGCTCGTTACATCGGTTACGGCGGCATGCTGATGGAATCCTTCGTGGCCATCATGGCCATGGTCGCCGCGTCGGTGATCGAGCCCGGCGTGTATTTCGCCATGAACAGCCCGGCCGCCGTGGTCGGCGGCGATGTGGTGGCCGTGGCGACAGCCGTCAGCAACTGGGGCTTCGCGATTACACCGGAGGCGCTGCAAGCGGTGGCCCATGACATCGGGGAAACCACCGTCCTCGCCCGGGCCGGTGGTGCACCGACCCTGGCGGTCGGTATCGCGCAGATCCTGCACAGTGTGCTGCCGGGTGAAAACACCATGGCGTTCTGGTACCACTTCGCGATCCTGTTCGAAGCCCTGTTCATCCTGACGGCGGTGGACGCCGGTACCCGTGCCGGGCGTTTCATGCTGCAGGACTTGCTCGGCTCTTTTGTACCGGCGCTACAACGCACTGAATCCTGGACCGCCAACCTGATCGCCACCGCCGGTTGTGTAGCCATGTGGGGTTGGCTGCTGTATCAAGGCGTGATCGATCCGCTGGGTGGCATCAACACCCTGTGGCCGCTGTTCGGCATCTCCAACCAGATGCTGGCCGGTATCGCGCTGATGCTCGGCACGGTGGTGCTGATCAAAATGAAACGCCAACGCTATATCTGGGTGACCTTGCTGCCCGCGGTATGGCTGCTGATCTGTACCACCACCGCCGGCTTCATCAAGCTGTTCGACGCCAACCCGGCGATCGGCTTCCTGTCGCTGGCGAAAAAATACAGCGATGCCCTGGCCAATGGTCAGATCCTCGCCCCGGCCAAGGACATCACGCAGATGCAGCACGTGATCTTCAACGCCTACACCAACGCCACCCTGACCGCGCTGTTTCTGTTCGTGGTGTTCAGTATCCTGTTCTATGCACTCAAGGTCGGCATTGCCTCCTGGGGTAAAAAAGAACGCACGGATAAAGAATCACCCTTCCAGGCGCTGCCGGATGCGTGATCGAGGAATGCAGCATGTTCAATGACCTGAGTCGCCTCGGAAAATACCTCGGTCAGGCCGCGCGCCTGATGGTGGGCATGCCCGACTACGACAACTACGTCGAGCACATGCACAGCAAACACCCGGACAAACCGGTGATGAGCTATGAGGCGTTCTTCCGCGAGCGCCAGGAAGCCCGTTACGGTGGCAAGGGTGGGCCGAAGTGCTGTTGATCTGTTAGACAGATCATGATGTAAAGCGAAAACCTGTGGGAGCGAGCCTGCTCGCGAAGAGGTCGTATCAGTCAACATGAATGTTGAATGACACACCGCTTTCGCGAGCAGGCTCGCTCCCACAATTGTTTAGTGTTGCTTCCTAATTTTCTGCTAACAGGAGATCCGCTTTTGTCCTCTCCCATCCCTGTAACGATCCTCAGCGGCTTCCTCGGCGCCGGCAAAACCACGCTGTTGCGCCACCTGCTCAAAGCCGAGCACGGCCTGAAAATCGCCGTGATCGAAAACGAATTCAGTGACGCCGGTATCGACACCCAATTGCTGGGTGACGAGCCGGTGCAAGTGATGACGCTGTCCAATGGCTGCGTCTGCTGCACCATCCACACCGACCTGACAAAGGCTCTGTACCTGCTGCTCGAACGCCTGGACAGCGGAGAAATCGCCTTCGATCGCCTGGTGATCGAATGCACGGGTCTGGCTGACCCGGCACCCGTGGCGCAAACGTTCTTCATCGACGAAGAGCTGCGCGAGCGTTACATCCTCGACGGCATCATCACCCTGGTGGATGCGGCGCACGCCGACCAACACCTGACCCAAACCATCGCCCAGGCACAGATCGGTTTCGCCGACCGCCTACTGGTCAGCAAGCGCGATCTGGTGGACGAGCCGGCCTTCATCGCGTTGAGTGAGCGTCTGACTCGCATCAACCGCCGCGCGCCCATTCGTGTGGTTGACCACGGCAAGATCGATCTGGCCGAACTGCTCGACGTGCGTGGATTCAATCTCAATGCCGACCTTGGTGGAGGTGTGAGCTTGCGTCCAGTCAGCACCGCACCCTCCGTCGACCGCATTTCCAGCTTGGTGCTACGCACCGACAAACCGCTGGATATCGACAAACTCAGCGAATTCATGAACGAGCTGCTGGAAGACCATGGCAAGCAATTGCTGCGGTACAAGGGAGTGCTGAACATCCTGGGCGAACCACGCCGCATGGTGTTTCAGGGCGTGCTGAAGCTTTACGGATTCGACTGGGACACGGAGTGGGAGAACGATGAGGCACGAGAAAGCGTAATCGTGTTCATCGCCGATGATTTGCCGGAAGAGAAAATCCGTGAAGGCTTTTCACGTGTTGCGGCCGAGTAGCGTCAAACAGTCAGGATCTGCAATTGTCGCGAGCAAAAAAAACCGGCCATCTCTGGCCGGTTTTTTTATTGCTGCGGTTTAGCGGGGCTGATTAAGCACCGTACACCGGCAGCTTCTTGCAGATGGCTTTGACTTTCTCACGAACGGCGTCGATCACCGCTTCGTTGTTCAGGTCAGCCAGGATGTCGCAGATCCAGCCGGCCAGTTCCTTGCACTCTGCTTCCTTGAAGCCGCGAGTGGTCACAGCCGGAGTGCCGAAGCGCAGGCCGGAAGTGACGAACGGGGAGCGTGGGTCGTTTGGCACGGAGTTTTTGTTCACGGTGATGAATGCCTTGCCCAGAGCGGCGTCAGCGTCCTTACCGGAGATTTCCTGTTTGATCAGCGACAGCAGGAACAGGTGGTTTTCAGTACCGCCGGAGACCACGTCGAAACCGCGCTCGATGAACACGCTGGCCATGGCCTGGGCGTTTTTCACCACTTGTTGCTGGTAAGCCTTGAACTCAGGCTGCAGCGCTTCCTTGAAGCAAATCGCTTTAGCCGCGATCACGTGCTCCAGCGGGCCGCCCTGGGCACCCGGGAATACTGCGGAGTTCAGCTTCTTCTCGATGTCGGCGTTGGCGCGAGCCAGGATCAGGCCGCCACGTGGACCGCGCAGGGTCTTGTGGGTGGTGGTGGTCACCACGTCAGCGAACGGAACCGGGTTCGGGTAGACGCCAGCGGCGACCAGACCGGCCACGTGGGCCATGTCGACGAACAGGTAAGCGCCAACCTTGTCGGCGATTGCGCGGAAGCGCGGGAAGTCCAGGATCTGCGAGTAGGCAGAGAAGCCGGCCACGATCATTTTCGGCTTGTGCTCGACGGCCAGGCGCTCGACTTCGTCGTAGTCGATCAGGCCATTGGCGTCGATGCCGTACTGGATGGCGTTGTACAGCTTGCCCGACGAGGAAACGCTGGCACCGTGGGTCAGGTGACCGCCATGGGCCAGGCTCATGCCCAGGATGGTGTCGCCGGCCGACAGCAGGGCCAGGTAAACGGCGCTGTTGGCTTGCGAGCCGGCGTGCGGCTGGACGTTGGCGTAATCGGCGCCGAACAGCTCTTTGGCGCGATCGATTGCCAGCTGCTCGACGACGTCGACGTACTCGCAACCACCGTAGTAGCGCTTGCCCGGGTAACCTTCGGCGTACTTGTTGGTCAGTACCGAGCCTTGAGCTTCCATCACCGCGGGGCTGGTGTAGTTTTCCGAAGCGATCAGCTCAATGTGCTCTTCCTGGCGCTGAGCTTCTTGCTCCATGGCGGCAAAGAGATCGGCGTCGTACTTGGCAATAGTCAAATCACGGCTGAACATGGCGGTCCTCAAGGATCGGGGGCAGAAAAGGGGGGCATTCTACCCCATCGGGTTTTAGATGGCATATGAAACGGCATCATGTCGCAGACAAGTGGGCTTCATGACTGACATGCGGCGCCTGTGCAGGCCCCATCGCTGGCAAGCCAGCTCCCACAATGTCCGTGTTTGAGCCATGAGTATTGATCCACGGCGGGACCCTGTGGGAGCTGGTCTGCTGCCTCACTGCAAAACCTCAGTCAAACATGAACAGCGCATCATTGCTGAACTGCAGTTCGAACTTGTTCGCCGGCATCGGGTGGCCGAACAGATAACCCTGAACCTCGTCACAGCCGTGCTCCCTCAGGAAATCAAGCTGCTCGTGGGTTTCGACGCCCTCGGCGATGACCGCGAGGTTGAGGCTGTGGGCCATGGCGATGATCGCCCGGGCAATCTGCGCATCCTGTTCACCCGACGGCAGGCCATCGACGAAGGTGCGGTCGATTTTCAGCACGTCGATCGGGAACTGCTTGAGGTAGTTGAGCGATGAGTAACCCGTACCGAAGTCGTCGACCGCAATGCTCAACCCGAGATTCTTCAGGCCATCGAGAATATGCATCGCTTCGCTGACCTCGCGCATCAGGATACTTTCGGTCAGTTCCAGTTCCAGGCACGCCGGCGGCAGGCCGGTGTCCTTGAGGATGGTGGCGATCCGCGTACCGAGCTGGCCGTCGGAGAACTGCCGCGCCGAAATGTTCACCGACACCTTCGGGACGCGTACTTTGGCCTGATGCCAGGTCTTGAGCTGGCGGCAGGCTTCGCTGATCACCCAATCGCCCACATCCACGACCAGGCCGAGTTCTTCGAGTACCGGAATGAAGTCTCCCGGCGGTACCAGGCCACGGCGCGGATGACGCCAGCGCAATAGCGCCTCGGCACCGGTCAGGCGTTTGCCGTCGCCGCTGAATTGCGGCTGATAAAACAGCACGAACTCGTTCTGTTCCAGGGCATGGCGCAAATCGCTTTCCAGTTCCAGACGCTCCAGGGCGCTGGCGTTCATGTCCGCCTGATAGAACTGGAAGTTGTTCTTGCCGCGCTCCTTGGCGTGGTACATGGCGGTGTCGGCGTTCTTCATCAATTGGCTGAGTTCGTCGCCATCCTGCGGGCTCAAGGCGATGCCGATACTGGCGGTGACAAAGAACTCGCGACCTTCGAGCACGAACGGTTTCACCAGACTGGCGAGAATCTGTTCCGCCACGTGAATCGCCCGGTTCAGGGCGATCTCACGGTTGATCCGCGGTTGCAGGAGCAAGGTGAACTCGTCGCCACCCATGCGTGCCACCGTGTCGTCATCGTCGACACAACCGAGCAGGCGCGTGGCCATTTCCTTGAGCATGCGGTCGCCGGCGGCGTGACCCAGGGAGTCGTTGATCGGCTTGAAGCGGTCGAGGTCAAGGAACATCAACACCACCCAGGATTTTTGCCGGTCGGCCGCTTGCAACGCAGTGTGCAGGCGGTCCTGGAACAGTGTGCGGTTGGGCAGGTGCGTCAGGGCGTCGTAATAGGCGAGGCGATGGATCCGTTGCTCACTGGCCTTGCGTTCGCTGATGTCGCTGAAGAAGCAGACGTAACTGGCCAGATCGCCTTCGTCGTCCAGCACTGCGGTAATGCCGACCCACGCAGGGTAATGCTCGCCATTGCGGCGTTTGAGCCAGACTTCGCCTTCCCAGGTGCTGTTCTGGTTCAGTTGCTTGAGCACGTAGCGCAGATGGGCTTCCTGCTGCTCGTCGACGGTCAGTATGTTCGGCAACTGGTCGAGCACCTGTTCAACCGCATACCCGCTGACGCGGCTGAAGGCCTCGTTGGCCTGGACAATGTAGCCGGCGGGGTCGGTGATCAGGATCGCCGAAGTCGAGTGTTCAAAAACCGTAGCGGCCATGCGCAGGTCTTTTTCGGCACGGCGTTGCTGGCTGATGTCGCGGCCGACACCTAATACGCCTTCGAATGCGCCGTGTTCATCCCAGACCAGCACCAGCCGCAGCTCGATGGGTATCTTGCGCCCATCGGCCCGCAGGCAGTCGAACAGGAACAATTGGGTCTGTCCCTGGTTGCGCAACAGTGCCAGTTGCTCGGGATGATCAAGCGCTTTGCTGACCCGCTCCATCAGGCTATAGATGCCTGTCAATTGTTGCGGGTTGGCAATGGTCGATTGCCAACCGTTCTGGAAAATCCACTCGGCGTCGTAACCCAGCACGGTTTGCACCGATGGGCTGACATAGTTGAGCGACATGCGGTTGTCGGTGGAGAAAATCACATCGCTGATGCTTTCGGCGAGCATCCGGTAGCGCTGCTCGCTATCGCGCAGGGACTCACTGGCTTCGATCTGCTCGGTGACGTCCTTGGCCACGCCAATGATGCGGATCACCTGGTCGTGCCCGTCTCGCGCCAGTGCCTGTTCACGAATGTCGAAGCGGCGCCATTCGCCGTCCCGGTGACGGAAGCGCAACTGGCATTGCATCAATTGGCTGTAGCCACCTTGCCGCTGGACCTGGCGCGAGCGGTGATAATGGTCGGCATCGTCGGGGTGCAGGAGGATTTCCCAGAAGTACTCGCCCATTTGCTGCAATTCGGTGCGGTTGTAGCCCAGGGTCTGGCCCAGATGGTGGTTGCTGTAGATCATGCGCTGGCTGATCACGTCCTGCACGTACAGGTGATCGGGGACGGTGCGCACCACATCGGACCAGAATCCTTCGCGTTCCTGCAGCGACAACTCGATGAGCTTGCGGCTGGTGATGTCGGTGATGCTCAGGATCACCGCTTTATAGTCTTCGGGGCTTTGCGGCAGGCGCAGCACCAGCCACAGGTGCTGGTCGCGGCCCATGGCATCCTGGAGTTTGATCTCCAGCTCAAGTTGTTGCTGCTGGTTGAACACCGCTTCGAGCACTTGATTGCCGATGGCGCTGCCATCGAGCGGGTTGCCGTCGATCAGCAAGTCCCAGGCTTGCCCGCAGGTGCTGACATTGAGCAGCTGCAGGGCCACCTGGTTGACTTCGGTAATCCGCAGCGCCAGCAGTAACTGCAGGCGTTGTTCCGGGTCCTCGAGCCAAGATTGCAGTTGCTCGTTGCCTTGCAGCCGAGCCTTGTCGAACGTGCTCTTGAGGCCGGACATGTCGAGTACGCACAGCGCAACGCCGGTGCCTTCGAAAATCTCCTGATAGCGCCGACGACCCTCATGCAACTGTCGCTGACGTCGGCGCATGTTCAGCAGGACGATAAACGGCAACATGGAAAAGGCCAGGCCCAGCAGGCATTTGCCGATGAAGGCCGGTAGCAGCTCTTCGAGCACACGCTGGCGATCGAACAGACCGCGCAGTTGCCAGTCGCTGCTACTCAGCGGAACGGTCAGTACGCTATTGCCCAGGTCGTCCTGGGTCAGCGTGCCCGGGTTGACCAGCGGCAGTGCTTCATCGCGGCTGATGATCTGGTGGTTGTAGCGGTTCTCCACCAGCCACTGCGGACGGCCATCGGTCTCGTTCAGTCGGGTCAGTGATGAAAAAAACGTTGGTTTGAGGCGCAAGGCCCAGTAGCCACGAGTGCTGCCGCTGACCTGATGCAACAGCAGATGCACCACCGAGCCATCAATGGCATTGCTGAAGTAATGAGGCTGGGCATGACTGCGCCGGACCAGTTCACTCAAGTAGTCGGCGTCTTCGCTATTGGTGGCGCTGTCCTTGAGGATGGTCCCGGAGGGGCTGAGCAAGGCCAGGCTGGTCAGGTCCGGCAAGGATTTTTGCAGCTTGCGCAGGAGCTCCTGCTGTTCGTCGGTACTTTGCGGCTGTTCGACGATCGGTAGCAGGTTAAGGGCAATCTGCGCGTTGAGCGCCATGTTCTGGCTGACTTGCGCGGCCAGGTCGGCGGTGTAGTCGATGGTGTACTGCCGCTGGTTTTTCCGGGTCTCACGCAGTTGGTCCAGCAGTTGCCAGAACAGCAGTGCGAGCAACAACAGAACGAGTGTCGCCAGCGCACCTTTCAGAGTCCCGCGCAGGGGCGAACCAGGTGCCGCTGTCGGTACACTGGGGGTCAGGGACGGAGGGACATTGGACAAACTGTAATCCTGCGGTTTGGCTGGACTGGCGCGACATGCACTATAAGCCGGACGCCCGAAGGGCGGCTAGCATGCCTTGAGTTGTGGCAAAGTGCCAGCCCCGCTCGGCTGGACTGCCTCTCGTCATTAAGGTAGCTTTGCCGGTTACGCGGGAGCGTTCCAGTTCCTAAAATCAGGCTTTTTTCAGCGCGCACGCATTGGTTTCCATCAAGCGGTCAACGCGCAAGGTCTGGCCGGGCATCGCCTGCGCTCTATTCATTCATCAGTCACTGACCCTAGGTTCTCCATGGCTCAATACGTATTCACCATGCATCGGCTGGGCAAAGTTGTTCCGCCGAAGCGGGAAATCCTGAAAAACATCTCCCTGTCGTTCTTCCCCGGCGCCAAGATCGGCGTGCTCGGCCTCAACGGTTCGGGTAAATCCACGCTGCTGAAAATCATGGCAGGCGTCGACACCGAGTTCGACGGCGAAGCCCGTCCGATGCCGGACCTGAACATTGGTTATCTGCCGCAAGAGCCGCAACTTGATCCGACCAAGACCGTGCGTGAAGTGGTCGAGGAAGCAGTCAGCGTGATCAAGGACGCCCAGGCGCGTCTGGACGAGGTCTACGCGGCTTATGCCGATCCGGATGCCGACTTCGACAAACTGGCTGCCGAGCAAGCCAAGCTGGAAGCGATCCTGCAAGCCAGCGACGGTCACAACCTGGAGCGTCAGCTGGAAGTCGCCGCCGATGCGCTGCGCCTGCCGGCCTGGGAGGCCAAGGTCGAACACCTTTCCGGTGGTGAAAAGCGTCGCGTGGCCCTGTGCCGCCTGCTGCTGTCCGCCCCCGACATGCTGCTGCTCGACGAGCCGACCAACCACCTGGACGCCGACTCCGTCGCCTGGCTTGAGCACTTCCTGCACGATTTCCCGGGCACCGTCGTCGCGATCACGCACGACCGTTACTTCCTGGACAACGTCGCAGGCTGGATCCTGGAACTCGACCGCGGCGCGGGCATTCCTTACGAGGGCAACTACTCGGGTTGGCTGGAAGCCAAGTCCGATCGTCTGGCCCAGGAATCCAAACAGCAGTCGGCTCACGAAAAGGCCATGAAGGAAGAGCTGGAGTGGGTGCGCAAAGGCGCCAAGGCTCGCCAGTCGAAATCCAAGGCCCGTCTGCAACGCTTCGAAGAAATGCAATCGCAGGAATTCCAGAAGCGCAGCGAAACCAACGAGATCTACATCCCCGCCGGTCCGCGCCTGGGCGACAAGGTCATCGAATTCAAGAACGTCACCAAGGGCTACGGCGATCGCGTATTGATCGACAACCTGTCGTTCTCCATGCCTAAAGGCGCCATCGTCGGCGTGATCGGCGGTAACGGCGCGGGTAAATCCACGCTGTTCCGCATGCTGATGGGCAAGGAAACCCCGGATTCGGGCAGCATCGAAGTTGGCGAAACCGTGCAGCTCGCTTGCGTGGATCAGAGCCGTGAAGACCTGGACGGCAGCAAGACTGTGTTCCAGCAGATCTCCGACGGTTCCGACCAGATCCGCATCGGCAACTACGAGATCCCGTCGCGTACCTATGTCGGTCGCTTCAACTTCAAGGGCGGCGACCAGCAGAAGTTCGTCAAGGACTTGTCCGGTGGTGAGCGCGGTCGCTTGCACCTGGCCCTGACCCTGAAGGAGGGCGGCAACGTCCTGCTGCTCGACGAACCGTCCAACGACCTCGACGTCGAGACCCTGCGTTCCCTGGAAGAAGCCCTGCTGGACTTCCCGGGCGCCGCCATTGTGATCTCCCACGATCGGTGGTTCCTTGACCGCGTCGCGACTCACATCCTGGCGTACGAAGACGATTCGCAAGCGGTGTTCTTCGAAGGCAACTACACCGAGTACGAAGCCGATCGCAAAAAGCGTCTCGGCGAAGCGGCTGCCCAGCCACATCGTGTACGGCACAAGAAACTGGCCTGATTTGGGGTTGGTGGCATGAAAAAAGAACGGAGCCTTCGGGCTCCGTTTTTTTTTGCGCGGTTTTTCAGTGATGTCGCAGTGAGTCGATCGCGAGCAAGCTTTGCTCCCACACAACTGTAGGAGCAAAGCTTGCTCGCGATGGCGGTGTAACTGTTGGTGCATAACTCAAGGATGGCCTCCCTATTGGGGTGCAAAAACACCCGGAAAACAGGGCTAATTTATATCCTGTGTACCATTTAATTTCATAAAAGCGACACTTTGCTCTGTTCCTGTGCGCGAATCGTTTGTTACAGTCCGGCTCAATTTCTTCCAACGACAATAAATTTGCCGAGACTTTTCCATGATCGAATCCGTCGAATCCTTCCTTGCCCGCCTGAAAAAACGCGATCCGGACCAACCTGAATTTCACCAGGCTGTCGAAGAGGTCCTGCGCAGTTTGTGGCCTTTTCTCGAGGCCAATCCGCACTATCTGACTTCAGGCATTCTGGAGCGGATTTGCGAGCCGGAGCGGGCAATCGTGTTTCGGGTTTCCTGGGTCGACGATCATGGCAAGGTGCAGGTCAATCGCGGGTTCCGCATCCAGATGAATAGCGCCATCGGTCCATACAAGGGCGGGTTGCGCTTCCACCCTTCGGTGAACCTGGGTGTGTTGAAGTTCCTCGCGTTCGAGCAGACCTTCAAAAACTCGCTGACGTCGTTGCCCATGGGCGGTGGCAAGGGCGGTTCGGACTTCGATCCGAAAGGCAAAAGCGATGCGGAAGTCATGCGTTTCTGCCAGGCCTTCATGAGCGAGCTGTACCGTCACATCGGTGCCGACGTTGACGTGCCGGCGGGTGATATCGGTGTCGGCGCCCGCGAGATCGGTTTCCTGTTCGGCCAGTACAAGCGCCTGAGCAACCAGTTCACCAGCGTTCTGACCGGCAAGGGCCCGAGCTACGGCGGCAGCCTTATTCGCCCGGAGGCTACTGGTTTCGGTTGCGTGTACTTCGCCGAGGAAATGCTCAAGCGTCGCGGCCTGGCAGTCGAAGGCAAGCGCGTGGCGATTTCCGGTTCCGGCAACGTCGCGCAGTACGCGGCACGCAAGGTCATGGACCTGGGCGGTAAAGTGATTTCGCTGTCGGATTCCGAGGGCACGTTGTACTGCGAAAGCGGTTTGACCGAAGCACAATGGCAAGCACTGCTGGAACTGAAAAACGTCCAGCGCGGGCGGATCAGCGAACTGGCCGGCCGTTTCGGTCTGGAGTTCCTCGCCGGCCAGCACCCGTGGGGCCTGAGCTGCGACATCGCGCTGCCGTGCGCCACCCAAAACGAACTGGATGCCGATGCCGCTCGCGCGCTGCTGCGCAACGGCTGTATATGTGTGGCGGAAGGCGCAAACATGCCGACCACCCTTGAAGCGGTGGACCTGTTCATCGAGGCGGGGATTCTGTTCGCACCGGGCAAGGCGTCCAACGCCGGCGGGGTTGCCGTGAGCGGGCTGGAGATGTCGCAGAACGCCATGCGCCTGCTGTGGACCGGTGGTGAAGTGGACAGCAAGCTGCACGCAATCATGCAGTCGATCCACCATGCTTGCGTGCATTACGGTGAAGAGAACGGCCAGGTCAACTACGTCAAGGGCGCGAACATCGCCGGTTTCGTCAAGGTCGCCGATGCCATGCTGGCCCAAGGCGTCGTCTAAGCCGGTTCGATGCGGATGACTTCGATCCGTTGATCGCCGGCCGGGCGTTGCCACAGCACCTCGTCACCGGGGTGCGCCCCGAGTAACGCCCGACCCAGCGGCGACCCCCAATTGATCAGGCCTTTGGCGGCAGCGGCCTGGTCTTCGCCGACCAGTTGCACGCAGTGCTCGGTACCCTGTTCATCGGCGTAGGTGACCCGGCTGCCGATCTGGACCTTTGTGGTTGACGTCGCGGGCGGCACGACCTGGGCACTTTGCAGGCGTTGATGGAAGTAGCGTAAGTCGCGTTCAAGGTTGGCCAACAGTTGTTTGTCAGCCTGATCGCCGAGTGCCGATTGCTCGCCATGCAGCACTTGCAACTCGGCAACCTTGTCTTGCAACAGGCTCAGGCCGGCAGGCGTGACGTAATTGGGTTGCCCGCTGACCTGCCGTTCGACCGGCTGATCGGTTTGCGCGGCAGCGTTGTCTTCATTGACGAAGGCGCGACTCATGGTGTTCTCCCGATAGGGGCTTGGGCCATGGTTGCAAGCTTTGCTCTTGCGAGTTTTGGCCGTCAATAGTGATACCACTTCACCTCAAGCATCACTTCGTTCCCGGGCGAGGCCAGATGACTGAATTCGCGCTGGGCACTCAGGCGCACGCCCAGGTTGCGTGACCATTCCCACTGCTGATTCAGGCTCACGCTGCGACGTACTTCGCCATTGGTGAAAAAATCCCCCCTGGTTTCCAGACTGAGGTTGCCCAGCGGGTTTTTCCACAACAGGCCCGTGTTGAAACCTGCCGCCGGCGCGATAAATCCGGCGAAATCATTGTTGTGCTCCACGCGCACGGTACCCAGGGCGAAACCCAGCATGTCGTCGCCCAGTTGCCAGGTGCCGCCGCCCCCGCCATTGACGTGGCTGACCAGATTTTCATCGTCATGCTTGCCCGGTACCCGCTCCAGGCCACCCGTGACTTGCCACGACAGTGGTTGCAGCAGCTCATTGCGCGGAGTCAGGGAGCGAATGGTCGCCAGGTCCAGTTGCTGCACCTGCCAGTCATTGCCTTCGTACTGACGCAGTTTCAGTTGCAGGATTTCGATCTGCGCGCCAAGGGGGAAGCTTTCGGCATTGTCGTTCAGGTCGTGATAGGCCATGCGCAGGCCATATTCGCCAAACGCGCGGTCGCCACGGGTGCCCAGGCCGGCCTGCCAGGTGCGGGATTCGTGGCCGTCCTCGGGCAGGCCGGGTTGTGGGATGTCCAGCTCCGGCGCCGGGTTCTGGTTGATTGCCCGCAATAATTCGAAACTGCGTTGCGCCCGTTGCGAGTCTCGTTCCTGGCCGTTGGCGCGGTAACGTTCCAGGCGATAGGCCGCGTCGACGATCAGCGCCTGGCGGTCACGGGGTTGTGCCTTGAATGCCGGGGTTTGCAGTTGTTTCTGGTCGGCGCTGACTTTCAGCACCCACTGTTGTTCTTCTTCGGTCAGGGACTCGGCGCGACTCAGCAATTCCCGTTCGCGGGAAGGGCGGTATTGAATGGACTCCACCAGCCCGGCCTCCTTGACGGCTTTGACGGTGTCGGTGGGAATGGCGGTGAGCGGGAATTGTCCGGTCAGGCGCAGGCTCGGACGCGCCACTTGCAGCAGTTCCAACAGGCGATAGGAGCAGTTTTCGTCGAAGAAGAAGTAATCGAATTTGATCTGCTTCAACTCCCAGACGTGCTCGACCATGCGCTCGGTTTCGGCCTGAGTCAGGTTCAGGCGGTACTCCCACAGGTCACGGTTTTCCAGGCTGCGGTATTCCGAGAGTTTTTCCTGATAGGGCACAAGGGCAAACAGGCCGGGATAGCCGCCCATCAGGCCTTTCCAGGCGTAGAGGATGCTGTTGTCCGAGCCTTCGATGTACGCGCCGAAGTTGATCGCGTAACTGAGCAGCGACGTCTTGTCACGCTGCACATCTGCCTGATCGATGCGCAGCAGGGTATGGCCGAACATGGAGGATGGGCTGTTGAGGTAGGCCGCCGGGAAAATCATCACTGCACTATGGGGCGAGACGTCCTTGAACCACTGCTTGAACCCGGCGCAGTCCGGCGTCGGCAGGTCGGTCAGGTTGAGCTGCGCTTTCAGCCAGCGGGTACGCGCCGGGTAAACGCATTGTGCATGTCGTTCACCGGCACTGGCCGGGGCGTACAGCGCTTGTACGGTAGCCGCCAGTTCATGGTCAGGGTGTTCATTGCCATCGACGGCGAGGAAAAACTTCTTGTCGCTGACATAGCTGCGCCAGCCACCGAGCTTGGCAGTTTCGTAATGACCCAGGGAAATCCAGAAGGGGTCGTTGGCCAGTTGCTGCAAACGTTGATTGTCAATGTGAGGCGCGGCGGACAGCGGGGCGCAGACACAGAGCGCCAGCCAGGCAAGGCGTTTGAGCATAGTCAGCAACTTAAACAGGAAAAGAACAAAGCCCGGCGTTGATGATGCCGCTTGAAAGGCGTTACCCAAAGACGGACAGGTCTAAAAAATAAAAAGCCCGCTTCCCCAAGAGAGGCGGGCGGGTCGAGCTTATGCTTGAGTGGCGTACTTCGCCAGACGCGGGTCGTTCTTCAGAACGGCCAGGGTATTGGTATGCACATCTTCCGCGGTCACATCCGCCTTGCTGAAGATCTGCTGGAAGTGTTCGTGAGTGACGGCGGCGAAGTGCGCACGGTCTTCCGGCGCCACGCCCAGTACCACGGCGTAAGTGGTCAGCGCTTCGCCCTGACCCTTGGCCATGTCTTCGGACAGCTCGTTCATCATGCCATTCATGGCAAACCAGGATTTGCCGCCATAGGTCAGCGCCGCGTTGGTGGCGCAACCGTTGGTGCCGGACGTCATGCCGAAGGTTGCGTTACCGGAAGTGCCGTTGGTGGTGGATGCCAGGAAGTGAGCCGGAGTACCACGCTTACCTTCGAACAGCATGTTGCCCCAACCGCAATCCGGGCCGCCTGGCGCCTGAGCCATGGCGTTGATGGATACAGCGGTGAAGAGAGTACCGAGAAGAATCCGTTTCATAGCTTTGTTCTCTTTATGTGCGTACCAATGAACAAGGGTCTGGCCCGGCTCTGTACGCAAACTGCGAGGTTCGTACAGACCCAACGGCGCCATTTGGGCCGGTTATCAGTCCAGCCGCGCAGTTTGGAGTTTAGGCACGATCGCGCGGTTCCGTGATTTTTTGCAAAACATTCGATGAAAACGGTGATTTGGCGCCGCTCAACGCCGGGGTTTCGGCTTGTCTATGCTTTGGTCTGAGGCGCTCCTTGCCAGTCAGGCACGGGCGGCGCCAGAATGCCGCTATCTGCCCCGCCTGATGTAAGGAAGCCCGATGCCTGATCCTGTTGCTGCCAGCTTGCGTCTAGCGCCTGAAGCGCTGACCCGTCCGTTTTCCGCTGAACAGTTCAGCTTCTCTACCACCAATGATCTGGAGCCCTTTCGCGGTGTGCTTGGCCAGGAACGAGCGGTCGAAGCCTTGCAGTTCGGTGTGGCCATGCCACGCCCCGGTTACAATGTATTCGTCATGGGCGAGCCCGGCACCGGCCGGTTTTCGTTCGTCAAACGCTACCTGAAAGCCGAAGGCAAGCGCCTGCAGACCCCGGCGGACTGGGTCTACGTCAATAATTTCGATGAGCCACGCGAGCCGCGCGCACTGGAGTTGCCGTCAGGCACCGCCGGCGCCTTCATCGGTGACATCAACGGCTTGATCGATAACTTGCTGGCCACCTTTCCAGCCGTGTTCGAGCACCCGTCCTACCAGCAGAAAAAAAGTGCCATCGACCGCGCCTTCAATCAGCGCTACGACAAGGCGCTGGACGTGATCGAGCGACTGGCCCTGGAGAAAGACGTCGCGCTCTACCGCGACAGCAGCAACATCGCATTTACCCCGATGCTCGAAGGCAAGGCACTGGATGAGGCGGAATTCGCCCAGTTACCGGAAGTCGATCGCGAGCGCTTCCACGAGGATATCTCCAACCTCGAAGAGCGCCTGAACGAAGAACTCGCCAGCCTGCCGCAATGGAAGCGTGAGTCGAGCAATCAACTGCGCCATCTCAACGAAGAAACCATCACACTGGCCTTGCAGCCATTGCTGTCGCCGTTGTCGGAGAAGTACGCCGAGAACGCGGCGGTCTGCGGCTACCTGCAAGCCATGCAGGTGTACTTGCTCAAAACCGTGGTCGAGCAACTGGTCGACGACAGCAAGACCGACGCCGTCGCTCGTAAATTGCTGGAAGAGCAATACGCGCCAAGCCTGGTGGTCGGTCATTCGGCCAGTGGCGGTGCGCCCGTGGTGTTCGAGCCGCACCCGACTTACGAAAACCTGTTCGGCCGCATTGAATACAGCACCGATCAGGGCGCGCTGTACACCACCTACCGCCAGCTGCGGCCGGGTGCGTTGCACCGGGCCAACGGCGGTTTCCTGATCCTTGAAGCGGAAAAAATGCTCAGCGAGCCGTTTGTGTGGGACGCGCTGAAGCGTGCCCTGCAATCGCGCAAGCTGAAAATGGAATCACCGCTGGGCGAGATGGGCCGCTTCGCCACGGTGACCCTGACCCCGCAGCACATTCCGTTGCAGGTCAAAGTCGTCATCATTGGTGCCCGTTCGCTCTACTACACGTTGCAGGACCTCGATCCGGACTTCCAGGAAATGTTCCGCGTCCTGGTGGATTTCGATGAAGACATCCCGATGGTCGATGAAAGCCTGGAGCAATTCGCCCAGTTGCTGAAAACCCGTACCTCCGAAGAGGGCATGGCGCCGCTGACCGCCGATGCAGTGGCGCGTCTGGCAACGTACAGCGCGCGTTTGGCCGAGCATCAGGGGCGGTTGTCGGCGCGGATCGGTGATCTGTTCCAACTGGTCAGCGAGGCGGATTTCATTCGTCACCTGGCCTCTGACGAAATGACCGACGCCGGTCACATCGAGCGGGCGCTCAAGGCCAAGGCCACCCGCACGGGGCGTGTGTCGGCGCGGATTCTCGATGACATGCTGGCGGGAATCATCCTGATCGATACCGATGGCGCCGCCGTCGGCAAGTGCAACGGCTTGACGGTGCTGGAGGTCGGCGATTCAGCCTTCGGGATACCGGCACGGATTTCCGCCACGGTGTACCCGGGCGGCAGCGGCATCGTCGACATCGAGCGTGAGGTCAACCTCGGTCAACCGATCCACTCCAAAGGCGTGATGATTCTGACCGGGTATCTGGGCAGCCGTTACGCGCAGGAATTCCCCTTGGCGATTTCCGCGAGCATCGCCCTGGAACAGTCCTATGGGTATGTGGATGGCGACAGTGCGTCACTGGGCGAGGCATGCACCTTGATTTCGGCCCTGTCGAAAACGCCGCTCAAACAGTGCTTTGCCATCACCGGCTCGATCAACCAGTTCGGTGAAGTGCAGGCGGTGGGCGGGGTCAACGAGAAGATCGAAGGTTTCTTCCGGCTCTGCGAGGCCCGTGGGCTGACCGGGGAGCAGGGGGCGATCATTCCGCACGCGAACGTGGCCACGCTGATGCTCGACGAGAAAGTGCTGGCCGCGGTGCGCGCGGGGCAATTCCATGTCTATGCGGTACGCCAGGCCGACGAGGCGCTGAGCCTGTTGGTCGGCGAACCGGCAGGCGAGCCCGACGAGAATGGCGAGTTTCCTGAAGGCAGCGTCAACGCGCGAGTGGTGGAGCGCTTGCGGGTGATCGCGGAAATGATCAGCGAGGATGACCTCAAGGAAGCGGAGAAAGAGATGGCGGTCGAGGCGCTGGTGGAGGCCAAGCCGGCTTGATATAGCTGCTCACCCCTCGATCCACTGTGGGAGCGAGCCGGCTCGCGAAATCGATCTGACAGTCACTGATTTTTTGGCTGACATGACGCTTTCGCGAGCCGGCTCGCTCCCACATTTTTATCTGGTTTGAATTCAAAAAGTGCCATCACTCTGGCGTCAATATTCACACAATGACCATTCGGCGCCTTCTGGTCTCACCTGGCGTGCCAGTCAAACTTTTCCTCTATTATCAGCACAAGGATATGGACAGTAATCACTGGATCGAGACAGCCTTTGCGTAAAGGCTGAATACCGGATCTACCGAGGGTCGCCGCCATGTCGCGCAACCTCTGCCTCACCCGTCAATGTCTGGGTCTTGTGACCCGTATCGAATGCGCCATCAAACCCTTGGCTGGCGATACGGGCATGTGGACCTTACTGTTCGCCGCCGGAATGGCCGGTGAGCAACCTTCAGCCATCAAAGCCCAAGGCCCGTTTCATGGCCCTTTCGTGGCCGAGTCCATCCTCGACACCATTGTTGAAAGCCTGACCCTGCACGGTTACGAGCTGGCCGACGATCCGCAAATCTGGTGCCTGCATCTGCAAGCCCAGCTGCGGGAAATCAATGGTGGCCGTTGCCGCAGCGTGGGTGGCTTCGAGTTCCGTCCAGAGCATTGATTCGCGCTATTGGGCCAGCTTGGACATGTCAGCCTTGTCGAGTTTGACCTCGTAACCGTATTGCACGGTGGCGAGGTCGGTTCGCTGATAGGTTTCCAGGCGTGTGGGTTGCCCATAGAAGTAGTGCACGGCAAACAGCCCGGGGCCTTCCGGGCTCGCATCGTGGTTGACCGCAAGAATTTCCTTGAGGTAGTGACCGCTGTCGTCCTTGGCGTAAAACCGCCAATCCTGCTCGGGAAACACCTTCAGATCCACCACCAGTGCGTTGTCCTTGAGATCCAGGCCTTTGGGCAGTTGGTGGGCGTCGATGCTCTGTTTGTCGACGGTGGCCAGGAACAGCGGTATGGAGCCCACCACGTACGCCGGTGTTTCCGGAAACAGATTCAAGTCGTAGGTGATGGTGCCGCGCAGGGGATCGACCTGATACGCCTCCGGCGGCAGTTCGATCGGCTCGTAACGTTTGCCCTTGCTGTCCTCGGTGAAGAAGCTGACCGGGCTTTCACCTGGATTGAAGGAGGTGCCGAGCAGTTCGTCATTGAAGCTTCTGAGGTGAGTGAATTCGACTCGCGCAGCGCTCGGGTCCTCCACCGATTGGCTGATGCTGACAGCCTTTTTCAGTTGATCCTCGGTCAACGTCGCACCCTTGAGCCAGTTCGGCGCCTGGTCGTCATACACCACCACTGGCAGGTTCAGGGGCTGGATGTTCTTCTGTGTGGTGTGGCGGTCGAAACGACGGATCGGCAGGTTCAGGTCCTTGCGGGTGACCGTGACGGCTGAAAAGTCCAGCAGGCTGACTTCGAGGGTGTCGATCGGTCCGTTGAAATACACCTTCGAATACCGGTGGGATTGTTGCTTCTCGAAGGTGCGCTGTTCTTCATCGAGCTGTTTTTCAAACTCCTCGCTCCAGGCCTTTTGTTGCTGCATTTTTGCCAGCTGCCGCTGATAGAAGGCAATCTGCGCAGCCGTTTCGTTGATCGAGCCTGAACGCGAGAGAAATTGCCCGGTGGCGTCCCGGGCCTGGACGATCAGCGGATTCAGGGGTGTTTCCCCGATCTCCGGAGCCTGCGGTGCGCTGTTGTTGAATTCGATTTCCGCGTAGTTATTGCCCAGTTTCAGCAGGGTGACGCTGAGATTGTCGTTCGTGCGAGTCTGGCCGACATCCTTTTTTGTCAGGTCGAAGCTGTAGAGCCGGCGCGGCGCAATGACTTCCACCTTGCCTTGCAGGCTGACCGGTTGCGGCTGCTTCTTGATGTCGACATCGAGGCCTTCGATGAACGGGTAGGCCACGGTCAGGTCATCGGGATTGGTCAGGTTGGAGCTCGAAGGGCTCAGCTGGATACCGGGATCGGTTTCCGACCATTCCGGCTGGAAGGCAATGATGCGTTTGTTGCTCAGGGTGACCGACTGCCATTCCAGCCCATGGGGAAAAAGAAACGCGGCCGGCGTGCTGAAGTTGAAGGGAAACACCGGTTGCAGGTCGGTCAGGTAGTCGGAACTGGAGTCCTTGTGCAGCACGAACAGGCCGTTGATGTAGGTGTCGACCAGGGCTTGTGGCGAGGGGTAGTGCTTGAGAATGGCGAGGGCGTCTTCACCGTATTCGGTCACCACCGGTTTGCTGTCGAGCTTGAGTTGCGCCCGTTCGAGCAGTAACAGCGAGCCACCGAGTTCGGCCACGGCATCCTTGAGCTTCGGGTCCGCAATGGCATCCAGCGATTTTTCGAACTGCGCCGTTTTCTCCTCAAGGCTGACCTCGCGCTTCTCGTCGCTGGGTGAGCAAGCGCTCATCAGCAGAGCCAGGCAGATTCCGGCACTGGTTAAAGGCAAACGCAGATCCATTTCCAGTTTTCCTGTCCGATATCACTGAGCTGTCAATGGTTTGGACACTAGCAGAAAAACTTTGACACACACGCGCAGGTGGCGGATTTCCCGACGGTTTCTGGGGGCAACAGGCGGCTGTTATACTCGCGGCCATTTTCAAACACGTGTGAGATTCAATGGAACGCTTTATCGAAAACACAATGTACGCCTCCCGCTGGCTGCTGGCGCCTATCTACTTCGGCCTGTCCCTTGGGCTGCTGGCTTTGGCACTGAAGTTCTTCCAGGAAGTCTTCCACGTCATCCCCAATGTCTTTTCCATGGCCGAATCGGACCTGATCCTGGTGTTGCTGTCGTTGATCGACATGGCGCTGGTGGGTGGTTTGCTGGTGATGGTAATGATCTCCGGTTACGAAAACTTCGTTTCCCAACTGGACATCGACGACAGCAAGGAAAAGCTCAACTGGCTGGGCACCATGGACTCGTCTTCCCTGAAGATGAAGGTGGCGGCTTCCATCGTGGCGATTTCCTCCATCCATTTGCTTCGAATCTTCATGGACGCCAAGAACGTCGATCCGGAGCACCTGCAGTGGTACGTGATCATTCACATGACGTTCGTAGTGTCGGCGTTCGCCATGGGGTACCTGGATAAAGTGACCAAGCACTGAAACAGACAGACGGTGGCGTTTGTGGCTTGTACTTTGATGCGGCGAGGCATATCCCTGTAAAGGTAATGGCTCGCCGCATGAGGTGCGTTCATGAACCTGCAAGAGTTGAATGCTTATGCCGTCGCCGGAAAGGTCGATGAGCTGAATCTGATCTCGATGGAAGGCGGGATCTACCTGCTGGAGGCGCGGATGCATGGCGCAGCCTATCCTTTGAGCGACACTCACGGCCACATGATGCACCTGCGTTCCGTGGAGCATGCCCGCGATGTGCTGCGCTCCTTTCCCAGGTTGAACTTCAACCTTGTGCATCATCTGGTGCATGACGAGATGTGCGGGCTCGGTGGTATCGATGAAAGTCTGAAGGTGCCGATCGATCAGCGTTCCACCCCGCAGCGCTGACGGCTCTGATCAACACGATGGCATCTGTGCTAGTCTGCTGGCCCTTTTGGTTCCGGGCGTTCCGGGACGCGCTGTGCGTGCACGGCAAGTTCCCGGGCCGTCCGCACAGCGGAGCAGTGTCATGTCCGAAGTAAATCTGTCCACCGACGAAACCCGCGTCAGCTACGGTATTGGCCGTCAGTTGGGCGACCAACTGCGCGACAACCCGCCACCTGGCGTTAGCCTGGACGCGATCCTGGCAGGCTTGACCGACGCATTCGCAGGTCTGCCAAGCCGCGTTGGCCAGGAAGAAATGTCCGCCAGCTTCAAGGTGATCCGCGAAATCATGCAGGCCGAAGCGGCCGCCAAGGCTGAAGCGGCCGCTGGCGAAGGCCTGGCCTTCCTGGCTGAAAACGCCAAGCGTGACGGCATCACCACCCTGGCGTCCGGCCTGCAGTTCGAAGTACTGACTGCCGGTGAAGGCGCCAAGCCATCCCGTGAAGACACCGTGCGTACTCACTACCACGGCACCCTGATCGACGGCACTGTGTTCGACAGCTCCTACGAGCGCGGCCAGCCTGCGGAATTCCCGGTTGGCGGCGTGATCGCCGGCTGGACCGAAGCCCTGCAACTGATGAATGCCGGCAGCAAATGGCGCCTGTACGTGCCGAGCGAACTGGCTTACGGCGCTCAAGGCGTTGGCAGCATCCCGCCGCACAGCGTTCTGGTATTCGACGTCGAGCTGCTCGACGTTCTGTAATACCCAGCCCTATATCACATCGGGCCAATGTGGGAGCGAGCCTGCTCGCGAAGACGGAATGTCAGTCAGCATTAATGTTGAATGTCAGGCCGCTTTCGCGAGAAGGTTCGCTCCCACAGTTTTTGCGGTGCTCTTCATATTTCGATCTTGTGATGCAGCTCACTGGTCGGGCGCAGCGCCCGGGCATAGCAGAACAGAAACAGATTTCTCACCACCTCCTTGAGCACCACTGGCTCGCTGGAACTCAAGCCATTGAGATCCAGGTCACCCTGATCCTGCAGTTCACTCAGCGCTTCCTCTTCAAGCACTGCACAGACTTCCCCGGTTTCCCGGTGGAGGATTCTCAGGTAAGGGTGTGGGCGGTCCAGCCAGGCATCGATCAAATAAGTCATGTCTCATCTCCATTGAATGGGTTTTAATGAGAATGATTCTTATTCATCAAATAGCAAGGGCCTATTGGCCGATTGTGGCTATTTCCGGGTAAGGATTGCGCTGGGTCAAAACGGCTGGCGTTTAAGGGAGGGCGAAGCGCCATCCCACGACGGGCGCGGGATGGGATACAGCAAAATCAGACTTTTCTGACAAACTCGGATTTGAGTTTCATCGGGCCGATACCATCGATCTTGCAGTCGATGTCGTGATCGCCATCGCACAGGCGGATATTCTTGACCTTGGTGCCGACCTTGACCACCAGTGACGTGCCTTTGACCTTGAGGTCCTTGATCACGGTGATGGTGTCGCCGTCCTGCAGGACGTTGCCGACCGAATCCTTTTTCACCGCGTCATTGGACACCGCTTCGGCTTCGCCGCTGGCGGACCACTCGTGAGCGCACTCGGGGCAGATCAGCTGCGCGCCGTCTTCGTAGGTGTATTCGGAATTGCATTTCGGGCAGGGTGGCAATGTGCTCACTAAGGCTCCTTGGATTCAGGATCGCTAAAAAGCGCACATTGTATAGGGTTTTAGGCGGCTGGGGGGGAGTGCCTGAAAACCTGTAGGAGCGAGCCTGCTCGCGAAGAACTCAAGGACACCGCGTTTATCCTGGATACCCGCGTTGTCGTTAACGTCCATCGCGAGCAGGCTCGCTCCTACAGAACAGCGGCAATCAGTGCGTGCGGGCGACCGCAAACTCGCTCAATTCGACCAGCGCATCGCGATACTCGCTGGCGGGCAACGCTTCAAGGCACTTGATCGCACGGGCCACGTAATCGCGGGCGAGTTGTGCGGTGTATTCCAGCGAGCCAGAGGCTTCGACGGCTGCACGGATGCTTTCCAGGTCTTCGATGCCGCCTTTCTGGATCGCTTTGCGCACCAGGGCTGCCTGCTCCGGCGTGCCTTCGCGCATGGTGTAGATCAGCGGCAGGGTCGGCTTGCCTTCGGCCAGATCGTCACCGACGTTCTTGCCCAGGGTTTCGGCGTCGCCTTTGTAGTCGAGCAGATCGTCGACCAGTTGGAACGCCACGCCCAGGTGATCACCGAAGGTGCGCAGCGCTTCGCTCTGTTCGGATGTTGCACCGGCCAGGGCCGCGGCGCTGTGGGTCGAGGCTTCGAAGAGCATCGCGGTCTTGCCGCGGATGACTTCCATATAGGTTTCTTCGGTGGTGCTGGCGTCACGGACCTTCGACAGCTGCAACACTTCGCCTTCGGCGATGATGCGCGTGGCTTGCGAAAGAATTTTCATCACCGGCATGGAGCCCAGTTCGACCATCATTTCGAAGGAGCGCGAATACAGGAAGTCGCCCACCAGCACGCTTGGCGCATTGCCCCACATGGCGTTGGCGGTCGAGCGGCCACGGCGCATGCCGGACATGTCGACCACGTCGTCGTGCAGCAGGGTCGCGGTGTGCAGGAATTCAATGGTTGCGGCCAGCAGGCGCAGGTCATCGCCTTCGCGGCCCAGGGCCTTGCCACACAGCAACACTAATAAAGGTCGAAGGCGTTTGCCGCCGGCCGAGGTGATGTAGTCACCGATTTTCGATACCAACGGCACTCGGGAAGTCAGCTGCTTCTTGATGATGCCGTCGACGGCGCTAAAATCGTCCGCGACCGCGCGGTAGAAAGCTTGGGGTTGCATCAGCGACAGTCGCTCCAGAAGGGTTGCGCGGCATGCTAGGACCCACGTCCGGGCCTGTCAAGGCGCGATGGACGGCCTATTGCAAGGCGCTCGTGCCTTGCGTACAATCGCGCACCCTGAACTTCCTGGGCAGCACCTGCCTTACGCAATTGCAAGCGGCCTCCAGCCAAATGCAGCCATGCCAGCCAATACCTCTTCTTATAAAGAGCTGGGTGAGCAGGATTATCGGAGAAATACCATGTCTTATGCAGTAATCGTTACTGGCGGCAAGCAGTACAAAGTCGCCCCAGGTGAATACCTGAAGATCGAAAAACTGGAAGTCGCTACCGGCGAATCCGTTACCTTTGATCGCGTTCTGTTGGTTGCCAATGGCGACGACGTGAATATCGGCGCTCCAGTTGTTGCTGGCGCTACCGTTGTGGCTGAAGTGATCTCCCAAGGTCGTCACGATAAAGTCCGCATCATCAAGTTCCGTCGCCGTAAGCACCACATGAAGCGTATGGGCCACCGCCAGTGGTACACCGAGATCAAAATCACCGGTATTCAGGCTTAATTTCAGCCTAATTCCTCACTAGGAGAATTGAACTCATGGCACACAAAAAAGCTGGTGGTAGTACCCGTAACGGTCGCGACTCAGAAGCCAAACGCCTTGGCGTGAAGATGTATGGCGGCCAGGCTATCAAAGCAGGCAACATCATCGTGCGTCAGCGCGGCACCCAATTCCACGCTGGCTACGGCGTTGGCATGGGTAAGGATCACACCCTCTTCGCTAAAGTCGAAGGCGTGATCAAGTTCGAAGTAAAAGGCGCCTTCGGTCGTCGTTACGTGAGCGTAGTCGCGGCTTAATTGCGCGATCGCTGGAAAAGCCCTGTCTCGCGACGGGGCTTTTTCGTTTGTGGGGTGAGTCTCTTGCAAAACTGTTTGTATGGGCTGTCGGCGCGCTGGACTGTGCGGTCGTTGATTGAGGTCGCTGCGCTCATTTTTGCAAGAGTCTTATGTCTTAGTGTTTTTCGGCTCGTCCGTATGGCGAGAGGCGTTGTGTAATGAAGTTTGTTGACGAAGTATCGATTCGAGTAAAGGCCGGTGACGGCGGCAACGGTTGCATGAGCTTCCGTCGCGAAAAATTCATCGAGAACGGCGGTCCTAACGGTGGTGACGGTGGTGATGGCGGTTCCATCTACATGATGGCCGACGAAAACCTCAACACCCTGGTCGACTACCGTTACACCCGGCACTTCGATGCCGAGCGTGGCTCCAACGGCGGCAGCACTGACTGCACCGGCAAGAAGGGCGAGGATCTGGTCCTGCGTGTGCCTGTGGGCACTACGGTGATCGACTCGGCCACTCAGGAAGTGATCGGCGACCTGACCAAGGCCGGCCAGAAGCTGCTGGTTGCCCATGGCGGCTGGCACGGTCTGGGCAACACCCGTTTCAAATCCAGTACCAACCGTGCGCCACGCCAGACCACGCCGGGCAAGCCGGGCGAGCAGCGTGACCTCAAGCTGGAAATGAAAGTGCTGGCGGACGTGGGCCTGCTGGGCTTGCCGAACGCCGGTAAAAGTACCTTTATCCGTTCGGTGTCGGCCGCCAAGCCGAAAGTCGCCGACTATCCGTTCACCACGCTGGTGCCAAACCTGGGTGTGGTCAGCGTCGATCGCTGGAAAAGCTTCGTGGTCGCGGACATTCCGGGTCTGATCGAAGGCGCTTCCGATGGTGCGGGCCTGGGGATTCGCTTCCTCAAGCACTTGTCGCGTACGCGCCTGCTGCTGCACCTCGTGGACATGGCGCCACTGGATGACACCAGTGCGCCGGATGCGGCTGAAGTCATCGTCAGCGAGCTCACCAAATTCAGTCCGTCCCTGGCTGAGCGTGATCGCTGGTTGATCCTGAACAAGTGCGACCAGATCCTCGACGAAGAGCACGATGCCCGCGTCAAGGAGATCGTTGATCGTCTGGAGTGGACCGGCCCGGTTTATGTGATCTCGGCCATTGCCAAGCAGAACACCGAGCGTCTGTGCCACGACATCATGCGTTACCTGGAAGATCGTGCCGATCGCCTGGCTAACGACCCGGCCTACAAGGAAGAGTTGGCTGAACTCGATCAGCGCATCGAAGATGAAGCCCGTGCGCAATTGCAGGCGCTGGACGACCAGCGTGCCCTGCGTCGCAGCGGCGTGAAGTCGGTCCACGACATCGGCGACGATGATTGGGATGAAGAAGATGTGGATGACGAAGACGGTCCGGAAATCATTTACGTGCGCGACTGATTCGGTAGGAGCGTGGCTTGCCCGCGAAGGCGGTCTATCTGTCTGATCGCGGTGTTATCATCGCTGGCAGGCCGGCACTTTAAGCGCCGCTCAATCGAGCGGCGTTTTGGTATCTGGAAATCGGAACTCACGAATAACGTCACGGGCAGCGCTGGGTCGCGCTGTCCTCAAGCTAAGGTTGAAGATGATGCGGAGCAAGGTGACAGGTGCGCAGCGTTGGGTCGTGAAAATCGGCAGCGCTTTGCTGACGGCGGACGGCAAAGGCCTGGATCGCGCAGCAATGGGTGTCTGGGTAGAGCAGATGGTGGCTCTGCATGAGGCGGGTGTCGAGCTGGTGCTGGTGTCCTCCGGGGCGGTAGCGGCCGGTATGAGCCGTCTGGGCTGGACTGCCCGACCCAGTGCGATGCACGAGCTCCAGGCCGCGGCTGCAATCGGTCAGATGGGCTTGGTGCAGGCCTGGGAGTCAAGCTTTGCCGAGCATGGCCGGCACACCGCGCAGATTCTGCTGACCCATGATGACCTGTCGGACCGCAAGCGCTACCTGAATGCCCGCAGCACCTTGCGCGCGCTGGTCGAGCTGAAGGTCATTCCGGTGATCAACGAGAATGACACCGTGGTCACCGACGAAATCCGTTTCGGCGACAACGATACCCTGGCGGCGCTGGTGGCCAACCTGGTCGAGGCTGATTTGCTGGTGATCCTGACGGATCGCGATGGCATGTTCGACGCCGATCCGCGCAACAATCCCGATGCCCAGTTGATTTACGAAGCGCGTGCCGATGATCCGGCGCTTGATGCGGTGGCGGGTGGTACCGGTGGTGCATTGGGGCGTGGTGGCATGCAGACCAAATTGCGCGCTGCGCGCCTGGCGGCGCGTTCCGGGGCGCATACGATCATCGTGGGTGGGCGCATTGAGCGTGTATTGGATCGCCTCAAGGCAGGTGAGCGTATCGGCACCTTGCTCTCGCCTGAGCGCGGCATGTTGGCGGCGCGTAAGCAGTGGTTGGCCGGGCATCTGCAAACCCGCGGCACCCTGGTATTGGATGCGGGGGCGGTGACGGCATTGTCCCAAGGCAACAAGAGTTTGCTGCCGGTTGGGGTCAAATTGGTGCAGGGCAGCTTCCGTCGCGGTGAGATGGTGGTCTGCGTCGCGCCGGACGGTCGAGAAATTGCTCGTGGCCTGGCCAACTACAGTGCGCTTGAAGCGCAAAAAATCATCGGTCAGTCGTCTGATGCGATAGTCGGTTTGTTGGGTTATATGGCGGAGCCAGAGCTGGTTCATCGCGATAATCTGATTCTGGTCTGAGGGAATACCTGAATGCGTGTGGCAAAAGGATTGTTGGGGCTGCTGCTGGCGATGCCGCTGCTGGCTTCGGCCGAGGAAATTGGCCAGGTGTCGACGGTGTTCAAGTTCGTCGGCCCGAACGACCGGATTGTTGTCGAGGCGTTTGATGATCCGAAGGTCGCAGGTGTGACCTGCTATCTGTCACGTGCCAAGACCGGTGGCGTGAAGGGTGGTTTGGGGTTGGCTGAAGATCGCGCCGAGGCTTCAATTGCCTGTCGCCAGGTCGGGCCGATCAGCTTCAAGGGTGAGCTCAAGGATGGCGAGGAGGTGTTCAAGGAGCGCACCTCGCTGGTATTCAAGACCATGCAGGTGGTGCGCTTTCTCGACAAGAAGCGCAATACGCTGGTTTATCTGGTCTACAGCGATCGCTTGATCGAAGGCAGTCCGCAGAATGCGGTGACGGCGATTCCGATTTTGCCGTGGGCGCCCGTCCAGTAATAACGACGCAAAACCAATTGTAGGGGTGAGCCTGCTCGCGATAGCGGTGTATCAGTCAGTTTTGATCTCGACGGGTACACCGCCATCGCGAGCAGGGTCACTCCTACATTTTTTTTGCGTCGCGTTCGCCATATCGCAGGCAATAAAAAACCGACCCTGAGGTCGGTTTTTTAATGAGCGTGTCGCTTAGGCAGCAGCGGCAACGTTCAGGGCCTTGACGTGGCCATTCAGGCGGCTCTTATGACGAGCGGCCTTGTTCTTGTGGATGATGCCTTTATCGGCCATACGGTCGATAACTGGCACAGCCAGAACGTAAGCAGCTTGAGCTTTAGCAGCGTCTTTTGCGTCGATGGCCTTAACTACGTTCTTGATGTAGGTACGGACCATGGAACGCAGGCTGGCGTTGTGGCTGCGACGCTTCTCAGCCTGTTTTGCACGTTTTTTGGCGGAAGGTGAGTTGGCCACCGTCGAGCTCCTCGAAAGACTTTTTAGGAAATAGCAAACAAAATAGGCCGCGAATCATGCCGATGAGTTGAAGTCTTGTCAAGGGCGGAGGAAACGTTCCGCTAAGTGGTCGGCCCCGACCCCATGAAAACTACTGCGCTCGGCAATACAGCGTTGAAAGCAGGCTCGAAATGCTCATTGACGTTCGTCAACTCCGCTTTCTCGCCTGCTTTCGCCTTGTCTTGCCTTCGCTCGTCACGTTTTCATGAGGTCGTCTGCGCGGGATATTTCTTTCCGGCGTGTGACCTGTAAACTCGCGAGCTTTGGCTCTGTGCTGTTGCGGCGCGGAGTATCGCACAAGTAGGCGCGTAGTTCGCCTGCTGTTTATCGACAGGCACAAACTCTTTCAATGAATCTGCTCAAATCGTTGGCCGCCGTCAGCTCTATCACAATGCTTTCCCGGATTCTGGGATTCGTTCGTGACACCCTCATTGCGCGCACATTCGGTGCGGGAATGGCGACCGACGCCTTCTTTATCGCCTTTAAACTGCCCAACCTGTTGCGGCGCATCTTCGCCGAAGGGGCGTTTTCCCAGGCATTCGTGCCGATTCTTGCCGAGTACAAAACCCAGAAGGGTGAAGAGGCTACAAAAACATTTATTGCCTACGTTTCGGGTCTGTTGACGCTGGTGCTGGCGCTGGTCACGGCGTTGGGCATGATTGCCGCGCCATGGGTCATTTGGGTGACTGCACCGGGTTTCGTCGATTCCCCGGAGAAGTTCGAGCTGACCGCCAGCCTGTTGCGGGTGACCTTTCCCTATATTTTGTTGATTTCCCTGTCTTCATTGGCCGGCGCGATCCTTAACACGTGGAACCGCTTTTCGGTACCAGCCTTCGTGCCAACGCTGCTTAACGTCAGCATGATCGTCTTCGCGGTGTTCCTGACGCCGTATTTCCATCCGCCGGTGATGGCACTGGGCTGGGCGGTACTGGTCGGCGGCCTGGCGCAGTTGCTCTATCAGCTGCCCCACCTGAAAAAGATCGGCATGCTGGTGCTGCCGCGCCTGAACCTGCGCGACAGCGGCGTGTGGCGAGTGATGAAGCAGATGCTGCCAGCGATTCTCGGGGTATCGGTCAGTCAGATTTCGCTGATCATCAATACCATCTTCGCCTCGTTCCTGGTGGCCGGCTCCGTATCCTGGATGTACTACGCCGACCGCTTGATGGAGTTGCCGTCCGGCGTACTGGGCGTGGCGTTGGGAACGATCCTGCTGCCGACCCTGGCCAAGACCTACGCCAATAAGGATCGCCTCGAATATTCGCGCATCCTCGATTGGGGCCTGCGCCTGTGCTTCATGCTGGTATTGCCGTGCTCCCTGGCATTGGGGATTCTGGCCGAGCCACTGACGGTTTCACTGTTCCAGTACGGTCAATTCAATGCATTTGATGCCGCCATGACCCAGCGGGCGCTGATCGCCTATTCGGTGGGGCTGCTCGGGATTATTGTGATTAAAGTGCTGGCTCCTGGCTTTTATGCGCAACAAAACATCCGCACCCCGGTAAAAATTGCGATTTTTACCCTCATCGTCACGCAATTGTTCAACCTGGTGCTGATCGGTCCGCTGGCCCACGCGGGCCTGGCACTCGCCATCAGTGCCGGGGCCTGTCTGAATGCCGGGCTGCTCTTTTATCAGTTGCGCAAGCAGCAGATGTACCAGCCACAGCCGGGTTGGGCGAAGTTCGGCTTCAAACTGGTGGTCGCGGTTTCTGTGATGTCTGGCGTGCTGCTGGCCGGGATGCACTTTATGCCAGCCTGGGGTGAGGGGCAGATGCTTGAGCGCTTCCTGCGCCTGGGCGCCTTGGTGGTGGCGGGTGTGGTGGCCTATTTCGGCATGTTAGTGTTGATGGGTTTCCGTTTGCGCGATTTCAATCGCAAAGCGCTGGGCTAAGAGAAAACCTCGAAAAACATGGGCGGGCCGGCATTTTTGTCGGCTCGATGACTTTGGAATACGGTGTTGCCTGTCGTCGGCCGCCGGGTGTGGTTATAATCGACCACTTTATGAGCAAGAAGCGCGTTATGCAGCTGGTTCGAGGCCTCCACAATCTGCGCCCCCAGCATCGGGGCTGTGTCGCCACTATTGGCAACTTTGACGGTGTACACCGTGGCCACCAGGCTATCCTGGCGCGGTTGCGTGAGCGTGCGCTGGAGTTGGGCGTTCCCAGCTGCGTGGTGATTTTCGAGCCGCAGCCGCGGGAGTTCTTCGCTCCGGACACGGCGCCGGCGCGCCTGGCCCGCCTGCGGGATAAACTGCAATTGCTGGCCGCCGAAGGTGTCGACAGGGTCCTGTGCCTGGCGTTCAATCAACGTCTGAGCAAACTCAGCGCCAAGGCGTTCGTCGATACCATCCTGGTGGACGGCCTCGGCGTGCAGCACCTTGAAGTCGGGGACGACTTCCGCTTCGGCTGTGACCGGGTAGGGGATTTCGATTTCCTGCAGCAGGCCGGCGTGGTGCAGGGTTTTACCGTCGAAGCGGCGCAGACCGTCGAGCTCGACGGGATTCGCGTCAGCAGCACCCAGGTGCGGAATGCGCTGGCGGCTGCCGACTTTACCCTCGCCGAACGCCTGCTCGGCCGCCCGTACCGGATTGCCGGTCGCGTGCTGCACGGCCAGAAACTCGCGCGGCAGCTGGGTACGCCCACCGCCAACATACAACTCAAGCGCCGTCGCGTGCCGTTCACCGGGGTCTACCTGGTCAACGTCGAGATCGACGGCAAGACCTGGCCCGGCGTCGCCAACATCGGCGTACGGCCTACGGTCCAAGGTGATGGCAAAGCCCACCTGGAAGTGCATCTTTTAGATTTTGCCGGCGATCTGTACGACCGGCGTTTAACGGTGGTTTTCCACCACAAGCTGCGTGAAGAGCAGCGTTTCGCCTCTCTGGAGGCGTTGAAAACGGCGATCAACGCGGATGTCGCCGCCGCCCGTGCACTAGCCGCACCTAGCGCCCATCGCTAATGAAGAGCCTTAAATGACCGACTATAAAGCCACGCTAAACCTTCCGGACACCGCCTTCCCAATGAAGGCCGGCCTGCCTCAGCGCGAACCGCAGATTCTGCAGCGCTGGGACAGCATTGGCCTGTACGGAAAGTTGCGCGAGATTGGCAAGGATCGTCCGAAGTTCGTCCTGCACGACGGTCCTCCGTACGCCAACGGCACGATTCACATCGGTCATGCACTGAACAAGATTCTCAAGGACATGATCATCCGCTCGAAGACCCTGTCGGGCTTCGACGCACCTTATGTTCCGGGCTGGGACTGCCACGGCCTGCCGATCGAGCACAAGGTCGAAGTGACCCACGGCAAAAACCTGGGCGCGGACAAGACCCGCGAACTGTGCCGCGCCTACGCCACCGAGCAGATCGAAGGCCAGAAATCCGAATTCATCCGTCTGGGCGTGTTGGGCGATTTCGCCAACCCGTACAAGACCATGGACTTCAAGAACGAGGCCGGTGAAATCCGTGCCCTGGCGGAAATCGTCAAGGGCGGTTTCGTGTTCAAGGGCCTCAAACCCGTGAACTGGTGCTTCGACTGCGGTTCGGCCCTGGCTGAAGCGGAAGTCGAGTACGAGAACAAGAAGTCCTCGACCATCGACGTGGCATTCCCGATTGCCGATGAAGCCAGACTGGCGGCCGCATTCGGCCTGCCATCGCTGGCCAAGCCTGCTTCGATCGTGATCTGGACCACCACCCCGTGGACCATCCCGGCCAACCAGGCGCTGAACGTTCACCCGGAATTCAACTACGCCCTGGTCGACGTCGGCGACAAGTTGCTGGTGCTGGCCGAGGAGCTGGTCGAGTCGTGCCTGGCGCGATACAGCCTGCAAGGCTCGGTCATCGCGACCACCACCGGTAAAGCACTGGAACTGATCAACTTCCGCCACCCGTTCTACGACCGTCTGTCGCCGGTGTACCTGGCCGACTACGTCGAACTGGGCGCCGGCACCGGTGTGGTTCACTCCTCGCCAGCCTACGGCGTAGACGATTTCGTGACCTGCAAGAAGTACGGCATGGTCAACGATGACATCCTCAATCCGGTTCAAAGCAATGGCGTCTACGTGCCCTCGCTGGAGTTTTTCGGTGGCCAGTTCATCTGGAAGGCCAACCCGGCCATCGTCGACAAGCTGACCGAAGTCGGTGCGCTGCTGCACACCACCGTCATCGAACACAGCTACATGCACTGCTGGCGCCACAAGACCCCGCTGATCTACCGCGCCACTGCACAGTGGTTCATCGGCATGGACAAGCAGCCGACCACGGGCGACACCCTGCGTCAGCGTTCGCTCAAAGCCATTGAAGACACCAAATTCGTTCCGGCCTGGGGCCAGGCGCGCCTGCACTCGATGATCGCCAACCGTCCGGACTGGTGCATCTCCCGTCAGCGCAACTGGGGCGTGCCGATCCCGTTCTTCCTGAACAAGGAAAGCGGCGAGCTGCATCCGCGTACCGTCGAACTGATGGAAGAAGTCGCCAAGCGCGTCGAAGTCGAAGGCATCGAAGCCTGGTTCAAACTGGATGCCGCTGAGCTGCTGGGTGAGGAAGCGCCGCAGTACGACAAGATCAGCGATACGCTGGACGTATGGTTCGACTCGGGCACCACGCACTGGCACGTTTTGCGCGGTTCACACCCGATGGGTCACGAGTCCGGCCCGCGTGCCGACCTGTACCTGGAAGGTTCGGACCAGCACCGTGGCTGGTTCCACTCGTCCCTGCTGACCGGTTGCGCCATCGACAACCACGCGCCGTACCGTGAGCTGCTGACCCACGGTTTCACCGTCGACGAGTCCGGCCGCAAGATGTCCAAGTCGTTGGGCAACGTGATTGCGCCGCAAAAGGTCAACGACACCCTGGGCGCCGATATCATGCGTCTGTGGGTCGCTTCGACTGACTATTCGGGCGAAATGGCGGTTTCCGAGCAGATCCTGCAACGCAGTGCGGACGCCTACCGGCGTATCCGTAACACCGCGCGGTTCCTGCTTTCGAACCTGACCGGCTTCAACCCGGCCACCGACCTCCTGCCGGCCGAAGAAATGCTCGCGCTGGACCGTTGGGCCGTGGACCGCACCCTGCTGCTGCAACGCGAGTTGCAAGAGCACTACGGTGAATACCGCTTCTGGAACGTCTACTCCAAGATCCACAACTTCTGCGTGCAGGAGCTGGGCGGTTTCTACCTGGACATCATCAAGGACCGTCAGTACACCACCGGCGCTGACAGCAAGGCCCGTCGTTCGTGCCAGACCGCGTTGTTCCACATCTCCGAAGCATTGGTTCGCTGGATCGCACCGATCCTGGCGTTCACCGCCGACGAGCTGTGGCAATACCTGCCGGGCGAGCGCAACGAGTCGGTCATGCTCAACACCTGGTACGAAGGCCTGAGCGAGCTGCCGGAAGGCTTCGAGCTGGATCGTGCTTACTGGGACCGGATCATGGCGGTCAAGGTGGCGGTCAACAAGGAGATGGAAATCCAGCGCGCGGCCAAGGCCGTCGGTGGCAACCTGCAAGCTGAAGTGACATTGTTCGCCGAAGACGCGCTGAGCGCCGACCTGGCCAAGCTGAGCAACGAACTGCGCTTCGTCCTGATCACGTCCACCGCCAGTGTTGCACCGTTTGTACAGGCACCGGCCGACGCCGTGGTCACCGAAGTCAGCGGCCTGAAGCTGAAGATCGTCAAATCGGCCCACGCCAAGTGCGCCCGTTGCTGGCACTGCCGTGAAGACGTTGGCGTGAACCCGGAACATCCGGAAATTTGCGGTCGTTGCGTCGACAACATCAGCGGCACCGGCGAGGTTCGCCACTATGCCTAATGCCGTTGGCCGTTTCGGACGGCTGGGCTGGCTCTGGTTGAGTTTGCTGGTCCTGGTCATCGACCAGGCCAGCAAGTTCTACTTCGAAGGCAAGCTGGCGATGTACCAGCAAATCGTGGTGATCCCCGATTACTTCAGCTGGACCCTGGCCTACAACACCGGCGCGGCATTCAGCTTCCTGGCCGATAGCTCCGGCTGGCAGCGCTGGTTGTTTGCCTTGATCGCGGTCGTGGTCAGTGCGGTGCTGGTGGTGTGGCTCAAGCGCCTGGGGCGCAACGATACCTGGCTGGCAATCGCCCTGGCACTGGTGCTGGGTGGCGCGCTGGGCAATCTGTATGACCGCATTGCCCTGGGCCATGTGATCGATTTTATTCTGGTGCACTGGCAGAACCGCTGGTACTTCCCGGCGTTCAACTTTGCCGACAGTGCTATCACTGTGGGCGCAGTCATGCTGGCACTGGACATGTTCAAAAGTAAAAAGACCGGAGAAGCCGTTCATGACTGAACAGGTATTGGCTGAACAACGCATCGGCCAGAACACGGAAGTCACCTTGCATTTCGCATTGCGCCTGGAGAACGGCGACACAGTGGACAGCACCTTCGACAAAGCCCCGGCGACCTTCAAGGTCGGTGACGGCAACCTGTTGCCAGGTTTCGAAGCCGCGCTGTTCGGTTTCAAGGCGGGTGACAAGCGTACGCTGAGCATCGAGCCGGAAAACGCTTTCGGCCAGCCGAATCCGCAAAACGTGCAGATCATCCCGCGCTCGCAGTTCCAGAACATGGACCTGTCGCCCGGTTTGCTGGTGATCTTCAACGATGCGGCCAATACTGAATTGCCGGGCGTGGTGAAAGAATTCGATGACGCGCAAGTGACCATCGACTTCAACCACCCGCTGGCTGGCAAGACACTGACCTTTGACGTGGAAATTATCTCCGTCAAGGCGTTGTAACTGACCTCATACGGTCATCTGTAGGAGCAAAGCTTGCTCGCGATAGCTTCATTTCAGTCAATATCACCGTTGACTGATCCACCGCTATCGCGAGCGAGCTTTGCTCCTACGGGTCTACGATCAATTTTCGCGCGCAAGACACGAGGCTCAGCATGCAAATCAAACTCGCCAACCCCCGTGGCTTCTGCGCCGGTGTGGACCGGGCGATCGAAATCGTCAACCGCGCCCTGGAAGTCTTCGGGCCGCCGATCTATGTGCGCCATGAAGTGGTCCACAACAAATTCGTCGTCGAAGACCTGCGCAACCGTGGTGCGATTTTCGTCGAGGAACTGGATCAGGTGCCGGACGACGTGATCGTGATCTTCAGTGCCCACGGCGTTTCCCAGGCAGTGCGCACCGAAGCCGCAGGCCGTGGCCTGAAAGTGTTCGATGCCACCTGCCCGCTGGTGACCAAGGTGCATATCGAAGTCGCGCGCTACAGCCGCGATGGTCGTGAATGCATCCTCATCGGCCACGCGGGTCACCCGGAAGTCGAAGGCACCATGGGTCAGTACGATGCCAGTAACGGCGGTGCGATCTATCTGGTCGAAGACGAAAAAGACGTCGCCGAACTGCAAGTACATAACCCGGAAAAACTGGCGTTCGTGACCCAGACTACCCTGTCCATGGACGATACCAGCCGCGTCATCGACGCCCTGCGTACACGTTTCCCGGCCATTGGCGGTCCGCGCAAGGACGATATCTGCTACGCCACGCAAAACCGTCAGGACGCGGTCAAGCAACTGGCCGACGAATGCGATGTGGTGCTGGTGGTCGGCAGCCCGAACAGCTCCAACTCCAATCGCCTGCGTGAACTCGCCGAGCGCATGGCCACCCCGGCCTATCTGATCGACGGAGCCGAAGACCTGCAAAAGAGCTGGTTCGAAGGTGTCGAGCGTATCGGTATCACGGCTGGCGCCTCCGCTCCGGAAGTCCTGGTGCGTGGCGTGATCCAGCAATTGCAGGCTTGGGGTGCCACCGGCGCTGACGAGCTGGCTGGGCGGGAAGAGAACATCACGTTCTCCATGCCCAAAGAACTACGCGTTCGTTCCCTCCTCTGAGTCTTCTCCTCCCACGCAAAGCGGCTGTTCAGCCCTTGTGCTGCGCAGGCTGACAATGCCGGTCCGGGCCAGTACCACTTGGTATTGGCTCAAGGACTCCCGGGCTGAGCAGATGTGTAATGTCCCCGCCTGAAAAGCGCCGCTGGGCAGCAATGGCTCGCCCAGACCGCTGAACCTGACAAAACTCCTGACCGGTCTATTACCCACGACAGGTACTCGAGCACTGCCCTGGCGTTCAACGAGCAGCGGATTGCTGCTGTCCTCATGCCCTTTGCCATTGATATCCAGAATCATCCGCCAACCCTGACCCCAGTCGCCGTTTATGCCGTAAATCACAACGGTCTGGTTTCGGGCAATGGCTTCGCTTCTTGCGCTACGCATTCCGCTGACAAGCGACCTCGCCGCTTCCTCGCGATAGTTCGATTCCTTAACCGCTGCAAACGCCGGACTGACCAAATGCAGAACAATCCCGGCAATCGTCAGTCCCATAAGCAGTTCGATCAAGCTGAAGCCTTGCTGATGCATGGCATCTCCCTCCCTGGAGTGTTGAGCCCCGTGCAATCCGTGCACGAGTAATGGCGAAACAGCCTCGCCTTGGCGGTCGAATGTTCTAGCGTGTAAGAGCAGGTATAGCCGACGGCAACGGAGGGCATCGATGGATCATCGTACAAAAGGTTTCACGCTGATCGAGTTGCTGATCGCCATAGCCGTCTTTCTGGTCCTGATCACGCTGGGTGTCCCGGCATTTACCCGTTCGACGCAAGTCACCAGGGCCGATACCGAGATCGGTGATCTGCAACATGGCCTGAACTTCGCCCGTCTGGAGGCGATCGATCGGGGTGTGACCACGCGGGTGCGCCCCACGGCAGGCGGCAGCCTCTGGACGGGTGAATTGTCGGTGTATGACGGCACGGGCACTCCGGCCAATGTATTACGTGTTATTCCAGCGATGAGCAGCGGTGCAACGCTGACGCTAACCTCAGGAGTGACCGCTATTGATTTCAATAGTCTGGGCGGCCTGTCGTCATCGTCCACGGCGTTGGTGATCAGTTATGTGTCGGGTACGCAAAGCAGGACGCTGAATGTGTGTTTGAACGGACGAATTCTATTGGGTGGAAGTTGCGGATGAGGCAAGGGAGCAAGGGTGCACAGGAAGGCATGACGCTGATTGAAGTCCTGGTTGCGTTGTTGATTCTGGGCGTTGGGCTGCTGGGCGCGGCGGCGATTCAACTGAATGCGCTGAAGTACACCGACAGTGCGCGCATGACCAGCCAGGCCAGTTTCATCGCCTACGACATGATGGACCGCATTCGCGCCAACGCTGCCGCCGACTACACCGTTACACCGCCGACGTCGGGCAATCCGAGTATCGCCCGGGACCAGGACCTCTACGATTTCACCAGCAATATCGTCAATTTCGGGGGCGCTACGGCAACCGGCACCATCGCCCTCAATCAGCGCGTGTACACCATCACCATCACCTGGGACGATTCCCGGGCCGCCAACAGCGCCAACGCCCGCCGCAGTTTTGTGCTCACCAGCCGTGCGACGGCCGATCCGGTGGCGATGCCATGAGCCGTCTCCAAAGAGGGTTCGGCCTGATCGAGCTGCTGATCGCCCTGGCCTTGAGCCTGATCGTGGTGCTGGGCGTGGTGCAGGTTTTCATTGCCGCGAAAAACACTTACGTCAGCCAGAACAGCGCTGCCGCCATGCAGGAAGACGCGCGTTTCGTGCTGGGCAAAATGATTCAGGAAATCCGTATGGTCGGGATGTTCGGTTGCCTGGGGACGATTACCGATGCGAATACGGGCGGGAGCTTCAATGCCGGTCAGGTCACTCCGATCAGTTGGGATAACGCCAATTTAAGGTTAACGCTGGTGACGGCGGATGTCGGCAGCAATGGCGGCACGCCGACCTGGACGGTGCTTTCCGATTGTCGCACCAGTGCAACGGCCTATTCCGGTGCGCAAACGCCCGCTTCGGGGCAACTGGCGTTTCCCATCCGGCGGTTAATCTACAGCCTGAAGAACGGCCAACTGACTATGGGGGTCGGCGTTGCGCCGATCCCGCAGGTACTGGTGGATAACGTCAGTGCCTTCAATGTCAGCTTCGGCCTTGCCAGTTCCGCTACCGATACGGCCACCTCCAGTTACAGCAGCAACCCTTCGGACCCTGCACGCATTCGCAGTGTGCGTCTGAGCCTGACCCTCACCGACCCGAGCAACCGGGTGAGCAATCAAACCTTCAACGTGGTTGCGGCGCTGCGCAACCGCTTGCCATGAGGGGAGGGCCGATGAGTGTTTCTACGATAACGCCATGTTCCCAACGCGGCATGGCACTGTTGGTCAGCCTGGTGTTTTTGTTGCTGCTGACGCTGATCGGCCTTTCCTCGATGCAGAACGCCATCCTGCAGGAAAAAATGGCCGGTAGCGTGAGCATGCGTAATCAGTCGTTCCAGAGCGCAGAAGCAGCGTTGCGTGTCGGTGAAAGCGCGGTGCAACTGGACACCTACTCATTGGCCGTGTGCAACGGCACCACCCAATGCGCGCCGCCGGGCGAATCGTCGAGCCTCCTCGCCGCCGGCTTCAACGCCACCTCGGGAGTGACCTGGATCGCGTCGGGCAGTGGTTTTTACGGCGTGCAAAACATTGGCACCGCCGTCACCGCCGTGAACGTACCGAGCAATACCTCGGCAACCTTGTACCGAGTGACCGCCGTGGGCATCGCAGGCAACTCGCGCAGCGTGGTGGAGAGCATCTATGCGAAGTACTGAACGACGCACGGGGCTTTGGCAGTCATTGGCTGGCGCCGTTCTGGGGTTGTATCTCTCGGCCCCGGCCTATGCCTTCACGCCTTCGGACTCCCCCTTGCTGAGTGCCGCAGCGGTCGCACCCAACGTGATGCTGATGATCGACGATTCGGGGAGCATGAATAACATCATCTGGGCGCCGGATTTCGATCCCACGGTCAATCGCGCGCAGATAGCCATATGCAGTTCCAACACCTCGTGTATAAGCGGCCAGAATCTGGACATGAGCGATACCAATATTTCGCTGTCGAGCCTGAATAGAGGTGGTTGCTCGACCAGTGGCAACTGGTACGGGTTCTATCGGGGGTTCCTGGGGCTGACGCCCGTTTGCCTCAAGTTGCCTGACCCGGTGGGTAATGAAAATACCCGTTACACCGCTAACTATCTGGCCTATCTGCTGGGCTTGGCCAATGGTTCCAATCGGGACTTCACCACGGGGGCCAATGCAATCCCCAACGATTACCGCATCAGCGTGGCGCAGGATGTTTCGACCAACCTGGTCACCAGCAATCGCACGTTGCGTATCGGCCTGGCCACGTTCAACCCGCCCGTGAACAACAATCCGGGCAATGGCGGCTTTATTGCCCGGGCGGTCAGCGATCTGTCGGTGGATGCCAACTACAACGCGCTGATTGCCTCCATCAATGGGCTCAGTGCCGTAGCCAATACACCGCTGGCGGAAACCTATTACGAAGTGACTCGCTACCTGCGCGGCATGGCGCCGTACTACAACTCGACGCCCTCCACCTACACCAGTCCGATCCAATATCGCTGCCAGAAAAACTACGGAGTAGTGATTACGGATGGCTTGCCCACCTACGACCGGACCTTCCCCACCAATGATCCGCTCGGTGGCACCCGCCTGCCGAACTGGGACGGCAACAGCGCTAACGATGGCGACGATCTTAACGGTGACGGGGAGGGTGACACGCTGTACCTGGATGACATCGCCAAGTTCGCCTTTGACATCGACATGCGCTCCACCGGGACGGATCTGGCGGGCAAAAGCTGGAACGCCACGGACTTTCCCAAGCAGAACATGAACACCTACACCGTTGGTTTTACCGCGACCAATCAGATGTTGTCGGATGCCGCCAGCTACGGTCAGGGCAAGTATTACCAGGCCACTGACAGTGCCGGGCTTAACGCCGCATTGTCCTCCGCCCTGAGTGACATCACTTCCAAGGCCGGCTCCGGCGGCAGTGGTGTCACCAGCGGGACGATTCTCAGCAGCGGCACCCGTTACTTCCAGACCAGTTACGACCCGAAGGACTGGCGTGGCACGATCAAGGCCTTTGGTTTCACCTCCAGTGGCGCGGTCAATACCGGTGCGGTGCTGTGGAGCACCGATACGGCCATCGTGCCCGGTGCCACGGCGCCGACCTATCAATCGTGGAACAACCAGACCAACAGCCCAGTGACATTGGCTTACGCCAATTTCTCCACGGCCCAGCAAGCCGTCCTCAGCCAGGGCCTGCCCACCGGGATTACCGGCAGTGACCTGGTGGAGTGGAGCAAGGGCACCAACAAGACCGGCCTGAAAGTGCGCAGTGCGCTGCTGGGGGACATTATCAACTCGCCATTGACCCTGGCGTCCCCGACGGATAAAACCGCCTCGGACCAGTCGGGCGACACCACTTATAGCACCTACCTGGCCACCAAGGCGGCCAACATGAACACCAGCCTGGTGGTCAACGCCAACGACGGTTTTGTAAACGTCATCAATGCCGGCAACGGCACGCGGCGTTACGCTTACATGCCGTCCAGTGTGCTGCCATCGTTGCGCTATATCGCTGATACCGCGTACATCAACGGCGTCAGCCATAAATTTCTGGTGGACGGGCAGGTAGGTGTGTTCGATGCCCAGCTCAACGGTGCCTGGAAAACTCTCGCGCTCGGCGGGACTGGCGCGGGCGGACGCACCTTCTATGCGCTGCAACTGTTCGATGCCTCGGCCGGTAACGTGACCCGGGCGTTGTGGGAAATCAGCGCGCCGGCCACGGCCAGTACGGCGAATCCTTTCAATGATCTGGGTTATGCCTACGCTCGCCCGGAAGTGGCACGCTTGGCCGACGGTCGATGGGCGGCGTTCATTTCCAACGGCTATGGCAGCAATTCCGGGGTGGCCGCGTTGTATGTCGTGGACCTGCGCGACGGTTCGTTGATCAGGAAAATCGTTGTCGACAGCACTGAAACCACGAACGGATTGTCCTCGGTGGAATTGAAGGTCAACTCGCAGAATGTGGTGCAGGCGGCCTATGGTGGCGATTTGAAAGGGCGTTTGTGGAAGTTCGATCTGAGCAGTAGCAGCACCGATAGCTGGGGGGTGGCGTTTGCCGGCAAGCCCTTGTTTACCGCGGCCGGAGGCGCGACCCAGCCGATTACCGCTCAGCCCTTGCTGGCGGATAACTCGCTGGGTGGCAAACAGGTATTTTTCGGCACAGGGAAGTTCAACGAGACCGCGGACAAGACCAACAAGGATTTACAGGCGTTCTATGCGGTGTGGGACGCGGACGGCGGATCAGGGCAGATCACTACGTCCAGCTTGCAGGCCCAGGCAGTGACCGGCGTGGTCTCGGGAAGCTCCGGGCAATTCATCACCACCAGCCAGAACGAAGTGACCTATCCCGCGGAAAAGGGCTGGTATCTGCCGCTGGTGTACAACAACGTGCTGACCGGCGAGCGGGTGATCAACCAGGCCAGCCTGGTGCTCGGGCGAATCGTGTTCACCACAGCCAGCGTCGACACCACAGATCCCTGCGCGAGCTTCGGCACCGGCAAACTGGTCGAACTCGATGCGTTCAGCGGTAAGATGCTCAACTACGCAGTGCTCGATACCACCGGCGACGGGTTGATCGATAGCACCGACACAGTGTCCAGCGGCGTGGTCTTTACCGGCGGTATTCCGACCCTGAATGCCATCGTCAATGGCGCGGCCCGCAAAATCGTGAACGATTCCAGTGGCGGTATCACCACGCTGGTGGAAAAATCCGGCGGCGGCAGCCGTCGCATCATGTGGCGACAAATACAGTAAGCGAGAGTTGAGGCATGCACAGATCCAACCGCGGTTTTACCCTGATCGAAATCATGATCGTGATTGCGATCATCGGGATTGTCCTGACCATCGCCATGCCGAGCTTTACGGAATATCAGAACAAAGGGCGTCGTACTGAAGTGGCCGGTCTGCTTTCTGAACAGGCGCAGATCCTCGAGCGTTTTTATTCACAGAAAAACATCTACACCGGTGCCGCTGGCCTCAGTCCTGGTAATGACTACTACACCATCACCCCGACGCTGACCGATCAGACTTTCCTGCTGACAGCCGTGCGTAAGGCCGGAAAAAGCATGGCCACTGACAAGTGTGGTGATTTCACGATTTCCAATACCGGTGTCCGTGGCATGGTCAATGCCACCGCCGGCCTGACCACCAAGGATTGCTGGGGTCGCTGAGTTTCCTTTTTCGGGTGTCTTTTGCGCCCTCTGTCTATTTATCGGTTGGATCAGAATATGACCAGGCAACAGCAAGTGGTGATTGTCGGCGGTGGGGTAATCGGTCTGCTGACGGCCTTCAATCTCGCGTCCGAAGTGCAGAGCGTTGTGCTGCTGGACCGTTCGAATGTCGGTCAGGAGTCGTCCTGGGCGGGGGGTGGCATCGTATCGCCGCTTTATCCATGGCGTTACAACCCGGCGGTCACCGCGCTGGCCCATTGGTCCCAGGATTTTTATCCACAACTGGGTGAGCGCTTATTCGCTGCCACCGGGATCGATCCCGAGGTGCACACCACCGGCCTGTATTGGCTGGATCTGGACGATGAAGCCGAGGCGCTGGCCTGGGCCGCACGGGAGAAGCGTCCGCTGCGGGCTGTGGATATCTCGGCGGCGCACGATGCGGTGCCGGTGTTGGGCGGCGGTTTTACCCGGGCCATCTATATGGCCGACGTAGCCAACGTGCGCAATCCGCGGCTGGTGAAGTCCCTCAAGGCGGCGTTGCTGGCACTGCCGAATGTGACCATTCATGAGCAGTGCGAAGTCAGTGGGTTCATTCGCGAAGATCAAAAAGTTGTCGGTGTGCAGACTTCCTCAGGCGCAATTCGCGGCGATCAGGTGGTCCTGACCGCGGGTGCCTGGAGCGGGGATTTGCTCACGAGCCTGGGCCTTGAGCTGCCGGTCGAACCCGTCAAAGGGCAGATGATTCTCTACAAGTGCGCAGCGGATTTCCTACCTAGCATGGTGCTGGCCAAGGGGCGCTACGCGATTCCACGGCGCGACGGGCACATCCTGATTGGCAGTACGCTGGAATATGAAGGCTACGACAAGACGCCAACCGAATCGGCGCTGGAGAGCCTCAAAGCCTCGGCGGTGGAATTGATTCCAGCGTTGGCGGGTGCCGAGGTGGTGGGTCATTGGGCCGGCTTGAGGCCTGGCTCGCCGGAAGGCATTCCCTACATTGGCCGGGTGCCGGGGTTTGATGGGTTGTGGCTCAACTGTGGGCATTTCCGCAATGGGTTGGTACTGGCGCCGGCATCGTGCCAGTTGTTTGTCGATGTGATGTTGGGCAGGGCGCCGATCATTGATCCGGCGCCGTATGCGCCGACCGGGCGGATTTGATTCAAGGTTTGTGGCGCCTGTCAGATTGCCATCGCGAGCAAGTTTTGCTCCCACAGGATTAGTGTCGTGATGCAAACCCTGTGGGAGCAAAGCTTGCTCGCGATGGGGCCTTAATCCAGCCCCAGTTTCTTGAGTCTGTAGCGCATCGACCGAAACGACAAATTCAATCGCTGAGCTGCCGCCGTGCGGTTCCAGCGGGTTTCCTCCAACGCCTGCAGAATCAACTGGCGTTCGACGTTCTCCAGGTAAGCCTCCAGATTGTCGATCTGCGTCAGGTCCGGCACACCCCCTTCGGCGGCACAGTTACCTTCGGCCAGGCGCAGGTCGCTGGCTTCGATCTGTTTGTTCTCGCATAACGTGTGCGCCCGTTCGAGCATGTTCTCCAGTTCCCGAACGTTGCCCGGGAAGCGATAGCTTTTGAGGGCGTCGAGGGCTTGCGGGTGGAGCTTCGCCAGCGGTTGCCCGGTGTTGGCGGCAAGACGCTTGAGCATATGGCTGGCCAGCGGCTCGATGTCATCGCGGCGTTCACGCAAGGGCGGAACCCGCAGCTCGATGACATTCAACCGGTAGTACAAGTCCTGGCGAAAGCGCTCGGCGGTGATTTCGGCCGCAAGGTCTTTGTGGGTGGCGCAAAGAATGCGCACATCGACCACCATTTCCTGTTGCCCGCCGACGCTGCGCACGGCCTTTTCCTGGATGGCTCGAAGCAGTTTGACCTGCATCGGCAGCGGCAGGTCCGCCACTTCATCAAGGAACAGGGTGCCACCATGGGCCGCCTGGAACAGTCCGGGTTTGTCTTCGATGGCGCCGCTGAAGCTGCCTTTGCGATGGCCAAAGAATTCGCTTTCCATCAGTTCCGAGGGGATGGCCCCGCAATTGACCGGAATAAAGGGGTGGTTGGCGCGTGGTCCGCGGTCATGGATCAGGCGTGCGACCAGCTCCTTGCCGCTGCCTGACTCGCCGCTGATGTAGACCGGGGCTTGGCTGCGCGCCAGTTTATCGATTTGTTTGCGCAGGTTGCGCATGGGCAATGAATCGCCCAGCAGGCGGCGATCGATGGCAGCATCGGGGGCGGGCAGCAGCAGGGCGCTGGTGACCAGTTCGCGCAGTCGGGGGAGGTCAACCGGTTTTGTCAGGAAGTCGAAGGCGCCGGCCTTGAGGGCGTTGATTGCTGTGTCGACATTGCCATAGGCCGTGATCATGGCCACCGGAACCTGCGGATAGCGTTGCTGGATATGCTGTACCAACTCAAGGCCCGTGCCGTCCGGCAGACGCATGTCGGTCAGGCACAGATCGAACGTCTCGCGCCTCAGCAGGGCTTGGGCCTCGCCAGCGTTGCGGGCACTCCAGGTATCGAGCTTCATCCGCCCCAGGGTGATTTCCAGGAGTTCGCGGATGTCCGGTTCGTCGTCGACGATCAGGACTTTAGGCCGTGGGCTCATGTTCAACCTTGTTTCCGTCCGTGAGCAAAGGTGATGCGAAAGCAGCCGCCGCCTTGGCGTGGTTTGAAGTCTAGGCGGGCCTGATTGCTTTCGCACAGCTCACGGGACAGATAGAGCCCCAGGCCAGTGCCCTGGTAACTGGTGGTGAAGAACGGCTCGAACAGTTGCGCTTGATGATCGGGGAGCACGCCGGCGCCGTCGTCGAGGATTTCCAGGATTGGCAACTGACTATCGGGATCGATAAACAACTCAAGCCAGACCTGCGCCCGATCGTGGCTCTGGGCGCTGTGGCGCCAGGCATTGCGTATCAGATTGTCGAGAATCTGGTTCAACTGGTTCGGGTCCATAAGGGTCTTGAAGTCACCGGGAGCGATGTGCAGGTGAATCTGCTGGCGCTCGTTCGCGCCCTCGCGGATTTCGGTGACGAACTGTTGCAGCCACGGCTTCAGGTCCAGCCTTTGTGGCACGGTTTGCTGGCGGCGAGACAGTTGCAGGACGTTTTCGATTACCCGGTTCATTCGCTGAGAGTGGTCTTGAATGATCTGCGTCAGACGTTGATCCGCGCCGTTCAGTTCCTCGGATTCGCGCAATAGCTGTGCGGCATGACTGATGGCGCCCAACGGGTTGCGGATTTCATGGGCGATACCGGCGGTCAGGCGCCCGAGGGCGGCAAGTTTCAGCTGTTGGGCCTGCTGGGCAATCTGTGCGAGGTCTTCAAGAAAGACCAGGGTCTGGTGCTGCGAACTGGAGTCCAGCGCAATGAAGCTCGGCTGCAGCTCCATGCCGCTGTTGGCGACTTTCAGGCTTTGCGGGCGCAGCGTTGGATTGCTGAGCCACAGGTGCAGGCGTTCGACAAGGGCGGGGACATGGTCATCGATCAGACAGCCTTCGAGGCGGCCGCAACCGAGCAGTGACAGGGCGCTGTGGTTGGCCAATTGCACGCGCCGCTGCTCGTCGAGTACCAGGATACCGGTGCGCATGCGTTGCAGGATCAGCGCATTGAGCGCCTCCAGGCCGACGACTTCACTGGCCTTTTGCTCCGCCAGGGTTTCGCTGACTTCCAGGCGTCGGATCAGGCCTTGCACCAACAGTGCCGCGGCAAAACACAGGGCGCCGAGGGTGCCCACCTGCAAATAATCATTGGGGCTGGAGGGATGGCTAAAGTGCAACAGGAAACTCGTACCGACGATGCCGAGTGCGCCGACGGCGGCAATCAGCAGGCCAATACGCCTTCGCAACAACGTATTACTAATGGCCACCGAGACGATCAACAGGTTGCCTATGGCGCTGGCCACGCCGCCGCCGGCGTAGAGCAGGCCGCACAGCAGCAGGACGTCGAGAAGCGCCAGGCTGAACAGTTGCGCCGGGTGGCGCGTGTTCTCGAAGAAGACCACCAGAAGAATATTCAGCACCAGGTACAACCAGCTGCCACTGCGCAGCAGATCGTCATTGGCTGACGTCAGCAACCGGTTGTCCATGTCGCTGGAAATCAGCAGCACCAGGATGATGCCGACGCTTAATCGGTAGAGATGATAAAGGCGCAGCAGTCGCTGGGCCTGTTTGCCGCCGTGACTGGACGTCTCAGCGATCACTGGAGCCGGGGCCTTGCTCCAGATGAGCCTGGCTGCAATACCACTGCTGTTGAAGGCTCAGTGCGCGATCCCGGGGCAGGTGCACGCCGCAATGGGCACAGCGGACCATCGGTGTCGCTTCCAGCTCGGCGGTCGACCTGGGCACGGCAGTCTGCCCTTTGTACTTGCGCCAGAACCATACGGCGGCGGCAATCACGGCGATCCAGAAAAGTAAACGAAGCATGATGAGCTGCTTTTTGGCTGATGAACCAGCAGTTTAGCCGGGGACATGTCAGGCGCACAGCGCAATTGCGCTCTACAAAAATGGCGCAATAAAAAAGGGAGACTCGAGAGTCTCCCTTTCTGTACCGCCGGTCGTGTCAGTCGAACACGCCGAAGGTCATGTAGCTGAACCACGAGCGGTCTTCGTTGTTGCCCTGGGCTTCATGATCTTCTTCCTTGATCGCGTCGCCATTTCCGTCTTTAGGCTTGAGCTCGCTCGGAATCGCGTCCTTGGCATCCTGGAACTGCTTCTGCACGTCCTGGTTGGCGCGGGTTTCTCCCGGCGGCAGCGGCGGACGGGATTCGATCAGGCCCAGGGTGGCCTTGCTCAACCACGAACGGTTGTCGGCTTCTGCGACCGACGGTACGAACTGACCGTCCACCAGGCTCGGGTGGTTCGGGTAGTTGAGCTTCAGGGTTTCAAGGCTGGTGGCGGCCAGTTCGTCCAGATGCAGACGCTGGTAGGCCTCGGTCATCACCGCCAGGCCATCACCGACCGCAGGGGTTTCCTGGAAGTTTTCCACCACGTAGCGGCCACGGTTCGCGGCGGCGACGTAGGCCTGACGGGTCAGATAGTAGTTGGCAACGTGGATCTCGTAGGCCGCCAGCAGGTTGCGCAGGTAGATCATGCGCTGCTTGGCGTCCGGTGCGTAACGGCTGTTGGGGTAGCGGCTGGTCAGCTGGGCGAACTCATTGTAGGAGTCGCGAGCGGCGCCAGGGTCACGCTTGGTCATGTCCAGCGGCAGGAAGCGCGACAGCAGGCCGACGTCCTGGTCGAAAGAAGTCAGGCCCTTGAGGTAGTAGGCGTAATCGACGTTCGGATGCTGTGGGTGCAGGCGAATGAAACGCTCGGCAGCCGCTTTTGCAGCCTCTGGCTCGGTGTTCTTGTAGTTGGCGTAGATGAGTTCGAGTTGAGCCTGATCGGCATAACGACCGAACGGATAACGCGATTCCAGAGCCTTCAGCTTGGCGGTAGCGCTGGTGTAGCTGTTATTGTCCAGGTCAGCTTGAGCCTGTTGGTACAACTCGACTTCGCTCAGGTTTTCGTCTACGACTTCCTTCGATGAGCAAGCAGCGGTCAATGCGAGGATGGCGATCAGCAGCAGGTGTTTCACTTGCATGGCGGCTTGCGTCCCTATGACGGCCGCTGTCTTGGGCGCGGCCGTCCTGTTATGATGAGCGCCCCGTTGAATAGCCTCGGGGCAAAAGACGCCGTATTTAACCACAAGCGCGCAGCCGAAACCAAAGGCTGTGCCGACGCCTAGTCTGAGCATGTCCGATAAAATTGAACTTCGCGCAGAGGTGCCGTCCGAATTGGGCGGCCAACGCCTCGATCAAGTCGCCGCACAATTATTCGCTGAGCACTCGCGCTCGCGCCTTTCCGCCTGGATCAAAGACGGCCGCCTGACTGTGGATGGGGCGGTTATCCGTCCGCGAGACATCGTTCACGGCGGCGCCATTCTTGAACTTACTGCCGAGCAGGAAGCTCAGGGCGAGTGGGTCGCTCAAGACATTGCCCTGGACATCGTCTATGAAGACGACGACATCCTGGTGATCAACAAGCCTGCGGGCCTGGTGGTGCACCCCGCCGCCGGTCATGCTGATGGCACCTTGCTCAATGCTTTGCTGCACCACGTGCCCGACATCATCAATGTGCCCCGCGCCGGTATCGTGCATCGCCTGGACAAGGACACCACCGGTCTGATGGTGGTGGCCAAGACCATTCAGGCGCAGACGCAGCTTGTAACTCAATTGCAGAGCCGCAGTGTCAGCCGCATCTATGAATGCATCGTGATTGGTGTTGTGACGGCCGGCGGCAAGATCAACGCGCCGATCGGTCGACACGGCCAGCAGCGCCAGCGCATGGCTGTGATGGAGGGTGGCAAGCAAGCCGTCAGCCATTACCGCGTGCTCGAGCGTTTCCGCTCCCACACCCACGTGCGGGTGAAGCTGGAAACCGGTCGTACGCACCAGATTCGCGTGCACATGGCGCACATCAACTACCCGTTGGTCGGGGATCCTGCCTATGGCGGTCGCTTCCGTATCCCGCCGGCAGCCAACCCGACCATGGTCGAGTCGTTGAAAAACTTCCCGCGTCAGGCGCTGCATGCGCGGTTCCTGGAGCTGGATCATCCGACCACCGGTAAACGCATGAGCTGGGAGTCGCCGTTGCCGGAAGACTTCGTCTGGTTGCTGACCCTGCTCAAGCAAGACCGTGAGGCGTTCATCGGATGAGTGACTGGCTGATTCCTGACTGGCCCGCGCCGGCCGGGGTCAAAGCCTGTGTCACCACCCGTGCGGGCGGCGTCAGTCTGGCGCCGTTCGACAGCCTCAATCTCGGCGATCACGTCGACGACAGCCCCGAGGCTGTCGCCGAAAATCGCCGTCGCCTGACGGATCACTTCGCCATTCAACCGGCCTGGCTGCAGCAGGTCCATGGCATTGCCGTGGCCCATGCCGATCCTGGCCAGGTGGTCACTGCCGATGCCAGCTGGACGGCAACACCGGGCATCGCCTGCGCGGCAATGACCGCCGATTGCCTGCCGGCGTTGTTTTGCGACCGCGCCGGCACCCGCGTTGCGGCGGCCCATGCCGGTTGGCGCGGATTGGCGGCGGGCGTACTGGAAGCGACCCTCGACAGTCTGGCGGTACCACCCGCCGATGTGCTGGTCTGGCTGGGTCCGGCCATTGGCCCGAAAGCGTTTGAAGTCGGCCCCGAAGTGCGCGAAACCTTCGTCGAGCAATTGCCTGAGGCTGCCGAAGCCTTTGTGCCGAGTCAAAACGCCGGCAAGTTCATGGCCGACATCTATAAGCTGGCCCGCTTGCGTCTGGAGGCTCGTGGTGTCACCGCAGTCTATGGTGGCGGTTTCTGCACCGTGACTGATCCTCGCTTCTTTTCCTATCGCCGCAGTCCGATAACCGGGCGGTTCGCCTCCTTGATCTGGCTTGAACGCTAGACTTGCCTGACCTGCATCAACGTCCCGACGCTTGAATCTCCCAGAATCGACCACATCTAACCTGGTATCTGGCAGGTTTCTTCATTCAGGATGTTTTATAGGTCCGGCCTGCTCAAAAGGAAGGTGACCCATGCGTATAGACCGTTTAACCAGCAAGTTGCAGTTAGCCCTGTCCGACGCCCAATCCCTGGCCGTCGGTCTTGATCATCCGGCCATCGAGCCGGCGCATTTGATGCAAGCCCTGCTCGAACAACAGGGCGGTTCGATCAAACCCCTGTTGATGCAGGTGGGCTTCGACGTCAACAGCCTGCGTAAAGAGCTGACCAAAGAGCTCGATCAGCTACCGAAAATCCAGAACCCGACCGGCGACGTCAACATGTCGCAGGATCTGGCGCGCCTGCTCAATCAGGCTGATCGCCTGGCCCAGCAGAAGGGCGACCAGTTCATTTCCAGCGAGTTGGTGTTGCTGGCCGCCATGGACGAGAACAGCAAGATCGGCAAACTGCTGCTCGGCCAGGGCGTCAGCAAGAAAGCCCTGGAAAACGCGATCAACAACCTGCGCGGTGGCGAGGCGGTCAACGACCCCAACCACGAAGAAGCACGCCAGGCCCTGGATAAATACACCGTCGACCTGACCAAGCGCGCCGAAGACGGCAAGCTCGATCCGGTGATCGGCCGTGACGACGAAATTCGCCGGACCATCCAGGTCCTGCAACGCCGTACCAAGAACAACCCGGTGCTGATCGGTGAGCCTGGCGTCGGTAAGACCGCCATCGCCGAAGGTCTGGCACAGCGCATCATCAACGGCGAAGTGCCGGACGGCCTCAAGGGCAAGCGCCTGCTGTCCCTGGACATGGGGGCGTTGATTGCCGGTGCCAAATATCGCGGTGAGTTCGAAGAGCGGCTCAAGGCTCTGCTCAACGAACTGTCGAAGCAGGAAGGGCAGATCATTCTGTTTATCGACGAACTGCACACCATGGTCGGCGCCGGTAAAGGCGAAGGGTCGATGGACGCAGGCAACATGCTCAAGCCAGCCCTGGCGCGCGGCGAGCTGCATTGCGTCGGTGCGACCACGCTCAACGAGTACCGCCAATATATAGAGAAGGACGCGGCCCTCGAGCGGCGCTTCCAGAAAGTACTGGTGGATGAGCCCAGCGAAGAAGACACCATCGCGATCCTGCGTGGCCTGAAAGAGCGCTACGAGGTTCACCACAAGGTGGCGATTACCGACGGTGCGATCATCGCGGCGGCCAAGCTCAGCCATCGCTACATAACGGATCGCCAGTTGCCGGACAAGGCCATCGACCTGATTGACGAGGCTGCGAGCCGTATCCGCATGGAAATCGACTCCAAGCCGGAAGTGCTGGACCGTCTGGAGCGCCGCCTGATTCAGTTGAAGGTGGAATCCCAGGCACTGAAGAAAGAAAGCGACGACGCGGCGAAGAAGCGTCTGGAAAAGCTGCAGGAAGAAATCGCTCGTCATGAGCGTGAGTATTCGGATCTCGAAGAAATCTGGAACTCGGAGAAAGCCGAAGTTCAGGGTTCGGCACAGATCCAGCAGAAAATCGAACAGTCCCGCCAGGAACTGGAAGCCGCGCGCCGCAAAGGCGACCTGAACCGCATGGCCGAGTTGCAGTACGGGGTGATCCCGGATCTGGAGCGCAGCCTGCAAATGGTCGACCAGCATGGCAAAAGTGAAAACCAGTTGCTGCGCAGCAAGGTGACTGAAGAAGAGATTGCCGAAGTCGTTTCGAAGTGGACCGGTATTCCGGTGTCGAAAATGCTCGAAGGCGAGCGCGAAAAACTGATGAAGATGGAAAGCCTGTTGCACCAGCGTGTGATCGGCCAGGACGAAGCGGTAGTAGCGGTTTCCAACGCGGTGCGGCGTTCCCGCGCCGGGCTGGCAGACCCGAATCGTCCGAGCGGTTCGTTCATGTTCCTCGGCCCGACCGGTGTCGGTAAAACCGAGCTGTGCAAGGCCCTGGCCGAGTTTCTCTTCGATACCGAGGAAGCGATGGTGCGCATCGACATGTCCGAGTTCATGGAAAAACATTCCGTGGCTCGCTTGATTGGCGCGCCACCGGGCTATGTAGGCTATGAAGAGGGCGGTTACCTGACCGAGGCGGTGCGTCGCAAGCCTTATTCGGTGATCCTGCTGGACGAGGTCGAGAAGGCGCACCCGGATGTATTCAACATCTTGCTGCAAGTGCTGGAAGACGGCCGCCTGACCGACAGCCATGGCCGCACGGTGGATTTCAAGAATACCGTGATTGTCATGACCTCCAACCTGGGTTCGGTGCAGATTCAGGAGCTGGTCGGTGATCGTGAGGCCCAGCGTGCGGCGGTAATGGATGCGATTTCCAGCCACTTCCGGCCGGAGTTCATCAACCGGGTCGACGAAGTGGTGATCTTCGAGCCGTTGGCGCGGGATCAGATCGCCGGCATTACCGAGATCCAGTTGAGTCGTCTGCGCAGTCGCCTCACCGAGCGGGAACTGAAGCTGGAGTTGAGCCCTGAGGCCATGGATAAGCTGATCGCGGTCGGGTACGACCCGGTGTATGGCGCACGGCCGCTCAAGCGAGCGATCCAGCGCTGGATCGAAAACCCGCTGGCACAGCTGATTCTCTCCGGCCGCTTCATGCCGGGAGACACGGCGAAAGGCACGGTGGAAAACGACGAAATCGTTTTCAACTGAGCCCAAACGGCAACACAAAAAGGGAGGCCTCGCATTGCGAGGCCTTTTTTTCGCGAGGCTGTTGAATTTAAAGGAAAAGGCTTGTAAAGTGCGCCCCGCAGTAAGTCACCCGCCAGGGTTTCCGCTCCCCAAGCAGGAATCCAAAATAAGTTGCAAATCATTAACTTGAAAGCAATTTAGGGGGTTGACAGAGGTTCTGAAGATTGTAGAATAGCGCGCCTCAGACACACGAACGCAGCGATGCGAACGGGTTGAAGGGAACGCAGTAAAGCTTCAAAGTTGTAAATTGAAATGTGTAGTTCCGTGATAGCTCAGTCGGTAGAGCAAATGACTGTTAATCATTGGGTCCCAGGTTCGAGTCCTGGTCACGGAGCCAATTTCAAACCGGGGTATAGCGCAGTCCGGTAGCGCGCCTGCTTTGGGAGCAGGATGTCAGGAGTTCGAATCCCCTTACCCCGACCATTTTTGGGTCGTTAGCTCAGTTGGTAGAGCAGTTGGCTTTTAACCAATTGGTCGTAGGTTCGAATCCCACACGACCCACCATTTTTGAAACCAGTTAACGCTGGAATCGAATCTTAAGATCAGACGCCAAAAGCTCTGTTCGCAGAAGGCGCCTTTCAAAGGTGCCTTTTTTTTACCGGGGTATAGCGCAGTCCGGTAGCGCGCCTGCTTTGGGAGCAGGATGTCAGGAGTTCGAATCCCCTTACCCCGACCATATTAAAAATCCTCGTATCGAAAGATACGGGGATTTTTTTTGTCCAAAAAATCTCATGCGCACCCAAAAACGACTGTAGGAGCGAGCCTGCTCGCGATAGCGGTCTGCCAGATGACAATAATGTCGACTGTACCGACGTCATCGCGAGCAGGCTCGCTCCTACAGTGGATGTGTATTAGTGCAGTTTGAGTCGCGGCTCAGTCCCACGTCCGATCTTGCTACCGAGCATCAGCATCGCCGTGCGGAACGGTCCGTACAGCGCCATTTGGTGCATGCGGTACAGCGACACGTAAAACATCCTCGCCAGCCATCCTTCAAGCATCACGCTGCCGGTGAGGTTGCCCATCAAGTTACCCACAGCGGAAAAACGCGACAGGGAAATCAGTGAGCCGTAGTCGGTGTATTTGTATTCAGGCAATGCCTTGCCTTCGATCCGCAGCTTCAGCGATTTGGCCAGCAGCGACGCCTGTTGGTGCGCCGCCTGGGCGCGCGGTGGCACGTTGCGGTCGGTGCCCGGTTGCGGGCAGGCCGCGCAGTCACCGAAGGCGAAGATGTTCTCGTCGCGGGTGGTTTGCAGGGTCGGCAGCACTTGCAGCTGGTTGATACGGTTGGTTTCCAGGCCATCGATGTCCTTGAGGAAGCCCGGTGCGCGAATGCCTGCCGCCCAGACCTTCAGGCTGGCATTGATGACTTTGCCGTCGGCGGTGATCAAGGCGTCGGCCGTCACTTCGCTGACCGCCGCGTTGGTCATGACGTTGACCCCGAGTTTTTCCAGGGTTTTATGCACAGGTCCGCCGATCCGCTCCGGCAGGGCTGGCAGCACCCGTGGCCCGGCTTCGATCAGGGTGATGTGCATATTTTCAGGTTTGATCCGATCCAGGCCGTAGGCCGCCAGTTCATGGGCGGCGTTGTGCAACTCGGCGGCCAGCTCGACCCCGGTGGCACCGGCGCCGACGATGGCCACGCTGATTTGCTCGACCGCGTCGGTCTGCCCGGCATGGGCGCGCAGGTAGTGGTTGAGCAACTGCTGATGGAAGCGCTCGGCCTGTTTGCGAGTGTCGAGGAACAGGCAGTGCTGCGCCGCGCCCTGGGTGCCGAAATCATTGGTGGTACTGCCGACGGAAATCACCAGCGAGTCGTAAGGCACTTCCCGCGCCGGCACCAGTTCCAGGCCGGCTTCATCGTACGTGGCGGCCAGCTGGATTCTTTTCCGGGCCCGATCGAGCCCGCTCATGCGCCCAAGCTGGAACTCGAAGTGGTTCCATTTCGCCTGGGCAACGTAGTTGAGTTCATCTTCGGAAGAGTTCAGGGACCCGGCCGCCACTTCGTGCAACAGCGGTTTCCAGATGTGGGTCAGGTTCGCGTCGACCAGCATCACACTGGCCGTGCCACGCTTGCCCAGAGTCTTACCCAGACGGGTAGCCAACTCCAGACCGCCGGCGCCGCCGCCAACGATGACAATACGATGAGTCATGGGAATATCTCGCAAGGCTAAAGGAAATCGGTGCAATTACCCTCGCGAGCGCAATGCTGCTCATAGCGTCAGGTAACTGATAAGTCGGCTCAACAGGCCCAGGCCAATGGTCACTGCCAACACCAGCACCAGGAGCATCCACGGCCGGAAAGGCCGGCGCTCGACTCGGTGCTGGGACAGTTGCAGGTATTCTTCGACATGCTTCTGGTCGTCGGGGTTCAGGCGGCTGGTCATAAAGGCCTCGTCAGGTAGACGTTGCTGAATGTGTTGAAGCTACAGGCTGATTTAATGAACGTTGAACGGAACCTGGCCGCTGTCCGCAATGGGCTCGACGCTCACCCTCTCGTCCAGGCGAATGATGCCACTTTGTATCACTCGGGCAGTGATTGCGCCATGCCCGCGCACGGCCTGTAACGCTCCGGTGCACTGGACTCACAGGCTGATCCCGACGTCGAAAACAATGCTGCGTCCCAGGTTGCTGCGCAGAAAGTCCGGCGCATCCGGATGCGCAAACAGTACGCGGGCAAAGGTCGGTCCTACCAGTGACAGCGAACGCCAGCCCTGGCGCAGGTATTCGGTGGGCGGCGGGAAGTGGCTGTTGAGGTCCAGCACTTCGCGCTTGAGGCTGGCGAAGGCGATGATGTCCAGTTCGCCCAGATCCATGCCGCGTTCTTTGTAGTTGTGCGCTTTTTTGCGCAAGGTCGGCGCCAGCCGCAGCAGGAACTCGTTCGCCGGGATACGCCGGGGCTTGGCCTCACGCCGTACCAGTTGGCTGAGGGAGAAAGCACTGCGTCGGCGTTGCAGCTCGTCGCGCCATTCGTCGTTGAGGCGCCGGCCTTCGTCGAGGACGAAGAACACCTCGAAACTGGCATCGCGAAACAGCACGTCCGGTGGCTCGCCGGCGGGGGCGAACTCATCGGCGCGATAAGGAATATTCAAGCCTTGCAGCAGGCGCTGGCACACCCAACGCTCCCGCTCCCATTTGCGGGCATTGGACAGGAAGGCGTTGGCTTGCTCGGCCGCGATGGTCAGCAGGCGTAAATAATCTGAGTCATCCATAGGCCCAAGCTTAGCGCTCAAATGTGATCGCAAAGAAAACAGTTTGTCGCAGACGAGCAAAAGCCTGAAGCGACAACCCCGCACCCATCCTTCACCCACGCCCGGTCCAGGGCATTGCACAAAACGGATAGCGATCTGCGCAACGCGGATATTGGCGCGTGCCTGGCGACATTACCCTCGGCTGTACGGGACGTTCGCCGCATTTGCGAGCCTCTTGAAAAACAACAACAAGAGAGAGATGCCATGCGCAAGATCGACGTACATGAGGTTATCGACAACGCACGATTCAACCGTTTTCACTGGATGGTGCTGTTCTGGTGTGCCCTGATCATCATCTTCGACGGTTACGATCTGGTGATCTACGGCGTGGTGCTGCCGATGCTGATGAAGGAATGGGGGCTCAGTCCCCTGCAGGCTGGTGCACTGGGCAGTTATGCATTGTTCGGAATGATGTTCGGCGCGCTGTTCTTCGGCCCGCTGTCAGACCGAATCGGTCGCAAGAAAGCCATAACGATCTGCGTGATGCTCTTCAGCGGTTTTACCGTGCTCAATGGTTTCGCCCGTAACCCCACAGAGTTTGGCGTGTGCCGGTTCATTGCCGGCCTGGGCATTGGCGGGGTAATGCCCAACGTCGTGGCGCTGATGAACGAATACGCGCCGAAAAAAATCCGCAGCACGCTGGTGGCGATCATGTTCAGCGGCTACTCGGTGGGCGGGATGCTATCGGCGGGGCTGGGTATCGTGTTGATTCCGGCTTTCGGTTGGCAGTCGGTGTTTTACGTGGCGGTGCTGCCGTTGATGTTGTTGCCGTTGATCATGTACTTCCTGCCCGAGTCCGTGGGCTTCATGTTGCGTCAGGGGCGCAATGAAGAAGCGCGCGCCATTCTTCAGCGGGTCGATCCGGTGTACATCGCGCAGACCGGCGATCAACTGCACATGAGCGAAGTGAAGGGCACAGGTACCCCGGTGTTGCAACTGTTTCGCGAGGGCCGGGCGCTGCGCACGCTGATGCTGTGGCTGGCATTTTTCTGCTGCCTGCTGATGGTCTACGCCCTGAGCTCATGGCTGCCGAAACTGATGGCCAACGCCGGTTACAGCCTCGGTTCGAGCCTGTCGTTCCTGCTGGTGCTCAACTTCGGCGCCATTTTCGGCGCGGTCGGCGGTGGCGTACTGGGGGACAGGCTTAATTTGCCGCGCGTCCTGGCGGTGTTCTTCGCCCTGGCGGCGGTGTCGATCACCTTGCTGGGCTTCAATAGCCCGATGCCGGTGTTGTACCTGCTGATCGCCATTGCCGGCGCCACCACCATCGGTTCGCAGATTCTGCTTTACGCCTGCGCCGCGCAGTTCTACTCCATGACCATTCGCTCCACCGGCCTGGGCTGGGCCTCGGGTATCGGACGCAACGGCGCGATCGTCGGTCCGTTGCTGGGCGGTGCCTTGCTCGGGATCAGCCTGCCGCTGCAACTGAACTTCATGGCGTTTGCCTTGCCCGGTGCGATAGCCGCCATCGCCATGACGGTGTTCGCCGTCAGCAGTCGGCGTAGCGCCCGCCAGGCGTTGACGGACGTTGGCTACGTTTCCGCTGACGGTTCTGTCGGCGAAGCTTCATGAGAGCGTTAGCCCGGGATTTTTCCCTGTCAGCGGCCGTCGCCGGATTTATCGCCACGGTGATTTCCTACGCAGGCCCTCTGGTGATCATTTTTCAGGCCGCCAACGCCGCACACCTGTCGCGGGAAGTGCTGTCGTCGTGGGTCTGGGCGATTTCCATCGGCAGCGCCGTGCTTGGCATCGGTTTGAGCCTGCGTTACCGCGTCCCGGTGATCATCGCGTGGTCGGCGCCGGGCTCGGCATTGCTGGTGGCATTGTTGCCGGGGATTTCCATGCCGGAAGCGGTGGGTGCCTATCTGGTCAGCAGCCTGATCATTTTCCTGGTCGGGGTGTCGGGGGCGTTTGACCGGATCATCGGCAAGCTGCCTGCCGCCGTTGCAGCGGCGATGTTGGCGGGGATTCTGTTCAGCTTCGGTACCGGGTTGTTCGTCTCGCTGCAGGGCAAGCCGTTGCTGGTGCTGACGATGTTTGCCACCTACCTGGTGTGCAAGCGGTTGCTGCCGCGCTATGCCGTGCTGATGGTCCTGTTGGTGGGTTGTTCGATGGCATTTCTCGCCGGAGATCTGCACAGCGAAGCCTTGGTCATCGGTTTGGCCACGCCGGTGTGGATCACGCCTGCGTTCAGCCTGAGCGCAACCCTGAACATCGCCTTGCCGCTGGTGATGGTGGCACTCACCGGCCAGTTCGTTCCCGGCATGGCGGTGTTGCGCGCCAGCGGTTACGCAACGCCGTCCGGACCGATCATTGTCGGCAGCGCACTGGGTACGGCGTTGTTGGCGCCGTTCGGGTGCCACGGGCTGAATCTGGCGGCGATTACCGCGGCCATTTGCACGGGCCGCGAGGCCCACGAAGATCCCGGCAAACGTTATGTGGCCGGGGTCGTGGGTGGCCTGTGCTACCTGCTGCTGGGCATCTTCGGTGCCACGCTGGTCTCACTGTTTTCGGCGTTCCCCAAAGAGCTGATCGCGGCCTTGGCCGGGCTGGCACTGTTCGCTGCGATTGCCGGTGCGCTGGCTGGCGCGATGGCGGTGCCGAGTGATCGTGAAGCGGCGCTGGTGACCTTTCTCACCACGGCGTCGGGCATGTCGCTGTTGGGTTTGTCCGCGGCTTTTTGGGGACTGATTTTCGGCATGGTCACTCACCTGTTGTTAAACGCCCGTCGCCTCACCCCTCGCAGCGAAAGCGCTGCGGCCAAGGCGCTTTTACCTGTCGATCAATAAAAATAAGAGAAAAAACGATGAAACAGATTCTTCCAGCAACCGGTTCAGTGTTGTCCATGGCGATCGTCTCGAGTTTATCCACCGGCGCGACGGCCGCCGAGGCTGGCTTCATCGACGACACCACCGCCACCTTGCAAGCGCGCAATTACTACTTCAGCCGGGACTTTTCCGACATCGTCGGGGCGAATCAACAATCGAAGGCCGAAGAGTGGGCGCAGGGTTTCATCCTTAACGTCAAATCCGGTTATACCCAAGGGCCCGTCGGTTTTGGCGTAGATGTGATCGGCCTGCTTGGCCTCAAGCTCGACAGCAGCCCGGACCGGGTCAATACCGGGTTGCTGCCGGTACAGGATGATGGGCGGGCGGCGAATGATTACAGCCGTATCGAGGCGGCCTTGAAGGTGCGTTACTCCAAAACCGAATTGAAGGTGGGTGAGCTGCAACCCAACCTGCCGGTACTGGCATTCAGCGATATTCGCTTGCTGCCTCCCAGCTATCAGGGTGCAAGCATCAGCTCCAGCGAGATCAATGGCCTGACACTGCAGGGCGGACATTTGAATTCGACCAGCCTGCGCAACGAAGCCGGCGACGAAAAAATGCAGGCCATGCTTGGTCACATACCGCAACGTCAGGTCAGCAGCGACGGCTTCAATTTTGCCGGAGCCGATTACGCCTTCAACGATAAGCGCAGTTCGGTCAGCGCCTGGTTCGGGCAACTGGAAGATATCTACAACCAGCGTTTCCTGGGCTTCAAGCACAGCCAGCCGATGGGCGACTGGACCCTGGGTGCAAACCTCGGTTACTACGATTCGCGCGAAGACGGCAAAAAGCTGCTGGGCAACATCGATAACCGGGCGTTCTTTTCCCTGCTGTCGGCCAAGCGCGGCGGTCACACATTTTATGTCGGTTATCAGGGCATGTACGGCGACAGCGCTTTTCCGCGGGTCTTTGCCAACATTTCACCGCTGGGTAACGAAGTGCCGACCTACGAGTTCGCCTTTACCGACGAGCGTTCATGGCAGGCGCGCTACGACTACGACTTTGCGGCACTCGGCATGCCGGGGCTGACCAGCACCGTGCGCTACATCACCGGCAACAACGTCGACACCGGGAAGGGATTTGAGGGCAAGGACCGTGAACGTGACCTGGATATGGGTTACGTGCTGCAAAGCGGTAGCCTCAAAGGCCTTGGCATCCGTGTGCGCAATGCAATGGCGCGTTCCAACTATCGCAGCGATATCGATGAGAATCGTCTGATTCTGAGTTACACCTGGACGCTGCTATGAGCCGTTGATCACAGATCGCTGGTGCAATCACCCATGACCTCGTAGGTCACGCGACGGGTCTGGCCCTGATGGTCGACATACACCATCGTCGCCGGTACGACGCCGCACGCGGTCGCGGTATTCGACACGGAAACCACTTTGGCGATGTCCAGCGGCTGCGCCGGGTTGTAGGGAGTGGCTGCCGGTTCGTTGGTGGCGGCCATGGCCGAGGTGGTGATGAGGGTCAGAAACAGGGCGGTCAGGGTTTTCATTTTTGTGGGCTCGGGGTTGGATCTGATGCTTTGAAGTTTAGTCTTTGGACCTGGGTGATAAAGGGGCCTGAGGCTGATTCAGCGTTGCAGGAAACGTAACAATCGCGTGATTGACACATCCTTTCAGTGGCTCATTTCCGCCTGTAGGAGCTGGCTTGTCGGACCGCCGCACCGCAGCGAAGGCGGTCTTTGAGCCTTGCATCGACCACCAGGACGCCTTCGCCGGCAAGCCGGCTCCTACAGGTGGGTGTGGCATAGGCAGGCCGTCCCTGCCGCAGCAAAATCGAAGCGCATCCAAAGCCCGGTGTAGACTAAAAACTATCCCCCTCCCGAAAAAAGGAGCCCACCCCGCCATGATCGGCGCCGAGTTGCTGTCACCCGAATCCCTCACGGTGGGGTGGCTGATCTATGTGCCGGTGCTGATCTGGGCCATTGCGCGGGCACCCTGGGTTGAGCTGTTCAGCGACAGCCGGCGTCAGCATTTACTGTTCGGCACGGTGTTCGCGCTGTTCGTGCTCTGGCTGGTGCGGCGGGATTTCGATACTGGCGTGTCCTATCATTTCATCGGCATGACGGCGGTGACGCTGTTGCTCGACTGGCCACTGGCAATCGTCGGTGGACTGGTGGCGCAAGCGGGGTTGGTGCTGCTCGGTCGTCAGGACATGGCCGCGATGGGCGTGAATGGCGGGCTGTTGATTCTGTTGCCGGTGCTGATCACCGAGTGCTGCGCGATTGCGGTGGAGCGGGCGCAGCCGCGTAATCCCTTCGTGTATATCTTCGTTTCCGGTTTCTTCGCGGCTGCGCTGTCGGCGTTGTTGTGCCTGGTGCTGTCGCTCACGTTGCTGTGGTATGACGAACGCTTCGCCATGCCGTACTGGCTCGAAGACTTTGTCGGTTATCTGTGGCTGCTCATATTTCCGGAGGCATTCATCAACGGCATGGTGGTCAGCGCGCTGGTGGTGTTCTGCCCGGAATGGCTGGAGACCTTCAATCGCACACGCTATCTCTCGGCGCCCTGGAAAGACGACGATCCCGAGTCCTGATCCTTTTGAAATCCGCCAGAGGCGGGCGATCCCATCTCTGTTTCCAGCGTTTCACTCAATCAGTTGATCAATCAAAACGGCGTTGGTGTAGATCAAGCTGCCATCGCTCGCACGGTGTCCGACCAAATGGAACTGACCACGCTCGTGGTGCAGATAGACGCGCATTTGGCAGTCGGACAAGGGGGCGTAGTCCCCTGGCAAGGTCAAATCCAAAGTGCTCATGTCGACATCGACCATGGCTTCACGCTCATGGGTCGTCTGCAGACGTTCTTCTGCTTCTTCCAGGCGCCGATGGAGGGGGCCATCGACGTAAAAGTGAATTTCACCCGTTGGGATGGACTTTTGGTCGGGGCTGGTTTTGCACCAGCCTTCGATGGTCAGGGCGCTCATGACGAAATCTCCGTCGCGGACTGCTGGATTCTGTGGCTCTTGTCTCTTCAATGCCATCATCTATCTGACTATTACGCCTAGGCAGGGTTCGTCTGCTGTAGTCGCTTCTGGCCGATCTCTGCCATGCGTAGTGAGTATAGCTGGCAACCGGATCCCGCTTGCCGACCTCACGGCACAACCTGATGACACTATACTTTTCACTGGCTTTGCCACCTCGGGTGGCTTGTCTGCCCTGCCTGGACGTCAGCGGCGATGCTTGCGCATGACCAATGAACAACAGGAATAGGATGAAGAGAAAATGGCAATAGCAATTATCTTGATTCTAATCGTTATTGGCTCAGTGCTCTTTCATATACTAGCGCCTTGGCATGCAACTCCGGCAGCGTCCAACTGGGGATCAATAGACACCACACTGTTCATCACCCTGATCATCAGCGGTATATTTTTTGTCGCCATCACGGTGTTCATGGCGGTCGCTGTGATGCGTTATCGCCACAAGGAGGGGGTCAGGGCGCACTACCAGCCAGAAAGTAAAAAGTTGGAGTTCTGGTTAATTGTCGTTACTTCGATAGGTATTGCCGCAATGTTGGCGCCCGGCCTGGTTGTTTACAATGATTTCATCCGGGTGCCGAAAAATGCTTATGAACTTGAAGTGGTTGCCCAGCAGTGGCAATGGGCCTATCGCTTTCCAGGCCAGGACGGGAAGTTGGGCAAGTCGGATGTAAAGTTCATTGATTCCCGCAATCCCCTCGGCCTTGATCCCAAGGATCCTGCAGCGCAGGACGATGTACTTGTCATCAATAATGAAGTTCGCCTGCCACTCGATCGGCCGGTGAAAGTTTTACTGCGCTCTAAAGACACTTTGCACGATTTCTATGTGCCGCAAATTCGCAGCAAGATGGACATGGTGCCGGGGATGGTGTCGTACTTTTGGTTTACGCCGACTAAAACCGGGAAGTATGAAGTCCTTTGCGCTGAATATTGTGGCGTCGGCCATTACAACATGCGCGGCAATATGATCGTGGAAGAGCAAGACGTCTTCGATCAATGGCTAAAGGGCCAGCCGACGTTTGCGCAGACATTAGCGACAGCGGCCAGGCCCAGTCAGGACAGCATGCTGGAAAAAGGCCGTCAGTTGGCCGAAAAATATGGCTGCGGTGCCTGCCATAGCCAGGATGGCAGTACCAGCCTCGGCCCGGGATGGAAGGGGCTTTTCGGCCGCACTGAGCAACTGGCCGATGGCACCAGCGTGCAGGTCGATGAGGCCTACCTGAAAGAGTCGATCCTCACTCCGCAAGCCCGCCTGGTACAGGGCTACCCGCCAGTGATGGTGGCCTATACTCTCAATGACGATGAATTGGGTGCTCTGGTCGCCCTGATCAAATCACTGGGTGTTGCGCCGCAAGCGTCGGGCACGGGTGAGGATCTTGTGGCGCAGGGACAACAGCTGGCGCAATCGCTTGGCTGTCTGGCCTGCCACAGTGTCGATGGTAACAAGGGTGTCGGCCCCACCTGGCAGGGCCTGTATGGCAAGACGGAAACCCTTGCCGACGGTACGGGGATAAAGGTCGATGAGGGCTATGTAAAAGAATCGGTTCTCAATCCCGGTGCCAAAATCGTCAAGGGCTACGCACCCGTCATGCCGGCCTTTGCGCCAAGCGATAAGGAGTTGAACGCCCTGATCGCCTTTATCAAATCCAAAGCGAATGCCGACGCTGACGCGAGCAAGGCTGAGCCAGGGAAGCAGCCGTAAAGTCGCCAGAAATACACTGAAACTTCGGCAGGAGGATGACGTGATGGCCTATGCGGAGCAAGCCGAAACACAAGCACTGCACGAGCCCAAGAGTTTCCTGACCAAATACATCTGGAGCCAGGACCACAAGGTCATAGCCATTCAATATTCCTTGACGGCTCTGTTCGTGGGGCTTATCGCCGTGGTGCTGTCTGACTTGATGCGCATCCAGATAGGCTTCCCCGGCAGTTTGTCGTTCATGGACGCCAGTGCTTACTATCAGGCGATGACCATGCACGGCATGATCATGGTCATTTACTTACTGACAGCCTTGTTTCTGGGGGGCTTCGGCAACTATCTGATCCCGTTGATGGTGGGCGCCCGTGACATGGTCTTCCCCTACGTCAACATGCTGAGTTACTGGTTTTACCTGCTGGCGGTAGTGGTGTTGCTCGCCGGTTTCTTTGTCCCTGGCGGCCCCACCGGTTCAGGCTGGACGCTCTATCCGCCACAGTCCCTAACTCAGGGAACACCGGGGGTGGAGTGGGGCATCGTGCTGATGCTCGTCTCACTGGCGATTTTTATCGTCGCCGCCACCATGGGCGGGTTGAACTACGTCACCACGGTGCTGCAGGCACGTACGTACGGCATGACATTGTTTCGCATGCCGCTCTCCGTATGGGGCATCTTCATGGCCTCGATCATGGCCTTGCTGGCCTTCCCGGCATTGTTTGTCAGTGCGGTCATGATGCTGTTCGACAAACTATTGGGCACCAGTTTCTTCATGCCGGCGATGATCTCGCTGGGGCAGCCGCTCGATCATCAGGGTGGCAGCCCGATATTGTTCCAGCACTTGTTCTGGTTCTTCGGCCACCCGGAGGTCTACATCGTCGCTCTTCCTGCGTTTGGCCTGGTCTCCGACCTGATCAGCACCCATGCGCGTAAAAATATCTTCGGCTACCGAATGATGGTGTGGGCGATTATTGCGATTGGCGTACTCAGCTTTGTGGTCTGGGCGCACCATATGTATGTCAGCGGAATGAACCCGTACTTCGGCTTCTTCTTCGCTGTCACTACTTTGATCATCGCGGTGCCAACTGCACTGAAAGTCTACAACTGGGTGCTGACCCTGTGGCAGGGTGACATTCATTTGACCGTGCCGATGCTGTTTGCCCTGGCCTTTATCGTTACCTTTCTGGTGGGGGGGCTGACCGGGTTGTTTCTCGGCAATGTGATTGTGGATATTCCGCTCTCGGACACCTACTTTGTCGTCGCCCATTTTCATATGGTCATGGGTGTCGCGCCGGTATTGGTGGTGTTCGGCGGTATTTATCATTGGTTCCCGAAAATTACCGGGCGCCTGTACAACGACATCCTGGGCAAGTTGCATTTCTGGATAACTTTCCTGGGCACCTACGCCATCTTCTTTCCCATGCACTATCTGGGCTTCCAGGGCATGCCTCGGCGGTACTATGCCTATGACAACTACGGGTTCATTCCGCAATCAGCGCACGATTTGAATGCCTTCATTACGGTGGTTGCATTGATTGTCGGCGTTTCCCAGTTGCTGTTCGTGTTCAACATGGCCTGGAGCGTGTTCAAGGGCAAACCCGCTGGCAGTAATCCCTGGGGCGCGGCGAGCCTGGAATGGCAAACGCCGGACACCCCGCCCAAGCACGGGAACTGGGGAGAGAAGCTGCCGGTCGTGCATCGCTGGGCCTATGACTACAGCGTGCCGGGGATAGAGCAGGATTTCGTACCGCAAACGGTTTCCGCCGAGGCGTTGGAGCAACTGCGACAACACAGTGCCCAAACCAAAATAGCGGACGTTAAAACATGAACAGGCTGTTTTTGAGAAACGCCGACGGTGCTGACCCCGGTGGCAGCTGGAATCGTGGTCCTGAAGGGACCCGGGCCACCGAGGGGGCCGACAGGAGCCAAATCGCCAAGACAGGCCTGCGCTTGTTTCTGGCCGTCGTGAGTTCGTTGTTTTTTCTCTTCCTGATTGCCTTTCTCGCCCGCTCGCAAATGGCTGACTGGCTGCCCCTGACAGAGCCCTTGGCGCCGTTGGCCAATCCATGGCAACTCTGGGTGAATTCGGCTTTTCTGGTGTGCAGTTGCATAGCATTGCAGTGGTCACGCATGGCCGTTCGGCAGGCTCGACAAGGCCCGACAGTCATGGGCTTTGCATTGGGTGGTGTATTCGCCATTGCCTTTCTGGTGGGACAACTCTGGGTTTGGCAGCAATTTGTCGCCTGGGGCTATTTTGTCGCCAGTAACCCGGCCAACAGTTTCTTCTATCTGTTGACCGGCATGCATGGGCTCCACCTCCTGGGCGGGTTGATTGCCTGGGGTTGGATCGGCACCAAACTCCTGCATCACGTGCCGTTGCCGCAACTCAGCACCAGCGTAGAGCTCTGTGCCATCTATTGGCATTACCTGTTGGGTCTTTGGTTCGTGCTCTTTGTGCTACTGACCAGTACGCCAGAAACCTATGAAACCATCGCCAGACTCTGCGGCCTGAGGTGACAAACCATGGCATCGCATCCTCAAGCCCCGGCCGATTCGGGCTCATCCAATCCAGCAGGTTCGCCGCCTGTACCGGGATGGGAGGGCATCGCCAGCGACTGGTCCTCGGATAAAGACGCTTTCAAGCAGGTCCCCTGGGGCAAGGCGATGATGTGGATATTCCTGCTCAGCGATACGTTCATCTTCACGTGTTTTCTAACCGGCTACATGTCGGTACGCATGACTATCACTGACCTCTGGCCCAATCCCAGTGAAGTGTTTGCATTGACGATTGGCGGTAGGGAAATCCCGCTTATTCTGATCGCCATCATGACTTTTGTGCTGATCAGTAGCAGCGGCACGATGGCGATGGCCGTTAATTTCGCTTATCGCCATGATCGCGCGAAAACCACAGCCCTGATGCTGGCGACCGCTGCCTTGGGTGTGACCTTCGTCGGCATGCAGGCCTTTGAATGGAGCAAACTCATCGCGGAAGGGGTGCGTCCCTGGGGCAACCCCATGGGCGCGGCGCAATTTGGTGCCAGCTTCTTCATGATTACCGGTTTTCATGGACTGCATGTGTCAATCGGCGCCATCTACCTCAGCATTGTGGCGATGAAAGTATTGCGGGGAGATTATGAGCGCTCCGGAAACTATCAGAATGTCGAGATAGCCGGGCTTTACTGGCACTTCGTGGATTTGGTGTGGGTGTTTATTTTTGCTTTCTTCTATTTGTGGTAGAGGAGCGCGGATGATGGCGCATGCCCAAGGTCAACAGCATCCAATCAGTTTGTACCTCAAAATATGGGGGCTGTTATTCGTCCTCAGTACGATGTCGTATCTTGTCGACTATTTCCATTTTCACGGCTATCTCAGGTGGGCCCTGATTATCACTTTCATGTTGCTGAAGGCAGGTTTGATTGTCTCCATCTTCATGCATATGGCCTGGGAGCGGTTGGCCCTGGTTTACGCCATATTGATGCCACCGCTGTGTCTACTGGTGCTCGTCGGACTGATGGCCACCGAGGCGGACTACGTGTTCCTCAGCCGGGTCATTTTTTTCGGCCAATAAGCAACGTCTGGATGGCCGTAAGCCTCCAGGCGCTGCCTCGCAATCAATTATGGGTTTTAAATCGTTCGCTTGAACTGATGCCATCTGTGCAGCCAGGCGACTGTCCAGTGGGGGGCGGCCGTTCCCGTGCCGGCAATGGTCAGTTTTGGATGATGTTCGATGACCTGTTCCAACACCGATTCCTGATTGGGCTCGACATCCACGAAGAAGACATGTTTGCCCGCTTCCACCATCTGTTTGAAGTTGCGGAAGTGAGCGTTTGGCACCTGGATACCAAAGAATCCGCCTTCCCAGATGCAGAAGCCCAGTACAACAACGGCAAGGAAGATAAAAGGCACCCAGCCGGCGGCGGATTCGTGCCAGCCCAGCCAATAGGCGCCGCCAAGGATCAGCGCTGCCAGTGGCACACCGACCACCGCACCAATCTCGCCAGAGTGAACGACATCTTGTTTCATCAGCGAGTTAACTTCGTGAAGATGATGTTCTTCAACATCAGCAACTTTTTCACTGAGCACATGAATTTGTTCGGTGTTGATGCCGTTGGCTTCCAGTTCATTTTCAACGGCTTCAAGATCGTCGAGATTGTCACTGATGTAATAGTGCCGATTCATGCCACACCTCCCATCTCTTGTTGTTGCTGTAGACCTCCTCTGTCCGGCAGCTTTTAACTGAGATTTACCTTCGGTATCGGTGTCCGCGGGGAACGTTGTGTTCTTGCTGCAACCCGAAAGAAGTATAGCACTCGCCATCAGGCGGCTATTTGGAGGGCCAAGAGGCGGGAACGATATAAAAGCCGGCACAATTCATCGAATTCCGACACGCATTGTGCCGGATTGATCGGAATCAGTGACGCGGGTCGAAATCGCCGCTGAACAACTCGTCCTCGGCATCCGGGGCCACCGGAATCTTGTGCTCTTCCGAGGCCCAGGCACCCAGGTCGATCAGTTTGCAACGGTCGGAGCAGAACGGCCGATATTTGCTCTCGGGGCTCCATTCGACAGGGGCGCCGCAGGTCGGGCATTCGACGGTCGGGATCTGGCTCATGACTGGCCTCCACGCAAAGTAAGGTAAAAGTGATGCAGGCGTTCGACCTCGCTGTGCAGCCAGGCAAGGTCGCGATCGTTGACCACGACCTCGTTGGCATGGCTGACGCGATCCTGGCGGCTGGATTGGGCCTTGAGGATCGCCTGGACCTGCTGTTCGCTGGTCTGGTCTCGCTGCAGGGTACGTTCGATCTGTAGCTGTTCGGGGGCATCGATCACCAGCACCCGCTGGGTCATGGCGTACTGGCCGGACTCGATCAGCAGCGGCGAAACCAGAATCGCGTAAGGTGATTTTGCCAGCGCCAGATGATGAGCGATTTCCTCACCGATCAGCGGATGCAGCAAGGCTTCCAGCCAGCGGCGTTCATCCGGCACCTCGAAGATCAGTTTGCGCAGGGCTGCGCGATCCAGCTGCCCGTCGGCCTGCAACACACCGGGGCCGAAGTGTTCGGCGATTTTTGCCAGCGCCGGCCGGCCCGGCTCGACGACCCAGCGCGCGGCATGGTCGGCATCGACCACGTGCACGCCGAGGTCGATGAAGTGTTGGGCCGCCGCACTTTTGCCACTGCCGATGCCGCCGGTCAGGCCGAGAATCCAGGGTTTTTCCACAGGGGTATTCATTTCAAACCGACAAACTGCCAATAGAAGTCGGTTATTTGACCACCCCAGAGCAAGGCAATCCAGCCGGCAATCGCCAGATAGGGGCCGAAGGGGATCGGTGTCGAGGTTTTTGCCTGGCGCAGGCGCAGGTAAATCACCCCGATGATGGCTCCTACAAGGGATGAGAGCAGGATCGTCAGCGGCAGAATCTGCCAGCCGCCCCAGGCGCCAAACATCGCCAGCAGCTTGAAGTCGCCGTGGCCCATGCCGTCCTTGCCGGTGATCAGCTTGAACAGCCAGAACACCGACCACAGGGCCAGGTACCCGGCAATGGCGCCCCACATCGCGTCATGCAGTGGCACGAACAGGCCGAGGCTGTTGACGATCAACCCCAGCCACATCAGCGGCAGCACCAACATGTCCGGCAGCAGCTGATGCTCGGCGTCGATCAGGCTCATCGTCAGCAGGCCCCAGGTCAGGAGCAGCGTCATGCAGGCTTGCCAGCCGAAACCGAAGTGCCAGGCAATGAACGCCGACAACAGGCCACAGGCCAGTTCAGTCAACGGATAGCGTTTGCTGATCGGCATGGCACAGGCCGAGCAGCGCCCACGCAGAAATACAAAACTGAGCACGGGAACGTTTTCCCAGGCACGAATCCGATGGCCGCAGCCTGGGCACTGGGAGGGGGGCAGCAGCAGGTTGTAGGTGGGCTGCGGCGTTTCCCCGGGCAGCCCGAGGATCTCATGGGCTTGTACGCGCCATTCGCGCTGGAGCATTTTTGGAAGGCGCCAGATCACCACGTTGAGAAAGCTGCCGACCAGCAAGCCCATCAGCCCGGCGATGACGACGAAAACCAGGGGGAAGTGGGTCAGAATTTCGTTCAAGGGCATGTCAGATCGCTGAGCCGAGTTGAAAGATGGGCAAGTACATCGCGACCACCAGGCCGCCGACGATAACACCCAAAACCACCATGATGAACGGTTCCATCAGGCTGGTGAGGTTATCGACCATATTGTCTACCTCGTCTTCATAGAAACCCGCGACCTTGTCGAGCATGGCGTCCAGTGCGCCGGACTCTTCGCCGATGGCGGTCATCTGGATGGCCATGTTCGGAAAAATGCCGGAAGTGCGCATGGAAAAATTCAACTGCATCCCCGTCGAAACGTCCTGCTTGATGCGCAGCACCGCGCGCTTGAACACGATGTTGCCGGTGGCGCCGGCCACCGACTCCAGGGCTTCCACCAAGGGGACACCGGCGGCGAAGGTGGTCGACAGGGTGCGGGCAAAACGAGCCACGGCCGATTTGTACATCAGCGTCCCCACCAGCGGCAGCTTCAGCAGCCAGGCGTCGGTTCGATCGCGAAAGCCTTGTGACGTCCTGAAAGCATGGCGTGCACCCAGGATCGTTGCGATCAGCGCACCGAGCATCATCCACCAGCCGTCCTGCATGAACCGCGACAGGCCAATGACCATCACGGTAAAGGCAGGCAATTGGGCGCCAAACCCTTCGAACACCGATTGGAACTGCGGCACTACTTTGACCAGCAGGATCGCGGTCACAACCATGGCGACACACACAACGACCAGCGGGTAGGTCATGGCTTTCCTGATCTTGGCCTTGAGGCTTTCGCTCTTTTCCTTGTAGGTCGCCACCCGCTCCAACAGGGTATCCAGGGCGCCGGCCTGCTCACCGGCATCCACCAGATTGCAGTACAGCTCATCGAAATACCGGGGTTTCTTGCGCAGGGCGGCGGCGAAACTGTTGCCTGCCGCGACTTCCTGTTTGACCTCGTCCACGAGGGTGCGCATGGCCGGGTTATCGAAGCCTTCGGCAATAATGTCGAACGACTGCAACAGCGGCACGCCGGCTTTCATCATGGTCGCCATCTGGCGCGTGAACAAGGCGATGTCCTGGGCCTGGATGCGCTTGCCCATGTTGAACAGCGAGACGGTTTTTTTGCGAACCTTGCCAGGGTTGATGCCTTGTTTACGCAGTTGCGCCTTGATCAGTGCCGGGTTCTGCCCGCTTAACTCGCCGGTGACTTTCGTGCCTTTGCGGTCGGTGCCTTCCCAGGCGTAAATGCTGATTTTCGCTGCTTTGACCGCCATGTTCAGTCCTTGGTAACCCGGTTGATTTCTTCAAGGCTGGTAATGCCTTGCATGGCTTTGAGCAGGCCTGAAGTGCGCAGGTCGTTGAAGCCGTCCTTGCGCATCTGCTCATCGATTTGCAGCGCATTGCCTTCGGCCATGATCAGGCGTTGCAGGTCCGGCGTGTTCTTCACCACTTCATAAATCCCCACGCGTCCCTTGAAGCCGCCATTGCAGTGTTCGCAGCCGACCGGCTCATAGATCGTGAATGTGCCGATGCGTTCCTCGGGGAAGCCTTCCTTGAGCAGCGTTTCGCGGGGAACGTCGAGGGGCACCCGGCAATGGCTGCACAGTTTGCGTGCCAGGCGCTGGGCGATGATCAGGCTGACCGACGTGGCGATGTTGAAGCCCTGGATGCCCATGTTGTGCAGGCGGGTCAGGGTTTGCGCGGCGCTGTTGGTGTGCAGGGTCGATAACACCAGATGCCCGGTCTGGGCGGCCTTGATGGCGATTTCGGCGGTTTCGAGGTCGCGGATCTCACCAACCATGATCACGTCCGGATCCTGGCGCAGAAAGGAGCGTAGCGCCTGGGCGAAATCCATGCCTTGTTTGGGATTGACGTTGACCTGGTTGATGCCTTCCATATTGATCTCCACCGGGTCTTCGGCGGTGGAGATGTTGATGTCCACGGTGTTGAGAATGTTCAGCCCGGTATAAAGCGACACGGTTTTGCCGGAGCCCGTGGGGCCGGTCACCAGAATCATCCCCTGTGGTTGCCTGAGCGCGGTCATGTACAGGTCTTGTTGTTCGGGCTCGTAGCCAAGGGCATCGATGCCCATTTGTGCGCTGGAGGGGTCAAGAATCCGGATCACCACTTTCTCGCCCCACAGGGTCGGCAGGGTGTTGACCCGCAAATCGATGGATTTGTTCTTGGACAGGCGCATCTTCATCCGCCCGTCCTGGGGCTTGCGGCGCTCGGAGATGTCGAGGCTGGCCATGACCTTCAGCCGCGCCGCGATGCGGTTGGCCAACTGGATCGGCGGTTTGGCGACTTCCCGCAAAATGCCGTCGGTGCGCATTCGCACCCGATAAATTTTCTCGTAGGGCTCGAAATGCAGGTCGGAAGAGCCGCTCCTGATCGCGTCCAGCAGCATCTTGTGGACGAAGCGCACCACCGGCGCATCATCGGCTTCCTGGCCGACGATGGCATCCTGGCGCCTGTCATCGGCCGCTTCGATGTCCATCCCGTCGAGGTCAACGTCGACCATGTCTTCAAGGCCAGTGCCCTGGCTGTCGAAGAAGCGCTCGATGGCGTCACTGAGCTTGTCGTCCTCCACCAGGATGGCTTCGGTGGTAAGCCCGGTGCTGAACTGAATGTCGTTGATGGCCTGGTGACTGGTCGGGTCGGAGATCCCCACGAACAGTTTGTTGCCACGACGCCAGAGGGGCAGGGCGTGGTGCTGGCGGACCAGTTTTTCGCTGACCAGTCCCTTGGGTTGGGTTTCCTTGTCCAGACTGTTGAGATCCATCAAGGCCATGCCGAAGTGTTCAGAAGCAATCTCGGCAACCTGACGGCTTTTCACCAGTTTGTTCTGCACCAGGTAGCTGACCAGTGAGACGTGGTTGCGTTGGGCTTGTTGAGAAGCGTGTTGCGCGCTTTTGTCAGTGAGCAGCTCGGCCAGGACCAATTGCTTGGCCAGACCGCTGAGGGCGATGTCATTCATGGAGATACCGGGCGCAGACAATTCATGACTTATAGCCTAGTCAAGCAACGCAGCCAAACCAGCGACGGTGAGGTGACAAAAAGTGTCAGATAGTGCGGATCCTGGGGCTAAGAAGGCGCGTTGCGGCTGTCGAACGTCCCGCCAATAGGGTGTACCGAGCCTGGCATGGGCTGTGCTGCAACAGATCCAGATCATGAGAATTCGACTCATGCACGGAGGCTGTCTATGAACACTCAAAAAGGTTTTACCCTGATCGAATTACTGATCGTCGTGGCGATCATCGGGATTCTCGCGACGTTCGCGATACCGGCCTATTCCAAGTATCAGGCGCGGGCGAAGGTGACGGCGGGTGTCGCAGAGCTTTCGGCGCTGAAGGTCAATTATGAGGATGCGGTCAACTCCGGTACGGCTGCCCCGGCTGTCACTGCATTTGCCCCAGGGGGTGATACACAGAACTGCACTCTTGCCGCTGCCACCGGCACTACACCCGGGATGGTTTGCACGTTGAAAGGCGCGCCAGCGGTCATTTCAGGGGCGACTGTGACGCTGACTCGAGACGCCACCAAAGGCTGGACCTGTGCCACCAGTGTCGCAGCAGACTATGCGCCCAAAGGCTGCGGCGGCTAACGATCTGTCCCGTTGCACACACAGAAAATGCCCCGTCTTTCATAGGACGGGGCATTTTTTATTCCGGTATCGATGCAAAAGAGAAAACCTCCCACAATTCATGGCGTTAGGCCTTCTTCAAAAACGGCAACTTGCATGTAGAGAATGTCGAAGTCATGCAATTTGCATGATTCCGCAAAATGCACGAATTTATAACTTATTGATTTTTATATGTTTATTCAATGTCTCAAACTTGGCACAGCGTTCGCAACGTCTCGAGTAACCCTGCTGACATGACACCCAGCAGACTTTCCGGAAAAACAGGAGTTACTCGTATGAAGAAGTTCGCTATCGCTGCCGCTACTGCTACCGCGCTGACCCTGACCATGGCCAATGCCGCGTTCGCACAGTCTCAGACCACCCAGGCTCCCATGACGCTGGCAGCCGGTGAAATGACCAAGGCCAAGGAAGCTACTTCCGATACCTGGATTACCACCAAAGTCAAAAGTGACCTGGTGACTGAAAAAGGCATTCCCGGCACCGACATCAAAGTTGAAACCAACAAAGGCGTCGTGTCCCTGTCGTCCACTGTTGCAGTGACTGAAGCCCAGAAGGCAACTGCCGTGGCGATCACCAAGAAAATCAAAGGCGTCAAAGCGGTCTCCGCTGACGGCCTGAAAGCCGAGTAAGGCAAGGCTTCTCGCCTGGACTGGGAGAAGGCGCGGCAGGCGGGCCAAGACATACGTCTGTCGCAACTGAGGAGTTCATGCGAACGGCCATAAGGATGTGGCCATTACAGGCCCCGGCATTCGTGTCGGGGCCTGTTCTATTGTGGGCAACACAAAACCCCTGTGGGAGCGAGCCTGCTCGCGAAAGCTGACTGTCAGCCAACTCAAATGTTGAATGTCGGTCCGTCTTCGCGAGCAGGCTCGCTCCCACAGTGATGTGTGGTGTTCTTAGTTACCGCGTTTGCTGGTGATCTGCACCAACCGATTTCCCTCGAACCGCAGATACTGGTACATCCCGCCATTCGGCCCGTAGGTCCATTCCTCGACCTGAAACTCTTCCCGTCGATTGACGCTGCGCTTGTAACCCAGCAGATCGCGACTGACCGGTTCGCCGCACTTTTGCAGCACTTCGCTCGACCGGTCACCGACACTGATCAATTGACTGCCGCAGCGCAGGGTATCGGCCGCCGAGGCGTGGCTTGCGGCCAATGGCAACGCCAGTGCGAGCAACAGCCGCTTACCCATCATTCGGCGTCCAGATGCAGGGGCGTGACGACCTTGCCGTCTTTTTCCGCATCACCTAACTGAGCGTCGATGAAGTACACACGATCATCGGCCAGTTGGCCCTTGTCCACCAGATAGTCCTTGATGCTGCTGGCGCGGTCCTGACCCAATTGCCGCAACAGCACTTCGCTGGAGCTCCAGAACTGGATCACGCCCTCGCGCATTTTGGCAGTGCGCTCTTCCTTGCCCAGGTCCTTCCATTCGGCGGGTGGCTGGGTTTTCAGGCGTGTGCGGTAGATCCCTTCCAGCAGCGGGCCTTTTTCGCTGTCCGGGACATCCAGCAAGGAAGCCTGGGCCGGAACCTTGTCGCCACGACGCTGGAGCATTTTGTAGTAGTTGTATTGATATTCCCGTTCCAGGCGCTGCTCGGCAATCAGGGGACCGTCGCTGCTCTTGGCCGCGGTGCCTTCGATTTCCAGGCGCAGGGCCGGGCGTTCCTTGAGCGCGTTGGACAGCTTGACCAGTGCCGCTTCGGCGTCCTTGCTCAGCTCGCTCGAGCCTGGCGCGAACGACACGCTGCCCAGATCTTCCGAGCCACTGCCGCTGACCAGTCCACCAATGAGTTTGAACGGTGCAGCCGCCGCCTTGACGATCAGGTTACGCAGGGTCTGCCAGATAATCGGCATGACGCTGAACTGAGGGTTGTTCAAGTCACCGGACACCGGCAGTTCGATGGAAATTTTGCCGTCGACGTCCTTGAGCAAGGCAATCGCCAGTTTCAGCGGCAGGCTCACGGCGTCCGGGCTGTCGACTTTCTCACCCAGTTGCAGTTGTTCCACGACCACCTTGTTTTCGGCCTGGAGCTGACCCTTGGTGATCTTGTAATGCAGGTCGAGATTGAGCCGGCCCTTGCGGATGCGATAGCCGGCGAATTTGCCGGAGTAGGGCGTCAGGGTGGTCAGTTCAACCCGCTTGAAGCTGGTGGCGATGTCGAGGCTGGCCATCGGGTCGAACGGGTTGACCGCGCCTTTGATGGTCACGGGTGCATAGCGATCGACCTTGCCCTTGACGTCGACACTGGCCGGTTTGGCCTGACGACTGTCGATGGTGCCGATCTGCCCGTTGAGTTCTTGAATGGCGGTGGCGAAGTTCGGGGTCAGGCTGAAGTCGGCGAAGTTGGCCGAGCCGTCGTTGATGACGAAGCCGCCGATGTGGATGGCCAGCGGTTTTTCTTTGCTCGCAGGCTTGGTGGCCGCAGGCTTGGCCGCGGAATCCGCCGGTTGTGGGATCAGCAAGTCATCGATGTTGGTGGTGCGGTCATCGTTGATCATGAAGCGTACATAGGGTTGCATCAGGTTGATCTTGTCGATCGACAGACTGTCACCATGCTGATAGTTCAGGCCTTCGACCACCACCTGTTGCCACTTGAGAAAGTCACGGGTTTTCAGGGTGTCGAGGGTGTGCAACTGATCAACCTGGGCGCGGCCGGTAACGCTGAGGGCCAGCGGCTCGGTGCTTTTCAGGTTGACCGCCAGATCGCTGCCCAGCATGCCGCTGCGCAGTTCCAGGCGAATGAACGGGTTGATGTAGGACTGGGCGACGCGCAGATCGATGTCGCGGGTTGTTACGTTGAGTCTGGCGGTGATCGGTGCCAGGTTGACTTCGCCTTCGGCCGTGAGCTTGCCCTGCTTGCCCACGCCGGTGTCGAGCTTGAGCTGGAAAGGTGAGCCATTGAGGCTGTCGAACTTCTGCAGGTCGAGATTCAGCGGACCCAGTTCCAGGGCCACGGCAGGTTGCGCCTTGCGGTCGGCAAGGTGCACCTGGTAATTGCGCAGTTGCACGTCGTTCAGCAGTACCTGCCAGGGTTTGGAGGCGGGTGCCGGTTCGGGTTTCGGCGAATCGGCCGCTGCTGGGGTGCTGGCGGGTTCGGCCTTGGCTTTTGCCGCCGGTTTGGAAGGCTGGCTGGCGAACAGTTTTTGCCAGTCGAGCTGGCCGTCGGCTTCCAGGGCTGCCCAGGTTTCGAGCTTATTGCTGCGGATCTTGCCGACGACGACTTGCTGTTTCGCCAGGTCGATCGTGGTTTCGCTGACGTCCAGCCGTTCGAGTTTCACCAGTGGCCGACCGTCAGGGGCCTTGATGGCGAAGGGGGCGATGGTGGCCGAGACATTGCTCAGCAACAGTTCGGTTTGTTTGGACAGGTTGAGCTTGTAGTCGGTGCTCAGGCTGACGACACCGTTTTCGAGCACCAGTGGCACCGCATCGCGTACATAGGGCCAAAAGGCTTTCATCTTGCCGTCGGTGAGTTTCAGCTTGCCTTCAGAGGCGAGCGGAATGAGGCTGAAATTACCGGTCCAGTCGATCTGCCCGCCGTTGGGGCCGATGGCCGACAGGGTCATGTTGGCGCTGTCTTCGGGAAGGGTGCTGAGGTTCTTCAGCTCGAAGTCGAGTTTGTCGTAAATGAATTCGATGGGTTCGCTGGGGCGTTCATCAAGAAAATGCACGCCACCGCCCGCCAGCTTGATGCTGTCTATGCGCAACGGGAATGGCTTGGCATTGGGATCGGTCGGTGTCGGCTCGCTCGCTGGCAGTTTGAACAGGCCGAGCAGGTTGAGCTTGCCGTCCTTGCCAAAGAGCACTTCAGTCTTGGGTTTATCCAGTTCGATATTCGACAGATGCAACGCCTTGGTCCAGAGACTGTCGAGTTGCAGGTTGGCGTACAGGCGTTCGAAGCCGACCTGTTCCTTGCCGGGTTCGCCGATGTTCAGGCCCCAAAGGGTCACTTCAAGGCTGAACGGGTTGAGTTCGATTCGCTGGAGGGTGGCGGGCATCGTGGCGTAGTTGGCCAGTTGCTGGTTGGCCACGCGCAAGGCGATGCCCGGCAAAATCAGAAAGCCCAGCAGGCTGTAGAGGGCCAGAGCAGTCAACAAGGCGCCGACGGCGCGAATCAATCCTTTGTACATGCGTGGCTTCATCTGTCTGAATCGGAGTGCCTTGGAGTATGGCACGCGATTCCGGTTCCGAAACAATTGCCCTGTTCAGGATTTTTCAGATTTGTCTGACATGAATCAGAGCTGCAGGATCAGGGTTTTGAGTGGCGGTTGCTGGTCCATCGACGGGAAATCACCACCGGGTTTCATCACTGTCCACTCGCGCACTGGCCGTCCGGCTTTCTCCGCGCAACGCAAAACCTGCTCGCGCCAGTCGTCCATGCTGACTTTCGCCAGATTGTTGCAGCAGATCAGCACACCGTTCTCGGCAGTGGTCAGCAGTGCCGGTTTCAGCAGGCTCTGGTAGTCGCGCAACAGGTCGACAGTACCGAACGCGCTCTTGGCCCAGGCCGGAGGATCGAGCAGCACCAGATCATACTGGCGCTGTTCCAGGCGCTGATAGCTCGGCAACTTTTGCCCGCGACGCTGGCTGATGGGCAGGCCGGCCAATTGGCGGATGGCCGGGAAGTAGTCGGACTGGATGAATTCCATGGTCGGCAATTGCGGGTTGAGCAGGCCGTTTTCACGACCGACCGCCAGGTTGCCTTCGGCGAAGTCCAGGTTGCACACCTCCCGGGCACCACCGGCCGCGGCGCTGAGGCCGACGCCACAGGTGTAGGCGAACAGGTTGAGCACGCTTTTGTTTTGGCTGTGCGCCTTGACCCAGCCGCGTGTGTTGCGCAGGTCGAGGAACAGCAGCGGGTCCTGCCCGGCGTGACGCCCGCGCACCCGGTAGTTGAGGCCCCATTCGTGGCCGACCAGGTCTTGCAGTGCCGCTTCGTCGGCGCGGTAGACATTGTCTTCACGGTCGATGCGCGAGTTGCCGCGGGAGCGGTCGTTGTAGACCAGCAGGCTTTCAAAGCCCAGGTGCTGGTTGACGATTTCGTGCAGTTGCAGCAGCGCATCGCGTTCCAGCGACTGGTGAAAGCTCTGCACCATCAGTTGTGGGCCGTAGCGGTCGATGGTCAGGCCACCGGCGCCTTCCTGGCTGCCATGGAAAAGGCGATAGCAATCGGTGCCTTGCTGATGCAGCTCGGCCAGCAAGTCCTGGCGATGTTCAAGGGCGGCGCGCAGCGCCTGATTCAAGGAAGACATGCTGGGCGCCTTGCAGGTTGGAATTTGGCGCGGGAGTTTAACAGCTTGAGCGATGAAGAACCTGTGGGAGCAAAGCTTGCTCGCGATAGCGGCGGGTCAGATGTTGCATGGTCGACCGTAACGACGCCATCGCGAGCAAGCTTTGCTCCTACAGGGGGAGTCAGGTCAACAACCCCATTCGTCTTTTTGCCCGTTGCACTGAACCATTGCGCACCGCCCAACGCAGCATCGGCGCACTGCGATTGACGCTGGCACGGATCAGCTTGCGTTGCAGCGGGCTCTGGCTGACGCCGAGCATGTCGCTGGCCCAATCCGGCAGCAGATCGATCCCGGCCTGCATCATCAGCCCGCCGAAAGGCTTGGCCAGACGGCTCGGGGACGGGGCGTTCAGCAACAGGCGCAGCACTTCGCGACTGCGTTCGTCGCACAACAGTTGCGGCCTGATTCGCGCAAGATAATCGGAAATCTCCTGCCTCGAACGAGGCACATCCCGGGCACCCAGACGTTCGGCAACCAGCGCGATTTCCGCGTAATAGCGATCCTGATCGACCAGAGACAGATGCGGGTTGCGGTAACGCAGATGCGCGGCGAGAAAGTTGCTGACTTCGGCCACATGCACCCAGGTCAGCAAGTCGGGATCGCTGGCGGCGTAGGGCCGGCCATCGGGTGCCGTGCCGGTAATCTGAAGGTGAATGGTCCGGACTTTCTCGATCAGCCAGTCGGCGTCCTGGCGCGAGCCGAAGGTGGTGCCCGAAATGAACTGTCCTGTGCGGCGCAACCGGCCGAGCATGTCCTCGCGAAAGTTCGAATGATCCCACACACCCGCCAGGGCCAGCGGATGCAAGGCTTGTAACATCAGGGCGCTGATACCGCCGATGAGCATGCTGCTGAAGTCACCATGCACTTGCCAGCTCACCGAATCGGGCCCGAACAGACCGGGATCGCCCTTGGGGTTTTCCAGGTCGAGCTTGCCCAGGGAAAGGCCGGTCAGGCTCATGATTTGGGTTTCGATGCGGCTGCGGATGAATTCCATGGTGTCCCGGTGATTTCTAATGCTTCTGTAGGAGCATGGCTTGCCCGCGATGAACGATAACGCGGTGTGCTGATGGACCGCGTTATCGTTCATCGCGAGCAAGCTTTGCTCCTACAGACGGCAGTAGGTTATTGGTTCAGGCGCTTATCGATCAGGCCCTGTACAACACTTGGATCAGCCAGTGTCGAAGTATCCCCCAGGCTGTCCAGTTCATTGCAGGCGATCTTGCGCAATATACGCCGCATGATCTTGCCAGAACGGGTTTTCGGCAAGGCCGGCGCCCACTGGATCAGGTCCGGTTTGGCGAAGCTGCCGATTTCCTTGCTGACCAGCGCCAACAGCTCTTTCTTCAATTCGTCACCGGGTTCGACGCCATTCATGGGGGTGACGAAGGCGTAGATGCCCTGGCCTTTGACGTCGTGGGGGTAACCGACCACGGCGGCCTCGGCGATGCTGTCGTGCAGCACCAGGGCGCTTTCCACTTCAGCGGTGCCGATGCGGTGCCCGGACACGTTGATCACATCGTCGATACGCCCGGTGATCCAGTAGTCGCCATCTTCGTCGCGGCGGGCGCCGTCACCTGTGAAGTAGTAGCCGGGGTAGGGCTTGAAGTAGGTGTCGACCATCCGCTGCGGATCGCCATAGACGGTGCGGATCTGTGCCGGCCAGCTTGATTTTATGGCGAGCACGCCACTGCCGGCGCCTTTGATTTCCTTGCCATGTTCGTCGAGCAGCACCGGTTGCACGCCGAACATCGGTTGCGTGGCGCAGCCGGGCTTGATGCGTTGGGCGCTCACCAGGGGGCTGAGCATGATGCCGCCGGTTTCGGTCTGCCACCAGGTATCGACAATCGGGCAACGCTCTTCGCCAACCGCGTGGAAGTACCATTCCCAGGCTTCCGGGTTGATCGGCTCACCGACGGTGCCGAGAAGTCTGACGCTGGCGCGGGACGTTTCCTTCAGCGGTTCAGGACCTTCGCGCATCAACGCGCGCAGGGCGGTGGGGGCGGTGTAGAAAATATTGACCTTGTGCTTGTCGATCACCTGCCAGAAGCGCGAGGTACTCGGGTAACTCGGTACACCCTCGAAGATCAATGTCGTCGCGCCATTGGCCAGCGGCCCGTAGACGATATAGCTGTGACCGGTGACCCAGCCGACATCGGCGGTGCACCAGAAGATTTCGCCGTCGCGGTAGTCCAGCACGTATTTGAACGTCATCGCCGCTTGCAGCAAGTAGCCCCCGGTGGTGTGCAGCACGCCTTTGGGTTTACCGGTGCTGCCGGAGGTGTAGAGGATGAACAGCGGGTCTTCGGCACCCATCGGCTCGGGCGGGCAGTCATCGCCAACATCGCGTAGCGCCTGGTGATACCAGATGTCCCGGCCTTCGACCCAGTTCACCTGATTCTGTGTGCGCTCGACCACGACCACAGTGCTGACATTGGGGCAGCTTTGCAGGGCCTTATCGACGTTCTGTTTGAGCGGGACAAATTTGCCACCGCGCACGCCTTCATCGGCGGTGATGACGGTGCGGCAGTCGGCATCGAGAATGCGGTCGCGCAGGGAGTCCGGGGAAAAGCCGCCGAACACCACCGAATGCACCGCACCGATGCGCGTACAGGCGAGCATCGCGTAGGCCGCCTCCGGGATCATTGGCATGTAGATGCACACACGGTCGCCTTTCTTCACGCCACGGCTTTTGAGCACGTTGGCCAGGCGGCAGACGTTGTGATGCAGTTTTTTATAGGTGATCTGGGTGGATTCGGCGGGATCGTCGCCTTCCCAGATGATCGCGATTTGGTCACCGCGTTTTTCCAGATGACGATCGATGCAGTTGTAGCTGACGTTCAGCTTTGCCCCGGCAAACCAGCTGGCTTCTCCGGTTTTCAGGTCATAGCGCTGGACGGTATCCCACGGTGCGCTCCAGTCGAGGAAGCGGGTGGCTTGTTCTGCCCAGAACGTACTGGGGTGTTCGATGGATTCGCGGTACAGGCGGTGATAGTCGTCTTGACTCAGTTGTGCAGCCCGGCGGACGGCATCGGCTTTGGGGAACGTGCTGATATCGAACATGGCGGTTCCTTATTCTTGTTTTTCGACAAGAGGGGAGCTGCGCGACCCTCGTAGGAGCTGGCAAGCCAGCTCCTACAAGGTTAGTACCTCCGCAGGAGCGGCGTCAGATCACCCGCGGTGACGACCACGGAAGTAGTTGATCAGGCCTTGGGTCGAGGCATCCTCGGCCGGGGTTTCCTCGCTGCCGACCAGGCGGTTGTAGACGCCTTTGCCCAGCTCCTTGCCCAGTTCCACGCCCCACTGATCGAAGGCATTGATGCCCCAGATCACGCTTTGCACGAAGACTTTGTGTTCGTACATCGCCACCAGTGCGCCGAGACGACGCGGGCTGATGCGCTCGACCACCAGGGTGTTGCTCGGACGGTTGCCCGGAATCACTTTGTGCGCCGCGAGTTTTTTCACGTCGGCTTCACTCATGCCTTTGTCGCGCAGTTCGGCCTCGGCTTCGGCCAGGGTCTTGCCGAGCATCAGCGCCTGGCTCTGCGACAGGCAGTTGGCGTACAGCCACTGGTGGTGGTCGGACACCGGGTTGAAACTGACGATCGGCACGATGAAGTCGGCCGGAATCAGTTGGGTGCCCTGGTGCAGCAACTGGTGGTAGGCATGCTGACCGTTGCAACCCACGCCGCCCCAGATCACGGGACCTGTGTCGGTGGACACTGGCGTGCCGTCCTGGCGCACACTCTTACCGTTGGATTCCATGTCCAGCTGTTGCAAGTGCTTGGTGATGTTACGCAAGTAGTGGTCGTACGGCAGGATCGCGTGGCTCTGGGCGCCCCAGAAGTTGCCATACCAGACACCGAGCAAGGCCAGCAGTACCGGCATGTTCTGTTCGAACGGTGCGCTCTGGAAGTGTTGGTCCATGGTGTAGGCGCCGGACAACAGCTCCTTGAAGTTCGACATGCCGATGGCCAGGGCGATTGGCAGGCCGATGGCCGACCACAGCGAGTAACGCCCGCCGACCCAGTCCCACATCGGGAAGATGTTCTCTTCGCGGATGCCGAATGCCACGGCGGCGGCATTGTTGCTCGATACCGCAATGAAGTGACGATACAGCTCGGCCTCCGAACCACCCTGGGCCAGATACCAGGCACGGGCGGCCTGGGCGTTTTTCAGGGTCTCGAGGGTGTTGAAGGATTTCGACGAGACGATGAACAGCGTGGTCTCGGCGCGCAGCTTCATGGTCAGTTCGTGGAACTCGCTGCCGTCGATGTTCGCCAGATAGTGGCAACGCACACCTTTCTGGGCGTAGGACAGTAGTGCTTCGGACACCAGTTCCGGGCCGAGGAACGAACCACCGATGCCGATGTTCACCACGTCGGTGATCGGCTTTTCGGTGTAACCGCGCCACAGACCGTCGTGGATACGGCCAACGAGGTCGGTGATCTGGTTCAGCACCTTGTGCACTTCAGGCATCACATTGACGCCGTTGACCGACAGCTTGTCGCCGACCGGGCGACGCAGGGCCGTGTGCAGGGCCGGGCGGCCTTCGGAGGCGTTGACGATTTCGCCATCGAACAGCGACTTGATCGCACCCTTGAGGTCAACCTCATTGGCCAGGCCCACCAGCAGATTGCGGGTCTCGGCGTTGATCAGGTTTTTCGAATAATCGAGGAACAGGCCGCAGCTGCTGAGGGTGAAATGGGTAAAGCGCTGCGGATCGGCATTGAAGGCCTCGCGCATGCTGAAATCCTGCATGGCTTGGCGGTGGTCATTCAGCGCTTGCCAGGCGGGCAGAGCGGTCACGTCGTGAGGAGTGCGGTAATACGCCATCGCTGCGGGTTTCCTTTTTACTTGAACGGCCTTTTGAACACGATAATTCCCGGAGCGCTGTGGATGGGCGTCCGGTCAACTGCGTCGACACGATTTCATGGCGCAGGGCGAATACAGTAAACCCCGCGCGGTGATCTGTCTTGACTTTGTCTGACCTGATTCCGGTACTTTTTTAACATCGAAGTCAGGAGCAGCCGACAAACGGAAGCGCGACAGACTTCGATCAGGCGACCTGGACCGGAATGGCGTTGCTGGTGTGGCTCAGTTCATTGCCCGGTGCCATGTAGAGCATGCGCGGTTTGAAGTTGAGCAGTTCGGCTTCGCTGTAGTGGGCGTAAGCGCAGATGATCACGCGGTCGCCAACCTTGGCCTTGTGCGCTGCCGCACCATTGACCGAGATCATGCGCGAGCCTTCTTCACCACGAATGGCGTAGGTGGTGAAGCGCTCGCCATTGTCGACGTTGTAGATCTGGATCTGTTCGTACTCACGAATGCCGGACAGGTCCAGCCATTCGCCGTCGATGGCGCAGGAACCTTCGTAATCGAGTACAGCGTGGGTGACTTCGGCGCGATGCAGCTTGGCTTTGAGCATGATGGCGTGCATGAGTGTTTTCCCAGGTCGGAATCGAACGGTGGGCGGTTTGCCCTATTGTTTTCTGTAGGAGCAAAGCTTGCTCGCGATGAGGCCCTAACAGTCAACATGTGTATTGGCTGTCGGTCCGCTATCGCGAGCAAGCTTTGCTCCTACAGGGGGTTGTGGTGTTTATGCGGGCGTATCGAGGTTCAGGTGCAGGTTGTCGATCAACCGCGTGGTGCCGAGGAACGCCGCCACCAGAATCACCAGGTCACGATCCTCCGCCGTCGCCGGACGCAAGGTCAGGGCATGGCGAATTTCCAGGTAATCCGGACGCATTCCGGCAGCTTCAAGTTGTTTGATCTGCGCATTGATCAATGCCGGGAAATCCCGCTCGCCCTGTTTGATCGCATCGGCAATCTGGCTCAGGGTGCGATAGACAACCGGTGCAACGGCACGCTGCTCTTCACTGAGAAAACCATTGCGCGACGACAGTGCCAGGCCATCGGCCGCACGAACGGTCGGTTCGCCAATGATTTGGATCGGCATGTTCAAGTCATGGACCAGGGCACGAATCACCGCCAGTTGCTGGAAGTCTTTCTGGCCGAAAATCGCCAGGTCCGGCTGGACCATGTTGAACAATTTGCTGACCACGGTCGCCACACCTTCGAAATGCCCCGGTCGGCTGGCGCCGCACAGGCCTTCGGACAATTGCGGGACGCTGACGCGGGTCTGGCCGGTCATGCCGTCGGGGTACATTTCCTCGACCGTTGGTGCGAACAGCAAGTCGCAACCGGCCTCCAGCAGCTTCTGCTGGTCGGCGGCGAGGGTGCGTGGGTATTTATCGAGATCTTCGCCAGCACCGAATTGCAGCGGGTTGACGAAGATACTCGCGACCACGAAATCCACCCGTTGAGTGGCCTTGGTAATCAGCGCGATGTGACCGCTGTGCAGGTTGCCCATGGTCGGCACGAAGCCGATGCGCTTGCCTTCGCTACGGGCGCGGGCTACAGCGGCCCGCAGTTCGCGTACGGTTTTTACGGTGTTCATGCAGAGAATCCATGTTCGATGCCAGGGAAGGTCGCCGCTTTGACTTCAGTGACGTAGGCGCTCAAGGCCGCATGAATGCTTTCCTGGCCAGCCATGAAGTTCTTCACGAATTTGGGCACGCGACCGGTGATGGACAGTCCCAGCATGTCGTGCAGGACCAACACCTGGCCATCGGTGCGATGGCCGGCGCCGATGCCGATCACCGGGATTTTCACCGCTTGGGTGATTTCTTCGGCCAGTTCACTCGGCACGCATTCGAGCAACAGCATCGCGGCGCCGGCCTGTTCCAGTGAAATCGCATCGGCGCGCATCTGCCGTGCCTGGTTTTCATTGCGGCCCTGGACCTTGTAGCCGCCAAGGATGTTCACCGATTGCGGCGTCAGGCCCATGTGTGCGCAGACAGGGATGCCGCGCTCGGCGAGCAGACGGATCGAGTCCGCCAGCCACAATGCACCTTCGATCTTGACCATGTGCGCGCCGGCCTGCATCAACAGGGCGCTGTTGGTCATGGCTTGTTCGGTAGTGGCATAGGCCATGAAGGGCAGGTCGGCGAGGATCAACGCATCAGTGTTACCGCGTTTGACGGCGGACACGTGGTAAGCCATTTCGGCGGTGGTGACCGGCAGGGTGCTGTCGTGACCTTGCAAAACCATGCCGAGGGAGTCGCCCACCAGCAGCACTTCGACGCCAGCCTGATTGCAGGCGTGGGCGAAGGTCGCGTCATAGCAGGTCAGCATGGTGATTTTTTCACCTTTCTGCTTGAGGCTCTGGAGCGTGGTCAGGGTGATGGCTGGCATGTCAAAAAATCCTCGTTCAGGCGCTGTGCAAACTACTGCGAGTAACGCGCGTGATTCGTCATCCACTCAGGCGCACGGTCTTCTGTCGTGCTTATAAGGCCTGGATTGCGCCCTTGTGTGCCGGGTAGGCGGCATCGGGACGCCTATAGTCGTGAGGAGAACTCGGGAAGTCAATTGCATGTGTTACCGCATTGTTACGCAGGCTGTGTTACCGGGGTAACTGATGCGTTTCAGCAAATTCTGTAGGACATAGCGCAAAACAAATGTGGGAGCGAGCCTGCTCGCTCCTACAAGGTTTTGTGTCAATTTGTAGTCAGGCGTTCCAGACCGACGAACGGGCAGGCAGCGAGTAACTCTGTGAGGCTACGTCCATCGGCCAGACGCAGGTCGGCAGGCGCCAACTCGGCCAATGGATACAGCACGAACGCGCGTTCCTGCATATGGTAGTGCGGGACTTTGAGGCGAGGTTCGTCGATCAGGCGGTCACCGAACAGCAGGATGTCCAGATCCAGCGTGCGTGGTCCCCAGCGCTCAAGTCGCTCGCGGCCTTGCCCGTTCTCGATGGCTTGCAGCGCATCGAGCAAATCGAGCGGTGCCAGGCTGCTGTCGAGGGCGGCGACCGCATTGGTGTAGCGCGGTTGGCCGGGTAGCAGCGAGTCGCTTTGATAGAAGGCGGAAACCCCGACCAGTTCCGATCCCGGCAGCTGCGACAGTGCGGCGACGGCGCTGCGCAACTGTTCGGCAGGGGCGGCAAGATTGCTGCCCATGCCGATATAGATGCGTTCCATGAATTACTCGCCCGAGGTGCTCGAAACGCCCGCGGCGCGCTTGCGCTTGGAGCCGCCGCTGCGGCGACGTTTGCGCGGTGCACCGGTGCCTTCGTCTTTGCCGCTGAGGTCACGGATCATGTCGCGACGCTCACTGTCGTTGGCGTCCTGATAGTCCGTCCACCATTCACCCAGGCCATCGGTCTGCTCGCCCGCGCTTTCGCGCAGCAACAGGAAGTCGTAACCGGCGCGGAAGCGCGGGTTGTCCAGCAGCAGGTCGGCACGTTTGCCGCTGCGCCGTGGCAGGCGCTCCTGCATGTCCCAGATCTCGCGGATCGGCATGGTGAAGCGTTTTGGGATCGCGATGCGCTGGCACTGTTCGGCAATCAGCTCGTGAGCCGCTTCCTGCATCGCCGGAATCGGTGGCATGCCACGTTCTTGCAGGCGCAATACGCGAGCCGGCAGGGCAGGCCATAGCAGGGCGGCAAACAGGAACGCCGGGGTCACCGGTTTGTTCTGCTTGATCCGCAGGTCGGTGTTGATCAGCGCTTCGCTGATCAGCGTATGGGTATAGGTCGGGTTGTATTCCAGCGCCTCGGCACTGGCCGGGAACAGCGGATCGAACAATTGCAGGTCGACCAGCATTTCGAAGGTGTCCGCGGCATGGCCGGAGAGGAACAGCTTGAGCACTTCTTCGAACAGGCGGGCCGCCGGGATCTCGCGCAGCATCGGTGCCAGATCGCGGATCGGCAGGGCGCTGTGTTTTTCGATGCCGAAATTCAGCTTCGCCGCGAAACGCACGGCCCGCAGCATCCGTACCGGGTCTTCCTGATAGCGTTGTTTCGGATCACCGATCAGGCGGATCAGGTGGTTGCGGATGTCGTGTACACCGTTGGCGTAGTCGAGGATGCGCTCGCTGACCGGATCGTAATACAGGGCGTTGATGGTGAAATCGCGACGTTGCGCGTCTTCCTCCAGGGTGCCGTAGACGTTATCGCGCAGGATGCGCCCGCTCTCGTTGCGGGAAGACTGGTTGCTGTCTTCTTCCTCATCGTTTTGCGGGTGATTGGCGCGGAAGGTCGCGACTTCGATGATTTCGCGGCCGAAGTGGATATGCACCAGTTTGAATCGGCGCCCGATGATCCGCGCGTTACGGAATTCGGCCCGTACCTGTTCGGGGGTGGCGCTGGTGGCAACGTCGAAATCTTTCGGTGTGATACCCAGCAGCATGTCGCGCACGCAACCACCCACCAGGTAAGCCTGATAACCGGCGCTCTGCAGGCGTTCAACGATATTCACCGCGTAGCGGCTGAATTGTGCCTTTTGCAGCGAATGTTGGCCGCTGTTGAGCACTTCAGGCGTGCTGCGAATATGTTGCGTAGGACGCTTGGGAGAACGGAATGACTGGAACAGCTTCTTCAGCATGGGATGCACTGTTTGAAGGAATATTCGGCCATAACAGAAGAATGACCGCATGATGGGCGGGGATTCTAGCATTTAGTCGGGGGATGGTGTAGGACACAGCAAATATGAGCTGTGGGAGCGAGCCTGCTCGCGATGGTCTTGAACGATAACGCGTAAAACCAGGTGCCCAGCGGCGCCTGTAAGTTTTTCGCGAGCTCGCTCCTGCAGTTGCCGGTTTTTGACATCGTAGAAACTACAAGGGGAGCCGAAGCTCCCCAAGAAGTAGTTGCATGCTCTATTTTTATTTTTGGTTTCGGGCTTCTTGTTTTTGTTGAGTGCCCTTGCCATGAAGCTTTCCTTCATGACCCTCCCAATCGGGAGCCAAGAGCAAACGGATTGCTTTGGTCGCTGTGTTGCAGTGATCTTGCGATCCAACCAGTACAGGCTCTGTCTAAAGACAGTTTTTTGTTGTTCTCGGCCTGGTCGTGGGGCAAGCCCCAAATACAACGCCTCTCCAAAAGAATCAGTTAGCTGCGCCTCTCGCCGTCTTGTTTTTATTGTGCGTGAGTCGATTCGTCTTATTTTTATTGTCTTGTGCATTGCTTGTTATTGTTCTTGTACCAAACATATAGCAGGGTGCGTGCCAACTTTTGCAAAGCCCAATAAAACAAGGGGTTAGGCGTGCTGATAGGGTTTGTGCAGGCGAAAAAAAGCCGGGGTTTCGTTACCGTAAGCCCCGGCTTCTGTTACGTGAAAAATCTGAGGTAACAGTTTTTTTCACAATGTCACGTGTTACCCGCACATCAGACAGGTGCGGTTCAGCTCTCGCTGGCCACCCCGGTCTTGCGCCGTGGAATGCCCAGGCGTTGACGGCGTTCCCACAGGCATTTGCGGCTGACCCCGAGTTTGCGGGCCAGCTCGGTTTCGGTCATGTGGTCCTGATGCTCGAGCACGAAGTGCTGGAAGTAGTCTTCCAGGGACAGGTCTTCGGTCGGTTCGTGGTTGTTGTTGCCGGCATTGTTGTTGCCCTGCTGTGGGGGCAGGCCAATGAATTCGTCGTCTTCCAGATCGCCCAGCTCGATGTCGATACCCAGTAGCTCGGCAGAAATCTCCGGGCTCTCGCACAGGATCACGGCGCGTTCGACGGCATTTTCCAGCTCGCGAACGTTACCCGGCCATGAGTAATGGCGAATGGCTTGTTCCGCGTCCGGGGCGAATTTCAGGTCGGTACGGTTGATTCGCGCGCTCTGCCGAGCGAGGAACGCATTGGCAATTTCGTTGACGTCGCTGCCACGCTCACGAAGGGCCGGCAGTTTCAGAGCAATCACGTGGAGGCGGTAATACAAGTCTTCCCGGAACTGGCCGATTTTCGCCAGGCTCTTGAGGTCGCGGTGAGTCGCGGCGATCAGGCGCACATCGACTTTTTGCGACTGGACCGAGCCAACCCGACGAATTTCACCTTCCTGCAGCACCCGCAGCAGTCGGGCCTGGGCTTCCAGGGGCAGCTCGCCGATTTCGTCGAGGAACAAGGTCCCGCCGTCCGCTGCTTCCACCAGGCCGGCACGTCCGGCGCTGGCGCCGGTGAATGCGCCTTTTTCGTGGCCGAACAGTTCGGACTCGATCAGGCTTTCCGGAATGGCTGCGCAGTTCACCGAAATCATTGGTGCCTTGGCACGCCTGGAAAGGTTGTGCAGGGCGCGGGCCACCAGTTCTTTACCGGTACCGGATTCCCCCTGGATCAGGACATTGGAGTCGGTCGGTGCGACTTTGCGAATCTTGACGTACAGATCCTGCATCGGCGGGCACGAGCCGATGATGCCAATCTCGCCGTTGCTGTTGTCGATACCCGGTTTTGCCGCGCCATTGGCAACTTTGCCGGCAACCGGCTCACCGCTGGCTTGCGCCGATTGGCGGTCACGCAGGATTCGCGCGACAGCCTGGAGCATTTCGTCGTGGTCGAAAGGCTTGGCGATGTAATCCACCGCGCCCATCTTCATCGAGTCGACCGCAGAACGCAGGCTGGCGTAGCTGGTCATGATCAGCACCGGAGTGCCCTGGCCCAGTTTGATCAATTCGGTGCCCGGTGCACCCGGAAGGCGCAGGTCACTGACGATCAGGTCGAACGTGGGAATGGTGAAGCGTTCTTGTGCTTCCTGCACTGAACCGGCTTCGCTGACCTGGTACTGGTTGCGTTCCAGCAGGCGGCGCAAGGCGGAGCGGATAATGGTTTCGTCTTCGACGATCAAAATGTGCGGCATTGATTCGATACTCTCGACGGTCTCAGTTCACAGCGGACGTCGCTTCGACATGACGCGGTAATGTCACCCGGATACGGGTGCCGCGTTGGCTCTGAACATCAGCCGGGCTGTCGATGGTGATTTGTCCATAATGCTCTTCAACGATGGAATAGACCAGTGCAAGGCCCAGGCCGGTGCCTTCACCCGGGTCCTTGGTGGTGAAAAAGGGTTCGAACAATCGGTCCATGATGCTCGATGGGATCCCGCTGCCTTCGTCTTCCACGATCAAATCGACCGTGTGTTCGCCGGCTTCACTCTTGACGCGTACTGCGCTGCCCGGAGGCGAGGCATCACGGGCGTTCGAGAGCAGGTTGATCAACACCTGGGCGAGCCGCTGCGGGTCGCCTTCGACCCAGTGTTCGGGGTCGCACAGGTTGTAGAACTGCACTTCGAAATTGCGTCGGTTCAGGGCCAGAAGGCCGATGGCATCCTGGGCGACTTCCGCCAGACAGACGGGCTCGTCGCTGTGCTGATGGCTGCCCGCATGGGCGAAGCTCATGAGCGACTGGACAATGCGCGACACGCGTTTGGTCTGTTCGAGGATCTGCCCGCTGATTTCCTTGAGTTCGCCGTCTTCTTCGCGCTCTTCGCGCAGGTTTTGCGCAAGGCACGCAATGCCGGTGATCGGATTGCCGATTTCATGGGCCACGCCGGCGGCGAGGCGACCGATGCTGGCCAGGCGCTCGGAGTGCACCAGTTTATCTTCGAGCATCTGGGTTTCGGTCAGGTCTTCCACCAGCAGGACCAGGCCACTGTTGCCCGGTGCGAGCGGCTCGTCGATTGCGGCCTTGTGCAGGTTCAGCCAGCGCGTCTGGCCATCGAGGGCCAGGTGCTGCTTGTGCAAATGCTCGTCCGGGACATTGATGAAACCTTGCAGCAGCTCCTTCCACGGGTCTGCAATGGTGCTCAGGCGCGAACCGACCACCCGTTGCGCGGCGATTCCGGTCAGTTCCTCCATGGCTTTGTTCCACATGAGGATTTCCTGATCCTTGGCCAGCGAACACACACCCATCGGCAATTCCTGCAGGGTCTGGCGGTGGTAGCGGCGCAAAGCATCGAGTTCGGCGGCCAGCCCGGTCAAGCGCGAATGGTAATCCTCGAGTCGGCTTTCGATGAAGTGGATGTCCTCGGTGACATAGTTTTCGCCGCCGGCCTTGTACGGCAGGAACGTTTCTACCATGTCCTGGGCCACGCTTGGGCCCATCAAGCCGGAGAGGTTGGCTTCGATGCGGTCACGCAAGCGCCGCAAGGCATAGGGGCGGCGCTCGTCGAATGGCAGATAGAGGTCGCGCAGGGCCTGCTCGACTTCTTTCTGTGCTGCCTTGGCGCCCAATGGTTTTGCAAGCTGCGTGGCGAATTCCTGGGGCGAGGCGGCGTGCAGTTCGCGGCGTTGCGGGCGACGCACATTGTCCACGGCGCAGGCCTCCGCTGCGCTGGCCTCTTCGGAACTGGCATTGGTGAAAAGCGAGATCAGGGTGAACATCAGTACGTTGGCGGCCAGCGAGGCGATTGCCGCCATGTGCCAGCTGGTGTCGTCCAGAACGTAGATCATGTTCAGCAGCGGGATGTAGAAGCCCTGCAGGTTGCCGACCAGCGGCAACAGCATGGTCACCAGCCACACCAGGATCCCGGCCAGCAGGCCGGCGATGAAGCCGCGACGGTTGGCGGTCGGCCAATACAGAACCGAGAGCACGCCCGGCAGGAACTGCAAGGTGGCAACAAACGCGACGATGCCGAGGTTGGCCAGGTCCTGTTCTGCCCCCAGCAACAGGTAGAAACCGTACCCGGCCATGATGATCGCGACGATCAGTGCCCGGCGCGTCCACTTCAGCCAGCGGTAGATATTGCCTTCTGCCGGCGGCTGATACAGCGGCAACACCAGGTGGTTCAGGGCCATCCCCGACAGCGCAAGCGTCGTGACGATGATCAGTCCACTGGCAGCGGACAATCCGCCGACATACGCCAGCAACGCCAACGCTTTGCTGTTGGCGGCTATGCCGATGCCGAGCGTGAAGTATTCAGGGTTGGTGGTGGCGCCGAGTTTCAGCCCGGCCCAGAGAATCAGCGGCACCGCCAGGCTCATCAGCAACAGGAACAGTGGCAAGCCCCAACTCGCGCTGACCAGCGAGCGCGGATTGAGGTTTTCGGTGAAGGTCATGTGGTACATGTGCGGCATCACGATCGCCGAGGCGAAAAACACCAGCAGCAGCGTACGCCACGGGCCTTCCTGCAAGGGCGTGTGCAAGGCGGCGAGGGCAGTCTGGTTTTGCAGCAACCAAAGCTCAAGCTGTTGCGGGCCGTCGAACACGCCGTACAGCGCATACAGCCCGACACCGCCCAGCGCGATCAACTTGATCACCGATTCGAAGGCAATTGCGAACACCAGGCCTTCATGCTTCTCGCGGGTGGCGATGTGCCGGGAGCCGAAGAAAATCGTGAAGAGGGTAATCAGGGCGCAGAAGCTCAGGGCTACGCGATGTTGTACCGGTTCGCGGGTGAGGATGCCGATTGAATCGGCCACCGCCTGAATCTGCAGCGCCAGCAGCGGCAGTACCCCGACCAGCATGAAGATCGTGGTCAGCGCGCCGGCCCAGGTGCTGCGGAAGCGAAACGCGAACAGGTCCGCCAGGGACGACAGCTGATACGTACGGGTGATCTTGAGGATCGGGTACAGCAACACCGGCGCCAGCAGGAATGCCCCGGACACCCCGAGATAACTCGACAGGAAGCCGTAACCGTACTGATAGGCCAGGCCCACGGTGCCATAAAACGCCCAGGCACTGGCATAGACCCCCAGCGACAGGGTGTAAGTGAGCGGGTGGCGAATGATCGCCCGGGGGATCATGCCCCGTTCACTGATCCAGGCCACGCCGAACAGCACCGCCAGGTAGGCGGCACTGATCAGGATCATCTGGGTCAGGCTAAAGCTCATCGGCATCTTTTTGGCTCTGCAGGATGAAGGTCACGACGATCAGGATCAGCCAGAGCAGATAAGGGCGATACCAGGCGCCAGTGGCGTCGATCCACCAATCCATGATGGCCGGGGAAAACAGGTAAATCCCCACTACCAGGAGCAGGACCAAGCGATAGATGTACATCCCGGCCTCTCTTTTTTATGCGCGTGCCCGAAAACGTGCGGCGATGGTAACGGATGGGCGCGCCACTGCAAGCACGATCACTGTAGCTGCGCCTCGGGCAGGCTCAGTGTGCGCGGGATCAGGTTCGCGTCCCAGTGGTCGGCACCCCATTTCAGCACTTCCTTCGGCGAGGCGTAAGCCAGCTCGGCACCTGGAGTTTGTCCCAGCGCGCGCAAGGCTCGCAGCAACAAAGGCGTTGCCTGATCTTCGGTCAATGGCGGTGAGCGATAGGACTTGCCGAGTTTATGGCCATCGGGCTGAGTGATCAGCGGGATGTGCAGATAACGCGGTTGCCGCAGGCCGAGCAGCTCTTGCAGGTAGAGCTGGCGTGGCGTGGAGTCGAGCAGGTCGGCGCCGCGTACGATATCGGTGATGCCCTGCCAGGCGTCATCCAGCACCACTGCCAGTTGGTAAGCGTAAAGCCCGTCACGGCGGCGAATCACGAAATCACCGACATCCCGGCCCAGGTGTTGATGGAACTCACCCTGGACGCGGTCAATGAAGTGGTAGTCCAGCTCAGGCACGCGGATCCGGATTGCGGCATCTTCGGTGCCATGCCCGGCGTTGCGGCACAGTCCCGGATAGATCCCGCGGTACGGTTCCAGTTGCTTGCGCGAACAGGTGCAAGCGTAGGCCAGCCCATGATTGAACAGGCGATTGAGCACTTCGGCGTAGGCATCGTGCCGGTCGCTCTGGCGGACCATCTCGCCATCCCACTCGAAACCATAGCTCTCCAGTGCCTTGAGGATCGCCACTTGCGCGCCGGGTTCTTCACGGGGCGGATCGAGATCTTCCATGCGCATCAACCAGCGACCACCCACAGAGCGCGCGTCGAGGTATGAAGCCAGCGCGGCGACCAGTGAGCCGAAATGCAGGTGGCCGCTGGGCGTGGGGGCGAAGCGTCCGATGTAGGCAGGTGTGGAGAGGGTGGTCATAGCAAGACTTAAATGGTGGCTAAGCAATCTGTAGGAGCCGGCTTGCTGGCGAAGGCGTCATTGGAATCGCCATCGCCGGCAAGCCGGCTCCTACAAATATCATGAAAAGTAGAAACAAAAACGGAGCGTTCGCACGCTCCGTTTTTCGTTCAGGTCGACATTATTTGCCGACTTGCTTTTCCTTGATTTCCGCCAGGGTCTTGCAGTCGACGCACATGTCGGCGGTTGGGCGGGCTTCCAGACGCTTGACGCCGATTTCGACGCCGCAGGATTCGCACCAGCCGTACTCTTCGTCTTCGATCAATTGCAGCGTCTTGTCGATCTTCTTGATCAGCTTGCGCTCGCGATCGCGGGCTCGCAGTTCGAGGGCGAATTCTTCTTCCTGGCTGGCACGGTCTGCCGGATCAGGGAAGTTGGCCGCTTCGTCCTTCATATGGTCCACGGTCTTGTCGACCCCTTCCATCAGCTCTTTTTTCCACTGATTCAGGACCTTGGTGAAGTGAGCGCGCATGGGCTTGCCCATGTACTCCTCGCCCGGAGCTTCTTTGTAGGGTTCGAAGCCGCTGATCGGCTGGACTGCCTGTTGCTTTGCTTGGGTGGACATGAAATAGACCGCCTCTACTCTTGTAATCCATCTGCGCAGGATTGCTCCATCACCGGCACCCGCCGGCCCTGCGGCTGCAAGCGGGCGAACTTACCAGATCAAATCAGAGCGCGCTACTCCCGGATGTCGAGGCCGCGGCCAACGGTGCTTGCAAAGGATGGCAAAGCGCTGTCCGGTGGCTATGGAGCCCTGATCAATTATTGATTTTAGTCAAACCTTGGGCACTCGCTCGAGTCGTTTTGGGTCTGGGTCATACGGCTCTGACCGCTTTAGTTTCTCGCTCGTTCCTGCGCTTGGGTAGAATCGATTCTTTTCTTCGTTGAAGGAAGGCCAATGGCTCAGTCCTACAGTGCTCGCAGTCGCGCGATCGAACCCTTTCATGTCATGGCATTGCTGGCGCGGGCCAATGAATTACAGGCCGCCGGTCACGATGTGATTCACCTGGAGATCGGCGAGCCGGACTTTACCACCGCCGAGCCGATCATACGTGCCGGACAGGCCGCGCTGGAGTCAGGGAAGACCCGCTACACCGCCGCGCGCGGCATTCCAGAGTTGCGTGAGGCCATATCGGGCTTTTATCAGCAGCGTTATGGCTTGAACATCGATCCGCGGCGCATTCTCATCACGCCTGGCGGTTCCGGTGCACTGTTGCTGGCCAGTGCCTTGCTGGTGGATCCGGGCAAGCATTGGCTGCTGGCGGACCCGGGATACCCATGCAACCGGCATTTCCTGCGTCTGGTGGAAGGCGCCGCGCAGCTTGTTCCGGTAGGTCCGGACGTGCGCTATCAACTGACGCCGGATCTGATCGAGCGGCATTGGGATCACGACAGCGTGGGCGCGTTGGTGGCATCCCCGGCCAACCCTACCGGGACAATCCTTACGCGCGACGAGCTGGCGGGGCTGTCCACTGCCATCAAGCAGCGCCACGGACATCTGGTGGTGGACGAGATCTACCACGGCCTGACCTACGGCACCGAAGCCGCCAGCGTGCTGGAAGTCGACGACAGTGCCTTTGTGCTTAACAGTTTTTCGAAATATTTCGGAATGACCGGTTGGCGACTGGGCTGGCTGGTGGCGCCCGATGCGGCTGTCGGTGAGTTGGAGAAGCTTGCCCAGAACCTCTACATCAGCGCCCCAAGCATGGCCCAGCACGCGGCCTTGGCCTGTTTCGAGCCAGCGACCATCAGCATTCTGGAAGAGCGCCGCGCCGAATTCGGTCGACGTCGGGATTACCTTTTGCCGGCCCTGCGGGAACTGGGCTTCGGAATTGCCGTTGAGCCGGAAGGCGCGTTCTACTTGTACGCTGATATCAGCAAGTTCGGCGGCGATGCCTTCTCGTTCTGTCGGCATTTCCTCGAAACCGAGCATGTGGCATTTACGCCGGGACTCGACTTCGGGCGTTACCAGGCCGGGCATCACGTGCGTTTTGCCTACACGCAAAATCTGGAGCGTTTGCAGGAATCGGTGGAACGTATCGCTCGCGGCCTGCGAAGCTGGCAAGGCTGATGCGTTTTCATCCTCCCCTCGAAGAAGGTCGCCTGATCCGCCGTTACAAGCGTTTTCTTGCCGATATCGAAACCGTGGGCGGCGAATTGCTGACCATCCACTGTCCGAACACTGGCTCGATGCTCAATTGTCAGGTCGAAGGCGGGCAGGTCTGGTTCAGCCGCTCCAATGACCCCAAGCGCAAATTGCCTGGCACCTGGGAAATCGGCGAGACCCCGCACGGCCGCCAATTTTGCGTGAACACCGGTCGGGCCAATGCATTGATCGAGGAAGCGCTGCAAGCCGGGGTTATCACCGAACTGAACGGCTTTACCGGACTCAAGCGCGAAGTGGCCTACGGTCAGGAGAAGAGTCGGATCGATTTTCGTCTCGAGTACCCCGGCGGACCGGCCTACGTGGAAGTCAAAAGTGTCACTCTGGGTTTCGACGGCATCGCGGTGGCGGCGTTTCCCGATGCGGTGACCCAGCGCGGGGCCAAGCATCTGCGCGAGTTGGCCCATCTGGCCCGGGACGGGATTCGTGCGGTGCAGTTGTACTGCGTGAACCTGACGGGGATCGAAGCCGTGCGCCCGGCCGAAGAAATCGATTCGGCCTACGCAGATGCCTTGCGTGAAGCCGTGGCATGCGGGGTCGAAGTGCTGGCCTATGGCGTGCGCCTGACCCATGAGGAGATGGTGGTGGATCGGCGTCTGGAAGTGTTGCTCGGCGGTTAAAGGCTGACCCAGATTCCCTGTGCATCCTCGCGGCAGTCGACACGCGTCAGCGATTGTCCCGCGCAGGGGCCGGCGACACATTCGCCGTCCTCGATCAAAAACAGGGCGCCGTGGGTAGCGCACTGGATCAGGCTGTTGCTGGGGTCCAGAAACTGGTCAGGCGTCCATTCCAGGCCAACGCCGCGGTGCGGGCAGCGATTGATATAGACGTAAACCTTGCTGTCCCGACGCACGGCAAATAGCTTTTGCCCGTCGAGCTCGAACCCTCGGCTGCTGGCGTCGGCCAGCTCAATGCCTGTACACAGAAGTTTCATGCCTTTCCTCAGGTCGCGAAGTCTTGCCCGGCGGGTGCAGGTGCCAGGGGGCACAGGATACTTGGGTTTCTACATTTCACGGGCAAAAAAAGACCCGGCAAGAGCCGGGTCAAATAACCGTGATTAGCCTGATGAGGAGATAATCTGAGAGTCCGAACCAAGGGCTATTCAGAATATCGACCAGTCTCGCGACCAGTTGTGATAATCATATCGATTCTCATTACCAAGTCAACAGCTGATTTCCCATTGCCGTTCTTTGTGTCGTACGTGCTGGTTAAGTCCTTGTAACTATTGAATATTGATCTGTCGTTTTTAGTGAGCGCCATTGCAGTTCTTCCCTGATCAGGATGGCAAGCGGCGCTCGTTCAAATCTTGTGGCGTGACGAAATGGCTTCCAGCTGTTTATTCAGGGCTTCTTTGCGTTCGGCGGGAATGTCGTTCCAGTGCACGTCCATCAGGGCGCCTTCGATTGCATACAACAACACCTTGGACGCCCGGAAACCGCGCGTGCGCACGGCCCGATAAGCGTCCACCGCCCCCAGGCGACGCAAGTCCGAAGCGCTGTGGATGCCCACTGCATGCAGCCACTGCGCCGACGTCTTGCCAAGATTCTTAAGGTGCTGCAGTTCATCATTCATCAAGCCTCCTTGCGATGGCCGAATGGTGCGTGGGCAAGCTTCTCAGGAGTGTAGCCATCAGTTGAAAAAGCGTGATTGTTTGATCGTTTTTGACGCAAATGCTTCTAAAGGGCGGGCGCTTGCGAGGGCGTGAACATTGGCGAATGGAAGGGGAAGAGAGTCAAAACTGCCCCGAGTCCCGTGCGAAGCGGGGGCACCGGACTTGTCAATTTACGCGGATGGTCAGCGGGTGCGATAACGTAGTCGTGTGCCGAAATTCATCGACATCAAAATCTCGTCAGCACTCAGCTCCGCCGGAAAATATGCGCCGGAAATTTGCGCATGGGCCAGGCTCGCGCCTTCAAGCGAAGCGTTGCGAAAGTCGATGCCACGCAGATCGGCGGAACGGAAGTAGGCATCGGTAAAGTCGATGCCGTCGGCGTTCAACTCGCGCAAGTCCAGGCCCCGGAAGTCTCCGCCGACCATGTCGATAGGGCCATCTTTCGGACGCTCATTGTTGAAACCCGTGATGTCATCTTTGTGCAGCAAGGCATACAGCGGGGTGTCGAGAAGTTTCGGCTGGCTCATGTCGCATCACCTGTTGGTTTTATGACGCCAGTATAGTGCCACTATTTGGCAGCCGTGAAGCCGGCGAAAGCCCCACGGCTGAAATAGTTTTTTACAGACCAGGCAGGCGTTGGCGAATTTGCGCCACGACTGTATCGAGCGTCCCGCTTTCGTTGGTCTGGACGCGTTTGCTGCGCAGGATTTCTGCCGGTGTCAGGGCTTCACGACTGGCTTGCTGCGCTTCGATGACTGCCAGGGTCGCATCGGATGGATCTGTCTTGTCTGCCTGGCGCAGGGCCAGCCAGCTCTCGATCACGGCTTGCGGCGCATGGCAGTCGAGGATCAGGAAGGGCGTACCCGAGGCTTCGGCAATTTTCGCCGCGCTGTCGCGCTGATCGTGCTTGAGGTAAGTGGCATCGATCACCACCGGGAAGCCCGCGTGAAGGATAACGGCAGCAATTTCATGCAGGCGGTTATAGGTCGCGGTGCTGGCGTCGGCACTATAAATGCCGGCCTGCAGGTCATTTGCCACCTTTTGCTCGCCGAACAGGCGTTTGCGTTCAACATCGGAGCGCAGGCGAATCGCGCCCAAGGCTTCTACCAGGCGCATCGCCACGTGGCTTTTGCCGACAGCGGAAACACCGTGGGTTATGGCCATGAAGCGCGAAGGAATAGTGCTGTAGCTTTCTGCCAGGTTGGCGTAGGTACGGTACTGGCGCAGGGTGGTTGCGCGCTGTACCGGGGTGGCGTCGGCCGGCATGCTGAACAGGCTGACCTTGGCGCGAACCAGTGCGCGGTAGGCTTTATAGAAGTTGAGCAGCTCCAGGCCCTGGTAATCGCCGGTCAGCTCCAGGTACTGGCTGATGAAGCGGCGGGCCAGGCACTTCAGGCCGCGGTCTTCCAGGTCCATTGCCAGGAAACCGGCGTCGGCATACACATCGGTGAAACGGAACGGTTCGTTGAATTCGATGCAGTCGAAAATCACGACGTTGCCATCGATCACCGTGGCGTTACCCAAATGAATGTCACCATGGCATTCGCGGATGAAGCCCTCGGCCTTGCGCTGGGTGAAGACCGGTTTGAGGCGTTCGAAGCTGCTCTCGGCCCAGGCTTGCAGGGCGTCGAGTTGCAACAGGTCAGCCTTGTCGCTGAGGAACGGACGAATCTGTTCGAAGTTCTGCCGCACCGGCGCCATGACACTGTCCGGGGTGCCGGCGTCGTGTTCGGCCGGGACTTTCGGTGCGCTGAGGTGGAACCGGGCGATTTGTGCCGCCATCGCGTCGATGTGCGAGGGGGTCAGTTCACCATTGGCCTGCAGGGTGCTGAGCAAGCCGTTTTGCGGGAACTGGCGCATTTTCAGCACATATTCGATAGCCGGACCTTCGCCCCCCAGTTGCGGTGCTTCGGCGCTGCCAGTGACTGGCAGCACTTCAAGATACAAGTCGTCTGTCAGGCGTTGGTTCAAGCGCAGCTCTTCGCCGCAGAAATGCTTGCGAGCCTCAAGGCTGGTGAAATCGAGAAAACCGAAGTTGACCGGCTTCTTCACTTTATAAGCATAGGGGCCAGTGAGTAGTACCCAGGAAATATGGGTCTCTATGACCTGGAACCCGTCTACAGGATGCGGATAAAGGGCCGGGTTTTGCAGAGCGGCGATCAGGGACTGGCTCACAGGGGTGATCCTTCAGAGTCTGGAAAAATTCAGGTCGTCATTATGGCGGCTGGCCAGCCTAACGCAAACTCGGAGGCCTCCTGTTGAGGATGAATAAAGTGCGTATAATCCGCCGCCATGACTCGTACTCGATCCCCCCGTACCCCTAAAAAACCACCTTCCCGAGGCCTGCGGCCCTGGCTGGGCTGGGCCCTTAAACTCAGTCTGGTCGGCCTTGTGGTGCTGGCCGGATTCGCGGTTTACCTGGATGCCATCGTGCAGGAAAAGTTTTCCGGCAAGCGCTGGACGATTCCGGCCAAGGTATACGCGCGTCCGCTTGAGCTGTTCGTCGGACAAAAGCTGAGCCGGGACGATTTTCTGACCGAGCTTGATGCTTTGGGTTACCGACGCGAAAGCGTCAGCAATGGCCCGGGTGCGGCGGCGGTCAATGGCAATACCGTCGACTTGAATACCCGTGGCTTCCAGTTCTATGAGGGCATGGAGAATGCTCAACCGGTGCGTGTACGTTTCTCTGGTGACTATGTCGCCGAGCTCTCGGCGACGAACGGTTCGAAGCTCTCCGTGGTTCGCCTGGAACCGCTTTTAATCGGTGGGATTTACCCGAAGAACCTCGAAGACCGCATTCTGATTAAAATCGATCAGGTCCCGCCGTATCTGCTGGAAACGCTGGTCGCCGTGGAAGACCGGGATTTCTATAGTCACTGGGGCGTGTCGCCCAAATCGATTGTACGAGCCATCTACGTCAACACCTCTGGCGGCAAGATGACCCAGGGTGGCAGTACGCTGACGCAACAACTGGTCAAGAACTTCTACCTGACCAGCGAACGCAGCCTGAGTCGCAAGCTCACCGAAGCCATGATGGCGATGTTGCTTGAGCTCCATTACGACAAACGAGACATTCTTGAGGCTTACCTCAATGAAGTGTTCGTCGGCCAGGATGGTCAGCGGGCGGTGCATGGTTTCGGTCTGGCCAGTCAGTTCTTCTTCGGGCAGCCATTGTCCGAACTGAAGCTGCATCAAGTCGCGATGCTGGTGGGCATGGTCAAGGGCCCGTCTTACTACAACCCACGTCGCAATCCTGAGCGGGCACTCGAACGACGCAATCTGGTGCTCGATGTGCTTGAGCAACAAGGCGTCGCCACCGCCGAGCAGGTCGCCGCCGCGAAGAAAATGCCGTTGGGTGTGACAACGCGAGGCAAATTGGCGGACAGCTCCTTCCCTGGCTTCCTCGACCTGGTCAAGCGTCAACTGCGCGAAGACTATCGCGATGAAGACTTGACCGAGGAAGGCCTGCGCATCTTCACCAGCTTCGACCCGATCCTGCAGATGAAGGCTGAAGCCTCGGTCAACGACACCTTCAAGCGTCTGGCCGGGCGCAAGGGTTCCGATGATGTTGAAGCGGCGATGGTCGTGACCAACCCGGAAACCGGTGAAGTCCAGGCCATGATTGGCAGCCGCCAGGCCAGTTTCGCCGGCTTCAACCGTGCACTGGACGCGGTGCGACCGATCGGCTCGCTGATCAAGCCGGCGGTTTATCTGACAGCGCTCGAGAAGCCGAGTCAGTACACGTTGACCAGTTGGCTGTCAGACGAATCCTTCTCGGTCAAAGGTGCGGACGGTCAGGTCTGGAAACCGCAGAACTATGATCGGCGCTCCCACGGCACGGTTTTCCTTTATCAAGGCCTGGCGCACTCCTATAACCTGTCGACCGCACGTCTCGGTCTGGCGGTCGGTGTGCCGAATGTCCTCAAGACCCTGGGCCGCCTGGGTGTGAGCCGCGAATTTCCGGCCTTCCCGTCGATGTTGCTGGGGGCGGGCGGCATGACCCCGATTGAAGTGGCGACCATGTACCAGACCCTCGCCAACGGTGGTTTCAATACACCGATGCGCGGGATTCGCAGCGTACTGACAGCCGAAGGCGAACCGCTCAAGCGCTATCCGTTCCAGATTCAGCAGCGCTTCGACCCGGCGTCCATCTACCTGATCCAGAGCGCCATGCAGCGGGTCATGCGTGAAGGTACGGGCAGCTCGGTTTACAACGTGTTGCCGAAGACCCTGACGCTGGCGGGCAAGACCGGTACCAGTAACGATTCGCGGGACAGCTGGTTCGCCGGTTTCAGCCAGGATCTGCTGGCGGTGGTCTGGTTGGGCCGGGATGACAACGGTAAGACGCCATTCACTGGTGCCACCGGTGCGTTGCAGGTCTGGACCAGTTTCATGCGCAAGGCCGACCCGTTGCCGCTGGACATGCCTCAGCCGGATAATATCGTTCAGGCCTGGGTCGATTCCCGGACCGGGCAAGGCTCCGATGCCAATTGCCCAGGCGCCGTGCAGATGCCGTATATTCGCGGCAGCGAACCGCCTCCCGGCGCTGCATGTGGTGGCGAAAGCCCCACGCCTGGCGAAACGGTGATGGATTGGGTCAAGGGCTGGATGAATTAAGCGAAGAGGGTTTCAAGTGAACAAGTGGTTGATTCCAGCGGTTACCGTCGTGGCTTTGCTCAGCGGTTGCTCCTCCGTGCAGCGTGGCTCGATTCCGGTTGAGGACTCCGGTACCAACGTCTCCAACAGTGAGCGAATCTCGACGAATGGCGGTTTCCGTCAATCGACAGTCAAGCGTCCTGCGCAAGCCCGGGTTCAGGAAATTCCGCAAGGTGATACCGGCGTGGTCGTGATGGTGCCAGGTGGTGGCGCAACGACGTCGACACCGATCAGCACTACACCGATTACCCCTGGTCCGATTACGCCGGGCCCGATTGATACTTCGCCGGTGCAATCTGCCCCCATCAATCAGGGCACCTACAGCATGCCGTCGACGCCGAGCGGAATTCCTTCTGCCAGCTCTGGTGGCCTGTCCGCCGATGAGCAATTGGACGGTCCGGTACTGGCCCTGTTGACGACTGCTCAACAGCAACAGGCCGGCGGTGACCTCAATGGTGCTTCTTCAAGTCTCGAGCGCGCCCAGCGTGTCGCCCCGCGTGAGCCGCAGGTGCTTTATCGTTTGGCGCAGGTGCGCATGGCTCAAGGTGATGCTGCGCAGGCTGAGCAGTTCGCCCGTCGTGGTCTGACCTTCGCCAGTGGTCGTCCGGCACTACAGGCCAATCTGTGGGAGCTGATTGCCCAGGCGCGTGAGAAGCAAGGTGATTCCGCTGGCGCGGCACTGGCTCGTCAGAAGGCAAAGGTTTCGTCGTGATGGATGTACGTTTTCCAAAGATTGCCGAGCAGTTGCTGCTGATCGAACGTGAATTGCGGGTGCAAGGGTGGTGGGATGATGTCCCGCCATCCGCTGAGGCGCTTTCCAGCGTTGAGCCGTTTTCGGTCGATACGCTGGACTTCGAGCAGTGGCTGCAATGGATCTTTCTGCCGCGCATGAAAACGATCCTCGAGCAAAATCTACCCTTGCCGAACGCCTCGGGGATTCAGGAGATGGCCGAAATGGTCTTTGCTTCCCGTAATGTTCAGGGCAAGGATCGACAGCTGCAGGTATTGCTCAAAGAGTTCGATCAACTGATCACCGCAGCCCGCTGACCCCCGATCCTTTGTAGGAGCTGCCTCGTTTCGCTCGACAGCTCCTACAAATGGTTGCTGGCAGTTCTCCGCTATCTGTTTCTGCGTTTCGCCTATGCGCTCTTGCCGTTGAGTGTCGTCCAGGCGACGCAGCTCTCCTTCCACTTCCTCCCTGAGCCGCGGATTGTTTTGCAACTGCGCCAGGTTCGTTCGTGCCTGCTCACAAAACGCTTTCAATTCTGCTTGCTGATCGGCGACTTGCTTTTTGACGTTCCTATCGATGGCCTGTTGATCACCAATCGTACCGCTGTTCTTGGGGATGGTCGGATTGGTGGTGGGCGGGGAGGGCGTCACGACAACAGTGGCGTGCTGGCCCAAAGGCGGTTGCGCATCGTAATGAGTGACGCCCTGGGCATCGACCCACTTATAAATCTGGGCGGCCATGCTTAATGGGCTCAGGCCAATCAGCAGGCCGGCGGTCAGGAAAAACGCTCGCATGTGATTTCCTTGTCTCGGGTTGCGCAATTGAAGCTAACACACTTGAGGTTTCACGGTTTTTTCTTGCTTTCTCATGTGCTTAGTTCAATAAAGCACATAGACGACTTGACTTGCAGGGGACGAAACAGAAGAATCCAAAGTCCGCTGTAGAGGGACTGCCAGAAGCAGACCCACTCAGCAGATCATGAGGCGCACATCCGCGCCGACCTGTTACACCCGCAACGCGTTACCTCGCGCTGGGTGGGAAAGGCCCGCAACACTTGGGACGATCCCAATACTTGCTCAGTCAGTGCTGACGTAGTCGGCGACCACCGTCGCTCATGCTCTGCTGAGAAGTAAACCTATTAAGACCCGTCCCATTTTTCGTGGGCGGTATTCTGGCGTTTTAGAGGTGAGCAACGTGGAGCTTTTATCTGGCGGTGAGATGCTCGTCCGCTTTTTGCGTGACGAAGGCGTCAAATATATCTACGGGTACCCGGGTGGTGCTCTTCTTCATGTCTACGATGCCCTGTTCAAAGAACCGGAAGTGACCCACATCCTGGTTCGTCACGAGCAGGCGGCTACCCATATGGCTGACGGTTACGCCCGTGCCACCGGCAAGGCTGGTGTGGTACTGGTGACTTCCGGCCCGGGTGCAACCAATGCCATCACCGGTATCGCCACGGCCTATATGGACTCCATTCCGATGGTGGTCATTTCCGGCCAGGTGCCGAGCACCATGGTAGGTACCGACGCATTCCAGGAAACCGACATGATCGGTATTTCCCGGCCGATCGTGAAACACAGCTTCATGATCAAACACGCGTCGGAAATCCCGGAGGTCATGAAGAAAGCCTTCTACCTGGCGCAATCCGGTCGTCCTGGTCCGGTCGTTGTCGATATTCCGAAAGACATGACCAACCCGGCCGAGAAGTTCGAATACGTTTTCCCGAAAAAAGCCAAGCTGCGCTCCTACAGCCCGGCCGTTCGTGGTCACTCCGGGCAAATCCGCAAAGCGGCGGAAATGTTGCTGGCGGCCAAGCGCCCTGTGCTGTACTCCGGCGGCGGCGTGATTCTGGGCAACGGTTCCGCACCGCTGACCGAGCTGGCGAAAATGCTCAACCTGCCAGTGACCAACACCCTGATGGGGTTGGGTGGTTATCCTGGTACCGACCGTCAGTTCATCGGCATGCTCGGCATGCACGGCAGCTACACCGCCAACCTGGCGATGCATCATGCTGACGTGATCCTGGCCGTCGGTGCGCGTTTCGACGACCGCGTAATCAATGGCGCATCGAAGTTCTGCCCGAACGCCAAGATCATTCATATCGACATCGACCCTGCTTCGATTTCCAAGACCATCAAGGCCGACGTGCCTATCGTGGGTCCGGTGGAGAGCGTCCTGACCGAAATGGTCGCGATCCTCAAGGAAATTGGCGAGGCTCCTAACAAGGATGCCGTGGCCAGCTGGTGGAAACAGGTGGATGAGTGGCGCGGTGATCGTGGTCTGTTCCCTTACGACAAAGGCGACGGCAGTGTCATCAAGCCGCAGGCCGTGGTCGAAACCCTGTGTGAAGTGACCAAGGGTGATGCCTTTGTCGCCTCCGACGTGGGCCAGCACCAGATGTTCGCGGCGCAGTACTACAAGTTCAACAAGCCTAACCGCTGGATCAACTCCGGTGGCCTGGGCACCATGGGTTTCGGCTTCCCGGCGGCCATGGGCATCAAGTTGAACTTTCCGGATGATGATGTCGTCTGCGTGACAGGCGAGGGCAGTATCCAGATGAACATTCAGGAACTGTCGACCTGCCTGCAATACGGTTTGCCGGTAAAAATCGTCATCCTGAACAATGGTGTGCTGGGCATGGTTCGCCAGTGGCAAGACATGAGTTACGGCAGTCGTCACTCGCACTCCTACATGGAGTCGCTGCCTGACTTCGTCAAGCTGGCGGAGGCCTACGGTCACGTTGGTGTACGCATCACCGACTCGAAAGACTTGAAGTCGAAGATGGAAGAAGCGTTCGCCATGAAAGATCGCCTGGTGGTCATCGATATTGCGGTCGACACCAGCGAGCACGTCTACCCGATGCAGATCAAAGACGGCTCCATGCGCGATATGTGGCTGAGCAAGACGGAGCGTACTTAATCATGCGGCACATTATTTCCTTGCTTCTGGAAAACGAACCTGGCGCCTTGTCTCGCGTAGTCGGCCTGTTCTCGCAGCGTAACTACAACATTGAAAGCCTGACTGTGGCACCAACCGAAGACCCGACTCTGTCGCGTCTGACGCTGACCACTGTTGGTCACGATGAAATCATCGAGCAGATCACCAAGAACCTGAACAAACTGATCGAAGTGGTCAAATTGGTCGACTTGTCGGAAAGTGCTCACATCGAGCGCGAACTGATGCTGGTCAAGGTCAAGGCCACCGGCGCCCAGCGCGCCGAGATCAAGCGCACCACCGATATTTACCGTGGACAGATCGTCGATGTCAGCGCCAGCGTGTATACCGTTCAATTGACCGGTACCAGCGACAAGCTCGACAGCTTCATCCAGTCCATCGGCACCGCTTCGATTCTGGAAACCGTCCGCAGTGGCGTCACCGGGATTGCCCGCGGCGACAAAGTACTCAGCATCTAAACCAAATTAGCGAATGGCCTGAACGGCCTGGATATATAGGGGAAATTCATGAAAGTTTTCTACGATAAAGACTGCGACCTGTCGATCATCCAGGGCAAGAAAGTTGCCATCATCGGTTACGGTTCCCAGGGCCACGCTCAAGCGTGCAACCTGAAAGACTCCGGCGTTGACGTTACCGTTGGCCTGCGTAAGGGTTCGGCTACCGTTGCCAAGGCTGAAGCCCACGGCCTGAAAGTGACCGACGTTGCTTCCGCTGTTGCGGCTGCCGACCTGGTCATGATCCTGACCCCGGACGAGTTCCAGTCCTCCCTGTACAAGAACGAAATCGAGCCGAACATCAAGAAAGGCGCCACCCTGGCCTTCTCCCACGGCTTCGCGATCCACTACAACCAGGTTGTTCCGCGTGCCGACCTCGACGTGATCATGATCGCGCCGAAGGCTCCAGGTCACACCGTACGTTCCGAGTTCGTGAAGGGCGGCGGTATCCCTGACCTGATCGCGATCTACCAGGACGCTTCCGGCAACGCCAAAAACGTTGCGCTGTCCTACGCCGCCGGCGTGGGTGGCGGTCGTACCGGCATCATCGAAACCACTTTCAAGGACGAGACCGAAACCGACCTGTTCGGCGAACAAGCCGTTCTGTGCGGTGGTACCGTTGAACTGGTCAAAGCTGGTTTCGAAACCCTGGTTGAAGCTGGCTACGCGCCGGAAATGGCCTACTTCGAATGCCTGCACGAACTGAAGCTGATCGTTGACCTCATGTACGAAGGCGGTATCGCCAACATGAACTACTCGATCTCCAACAACGCCGAATACGGCGAGTACGTGACTGGTCCGGAAGTGATCAACGCCGAATCCCGTCAGGCCATGCGCAACGCCCTGAAACGTATTCAGGACGGCGAATACGCCAAGATGTTCATCAGCGAAGGCGCTACCGGCTATCCTTCGATGACCGCCAAGCGTCGTAACAACGCCGCTCACGGTATCGAAATCATCGGTGAGCAACTGCGCTCCATGATGCCGTGGATCGGTGCCAACAAGATCGTCGACAAAGCCAAAAACTAAGTCTGACACTTGTACGAAAAACGCGGCCTAGGCCGCGTTTTTTCGTTTGGCCGGCCGGTTCTGGTATAAAGCTGCATCCTTTGCGACGCGAACCGTTGTCGCAGATGTCTGTCGAAACTTTCCACCCCGTTGCAAGGTATTGTCCATGAGCGAACGTCCCGAAGAGCCAAACCAGGCCTCTGACGCCGAAAGCCTGCTGCCCATCGATGAGCATGTCGAAGAGGGGCATGACGCTGAAGGCCGTAAAGTCCGGCATCGTGGTATCTATCTTCTGCCGAATCTGTTCACCACTGCGAACCTGTTCGCAGGGTTCTACTCCATCATCAACTCGATGAGCGCCCAGGCTGCCTTGAGCGCCGGCGACTCGATCAATGCGAGCAAGTACTTTGCGTTTGCCGCCATCGCGATTTTCGTTGCGATGGTACTCGACGGCCTTGATGGTCGGGTTGCGCGCATGACCAATACCCAGAGTGCCTTCGGTGCCGAGTACGACTCGCTGTCGGACATGGTCGCCTTTGGTGTTGCGCCGGCATTGCTGGCCTTTGGTTGGGCCTTGGGTGACATGGGCAAGGTCGGCTGGATGGTCGCCTTCATTTATGTTGCGGGTGCGGCGCTGCGTCTCGCGCGTTTCAACACTCAAGTCGGTACGGCGGACAAGCGCTATTTCATTGGCCTTGCCAGTCCGGCGGCGGCGGGCGTTGTTGCGGGCATTGTCTGGGCGTTCAGTGATTACGGCATCCAGGGCTCCAAGATGTCTTTCCTGGTGGCCCTGATGGTCGCGGCAGCTGGCATGCTGATGGTCAGCAACATCAAGTACAACAGCTTCAAGGAGCTGGATCTGAAAGGGCGCGTGCCGTTCGTTGCGATCCTCGCCGTAGTATTGGTGTTTGCTGTGGTGTTCAGTGATCCACCGCGCATTTTGCTGCTGGTTTTCCTCGCCTACGCAGCATCCGGCCCCGTGCAATACTTGTTACATCTTCGTCGGCGCAAAAGCGTCGAGTGATGTAATTTCCCTCATACTCCGCAGTCTGTTGGTGCATCTGTTCTCCAATGCTGCGGAGTGGTCATGCTGATCAAAATCCCCAAAGCGTCCGACTGCCATGAGTCGGATGTCACGCCTGAATCCATCTACCTTTCTCGACGCAATGTTTTGGGTGCTGCCGTTACCGGCCTGGCCTTGAGCAGTCTGCCGCGGTGGGCGAGTGCCGGTGATGCGGCGCGGTATGCAGACGTCGAGCCTGGCAAGGCGCCTTCATGGTTCAGCGAAAAGCTTGCATCCATCAAGTGGGGTGCGGTTAACGTCAGGGATGAGGCGATAACGCCATTCAAGGATGCAACCCACTACAACAACTTCTATGAGTTCGGCACGGACAAGGGTGATCCGGCTGCCAATGCCGGTACATTAAAGACTGAGCCATGGACTGTCGTGGTGGATGGTGAGGTGGCCAAGCCGGGGCGCTATGCACTGGAAGACTTCATGAAGCCTTATCAACTGGAGGAGCGCATCTACCGCCTTCGTTGCGTAGAGGCCTGGTCGATGGTCATTCCGTGGATAGGTTTCCCCATTTCCGCGCTGCTCAATCAGGTAGAGCCCACCTCAAAAGCCAGATTCATTCGTTTCGAAACCCTTGAAGACCCCAAGAGCATGCCGGGGCAGCGCTCGGGTTTTGCCTTGATCGATTGGCCGTATGTGGAAGGGTTGCGGCTGGATGAAGCGATGAACCCTTTGGCGATTCTGGCGGTGGGGATGTACGGGCGCGAGTTGCCGAATCAGAACGGTGCGCCGTTGCGTTTGGTCGTGCCGTGGAAATACGGCTTCAAAAGCATCAAGTCCATCGTGCGGATCACTCTGGTAAGTGAGCAGCCAAAAACGACCTGGCAGAGTATCGCTTCGGACGAGTACGGCTTCTACGCGAATGTGAATCCTGAGGTCGATCATCCACGCTGGACTCAGGCGCGCGAACGGCGCTTGCCGAGTGGCCTGTTCAAGCCGAATGTGCGTGACACGCAAATGTTCAATGGCTACGCGGATGAAGTCGCTTCTCTATATACAGGGCTCGATCTGCGGAAGAATTATTGATGCGATATCCGTTTTGGCGTGTAGGTGTTTTCATCGCCGCGGCGATTTGGCCGCTGCTTTGGTTGTATCAGGCCTGGGAGGACGTGCTGGGGCCGGACCCAGGCAAGGTGTTGGTTGACCGGTTGGGGGTGGGGACGCTTGTTCTGCTGCTCATTACGTTAAGCATGACGCCGCTGCAGAGGCTCACCGGTTGGGCGGGCTGGATTGCTGTTCGCCGGCAACTGGGTTTGTGGTGCTTCGCGTATGTGGTCCTGCATTTGAGCGCCTATCTGGCGTTCATTCTCGGATTTGACTGGTCGCAGCTGGGCGTCGAGTTGCGCAAGCGTCCCTACATCATTGTCGGAGCCTTGGGGTTTGTGTGTCTGCTGGCTTTGGCGGGGACGTCCAATCGCTATAGTCAGCGGCGCTTGGGCTCGCGCTGGAAAAAGTTGCATCGCCTGGCATACGTGGTGCTCGGACTTGGATTGCTGCATATGCTCTGGATCGTGCGCGCGGATCTTAAAGAGTGGGCGATCTACGCGGCCATAAGTTCATTGCTATTAGTGTTGCGCCTGCCACCGGTAACTCGACGAATCCCGCGTTTAGTGGCTAAAAAGGCCTCTTCTGCCAAAAAGGCGTAATTAATGGTTGACGACAGATTCTGGAAGCCTATAATTCGCCCCACTTCCGGCGCAGTCGAAACGGAAAACTCCTTGGTAAACAATGAGTTATGCAGTTTTCGACAGTGAGTTGCTTCAGGTCATCGAAGTCGAAAGGAAGTTGAAAAAGAGGTGTTGACAGCAGCGAGTAACGCTGTAGAATTCGCCTCCCGCTGACGAGAGATCGA
>NZ_RBLA01000009.1:259114-277896 GCF_003634475.1 Pseudomonas sp. WPR_5_2 | reverse complement strand
CGCATGCAGGAAGCCGTTGCGGTACTCGTAGGACGTTGGCTCGTCTTCCGGCGGAATCAGCGCGACCAGCCGGCCGACTTCGTCGTAGCGGTAGTCGGTGACCGCACCGAGGGCGTCCTGCTCGGCAATCAGGCGGCCCTGGGCATCATAGGCCTGGTGCCACTCGCCGCCGTCGGCGGTGACCCGGCGCACCAGCCGCGCCCTGTCGTCGTGGACGTAGCGTTCCTGACTGCCATCGGCGTGCCTGAGTGTCACCCCGCCGGCGTCGTCCCAGGCATAACGGGTGTCCATCTGCGCAAAGGAGGCCCAGTGGCGGATGCAGCGGGCTGCCTTGCCGGCGCGCTCCCACTCCCAGTAGAAACTGGCGCCGCCGGCCAGCTGCCGTTGCAGGATGACGTGCTGCTCGTCGTAGTCGTAGCGCTCGCTTTCACCGACGGCGTTGCTCGCCTCGATCAGCCGGCCGCGGCCGTCGTAGCGGTAGCTGACCAGGGTCTGCTCCGTGCGCCAGGCCGGCGGCTGCTCGTCGGCCAGGTCAAAGCACTGGTAGTCGACGGCGATCAGGTGCTGGCGGTCATAGCGCAGCCGCAAACAACGCCCGGCGCCGTTGTCCAGGCGCTGGATGCGGCCAGACAAATCGCGCTGCACCGTCAGCCGGTTGCCGTAGGCGTCGCTGATCGCCGTCAGACGCCCGTCGATAAAGTGCTGGAAACGCGGCGCCTCGCCGGCCAGCGCCACGATCAGCTCATCCGCCTGCTCGCCGAGGTAGATTGCCGCCCGCGCCAGGCTGTTGTGGATCGCCGAGCGCGCCAGGCTGGGGCGGGGAAACGGCGTACGGCGGTTTTCCGGATCGACCCAGGTGACGGTGTCGCCGTCGAGCTCCAGGCGCTGGCTCAGCGCATGGCTCCAGCCGAAGCCGAGGCCGCAGTCGAGGTCGACGGCGCTGGTGCGATACAGGCGGGTGAAGGCGAACGGCAGCAGACCGTCGAGGGTGCCGTCGGTGAGGCTCAGCAGTTCCTCGCCGGTGACCAGCGACAGCGGACAGCCGTGGGTGGCGGTGTGGGCGGCGGGTTCGGCGCTGTCGCCGTTGGGGTTCTTGGCCGGTTTCGGAACGTCGTCGTGGTGTTCGTCTTTCTTCAGCGTGGTATTGCTGCGAGCGTTCCAGCGCAGTTGCATCCGGCCTTTTTTCAGCCCGGCCACAACACCCCGGGCAGCGACTTTTTTGTAGCGGTCAACGTAAACAACGAAGGTATTGAGGATCGTGAACATCGCCTCAACCAGTCGTGCTACCGCACTGATCAACTGCGCGCCGCGACTGGCCAAACGCATCTTCAAGTAGGCAATTCCACCCCCTGTCGTGGCGAAGGTCAGGACGACCGCGATCAGGATGTCGATCAGCAATTCCACCACCAGCATCGATACGGCTTTGGCAGTCTCACCGGCGATCACGCTGGGTGGCAGCATGTCCAACCAGAGGCTGGCGGTGCGCAACAGTAGAGAAAGCGCCGCCTCGTCACTGGCCAGCAGCTGGATCTTTGCCATCTCCTGCGGCGCTTTTTCCGCCAGCGCCCTCAGCTGATCGACGCCGCTGCCGAGCCGCCCCGCAAACTCACCGGGATCCCGGAGAATGTCCGACAGCAAATGAATGCCGTCCCATACCCCCTCAATGGCCGCCCAACTGCCGGCCAGTATCCCGTTGCCCACGGCCCTTGAAGTCGATTGCGACCACTGTGGCTTGAAGACTTCCCACTCACTGCGAAGCCAACTTTCCAGAGCCTGAGATAACTCGTTGTAGGCACTGAAAAGCTCATCCACCTGCTGCGGCGTAACCTCGCTCTGCACCCGCACGCGATAGAACTTGCCCGCCTCGCCCCTGAATTGCCCCTTGCCGTGTTCATCCAGCATGACGGGCGTCGATTCGCCGCCCATCACCGCAATCACATCAACCTGAATGTTCCCCAGCGGTACGTCATACACCGACTCGAACTTGCTCTCGATCTGCAGGATTCCGCTTTTCGGGCACTGCGCGACCGTCGAAATAAAGTCGTCGTCACCGCTGCTGACAACCGTGCTGGCATTGCCCAGCTTGATCACCCGGTCCATGCCCATCAGCGAGGGCATGTCCATGGCGTGGCTGACCCGGTCGGCGGTCTTGTTGAACCAACGCGAGAGCTGTTGACGGTAGAGCGTCAGGGTATTCGGGAAATGCTCGAGTTCCTGCTCGAACCGGGCGATGTGATCCATCAGCCCACCGAAACGCAGGAAGCCGCGTGAAAAACCGGGTCGAACATGAGCAATCTCTCGCACAGGAAATAGGGCGCGAGGGACTTTGCGGGGGATCAGCGGGGAAAGAAGTCAGACGAAGAGGTGTTTCGTGTAGGGCGATTCGCTAAAACCGATTCACCCATAAAAAAGTGGCGCAGGAGTCTCCTCCTACGCCACTCGGACCTGTCAGATAAATCGGGGTTATTCCGTGGAATCGCGGGAGGCCAGCTCCTGAAGCTTGATCTGCGCCAGCGGATGCCCGGCCTTCGCGGCAATCCCCCAGAACCGCGCCGCTTCGGCGGGGTCCGGCGCCTTGCTCGGTGTTCCGGCGAGGCTGATCACCCCCACCTGATAGGCCGCCTTGCCATCACCGGCCAATGCCGCCAGGCGCAGCAGGCGCACTCCCTCTTCGCGCGCGCCGAGACCCACGCCGCGAAAGGTCAGGATATGGCCATAGAAGCTCTGGGCACCGACATCGCCCAGGTTCGCCATGCGGGCGAACTGACCCTCGAGCCAGCGCCAGCCACGGGGGTTACGCACAAACCATGACCAGCGAAACAACCTGCGCGCCAGCCAGTAATTGACCCGCGCCTTGAGTCGTAAAAACACTCAGGCCTCCGCCGACTCGGGGTACTCGTACTCGAACACCCGCACCACCTCCGAGGCATGCCAGGACGCGGCGGCAACACCATCGGACGGCCCGGAGAAGCGTCCGAGGCGTTCGACGCACTCAAAGAAACCGGTGCGTGGCAGGCGGCTGGCACCCTGGCTGATCACCAATGAACTGCGCAAGGGTTGCTCGGCCTTGGCGTCCAGCGCCGCCAGATGCTCAAGGGCGGCAGTCAGGGTTTGCATGGCGGGCGTGGGGAGCTGCAAACGCTCCAGCAACGCCCGATAGGTCAGGAGATGACGCTGACGGCGCGCCTGATCCAGCTCGCCCAGCAATCCGTCCCAATGTTGACGACTGATGCGTACGCTCACGATTCATCCCTCCACCCCGGCACCGTCAATTCCCAGGCCAGGCTGCGGCGAATCGCAGCGTCGGGCTGACGCTCGCCACTTTCGATCATGGCCAGATAAGACGGGCTGATACCTACCGTGCGGGCGAGCGCCTCAATGGCGATGCCCTTCCCTTCGCGCAAACTGCGTAGCTGATCAAGACCTGGAAGAATCGGGTCCTGGGTTGTCGCAAGCGGCGCTGGGGCCGGACGCGACGGTGCTTCATTGATGCCTGCTGCTTTAAGTAGAGCCTGATACTGAGCCCACGGCAGAACCGCGTATTCGGGTTCGCCTTCGCGTGTAATTATCTGAATATCCATGACTACCCCGTAGGACAACAACACTTAGCGAGTCGGCACTTTTCCCTAGAAGTGTAATCCTAACAGCGGCTAAGGTCGCGGGGGCTATCTATCTGCGGAGGAGACTTGATCGACTCAGTGTTTTTTCGGTCCCTGGAGCTGAAGTTGTTCAGGCGAATTGGGCAGGCGCTCGACGACCGCGAGTCTCTCCGGCCCCTGTCGCTTGCGCCAGGCGCGGAAGGCATTGAGTTCATCATCGAGCACTTTCATCAGCCAACCCAGCACGGCGATGTCATCGAGCATGCCGAACACGGGAAGGAAATCCGGAATCGCATCCACGGGACTGAGGAAGTACATCAGTCCGGCCACGACCGATACCACCGCCTTGGGACTGATTGCGCGATACTCACCGCGCCAGTACGCCAGGCAAAGTGCCTGCAGCAGGCGCAGATCGTCTTTGAGCTTGCCCAGCCGATGGCCCTGGCTGGCACCTTTACTGGCCACTGCGAACAGCAAGGTCGGCAAGCGTCCACGTGCGAGCAGGCGTCCGGCCAGCGGCAGGAAACGAGCGAAGTTCCAGGGTGTTTTCATGATGACTCCCACGGAAATGTTATCCACACAAATTGTGGATAACCTTGTGAACAGAGCTACTTTTCACGGCTGAAAGCCCCATTACACAAGGGCTGAGCTTAGATCGGGCGTTTTTTGCCCATCAAAAAAAACCCATTATTTCATTGACTTGGCGGTCTGACGCGGTTAGCACCGGTCCTACACTGGCTATGACTCCAGCCTACATCATCGGTTCGCTTTGTTTACCCGTGCCGGACTCCAGATGCAACAACGCCCCGCATGAACGGGGCGTTGTTTTCAAGTCAGGCGCTGATTACTTGGCAGCGTCTTCTTTGGTTGGATCCTTGATTGCCAGCAGTTCCAGGTCGAACACCAGTACCGAGTTGGCCGGGATCGCCGGGCTTGGGCTTTGCGCGCCGTAAGCCAGGTCGCTAGGAATGTACAGCTTGTACTTCTCGCCGACGTGCATCAGTTGCAAGCCTTCGACCCAGCCCGGAATCACGCCGCTGACCGGCAGATCGATCGGGCTGCCGCGCTCGACGGAACTGTCGAACACGGTGCCATTGGTCAGCTTGCCGGTGTAGTGAACAGTCACTACGTCAGTCGGCTTTGGCTGAGGGCCATCGGCTTTCTTTTCCACTTCGTACTGCAGACCCGAAGCGGTCGTCACGACGCCAGCTTTCTTGGCGTTTTCTTCGAGGAATTTCTTGCCGGCGGCCGCCGACTCTTCACTCATCTTGGCCATGCGCTCTTCGGCACGCTTTTGCAGTGCGGCAAAGGCTTCAACCAGTTCTTCGTCCTTGAGTTTCTGTTCTTTCTTGCCAACGGCATCTTCGATGCCCTGGGCTACGGCTTTGGAGTCCAGGTCATCCATGCCTTCCTGAGCCAGGCTCTTGCCCATGTTCAGGCCAATCCCGTAGGAAGCTTTTTGCGCCGGGGTTTTCAGCTCTACGCTGGTCTGCGAGTCACAACCCGCGAGTACCAGGCTAACCAGGGCCACCGCCGCCGCCAACCGATGCTGTTTCATGCTATTTCCTTGTTCATGCGCCTAAAGGGCAATCGAGTAAAGCCGCGAGCTTATCAGGCGGCCACGACCAATGGCTACCGGCATGAGAGCCAGAGATTTCCGATAAGTTCAGGTGTTTAAACGCTTTTCGGAGTGTAGATGATGAAACTTCTGTCATCTCGTTCCCACAGAAACTATTTCTGCATCCCGCAACACCTGGCGTAATGGCCACTTGCCGCCTACTTGGCACTCAGGCATAACGGAAGCATAAATCGACAAGGACGTTCATCTTGCGCCTCTTATTCCGATTGCTGTGTGTGATGGGTGTCCTGCTGTGTGCAGGCCTGGCCGTGGTGTTGTACTACGTCGCCAATCCGAAACTGCCGCTGTGGTCCCCGGCGCAGCAGGTGCATTACCTGGAGCAATGGAGCGTTACCGACCGCGATACCTATTACTTCACGCCCCAGGGTACTCAGGTCAAAGGCTTGCGCTACGACTGGTTCACTGCGCTCGAACTGCCCTTCTCGCAACAACACTTCGCCGCTCCTGAATACCTTGCGCGCTTCGGTTTCTTGATCGACCCCGGGCAGAAACCCACACCGAACAACCCCGGCAACCTGCCGGTGGGCTTTGCCCGGCACCAGAATTCCGCTGGCACAGAGACATTTCTGGATATTACCTGCGCCGCCTGCCACACCGGAGAACTGCGCTTCAAGGGACAGGCCGTGCGCATCGACGGCGGTTCGGCGCAGCATGTTTTGCCTTCCAGTGTTCCTACACTGCGAGGCGGGAGTTTCGGACAAGCACTGCTGGCGAGCCTGGCCTCGACTTACTACAACCCGTGGAAATTCGAACGTTTCGCCCGCGAGGTGCTGGGCCCGGACTACGAGGCCCGACACCAGCAACTGCGCAAGGAATTCAAAGGCTCCCTGGATACCTTCCTGAAAGTGGCCTGGAATGACACCCATCGCGGGCTCTACCCGACTGAAGAAGGCCCGGGGCGTACTGATGCGTTCGGGCGCATTGCCAACGCCAGCTTCGGCGATGCGATTTCCCCCGCCAACTACCGCGTGGCCAACGCCCCTGTCGACTATCCGCCGTTATGGGACATGTGGACCTTCGATTGGGTGCAATGGAATGGCTCGGCGAAGCAACCCATGGCGCGCAATATCGGCGAAGCCCTGGGTGTAGGCGCCACGCTGAATTTTTTTGACCCTAACAGGCAGCCACTGATGGGCGCTGACCGTTACCCCTCCAGTGTTCGAGTGCACGATTTGCACCTGATCGAGGAAACCCTGCAACGGCTGGAACCACCCGCCTGGCCGGAAGCCCTGCTAGGAACAATCGACAAGCCACTGGCTGCCAAAGGTCGTGCCCTGTTCAGCGAGAACTGCGCCGGCTGCCACGTACCAAGGGTGACTCAAGGCGAAGGGCGATACGTACAACACCTGAAGATGCTGCCGGTGGCGTTCATCGGTACCGACCCAGGCGCCGCCAACAACATCGCCGACCACCGTTTCGACCTGACGGCGCTGCAATGGAATCAGCAGGAACTGGAACAACTCGACGTCGAGCCCAAGCCCACCGAGCCGCTCGATCTTAGCCAGATGTCAGTGGCCAGGGGCCTGGCCTATGTCACGGCATTTGTCGGGAACCGGGCTTATCGCGACGCCGGTATCACCCCGGCCGAACGACCGCAGCTGGACGGTTTCGGCCTGCCTATCGGCGTACGTGAATTACGCGCCTACAAGGCTCGACCATTGGCAGGCGTGTGGGCGACGGCGCCGTTTCTGCATAACGGCTCGGTGCCAAGCATCTACCAGTTGCTCTCGCCACAGGATGAACGCGCAACCACGTTTTACAAAGGCACCTTCGAGTACGACCCAAAGCACCTGGGCTATCGCACCGAAGCCTTTACCAACGGCTTTCAGTTCGACACGCGCATCACCGGCAACCACAACAGCGGGCACGAATTCCGCTCCGGCAAGCTCGGCAACGGCGTGATTGGCCGCCTGCTGCAGCCGCCGGAGCGCTGGGCACTGCTGGAGTATCTGAAAGTGCTGGGCGGCCCGCTGGAGTCGCAGCTGCCATGATCAAAAGGATTTGCTGCCTGTTGAAGACCCTCTGGTTGCGCCTGGGCACCTTTCTTGGCAAGGCGTTGCTCTGGCTGTCGGGACTTGGACTGCTCGGCTGGGCGCTGGCCACCGCGTGGTTTGCCTGGCAACACCGCGGGCCGGTATCAGCGCAGGAACTGATCCCGAATGGTGAAGCGGCAATGACTCAGGAGATCATTCAGACCGCTGTGCGCATCGTCGACCAGCACCGCGAAAGCACACGCTATCTGCGTGATGCCCATGCCAAGGCCCACGGCTGCGTGCAGGCGGAAGTCCAGGTACTGCCGGAATTGGAAAGCGACTTGCGCCAAGGCGTGTTCAGCGAACCCGGAAAAACCTGGCAAGCGACCATGCGCCTGTCCAACGGCAACGCCTACCCACAATTCGACAGCATCCATGATGCCCGGGGCATGGCCATCAAGCTGCTCGAAGTGCCGGGCAAACAACTGCTGAGCGATCAGCCGCAACGAGGCGAACAGGACTTCGTGATGTTCAGCCATCCGAATTTCTTCGTCAGCGATGTCGCTGAGTATCGTCAGAATGTCGCTGCTCAGGCGGATGGCAAAACAATGATGGCGTTCTTTCCGGGCTGGGACCCGCGCGCCTGGCAGGTGCGTCATCTGTTCATTGCCCTGGCGACGCTCTCACCTGCACCGCCGAGCCCGACCCGGACGACCTATTTTTCGGTTTCGCCCTATAAATTCGGTGAGGCCAATGCCAAGTTTCGCGTGATGCCCGACCCAGGAAGCTGCCCGGACTACACCTTGCCGGCACAAAATCAGAAGCTGCCGAACTTCCTGCGCAGCGCGCTGAACCAGCAGTTATCCACAGATCGAGTGCCGGCGTGCTTCGTCTTGCAGATCCAGCGCCAGGACGCAAACAAATACATGCCGATCGAAGACACCAGCATTGAGTGGCGTGAGAGCGATGCGCCGTTCCAAACCGTCGCGAGGATCACAGTGCCGGCACAGGATTTCGACACGCCGGCGCTGAACCTGCAATGCGACAATCTTTCGTTCAACCCATGGTTTGGACTTGAGGCGCATCGTCCGATTGGCGGCATCAACCGACTGCGCAAAGCCGTCTACGAGGCCGTCAGCGACTACCGACACGCCCGCAATGCCGGGCTGTAGGAGCGAGCCTGCTCGCGATGGTTGTCAACGATAACGCGGGAAGTCTGACACCCCGTGGTGTTCTCGGGTTTTTCGCGAGCAAGCTCGCTCCTACAAAGGCAGAAAACCCAAACGCCAGACGACAAAAAGCCCGCATTAAGCGGGCTTTCTGTGTGGTGACCTGGCGTTCAGTGTTCCAGGTTACCGAATATGGCGCAGCGGACGGGACTCGAACCCGCGACCCCCGGCGTGACAGGCCGGTATTCTAACCGACTGAACTACCGCTGCGCGTAGCGTTGAAAGTGGTGGGTGATGACGGGATCGAACCGCCGACATTCTGCTTGTAAGGCAGACGCTCTCCCAGCTGAGCTAATCACCCTTTACCTTCGTTGCGGGGCGCATTATGCCACAGGTTTTTATAAAGTGTTGATTTAATTGATAAATTTTTCAAAAAAATCTAAAAACCAGTGAAACGACGCGCCCAGCAGATACAACCGACAAACTTCAGGCAGAAAAAAGCCCGCATCAGCGGGCTTTTCCGTGGTGACCTGGCGTTCAGTGTTCCAGGTTACCGAATATGGCGCAGCGGACGGGACTCGAACCCGCGACCCCCGGCGTGACAGGCCGGTATTCTAACCGACTGAACTACCGCTGCGCGTAACACTTGAAACGAATGGTGGGTGATGACGGGATCGAACCGCCGACATTCTGCTTGTAAGGCAGACGCTCTCCCAGCTGAGCTAATCACCCTTCGCTTCGGTGTGGCGCGCATTCTACGGAGCGACCCCACCTCTGGCAAGCACTTTTTTAATTAATTTTTTCATGCCTTCCAAAGGCTTAGAGAAGGGTTGGCCTATGGCACACGGAGGACAATAATGCCCGCCTTTGTATATAAGGAGAGACTCACCCCATGTGGTTCAAAAACCTGCTTATCTATCGCCTGACCCAAGATCTGCCTGTTGATGCCGAGGCGTTGGAAACTGCACTGGCCACCAAACTGGCGCGCCCATGTGCAAGCCAGGAGTTGACCACCTACGGTTTCGTCGCACCGTTCGGCAAGGGCGAAGATGCGCCGCTGGTGCATGTCAGCGGTGACTTCCTGCTGATCAGCGCACGCAAGGAAGAACGCATCCTGCCGGGCAGCGTCGTGCGTGACGCGGTGAAGGAAAAGGTCGAAGAGATCGAAGCCGAGCAGATGCGCAAGGTCTATAAGAAGGAACGCGACCAGATCAAGGATGAAATCATCCAGGCTTTCCTGCCGCGCGCCTTTATCCGTCGCTCATCGACCTTCGCCGCCATCGCGCCGAAACAGGGCCTGATCCTGGTCAACTCGGCCAGCCCGAAACGCGCCGAAGACCTGTTGTCCACCTTGCGTGAAGTGATCGGTACGCTGCCGGTGCGTCCACTGACCGTGAAGATGTCCCCGACCGCAACCATGACCGAGTGGGTCACCACCCAGAAAGCCGCGGACGATTTCTTCGTGCTGGACGAGTGCGAACTGCGCGACACCCACGAAGACGGCGGCATCGTGCGTTGCAAGCGCCAGGACCTGACCAGCGAAGAAATCCAGTTGCACCTGAGCACCGGCAAAGTGGTCACTCAGCTGTCACTGGCCTGGCAGGACAAGCTGTCTTTCGTCCTCGACGACAAAATGGTGGTCAAGCGCCTGAAGTTCGAAGACCTGCTGCAAGACCAGGCGGAACAGGACGGCGGTGACGAAGCCCTGGGCCAACTGGATGCCAGCTTCACCCTGATGATGCTGACGTTCGGCGACTTCCTGCCGGCATTGGTTGAAGCCTTGGGTGGGGAAGAGACTCCCCAAGGGATCTAAAGCCTGCCGGTTCCCCTGTGGGAGCGAGCCTGCTCGCGAAAGCGGAGTATCAGTCGACATATATATTGACTGACCCACCGCCTTCGCGAGCAGGCTCGCTCCCACATTGGTTTGTGGTGTTATTTAAAATAAGGATCAGGCCATGCGCGCATTGGCTGCATTGAGTCGTTTTGTCGGCAACACCTTCGCCTACTGGGTACTGATATTCGCTGTCGTGGCGTTCCTGCAACCGGCATGGTTCATCGGCCTCAAGGGCGCCATCGTGCCGCTGCTCGGGGTGGTGATGTTTGGCATGGGCCTGACCCTCAAGCTCGAAGACTTCGCCGAAGTCGCCCGCCATCCATGGCGCGTGGCACTAGGAGTCGTTGCACATTTCGTGATCATGCCCGGTATGGCATGGTTGCTCTGCCAGGCCTTCCATTTGCCACCGGAGATCGCCGTCGGGGTGATTCTGGTCGGTTGCTGCCCAAGCGGCACCTCATCGAACGTGATGACCTGGCTGGCACGCGGGGATCTGGCATTGTCGGTGGCCATCGCCGCCGTCACCACCCTCCTCGCTCCACTGCTGACGCCGGCGCTGATCTGGCTCCTGGCTTCCGCCTGGCTGCCGGTTTCGTTCATGGAATTGTTCTGGTCGATTCTGCAAGTGGTGCTGCTGCCGATCGTGCTGGGTGTCGTCGCCCAACGCCTGCTCGGTGATCGGGTTCGCCACGCCGTCGATGTATTGCCGTTGGTGTCTGTGGTGAGCATCGTGATCATCGTCACCGCCGTGGTTGCCGCCAGCCAGGCGAAAATTGCCGAGTCCGGCCTGCTGATCATGGCCGTGGTCATGTTGCACAACAGCTTCGGCTACCTGCTGGGTTACTTCACCGGGCGCTTGTTCAAGCTGCCACTGGCCCAACGAAAATCCCTGGCCCTGGAAGTCGCCATGCAAAACTCCGGGTTGGGTGCCGCGTTGGCCAGCGCGCACTTTTCGCCACTGGCGGCGGTGCCCAGTGCGTTGTTCAGCGTCTGGCACAATATTTCCGGCGCCCTGCTCTCGACCTGGTTCCGTCGCATGAGCGAGAAACAGGACCGCGAAATCGCCGCTCAGCAAGCCATCGACTGATCCGAAACTTGATCCCCGGATTAATGCTGGGCACTATATTGCGCAACGCGGGGACGACCCCGCGGCTCGATCGAGTCATTAATCTGGGGACGACCCCGTCAATCGATGGAGGTCTCTGATGTCCTGGATCATTCTGTTTTTCGCCGGCCTGTTCGAAGTCGGCTGGGCCGTCGGCCTGAAGTACACCGATGGCTTCAGCCGTCCGCTCCCCACCGCCCTCACCGTTGCGGCCATGGCTGTCAGCCTTGGCTTGCTGGGCCTTGCCATGAAGGAATTGCCGCTGGGCACGGCCTATGCCATCTGGACCGGTGTGGGTGCGGTCGGCACGGTGATCGCCGGGATCATTCTGTTTGGTGAATCCATGGCGCTGGTGCGGTTGGCCAGTGTGGCGTTGATCATTACCGGGCTGGTTGGGCTCAAGGTTAGCGCATAAGCCACTGACGCCATCGCGGCGGTGCGGCGATCCGACAAGCCTTGCTCCCACAGGTTATGTGGTGTGACCGATATTGTGAACACAACAGAAAACCTGTGGGAACAAGGCTTGCCCGCGATGAGTCCTGCACAATCACCGATTACCTGACTGTCCCACGCAAATCCCCCACCAACGCTTGCAACCTGGCAGGCTCCGCCGCTTCAACCGCCACCGCCGGTCCCGCCACCAAGGTCACCCGCGACCACAACCGGCGAAACAGTCCCTTGCCCGGATCGCGACTGAAGAAGCTCCCCCACAACCCCTGCAAGGCCAGGGGAATCACCGGCACCGGCGTTTCTTCGAGAATCCGCGTCAGCCCGCCCTTGAACTCATTGATTTCGCCATCGGCGGTCAATTTGCCCTCGGGAAAAATGCACACCAACTCGCCATCCTTCAGATACCGGGCAATGCGCGTGAAGGCTTTTTCGTAGATCTGGATATCTTCCTGACGTCCCGCAATCGGAATCGTCCCGGCCGTGCGAAAGATGAAGTTCAACACCGGCAGGTTGTAGATTTTGTAGTACATCACAAAGCGAATCGGCCGACGGACCGCACCGCCAATCAGCAAGGCATCGACGAACGACACGTGGTTGCACACCAGCAGCGCCGCGCCTTCATCGGGGATCAGGTCGAGATTGCGATGCTCCACGCGGTACATGGAATGGCTGAGCAGCCAGATCATGAAACGCATGGTGAACTCGGGGACGATCTTGAAGATGTAGGCGTTGACGCCGATGTTCAGCAACGACACCACCAGGAACAACTGCGGGATCGACAGCTTGACCATGCTCAGCAGGATGATCGAGACAATCGCCGACACCACCATGAACAACGCATTGAGAATATTGTTGGCGGCAATGACCCGCGCCCGCTCGTTCTCGGCGGTGCGAGACTGGATCAGCGCGTACAGCGGCACGATGTAGAAACCACCGAACACCCCCAGGCCGAGGATGTCGAGCAACACCAGCCAGGTGTGGCCGAATCCGAGAATCTCGATCCAGCCATGCCCTGCAACACTGTCCGGAATCCCTCCGGAATGCCACCACAGCAGCAATCCGAACACGGTCAGGCCGAATGAACCGAACGGCACCAGGCCGATCTCGACTTTGCGCCCGGAGAGCTTCTCGCAGAGCATCGAACCCACGGCGATACCGACCGAGAACACCGTCAGAATCAGCGTCACCACGGTTTCATCACCGTGCATCCACTCCTTGGCATACGCCGGGATCTGTGTCAGATAAATCGCCCCGACGAACCAGAACCATGAGTTGCCGACAATCGAGCGCGACACCGCAGGAGTTTGTCCCAGGCCGAGTTTCAACGTGGCCCAGGACTGGCTGAAAATGTTCCAGTTCAGGCGCATTTGCGGCGAAGCCGCCGCCGCCCGCGGAATACCGCGGCTGGCCAGGTAGCCGAGCACGGCGATGCCGATGATTGCGGTGGAAACCACCGGCGCGTAATGACTGGACGACATCATGATCCCGGCACCGATGGTCCCGGCCAGGATCGCCAGGAAGGTGCCCATTTCCACCAGACCGTTGCCACCAACCAACTCATCTTCACGCAGGGCCTGGGGCAGGATCGAGTATTTCACCGGCCCGAACAGCGCCGAGTGGGTGCCCATGGCAAACAGTGCCACCAGCATCAGCGACAAGTGATCGAACATGAAACCGATCGCGCCGACCGCCATGATGGCAATTTCCCCAAGCTTGATCAGACGGATCAACGCGTCCTTGGCGAATTTTTCCCCGAACTGCCCGGCCAATGCCGAGAACAGAAAGAACGGCAGGATGAACAGCAGCGCACACAGGTTGACCCAGATCGAACGGTCACCTTCGAGGGTGAGCTTGTACAAGATGGCGAGGATCAACGACTGCTTGAAGATGTTGTCGTTGAACGCCCCGAGGGATTGGGTCACGAAGAACGGCAGGAAGCGCCGGGTGCGCAGCAAGGTGAACTGTGAGGGGTGACTCATCTTCCATGTGTCCCTGATGTAGAGAGAGGCCTGAATACAATGCTTGGAATATCGCACGTCGATCCAGGCCACACATTACCGAAAATTTGCCGGTTATTTCGTTAATCCTGCAATGCACGGCGAGACAAACAACTCGCCCCGCCACGCGCCTTGCACGGTGCGTTTACCGACAATCAGCCACATCACCGCCAGCAAGCTCACCAGTACACAACCAAAGACACTGAAAAACGTCAGGTGCAGCGTGCTGGCCAGTTTCAACGTCGCCAGAGAATAGACGCCCAACGGGAAGGTGAAACCCCACCAGCCGAGATTGAAAGGAATACCGGCGCGCAGATAACGCAGGGTGATCAATACCGCCATCAGCATCCACCACAAACCAAAGCCCCACAGCGTGATGCCCGCGACCAGACCCAGGCCGGCCGCGATTTCACCCATACCTGGCAGACCGTTGGCGGCGAAAATCGCCGGAGCGTCGGCCCCCAGCAGCAACATGCCCAGCGCGCCCGTGCCAATAGGTCCAAGCGCCAGCCAGCTGGAGGCGGCCATGTTTTCGTGAGGCAGTTTATGCAGCGCCATGCGCAGCAACAGAATGGTCAGAATGCTGAACGCCACAGGCAGGGAAAATGCCCAAAGCACGTAACTGGTCACCAGTACCACCAATTGCGAATGGGCATCGGCCAGATGCGGCGCCAGCAGGCCACCGCTGGCAGCCGCCACTTCCGCCGCCACTACCGGCAGCAGCCAGACGGCGGTCATCTGATCGATGCTGTGTTCCTGGCGGGTGAACATCATGTAGGGAATCAGCACCCCGCACGCCAGTGACATCGCCACATCCAGCCACCACAAGGCTTCCGCCAGCTGAATCACGCCATCACCCCAGCGCGGCAGGCCGAACACCAGCAAGCCATTGATGATGGTCGCCAGGCCCATGGGAATGGTGCCGAAAAACATCGAAACCGTGGAATGGCCGAAAATCCGCCGCGCCTCATCGAAAAACAGCACCCAACGCGCCGCGTACAACGCCGTGAATAAGAGGAACAGCAGGATGTTGAACTGCCAAAGGGCTTCGGCAATGGCGTGCAGAACGGGATTGGCGACGGGCAATTGCGCCAGCGCCAAAGCCAGCACTCCGGTGCCCATGGTGGCGGCGAACCAGTTCGGGGTGAACTGGCGAATGACTTCGCGTGGGTGCTGCAAATGGCGAAAAGGCTTGATTCCGGGTTTGGCAGTGTGGGTGCATGTCATAACGAACTCCTGTCCTCTGGTGAGGTAGAGCCCATCATAGATCCGAATAGAATATCGATATAACGGGTAATATCTCTAAGTGTTATCTATTTTACAAATAAGTGACTAAGCCATCCCGGCGAACAACTCAGCCAACCAATCGATAAACACACGCACTCTATTGCTCAAGTGGCGGTTCGGCGGGTACAGCACGTGAAACGGATAACGCGCTGGCCGCCAATGCTGAAGAATCGGCACCAGCTCACCGCGCTCGATGTGCGTTTGTACGGTGTACGTGAAGGTATGAATCACTCCGAGACCTGCCAGCCCCGCCGCCAAATGTGCGTTGCTTTCATTGACACTGATGAGGCCACGCGCCTGAATTTCGATTTTCTCGCCGTTGCGCTCGAAACGCGCCGGCATCACCCGCCCCGTGCGGGCCGAGTGATAGCTGATGATTCGGTGATGTTTTTCCAGGTCCCGGGGATCAGTCGGTGTACCGAAACGCGCCAGATAAGCCGGCGTCGCGCAGGTGGTCCAGCTCGACAGACCCAACGGACGCGCCACCAGAGACAACTCGGTCAACGGGCCGCCGCGAATCACGCAATCGACATTTTCGCTGATCAAATCCACTGACCGGTCGCTGACACCCAGATCAATCTGGATGTCCGGGAAACGCTCATGGAAATCCGGAAGGGCCGGAATAATCAGGATGCTGGCTACCGAGCCTCCGACATCGACCCGGATCCGCCCTCGCGGACGCCCTTGGGCACTGGCGAAACTGTTGTCCAGGTCATCCAGCTCAACCATCAATTGCAAGGCGCGCTCGTAGTAGGCCATGCCGTCCGCCGTCACCGTCAAGCGGCGGGTGGTACGTTGCAGCAAGCGCACACCGAGGTGCTCCTCCAGTTCGGCCACCAGTTTGCTGACTGAGGTCTTGGGCAGGTTCAGGGAATCGGCGGCCCGGGTAAAGGATCCAGCCTGTACGACACGGGCGAAGACGCGCATGGCCAGCAATTGATTCATGGTCAACCCTCAGTCGAAGAGCCCTGAGTATTGTCCACAACCATGTACAAACAAACCCGATTCAGGTGATTTTTCTGCCGAATCGTCAGGCATAGAGTGGCTTCAACGGCACACATCAGCGCCGAACTCTTCCCACACGACTCTCGGAGATTCACCGCATGAGCAGCACTCTCAAAGGCAAAATCGCACTGATCACCGGCGGCACTACCGGCATTGGCCTGGCCTCGGCTCAAGCCTTCGTTGATCAGGGCGCCACAGTATTCATCACCGGTCGCCGTCAAGCGGAACTGGATGCGGCCGTTCGCAGCATCGGCCAGAACGTCACCGGCATTCAGGGTGACGTGTCGAACCTTGATGACCTGGACCGAATTTTTGAAGTGATCCAAGCCAGGGCTGGTCATCTGGACATCGTATTTGCCAACGCCGGTGGTGGAGACATGCTGGCGCTGGGGGCGATCACCGAAGAACATTTCGACCGGATTTTCGGCGTCAACGTCAAAGGCCTGCTGTTCACCGTGCAGAAGTCCCTGCCCCTGCTCAAGGACGGTGGCTCGGTGATCCTCACCGCATCGACCACTGCGACCAAAGGCACGGAAAACTTCAGCGTGTACAGCGCCAGCAAAGCCGCAGTACGCAACTTTGCCCGGTCATGGTTGCTGGATCTGAAGGCGCGCAGGATTCGGGTCAACGTGATCAGTCCGGGTCCGATTCACACCCCCGGCCTGACCGAGCTCGCGCCGGAGGATCAACAACAAGGCCTGCTCGATTATCTGAGCAGCCAAGTGCCAATGGGCCGCCTCGGGTCGCCATCGGAAGTGGGTAAAGCCGCGGTATTCCTGGCTTCGGACGACAGCAGTTTCATCAACGGTATTGAATTGTTTGTAGACGGCGGGTTTGCGCAGATCTAACTGCGGACAACAAAACGGCGCCTCTCGAGGCGCCGTTATTTATGACCGACCGGCAGCGCTACAAACACTGACGGTGCGCTGGCGCAGCAGTGAAAACAGCGCACTCAGCGACAGGATGATCAAAACCCCGCAATACCCATCTGTGGTCGCCACCAGCCCGAAAGTGCGCGCAAGATTGCCGGCCAGCAACGACGGCAGGCAGAACGCCAGATAACTGAGTGTGTAATACGCTGACATCAGACCCGCCCGCTCATGGGGCAAGGCCAGCGGCACCAGACTGCGCACGGCACCCAGAAAACCACTGCCAAAGCCACAACCGGCAACGAGCGTACCGAGGAAAAACAGCGGCAGGTTGGCGCTGTGTACGCCCAGCAGAATCAGGATCACACCTGTCGCAAGCAAACTGGCACCCAGCCGCAACGCCAGGGAGGCCGGTCGATTGCGCAAGGTGAAGATCATCAGGGCGCCCGTCAGCGTCAATGCCGCCACGGTTGATCCACCGACCAGGTTGGATGTTGAACCGGTGGCTGCACGCACCAATGATGGAGCCAGAGACGCGAAGAATCCGCCGAGCGCCCAAGTTGCAGTGTTGAGCGGCAATACCCTCCACAACGTCGAACGCGCTTGCACCGGCACATGCAGGGTCGGCCGCAATGACACCCATGCACCTGGCTGGCGCGAGACACTTTCCGGTAAACGCCACACGTACACGGCCTGCATCGCAAACAGAGCCAACAGTAACCAATAGGTCAGGTGTAATGGCGCTGGCGCAAATTCGGCCAACAATCCGCAGCCCATCCCGCCCAGGGCCATGCCTAGCAACGGTGCCACACTGTTGATCAGCGGTCCCTGTTGACGATCGGTATCGAGCAGCGTGGCGCTCAATACGGCGGTGGCCATGCCGGTGGCGAAGCCTTGCAGCACCCGAGCACTGATCAGCCAGGCGACACTGTCGGCGGAGATAAACAGCAGCATCGCCAGAATGTTGAGCAACACAGCGGTGAATATCACCGGTTTGCGCCCCAGGTAATCCGATAGCGAACCGACGGTCAGCAGCGCCACCAACAAACTGAGGGCATACACACCGAAAATCAGGGTCAGCACCGCAGGCGAGAATTGCAGTTGCTCCTGGTACAAGTGATACAGGGGCGTCGGCGCCGTGGAGGCCGCCAGGAAGCTGAGTAAAGTGACTGCCAGAAACCACAGGCTGGCACGATGGGGATGAGTAGAGGACATGGGAACGCTCCGCAAAAGCTAATTTTTTGCTTTTGCGGAGTGTGCTACCGGATCGCGCTTAAAGCAAATTCTTTGTGTTAAGGTCCGGTGCATGGCTTTCAAGACCGGGGCCAGCCCCGGCACGAGACAGGAAACACAGATGACCGCTCCCGTTTTACGTCCCGGTGGCCGCAGTGCCCGGGTGCAAGAATCGATTCATACCGCCGTACGCGAACTCCTCGAAGAGCAGGACCGCTCCACCGTGACGGTGCCGCAGATCGCCGCGCGCGCGGGAGTGACACCCTCGACCATTTATCGGCGCTGGGGTGACTTGTCGGCACTGCTGGCGGACGTTGCGCTCGCCCGCCTACAACCGGAAACCGAGTCGGCCAGGACCGGCAGCCTGCAAGGCGATGTGCGGGCCTGGGCCGAACAGTATCTGGATGAAATGAGCTCTGCCCCCGGCCGCAACATGCTGCGCGACGTGCAATCGAGCCTCAAGCCGAGCTATTGCGCGACGATCATTGGCGGGCAATTGCAGGTCATTCTCGACCGCTACCCGGATGAGCCCACGCCCAGCGTCGATCGGCTGATCAATCTGGTGGCGGCGCCTATCGTGTTTCGCATTCTGTTTTCCGAGGCGCCGCTGGAAGTCGAGGAA
>NZ_RBLA01000009.1:0-259105 GCF_003634475.1 Pseudomonas sp. WPR_5_2 | reverse complement strand
GAGCCCACGCCCAGCGTCGATCGGCTGATCAATCTGGTGGCGGCGCCTATCGTGTTTCGCATTCTGTTTTCCGAGGCGCCGCTGGAAGTCGAGGAATTGCATCGGTTGATCACGATTGCATTGAGTCAGTGACACCGCCATTCGCGAGCAGGCTCGCTCCCACGATGGAATGCAATTCAACTGTGGGAGCCCACGCCCAGCGTCGATCGGCTGATCAATCTGGTGGCGGCGCCTATCGTGTTTCGCATTCTGTTTTCCGAGGCGCCGCTGGAAGTCGAGGAATTGCATCGGTTGATCGCGATTGCATTGAGTCAGTGACACCGCCATTCGCGAGCAGGCTCGCTCCCACGATGGAATGCATTTTTAACTGTGGGAGCGAGCCTGCTCGCGAAGAGGCCCGCACCGGCACCGCAAATCCGGCTGAACGCAACACTGCGACACCCCGCCACGCCACGACCTTGGTCGACACTGACTAACCCCTGCCATCGTGCGAGACTGTCTGTCCGGGCGGGAGGTCCGGATGTCTTTGGTTGTGTGGAGTTCCCATGTCGCTGTCCAGCGGGCTGATTGCCGCCGTCGCCCTGGCCTATATGGCCATCATGTTCGCCATCGCCTTTTACGGCGACCGTCGCAGCACGCCGTTGCCGCCGCGGATGCGTGCGTGGGTGTACAGCCTGTCGCTGGCCGTCTATTGCACCAGCTGGACATTCTTTGGCGCCGTGGGTCAGGCGGCGGAGCAGCTTTGGTCATTCCTGCCGATCTACCTCGGGCCGATCCTGCTGCTGATCGGAGCCCCGTGGGTCCTGCAAAAGATGGTGATGATCAGCAAGCAGGAAAACATCACCTCCATTGCCGACTTCATCGCCGCTCGCTACGGCAAATCCCAATCGCTGGCGGTGGTGGTGGCGCTGATTTGCCTGGTCGGCGTTCTGCCCTACATCGCCTTGCAACTCAAAGGCATCGTCCTCGGGGTGAACCTGCTGATCGGCGCGGGCGCCGACGCCATGGGGGTTCGCGCGCAGGACACCGCGCTCGTGGTGTCACTGGTGCTGGCGTTGTTCACCATCGTCTTCGGTACCCGCAACCTCGATGCCACGGAACACCACCGCGGCATGGTACTGGCGATTGCGTTCGAATCGCTGGTCAAGCTGTTCGCGTTTCTGGCGGTCGGCGCGTATGTGACGTTCGGGCTGTATGACGGCTTTGATGACCTGTTCAATCAGGCCATGCTCGCCCCGCGTCTCGAGGATTACTGGAAAGAAACCGTTAACTGGCCTTCGATGGTGGTACAGACCGGGGTGGCGATGATGGCGATCATCTGCCTGCCGCGACAGTTCCAGATGACGGTGGTGGAAAACATCGACCCTCAGGATTTGCGCCTGGCCAAATGGGTGTTCCCGACGTACCTCGCCCTCGCGGCATTGTTCGTCGTACCGATCGCCCTGGCCGGCCAGATGCTGCTGCCGAGTTCGGTGCTGCCGGACTCCTTTGTCATCAGCCTGCCGTTGGCTCAGGCACACCCGGCCCTGGCCTTGCTGGCCTTCATCGGCGGCGCTTCGGCGGCCACCGGCATGGTGATCGTGGAGTGTGTTGCGCTGTCGACCATGGTTTCCAACGACATGCTGTTGCCATGGCTGTTACGCCGCAACAACGCCGAACGGCCGTTCGAAGTGTTCCGCCAGTGGATGCTGTCGGTGCGCCGCGTGAGTATCGTGGTGATTTTGCTGCTGGCTTATGTCAGCTACCGATTGCTGGGCTCGACCGCGAGCCTGGCGACCATCGGCCAGATCGCCTTCGCCGCCGTGACGCAATTGGCACCAGCCATGCTCGGTGCGCTGTACTGGAAGCAGGCCAACCGACGCGGCGTATTCGCCGGCCTAGCCACCGGCACCTTCCTCTGGTTCTACACCCTGATACTGCCCATCGCCGCCCACAGCCTCGGCTTGCCCTTGAGCAATTTCCCGGGCCTGGCCTGGCTGCACAGCAACCCGCTGAACCTGCCGATCACACCACTGACCCAAGGGGTGGTGCTGTCCCTTGCCGGCAACTTCACACTGTTCGCCTGGGTTTCGGTGCTGTCACGTACGCGAGTATCGGAACACTGGCAGGCCGGTCGTTTCATTGGCCAGGAAATCAGTGCCCGCCCCAGCGCGCGCTCGATGCTGGCGGTGCAGATCGACGATCTGCTGCAACTGGCCGCCCGTTTCGTCGGTGAAGAGCGCGCCCGCCAGAGCTTTATCCGTTTTGCCTACCGCCAGGGCAAAGGCTTTAATCCGAGCCAGAACGCCGACGGTGAATGGATCGCCCATACCGAGCGATTGCTGGCCGGTGTCCTGGGGGCTTCGTCGACGCGCGCGGTGGTAAAAGCCGCCATCGAAGGTCGGGAAATGCAACTGGAGGACGTCGTACGCATCGCCGATGAAGCCTCGGAAGTCCTGCAATTCAACCGCGCGCTGCTGCAAGGGGCCATCGAGAACATCACCCAAGGCATCAGCGTGGTCGACCAGTCGCTGAAGCTGGTGGCCTGGAACCGTCGCTACCTGGAACTGTTCAATTACCCGGATGGCTTGATCAGTGTCGGCCGGCCGATTGCCGACATCATTCGCCACAACGCCGAGCGCGGCCTGTGCGGCCCGGGCGAAGCCGAAGTACACGTCGCCCGCCGCCTGCACTGGATGCGCCAGGGGCGTGCACATACTTCCGAGCGGTTGTTCCCCAACGGCCGGGTGATCGAACTGATCGGCAACCCGATGCCGGGCGGCGGTTTCGTCATGAGCTTCACCGACATCACCCCGTTCCGCGAAGCCGAACAGGCGTTGACCGAAGCCAACGAAAGCCTCGAACAACGAGTGGCCGAACGCACCCACGAACTGTCGCAGCTCAACGTGGCCCTGACCGAGGCCAAGGGCACCGCAGAAGCGGCCAACCAGTCGAAAACCCGCTTTCTGGCGGCGGTCAGCCATGACTTGATGCAACCTTTGAATGCGGCGCGACTGTTCTCCGCCGCGCTCAATCATCAGGACGATGGCTTGTCCGGTGAGGCGCAAAAACTGGTGCAGCACCTGGACTGCTCACTGCGTTCAGCCGAAGACCTGATCAGCGATCTGCTGGATATTTCCCGCCTCGAAAACGGCAAGATCAATCCCGACGCCAGGCCATTCGCACTCAATGAGCTGTTCGATGCCCTGGGCGCCGAATTCAAGGCACTGGCACGGGATCAAGGACTGGAGTTCCGCGTGCGGGGCAGCACGCTGCGCATCGAAAGCGACATCAAACTGCTGCGCCGGATCCTGCAGAACTTCCTGACCAATGCCTTCCGCTATGCCAAAGGCCCGGTGCTGCTGGGGGTTCGCCGTCGCCAGGGCGAGCTGTGCCTGGAGGTCTGGGACCGTGGGCCGGGCATTCCGGAAGATAAACAGCAGGTGATTTTCGAAGAATTCAAACGCCTCGACAGCCATCAGACACGCGCCGAGAAAGGCCTGGGCCTGGGGCTGGCGATTGCCGACGGACTGTGCCGCGTGCTGGGGCATACCTTGCGCGTACGTTCATGGCCCGGGCGCGGCAGCGTGTTCAGCGTCAGCGTACCCCTGGCCCGGACGCAAGCCACGTTGCCGGCCAAGGCAGCCGAGCTCAATGGCAAATTGCTCAGTGGTGCGCAGGTGCTGTGCATCGACAACGAAGACAGCATCCTGATCGGTATGAACAGTTTGCTGACTCGCTGGGGTTGCCAGGTCTGGACCGCGCGCAATCGCGACGAGTGTGCAGCGCTGCTCGGTGACGGGGTGCGGCCGCAACTGGCCCTGGTGGATTACCACCTGGACAATGGCGAAACGGGCACTGAATTGATGGCCTGGTTGCGCACTCGCTTGGGCGAACCGGTGCCCGGCGTGGTGATCAGCGCCGATGGCCGTCCGGAGACCATGGCCCAGGTGCATGCAGCCGGACTGGATTACCTGGCTAAACCGGTGAAACCGGCGGCGCTGCGGGCGCTGTTGAGTCGGCATTTGCCGTTGTAATGGTTTGAGTTTTGCGCTGGCAGGAATGACGCCGTCGCGAGCAAGCTTTGCTCCCACAGGATTGATGCTTGCCGCGAGCTCGGGGCACACCCTGTGGGAGCAAAGCTTGCTCGCGATGCTTTTCTGGTTATTCCGGTAATTCGACCAGTCCGTCGACATCCGTCATCGCCCGCTCCAGCAAGTCCGCTGGCAAGCTTTTGCTCGCTCTCGCCCCGAGCAATTTCAGCTGCTCACTGCGGCTGACCAGGTTGCCGCGGCCTTCTGTCAGCTTGTTGCGCGCTGCGCTGTAGGCTTTGTCCAGTTGCTGCAAGCGATTGCCGACCTCATCCAGATCCTGAATGAACAACACGAATTTATCGTACAGCCACCCCGCCCGCTCGGCGATTTCCCGGGCGTTCTGGCTTTGCCGCTCCTGCTTCCACAGGCTGTCGATAACGCGCAGGGTCGCCAACAAGGTGGTCGGACTGACGATCACGATATTGCGGTCGAACGCTTCCTGGAACAGTGTCGGTTCGGCCTGCAACGCGGCGGAAAATGCCGCTTCGATCGGTACGAACAGCAGCACGAAATCCAGACTGTGCAAGCCATCGAGCCGCTTGTAGTCCTTGCCGGCCAAACCTTTGACGTGATTGCGCAGGGACAATACGTGCTGCTTGATGGCGATCTGGCTGATGCCCTCGTCTTCGGCCGCCACGTATTGCTGATACGCCGTGAGGCTGACTTTGGAGTCGACTACCACCTGCTTGTCGCCGGGCAGATAGATGATCACGTCCGGCTGGAAACGCTCGCCGTCCGGCCCCTTGAGATTGACCTGGGTCTGATACTCGCGCCCCTTCTCCAGGCCGGCATGTTCAAGCACCCGCTCCAGAATCAGTTCACCCCAGTTACCCTGGGTCTTCTGCCCCTTCAAGGCACGGGTCAGGTTGGTGGCTTCGTCGCTCAGGCGCAAATTGAGTTGCTGCAAACGCTCCAGTTCCTTCGCCAGCGAAAAGCGCTCCCGGGCTTCAGCCTGATAACTTTCCTCGACGCGTTTTTCAAACGACTGGATGCGCTCCTTCAATGGATCGAGCAACTGCCCCAGTCGCTGCTGGCTGGTTTCGGCGAAACGCTGCTCTCGCTCATCGAAAATTTTCCCCGCCAGTTCGGCGAACTGCGCACGCAGCTCATCTCTTGATCCTTGCAGGTCTTTGAGGCGCTGCTGATGGCTTTCCTGCTGCTCGCGCAGCTCGGCATTGAGCGACGCGGCATGGGCATCCAGGCGGCGCAATTCGGCATCTTTGCCAGCACGCTCGATATTCCAGGCATGGGCGGCGTCGCGAGCATCGTCGCGTTCAATTTGCAGCAGCTCGACTTCGCGACGTACCGCCGCCAAGTCAGCTTGCCGGGCGGCATTGGCCTGGCCGAGATCGGCTACTTCATCGCGACAGGCTTCGAGTTGCGCGTTCAGGCCATCCTGCGCCAGTTGCGCCGTGGCAAGGCGCTCTTGCAGAAGCGTCGTCTCTGCCTGTGCCGTGCTTACCCTGCTTTGAAGTTGCCAGGCCACCACCAGTAACGGCAGAGCAGCGCCCCCCAGACCGAGCAATGCGCTGGTCAAGTCCATAGCCATAGCCATTCCTGCCATTGAAGTATTGCTTGAAGGTTAACCAAGGCGTCAGGTCTTGGACAGCTCAGTCTTCGATCCGGCCCAGTTCCTGTTGTGCGCGCAGATCCCCTGCCCGCGCGGCTTGGCGCAAGAGGTCCTGGCCGATGCGACGGTCCCTGGCATTGCCGCACTCACGGCACATCAACTGGCCGAGACGGCTTTGCGCAGCCACGACACCCTCACGGGCCGGTTGCTTGAGCAAACGCCCGGCGATGTGTTTGACGCTGGTGTTTTCACCCAGGTGCGGACTGTCCAGCAGCCATTCGGCCACCCGCATCGAAAAGCGCTTGGGCGGGGCAACAGGGGATGTTTTGGACGTGGAGGACACGGACGGTGTACGAAACTTCATAAAGCACTGTGGGCAGATCGGAAGGCGCGCCACTCTACTCTTTTTTTCTTACAGGTAAAGGTGAAAAAATCGCGGCACGCCCGTCCTAGAGCAAGCGCTCGGGACAATCCACAGAAGCTGTGGATAACTCAGTGGACAACCGCCCCCGAACTGGCGCAAAGCCCTATGGAATGGGGCCTGCAGTCAAACTGACGATTTTTTCACCAGTAAAAAAAAGCGATGTTTTTCATTGACTTAAATTTTGGTTACAGGCACCCACTGTACTTGAAGGCTAGATGACAGCGGGGTGACAGGCTGCGCTACTAATGTGCACAAGTACCTTCGTGGTGGTTATATCGCTGACCTTTTTCGGCGCACTTTTTCTCTTTTTCTGGGGATAACCCCCGCAAAACCCGTGATCCAGACTGTTCGCCACTGGTCGGATCGACCGGACCACCCGTCGGATTCCGGGCGTTTACAGGGCACCTTTCTGGTTCATGACCTGGGGCAAATCACTTCACGCCGCCGCAAATGGCATGGATGGCGGATCTTTTTTGGCTAACACACTTCCCTTCGACAGTTCAATCCGTTAGTATCCGCGGCGTTAGTACCAAGCTGAAAGTCAATTCTGGTCGAACAAATCCCCCCGGTCAGCCTTCCCACAGGAAGCCCTTCACCGAACAAGCGGGATCGACCACCTCGATGGTTTCCAGGTAAATCCTGCATCAACACAGCCTTTGAATCGAAAGCAAAGGGTGTTGTCAGGCTCACTTACTCTGACCGAACCAACCTGCAAATTGATCAGGATCTTCACCCCGGGCCCAGAACCTTTGCCCTCGATGTGTTGCCTGCCCTCCTAAGTACCTACCTGCCAGCCCAAGCGCGCCAATTATCAGCGCTTCAAACTGGCTGCTTTGTTCCAGTCGGGTTCTTCGTTCGACCAACGGTGGTCGTCGTTACTGGAACGTTTTAATTTTGCACGGCTCTTATCCGTGTCGCTTGTAGGAACACCCATGACTATGTCTACTCAAATCCATGCACAGGATGCCATCCGCACCCTAACCAATGCTTTTGCACCAATGAACTGCCTGATCATGGCCGCTCGCAAAGGCTGTTTCAGCTTTACCCTGGTCAACGAACACGGCATCGCCCGTCACAGCGAACGCCTGTACCCCGATCAATACTCCAGCGCAGAACCGCTGCAGGCCGTGATCGAACGTACCCGTCAGGCACTGGTTGCCTGAGACGCCAGCAAGGCTGAAACATCAAAGGCCCCGCTCAAAAAGCGGGGCTTTTTATTGCCCGCCATTTCACGTCAGCCCACCCCCGCCTAAGCACCAACCGATATAACGGTTATAACTCGAAGCCGGAAATATTTTAAAAACAGGCCTTTACGTTACCAATATGACACTACACTTCAACTCAAGCGGTCTCATCCGCTTCCGGCGAGCCTGAGTCGATTCACCGCTGCCAACGCTCCTTTCAGGTATCGCCGCCCATTTCATGTTTCGAGGGTTTTATGGGTATCGCTGCCAGCGAACTGTGCCGCTATGTGATCCGCCCGACATTGATTTACCTTGGACGCCATAGCGCCACCGCCGAATCCCTGCTGCTGGGCATCGCCGCCAGCCAGTCAGCCCTTGGTACCGCCCTGCACGACCGCCGTGGACACGGCCTCTATCGAATCGCCGAACCCCGCCATCAGGCACTCTGGGACCACTATCTGGCACTGGACCCCGAGCGCGCCAGCCTTGTCCGTGGCCTGGCCAGCCAGCATGCCTTTCTCAGTGGCCCGCACCTGGAGTTGACCGTCAACCTGCGTTACGCCACCGCCATCGCCTGGCTGCTGGTCGAAGAACAGAACACCCCGCTCCCCGAAGCAGACGACCTGTTGGGAATGGCCCGAATCTGGCGCCAGACCTTCCAACCCCAAGGGCGCCTGAGAGACTTCACCTACGCCTGGCAAACCTGTGTTTCACCGCTGAATCAGGTTGCCTGCTGATCTCACCTGGATCCAAAGATCGCACAACAGGTCGCGAATCTGGTCGGATTGTCCTACAAAACCGCTCTAAATCAAGCGATACAGCCTATGGCGCTGGGACGAAAATGTTGGTAATTTTCGCCCCGGTGATCATCAGGAGTTCTAATAATGAAAAAAGTAATGCTCAAAACCACCATTAGCCTCGCCGTTGCCTTGGCATCCACCCAGATCTTCGCAAGTGGCTTTGCCCTCAACGAACAAAGCATCAGCGGGATGGGGACTGGTTACGCCGGGCGTTCTTCTTCTGCCGATGATGCAAGTACAGTTTTTGGCAACCCTGCCGGTATGTCTCGCCTCAAGGGCCAGCAAATCACTGGCGGTATCGCAGCGATCGACGCCTCGACCGATATCAAAGATGCCAGCGGCAGTTCAATCGGAACCAACAAAGGCGACATGGTTCCGTTCACTACCGTACCGATGGGTTTCTATACCAATAAACTCAACGATGAATGGTCGGTCGGTGTTGGTGTCTACGCTCCGTTCGGGCTGATCACCAACTACGAAACCGGCTTTCAGGGCCGCGCTTTCGGCAGCAAGAGCGAAGTCAAGGTCGTCACTCTGCAGCCAACCGTCAGCTACGCGTTCAACGATAAAGTATCGATCGGTTTTGGCCCTACCATCAACCGGATTTCCGGCGAGCTGCAATCGGACATTTCTCTCAACCCAAGGACTGGCGACAACAATATCCAGATCAAGGGTGACGATACGGCCTTGGGCTGGAACGCCGGCGTCCTGGTGCAAGCCACCGACACCACTCGCGTGGGCCTGACCTATCACTCGAAAGTGAACTACAAGCTCGACGGCCACACCGAAGTGACTGCCGGCGGTGGCGTGCCACCTCAGCTACTCAAATCCAACCGTTACGATGCCTCGCTGAAGATCGAAACACCTGAGTCCTATGACCTTTCCGTGACTCAGGATATGAACGAGGCCTGGAAACTCTATGCCGGTGCTACCTGGACCCGCTGGAGCCGCCTGAAAGACATCACCGTCAACAACGAAGGCGTAACCGCAGCCAGCGGTGGTGCCCTCGCCCCACAAATTGTTGGCACCATCACGGAAGAGCAGAACTGGCATGACACCTGGGCCTACGCCGTGGGTACTTCCTACCAGTTGAACAAGCAGTGGGTACTGCGTACCGGTCTCACCTTTGACCAGTCGCCGACCAACAACACTGATCGTTCGCCACGCATTCCTACCGGCGACCGGACGATTTTCAGTATCGGTGCGGGCTTCAACCCAACCGACGACTGGACCATTGACGTGGCTTACTCCTACCTCCAGGAAGAAGATGTCACTGTCCAACGCACTAACCGCTTGGGTCAGTCCTACAACGCCAAGTACGAAAACAGTGCGAACGGTTTCGGTGTTGGTGCTACCTATCGCTTCTGATGATGCACGGCGAGCTTGAACCGCTCGCCACCGGAATTAAAAAGCCCCGCGCTCTGTACAGAGGCGGGGCTTTTTTGTGGGCAATGGCCCAATGCCCTGTAGGAGCCGGCTTGCTGCGGGCGGCGATCCGACGAAGACGGTATTCCAGTCAATCATGCCGCGCCTGATACACCGCCATCGCCAGCAAGCCCGCTCCTACAGGGGGTTATCCAGTTTCAGATCATGGGGTGGACGCTAACGGTGGCGAAGCCAAAGCTTTCTCTACCGCCGCGATGAAGTCGGGATCATCAGGCTTGGTCAGGCTGGAGAAACTGGCGATCACCTTGCCTTGGCGATCGACTACGTACTTGTAGAAATTCCATTTCGGCGTACTGCTCTGTTTGGCAAGCACCTTGAACAGATGGGTGGCATCGTCGCCGCGGACTTTCTGCGGCTCGGTCATGGTGAAGGTCACGCCGTAATTCACATAGCAGACCTTGGCGGTCTCAGCACCGTCCTTGGACTCCTGCTTGAAGTCATTGGACGGCACGCCGATTACCTCCAGCCCCTGCCCCTTGAAACGTTGATTCAACGCCTCAAGGCTTTTGAATTGCGGGGCGAAACCACAGAAACTCGCGGTATTGACCACCACCAACGGCTTGCCGGCGAAGCGCTGGCATAAATCGATGGATTCATTGGCGCGCAACTTGGGTAATGAACCTTGCAGCAACTCCGGGCACTCTGCCGCTTGAGCCAATCCGGTAAACGCTACCAACGCGGGAACTGCAAACCAGCGCATCAGCATATCGGTGCTTCCTTGTGAGGAATCGTCAGGAATGGAAGTTACTCGTCCTCACATCCTGCTAGCAAGCTAACAAACCGCCATACCCAACTGCATCAACGCCAGCCCACCCTGATGCCAGCCCCACCAAGCCAGGGCCAGCAGCAAGGCACAGACAGCAATCAGGGTGATTCGCGGAAAGAGACGGTTCATATCGCACTCATTTGGGATTGCAGCCGCGCCACCGGCTGCTCACGCACCGGCCAGTTAAGGGCGGCGGCCATCAGGCTCAGGAGAATCGCTACCTGCCAGATCAAGTCATAGCTCCCGGTTCGATCGTACACCACCCCGCCCAACCATCCACCGAGGAACGAACCGAGCTGGTGAAACAGGAACACAATCCCGCCGAGCATGGACAGATTCCGTACGCCGAACAAGGTCGCGACCGTGCCGTTGGTCAAGGGCACCGTCGACAGCCAGAGGAAACCCATGGCCATGCCGAACAGATAGGCGGTTGTCGTGGTCACCGGTGCCCACAGGAACAGCGCAATCACTACCGCCCGCAGCACATACAGCCCCGTGAGCAACCGCGGCTTGGACATGCGCCCGCCCAGCCAGCCTGCGGTGTAGGTGCCGAAGATATTGAACAGGCCGATCAGCGCCAACACCGTAGTACCGACCGTCGCCGGCAGATGCTGATCCACCAGGTACGCCGGCAAGTGCACGCCGATGAATACCACCTGAAAACCGCAGACAAAAAAACCGAATGCCAGCAGCCAGAATCCTGAATGCGAGCAGGCCTCGTGCAGGGCCTCGGACAAGGTTTGCTCATGGCCGAGTACCGGCAAGGGTTTGTCCTTGAGCATGCTTACCAGCGGCACGATCAGTGCCACCAGCAGTCCCAGCGCCAGCAGGGCCGTGGACCAGCCGAGCCAGCCGATCAACCCCAGCGTGCCGGGCAGCATGGCGAACTGGCCGAACGAACCGGCGGCGCTGGCAATGCCCATGCCCATGCTGCGCTTCTCCGGCGGAACCGCCCGCCCGACCACGCCGAGGATTACCGAAAACGAAGTACCGGACAGGCCGATACCGATCAACAGACCGGCACTCAACGACAAGGTCATTGCCGAGTCGGACATGCCCATGAACACCAGGCCCAAGGCGTAAAATATGCCACCGATGAGCACCACTTTCGCCGCACCGAAGCGGTCGGCCAGCGCGCCGGTGAAGGGCTGCGCCAGGCCCCAGATCAGGTTTTGCAGGGCGATGGCGAAGGCAAAGACCTCACGCCCCCAGCCGAACTCGGCACTCATCGGCGCCAGGAACAGGCCGAAGCCATGTCGCACTCCCAGAGACAACGCAAGAATCAGCGCACTCCCCAACAGAACCCAACCGCACGTACGCCACATCGATGTCATTCTTGTTCTCCGGGCGCGGGTATATACCCGCTTAAGATCGAACAAACCGGCATTACGCCAGTTCGTCCAGCAACTTCAACAACATTTCACGCTTTTCGGCCCCCAGCCGATCAACCAACCGCTGTTGCGCCGCCTCCCAGGCCGGCAAGGCTGCCTGCAACCGCTCGGCCCCGGCTTCGGTGAGCAGGACGATACGATTACGCATGTCCTCGCCTTCCACCAGCGTCACCAGGCCCTCACCTTCCAGCACACGCAAATTGCGCCCCAGGGTGCTGCGATCCAGCCCCATGGCTTCCGCCAGGATGGAAATGCTGGGTTGATCCAGGCGCTGCAGATTGCACAGCAAAGAATACTGCGCGACGTTGATCCCGAAGCCGTCGAGAGCGCCGTCGTAATGCCTGCTGACGCCACGGGCGGCGCGACGCAGGTTGATGCATAAACATTGGGAGTCGAGCATGGTGCGTGTATATACCCGTGGTGAGAAGACTGCAAATTTATGTTACACCGATCCTGTAGGAGCAAAGCTTGCTCGCGATGGCCGTTACGCGGATTCAGACAGAAAACCGCGTCATCGTTCATCGCGAGCAAGCATTGCTCCTACAAAGCGAGACCCACCAGCACCACCATCTCCAGCAACTCCAGCAACGCCCCCGCCGTATCGCCCGTCGTGCCACCCAACCGTCGCAGCATCACTTGTCTCAACCAGACAAACAACAGGACCGCCAGCCCCACTGCAAAGATGCCGCTGACACCCGCGATCAACACACAGGCCAGCGCACTGACCAGCAACACCTGCTTGCCCGTCGATCGCGGAAGATGATCGGCCAGCGCCTGCCCCAATCCACCGGGACGCACATAGGGCGTCGTCAGGAATAATCCGAGCAATGCGCTACGCCCCAACAACGGAACGATGATCAGTGCCACGGCGTTCTGTTGTTCGATCAGCGCCAGCAACGCGGAAAATTTCAGCAGCAACACCAACACCAGCGTGACCACCGCGATCGGTCCGCTGCGCGGGTCTTTCATGATAGTCAGCGTGCGCTCGCGATCACCGAATCCGCCGAGCCAGGCATCGGCGCTGTCGGCCAGGCCGTCCAGGTGCAACGCGCCGCTGAGCAGCACCCACACCGTGAGCAACAGGGCCGCGTGCAGCAACAGCGGTGTCCCCAGCAACAGCCAGTTCATCCCCCACAAAATACCGCCGAACAATAAACCCACCAGCGGATAAAACAGCAGTGACCGCCCCAATTCCTGCGGTGCCGGCATGCCCGGCAAACGAATCGGCAGGCTGCTGAGGAATTGCAGGGCGATCCAGAACGGCAACATGGTCAGCGCACTTCCTTTAACAAGCCATCGGATTGGACCGATAGCGAGAACAACGCACCGTGACCCACTTCGACATTCAGCAACTGCTCACGGGGCAAGCCTCGCGCCTGGGCCAGCAACAAACGCATGACCCCGCCATGGCTGATCAGCAGCACCCGCTGGCCGGCGTAGGCCGCCTGCAAACGCGCGACCGCCGCCAGCACGCGCGCTGAAAACTCGGCCACTGGCTCACCCTGTGGCGGAGTGAATGAATAAGGGTCAGCCCAAAACAATCCCAGGCCTTCGGCATCGGTTTCCATCAGCGCCACAGCGCTCTGCCCTTCCCACGCGCCGAAGTGCAGCTCTTGCAGGTCTGGATCGAACGTCACCGGCAAGCCCGAGCGCGCGGCGAGTTCTTCAGCGAAGCGCGCACAACGCTGCAATGGTGAGCTGACCAGACGATCCCAAGGCCCCTGCTCCATCACCGCCGCGCGCATCTGCTGCCACCCCTTTTCGGTCAGCGCGTCATCGAGGCTGCCGCGCAAGCCGCCGCCAAGTTCGGTTTCGCCATGGCGCAGCAGATCCAGACGCAAGATCATGCCGGGCGATCCGCAACCGCGGCTTCAGCGAACGTCGCCATCTGCCCATGCAGATCACACGCCAGCCGCAACAATGGCACCGCCAGCGCAGCCCCGCTGCCTTCACCCAGTCGCAAGCCGAGATCGAGCAGCGGCTCGGCATTCAAGGATTCCAACACATGTCGATGCCCCGGCTCGGCGCCACGATGACCGAACAACAACCACGGGCGGCATTGTGGATTCAGGCGCACCGCGACCAACGCCGCGACGCTGCAAATGAAGCCGTCCACCAGCACCGCAACGCCTTCCTGGGCACAGGCCAGATAGGCCCCGACCAATGCCGCGATTTCGAAACCACCCAGGTTCAGCAGGGTTTGCAACGCATCGCCACGCCGGGCACCGTGCAAGGCCAATGCTCGCTCGATCACCTCAGCCTTGTGGCTGACGCCCGCCGCGTTCAATCCGGTGCCAGGCCCGGTCAGATGCACCACCGGGCAATCCAGCAAGGCACAGGCCAGTGCACTGGCGGCGGTGGTATTGCCGATGCCCATCTCGCCACCGATGAACAATTGCGCATTGGCTTCTTTGGCCCGCAGCACGCTGTCACGACCCGCCTGCAATGCCAGTTCGCCTTGAGCCACGGTCATCGCCGGGCCCTGCACAAAATTCGCCGTGCCCGGGCCGATGTTCAGGTGACGCACCCCCGGCAGGCTCAGCGATGGCGTAATCGTCCCGAGATCCACCACCTCAAGGGCAGCCCCCAACTGCCGCGCCAGCACACTGATTGCCGCGCCGCCGCTGACGAAGTTGCGCAGCATTTGCCCGGTGACTTCCTGAGGAAACGCGGACACCCCTTCGGCCACCACGCCGTGGTCGCCGGCAAAAATCGTGATCGAAACCTGCTCCAGACTCGGTTTGACCCGCCCCTGCAATCCCGCCAGTTGTACCGCTACCGACTCCAGCTGACCGAGGGAACCGGCCGGCTTGGTCAATTGCTGTTGACGGGCCTGGGCCTGCTCGACCGCCTGGGCGTCGATCGGTTTGCACGGGTTCAGCCACCAGGATTGGGTCATAACGCAGTTCCTTTCAGAGTGAGGGGCAGGCCGGCGACGGTCAGGACGACTCGCTGACAACGCTCGGCCAGAGCTTGATGCAGCCAACCGGCTTCATCGACATAGCGGCGAGTCAATTCGCCCAGCGGCACGACACCCATTCCGGTCTCGTTGCTGACAAAAATGATTTCACCCGGCAACGACGCCAGGCACTCCAGCAGCGCATCGCGTTCAACGTTCAAGCGTTCGGCATCGCCCTGCATCAGCAGGTTGGTCAGCCACAGCGTCAGGCAATCCACCAACAGGCAATGATCGGCGCGAGCGTTTTCACGCAGGACGCGGGCCAGTTCCAAAGGCTCTTCGATCAAGGCCCATTCGGCAGGGCGACGGGCGCGGTGATGGGCAACCCGGTCGCTCATTTCGCCGTCCAGGGGTTGGCTGGTGGCGATGTAGGTCACCTGGAGTTGACTGTCTGTTGCCAGTTTTTCAGCCAGGCGACTCTTGCCGGAGCGGGCGCCGCCGAGGATCAGTTGGAGCATGGTTATCAACCTTCTATTTGGCGGTGTAGCGGCAGGCGCTATCGCGAGCAGGCTCGCTCCCACATTGGAACGCGGTCAACTGTGGGATCGAGCCTGCTCGCGATGGCAATCTCAAAACCACCTCAAATCCCACAGAGTTCGCGCAACAACCCGGTATCCAGATGCTTCTCCACCAGATCCGCCAACCGCTCGATATCCCGCTCGCGCAACCCGTGGTAATCCACATCCTGCACGGCCTGCAATCCTGCCCATCGCAGCAGCGCACTGCACGCCGCCGGCGACTCGAACAGGCCATGCAGGTAGGTGCCGAAAATCTGCCCATCGACACTTTGCGCGCCATCGCAACGCCCGTCATCGAGCTGCACCGCGGCGTTTTCCAGTGCCGGGCCAGTGGTCACGCCGGCGTGGATTTCATAACCGCTGACCTCAGCGTTTTCCAGCACCAGATGCCCGCGCACATTGCGCAGTTGCTTCTCTTCTTCAAGGCAGGTTTCGAAGGCCAGCAAACCCAAACCGGCGCTGGAACCCGGTGCGCCTTCCAGGCCCAGCGGGTCATGCACTTGCCCGCCGAGCATCTGCAGGCCACCACAGATGCCCAGCAATTTCCCGCCATACCGCAGATGACGGGAGATGGCGGTTTCCCAACCGTTGGCCCGCAGATACGCGAGGTCGCTGCGCACGCTTTTCGAGCCCGGAAGAATGATCAGATCGGCCGGCGGGATCGCCTGGCCGGGGCCGATGAATTGCAGATCCACTTGCGGATGCAGGCGCAGCGGATCGAAATCGGTGTGGTTGCTGATGCGCGGCAACACCGGCACCAGCACTTTCAGCACCTGCTCGGCCTTGTCGGTCTGGCGCTGATCGATACCGTCCTCGGCTTCCAGGTGCAGGTCCATCACATACGGCAATACACCAATCACCGGTTTGCCGGTGCGCTGTTCCAGCCAGTCCAGGCCCGGTTGCAACAGGGCGATGTCACCGCGAAAACGGTTGATGATGAAGCCCTTGACCCGCGCCTGCTCGCTGGGCGAAAGCAACTCCAGCGTACCCACCAGATGGGCGAATACCCCGCCCCGGTTGATGTCGGCAATCAACACCACCGGGCAATCCACCGCTTCGGCAAAGCCCATGTTGGCAATGTCGCCGGCACGCAGATTGATCTCGGCCGGTGAACCGGCGCCCTCGACCATCACCAGCGGATAGGCCGCGCTCAACCGTGCATGGGAAGCCAGCACCGCTTGCATGGCGATGGCCTTGTAGTCGTGATAAGCCACGGCGTTCATGGTCGTGACGGCGCGACCGTGGATGATCACTTGGGCGCCAGTATCGCTGTTGGGTTTGAGCAGCACCGGGTTCATGTCGGTGTGCGGTTCAAGATAAGCGGCCTGGGCCTGTACCGCTTGCGCACGGCCGATCTCGCCACCGTCAGCCGTCACCGCGCTGTTGAGCGCCATGTTTTGCGGCTTGAATGGCACCACGCCTAGGCCCTGACGCGTGACCCAGCGGCATAGTGCCGTCACCAGCGTGCTTTTGCCGGCGTCGGAGGTGGTGCCTTGCACCATCAACGTGGTCATTGGCGTTCCCTGGCGAAGTCTTCGAATGCGGCGGCCAGGCGTGCCCAATCGGCGTCATCGGCGGGCAGGCCGAAGCGCAGGCTGCTGGTTTGCGTGAACAATCGCAGCAGAATGCCGCGCCGGGCCATGAACTCGTGCAGCTCTTCGGCGCGCTCGGTGATCAGCCATTGGAACAAGGCGCAACCGCCCTGGGGCTTGAACCCGTACTGCTCCAGCAACGACGCCAGCCGTTCGCTGGCTTCCTCGGCCCGCACGCGTTGCTGCCTGTGTCCTTCGGTATCGCGCAGACAAGCCTGACCGAGCACTCGGGTCGGCCCGCTCACCGCCCACGGCCCGACCTGTTCGGCGAGCAACTTGAGCAACTTGCGCTCGGCGAGGACAAAACCCAGCCGCACCCCGGCCAGGCCGAAAAACTTGCCGAACGAACGCAAGACGATCAATCCGACCTGATGGGCAAACGGCGCCACACTCAGGTGCGGCGTGTTGTCCATGAACGCTTCGTCCACCACCAGCCAGCCACCGCGCTGGGCCAGGCGTCCATGCCAATCGAGCAATCGGGCGGGCGTCAGGCTCAAGCCGGTGGGATTGTTCGGGTTGACCACCACCAGCACATCGAGACTGTCGACGAAAAAATCGACTTCCTGCTCCAGCACTTCGCGAACGATGTAGCCATTGCGACGCCAGGCTTCGGCATGTTCGGCGTAACAAGGCGACAGCACGCCGACCTTGCCGGCCCGCCGCAATCGCGGCAACAACTGAATAGCCATTTGCGAACCGGCCACCGGCAGCGCCTGCAGTGTGCCGTAGTAATCGCAGGCGGCCTGCTCCAGGCCGTCATCGGTTTCCGGCAAGCGCGCCCAGGCCCGCAGCGGAATATCCGGAACCGGAAACGGCCAGGGTGCCAGGCCGCTGGACAGGTCTAGCCAATCGGCTTCCTCGATGCCGTATTCGAGCGCCGCCTTGCGCAACCGCCCACCGTGCTCAAGCATAAAATTCAGCCCCCACGCAGAGAATCAGCAGCCATAACCATACCCCGCGCTGGACCAGTTGCCAGCCGCGGTCGATGGAGTCCGCATCCGCCGGCACGCCTTCGCCCAGTTGCGGACGCTCGTGCAGTTCGCCGTGATAAATCGCCGGCCCACCCAACTCAACGCCCAACGCCCCGGCACCCGCCGCCATCACCGGACCGGCATTCGGACTGTCCCAGGTCGGGCCCTGGGTGCGCCAGCATTTCAAGGCCAGCCGGGTCTTGCCCAACAGCGCGTAGGTCAATGCCACCAACCGCGCCGGAATGTAATTGAGCACATCGTCGATCTTCGCCGCAGCCCAGCCGAAACGTTCGAAGCGTTCGTTGCGATAACCCCACATCGCATCCAGGGTGTTGCTCAAACGGTAGAGCACCACGCCCGGCGCACCAGCCACGGCAAACCAGAACAAGGCGGCGAACACCGCGTCACTGCCGTTTTCCAGCACCGACTCGGTGGCGGCGCGGGCGACTTCGGTTTTATCCAATTCGCTGGTCTTGCGGCTGACCAGGTAACTCACACGCTGGCGCGCTTCTTCGAGATTATCGCTGCGCAAGGCCTTGGCCACAGGCTCGACGTGCTCGCCCAGACTGCGCATGCCGAGGGCGCAATACAGCGCGAGAATCTCGACGATCCAGCCGACGTAGGGCGCCCAGGAAATGGCCGTGGCCAGCAAGGTCAAGGGTAAAACCGCGATCACCCATGCGGTGACGCCATGGCTGCGCCAGCCGCGACCACCACCGTTGAATCGCTGCTCGATGCGCTCGGCAAAACGGCCGAACGCCACCAGCGGATGCCAGCGCTTGGGTTCGCCCAGCAGCGCATCCAGCGCCACGGCGGCGACACTCAACAACGCCACACTCATTGACTCACTCCCCAATAATTCTCGTACAACAATTCACTCAACGGACGCGCCTGCGCCCAGCCTTCAAGCACCAGCATGGGTGCCGGGTAGAATTCCTTGACCAGCCCCAGGCACAAAATGGCCAACGGCTTGGCACCGGACGGCAACCCCAACAAGTCCGCCAGGGCTTGCGGCTCGAACAGGGATACCCAGCCCATGCCCAGCCCTTCGGCGCGGGATGCCAGCCACAGGTTCTGAATCGCGCAGGACAACGACGCCATGTCCATTTCCGGCAGGGTGCGCCGACCGAAGATATGCCGCTCGCGATCATCCATCAGCGCGGCCACCAGCACTTCAGCGCAATCGTTGATGCCTTCGACCTTGAGTTGCATGAATTCGTCGGTTCGCTCGCCCAGGGCCTCGGCAGTGCGGATGCGTTCTTCTTCCACCAGCGCCTGGATCTTGCCGCGCAAGGCTCGGTCGCTGATGCGAATGAAACGCCAGGGCTGCATCAGGCCGACACTCGGTGCCTGGTGCGCGGCTTCGAGCAGACGGCGCAATAGTTCGGGCTCGACAGTGCCACCGCTGAAATGGCGCATGTCGCGGCGTTCGGCTATTGCGCGATAAACCGCTTCGCGTTCGGCCTGACTGAATGCGTTGTCGCTCATGGCCTTTTCGCGAGCAGGCTCGCTCCCACAGGGTCTAGGTTATCCATTGTGGGAGCGAGCCTGCTCGCGAAGGCGTCCTCACGGTCTGGCGCAAACAGCGCGGCAATCGCCGTCGGATTCGACGGAAAATAAAAGTGCACATAAGAAGCGGTCATTCGCCCCTCGCGATAAACCGCTTCCGCCCCGCGCCCGCCATTGGGACTCAAGCCCCGGGCAATCGGCGTCAGTTCGGTGGTGGTCAGCGAGTGGTGATAGGTGTGGCCGCGAAGCGAACCTTCCGGCAGTTCGACCGCTTGCAGGGCCAGCGCGGCTAGACGCTTTTGCATCACCGCATCACCGCTCAGCAAGCCGACCAGTTCTGCGCGAGCACCTTCGACATCCGTCAGCGAATCGAGCAAATACAGCATGCCGCCACATTCGGCCAGCAACGGCTTGCCGGCGGCGTGGTGCGCGCGGATTGCATCGAGCATCGACGTGTTCTGTGACAGTGCCACATGATGCAATTCCGGATAACCACCCGGCAGATACAGACTGTCCGCCTCTGGCAACACACGGTCGCGGATCGGCGAGAAGAACGACAACTCGGCGCCCATCGCCCGCAACAAATCGAGGCTGGCGCCGTAGGTGAAGGCAAACGCTTCGTCCCGGGCCACGGCGATGCGCACGCCGGACAGCAACGGTTCGGCTGCGATCACGTCCGGCGCAGCGAATACCACCGCCGGTGGCAGCGCGACTTCGCAACTGCTGGCCAGGGCATCGGCCGCCGCATCGAGGCGCATATCCAGGTCGTTCAACTCGCTGGCCTGCACCAGGCCGAGGTGCCGACTTGGCAATTCGATCCCGGTTTCCCGGGACAAGGCGCCGTACCAGCGCAAGCCTTCAGTCAGGCTGCCTTCGAGCAATTGTGCGTGACGCAAGGTGCCAACGCGGTTGGCCAGGACCCCGGCAAACGGCAAATCCGGTTGATAGCGCGCCAGCCCCAGCGCCAGTGCGCCAAAGGTCTGGGCCATGGCGGTGCCGTCGATCACGCCCAGCACCGGCACACCGAAGTGCCGCGCCAGGTCGGCGCTGGACGGTGTGCCGTCGAACAGCCCCATCACCCCTTCAATCAGGATCAGGTCGGCATCGCCTGCGGCTTCCCACAACAAGCGGCGACTTTCCTGCTCGCCGACCATCCACATGTCCAGTTGATACACCGGCGCACCGCTGGCGCGCTCGAGGATCATCGGGTCGAGAAAGTCGGGGCCACATTTGAACACGCGAACCTTGCGCCCCTGATTGCGATGCAAACGGGCCAGTGCGGCAGTGACGGTGGTCTTGCCCTGACCGGAGGCCGGCGCGGCAATCAGTACCGCCGGGCAATGACGAGGTTGATTCACAGCTCGACGCCTTTTTGCGCTTTGATCCCGGCCTGGAAGGCGTGCTTGACCATGCCCATCTCGGTGACGGTGTCGGCCAGTTCGATCATCTCCGGCTTCGCGCCGCGACCGGTGACCACCACATGCTGCATCGGCGGACGCGCCTGCAAATCGCTGAGCACCTGATCGAGATCGAGGTAACCGTGCTTGAGCGCGATGTTCAATTCATCCAGCACCACCAGGCCGATGGCTGGATCACGCAGCAGTTCCTGCGACACCGCCCAGGCCGCTTCCGCGGCGGCGATATCACGCTGACGGTCCTGGGTTTCCCAGGTAAAGCCTTCGCCCATCACGTGAAAACGCACCTGCTCGGGGAAGCGTCGGAAGAACAATTCCTCGCCGGTGCTGTTGCGGCCCTTGATGAACTGCACGACGCCGCACTGCATGCCATGGCCCAGCGACCGGGCGAGCATGCCGAACGCCGAGCTGCTCTTGCCCTTGCCGTTGCCGGACAACACGAGCAGCAAGCCGCATTCGTTCGGGGAATTGGCGATGCGTTCGTCGATCACGGCTTTCTTGCGCAACATGCGCGCCAGATGACGTTCGTCACGATCAGGGGTATCAGTCATGGGGGAGCTCTCCGTTGAGGCTGGATAACGGCGGGCAGGCACAAGAATAGATGGCAAGAAGCCTGGCATCGCCCACCGTGATGCCGCTTGGATGGATCAGGCCGGTCTCCGGGCTCATGAGCGGCGTTTGCCGACTGTGCGCCTTCCCATGTCAATTGACACAGTGGCTCAAGGCACAGTGTTCACTCATTTACCGTTGCGGGGGCAGCGCCGGAATTGCAGGCCATCATGCTTTGAATCGGCCACTCACCGGCTTCCCTGTTTCACTCTGTCGGCGCAAGCCACAGAGCACCTGAAACAAGCCGCGAAGGTTAGAGGGTTGGGGGTGGAGCGTCAATTGAAGACAGGCCGCGCAAGTGATTATCTACCGTCAATCAATTTACTGACGTCAATCTTGTGCCGCACGCCCAGCAATGATATCAAAGCGCCACAAACCTCATAACACAATAACAAGGGTGAGCCACATGCAAGGCATGATCATCAGCAATCCGAAGCTGGAATTCCTGCGCCCGGTGCTGGAGCGCTGGTTCGAGTGCATCGACCGCTACAACGCCGTGCGCGGCGATAACGAAACGCCGTACTGGCTCGACGAAAAAGCCAACCTCGGTCTGCTCTCCTCGTCGGCGTGGATGGCGGAAATGGTCACCTTGCAACAATCGCCCACCCGCAAACAGATCGAAGAAGGCGAACGCAATGGTCGCGCCGACCTGTTTATCGCCACGCCCGAAACACGCGCCTGGCTGCAGGCCACACAACGCTGGCCACGGGTCAACAGCCTGAACCTGACCCAGGCCCTGCAAGACATCACCAGCAACGCCAGACAAATCAGCTACGCCAGCGACCTCAAACTCGGCTGCCTGTTCGTCGCACCGCAAAAAGCCCAGCATGGCGCCACCCCGGAAGAACTGCAGGACATGGTCGACGACTTGCAAAAGGAGCACACCTGCGCCGTGGCCTGGTATTTCCCTTATGCCTATCGCAAGTTGCGCAACGAAGCGGGCCACTATCACCCAGGCATCGCCGTGCTGCTCAAGGAGGCCCGCGGCTGACCGGTTGAACCATCACGCGCTTGCGCTTCTCTACTGATCAGGTCAATGGATTCATAGGGAAGATCAGCATGCGTAAGCTTCAGCTCGCTCTCATCATCGCCCTCGCCGGAGGGCTCGCCGCTTGCGGTGAGACCTCCACGCTGCAAGTCTCCGACGGCACCGGCCCGTCACCCAAACTCCCGGAACCCAACAAGACGCTGATGCCGACGGTGAACATCGCCCCGGCAATCGGCTGGCCGGACGGCGCCAGACCCGTCGCCGCCGCCGGCACGCAAGTGGCCCCTTTTGCCGAGGGACTCGATCATCCGCGCTGGTTGTATGTACTGCCCAATGGCGACGTGCTGGTCGCCGAAACCAACGCCCCGCCCAAACCGGATGACGGCAAAGGCATTCGTGGCTGGGTCATGAAAAAAGTCATGGCCCGCGCCGGTGCAACCGTACCCAGCCCGAACCGCATCACCCTGCTGCGGGACAGCGACCACGACGGTGTCGCCGAGACTCGCACGGTATTCCTGGAAAACCTCAACTCCCCCTTCGGCATGACCCTGGTCGGCAATGATCTGTACGTCGCCGACACCGACCGCCTGCTGCGCTTCCACTATGAAAACGGCGACACGTCGATCAAGTCGCAGCCGGTCAAAGTCGTGGATCTGCCGGGGGGCACCCTGAATCACCATTGGACCAAAAACGTCATTGCCAGCAAGGACGGCAGCAAGCTGTACGTCACCGTCGGCTCGAACAGCAACGTCGGTGAGAACGGCATGGATCAGGAGGAAGGACGCGCGGCGATCTGGGAGGTGGATCGTGCCACCGGCAACCACCGGATCTTTGCTTCGGGAATCCGCAATCCGAACGGACTGGCCTGGGAGCCTTCGAGCGGCGCATTGTGGACGGCCGTCAATGAGCGGGATGAAATCGGTAGCGACCTGGTGCCGGACTACATCACCTCCGTGAAGGACGGCGGGTTCTATGGCTGGCCTTACAGCTATTACGGCCAACACGTCGACATCCGCGTCGAACCGCAAAACCCCGGACTGGTGGCCAAGGCGATTGCGCCGGACTATGCGGTCGGCCCGCATACCGCGTCGCTGGGGCTGACGTTTGCCCAAGGCAACACGCTGCCGGCGCAATTCAAGGAAGGTGCCTTTGTCGGCCAGCATGGTTCATGGAACCGCAAGCCACACAGCGGTTATAAAGTGATTTTCGTCCCCTTCCGCGCCGGCAAACCGAGCGGACAGCCGGTGGATGTACTCACCGGGTTCCTCAATGACGAAGAAAACGCCATGGGCCGGCCGGTGGGCGTGGTGATAGACCAGCTGGGAGATTTGCTGGTGGCCGATGACGTGGGGAACAAGGTGTGGCGGGTGTCGACAACTAAATAGCACCACATACCACTGTAGGAGCGAGCCTGCTCGCGAATGCGTCAGTACAGGCAACTTTGATGCTGAATGTGCTGACCTCTTCGCGAGCAGGCTCGCTCCCACAGGGACTCTGTGTTTAGCGTTTGCGGCAAAGGGTGAGCCCATCCCCCAGCGGCAACAGCGACAGATCGACCCGCGAGTCATCCTTCAAGGCACGATTGAGCGCTTGAATGGCGCGGGTATCTGCACTTTCTGGATTGTCCTCCAGCACCCGACCGCTCCACAGCGTGTTATCGAATACCGCCAGACCGCCGGTGCGCAACAGGCGCAGCGCATGCTCCAGGTAGGCTGGATAGTTGGCCTTGTCGGCATCAATGAAAATCAGATCGAACTGGCCTGGCTGATCCAGTTTGCTCAGGGTCTCCAGCGCCGGCGCCAGACGCAGCTCAATTCGCCCCGCCAGCCCGGCTTCCTGCCAGTAACGACGCGCCGTTGCGTTGTAATCGCCCGGAATATCACAGCAGATCAACGAACCGCCCTCCGGCAATGCCGAAGCCATGCACAGGGCGCTGTAACCGGTGAAGGTGCCGACTTCCAGCAAACGCCTGGCGCCGGTGAGTTTCACCAGCAATGCAAGAAACTGCCCCTGCTCTGGCGCCACTTGCCAGCGCGCCATGGGCAGCGCCTGGGTTTCGTCGCGCAAACGCTTGAGCAGCGGCGTTTCGCGCAGGGACACGTCAAGCAGGTAGTGATAGAGCGAATCGTCGAGATTGAGCGTGCGAGCGGTCATGACCACAACCTCTGGCTGTTACGGATTGCGCGCCAGGTGCTCCGGTTGCAGGACGCGCTTGGCACTCAGGTAGGCTTTCTGCCAATAAGCCTTGGACAAGCTGTCGAGCTTGACCGTGCCACCCGTGGCAGGCGCATGGACGAAACGACCTTCGCCGACGTAGATACCGGCATGGCTGACCTGCGAACCGCCGTTGGTGGCGAAGAACACCAGGTCGCCTGTTTGCAGGCCTTCCTTGCCGACATCGGCCGCTTGCATGGAGATCATTTCGCGGGTGGTGCGCGGCAAGGAAATGCCGGTGACATCACGGTACACATAACCGATCAGCCCGCTGCAATCGAAACCGGAGTCCGGTGTATTGCCACCCCAGCGATAAGGCGTGCCCACCAGGCCCAATGCACGAAACAGCACATCTTCCGCTTCAGGCGAAAAGGCTTGGGAAGGACCGAAAACGATGGGAGCGCGAACCACCGGCGCTGGCGGTGGTGTGCGGCTGGCGCAGGCACTGAGCAGCGCTGCGAAAAGCATGATTGCGAGGCGGGCCGACGTCGACATAAGCAGAGCATCCTGATCTGGCTGCGGCTTTTTTCTGCAGAGGACGCAGAAAAGAAAACCGCCTGCGCAGTACGCAGGCGGTTTGCCATCATTCATGGATCAGATTCTAGCGCTTATGCGGCAAACTTCAAGTAAGACTTTAAGTTCGCCTTACGAACTGTCCGCTTACTTGCGCGCCGTGACAATCGGGGTGGCATTCGGAGCCATCGCGAGTGCGCGCTTGGCTTCGATGAAGGTCTTGCTCCAGTAGCTGTCGCCCAGGCTATCGATCCGCACGCCACCGCTTTTGCGGCTGCTGGAATGGATGAACTGGTTATCACCCAGGTAGATCCCGGCGTGACTGACACGACCGCGACGGCCGTTGGTGGCGAAGAACAGCAAATCACCCGGCTCAAGCTTGTTGCGCGAGACCAACGGCGCATCGATGTTGATCATTTCACGGCTGGACCGTGGCAGGTTCATGCCCGCCTCTTCGCGGAACAGATAGCCGATGAAACCGCTGCAATCGAAACCGGCTTCGGAGGTACCGCCGAAACGGTAACGGGTACCGATCAGGGACATGCCGCGTTCGAGGATGCTGTCGGCCAGAACCGGAAGCTGATAGGACTTGCCGTCGGCGAAGGCGGCCAGTTCTTTTTCGGTGGCCACTTCTTCCTGGAAAAGAGAGTCTTGATAACGAATGGAAGACTGGGCAGTAACAGAGTTTTTAACCTGCTGTTGTTGCTCTTGCTGGGCCACTGGGGTGTGGGCAGCGCAACCGAACAACAGGGTAACGAGTGCGAGGGGCACGAGGGGTGCAAAGCGCTTTAGCATGGGCACGACCGTGGCTGTTAGTTGTAAAGAAGCCGAGACTATGCCCGCTATCAACCTCATTTGCAAATTCAATCGAACTTTTTGTGACTTCCCGGTTTCTCGTTTACATCTAAGCGCTTAAGCCCATTTTGATCCTTTACGCAGCCTGCAATTGCCAGGAAAGCGCATTTTCTGGCGCCTGAAATATGCCAAAAATCGCTGGAGGCCGCAGATTTACCGGGCTAGCTACCAGCCCAGCGTTTCTTTGAGGAAGGGAATGGTCAGCTTGCGCTGAGCTTGAAGGGAGGCCTGGTCGAGGCGCTCAAGCAGCTCGAACAGCGCGCTCATGCTGCGGGTCCCGCGGGTCAGGATAAAATGCCCGACCTCATCGGTCAGGTGCAGGCCTCGACGGGACGCGCGCAGCTGAAGGGCGCGCAGTTTGTCTTCGTCGGAAAGCGGGCGCATCTGGAAGATCAACGCCAGGGTCAGGCGGGACTTGAGGTCCGCCAGCTTCACCGGCAGTTCCCGCGGAGACGTCGACGCGGCAATCAGCAGGCGCCGACCGCTGTCGCGCAGACGATTGAACAGATGGAACAGCGCCTCTTCCCAATCCGCCTTGCCGGCAACCGCTTGCAGATCATCCAGGCAGACCAGTTCGTACTGCTCGAGGTTGTCGAGGATTTCGATGCCGCGATCCATCAACTCGGCCAGCGGCAGATACACCGCCGGTTCACCCATCTGTTCGAAACGCAGGCAAGCCGCCTGTAACAGATGCGTGCGACCTACCCCGTGCTTGCCCCAGAGATAAATCAGGCTTTCGGTCCAGCCGGCGTCGGCTTCGCACAGCCGCTCGACATAGCCGAGTGCAGCGGCATTGGCGCCTGGGTAGTAGTTGATAAAGGTGGCGTCGTCACGCAGACGCACACCTAGGGGCAGCTGAATCGGTTTCATGCTGACTGAACAGTTCCAAAGGAACCGTTAGTGGCCTCTGTGTAAAGTTTGCGAAGTTTATACCCGTGAAGCCGACCGCACAATGCGACAGACCACAAGCAAAATCAAAGGTTTGCGTTGGCGCCCCGGTTTGATGACAGTTTCTTTGGCGGTGCAGGTATCAACCCGGCGTCAATCCGGGTTGTTCGCAAAGCCGCTCAAAGCTCTGGCTCGTCCACACCACTATAGATTTCTGAATCCTTATACAAATCATGCACATGGCGCACCAGCACCATGATGACCGCCGCCACCGGCAGCGCCAGCAGAACGCCGGTAAAACCGAACAGTTCTCCACCGGCCAGGATCGCAAAGATCACCGCCACCGGGTGCAGACCTATTCGATCCCCCACCAGCAACGGCGTCAGCACCATGCCCTCCAGCGCCTGCCCCACCATGAACACCGCGACGATACCGATCATCGGATACAGATCGCCGCCGAACTGAAACAGACCGGCAATCAATGCCGCGCCTATACCGATCACAAACCCCATATACGGCACAATCGCCGCCAGACCGGCAATCAGACCGATCAACAGCCCCAACTCCAACCCTACCAGCATCAGGCCCGCGGCGTAGATCACGCCCAACGCCACCATCACCAGCAACTGCCCGCGAACGAAGGCCCCGAGCACTTCATGGCACTCACCGGCCAGGGACACTGCGCGCTCCTCACGATCCCGCGGCAGCAAGCTACGGATCTTGGCCATCATCAGATCCCAATCCCGCAGCAAGTAGAACGTCACCACCGGTATCAGCACCAGATTCGCCAGCCAGCCAATCAGCGCCAGACCGGAAGCCGTCGCCTGGCTCAACACCACCCCGACAACGTCGCTGGTCTGACCCATGTGCTCACTGATGGCGGCCTTGAGCTTGTCGAACTTCCAGAAACCCTCCGACAAACCGAACTTGGATTGCGCCCACGGCAGCGCGGTGTGCTGCAACCAGTCGAGCATCTGCGGTGCCAGCTCATACAAACGAAACAGCTGCTTGGCGAGCATCGGTACCAGCACCAGCAGCAGCGTGGTGAAGATCAATATGAACAGTGCGAACACGGCAACCACGCCCAGGGTTCGCGACAGCCCGGCCTTCTCCAGTCGATCCACCAGCGGATCAAACAGATAGGCCAGCAACAACGCCACCAGGAACGGCGTCAGGATCGGGTGCAGCAGCCAGATAAACGCGCAGAGCAGAACCACTCCACCCAACCAGAACCAACGCCGCGTATCGGCCATGAACCACTCCATTGCTTCTATATAAAGAAAGAATAATTACCAGCGGAAATGCAATTGCGGTGTCGGTGCAGCGACGGGCGCTGCGGCGGGGGCCGAACCGCCGGTCGCCGGCGCAGCAGGTGCCGCGGCGACAGGGGCCGGTGCCGCCGCAACTTCCTGCAACTTCGCCAGCGACAACTGCGCCCGCAACTGCTCGGTGCTGCCATTGACCCGATACAGAATCCGGTCGCCATCGACACTTTGCGGGCGCCCGCCAAAAGGCTCCAGCAAACGTCCAAGGGTCGCATAGCGCTCAAGATTCATGCCCTGCACTTCCAGCAACTGCTGAGTCGACGCACCTGCCTTGGCAACAAATCGTGGCGCCAGCCGCTCGTTGACCGCCAGCATCACCGCGTCTGCCAGAGCCGCTTGATCGGCACCCTGGACACTGCCCGCCTCTTTCTGGTCGCCCAGCCACAAGCGCCACTTGGCTTGCCACTGCCCACCCTCTTCACGGGCATGCACCGCCAGCAAGGCGTCGGCATTGTAGCGTTCCGATGCGTTGTGCAGCGGCGCGGGATCAGCACTTTCCAGATTGGGTGCAGTGGCGACAATCTGTTCATTCAGATCCGCCAGGGGCAGCCGCAAAGGCAAGCCGCGGTGTTGTGCCGCGCGACGCAGCGGCGCCGCACTGGCCTGACCGTCGCCCACCAGGCTCGAACCCTCGGTGGAATCGTTCAACCACCATCCCAGAATCGAAGGCCGACTGGCGCCCCACATGGCCAGCCCGGCACGGCGCAACGCCTGTTCGGTGGAGGCCGGATCGAAATCGACTTTCAATACCTCCGGCGGCCCGGCGTCAAAGCCGTACTGACTGATGATTTGCTGCGGGTCCTTGCGGATCGCCGCCAGTCCAGGGTTTTGCACCGCCTTGGGGTCGCCGGTCAGACGCAAGACGAGTGTATCGAGGGCGCGCTGTGTCGCCTGCTCACGCTCTTCCGGCGACTGGCCACTGACCGGTTCGCGCACTTGATAAAGGCCTTTGACGGTTTCGGCATGGCTGACCAGACTGACCAGAGACAAACAGCCCACAAACAAGAATTTACAAAAACGCATGGAAGATTCCTGACGACAAGAGCGGCTGGAACAGGCCGCATGAACACGATCGAGCAAGGCTGTGACCATCGCCCGGCGCAAAACATTCACACGGCCCGGGTAAGTTTTCGCACTGTCATAACGATAGACGGTTAATGACGATACCCTGCTCAAGCGTGAAGGATGCAACCAACACACAACAATGAAGGTTTTTTTAAGCCGATATGCCCCTGCCGTCGGCGTGAGGATGGCCGCTGCCCTTCAAGCCTGATAAAATCGCGCGCCTTCGCAGACCGGCAACAGCCGGGCACTTTCGAAATTCGCGTGAGGCAATCGCCCTCGTCGATTTCGGCGCGCCCCCGCTGAACTCGGTCGTTACCCAGAAATCCCCCCTAAAGGCCTGGATCATGAGCAAGCAACCCTCCCTGAGCTACAAGGACGCCGGTGTAGACATCGACGCCGGTGAAGCATTGGTCGAACGCATCAAGAGCGTCGCCAAGCGCACTGCGCGCCCGGAAGTCATGGGCGGCCTGGGCGGTTTCGGCGCCCTCTGCGAAATCCCGGCCGGCTACAAGCAGCCTGTGCTGGTTTCCGGTACTGACGGCGTCGGCACCAAGCTGCGCCTGGCACTGAACCTGAACAAGCACGACAGCATCGGCATCGACCTGGTTGCCATGTGCGTCAACGACCTGGTGGTGTGTGGCGCCGAGCCACTGTTCTTCCTCGACTACTACGCCACCGGCAAACTGAACGTCGACACCGCCGCCCAGGTGGTAACCGGTATCGGTGCTGGCTGCGAGTTGTCCGGCTGCTCCCTGGTCGGCGGCGAAACCGCTGAAATGCCTGGCATGTACGAAGGCGAAGACTACGACCTGGCCGGCTTCTGTGTCGGCGTCGTGGAAAAATCCGAAATCATCGACGGTTCCAAAGTCGCTGCCGGTGACGCCCTGCTCGCCCTGCCGTCTTCCGGCCCGCACTCCAACGGTTACTCGCTGATCCGCAAGATCATCGAAGTGTCCGGCGCCGACATCGAAAACACCCAGCTCGACGGCAAACCGCTGACCGACCTGCTGATGGCCCCGACCCGTATCTATGTGAAGCCGCTGCTCAAGCTGATCAAGGAAACCGGCGCCGTCAAGGCCATGGCCCACATCACCGGTGGCGGCCTGCTGGACAACATCCCGCGCGTCCTGCCAAAAGGCGCACAAGCCGTGGTTGACGTAGCCAGCTGGAACCGCCCGGCCGTGTTCGACTGGCTGCAAGAGAAAGGCAACGTTGACGAGAACGAAATGCACCGCGTGCTGAACTGCGGCGTGGGCATGGTCATCTGCGTGGCTCAAGAGCACGTTGAAGCGGCCCTGAACGTTCTGCGCGAAGCGGGCGAGCAGCCTTGGGTCATCGGTCAGATCTCCACCGCTGCCGAAGGCGCGGCCCAGGTTGAACTGAAGAACCTCAAGGCTCATTGATGTCCCAGACCTGTGATGTGGTGGTGCTGTTGTCCGGCACCGGCAGTAACTTGCAGGCCCTGATCGACAGCACGCGGACCGGCGACAGCCCGGTCCGCATCGCTGCGGTGATTTCCAACCGCGCCGACGCCTACGGCCTGCAACGCGCCAGGGACGCGGGGATCGACACCCGCACCCTGGATCACAAGGCTTTCGACGGCCGCGAAGCCTTCGATGCCGCGCTGATCGAACTGATCGACGCCTTCAACCCCAAACTCGTGGTCCTGGCCGGCTTCATGCGCATACTCAGCGCGGGCTTCGTGCGCCACTACCAGGGTCGCCTGCTCAATATCCATCCGTCTTTGTTACCCAAATACAAAGGGTTACACACTCATCAGCGCGCTCTGGAAGCCGGCGACGCTGAACACGGCTGCTCCGTGCACTTTGTCACCGAGGAACTCGATGGCGGACCACTGGTCGTACAGGCAGTAATACCGGTAGAGTTGCACGACTCGCCGCAGAGTCTGGCGCAGCGGGTCCATGTTCAGGAACACCTGATCTACCCGATGGCCGTCCGCTGGTTTGCCGAAGGCCGTTTATCACTCGACGATCAAGGTGCTTTACTGGATGGGCAGTTACTCGCGGCCAGCGGCCATTTGATTCGAATCTAGGAGATTTTATGCGTCGTGCCCTGCTCTTCGCTTGCGCTCTGCTCGCCCTGCCCTTCGCACAGGCGGCAGACCTTCATCCTTTCTCCGCCAGCTACACTGCCGACTGGAAGCAGCTGCCCATGAGTGGCACTGCCGAGCGCAGCCTGACCCAGGAAGCCAACGGCGTCTGGAAGCTCAGCTTCAAGGCTTCGATGATGATCGCCAGCCTGTCCGAAGAAAGCACCCTGACCGTCGACAAGGACACCCTGCTGCCACAGTCCTACCACTTCGAACGGGGTGGCCTGGGCAAAGCCAAGAAGGCTGACCTGGACTTCGACTGGACCGCCAAGAAAATCACCGGCACTGACCGTGGCGACGCGGTCAATATTCCGCTGAACCGTGGCATGGTCGACAAGTCCACCTATCAGCTGGCACTGCAGCATGACGTGGCCGCCGGCAAGAAAAGCATGAGCTATCAAGTCGTGGATGCTGGTGAAGTCGATACCTATGATTTCCGTGTGCTGGGTTCGGAAAAGGTCGACACCAAGGCTGGCCAGATCGATGCGATCAAGGTCGAGCGCGTGCGTGACCCGACACAAAGCAAGCGCATCACCGTGCTCTGGTTCGCCAAGGACTGGGACTACCTGCTGGTCCGCCTGCAACAGGTCGAAACCGACGGCAAGGAGTACAACATCATGCTCCTGGACGGCAAGGTCAACGGCAAGACCGTCAAAGGCAGCTGATCCACACCGACATGAAGAAGCCCCGCCAATGCGGGGCTTTTTTTGTCCGGGATTCGGCTATCGATCCCTAGACCGAAAACCGCGCCACCAGGGTGTTCAGATCCACCGCCAACCGTGACAGCTCCTGGCTCGCTGCACTGGTCTGATTCGCCCCGGCCGAGCTTTGCAACGCCAGGTCGCGGATATTCGCCAGGTTGCGGTCCACTTCCCGCGCCACCGCCGCCTGTTCCTCCGAGGCACTGGCGATCACGGTGTTGCGCTCATTGATCAGGGTGAATGCCGACGCGATGTCTTCCAGTGCAATGCCCGCGGCCTTTGCCACTTCAAGGGTCGAGCGCGCCCTGGCATTGCTGTGCTGCATCGAGCTGACCGCCGAATCGGTGCCTTGCTGGATTCCAGTGATCATCTGCTCGATTTCCCGGGTTGATTGCTGAGTACGGTGCGCCAAGGCCCGCACCTCGTCGGCCACCACCGCGAACCCGCGCCCGGCATCCCCGGCCCGGGCCGCTTCAATGGCCGCGTTCAGGGCCAGCAAGTTGGTTTGCTCGGCAATCGAGCGAATCACGTCCAGGACTTTGCCGATGCTGTACACCTTCTGCGCCAGGTCTTCGACCTGCGAAGCGTTGGCGGTGACATCATCGGCCAGCATCTCGATAGACAACACGGTCTGGTGCACCTGCTCACGGCCATGCTGAGCAATGCGATCGGACTCGCGGGACGCTTCGGAGGTGGCCACGGCATTGCTTGCCACTTCCTCCACCGCCGCCGTCATCTGATTGACTGCCGTGGCGGCCTGATCGATTTCCAGGCTCTGCTGATGCAGGCCACGGGTGGCATCCTCGGTGACGCAGCTGAGTTCCTCCGAAGCAGAGGCCAATTGGCTGGATGACTCGGAAATACGCTGGATCGTTTCGCGCAGGTTCAGTTGCATACTCTTGAGCGAGTGCAACAGCCGCGCCGGCTCGTCGTCGCCGGTGACGCTGATGTCACCGGTCAGATCGCCACCAGCGACCACTTCGGCGACCTTCACTGATTGCGAAAGCGGCACCACGATACTGCGGGTCAACAATAAGGCCAGGCCAACGGTGGCAATCGCCGCCAGGCCGATCATTACCCCGACCCAGATCCGCGACTGGTTGAATACCTGGCGCCCCGCTTCGCTCGCCAGATTGGCGTTGTGCTTGTTCAAGCCGACCAGTTCCTTGAGCGTGAAGGTGATTTCATCGGCCAGCGGATTCATTTCACCGTTGAGAATGGCCGCTGCGTCCTCCACCCGTCCCTGGGCAGACCCCGCCATTACCTGACTCTGGAACTGCAGATACTTCTGCTCGGCGGTCTTGAAGCGATCGAACAAAATCCGCTCTTCAGGCAACACGATCAGCTTGTCATAGCGTTGCTGAGCATCGTTGAGAACGGCCTTCAAATCGTTGAGTTTACTGACGTTCTGAGCCAACGCCTGTGGATCGCGATTGATCAGCAAGCGCATGGTCAAGGCCCGCAGCCGCAACATGTCCTGACTCATATCACCGACCGCCATGACGCTGGGCAGCCAGTTGTCATCGACCTCATCGGCCTGTGCCCGCATATTCGACATCTGCAGTAGAGCGAACACCCCCAGCCCAAAAACCATCAATGCCAACAGGCCAAAACCCAGACTCGCACGCGGCGCAATATTGAGACTTCTTATACTCATTACTCTGGTTCCTTCCAAATGCGCTGCCTCAGGCAGCTGGTCTTTTAGACGATATCGGACTGTTGAAAATTTGCGTAAGACGAAAAGATGATATCAAAACGCTTCTACTGTATCGGTCAAAAGCGGTAACGATTCAGCGAAAAACCGGTACCACCCCGGATATCCGGAACATGTTTGCGCAGGAATGCTCTATACCTTCACGTTCCTTTTTGATCGAATGACCATTCCTGTCGCCCGCGAGGTTTCCCATGACTGTTACCGTCAACACCGTGTCCGCCGAAGGTTTTCGTCACACCGTGCAAATCGATGACCACGAACTCTTTGCCGACGTGCCCACCACTGCTGGCGGTGAAGGCTCGGCGCCGGAACCCCACGATTACTTCGATGCGGCGCTGGGTGCCTGCAAAGCCCTGACCCTGAAGCTGTATGCCAGGAAGAAGGACATCCCGCTGACCGGTGTCGGCGTCGAGGTCAAACGCGATAACAGCGAAGAGCAAAAAGGCAAATACGCGCTGCACGTCAAATTGACCCTCAAAGGTGTACTCACCGACGCTCAGCGTGAAGAACTGCACCGCGTGGCCGATCGCTGCCCGATTCACAAACTGATGACCACCAGCGAAGTCAGCATCGAAACCCATCTATCCGAAGGCGCGTTCAGCCAATAGCGGCAAGGGCTGTGCAAGCGGGTTATGCTCGAATGCATCACCCGCTCAGCCTGGAACGCACCATGAACACTCCGCTCGTGATCCGCCCCCGTGCCGAAGATGTCGAAGGCCAGCCCATCCTGCGTCCGTTGCCATCCGCCAAATGCCGCAATGTCGGGCCCTTCGTGTTTTTCGACCACATGCTGGAGACCCGCTACAGCGCGGGAGATGGCATGAACATTCGCCAACATCCGCACATTGGCCTGTCCACCCTCACCTACCTCTTTGAAGGCCAGCTCCAGCACAAGGACAGCCTCGGTTCGGATCAGGTGGTCAATGCCGGGGATGTCAGCTGGATGACCGCCGGCAGCGCCATCGCCCACGTCGAACGCACGCCCGAAGCCCTGAAAGAACGCGGTTTCACGATGCACGGCCTGCAGATCTGGCTGGCCTCGCCCAAGGACCGCGAACACGGTCCTGGCCATTACAGCCACCATCCCGCGTCTACGCTCCCGACCAGTGAAAACCTTGGCGTGAAAATCCGCATGATTGCCGGTTCAGGCTTTTGCCTGGAATCGCCGGTGCCCGTGCTTTCTCCCACGCTGTATGCCGAATTGCACCTGCAAACGGCGGCGACACTGCTGATTCCCACCGAGCATGAAGAACGTGCGCTGTACGTGTTAAGCGGTGAAGTGCAACTGGAGGGCGAACCGATAGAACCACACGCATTGGTGGTGCTGCCGGCCGGGGAAGAAATGACGTTGTTCGCCGAGAGCGATTGTCATGCCGTGTTGTTCGGCGGAGCACCGCTGGACGGTCCGCGGCGGATCAACTGGAACTTCGTGGCGAGCGACCCGGCGTTGATCGACGAAGCACGGCGACGCTGGGCGGCCGGGGACTGGCCAACGGTGCCGGGGGAAGTCGATCGGATTGAATTGCCAAAACACCGAAGCGAGCCCACTCCGTTGTAATGATCCTCGGTGTGAGTCACACCGCCATCGCGAGCAGGCCCGCTCCCACAGGGAAATGCATTCCATTGTGGGAGCGAGCCTGCTCGCGAAGAGGCCGGCACTCACACCGACCATGCCGGGGCAAAAAAGCAATCAGCCCTTGAACACTTCATCCAGCAGGTTATGCATCGAAGTGAACGCCCGCGCAGCGACCTTCGCGTCGTACATCATCATCCCCGGCACCTTGGCATGCGGGTCGGTGAACGAGTGGAAAGCCCCGCCGTAGCTGAGCAACTGCCAATCCACACCCGCGGCATTCATTTCATCTTCAAAAGCCGGCAATTGCTCTTTCGGCACCAATGGATCGGATGCTCCGTGCAATACCAGCACCTTGCCCTTGATGTTCTTCGCATCGGCCGGATTCGGGGTATCGAGGGTGCCATGGAACGAGACGGCGGCTTTCACCGGAGCACCGGTACGGGCGAGTTCCAGCGCGCAGCAACCACCAAAGCAGAAACCGAAGGTCGCCAGTTTCGACGTATCGACCGGCGCCTCACCTTGCTTCTGCAATTGCTCGAACGCCACCTGCATGCGCTTGCGCAGCAATGCACGGTCGTTCTTCAGCGGCATCATCGCCGCGCCCGCCTCATCGTTGTTCGTTGGACGAACCGATTGGCCGTAGAGGTCCGCGATCAGCACCACATAGCCCTTGGCCGCTACTGATTTGGCGATGTCCTCGGCACCGGCGCCGACGCCCATCCAGTTGGGTGCCATCAACAGTCCCGGGCGCGCACCTTTTTGGTCGGCATCGAAAGCCAAGCGGCTTTCGTAAGCCTGACCGTCAATCTGGTAGGCCACGGAACGTACAGTGATTTGGCTCATTTCTGACTCCTGATTTTCAACACCAGAATGAAAAAACCCGCCGAAGCGGGTTTTTCTACAACGCAGTTAAACCGACAGTTCAACCAACAGCTTGTTCAGACGACGCACATACGCCGCCGGGTCCTTCAAGCTGTCGCCGGCCGCCAGGGCCGCCTGATCGAAGAGGATGTGCGACAGGTCGCCAAAGCGCTCGTCGCTCTGCTCGTTGTCGAGCTTCTCGATCAGCGGGTGAGCCGGGTTGAATTCGAAAATCGGCTTCGAATCCGGCACCTTCTGGCCGCTGGCTTCCAGGATCTGACGCATTTGCAGGCCCAGGTCCTGCTCGCCGATGGCCAGGATCGCCGGAGAATCGGTCAGGCGATGGGAAACCCGTACTTCAGCAACGGATTCGCCCAGCGCTGTCTTGAGGCGCTCGACTAGACCTTCCTTGGACTTGGCGACTTCTTCCGCGGCTTTCTTGTCCTCTTCCGAGTCCAGGTTGCCCAGGTCCAGGTCACCGCGCGCCACATCGACAAAGCTCTTGCCGTCGAATTCGCTGAGGTAGCTCATCAGCCACTCGTCGATACGATCGGTCAGCAGCAGCACTTCGATGCCTTTCTTGCGGAAGACTTCCAGGTGCGGGCTGTTTTTAACCTGGGCGTAGGTTTCGCCGGTCAGGTAGTAAATCTTGTCCTGACCTTCCTTGGCGCGAGCCAGGTAGTCGGCCAGACCAACAACCTGCTCACCCTCGTCACCGTTGGTGGAGGCGAAACGCAGCAGGCCGGCAATTTTTTCCTTGTTGGCGAAGTCTTCTGCCGGGCCTTCTTTCATGACCTGACCGAAGTTCTTCCAGAAGCCCTTGTATTGCTCAGGCTCGTTCTTCGCCAGTTTTTCCAACATGTCCAGTACGCGCTTGGTCAGCGCCGACTTCATGGAATCGATGATCGGGTCTTTCTGCAGGATTTCCCGCGACACGTTCAGCGACAGATCGTTGGAGTCGACCACACCCTTGATGAAGCGCAGGTACAGCGGCAGGAACGATTCGGCCTGGTCCATGACGAACACACGCTGCACGTACAGCTTCAGACCTTTCGGCGCTTCACGCTGATACAGGTCGAAAGGTGCGCGGGCCGGCACATACAACAGCGAACTGTATTCCAGCTTGCCTTCAACCTTGTTGTGGCTCCAGCTCAGCGGGTTTTCGAAGTCGTGGGCGATGTGCTTGTAGAACTCCTGGTATTCCTCGTCCTTCACTTCAGTGCGAGGGCGAGTCCACAGGGCGCTGGCACGGTTGACGGTTTCCCATTCAACGGCCGGTTGCTCTTCGCCTTCGGCAGCGGCCACTTCTTTCGGCAACTCGATCGGCAAGGCGATGTGGTCGGAGTACTTCTTGATGATGTTGCGCAGGCGCCAGCCATCGGCGAACTCGTCTTCACCGGACTTCAGGTGCAGGACGATACGGGTGCCGCGCTCGACCTTGTCGATGGTGGCGACTTCGAACTCGCCCTCACCCTTGGAAGACCAATGCACGCCTTCGCTGGCCGGGCTACCGGCACGACGGCTGAACACGTCGACTTTGTCAGCGACGATGAACGCGGAGTAGAAGCCCACACCGAACTGACCGATCAGGTGCGAGTCTTTCTTCTGGTCGCCCGACAGGTTTTTCATGAAGTCGGCAGTGCCGGACTTGGCGATGGTCCCCAGGTGGGTGATCACATCTTCGCGGCTCATGCCGATGCCGTTGTCTTCGAGCGTGACGGTCTTGGCGTCCTTGTCGAAGCTCACACGGATCTTCAGTTCGGCGCCACCTTCCAGCAATTCAGGCTTGGCCAGCGCTTCGAAACGTAATTTGTCTACAGCGTCAGAGGCGTTCGAGATCAGTTCGCGAAGGAAGATTTCCTTGTTGGAATACAGCGAATGGATCATGAGGTGCAGCAGCTGCTTTACCTCGGTCTGGAAGCCCAGGGTTTCCTTTTGAGTTTCCACACTCATGGTCATCAAACTCCAATCAGATGGCATAAGCCGCGACCAAGAGGGTCGGCGGCGGGTTGTCATCAGAGTTGGGGGCTGCGTTCAGGATTTCAAGGGCTCCTCGAGTTTGAAATGCGCCCGGGCCGTGGCAATCGGCTCACCTTCGGTGGTTTGCCATGCGGTAATTGCGACGTTAGCCACCCGGCGTCCCTGGCGGCACACCTGGCATCGGGCCCAGGTATCGCGGAATTGACCCGCCCGCAGATAGTCGAGGGAAAAATCGATAATCTTCGGCACGCTCGGCGAGCCGGTCGCAATCAGCAGGTGCATGGCGGCTGCCAGCTCCATGAAACCGGCAATCACGCCGCCATGGATGGCGGGCAATAGAGGGTTGCCAATGTTGTCCTTGTTGGCCGGCAGACGAAACAGCAACTCATCCCCCACCCGCGAGCATTCGACACCGATCAGTGTCGCGTAGGGAATCATCTGCAGCAGTGAAGCGTAGTCACCCAGCTCGTGGGCCTGTCGCAATTGTTCCTGAAACGTGTCAGTCATTTCGCCTCTCCGGCAATAGCGCCGCCAAAGCCCTTGGTGCCCTTGATGCCCTTGCCCATGCGCATGAAAGTACCCACCACATGGGCAATCGGTTGTTCGGGATCGTCCTGATAAGCAAAGCCCCGGGCGAAAATCACGTCGGTGGTCACGCGGTAGCACTGGGCGAAACCATAGACATCTTTATGGGGTTCGGCGGCGTGCATGTAGTCGATACGCAGGTCGAGGGTCGGGCAGACTTCGAATTCCGGCAGCACACAGAGGGTGGACATGCCGCAGGCGGTGTCCATCAGCGTGGTCAGCGCGCCACCATGAATGACACCGGTTTGCGGGTTACCAACGATCTGCGGGCTGTAAGGCAAAACCACGGTGAGCCCTTCACTGCTGGCACTGTGAACACGCAGGCCGAGGACCTGACAATGTCTCAGTGCGGAAAGAAATCGCGTTGCACGCTCGAAAACGAGACTTTCAGCCATTTGATAAAAACCTCTTGTTTAGTATTCCGACAGTGCAGTAAACAGCACTGAAAAAAGTTCCGCATTAGAACAAACTTATATATCTGAACGACTTATGGAACTTAACCCTGAGGGCTGTGCTCGAAAGGCCAGTAAGATATTTTCCATCAGGAGAAACACCCCATGCGTAAGACTTTAGCTATTGCCTTGATGTTGACCGCTTCCCTCGGTCTCGCTGCCTGCGATAAAAAATCCGAGGACAAAGCTCAAGAAGCCAACAAACATGCTGAGCAAGCTCAGCAAGACATGAGCAAAGCTCAGGATAAAGTGAACGACGCAGCGAAAGAAAACGCCGAAGCTGCCAAAGCTCAGGCTGAATCGAACGAAGCAGCGGCAAAAGAAGCCGCTCCTAAAAACTAAATCGGTTTTTAGTCAGATAAAGGAAAACCCGCCAAGTGCGGGTTTTCTTTTGCCTTCAGGTTTGTTGGCCATGTAGGCGTCACAACAAAATCGTTCGAAAAGTCGGACTGATCATCAGCAACAGCGAACAGATTAAACCCACTAGCCAAACCAGGCTGCGCTGCCAGGCCAGATCTTTCCAGTAACACACCAAGTAGATAACTCGCGTGATCACGAAGATGATCGCCAGCAAATCAATAAGCCATCCTGCCGTCTGCGTGGTATGCGCCATCAACACGCCCACCGCGAACAATATGAAGGCTTCGAAACAATTCTGATGTGCCGCCACTGCACGGGCACCCAACCCCGTAAGTTGCGCCTGCTGTTGGCGCGGCAGGTGATTGTCGTAACCGCCCTGCTCTTTCATGGCCGTGGTCACGGGCATGCGCGCCACGTAGATCAGCACGGCACTGATAAACACACACCAGAACGGAATACTCATCAAGCAGCCTCTTTGATCACCTCGGGCAATGGCGCCTCTGTAGGGGTATAGACCATCACGTCCAGAACGTCGGAATGGAACTCGCGGCGATACAGCACGAACACAACGCCGGCACTCATCAACATGAACAACCAGGGGCTGACGAACCAGGCCAGCATGGTCATGCCGAAGTAATAGGATCGCAGGCCGAAGTTGAACTGGTTGGCCGCCATGGAGATGACACGGGCAGCACGGGCAGCGAAGGCTTTGCGCTCCTGCTCGGACACATGGCGCTCGCCGATCATCGGCGCCGAGCCAACCAGGATGGCCGCGAAGTTGTATTGGCGCATGCACCAACTGAAGGTAAAGAACGCATAGACGAACACTAGCGCCAAACACAGCAATTTGATCTCCGACATCCCTTGGGACGCCTGCTGCACCATCGGAATATCCGCCAGCAACGACACCGCTCGCTCGGAGGCCCCGAGCACCGTGAGAATGCCGGCCAGAATAATCAGGGTACTGGAGGCAAAGAACGACGCATTGCGCTCCAGGTTGCCAATCACGCTGGCGTCGGCGATGCGGTTGTCGCGCAGCAGCATGCGGCGCATCCAGTCTTCGCGGTAAAGATGCAGAACGCTGGCCAGGCACGCAGTGTCACGGCCCTTCCACGTTGCATAGCGGGTATATCCGCCCCAGCAGATGACGAACCAGAGCGCGGCGAGGATGTGGATCAGATTGGCTTGGATGAACGACATGCAGGTCCTTTTGATGACTAGGAAAGGCAAAACTGTGGGAGCGAGCCTGCTCGCGATAGCACTGGATCAGACAACATGTATGTTGAATTTAAAGCCGCCTTCGCGAGCAGGTTCGCTCCCACATTGGATTTTCGCAATGCTTCGACGTTAGCTTAAGGAAAAAGACACTGCCTCACGCCCATAAAAAATGCCCCGTATCTATTGATACGGGGCATTTCCATTTTTTGTAGAGAGCAGCTCAAAAGCCCGCTTGTGGCAGGCCCGTGAAGCTTAAGCCAAAGCTTCGACGCGTTTGCCCAGCAAGCGATCGCAGACCACGGCGACCACCAGGGTCATGACCGATGGTACCAGCCACGCCAACCCCTGCTCGCTCAGCGGCAAGTGGGCCAGCTGCGCCGGCATCCAGTCCGCCAGGCCGGCACCCTTGAGGGCATCGATCAGACCGAAGATGAACGACACCAGCATCACCGGACCGACGATACGGCCTTGCTCATGCCAGAAGTCCTTGCAGAAGCTCAGGGCTACCAAGGCGATGCATGGCGGATAGATCGCGGTCAGTACCGGAATCGAGAACGCGATCAGCTTGGTGAGGCCCAGGTTGGAGACCAACAGGGAAAACGCCGCCAGGATGATCACCAAGGTCTTGTAGGACAGTGGCAGTACACGGCTGAAGTATTCGGCGCACGCGCAGGTCAGGCCAACAGCCGTCACCAGACACGCCAGAGAGATCAGTACCGCAAGGAATCCGCTGCCCAGGGAGCCGAACGTGTGCTGCACGTAGGCGTGCAACACCGCCGCGCCGTTGGTCGCACCGACGGCCACTTCATGGCTGCCCGAACCGAGACGGAACAGGCTGATATACACCAGCGCCAGGCCCACGCCGGCAATCAGGCCGGCAATGATCGCGTAACGGGTAATCAATGCTGGCGACTCGACGCCGCGGGAGCGGATCGCGTTGACGATGACAATGCCGAACACCAGCGCGCCGAGGGTATCCATGGTCAGGTAACCATTGATGAAGCCCTGGGAGAACGGTGCCGCCACGTATTCAGGCGTTGCCTGACCAATGTCGCCCGCCGGCAAGGCGAATGCCGCGATGCCAAGAACGGCCAGGGCGATAATCTTCAACGGTGCGAGGAAACGTCCTACGGTATCCAGCAGACGGCCCGGATAGAGCGAGATGAAGAACACCAGCAGGAAATACACCGAGCTGTAGAGAAACAGCGCCAACGGGCTTTCGCCGGTCAGCGGCGCCAGGCCCACTTCGAACGACACGGTAGCGGTACGCGGCGTGGCAAACAGCGGCCCCACGGCGAGGTAGCACGCGGCGGCCAGCAGGCCACCGGCCAGTTTGCCGATCGGGCTGCTCAACGCATCCATGGCACCACCGACCTTGGCCAGCGCGACAACGGTGATCACCGGTAATCCTACCGCCGTGACCAGAAAGCCCAGCGCCGCCATCCAGACGTTAGGCCCGGACTGCAAACCGACGATAGGCGGGAAGATGATATTGCCGGCCCCGACGAACAGGGCAAACGTCATAAAACCAAGTGCCAGGATGTCCTGACCTTTCAACACTTTCATTAAGGAAATACCACACTACTGAATCGGAATTTAGAGAGGGGTTTCCCTTATGGGTGAGGGAAATGCAGTCGGTCCGAATAGGACTGACCCGTTTAGCGCGAAGCTACCTTGTGGGCGGCAGACGCAAAAATGGCGGCTAGCCTAACGAATTTGTCTGACAAACGCACTGTTTGAGGGCGAACTATCCGATACGCGACATCTTTGTGTCGCGTTTTCGCATGTTCATGGATATTGCCTGTAAGTCCGCCATCGCGGGCAAGCCCGCTCCCACAGGTTTTGCGGGGTAGACAAAATTGTATGAACGCAACAAATCCTTGTGGGAGCGGGCTTGCCCGCGAAGAGGCCAGCACAGCGAACGCAAATCGCAGAAACGACAAAGGCCACCCGAAGGTGGCCTTTGTTTGGTAAAGCGTCAGCTAAGCGCGAGGCTTACTTGACAGCCCAACCCGTCAGCTCGGCCAGGGCCTTGCCGATGTCTGCCAGCGAACGCACGGTTTTAACGCCTGCGTCTTGCAGCGCAGCGAATTTCTCGTCTGCAGTGCCTTTGCCGCCAGAGATGATTGCGCCAGCATGGCCCATGCGCTTGCCCGGAGGAGCAGTCACACCAGCGATGTAGGAAACAACCGGCTTGGTCACGTGTGCCTTGATGTAGGCAGCCGCTTCTTCTTCAGCCGAACCGCCGATCTCACCGATCATCACGATCGCTTCGGTCTTCGGGTCTTCCTGGAACAGCTTCAGGATGTCGATGAAGTTCGAACCCGGGATCGGGTCACCACCGATGCCGACGCAAGTCGACTGACCGAAACCGGCGTCAGTAGTCTGCTTCACGGCTTCGTAGGTCAGGGTGCCGGAACGGGAAACGATACCGACCTTGCCTGGCAAGTGAATGTGACCTGGCATGATGCCGATCTTGCATTCGCCTGGAGTGATCACGCCTGGGCAGTTAGGGCCGATCAGGATAACACCCAGCTCGTCGCACTTAACTTTAGCGTCCAGCATGTCCAGGGTAGGAATGCCTTCGGTGATGCACACGATCAGCTTGATACCGCCGAAAGCAGCTTCCAGGATCGAGTCCTTGCAGAAAGGAGCCGGAACGTAGATCACGCTGGCGGTGGCGCCAGTGGCAGCTACGGCGTCTTTCACGGTGTTGAACACTGGCAGACCCAGGTGCTCGGTGCCGCCTTTACCAGGAGTTACACCACCAACCATCTTGGTGCCGTACTCGATGGCTTGCTGGGTGTGGAAACTACCTTGCGAACCGGTAATACCCTGGCAGATAACTTTGGTGTCTTTATTGATCAGGACGCTCATTATTTGCCCTCCGCAGCTTTGACAACTTGTTGAGCAGCGTCGGTCAGGCTGGTAGCAGCGATGATGTTCAAACCGCTTTCTGCCAGTACTTTAGCGCCCAGCTCAGCGTTGTTGCCTTCAAGGCGAACAACAACCGGGATTTTCACGCCGACTTCTTTCACTGCACCGATGATGCCTTCGGCAATCATGTCGCAACGAACGATGCCGCCGAAGATGTTAACCAGTACTGCAGCGACGTTGGTGTCGGACAGAATGATTTTGAAAGCTTCGGTAACGCGTTCTTTGGTAGCACCGCCGCCCACGTCGAGGAAGTTGGCTGGTTTGCCGCCATGCAGGTTGACGATGTCCATGGTACCCATGGCCAGGCCAGCACCGTTGACCATGCAACCGATGTTGCCTTCCAGCGCTACGTAGTTCAGTTCGAACTTGGCAGCGTGCGCTTCGCGCGGATCGTCTTGCGACGGATCGTGGAAAGTCTTCAGCTTAGGCTGACGGTACATGGCGTTGGCGTCGATGTTGATCTTGGCGTCCAGGCAGTGCAGATCGCCGTCAGCCTTGATCACCAGCGGGTTCACTTCCAGCAGGGCCAGGTCGTGATCCTTGAACAGCTTGGCCAGACCTACGAAGATCTTGGCGAACTGGGCAACTTGCTTGCCTTCCAGACCCAGCTGGAATGCCAGCTCGCGACCCTGGAATGGCTGAGCGCCAACCAGTGGATCGATAGTGGCCTTCAGAATTTTTTCTGGAGTGTCGTGAGCGATTTTCTCGATGTCCACGCCACCTTCGGTGGAAGCCATGAACACGATGCGACGGCTCGAACGGTCAACGACAGCGCCCAGGTACAGCTCTTTAGCGATATCAGTGCACGATTCAACCAGGATCTTGGTGACTGGCTGACCATTGGCGTCAGTCTGGTAAGTCACCAGACGCTTGCCCAGCCACTGCTGTGCGAAGGCTTTGGCGTCTTCTTTGCTGCGAACCAGCTTTACGCCGCCCGCTTTACCGCGACCACCGGCGTGGACCTGGGCTTTGACAACCCACTCGCTGCCGCCGATTTTGTCGCAAGCTTCTGCTGCTGCTTCCGGGGTGTCTACCGCGTAACCGGTGGATACTGGCAGGCCGTACTCAGCGAACAGCTGCTTACCCTGATACTCGTGAAGATTCATGCTTATTACCGTCTTCGTTAGGTACTGCGCATTCGGTGCTGCACTCATTCAAGTGCCGCACCACCTGTGACTGCTGCTTGCATAGCCTTTCCGGATACCCGGTGCAGCTATGCAAGGCTGCGTCCAGCGGATATTCCGCGGTGAGTCTTGCATGCAAGGCTCACGACGGGCCATTCCGCCGTGGTTTCTTATTGTCTTAACGCTTCTTGCGGTTGGCGATGTGGATGGCGCCGCCATTCACTGCCAAAGCAGCTTCGTGCAAGGCTTCAGACAGGGTCGGATGGGAGAAAACCATCATGCCCAGGTCTTCAGCGCTGGTGCCGAATTCCATACCGATTGCGCCCTGCTGAACCAGTTCGGCAGCGCTTGGGCCAATCACGTGGACGCCCAATACGCGGTCTGTCTTGGCATCTGCGATGACCTTGACGAAACCGCCGGTATCGTTGGCAGCCATGGCACGGCCAGAGGCTGCGAACGGGAAGGTGCCGACGTTAACTTCTACGCCTTCAGCTTTCAAGGCCTGCTCGGTTTTACCGACCCACGCGATTTCCGGGTGAGTATAAATAACCGAAGGGATCAGGTCATAGTTCATCTGGGCCTTGTGGCCCTTGATGCGCTCGACAACCATGATGCCTTCTTCCGACGCCTTGTGCGCCAGCATCATGCCGCGAACCACGTCACCGATGGCGAAAACGCCCGGTACGGTGGTGGCGCAGTGATCGTCAACGTGCACGAAACCGCGCTCGTCCAGGGTCACGCCGCTGTCGGCAGCCAGCAGATCAGTGGTCACCGGACGGCGACCAACGGCTACGATCAGCTTGTCGAAAGTAATGGTCTGTTCGCCGTTGGCGTCGGTGTAGTTCACAACGACTTCGTCGCCGTTCACTTTGGAACCGGTCACGCGAGCGCCCAGCTTGATGTCCAGACCCTGTTTGGTCAGGGTTTTCAGCGCTTCCTTGGAAACAGCGGTGTCCGCTGCCATCAGGAAAGTGTCCAGGGCTTCCAGGACAACCACTTCAGAGCCCAGACGCGACCATACCGAACCCAGTTCCAGACCGATCACGCCAGCACCGATTACGCCCAGACGTTTAGGTACGGTTTGGAATTCCAGTGCGCCAGTCGAATCAACGATGACTTTCTGATCAACCGGAGCCGGTGGAATGTCGATCGGACGCGAACCTGGAGCCAGGATGACGTTTTCAGCTTCGATGACTTCAACCGAACCGTCTGGCTTGGTGACTTCGACTTTCTTGCCGGCCAGCAGTTTGCCGTGGCCCTGGATCGAAGTGACGCCGTTGGCCTTGAACAGGGTGGCAACACCGCCGGTCAGGTTCTTGACGATGCCAGCCTTGCGGCCAACCATCGCAGCGACGTCCATTTTGACTTCGCCAGTCGAAATGCCGTGGACGTTGAAGCTCTCTTTCGCTTCCTTGTATTTCCAGGAGCTGTCCAGCAGCGCCTTGGATGGAATGCAGCCTACGTTCAGGCAGGTGCCGCCCAGGGCTTGCTTGCCTTCAGCATCGGTGTACTTCTCGATGCAGGCAGTGCTCAGACCGAGTTGCGCGGCCTTGATGGCAGCCACGTAGCCGCCAGGGCCCGCACCGATCACTACTACGTCAAATTTCTGCGACATTCAAAAAATCCTCTTTAGCGAAAAGCTTCAAGCCGCGAGCTGCAAGCCAGGCTGCGGGTTTTCCGACAGCCTGGGCTTGCAGCTCATGGCTGCTTCTATCAGATATCCAGCAACAGACGAGCCGGGTCTTCCAGCAGGTTCTTGATGGTCACCAGGAAGGTCACAGCTTCTTTGCCATCGATCAGGCGGTGATCGTAGGACAGTGCCAGGTACATCATCGGACGGATAACGACCTGGCCGTTGATTGCCATAGGACGCTGGATGATGTTGTGCATGCCCAGAATCGCAGCCTGCGGCGGGTTGACGATCGGGGTCGACATCATCGAACCGAAGGTGCCGCCGTTGGTGATGGTGAACGTACCGCCAGTCATCTCTTCCATCGACAGTTTGCCGTCACGGGCTTTCTTGCCGAACGTAGCGATGCCGCCTTCGATTTCAGCCAGGCTCATCAGCTCGGCGTTACGCAGAACCGGTACAACCAGGCCGCGGTCGCTGGAAACAGCAACACCGACGTCAGCGTAGCCGTGGTAAACGATGTCCGCACCGTCGATCGACGCGTTGACAGCCGGGAAGCGTTTCAGCGCTTCGGTGGCAGCCTTCACGAAGAACGACATGAAGCCCAGGCGCACGCCGTTGTGGGACTTCTCGAACAGGTCCTTGTACTTCGAACGCAGGGCCATGACTTCGGTCATGTCGACTTCGTTGAAAGTGGTCAGCATCGCCATGTTCGATTGAGCTTCAACCAGACGCTCGGCAACCTTGGCACGCAGACGGGTCATCGGAACGCGTTTTTCAACGCGGTCGCCGGCAGCGAATACCGGAGCAGCAGCGGCAGGAGCAGCAGCCTTGGCAGGCGCGGCAGCTGGAGCGGCTTTCTTGGCGGCAACAGCTGCAACCACGTCTTCCTTGGTCACACGACCACCTTTGCCGGTGCCGGCAACGGAAGCGATGTTGATGCCGTTTTCTTCAGCCAGCTTGCGAGCAGCCGGTGCAGCAACAGGATCGTCTTCGCCTTCGCCAGCAGGGGCAGCGGCTTGGGCAGCTGCGGCCGGAGCGGCAGCAGGAGCAGCGGCAGCGGCGCCGCCTTCAACGATCGAGCCCAGCACTTCGTCGGACAGAACGGTGTCGCCTTCGTTCTTGACGATAGCGCCCAGCACGCCGTCAGCAGTGGCCAGAACTTCCAGTACGACTTTGTCGGTTTCGATGTCGACGATCAGTTCGTCACGCTTGACGGCGTCGCCCGGTTTTTTGTGCCAGGTGGCAACGGTGCCATCGGCAACCGATTCCGGGAAAGTGGGGGCTTTGATCTCGATAGCCATTATCTGTGGTTCCTTAAATTCGGTTTCAGGTGCGCGAAGGCGTTAAACAGTAAAGGCGTCTTGCAGCAGTTTTTCCTGCTGCTCGGCGTGCATCGATGCGTAACCGCATGCAGGTGCAGCAGAAGCCTCACGGCCCGCGTACTCGAGTACGAGAGACTTGTTGAGGTTGCTGATGCTGCGACGCATGTGGTGTTGGCTGCTGTACCAGGCACCCTGGTTCATTGGCTCTTCCTGGCACCAGACGGCATGCTTGGCGTTGGTGTAAGGAGCCAGGACTTCGTTCAAGTCGTCCTCAGGGAATGGGTACAACTGCTCGAGACGCACGATGGCGATATCGTCACGGCCTTCGGCACGGCGTTTTTCCAGCAGGTCGTAGTAGACCTTGCCGCTACACAGAACAATGCGCTCGACCTTTTTCGGGTCCAGTGCATCGATTTCCGGGATGACGGTCTGGAACGAACCTTCTGCCAGATCTTCCAGAGTCGAGATAGCCAGCTTGTGACGCAGCAGCGACTTCGGAGTCAGGACTACCAGTGGCTTGCGCAGCGGGCGGATCACCTGACGGCGCAGCAAGTGGTAGATCTGAGCCGGCGTTGTCGGCATGCACACCTGAATGTTGTGCTCGGCGCACAGCTGCAGGTAACGCTCCAGACGAGCCGAGGAGTGCTCAGGACCCTGACCTTCATAACCGTGCGGCAGCAGCATGGTCAGACCGCACAGACGGCCCCACTTGTGCTCGCCACTGGTGATGAACTGGTCAATCACCACCTGGGCACCGTTGGCGAAGTCGCCGAACTGGGCTTCCCAGATAACCAGGGCATTCGGCGTGGTGGTCGAGTAACCGTACTCGAACGCCAGCACCGCCTCTTCGGACAGGAACGAGTCGTACAGGTCGAACCGTGGCTGACCGTCGTACAGGTTCTGCAGCGGGATGTAGGTGCCCGCGTCCTTTTGGTTGTGCAATACGGCATGACGGTGCGAGAACGTACCGCGGCCGATGTCCTGGCCGGTCATGCGGATCGGGTGACCTTCGAATGCCAGGGTCGCGTACGCCATGGTTTCGGCGTAACCCCAGTTGATCGGCAGGCCGCCGGCTTGCATCTTCTGACGGTCTTCGTAGATCTTGGCAACCTGGCGCTGAACCACGAAGCCTTCCGGAATTTCCAGCAGCTTGGCGGACAGTTCCTGCAAGGTTTTCAGGTCGAAGCGAGTGTCGTGACGCGCTGTCCAGGCGTGACCCAGGTACGGACGCCAGTCCACGAACAACTCTTTGTTCGGCTCTTTGACCAGGCTTTTCACTACGTGCAGACCGTTGTCCAGCGCGTTGCGGTATTCGTCGACTTTCGCCTGAACACGCTCTGCGTCCAGTACACCGCTCTGGGTCAGACGATCGGCATACAGCTCACGGGTGGTGCGCTGCTTGGTGATCTGCTGATACATCAGCGGCTGGGTGCCGCTCGGTTCGTCAGCCTCGTTGTGGCCGCGACGACGGTAGCAGACCAGATCGATCACCACGTCACGCTTGAACTGCATGCGGTAGTCGATGGCCAGTTGGGTCACGAACAATACGGCTTCCGGATCATCACCATTCACATGGAGGATCGGCGCCTGGATCATTTTCGCGACGTCGGTGGCGTACTCGGTGGAACGCGAGTCCAGCGGGTTGCTGATGGTGAAACCGACCTGGTTGTTGATCACGATGTGCACGGTACCGCCGGTCTTGAAACCGCGGGTCTGCGACATCTGGAAGGTTTCCATCACCACGCCTTGACCGGCGAATGCCGCGTCACCGTGGATGGAGATCGGCAGAACCTTCTCACCGGTAGGGTCGTTGCGACGATCCTGACGGGCGCGAACCGAACCTTCGACCACCGGGGAAACGATTTCCAGGTGGGACGGGTTGAACGCCATGGCCAGGTGAACTTCACCGCCGGCGGTCATCACGTTGGACGAGAAGCCCTGGTGGTACTTAACGTCACCGGAACCCAGCTCGACCTTCTTCTTGCCTTCGAACTCGTCGAACAGCTCGCGCGGGTTCTTGCCGAAGGTATTGACCAGCACGTTCAGACGGCCACGGTGGGCCATGCCGATAACGATTTCCTTGGTGCCGTAGGAACCGGAACGCTGGATCAGTTCGTCCAGCATCGGAATCAGGCTCTCGCCGCCTTCCAGGCCGAAACGCTTGGTGCCCGGGTATTTGGTCCCCAGGTATTTTTCCAGGCCTTCACCGGCAGTGACGCGCTCGAGCAGGTGGCTCTTGATGTCAGCGGAGTACGTCGGACGGCCACGCACGCTTTCCAGACGCTGCTGGAACCACTGGCGCTGCTGGGAATCGGTGATGTGCGTGAATTCAGCGCCGATGGTGCGGCAATATGTCTGCTGCAACGCTTCGTGAATTTCGCGTAGGCTCGCTTCCTCTTTGCCGATGAACAGGTCGCCGGCACGGAAGGTCGTATCAAGATCGGCATTGGTCAAGCCGTAATGATTGATCGACAGGTCTGCAGGTGCAGTACGCTGCCACAGCCCCAGCGGGTCAAGCTGGGCTGCCTGGTGGCCACGCATACGGTAGGCCTGGATCAATCGCAGCACTTCAACTTGCTTCTTCTCGTGCTCACTGCTCACGCTGCCGGCGGAAACCGGTTGGGCGCGGCGCTGGTTCTTTGCCAGCAAGACGAAATGATCGCGAATCGTGGAGTGCGAAACATCGGTGGCAGAGTTGCCGTCGGCAGGCAACTTCTGAAAGTAGGTGCGCCACTCTTCTGGCACAGCGTTAGGGTCGTGCAGGTAGAGCTCGTAGAGCTCTTCCACATAGGCAGCGTTACTACCGGATAGGTAGGCGCTGTTCCACATGCGCTGCATCACGCTTTCTTGCATGCTTGGTCACCCTCGGTTAGGGGAACACCATCGGTGTCGACACCGAGCAAACTTGCAGAAGTCCGAATGCAGCGACCAAAACAAGCCACTAGGATCACACTGATAGTCCGGGTACCAGCCCGGATGCCCCTGCTTGTCTCATTTCTTCAAAATAAGAGCCGCAGCCTTTTAAGCTGCTGCTCTGGTTATAGCTACGACGCGGGTTGAAGCCCGCGCCTTAGCCTCTACGTTTACAGCGGTACTGCATTTACAACAGCTGAATCACACGCCGCTCGAGAGCAACATGTTACGGATGTGACCGATGGCCTTAGTCGGGTTCAGGCCTTTCGGACATACGTTGACGCAGTTCATGATCCCGCGGCAGCGGAATACGCTGAACGGGTCATCCAGCGAAGCCAGACGCTCGGACGTCTTGGTGTCACGGCTGTCTGCCAGGAAGCGGTACGCTTGCAGCAGGGCAGCTGGACCCAGGAACTTGTCCGGGTTCCACCAGAAGGACGGGCAAGAGGTCGAGCAGCAAGCGCACAGGATGCACTCGTACAGACCGTCGAGCTTTTCACGCTCTTCTGGGGACTGCAGACGCTCGATGGCCGGAGCCGGCGTATCGTTCTGCAGGAATGGCTTAACCTTCTCGTATTGCTTGTAGAAGATGCTCATATCGACGACCAGGTCACGGATAACCGGCAAACCTGGCAGAGGGCGAACGATCAACTTGTTACCTTTTACAACAGCGGACAGCGGCGTGATGCACGCCAGGCCGTTCTTGCCGTTGATGTTCATGCCGTCGGAGCCACAAACGCCTTCACGGCAGGAGCGACGATAGGAGAAACCTTCGTCCTGCTCTTTGATCAGCGCGAGCACGTCCAGCACCATCAGGTCTTTACCACCGGTATCGACCTGGAATTCCTGCATGAACGGCGCAGCGTCCTGATCAGGGTTGTAGCGATAAACACTGACTTGCAACATGGCGGCCACCCTTAGTAAGTCCGAATCTTGGGTTCAAACGTCGGAACTGTCTTCGGCGAGAAGTTCACGGCACGCTTGGCAACGCGCTTCTCACCCGGGAAGAACAGGGTGTGGCACAGCCAGTTTTCGTCGTCACGGTCTTCGAAGTCTTCACGGGCGTGAGCACCGCGGGACTCTTTACGTACTTCGGCAGCGATGGCGGTAGCTTCAGCCACTTCCAGCAGGTTTTGCAGCTCAAGAGCCTCGATACGCGCAGTGTTGAACGCCTGCGACTTGTCGTTGATCTTGACGTTGGCGATGCGCTTGCGCAGATCGGCCAGCTGGGCAATACCCTTCTGCATGTATTCGCCGGTACGGAATACACCGAAGTAGTTCTGCATGCAGTTTTGCAGCTCGCGACGCAGGGAAGCGACGTCTTCGCCATCGGTACGGCTGTTCAGTGCGTTGAGGCGCGCCAGAGCAGCTTCGATATCAGCTTCGGTGGCGTCGTCGTAGTCGATACCGTCGGTCAGCGCTTTTTCCAGGTGCAGACCGGCCGCACGACCGAAGACCACCAGGTCGAGCAACGAGTTGCCGCCCAGACGGTTGGCACCGTGAACCGATACGCACGCCACTTCACCCACTGCGAACAGGCCAGGGATGATGGTGTCGACGCCGTCGGCGTCCTGAGTGATCGCCTGGCCATGGATGTTGGTGGCAACGCCGCCCATCATATAGTGGCAGGTCGGAACAACCGGAACCGGAGCAACAACCGGGTCAACGTGAGCAAACGTTTTCGACAGTTCGCAGATACCTGGCAGACGGCTGTGCAGCACTTCCTCGCCCAGGTGGTCGAGCTTGAGCATTACGTGGTCGCCGTTCGGACCGCAACCGTTGCCGGCGATGATCTCTTTAACCATCGAACGGGCAACAACGTCACGACCGGCCAGGTCTTTCGCGTTCGGAGCATAACGCTCCATGAAACGCTCGCCGTGCTTGTTGATCAGGTATCCACCTTCACCACGGCAACCTTCAGTTACCAGTACACCGGCACCGGCGATCCCGGTCGGGTGGAACTGCCACATTTCGATGTCTTGTACCGGTACGCCTGCACGCAGAGCCATGCCGACGCCGTCACCGGTGTTGATCAGGGCGTTGGTGGTCGAAGCGTAGATACGACCTGCACCGCCGGTTGCCAGAACGGTTGCCTTGGCGCGGATGTAGGTGGTTTCGCCGGTTTCGATGCAGATCGCGATCACACCGACGAACTCGCCTTGCCCGTTTTTCACCAGGTCGACAGCGTAGTACTCGTTCAGGAACGTGGTGCCGGCTTTCAGGTTGCCCTGATAAAGCGTGTGCAGCAGCGCGTGACCGGTACGGTCGGAAGCGGCGCAAGTACGGGCAGCCTGCCCGCCTTTACCGTAGTCCTTCGACTGACCGCCGAACGGACGCTGGTAGATACGGCCGGTTTCGGTACGCGAGAACGGCAGACCCATGTGGTCGAGCTCGAAAACAGCGGCCGGGCCTTCCTGACACATGTATTCGATAGCGTCCTGGTCACCGATATAGTCGGAACCCTTGACGGTATCGTACATGTGCCAGCGCCAGTCATCGTTCGGGTCGGCCGACGCGATGGCGCAGGTGATGCCGCCCTGTGCCGACACAGTGTGCGAACGGGTCGGGAACACCTTGGTGATCACGGCAGTCTTGTGGCCGCCTTGCGCCAGTTGCAGCGCAGCGCGCATGCCGGCGCCGCCGCCACCAATAATGATGGCGTCGAAAGAAATCGTTGGAATGTTAGCCATGAATCAGATACCCCAGAGAATCTGCACACCCCAGACGAAGTAAGCGAACATCGCGACGCCGCATACTGCCTGGAAAAGGAAACGTACTGCAGTCGCGGACTTGCCCAGCGCCATTGGCGTCAGGTAGTCGGTCGCGATGGTCCACATGCCGACCCAGGCGTGAGCGCCGAGGGCAACAAGGGCCAGCAGACTGAAGATACGCATCCCGTTGTGGGCGAACAGGCCATGCCACTGGTCGTAGCCAATGCCCGGGTTCGCTGCGAGGTATCCGATCAGGAAGATGAAATAAGCCGCGAGGACAACCGCAGACACACGCTGTGCCATCCAGTCATAGAGGCCCGAACGCGAAAGGTTCGTAACGCTGGTTACCATATCCAAACTCCTGCCAGAACGATCAACACCACGGAAACGGCGATGATAATTTTCGAGCCCAGGCGGCCGCCTTCCAGCGTCTCACCGATGCCCATGTCCATAATCAAGTGGCGCACACCGGCTACCAGGTGATACAGAAGAGCGGACAGGAGGCCCCATGCTACGAACTTGGCCAGAGGACTGGTCAAGGTTGCCTTCACGTCGGCAAAACCTTCCTCGGAACCCAGGGATTTGCCCAATGCATAAAGCATGAAGCCAAGGCCCAGGAAGAGGATGATGCCGGAAACACGGTGAAGAAACGACGTAACGCCGGTGATGGGGAGTTTGATGGTCCTTAGGTCTAGGTTTACAGGTCGTTGGCTTTTCACGGCTTTTTTTTCACACTGAAGAGCCCCTAACAATCAGGGCAAAGTTGTTGGGGAGTGCACTGGTCAGGTAACCACCACCCAGGGATGCGACCCCCAATGAAAGCAAGCCCAAAAGCCCTTGGCGGTCGGTCGCCGAGTATAGACAGTTAGGCTACTAATGACAACGCAAACACCTAGCCCTAATAGCTGATTGCACAACGCGTATAAAAGGCGTAAATGGCAGGCAATTTCGAGAAAAAAGTCGGGTTAAAGCCTTCTGGAGCAAGACTTTAGGCAAATTGACATTCGAATTTATCTCACTATAGTGGTGCGGGCCCTGCGTGGGGGGTCTGTCTGATGATTTCAAGCATAAATAGGAGGCCACATGGCTGACAAAAAAGCGCAGTTGATCATCGAGGGCGCAGCCCCCGTCGAGCTGCCCATTTTAACCGGCACCGTTGGTCCCGATGTTATCGATGTTCGGGGCTTGACGGCCACGGGCCGTTTCACCTTTGACCCTGGTTTCATGTCGACCGCCTCCTGCGAGTCGAAGATCACCTATATCGACGGCGACAACGGCATTCTGTTGCACCGCGGCTACCCGATCGAACAGCTGGCTGAAAAGTCGGACTACCTGGAAACCTGCTATCTGCTGCTCAACGGCGAATTGCCGACCGCAGAACAGAAGGCCCAGTTCGTCAGCACCGTCAAGAACCACACCATGGTTCACGAGCAGCTCAAGACCTTCTTCAACGGTTTCCGTCGCGATGCCCACCCGATGGCCGTCATGTGCGGCGTAGTCGGCGCCCTCTCGGCCTTCTACCACGACTCCCTGGACATCAATAACCCGCAGCATCGCGAAATCTCCGCGATCCGCCTGGTTGCCAAGATGCCGACCCTGGCAGCGATGGTTTACAAGTACTCCATGGGTCAACCCATGATGTACCCGCGCAACGACCTGTCGTACGCGGAAAACTTCCTGCACATGATGTTCAACACCCCGTGCGAGATCAAACCGATCAGCCCGGTGCTCGCCAAGGCCATGGACCGGATCTTCATCCTCCACGCCGACCACGAGCAGAACGCGTCGACTTCCACCGTGCGCCTGGCGGGTTCTTCGGGTGCCAACCCGTTCGCCTGTATCGCCGCGGGTATCGCTGCACTGTGGGGCCCTGCCCACGGCGGCGCCAACGAAGCCGTTCTGACCATGCTGGATGAAATCGGCGATGTCTCGAACATCGACAAGTTCATCGCCAAGGCCAAGGACAAGAACGATCCGTTCAAGCTGATGGGCTTCGGTCACCGCGTTTACAAAAACCGCGACCCACGCGCCACCGTCATGAAGCAGACCTGCGACGAAGTGTTGAAGGAACTGGGCATCCAGAACGATCCGCAACTCGAACTGGCCATGCGCCTGGAAGAGATCGCCCTGACCGACCCGTACTTCATCGAACGTTCCCTGTACCCGAACGTCGACTTCTACTCGGGGATCATCCTCAAGGCGATCGGCATTCCAACCAGCATGTTCACCGTGATCTTCGCCCTGGCGCGGACCGTCGGCTGGATCTCCCACTGGAAAGAAATGCTCTCCAGCCCGTACAAGATCGGCCGCCCGCGCCAGTTGTACACCGGCTACGAGTCGCGTGACATCACCAAGCTGGAAGACCGCAAGTAATACCTGCCTTGCGATAACGTCCTGGTTGTACCGAGAACGGCCTCTATATAAATAGAGGCCGTTTTTGTTTGTGCATTATTTGGTTGATGGATCTTCCCTGGCGTTCGGACCCTCTGTGGGAGCGAGCCCGCTCGCGAAGGCGCCAGATCAATCAACATTTATGCCGCATGACCCACCGCCTTCGCGAGCAGGCTCGCTCCCACAATGGGACCGGATCTATCCGTTAAGTACCGCCCAACCGTAACGCAACCATCGCGGCCAAGCCTTGCTCCGACAACAAATGCGCGATAACCGCCCACAAAAAATGCCCCGATCTTTCGACCGGGGCATTTGCTTGCCGCTTGAAACTTGTAGTTTGTAACAGCTCTTAGTGCGAAACCGCCCCACTCGCCCCCAGACCGGTCTGCGAGCGAACGAATTGCGGGAAGAACAGCGCCCGCTCATTGTCAGCCGCCGTCGACTTGTCGGTGATCGAGAAGAACCAGATTCCGATAAAGGCAATGATCATCGAGAACAGCGCCGGGTACTCATACGGGAAGATTGCCTTCTCGTGATGCAGGATCTGCACCCAGATGGTCGGGCCGAGCACCATCAGGCCCACAGCACTCACCAGGCCCATCCAGCCGCCAATCATCGCGCCGCGGGTGGTCAGCTTCTTCCAGTACATGGAAAGCAGCAGGACCGGGAAGTTGCAGCTCGCTGCGATGGAGAACGCCAAGCCCACCATGAACGCAATGTTCTGGCTTTCGAACAGGATGCCCAGCCCGATCGCCAGCACCGCCAGCGCGATCGTGGTGATTTTCGAAACGCGGATTTCATCCTTCTCGTTGGCCTTGCCCTTCTTGATCACGCTGGCATACAGGTCGTGAGACACCGCCGACGCACCGGCCAGGGTCAAACCGGCAACCACTGCCAGAATGGTCGCGAACGCCACTGCCGAAATGAAGCCCAGGAAAATACTGCCACCGACCGCATTGGCCAGGTGCACCGCCGCCATGTTGTTACCGCCCAGCAACGCGCCAGCAGCATCTTTAAAGGCCGGGTTGGTGCTGACCAGCAGGATTGCGCCGAAGCCGATGATGAAGGTCAGGATGTAGAAGTAGCCAATGAAGCCGGTCGCGTACAGCACGCTTTTACGAGCTTCTTTCGCGTCACTCACGGTGAAGAAGCGCATCAGGATATGTGGCAGGCCAGCGGTACCGAACATCAGTGCCAGACCGAGGGAGAACGCCGAGATCGGATCTTTCACCAAGCCGCCCGGGCTCATGATCGCTTCAGCCTTCGGGTGAACCTTGATGGCTTCGGAGAACAGTGTGTTGAAGTCGAAGTTGACGTGCTTCATCACCATCAGCGCCATGAAAGAAGCGCCGGACAGCAGCAGGACCGCCTTGATGATCTGCACCCAGGTGGTCGCCAGCATGCCGCCGAACAGCACGTAGAGGCACATCAGAATACCGACCAGGATCACCGCAACGTGGTAGTCGAGACCGAACAGCAGCTGGATCAGCTTGCCGGCGCCCACCATTTGCGCGATCAGGTAGAACGCCACCACCACCAGCGAACCGCAAGCGGACAGCGAACGGATCTGGGTTTGCCCCAGGCGGTATGACGCCACGTCGGCAAAGGTGTATTTACCCAGGTTACGCAGGCGCTCGGCGATCAGGAACAGAATGATCGGCCAGCCCACCAGGAAGCCGATCGAATAGATCAGGCCATCGTAGCCGGAGGTGAACACCAGCGCGGAAATACCCAGGAAGGACGCCGCGGACATATAGTCACCGGCAATCGCGAGACCGTTCTGGAAACCGGTGATCTTGCCGCCCGCCGCATAGTAGTCGGCTGCCGACTTGTTGCGCTTGGAGGCCCAGTAGGTAATGCAAAGGGTTGCACCGACGAACACCACGAACATCAGGATCGCGGCGACGTTGAGCGGTTGTTTGTGTACTTCGCCGGTCAGGGCATCAGCGGCCCAGGCGCCAGGTGCAAAGGTTGCGATGCTCAAAAGAGCCATTAGACGCCGGATCATTGCTGAGCCTCCTTGAGAATCGCATTGTTCAGGTCGTCGAATTCGCCGTTGGCACGTCGTACGTAAATACCGGTCAGGACGAAGGCCGAAACAATCAGCCCGACACCGATCGGTATGCCCCAGGTAATCGAAGACCCGGGGCTGATTTTCGCCCCCAGCACTTGCGGCCCGTAAGCAATAAGAAGGATGAATCCGGAGTAAAGCCCTAGCATGATCGCGGAAAGAATCCAGGCGAATCGTTCCCTCTTGCTAACCAGCTCCTTGAAGCGCGGGCTGTTTTGAATCGAGAGGTAAATGCTGTCGTTCATTGTTTTTATCCTCGCAGCACAGATTGAGTTGGAACGGTATCCACTCTATGCGGCTACGGGGTAGGTTCCAGACGACCTTAGTCTTAGAACCACATGGCGTTTTCGCCAATTTCAAGCATGTACAAAATAAATGTGGGAGCGAGCCTGCTCGCGATGGCTTTGTGTCAGCCGACATCTCTGTCAACTGGCAGGCCGCTTTCGCGAGCAGGCTCGCTCCCACAGGGAAAAGCGAGGTGACTGTTATTTAGTCCAGGCGGCTACACGCTCAGGGTGTTTGGCAACCCAATCCTTCGCCGCGGCGTCAGGCTTGGCACCGTCCTGAATGGCCAGCATGACCTGACCGATTTCGTCCTTGGATTCCCACTGGAAGTTTTTCAGGAACTTGGCCACTTCCGGTGCTTTGGCCTCCAGGCCTTTGCTGCCGATGCTGTTCACGGTTTCAGCCGCGCCGTACACGCCTTTCGGGTCTTCGAGGAAGCGCAGTTTCCACTTGGCGAACATCCAGTGCGGCACCCAACCGGTCACTGCGATGGATTCGTTTTTCTTCTCGGCACGGGTCAGCTCGGCGATCATGCCGGCACCGGAACTGGCCTTGAGTTGATAACCGGTCAGGTCGTAATCCTTGATGGCTTGATCGGTCTTGAGCATCACGCCTGAACCGGCGTCGATGCCAACGATGCGATCCTTGAAGCTGTCGTCGGTTTTCAGGTCCTCGATGGTCTTGGCTTTAACGTACTCCGGCACGATCAGGCCGATTTTCGCGTCCTTGAAGTTCGGGCCGTAATCGACGACCTGATCCTTGTTCTTCGTCCAGTATTCGCCGTGGGTCACTGGCAGCCAGGCCGACAGCATGGCGTCGAGTTTGCCGGTGGCCACGCCTTGCCACATGATCCCGGTAGCGACTGCTTGCAGCTTCACGTCGTAACCGAGTTTCTGTCTGATCACTTCTGCGGCCACGTTGGTCGTGGCGACGCTGTCCGACCAGCCGTCGACATAACCGATGGTCACTTCCTTGCCGGCGGCACTGGCCACGGTAGAACTGATCGCCAGCACCAAAGCGGCACCTGCGCCCAAGAGTCGTCGCATCTTCATCGTTACTTCCCCGAAAGTGCTGCGCTCGACGGATGCCGAGTCGCTTAAACGTATTGTTATGGTGCACAGCGCCCCCATCACGCCTCACCGCAAACTCTTTCGATCATCAGTGCGATTTATCAACGAGGGTACTGACGCCTTCGATAATCAACCTGACGCACATCGCGACCTGCTCTGCCAGCGACCTCAAGGCATCGAGAAACGACATCAGAACGCCATTAAACTGTTGTTCAACAACGGCACTGGCCGATCCGCCCGAACTTTGCATGTCAAAATCATGCGGGCCCCCAAGCACGGTGCAAATGCAGGTAACATGCGCCGCTTTGCTCCCAGACGGCCTGACCATGCCCGCGACATCCCGCTTTCCTTTTTTGGCTTATCTATTTTCCTGTCTGCTGGGGCTTTTTGCCCTTGGCGGCTTTTGGTATGGCATTGGCAAACCGGTGATCCTGCCGGACGCGGCCAGCGCGACGCACAAGCTGCAATGCGCCTCCTACACCCCGTTCGACAAGGACCAGTCTCCCTTCGATGTGCCGTTCAATTTGCGCCCCGAGCGCATGGACGCCGACCTCGCGCTGCTGGCCAAAAGCTTCGAATGCATCCGCACCTACTCCATGACCGGCCTCGGAGCCCTGCCCGATCTGGCACGCAAGCACGGGTTGAAGCTGATGATCGGCGCCTGGGTCAACAGCAATCCGGTAGACACCGAGAAAGAAGTCGACCTGCTGATCGCCTCGGCCAACGCCAACGCGGACGTGGTGAGCGCGGTGATCGTCGGCAACGAAACCCTGCTGCGCAAGGAAGTCACCGGCGCCCAGTTGGCCAGGCTGATCAACAAGGTCAAAAGCCAGGTCAAACAGCCCGTCACTTATGCCGACGTCTGGGAGTTCTGGCTCAAGCACCCGGAAATCGCGCCGGCTGTGGATTTCCTGACCATCCACTTGCTGCCGTACTGGGAGGATGATCCTTCGAACATCGACGCGGCCCTGCAACATGTGGCCGAAGTACGCCAGGTGTTCGGCAACAAGTTCGCGCCCAAGGACGTGATGATTGGTGAAACCGGCTGGCCGAGTGAAGGCCGCCAGCGCGAAACCGCCCTGCCTAGCCGGGTCAACGAAGCCAAATTCATTCGTGGTTTTGTCACCATGGCCGAGCAGCACGGCTGGCACTACAACCTGATCGAAGCTTTCGACCAACCGTGGAAACGCGCCAATGAAGGTGCTGTCGGGGGTTACTGGGGATTGTTCGATGCAGATCGCCAGGACAAGGGCGTGCTGGCCGGCCCCGTGTCCAACGTACCTTATTGGTCGCAGTGGCTGATGGTGGGCGCTTTGATCTTCCTCGGCACGCTGATCCTCGGCGGTCGTGTGCGCAGCACCCGAGCAGCGCTGGTTCTGCCGTTGCTGGGAGCACTGGCGGCTTGCTCGATTGGCGCCTGGGGCGATCTGGCACGGGTTACAACCCGCTTTACCAGCGAATGGTTGTGGGTCGCGTTGTTGACGGCGCTAAACCTGTTGGTACTGGCTCATGCCGCACTGACATTGAGCCCTCGCAACGGATGGCGTGGACGAGCCTTCAATGCCCTCGAACGTCGATCAGGCTGGTTGTTGGCGGTGGCAGGGTTTGCCGCGACGGTGACGATGCTGGAGCTGGTGTTCGACCCGCGCTATCGCAGCTTCCCGAGTGTGGCGTTCATCGTGCCGGCGCTGGTCTACCTGTGCCGCCCGGTGAGCGTGCCACGCCGGGAAATCGCCCTGCTGACCTTCATCATCGGCGCGGGCATTGCGCCGCAGTTGTTTCGTGAAGGTTTGGAGAACCAGCAGGCCTGGGGCTGGGCGCTGGTAAGTGTATTGATGGTGGCGGCGTTGTGGCGTTGCTTGCGGGTTCGCAAAACCTGATTTTCAGTGCGCCCGCCGGCCCCTTCGCGAGCAGGCTCGCTCCACAATAGATCTTCAGTGAGCACAGAAACTGTGCAGGACGCAGATCAAATGTGAGAGCGAGCCTGCTCGCGAAGACGGGCGATCAGGCGTTACGGGTAGCCCTGACCAACCGCAACCCCGCAATCACCACCGCAAATACCGCCAACGTCGTGTTGTACAACGCCAGCGCCGGGAACCCGAGCACCAGCGCCAGCACCGCCAGCCACCACCCTGCCCGCCCTGGCAGCACAAAGCCGATCACCGCCGTTGCCAACGCAGCCCAGCCCAAAACCGCAAAGTGAATCAACAGACCCAGGTTCGAACGGACCTGACATTCCCAGCGGTTCGCCTCATCCACGCAGATGCCCACCCACTGCGCATCTTCCATGAAGCCATAACGCGCGCCATAACTGGCGGCCAGCCATAACGGCAGCAAAACAAGCAGCAGAATCACCGGCAGACGACGGGACATGAAGCACTCCAATTAAGCGAAAACGGCGGTCAGCTTAATCGCCCGGCCACCTTAAGCAAGCGCTAACAACAGTTAACTGGCCATCCAAACGCTGCAAAGTGTATCGTCCAGCTACTATTACTTTCGAGTTCAGGCCAGTTTGGTGCCGATGCGTGGCACTTTGGCGCAAATCCAGTGGTCATAGCCTGCGAACTTCATTCGGCACCATCCTCTAAGGGATCCAGTCATGCTCCGTTCCTTGCGCTTCGCCGCCCTGTTTGGCGGCCTTATCTTGAGTGCGTCCGCGCTGGCGCGGGATATCGACGCCGCCAGTTATGGCTATCCGCTGACCAACCCGTTCGAGGCAACCATCGCCACGACGCCGCCGGATTTGCGCCCGGAACTGCCGCTGGACGACGACATCAATCAATCGGATCGCAGCGTCACGTTGCGGCCTGAGCGTCAATTCGACTTGCCCGACAACTTCTGGCCGGTGAAAAAACTCACCTATCGCATCGCCACCCAGGATAAAGCCGCACCGCTGATTTTCCTGATCGCCGGCACCGGTGCGCGCTATGACAGTAACTTGAACGAATACCTGAAAAAGCTTTACTACAAGGCCGGCTATCACGTGGTGCAGTTGTCATCGCCCACCAGCTTTGACTTCATGAGCGCCGCTTCGCGCTTTGCCACCCCCGGCATCACCAAGGACGACGCCGAAGACATGTACCGTGTGATGCAGGCGGTGCGGGCGCAAAATCCGAAACTGCCGGTCACCGACTACTACCTGACGGGCTACAGCCTCGGCGCACTGGATGCGGCATTCGTGGCGCACCTGGACGAAACCCGCCGCAGCTTCAATTTCAAGAAAGTGCTGCTGCTCAATCCTCCGGTCAATCTCTACACCTCGATCACCAACCTGGACAAGCTTGTACAAACGGAAGTCAAGGGCATCACCAATACGACCACCTTCTATGAGCTGGTGCTGAACAAACTGACCCGCTACTTCCAGCAGAAAGGCTACATCGACCTCAACGATGCGCTGCTCTACGACTTCCAGCAGTCCAAGCAGCACCTGAGCAACGAACAGATGGCCATGCTCATCGGCACCTCGTTCCGTTTCTCCGCCGCCGACATCGCCTTCACTTCGGACCTGATCAACCGCCGCGGCCTCATCACTCCACCGAAAACGCCTATCACCGAAGGCACCAGCCTCACGCCCTACCTCAAGCGTGCGTTGCAGTGCGACTTCGACTGCTACATCACCGAACAGGTGATCCCGATGTGGCGCGCCCGCACCGACGGCGGCAGCCTGCTGCAACTGATCGACCAGGTGAGTTTGTATGCGCTGAAGGACTACCTGCACGACAGCCCGAAAATCGCCGTCATGCACAACGCCGACGATGTGATCCTCGGCCCCGGGGACCTCGGTTTCCTGCGCAGGACGTTTGGCGATCGCCTGACCGTTTACCCGCTGGGCGGCCACTGCGGCAACCTTAACTACCGCGTCAACAGCGACGCCATGCTGGAGTTCTTCCGTGGCTAAATACCTCCTGCTTATCGCCGCGTTACTCTGTGCAACCGCCGCCAATGCCGACAACAGCAAAGCCAACGCCCCCGTGGTCGTCGACAGCGACGGCTTCAAGGAGCCACTGAGCAAACTCAAGTTCAACCCGGGGCTGGATCAGCGCGAGTTCGAACGCTCGACCCTCAGCGCACTGAACGTCTACGACCCGCTGGAACAGTGGAACCGCCGCGTTTACCACTTCAATTACCGCTTCGACCAATGGGTGTTCCTGCCAGTGGTCAATGGCTACCGTTACGTCACCCCGAGCTTCTTGCGCACGGGTGTCAGCAACTTCTTCAACAACCTGGGCGACGTGCCGAACCTGTTGAACAGCCTGCTGCAATTCAAGGGCCAGCGCTCGATGGAAATTACCGGGCGCCTGTTGCTCAACACCACCATCGGCATCGCCGGCCTGTGGGACCCGGCCACCGCCATGGGCCTGCCGCGCCAGAAGGAAGACTTCGGACAGACCCTGGGTTTCTATGGTGTTTCAGGGGGCGCCTACTTCGTATTGCCGATCCTCGGCCCGTCGAACCTGCGTGACACGGGCGGTCTGATCGTCGATTTCAGCGCCGAGTCGGCCATCAACTTCCTCAACGTTGCCAATGTCAGCGAAAACCATCCGGAAATCTGGATCCTGCGCGGCGTCGACAAGCGCTACCAGACCAGCTTCCGCTATGGCCAACTGAACTCGCCGTTCGAGTACGAGAAGGTGCGCTACGTCTACACCGAGTCGCGCAAGTTGCAGATTGCCGAGTAATTCCGGCGACCACAAACCACTGTGGGAGTGAGCCTGCTCGCGATGAGGTCATGTCAGTCACCATCAAGGTTGTCTGACACACCGCCATCGCGAGCAGGCTCGCTCCCACATTTGGACAGAGCCAGGTTTTAGCCCTTGAGCGCTTTCCAGATTTTGCTGACAGCCATCACCCCGACCAGCACCACCGCACCCGCCACAATCCCCGCCACCCCGTTAAGCAACGTCGGCACGATAAACCCGGCACCGCCCGCCCCTGCGCTGACACTTTCGATCCAGTGATGCACCACCGGCACACCGTGGGTCAGGATCCCGCCACCCACCAGGAACATCGCCGCCGTGCCGATCACTGACAAGCTTTTCATCAGATACGGTGCCGCACGCAAAATCCCGCCACCGATGCTCTTGGCCATCTGCCCGGGCTTCTGAGTCAGCCATAGCCCCAGATCATCGAGCTTGACGATGCCTGCCACCAACCCGTAAACGCCGACGGTCATGACGATGGCGATGCCCGACAGCACGACGACTTGCTGGGTCAGCGCAGCATCGGCCACGACGCCGAGAGTGATGGCGATGATTTCCGCCGAGAGAATGAAGTCAGTGCGGATCGCGCCCTTGATCTTGTCCTTTTCAAAGGCCACCAGATCCACCGCCGGGTCCGCCACCGCCTCGACGAGTTCGGCATGCTCAGCCTGATCCTCGGCCTTGCTGTGCAGAAACTTGTGGGCGAGCTTCTCGAACCCTTCGAAGCACAAATAAGCGCCTCCGACCATCAACAATGGCGTGACCAACCACGGAATGAATGCGCTGATGGCCAACGCCGACGGCACCAGGATCAGCTTGTTGATGAACGAACCCTTGGCAACCGCCCAGACCACCGGAATTTCCCGCTCGGCACGCACGCCGCTGACCTGCTGGGCATTGAGCGCCAGATCGTCGCCCAGCACTCCGGCGGTCTTCTTGGCGGCCATTTTGGTCATCAACGCCACATCGTCCAGCACAGCGGCAATGTCGTCGATCAGCACCAGCAAACTGCTTCCTGCCATGAATCGGGTTTCCTTCTTGAATGAATGGCGTGCAGCATAGCGCGGCCGGGCGCGGCACGGAGCATTCTTGAGCGCCGCCGGAGGCCGGTGCTACCATGCGCAACCGCCAGTACAGGCAAGGAACCACCTGGTTTATGAGCACAATCCGCGAGCGCAACAAACAACTGATCCTGCGTGCCGCCAGTGAAGAATTTGCCGACAAGGGCTTCGCTGCAACCAAAACCAGCGACATCGCCGCCAAGGCGGGATTGCCCAAGCCCAACGTCTACTACTACTTCAAATCCAAGGAAAACCTCTACCGCGAGGTCCTGGAAAGCATCATCGAGCCAATCCTGCAGGCCTCGACACCGTTCAACCCCGACGGCGTACCCAGCGAAGTTCTGAGTGGCTACATCCGCTCGAAAATCCGTATTTCCCGTGACCTGCCGTTTGCCTCCAAGGTGTTTGCCAGCGAAATCATGCATGGCGCCCCTCACCTGAGCGCCGATCTGGTCGAACAGCTGAATGGCCAGGCCAGGCACAACATCGATTGCATCCAGACCTGGATCGACCGCGGCCAGATCGCCCCCATCGACCCCAACCACCTGATGTTCAGCATCTGGGCCGCCACCCAGACCTACGCCGACTTCGACTGGCAAATCACCGCCATCACCGGCAAGGCCAGACTGGATGAAGTGGACTATGAAGCGGCGGCGCAGACGATCATCCGGCTGGTGCTCAAGGGGTGTGAACCGGATTGATAGACCGCAGTGTGCCCATCGCTGGCAAGCCAGCTCCCACAGGGATTTGTGTCGCTCACAAAATTTGAATTCAACACAGAAACCTGTGGGAGCTGGCTTGCCAGCGATGGGGGCAATTCGGTCCAAAGTTGTTAAAGCCAAACCGCATCCCACAATGGATAGTCGCCAAGCTTCTCCACCAAACCCGCCCGCAATGGATTGGCCACCACATACCGCGCCAATTTCACCAGATCTTCCTCTCTTCGCAGCGCCCGGTCGTGATAGCCCTGCTGCCATAGAGGCCCGCTCCTGCCCCTGCAATGGTTCACTTCTCGAGTAATCAGGGACTTGGTCTCGCGCATCAGTCTGCGCAAGGAACAGTTTTCCAGCTCGACGAGCCAGTGAAAATGATCAGGCATGACTACCCAGGCCAAAGAGTTCGCCAGCCCAAGATTTTGCGCCCGGCGAAATTGACCAACAACCAATCTGCCCAAAGCGAAATCCGCAAAGATCGGCTCGCGATCAAGAGTGTTGGTGGTCAGTAGATAGATTCGGTTGGGTTCGGCATAGCGGCCGGTTCGCAGACGATGTGATGCGGGTAAATTGGGCATTCCTTTGCCTCTCTCATGATGAATTCATGAAAAGGCTAGCCCCGGAAATTCTGAGCAGTGATACACACTTATAGCTGGATGTGTCTGGCAGATAGCAATCGCTGGCAAGCCAGCTCCCACAGGGTCTGTTGGTGTCCGCCAAATATGTGAACACCCCAGTCCTTGTGGGAGCTGGTTTACCAGCGATGACATTAGTTCAGGCGATTGAGATCAAGCCACAACCCCCGCATCCGCCCTCAACCCCAACGCCTCGATCGCATTGATCGCGCACTGCTCATCAACATCCGACAGATCCCCGCTGATCCCCACCGCCCCCAGCACGTTCCCACCCTGATCGCGAATGAGCACACCACCCGGTGCTGGCACGACGCTGCCCTGCCCCAGGCTGTTTAACGCGGCGATGAAGGCCGGGCGTTGTTGTGCGTCCAGGGCCAACAGGCGCGAGCCTTTGCCCAGCGCGATGGCGCCCCAGGCCTTGCCGATGGCGACCTGCGGGCGCAGCAGGCTGGCGCCGTCTTCACGTTGCAGGGTGATCAGATGCCCACCGGCATCCAGCACTGCGATGGTCAAGGGCGCCGCGGAAATCGCGCGCCCTGCGGTGATGGCCTCGTTGACCAGGTTGACTGCGACTTTCAAGGTTAAAGCGCTCATGGTGCCGTCCTCATTTTGTTTTTCGGAAAGCCGGTGGACTGCTCTTTGTGCCGCAGTCCGATGCAACAAATAGAACACAATGAATTATTTTTTTGTATACAATAATTATCGAAAAGCGCCACATGCGACGAAAAGCCACAGTAGATCGGGCTTCCGACGAATGAAACAACCGCTTGAGAAAATGGATTGACCTGCGCCGTCCGCCGTGAATACACTCTGCGCAAAGCCACTTGTATACAATTACAAAACGTAAAGAGGCACAAAACCATGAGCAAAATGAGAGCAATCGAAGCCGCCGTTCTGGTGATGCGCCGTGAAGGGGTTGATACCGCTTTTGGCATCCCGGGTGCTGCCATCAACCCGCTGTACTCCGCCCTGCAAAAGGTCGGCGGCATCGATCACGTCCTCGCTCGCCATGTTGAAGGCGCGTCGCACATGGCCGAGGGCTACACCCGCACCAAGGCCGGTAATATCGGCGTGTGCATCGGCACCTCCGGTCCTGCCGGTACCGACATGGTCACCGGCCTGTACAGCGCCTCGGCCGACTCGATCCCGATCCTTTGCATCACGGGGCAAGCACCCCGCGCTCGCATGCACAAGGAAGACTTCCAGGCCGTCGACATCACCAGCATCGTCAAGCCGGTGACCAAATGGGCGACCACTGTTCTGGAACCGGGCCAGGTGCCTTACGCGTTCCAGAAAGCGTTCTATGAAATGCGCTCCGGCCGTCCAGGTCCGGTGCTGATCGACCTGCCGTTCGACGTGCAGATGGCCGAAATCGAGTTCGACATCGACGCTTATCAGCCGCTGCCACTGGCCAAGCCGAGCGCGACCCGCGTTCAGGTGGAAAAAGCCCTGGCCATGCTGGATCAGGCCGAGCGTCCGTTACTGGTAGCCGGTGGTGGCATCATCAATGCCGACGCCAGTGACCTGCTGGTGGAATTCGCCGAGCTGACCGGCATCCCGGTCATTCCGACCCTGATGGGCTGGGGCACCATTCCTGACGATCACCCGCTGATGGTCGGCATGGTCGGCTTGCAGACTTCGCACCGCTACGGCAACGCGACCTTGCTCAAATCCGACGTGGTACTGGGTGTCGGTAACCGTTGGGCCAACCGCCACACCGGTTCGGTCGACGTCTACACCGAAGGCCGCAAGTTCATTCACGTTGATATCGAACCGACCCAGATCGGCCGCGTGTTCACCCCGGACCTGGGCATCGTTTCCGACGCCGCTGCCGCGCTGACCGTGTTCATCGAAGTCGCTCGTGAATGGCAAGCCGCCGGCAAACTGAAAAACCGTAGCGCCTGGCTGCAAGACTGCCAGCAGCGCAAGGCCAGCCTGCAGCGCAAGACCCACTTCGACAACGTGCCGGTCAAGCCGCAGCGGGTTTACGAAGAGATGAACCAGGTGTTCGGCAAGGACACTTGCTACGTCAGTACCATCGGTCTGTCGCAGATTGCCGGCGCGCAGTTCCTGCACGTCTACAAGCCGCGTCACTGGATCAACTGCGGCCAGGCCGGTCCGTTGGGCTGGACCATTCCGGCGGCGCTGGGTGTGGTCAAGGCCGACCCGACCCGCAAGGTTGTCGCACTGTCGGGCGACTATGACTTCCAGTTCATGATCGAAGAGTTGGCGGTGGGCGCGCAGTTCAAGCTGCCGTACATTCATGTGGTGGTGAACAACTCGTACCTGGGTCTGATTCGTCAGGCACAGCGCGGTTTCGAGATGGATTACTGCGTGCAGCTGTCCTTCGATAACCTGAACGCGCCGGAACTCAACGGTTATGGCGTCGATCACGTCGCGGTTGCCGAAGGCCTGGGCTGCAAGGCACTGCGTGTGTTCGAACCGTCTGAAATCGCCCCTGCCCTGCGCAAGGCCGAACAGATGATCGAGGAGTTCAAGGTTCCGGTGATCGTCGAAATTATCCTGGAGCGCGTGACCAACATTTCCATGGGCACCGAGATCAACGCCGTCAACGAATTCGAAGACCTGGCGCTGGTCGGCAACGACGCACCGACTGCGATTTCCTTGCTCGACTAACTGCACATTGCCCCCATTGTGGGAGCGAGCCTGCTCGCGAAAAGGCCGGCACATTCAGCATTGATGTTGCCTGGCACACCGCTTTCGCGAGCAGGCTCGCTCCCACAGAGGGCTTCACCGATTTACAGGAGACCACCATGCCGCGTTTCGCAGCCAACCTGTCCATGCTGTTCACCGAACAGGACTTTCTTGCCCGTTTCGAAGCGGCCGCCAAGGCCGGCTTCAGTGGTGTCGAATACCTGTTCCCCTACGATTTCAGCTCCGCCGAAATCAAAGCCAAGCTCGACGCCAACGGCCTGACCCAAGTGCTGTTCAACCTGCCGGCCGGTGACTGGGGCAAGGGTGAGCGCGGTATCGCCTGCCTGCCGGACCGGGTCGAAGAATTTCGTGCCGGTGTCGATCTGGCGATCGCTTACGCGCAAGTGCTGGGCAACACCCAGGTCAACTGCCTGGCCGGCATCCGCCCGCAAGGCGTCGACGATGCCATCGTGGAAAAAACCTTCATTGCCAACCTCAAGTACGCGGCCGACAAGCTGCAAGCGGCGGGTATCAAACTGGTGATGGAAGCGATCAACACCCGCGACATCCCGGGCTTCTACCTGAACAACACCGCGCAAGCCCTGTCGATTCGCGAACAGGTCGGCAGCGCCAACCTGTTCCTGCAATACGACATCTATCACATGCAAATCATGGAAGGCGACCTGGCCCGCACCATGGCCGCGCACCTGGGCGAGATCAACCACATCCAGTTGGCCGACAACCCTGGGCGCAACGAACCGGGCACCGGTGAAATCAACTACCGCTTCCTGTTCGAACACCTGGACCGTATCGGTTATCAGGGCTGGGTCGGTTGCGAATACAAGCCGCTGACCACCACCGAAGCAGGCCTGGGCTGGCTCAAAACCCATAACGCGATCTGAACGAACAATACAAAACCCTGTGGGAGCGGGCTTGCCCGCGATGGCGGCAGCACACAAAACAAATATGTTGCCTGACCCACCGCCATCGCTGGCAAGCCAGCTCCCACAATGAATCTGCTGAGTCTCTAAGACTGCATTGCAGCATCAGAATAAAAAGAGGATTTTCTCATGGCTAAAATCGGATTTATCGGCACCGGCATCATGGGCCACCCAATGGCGGCGAACCTGCAGAAAGCCGGTCACAGCCTGTTCCTGTCCGCGCACCACGACGCTGCGCCTGCCGACCTGATCGCCGCTGGCGCCGTCGCCCTGGCGAACCCGAAAGAAGTCGCGCAAGAAGCCGAATTCATCATCGTCATGGTCCCGGATACCCCGCAGGTCGATGACGTGCTGTTCCGCGCCGATGGCGTTGCCGCCGGCGTCAGTAAAGGCAAGGTCGTGATTGACATGAGCTCGATCTCGCCCACCGCCACCAAGGCCTTCGCCGCAAAAATCAACGAAAAAGGTGCGCAGTACCTTGACGCGCCGGTGTCCGGCGGTGAAGTCGGTGCCAAGGCCGCAACCCTGAGCATCATGGTCGGTGGCGATGCCGATGCCTTCGAACGCGCCCTGCCGCTGTTCCAGGCCATGGGCAAGAACATCACCCTGGTCGGTGGCAATGGCGACGGTCAGACCGCGAAAGTGGCGAACCAGATCATCGTTGCGCTGAACATCCAGGCCGTGGCCGAAGCCCTGCTGTTCGCTTCGAAGAACGGTGCCGATCCCGCCAAGGTGCGTGAAGCGCTGATGGGCGGTTTCGCTTCCTCGAAGATCCTCGAAGTACACGGCGAGCGCATGATCAAGGGCACCTTCGATCCGGGCTTCCGCATCAGCCTGCACCAGAAGGACCTGAACCTGGCCCTGCAAGGCGCCAAGGAGTTGAACATCAACCTGCCGAACACCGCCAACACCCAGCAAGTGTTCAGCACCTGTGCGGCCATCGGCGGCAGCAACTGGGACCATTCGGCGCTGATCAAGGGCCTGGAGCACATGGCGAACTTCTCGATTCGCGATAAGAAGTAAGTCCCTGCCCTCGCCCCTGTGGGAGCAAGGCTTGCCCGCGATTGCATCGCCTCGGTGCAGCAGAAACACCGCAGCGTCTGCATCGCGGGCAAGCCTTGCTCCCACAGGGGCTATGCAAGCCTCGACATCCCAATAACAAGAATTCCGGGAGCCCGCCATGTCGGTCGATCCGCAACAATTCCTGCGCGAGCTGTTCGCCACAGCCATCGACGCGGCCCATCCGCAGCAAGTCCTCGAAGCCCATCTGCCTGCCGATCGCAGCGGTCGGGTGATCGTCATCGGCGCCGGCAAGGCCGCGGCCGCCATGGCCCAGGTGGTCGAGCGTTGCTGGCAGGGTGAAGTGTCCGGTCTGGTGGTCACGCGCTACGGTCACGGCGCCCCCTGCGAAAAAATCGAAGTGGTCGAAGCCGCGCACCCAGTCCCCGATGCAGCCGGTCAAGCCGTCGCCAAACGGGTGTTCGAACTGGTCAGCAACTTGAGCGAAACCGACCGCGTGATCTTTCTGCTGTCCGGTGGCGGCTCGGCATTGCTGGCGTTGCCCGCAGTCGGCATCACCCTGGCCGACAAGCAGTCGATCAACAAAGCCCTGCTCAAGTCCGGCGCCACCATCGGTGAGATGAACTGCGTGCGCAAGCACCTCTCGGCGATCAAGGGTGGGCGCCTGGGCAAGGCCTGCTGGCCTGCCACCGTGTACACCTACGCGATTTCCGATGTACCGGGCGACCTCGCCACGGTCATCGCCTCCGGCCCCACCGTGGCCGACCCGAGCACTTCGGCCGAAGCGCTGGCGATTCTCAAGCGCTACCACATCGACGTACCCGCCTCCGTGCGCACCTGGTTGCAAAACCCGGAATCGGAAACCGTCAAACCCGGTGACCCGAGCCTGGCTCGCAGTCACTTCCAGTTGATCGCACGTCCGCAGCAATCCCTTGAAGCAGCGGCCGTGAAATGCCGTCAGGCCGGATTCAGCCCGCTGATTCTCGGCGACCTGGAAGGCGAATCCCGCGAAGTGGCGAAAGTCCACGCCGGCATCGCCCGTCAGGTGGTGCAGCACGGTCAGCCGTTGGCGGCGCCTTGCGTGATTCTCTCCGGCGGTGAAACCACGGTCACCGTGCGCGGCAACGGCCGGGGCGGACGCAATGCCGAGTTCCTGCTGAGCCTGACCGACAGCCTCAAGGGCCTGCCCGGCGTCTATGCGCTGGCCGGCGACACCGATGGCATCGACGGCTCCGAAGACAACGCCGGCGCCATCATGACCCCGGACAGCTACGCCCGTGCCGCCGCCCTCGGCTTGAGCGCCAGCGACGAGTTGGACAATAACAATGGCTACGGCTATTTCGAGGCGCTGGATGCACTGATCGTCACCGAGCCGACCCGCACCAACGTCAATGACTTCCGCGCCATCCTGATTCTCGAGAGCCCTAAATATGACGCCTGACAAAAAGGTCAAAATCCTCGCCACCCTGGGTCCGGCTATCAACGGTATCGACGACATCCGTGAGCTGGTGCAGGCCGGGGTCAATATCTTTCGCCTGAACTTCAGCCACGGCGATCACGCCGATCACGCCCAGCGCTATCAATGGATCCGTGAAGTCGAGCGCCAGTTGAATTATCCGCTGGGCATTCTGATGGACCTGCAAGGTCCGAAGCTGCGGGTTGGCAGGTTTGCCGAGGGCAAAGTGCAACTGGTCCGCGGTCAAGCCCTGCGCCTGGACCTGGATGTCACGCCGGGCGATGAACGCCGGGTCAACCTGCCGCACCCGGAGATCATTGCAGCGCTGGAGCCGGGCATGGACCTGCTGCTGGACGACGGCAAGTTGCGACTGAGGGTGGTCACCAAATACGCCGACGCCATCGACACCACGGTGCTCAACGGCGGCGAGCTGTCGGACCGTAAAGGGGTTAACGTGCCGCAAGCGGTGCTCGACCTGAGCCCGCTGACCGCCAAGGATCGCCGCGACCTGAACTTCGGTCTGGAACTGGGGGTGGACTGGGTGGCGCTGTCGTTCGTGCAGCGCCCGGACGACATCCGCGAAGCCCGTACACTGATCGGCGACAAAGCCTTTTTGATGGCCAAGATCGAGAAGCCGTCGGCCGTCGAACAACTGCGGGAAATCGCCGAGTTGAGCGACGCAATCATGGTCGCCCGTGGCGATCTGGGCGTGGAAGTGCCGGCCGAAAGCGTGCCGCAGATTCAGAAGAACATCATCAGCACCTGCCGCCAGCTCGGCAAACCGGTGGTGGTGGCGACGCAGATGCTGGAATCGATGCGCTTCTCTCCGGCGCCCACTCGCGCCGAAGTCACCGATGTGGCCAACGCCGTGGCCGAAGGGGCTGACGCGGTGATGCTGTCGGCGGAAACCGCATCCGGCGAATACCCGCTCGAAGCCGTGCAGATGATGAGCAAGATCATCCGTCAGGTGGAAAACGGCCCGGACTATCAGGCCCAGCTCGACGTCAGCCGGCCGAAAGCCGAAGCCACGGTTTCCGATGCGATCAGTTGCGCGATCCGCCGCATCAGCAACGTGCTGCGGGTGGCGGTGCTGGTGAACTACAGCGAATCCGGCACCTCGAGCCTGCGGGCGGCGCGGGAACGGCCGACGGTGCCGATCCTCAACCTGACGCCCAATCTGCAAACCGCGCGTCGCTTGACCGTGGCCTGGGGCGTGCATTCGGTGGTCAATGATCGGCTGCGCCAAGTGGATGAGGTGTGCTCGACAGCGCTGGAGATTGCCCAGGCCCAGGGCATGGCGCAGCGTGGCGACACGTTATTGATCACGGCGGGTGTGCCCTTTGGGCAGCCGGGGTCGACTAACTCCTTGCGAATCGAGACGTTGATCTAGAGCGCACATACCGGCCTCTTCGCGAGCAGGCTCGCTCCCACAGTTGATTTGTGTACACCACAAACTCAATGACTGAACAAAGATTCAATGTGGGAGCGAGCCTGCTCGCGAAGGCGGCGACACGGTCTAACTGACTTTTTAGAACTGCCATGCCTGCCAATCACTTCAACACCCACTGCCCCGACTGGGCCGAGGCTTTGCTCAACGGTTTCAGTCAAATTTTCCTTCAGCGCCATCCGCTCTGCGGCTTGCTGTGCCTTTCAGCCATCCTGTTCACGGCGCCGGCGCTGCTCGGCGGTGCGTTGCTCGGCGGTGTCGCCGGATTACTCACCGCGCAACGGCGCAACTATGCAAAGGCCGATCGCCAGGCTGGCTTGTACAGCTACAACGGCGTGTTGCTTGGCCTGTTGCTGAGTCTGTACTTCCCGTGGTCGGCGGTGATGCCGCCGCTGATTCTGGCTGCCGGCGGCTTGAGTGCGATGATCACTCAACAGTGGCTCAAGCGCACCCGCGTCAACCAATACGTGCCCGCCTACACCGCGCCATTCGTGGGCCTGAGCTGGTTGCTGCTGTGTTTCGCCACGCCATCGCTACCGACACCCCTGATCGAATTGAACACACCGAACCTGTTGGCCGCATCGTTCAAAGGTATTGGCCAGGTGATGTTCCTCGATCATCCACTGGCCGGGGCGATGATTGCCGCCGGTTTGCTGATCGCCGATCGCCGTGCGTTCTGCTGGGCGCTGATAGCCTCGATCCTCGGCCTTGGCTCCAGCCTGCTGCACCACGAGACCGGCACCGCCCTGCTCGGCCTGGGCGGCTACAATGCCGTGCTGGCCGCCCTCGCCTTCAGCGCGCAACGCCAGCAACCCTGGCTGCCACTGCTTGGCATCGTATTGGCGCTGTTGCTGACGCCCATCTTTGCGGCCGCTGGTCTGGCCACGCTCACCGCACCGTTTATTCTCGCCTGCTGGCTGATCCGCACCGGCATTCAGATATTCGGCAAAACCACGGTCGACACCGCGCCTTGCGCTCACGGGGACAATCAACCTAGGCTGCGCTGATCTTCGAGTCAGGCGTTATCCATGGACAGCAGCAAACACTGGCGTGAACAGCTTTACGTCATGATTTTCCAGACCGACACCAAGGCTGGCCGGCGTTTCGATGGCATTTTGCTGTTGATCATCCTCGCCAGCCTGGTGGTCGTGATGCTCGACAGCATCAACACCATTCACCAGAACTACGCCGATGTGCTGGCGTACATTGAATGGGGCTTCACGGTCATCTTTCTCGGCGAGTACATCCTGCGGCTGTACTGCTCGCCCAAACCGTTGCGTTACGCCTTCAGTTTTTATGGACTGGTGGATTTGCTGGCGATCGTACCCGGCATCCTCGCCCTCTATTACGCCGATGCGCAGTACCTGCTGATTATCCGGATCATCCGGATGCTGCGGATTTTCCGCGTGCTCAAACTCGGCCCGTATCTCAAACAAGCGCATTACCTGCTCGATGCCCTGCGCGGCAGCAAACAGAAAATCCTCGTGTTCCTGCTCAGCGTCTGCACCCTGGTCACGGTGTTCGGCACGCTGATGTACGTGGTCGAAGGCCCGCAGCACGGCTTCACCAGCATTCCCAAAGGCATCTACTGGGCCATCGTGACGCTCACGACCGTCGGTTATGGCGACATCGTGCCAAAGACTGTGTTGGGCCAGGTGATCTCGTCGATGGTGATGATCACCGGTTATTCGATCATCGCCGTCCCCACCGGCATCTTTACCGCAGAGCTGGCCACTGCCATGCGCGGCGGGCAGCTGCAACACGACTGCCCGGTATGCAAGAAAAACAGCCACGAACACGAAGCATCGTTCTGCTCTCGCTGCGGGAATGCATTGTTCAAGAAAATGGAATAAGCAAAGAGCTTTTTTATCTTTAAAGGCCTATGCGAGCCCGGCTATAGTCGCTGGCAAAATGGTATCCCTCTCTACACATTACCCCCTGTAGGAGCGAGCCTGCTCGCGATGGTCTTTAACGATAACGTGGGCTGTCTGAATGCCCGCGTTGTCTTGACGTTTTTCGCGAGCAGGCTCGCTCCTACAGGGGGCGGCTGCTCATACATACATAGAACAAGGAATTCGCAGTGAAAAAACTCTTTGGCGCCTCACTTCTGGCCGCTGGCCTGGCCTTGACCAGCATGGCTCAGGCCGCACCGACCCTGCTTAACGTTTCCTACGACGTGATGCGCGATTTCTACAAAGACTACAACACTGCGTTCCAGAAACACTGGCAAGCCGAGCACAACGAAAACATCACCCTGCAAATGTCTTTCGGCGGTTCCAGCAAGCAGGCACGCTCGGTCATCGACGGCTTGCCCGCTGACGTCATCACCATGAACATGGCCACCGACATCAATGCCTTGGCGGACAACGGCAAACTGGTCCCGGACAACTGGGTCACACGCCTGCCGAACAACAGCGCGCCGTTCACCTCCGCCACAGTGTTCATCGTGCGCAAGGGCAACCCCAAAGCCCTGAAAGACTGGCCGGATCTGCTCAAGGATGGCGTACAAGTCATCGTGCCGAACCCGAAAACCTCGGGTAACGGTCGCTATACCTACCTGTCGGCCTGGGGCTACGTGCTAAAGAACGGCGGTGACGAAAACAAGGCCAAGGCATTTGTCGGCAAGCTGTTCAAGCAAGCGCCAGTGCTCGATACCGGCGGCCGCGCCGCTACGACCACCTTCATGACCAACCAGATCGGCGATGTGCTGGTGACCTTCGAAAACGAAGCGGAAATGATCGCCCGCGAATTCGGTCGCGACCAGTTCGAAGTCATCTACCCAAGCGTCTCCGCCGAAGCCGAGCCGCCGGTGTCGGTGGTCGACAAATCGGTTGACAAGAAAGGTACCCGCGCCGCCGCCGAGGAATACCTGAAGTACCTTTGGTCGCCGGAAGGCCAGGAAATCGCTGCGGCCAACTACCTGCGTCCACGTGATCCGGCGGTATTGGCGAAGTACACCGACCGTTTCCCGAAAGTAGACTTCCTGTCGGTCGAGAAAACTTTCGGCGACTGGCGCACCGTGCAGAAAACCCACTTCAATGATGGCGGGATTTTCGATCAGATTTATGCGCAGTAAGCGCTGAAAATGAAAAGGCGACCTGAAGAGGTCGCCTTTTTTATTGGTAAAACACCGAACTACTGTAGAAGCGAGCCTGCTCGCGATGGACCTCAATGATAACGCTGGGAGACTGACGCCCCGCGGTGTCCTGTCGTCCATCGCGAGCAGGCTCGCTCCTACAGGGTTCAGCTCAGGTTGCCGCAAAAAATCGCCTGGTGACCATCCCCCGGACTTTCACGCACCACCAACGCATAGCCCCCCGCTCGAAGCGTCTCGACCGCTACCGGTGCGCTTTTCCAGAAATATTGCATCGACGCTTGCGAATAGAACCGCGCATTCGGACCGTCGTTCAAGTCATAGGCCGGTTTTGCACCCAGGCTCCCACAGCTTCCCTGATAGATGTAGGCCTGCAAACGGCCTGGCAATGCGCTGCCCTGGGGTTCGCCACTGACAGCAAACCAGAACACGGTTGCATGACCATCGGGCATCATGATTGGCCGGGCGATATTTCCGGCATTGATGGAAGTAGCGTTCAGGGGAACGTTGGTGACTTGACTGTCGGGTACTGTCGAGCACCCGGAGATCGTCCCAACCGCTACCACCAACGCCAGCGAAGATACGATTTTCATCGTGAGACTCCCGCTTTGTAAGGACGCGTTGAAGTGATCCCCCTGTAGATTTTAGCTGGCGCGCAAAAGCTGGCATTTCTTCGGATGGTCGGTCGCCTGGTGACCATTACATTGGCGGTGTCACCCCATCCTTGCCTGCCGAAATCGACTGTGCCGTGAGCGTTCCATCCGCACTTTGGGTCACGAACGTGACAATTTTCACGCCCACCTTCAGCAAGCTGCGATCCCCCGGCACCAGGTTGACGATAGGGACATCTTCCGGCACCAGAATTTTCTGCTGGCCACCCTTGTAGTTGACGGTCAATACCCGGCCATTGCTGACGACCAGATCGCCGACACTGCCGTTGGTCATGCTGCTGCCCTTGGCCAGATCAAAGGGGCGATGGCCGTCGCCGCTGCCCGCCAGTTCCGGCGGGAAGACATGGACCTCCAACGCCTTCAGGCTGCCATCCTCTTGAGGAATGGCTGCCGAACCAATGTAGCTGCCGGGCTTGATATCTTCGATGTTCGCCAGGGTAACCGCGCGGATTTTGGTGTCATTGGTCAGGTTGATGACCACATTTTCGCCACTGTTGGCGTGGACTTTCAGAACGTCCGGGCTCACGCCGGTAATCTCGCCACGTACACCAATGCGCATGCCGGGTGCATCTTGTGCCTGGGCCGGGCCTGCGGTGAACAAGCCGATCAGGGTGACCATTGAAACGCCGCGAAGAACGTGACGAAACATCGGATTCATGGGAGTGACTTCCTGTGATGAAACGTGAAAAGAGAACATAAGCACGCTATCGAACAAGATGTAAGTGAATGTATCATCAGCCCCTGAAATTTTGACGCAACGCTCATCGGCGAACGGCACGCACGTTCGTCACTCATTCCGCAATGGAATGATTGCTATCACTCCAATCTCTCTTCCGCCGTATTGACCAGGCCATTAGCCTGCGCGCATTCCCTTCCGTTCAGCGAGACACGTTATGAACCCAGCGACCCAGGTGCCCCACGGCACCGCGACAATGACCCGAGGCATGGTGCTGCTATTCGCCTTCTGTTGCGGGGCGATCGTGGCCAACATCTACTACGCGCAGCCGATCATCGGCCTGATCGCGCCGGACGTCGGCCTGAGCAACACCCTGGCCAGCTTCATCGTTTCGCTGACCCAGATTGGTTATGCGTTGGGCCTGTTCTTTCTGGTGCCTTTGGGTGACTTGCTGGAGAACCGCCGGTTGATGATCATCACCACGGTGGTGGCCATTGCCAGTCTGTTGGGCGCAGCCTTTACCGATCAGCCGAATGTGTTTTTGCTGATCTCGTTGCTGGTGGGCTTCAGTTCGGTGTCGGTGCAGATCCTGATTCCGCTGGCTGCTCACCTGGCGCCGGAAGAGTCTCGCGGCCGCGTGGTCGGCGGGATCATGGGCGGTCTTCTGTTGGGAATCCTGTTGGCGCGACCAGTGTCCAGTGTGGTGGCCGATCACTTCGGCTGGCGCGCGATGTTTGTGATTGCGGCGCTGTTAATGGCAGCGATCAGCATCGTGCTGGCGGTGACCATTCCCAAGCGCCAACCTGATCACAGTGCGTCCTATGGACAGTTGCTCGGCTCGCTGTGGACGCTGCTGCGCCAGCAACCCGTGCTGCGTCAACGCGCGTTTTACCAGGGTTGCATGTTCGCCACGTTCAGCCTGTTCTGGACCGCGGTGCCGCTGGAGCTGGCGCGTAACCATGGCTTGTCGCAATCGCAAATCGCGATTTTCGCGCTGGTCGGCGCCATTGGCGCCATCGCCGCGCCCATCGCCGGTCGACTCGCAGACGCCGGCCATACACGCATCGCTTCCTTGCTGGCGCTGCTGTTCGCCAGCCTGAGCTTCCTGCCAGCGTTCATTCATCCGGCTTACAGCGTTATCGGTCTGGCCGTGACCGGCGTGGTGCTCGACTTTTGTGTGCAGATGAACATGGTCCTCGGCCAACGCGCGGTCTACGCCCTCGATGCCAAAAGCCGCAGCCGCCTGAATGCGTTGTACATGACCAGCATCTTTATTGGCGGTGCGTTTGGCTCTTCGGTGGCCAGTGCGGTGTATGAACAGGGCGGCTGGTTGTGGATCGTGGTGGTGGGTAGTGCGTTTCCATTGGTGGCGTTGTTGCGGTTTTTGAGTGTTTCGGAGAAGCGTTCGCTGGCGACTGCGTAATTCCTAAAAAGCATCGCCGGCAAGCCTTGCTCCCACAGGTTATGCGTTAACCCTGTGGGAGCAAGGCTTGCCCGCGATGACGGTGTTGCTGACACCCCTCAATACCGAACCAGCTTCTCCATCGCCGCATCCGCCAGGAACGACGAGCGACTTTTGACGTTGTGTTCGCGCACATAACGGTCGATTCGCTGGATCACATAGCCCGGCAGCGTCACGTTGACCTTCTCGGTCTTGCCCATATAGGGCGAAATGTCGATTTCCAGCATGCCCCAGCCCATCTCGATGAAATCGGGATTTGCGAGATGTTCAACCATGGACGTCGGCATCGGAATCGGCTCTCCACTCGCCGCGATCTCTTGCAGCATGATGTGGACAATCTCGACCGCCGCGTTATAGGCATCTTCAAAGGTATCCCCGGCGGTTACCGCGCCTGGAATATCGGGGATCTGAATACCGATGGCGGTGTTCTCATCGCCCCACTCGATACAGATTGGATATTGCATTATGGATCTCCTGCGTAACTGGCCAGCGGGCAAAAAAGCCCGGCTCGCCTCCTGATGCTCTTGACCGTCCCCACCGGTAAATCCTTTTTCGGGTGAGGAACGGGAATCGTGTATGGGTTGTAGCGGTGAATGAAGATGTGATGACTGCCAGTGATTCGGTCCAACGTCCAACCTGCTTCCATCATCTCCTTGATCAATAGCCTGCTTTGCACCATCCGCCTCCTTGCTCCGGCCCGAATAAAAGTAACTCCAGAGTTATATTTACTCAAGCACAAAAATCCGCAACGCGACGTTTGGCTGTTTTACAGGGTGTAATTGAGTGGATGACAGCCCCTTGTGGGAGCGAGCCTGCTCGCGAAGACGGCGGCACAGTCAACAAAGCTGTGATTGAAAGTCCGCTTTCGCGAGCAGGCTCGCTCCCACAAGGATCGGGTATGTCCGGTCCCTCCTAAAGCACAACCCCATCAATCCCCACACTGACATTGCCCGGCAGCTCACCACGATGCTCGATCAACCACGCATCCAGCGTATGCCCCACATGGGTCAATACCGCCGACTCAGGTTGCAATTCTTCAATGCACTGCAACGCCAGGTTCAGGTCATTGTGATTACGCGGTGCCAGTGGCTGCGGCGGCATGGAGCAGTCGAGTACCAGCAAGTCCAGTGGCTGACGTTGCAGCCAGGCCTCGGTGGCCGGTGGCAGCCCCACCGTATCGGTCAGGTAGGCGATGCGCCGCCCCTCGCCTTCGAGCAGATAGCCGAAAGTCAGTTTGGAATGCAGCAGTGGCAACGCGGTGACACTCAACGCGTCGAAACAACGGGTTTCAAATGCCTCGAACGGCTGGCTGAAGTCGAGAATCCCCGGATGCTTGTAGAGGTCCGCCAGGCCTTCCGGGTCCGTTGGCCCGTGTACCGGAATCACCAGGCCCTGCCCCCAACGCAGATGCAGCAAACCCTGGGCATGGTCAGCGTGGTAGTGGGTCTGGAAGATGCCGTTGAAACTGCGCGGCGGGAAGCGTTCGGTGAGGTTTGGCAGGCCGCTGTCGATCAGCCAGCGCTGGTCGCCGCATTCGATCAATGCGCAGCAGGGTTGTCGTCGCCAACGTGCCTCGATGCCCGCACGTACACAGGCCTGACATTCACAGCCGTACACCGGCACTTGCCGGGCATCGCCGGTGCCCAGCAGCGTCAGGCGCATGCTGCGGGCTCGTCGAGGCAAGCCAGCAGGCCTTCGACCGTGCGCTCCAGCGGCCCGGAGTTGTCGAGCAGGTGCACTTTCGGGTCTTCGGCGAGCAGGCGTTCGCCGAAGCGGGCATTGCGCGCCAGCCGCTGATCGATCTCGGCCACGGACTCACGCCCCCGCGCCAGCAGGCGCTGGCGCAGCACGGCCTCGTTCACAGTCAGCAACACCACGAGCACGGTGGGATAGCGTTCGCGGGTTTGCGGCAGATGCCCGCGTGAGCCATTGACCAGCACGTCGTCCCCTGCCGCCAGCCAATCGTCGATCTCCCGAGGGATGCCATAGGCCAGGCCATTGGCCTGCCAGCTCAGGGCAAATGCGCCCTGGGCCTGCATCTCGCTGAACTGTTGCATGCTGACACCCAGTGCCGCTTCCCCCACGGCTTCCGCCGAACGAGTGATGACCCGCCGCACGATACGGCAGCCGCGCTCGGCCAGCCGCGTGCGTGCGGCATCCAGCAGGCTGTCCTTGCCCGAACCGGAAGGCCCGATGAGATAGATCAACCTGCCTGACATCAAAACACCCTCTTCGCTTGTCGCCATACTTGCTGGATCACCGGCAATCCATCCTGACTGCGTGCCTGCACCAGATCGGCGCGCAGGCCCGGGGCGATTTCGCCGCGATCACTCAGTCCTGCGGCATGGGCCGGGGCCAGGCTGACCATGCGCATCGCTTCGGGCAGGCCGATCCGCTCGCTCTGCGCCGCCAGTGCAAAGGCGGCCTGCAACAGGCTCGCCGGGTAGTAGTCACTGGACAAGATGTCCAGCAGCCCTTCTGCCGCCAGGTCTGCGGCCGCCACGTTACCCGAGTGCGAACCGCCGCGCACGATGTTCGGCGCACCCATCAACACTTTCATATTCCATTCCTTGCAACCGCGCGCCGCTTCGACCGTGGTCGGGAACTCGGCGATGGTCATGCCGTAGCGCGCCGATTCCTCGACGTGGGCCAGCGTCGCATCGTCATGACTGGCCACCGACAGGCCGAGCGCCAGGCAATGCTCGACAATCGCCGCCCGATAGCGGTCGCTGTACTCGCGAGAGTTGGCCATTTGCAAGGTAATGAATTCGTCCATCTGCGTGGTCGTCAGGTGATATTTGCCCATGTAGTACTCACGGTACTTGGACTCCAGCACGAATTGGCGCTGACCCGGCGAATGGTCCATCACCGACACCAGTTGCACCAGCGGATGCTCCACCAGATCGCGGAACACGCTCAGGGTATCCGGGTGGCACAGCTCGCAGCGCAGGTGCAGCCGGTGCTCGGCGCGCGTCAGCCCGGCATCGGAAGCGCTGGAGATCGCTTCGAGCATCGCCGGCAGTTTCTGCATGCGGTTGCCCTTGGGATTCACGTCGCCGATGGACACCGCGTCGAACACCGTGGTGATGCCGGCCGCGACGATCTGTGCATCGTGGCTGAGCACCGCCGAACGCGAAGGCCAGTCCACGCCGGGGCGCGGGGTCATGTGTTTTTCCAGGTTGTCGGTGTGCAGCTCGACAAGGCCCGGCAGCAGGTAATCGCCGTTGAGGTCCTGGGCCTGGGGCAAGCGGCTCGGGCCTTCGGCCACATCAGCGATCACGCCATCGCGCAGCAGTACGGTGCCGTAGAACACGCGGTCAGCGGTGACCAGTTGGGCATTGCTGAGGATCTGTTCAACGGGCATCGGCGTATTCCTCTTGGTTCACTGCGGCAGGCGTCATGTCGAGATGGCGGTCGGCAACCGCCTCGCGGGCAACGCGGTCGTGGAAAATGCCGATCAGCGCTGCACCGGCTTGCTTGGCTTCGTTCATCAGCTCCAGCACCACCTGACGGTTGTTGTCGTCGAGTGAGGCCGTCGGCTCGTCAAGCAACATCACCGGCCACGCCACCATGAAGCCACGGGCGATGTTGACCCGCTGCTGTTCGCCACCAGAGAAGGTGCCGGGTGCCAGTTGCCACAGGCGTTGCGGAATGTTCAGGCGAGTGAGCAGCAGTTCGGCCCGGGATTGCGCCAGGTGTCTGGACCAGCCACGGGCCAGGGCCGGCTCCATCACCACGTCCAGGCAGGCGACTCGCGGTATCACCCGCAGGAACTGGCTGACATAACCCAAGGTACGCTGGCGCACCTGGAGAATGTCCCGGGGCTCGGCGCCCACCAGCTCCAGCCACTGGCCGTCGTGCTGAACGCGAATGCTGCCGCCTGCCGGCAGGTAGTTGCCATACAGGGTGCGCAGCAAGGTGCTTTTACCGGCACCGGACTGGCCGTGCAGCACCAGGCATTCGCCGCCCGCCACGCTGAAATCCACACCGCGCAGCACGTTGAGGACCACGCCGTTCTGCTGATGCAGGGTGAAGGTTTTCGAGAGGTCACGGACCTCGATCAAGGTATTCATCATGGCTGCAACACCGAAGACACCAGCAGTTGAGAGTAAGGATGCTGCGGATCGTCGAGGATCTGGTCGGTCAGCCCGGTTTCTACCACCCGCGAGCGACGCATCACCATCAGGCGATCCGCCAGCAGCCGCGCCACCGCCAGATCATGGGTGACGATCACCACCGCCAGATCCAGCTCGCGCACCAGCCCGCGCAAGAGGTCGAGCAAGCGCGCCTGCACCGACACATCGAGGCCGCCTGTAGGCTCGTCCATGAACACCAGGCGCGGGCTCGACACCAGGTTGCGGGCGATTTGCAGGCGCTGTTGCATGCCGCCGGAAAAGGTCCGGGGCAAGTCGTCGATGCGCTGCGGATCGATTTCCACCTGGCTCAACCAGTCCAGACCCGCCCCACGCAGTTGCTGGTAATTGCGTACGCCTTGGGCCATCAAGCGCTCGCCGATGTTGGCGCCGGCTGAAACACCCATGCGCAAACCATCTCGCGGGTTCTGTTCGACGAAGCCCCATTCGGTGCGCAGCAAGGTACGGCGTTCGGCTTCGCTGGCGCTGTACAGGTCTAGCCATCGGCCCTGCTTGTCGCGGTAACCGATGCGACCGTTTTGTGGCGGCAGACGCCCGCTGAGCAGCGAAAGCAAGGTCGATTTACCGGAACCGGACTCGCCGACAATCCCCAGCACTTCGCCGGGATAAAGGTCGAAGCTGACGTCCTGACAGCCCTTCTCCGGGCCGTACAACAGCGACAGGTCACGTACTTGCAGCAAGGGTTCGGTGGACACCGACAGATCGTTTTTCAGCGCCTGGTTCATTGGCCCTGCTCCTGCTGGCTGACGCGCTGGGCGCAGTAATAGGTGTCGGAACAGACGAAGCTCTGGGTGCCGGCGTCGTCGAGGATCAGCTCGTCGAGGAACGACTCATGGCTGCCGCAAATGGCGCAGCACTCGTCCCATTGCTGGGCTTCGAAGGGGTGGTCCTCGAAGTCGAGGCTGACGACTTTGGTGTACGGCGGTACCGCGTACAGGCGCTTCTCGCGGCCGGCGCCGAACAACATCAGCGCCGGGCTCATGTCGAGTTTCGGGTTGTCGAATTTGGGGATCGGCGAGGGGTCCATCACGTAGCGTTCATCGACCATCACCGGGTAGGCGTAGGCGGTGGCGATGTGGCCGAAGGTGGCGATGTCCTCGTAAAGTTTGACGTGCATGACCCCGTAATCGTTGAGGGCGTGCATGGTCCGGGTCTCAGTTTCCGACGGTTCGATAAAGCGCAACGGCTCGGGGATCGGCACTTGGTAAACCATGATCTGATCGGCGTGCAGCGGCGTTTCCGGGATGCGGTGGCGGGTCTGGATCACCGTCGCGTCCGGGGTGATTTCGGTAGTCGCGACGCCGGCGGTGCGGGCGAAGAAGCGGCGGATCGACACGGCGTTGGTGGTGTCGTCGGCGCCCTGGTCGATGACCTTGAGCACGTCATCGTCGCCAAGAATTGCCGCGGTCAATTGCATGCCGCCGGTGCCCCAGCCGTAAGGCAACGGCATCTCGCGACCGCCGAACGGCACCTGATAGCCGGGGATCGCCACGGCCTTGAGCAAGGCGCGACGGATCATGCGTTTGGTCTGTTCATCGAGGTAGGCGAAGTTGTACGCCGCGTCGCGCACGGGTGCCTGAATCAAGTCATTCATGGTTGCTGCCCTCGGCAGGCTTGCGCAGTTTGCGGATCAGTTCCAGTTCGGCCTGGAAGTCCACGTAGTGAGGCAGTTTGAGGTGCGAGACGAAACCGGCGGCCTCGACGTTGTCGCAGTGCATCAGCACGAATTCTTCCTGCTGCGCCGGGGACTCGATCTCTTCGTTGAACTCCTTGGCGCGCAGTGCGCGGTCGACCAGCGCCATGCCCATGGCCTTGCGCTCGGCATGTCCGAAGGCCAGGCCATAGCCGCGGGTGAACTGCGCCAGCTCCGTGGCCGAGCCGACGAACTGGTTGACCATCTCGCACTCGGTGACTTCGATGCTGCCCAGGCAGATCGGGAAACCCAGCTCTTCAGGATCGATCCACACCTCGACATCACCGATGCGGATTTCCCCGGCGAACGGGTGGTTGCGGCCATAACCGCGCTGGGTCGAATAACCCAGCGCCAGCAGAAATCCTTCATCGCCACGGGCCAGCGCTTGCAAGCGTTCGGCGCGGCTGGCGGGTAATTCCAGCGGGTCGCGGGTGATGTCGGCGACGGTTTCGTTGTTGTCGGACTCGTTCTTGATCAGCCCTTCCTTGGCCAGCAGACCGAGAACACGCGGGCAGGCTTCAAGGCAGGCATTCGGGGTGGTTTGCGGCCCCGGGTATTCACCTTCGGCCAGCAGGGCAAAGTCGAGCAGACGATGGGTGTAATCGAAGGTCGGCCCCAACAGTTGCCCGCCGGGCACGTCCTTGAAGGTGGCGGACAAACGGCGGTTGAGCAGCATATTCGACGTGTCGATCGGCAGGCTCGGGCTGAAGCGCGGCAACGTGGTGCGATAGGCGCGCAGCAGGAAGATCGCTTCCACCAGATCCCCCGCCGCCTGCTTGATCGCCAGCGCCGCGAGCTCTTCGTCGTACAGCGAGCCTTCACTCATCACCCGCGCCACCGCCAACGGCAGTTGCTGGCGGATCTGTTCAACGCTCAATTCAGCGACCGAGGTATCGCCCCGGCGCTTTTTCGCCAGCAGACGGTGGGCGTTGTCGATGGCCTGTTCGCCACCCTTGACGGCTACGTACATCAGACACGCTCCTGTGTGATGCGAGTGCTGCGCGGCAGGCCGATCAGGTCATGGTCGGCGGTAAAAAACAGATCCAGCCCACGGGGGAATTCGTTGCGCCGTTCACGTTCACGCCAGAAGCCATCGGTCACCGGCAACGTGACGGCGTGTTCGGTTTCAATCCCCGGCCCGCGCCAACTCACCCCTGCCCCGCCAGCGAGGCTGGGCAACTGAACCAGCAAAGTGCAGGACTGATCGGGGTAGCGATCGTTGCCGTGATCGAAGCCGCTGAGGTCTTGCAGGTCGTCGGCGGCGAGCAAGGCAAAGCGCGCCTCTTCACGATGGACGGTCAGCGGGCAGCCACAGTGGAACGCCAGATTGGCGCGGATCAGCGGCGTGTCGAACGACGGCGCCAGCCACAGCGGCGTGTCCACATCCAGCAGCGCCAGGCACAAGGCGTAGGTCGCAGGCATAAGACCTTCCAGGCTCGGCGTGGCGTGCAGGGTCTGGATCAGACCAGGACCTGCCAATGCCTTGAGTGCCGCGCGAAAGCCGCGCTGGGCATCCAGCACCGGCTCGGCGAACGCCGGTTGCAACAACTGTGCGCTCATCAGTTTTCTCCTCGCACGAGGGTGAAGAATTCGACTTTGGTGGCAGCGGTGTCCGCCTCTTTTTGCGCGCGACGTTCGGCCTGGGACTGGGCCAGCGGCGTGATCACCTGGTCGAGCCAATGGCGCTGCTGCGCGCCTTGCAAATGTGCGTCGGCGAGCGCCGCCAGTTCGGCGTGGACCTTGTCGCGGCCCGCCAGGTAGCTGTAGCCGGTACGGCCATCGGCCAGGCGCACCACGCAACGGGTCACGCTCATTTCGCCGACATTGAATGGCGCGCCGTTGCCGCCCATGCGGCCACGCACCAGAGTCATGCCGATTTCCGGGGCGCGGATCAGTTGGTATTCAACATCCCGCAGCGCCGCTTCGTGGGGCTGCAATTCGCTGCGACGGGCGCGGGCCAGCACGCCGATCCAATGCTGGCGCGCAGTGTGAGAAGCAGGGTTCATCGGTTGGTTCTCCATCAGGTGACGACCTGGTACTGGAAGCGATCCGAACGGCTGGTGGACTGCGCGAGCTCCACCGCACGGCCGTCGCGATCACGGGAAAGGGTGAACACACTCAGCGCCGGCAAGTGCCGGGGCATCATCAGCAGCGCGGCTTCTTCGCGGTTGGGCAAGCGGGCGCCGATCAGGCTCTGGGTGCGTGTCAGCGGCAGATCGCGTTCACTGAGGTACTGGCGCAGCGAGCCACCGGTGTAGTCCGCCAGCAACGGTGCGTGGCTGGCGCAGTAGCGATGGCGGATCAGGCTGACCGGTTGCCCGTCGAGCTTGCGCAGGGTCTGCAATTCGATCATCGGCGCCATTTCGGCAAGGCCCAGATGCTCGGCCTCTTCACGGCTGGCGAAGCAGTAACGGCGCTTGAGCAGCAGCGCCTCGACCCCCAGACCCTGCGCCGACAACGACTGGCTGTAGGCACTGTCGGCAGCCATCGGATAAATCAGCGGGCGCTCCAGCACCTGGGTGCCCTTGCCCTGGCGGCGCAGCAGGCTGCCTTCGAACACCAGTTCATCGATGGCGCGACGCAGGGTGTGGCGGTTGACACCGAAGCGTTCGGCCAGTTGAACCTCGGCTGGCAGGAAGTCTCCAGCGCGGTAGTCCGCCAGTTCCCGGCGCAGGATGTCGGCCAGTTCGCGGTACACCGGTTCGTCTTGTCTAGACAACTGCATGCTTAAAAAAAGCGCCCTGGGGCACCCCTCCGAAGATCAGATGAACTGCTTGCGCAGGCGTTGCGACAGGATGTCGATCAGGCTGACGACGACGATGATCACCAGCAGCACGGCGCAGGTTTGAACGAACTGAAAGGCGCGGATGTTCTCCCAGAGAATCACGCCGATGCCGCCGGCACCCACCATCCCCACCACCGTCGCCGAACGCACGTTGGCTTCGAAGCGGTACAGCGCATACGAAACCCACAGCGGCATCACTTGTGGAATCACACCGTAGATCACCTCTTGCAAGGCGCTGGCACCGGTGGCGCGAACGCCTTCGACGGGACCTGGATCAATCGCTTCCACCGCTTCGGCGAACAGCTTGGCGAGTACGCCGGTGGTGCTGATCCACAGCGCCAGGACACCGGCGAACGGCCCGAGCCCCACCGCCACCACGAACAACATGGCAAAGACCATTTCGTTGATCGAACGGAAGGCGTCCATCACCCGGCGCAGCGGTTGGTGAATCCACCAGGGGGTGATGTTTTCCGAGCAGAGAATGCCCAGCGGCACCGAGCAGACAATCGCCAGCACCGTGCCCCAGAGGGCGATTTGTACGGTGACGATCATTTCCTTGAGGTAGGCGCGCCATTCATGGAAGTCCGGCGGGAAGAAATCCGCGGCGAAGGTCGCCATGTTTCCCGAATCGCGGTACAGCGCCATCGGGTTCATTTCGGCGCCGTGCCAGGCCCAGGCCAGCAGGACCAGGAACAGCCCCCAACCGGCGTATTGCGGCCAGGTACGCTTGCCGACAGCTTCAGCGTGCAGAGTGGTCATAAGGGTTCTCTAAAATTTTCCTGAAGCATTTGCTGATGCAAAACCTGCGGGGAAACCTGTGGGAGCGAGCCTGCTCGCGAAGGCGGCGGCACATGCACCATCGACTTCGTCTGACCCACCGCTTTCGCGAGCAGGCTCACTCCCACAGTTGAGTTGCGGTGGATCAGCCGGCAGTGGCGGCAGTCTTTTTGTCGGTCTTCTCGAGCAAGGTGATGCGCTCTTGCAGCTTGGCCAGTTCGGCGTCGATCTCAGCCAACTTCTTGGCCTTGTCCGCCGCTTCGAGCTTGGTGTCGGCATTGATCGTGGTGCGCTGCTTGAACAGCTCAAGCTGACGGATCGGCAGCAGTTGGTCGTCGCTGGATTTCAGGAACTTGCCCAGTTGCATGCCTGCGAGCACGGCTTTCTCGGAATCGGTGTCGCCGTAGCTGAAGATGAAATCGCGGATCTTCTGCTTCTCGCTGTCACTCAGGGCTTTGCTCCACACCAGCGGGTCGGCGGGGATCAGCGGCGATTTCCAGATCACCTTGAGCATCGCCGCCTTGTCCGGCTGGGTGACTTCCAGGCGATCCCAGCTTTCGGTGTTGAAGGTCGCCACGTCCAGTTGCCCCTTGGCCACGCTCAAGGCGTTGACCTCATGGCTGGAGTTGAGGGTGCGTTTGAACGCGGTGGCCGCATCGACGTTGTTCTTGGCGAACACGTAGTAGCCCGGCACCAGATAACCCGAGGTGGAGTTCGGGTCGCCGTTGCCGAAGGTCAGGTTCTTGGCGTTTTTCAGCATGTCGTCGACCGAGTTGATCGGGCTGTCCTTGCGCGCGATCAACACGCTCCAGTAGCCGGCGGCGCCACTGGCGGCCGCAGTCTGGGCGAAGACTTCGCCGTTGGAACGGTCCACCGCTTCGATGGCGGCCTTGTTGCCCAACCAGGCGACGTCAACTTTGTTGAAGCGCATGCCCTGGATCAGACCGGCATAGTCGGAGGCGAAGGTGGCGTTGATCTTCAAGCCGGTTTTTTTCTGCATGTCATCGAGAAACGGCTGCCAGATACTCTTGAGGTTCTGTGACGACTCGGTGGACATGATGCCGAAGTTGATGGCTTTTTCTTCTGCCTGGGCGGTACCCAGCACACAGCTGGCGAGCAGTGCTGCGCCAGCAAAAACGCGACCGATACGGTTCAACATGGAAAGGCTTCCTGAGGGTGAACGGTTGGGAATCGAGGGGTGTTTACGCGCGCGCCAATACCAGCCGGGGCGCGGCTTCGGCGGTGCGAATCTGGTCGGAACACATCAGGCTGGTGTCGATATCGGCACCGTACAAATCATTGAGGAACTGACTGCTCAGCTCGGCGGCGCGGCCATCGAAATGAATGCGTCCGCCCTTGAGCGCCACGGCACGCGGGCAATAGCGCGTGGCGTAGTCGACTTGATGCAAGGTGACGACCACGGTCTTGCCGTCCCGGCGGTTGATGTCAGCGAGGATCTCCATGACCTTGCGCGCCGACTCCGGGTCGAGGGAGGCAATCGGCTCATCCGCCAGAATCACTTCGGCACGCTGGGTCAACGCCCGGGCAATCGCCACGCGTTGCTGCTGGCCGCCGGACAGGGTCGAGGCGCGCTGCGCCGCCAGATCGGCCAGGCCGACGCGGTCCAGGGACTCCAGGGCGAACTGTTTTTCCTCGGCATTGAACAGGCACAAATTGCCGCGCCAGCGTGGCATGCGGCCCAGGCAACCGAGCAGTACGTTGTCGAGTACGCTCAGGCGATTGACCAGGTTGAACTGTTGGAAGATGTAGCCGATATCGGCCCGCAAGCGCCGCACCTTGCCATTGAGCCGTCCGCTGGCTTGCACTTCCCGCCCCAGCACCTTGACGCTTCCGCCGTTGTTGCGGTCGCAACAGGCCAGGCCCGCGAGGTGGCGCAGCAAGGTGGACTTGCCGGAGCCGGACGCGCCGATCAGCGCGACCATCTCACCGGACGCGATGGTCAGCTCGAGGTCGACCAGTGCGGTTTTACGCGCAAAGGTCTTGTTCAGATGATCGACATGGATAGCTGCGTTCATGGGCTTCTCTGTCTGGTTGCACGGCCGTCCATGGCCGTATTTGAGTTCAACCGACTTTAGGCACGGGGCATGTCAGCCCTATGACTCGCACATGTCGCTGGATTAACTATTTGATGAAGGTTTTGTGAAAGGTTGAGACTGTAGGAGCGAGCCTGCTCGCGATGAACGTCCGGACAACGCGGGCATTCAGGCAGCACGCGTCATCGTTGACCTCCATCGCGAGCAGGTTCGCTCCTACAGGGAAACGCGCGCTCGCAATCGCGGCGCTACAAAATCAAGAAATGCACGCAGCTTCAGTGGCAACGGGGTTTGCCCCTTGTGCACGAGGCTGACCGGCAATGGCAATGACTCGAAAGGTTGGAGTACCACCTGCAGAGCGTCTTTGCTCAGGGCGTCCGCGACCTGATAGGACAACACCCGTATCACGCCGACCCCGAGCATCGCCGCATCGATGGCCGCTTCCGCCGTATTGACGGCCAACCGCGAACGAACCCGCACGGACGTCTGCGATTTGCCCGCCTCGAACACCCAGGCGCCGACAGACTCAAGGACCTCGAAGGTAATGCAGGCGTGTTCGGCCAGATCCGCAGGCCGGGTGGGCACGCCATGGGTCGCCAGGTAGTCCGGGCTTGCGCAGACTACGCGGCGCACCGCTCCCACCTGCGTGGCCATGAGGGAGCTGTCGGGTAACTCGCCAATGCGCACCGCGGCGTCGCAGTGTTCTTCCATCAGATGCACCACGCGATCGGTGAGCATCAGGTTGATCTCGATCTCGGGATAGTGCGCGAGAAATTCGGCGACCACCGGCACCAGATGCAGGCGCCCGAACACCACCGGTGCCGTAATCACCAGCTCACCTTTGGGCGAGGCGTATTCGCCGGTCGCCATGCGCTCGGCTTCTCCGATGTCCTCAAGAATGCGCCGACACGCCGCCACATAAGAAGCGCCGGCTTCGGTCAGCGACAGTTGCCGGGTGGTGCGATGCAGCAAGCGGGTATTGAGGTGCGATTCCAGCTCCGCCACTTTGCGGCTGACGGTGGCCAGCGGCATGCCAAGCCTGCGCGCGGCGCCCGACAGACTGCCAGCATCGACCACCGCGATCAGGACAGACATGGATTCAAGACGGTTCATGGCGCTCTATCAAAATATGGAAGGATGATTCCCGATCCTAGGGGATTATCCCCATTTATGCGAATGCGTAAGGTGGGGCACTCCACTCCCGCGCGCGATATCCCGTCGCACCTGCCGGAAGCCAACCCTGAAGGAGAGTGCCGTGAGCGCCCTGCCCCTATCCTCCGAAAGCACAACAGCACCCGCGCTGGCGTCACGCGGCAAGATCATCATGATGGCGATCATCGCTGGCGCGGTGATCACCAACATTTACTGCACCCAACCGATCCTGCCGTTGATTGCGTCGGATCTGGGCCTGGACCTGACGACTGTCGATCTGGTGGCCGGCGCGGCGCTGCTGGGTTTCGCCACCGGGCTGGCGCTGCTGCTGCCCATGGGCGACCGTTTTGATCGGCGCAAACTGGTGCTCGGGCAGATTGCCCTGGCCTTCTGCTTCGCCATTGCCGCAGCCGTCTCGCCCAGTGTCGGTACGTTGATTGCCGCGTCCTTCGGCCTCGGCATCGTCAGTTGCGTGCCCCAGCAGTTGGTGCCTTTCGCTGCGGTCATGTCAAAGCCCAGCGAACGTGGGCGCAACGTCGGCACGGTGGTCAGCGGCATCATGGTCGGCATCCTGCTCGGGCGCACCATTGCCGGTGTGGTGGGTGAGACCTGGGGTTGGCGTGCGGTGTATGGCGTGGAAGCGGCGTTCATGATTCCGGTGTGGTTCGCTGCGGCTGCGCTGCTGCCACAAGGCGTGCCGAGTACCAACCTGTCCTACCCGCGCCTGCTCGCATCACTGTGGCCACTGATGCGTGACAATGCGCCGATTCGCCAGTCGATGATCGTTCAGGCGCTGTTGTGGGCCTGCTTCAATGCGTTTTGGGTGAACCTGGCGGCGCTGCTGGCCCACGGTCCCTGGCAGTTGAACAGTGCCTGGGCAGGCGGCTTCGGCATCATCGGCGCCGCCGGTGCGCTGGCTGCGTCGCTCGGCGGTCGCGCTACCGACCGGTTAGGCTCGCGCAGTGTTATCGGCGCCAGTATCGGTATTGTCACGCTGGCCTACCTGCTGCTTTCCGGTGCGCAAACCTCGATGGCATTGTTGGTGCTCGGCGTGATCGTGCTGGATATCGGTGTGCAGTCGGGACTGGTGTCTAATCAGACTCGCGCGTTTGCGGTTGATCCGAAAGCACAGGGCCGCATCAATAGCCTTTACATGACGGCGACGTTCTTTGGTGGGGCGGTGGGTGCGGCGGTCAGCGGTTGGTTGATGACGCGCTATGGTTGGTCGGGGATTGTGGTCTTTGGTGTGGTGCTGGGGCTCATTGCGCTGGCCATCCACTGGATCGGCGCGCCTCGCCAGGCAGCCGCAAAGTCGACCTGATTTTTGACCTGCCTGTGATCCCCTGTGGGAGCGAGCCTGCTCGCGATGGACGTCAACGATAACGCGCCCTATCTGAATGACCGCGTTGTCTGGACGTTTTTCGCGAGCAGGCTCGCTCCCACAATGGGATCGGAAACAGGTCCGAACTCAGGTCGGCTCATAGGCCGCCTCGCCAGCAAGCCGGCTCCTACAGACATCTGCTGCAAGCAAGGTTGAGCGGTGTTTCTGTGCCCACAAAAAAGGCGACCCTCGAAGGTCGCCTTTTGCGTTACTGCCCGAACTGTCGCCCCAGACCGCCCGGCACGCCGTGAATATCGGTCTCTTCCCACGGTCCTTTCGGGCTGATCGAACGGCTCCAGCCGTTATCCCAGCGGTAATAGGTACGCTGGCGATAGAAGGTGTTGGGCTGATCGTCGAGCACATAGACACCCAGTTTCGGGTCCCAATGGCTGTTGCCCCCCGGTGGCGGCGCAAAGCTGGCGGAGGTGCGCGGCAGCGGTTTAGCGGGCTTGGCCGGGATGCCCGGTTTGCTCGGACTGGGCGAGGTGGACGGCGTGGGTTTGGGCTGCGAAGGCGGAATCGGCGGCAGGTGCGTCGACTCGGGCTGTTGGACCGCACAAGCGCTCAGCCCCAAAACAACGCTGAGCAAAGTGATACGAGCAATGGCGGTCATGGTGGCGTTTCCTGTCATTTGTCCGGGCTGTCGATGGTCAGTGTTTGCGGCGCGGTGGTGCTGCTGGCCAGTGGCTGGCTGCGACCGATCCACTCACCTGCTGTCGGTTTGCCAGCACGGGAGATGCGCGCAACCAGTTGGACTTCAGGAAAGTTCGACAGTTTCAATTGCGGCATCATCGCATCGGCATCGCCCAGTTCGACGGTTGCCGGCAGATCGGCCACGGTCAGGCGCTTGGCCGCCAGGGGTGCAGGTGGGCCGGAAGTGGCGCGGGCGAAAATGAACACGCTGTCACCGGGCTGGACCTTGGCCTTGAGGTCGGCCGCCAGATCCACCTGGACCTTGAGCAACGCGCCCGCCTTGGCCACCGGTGCCGGGGCCACTTTGCCACCACTGGCCAACAGTTTTTCGGTAGCACGGGCTATACCGCCCTGCAGTGCGATGCGGGATTGGTCTTCCGGTGGCAATTGTTCCAGCAGGCGATTCCAGTAATCGATCGCCTCCTGATAACGCTGGCCTTCGAACGCTGCGATACCCAGCAGGCCGAGGCTGGTGACTTCCTTGGGATCGGCTTTCAACGCTTCATCGGTCAGTGCCTGAGTCTTTTCCGACCACTGCTTGCCATCGGCGAAGTACTGGGCCTGGGCCCATTGTCCCAACAGTTCAGGCTGGCGCCCGGCCAGGTTGACGGTTTTTTCGAAGACCTTCGCCGCGTCGGCGGGACGATCCTGAGTCATGTAGGTGCGTCCCAGGAAGTACAGGGCCTCGGCGGAATCCGGCTGCGCCGCGACCGCACGCTCCAGGCGCCGGGTCATCTCTTCCATCGACTGTGGCGCCTGGGCGAATTCCCGGGTCAACTCGACTTTGTCACTGGCACCAAAATGCAGGTACAACCCCAGGCCCAGCACCGGGACGAGGATCGCCGCCAGCAACGGCGCCGGCTTGCCCAGTCGCGATACCCTCGGCGCAGCAACGCCTTCGGTATCGGCAAGCAACTCACGGGCGGCTTCGGCGCGACCGGCGTCCATTTGCGCAGCATCGAGAACGCCTTCTTCCTGCTGAGTCTGCAACTCAGCCACGCGTTCCTGATACAGCGCCACGTTCAGGGCAGTACGATCCTCTTCGAGCTGGGCGCGACGACTGCGCAGAACAGGGATCAGCAGAAAACTCAGGGCCACCAGAAGCAGCAAACCTGCAGCGAGCCAGAAATCAATCATTCTTGGTTTTTATCCAACAGGTGGTCGAGGCGCTCGCGCTCCTCGGCAGAAAGCGAGCCCGGGGTGCTGGCGCGTTGTACGCGACGGCGGCGGACAATCACCGCGATGATCACAAAACCGCCCAGCAGCAGGCCGGCGGGACCGAACCAGAGCAATGCGGTCTTGGCATTGAGGGCCGGTTTGTAACGGACGAAATCACCGTAGCGATCGACCATGAAGTCGATGATCTGCTGGTTGTCCTTGCCCTCGCCGAGCATGCGGTAAATCTCTTTGCGCAGGTCGGCGGCAATGGGCGCATTGGAGTCGGCGATGTCCTGATTCTGACACTTGGGGCAACGCAGCTCCTTGGTCAATTCGCGAAAACGCTCGCGATCACCTTCCTTGGCAAACTCATAGGTATCGATGGCCGCATGCGCCACCCCGGCCATGCTCAAGCCCAGCACGACAGCAGCGAGCCAGCGCTTCATGGCTTGACCTCATCGACCAGTGCCTGATATTTGGCCGCCAGTTTTTCACGCCAGACCTGTTCGTCGATCACCCCGACGAACTTGTCGCGGATGATGCCCTTGGCGTCGATGAAGAAGGTTTCCGGTGCGCCGTACACGCCGAGGTTCAGGCCCAGGGTGCCTTGATCGTCGCGGATGTCCAGTTGATACGGGTTGTGAAATTCGTTCAGCCACTTCAAGGCGGCGGCGTTGACGTCCTTGTAGTTGATGCCGTAGATCAGCACGCCTCTTTCGGCCAGCTTGTTCAGTACCGGGTGCTCGACCCGGCAGGAAATGCACCAGGTCCCCCAGACGTTGACCAGCGCCGGTTTGCCGAGGATGTCGGCGCGGGCCAGGGTCTTGTCGCCCTGCACTGCCGGCAGGGAAAACTCGGGGAACGGTTTGCCGATCATCGCCGAAGGCAACTCGGACGGGTCCAGGTACAGACCGCGATACAGGAAAACAGCGACCACCAGAAAAATCGCCAGTGGCAACAGCATCAACCATCGTTTCATGCAGTGGCTCCACTCATGCCCAGTGCTTCACGCACACGGCTTTTCACCTTGACCCGATAGCGTCGATCCAGCGCCGCCAGCACCCCGCCCAGACCGGTGAGCAAGCCACCGAACCAGATCCAGCGCACGAACGGCTTGACGTGCACCCGCACCGCCCAGGCGCCATCGCCCAGCGGTTCGCCCAGGGCAACGTAGAGGTCACGGGTGAACCCGGCGTCGATCCCGGCCTCGGTCATCACCGAGTTTTGCACGGTATAGAGGCGTTTTTCCGGGTGCAGCACGCTGACTTCCTTGCCATCGCGGATCACCCGGATGGTGCCCTTGTCGGAGGTGAAGTTCGGGCCTTCGAAGTGCTTGGCGCCTTCGAACACGAAGTGGTAACCGGCCAGGTCCATGGACTCACCCGGTGCCAGGCGCAGATCGCGCTCCGCACTGTTCTGGCTCGACAGCACCACGCCCAGGGCGCAGACCGCGATGCCCAGGTGCGCGAGCTGCATGCCCCAGTAGCTGCGGGTCAGGGTCGGCAGACCTTTGATCAGGCCTTTGTGGCGAGTCTTGTCGAAGATGTCGCGCACGCCGGCCAGCAACACCCAGGCGGCGAGCAGGAAGGTAGCGAGCACCGCCCAGTTGAAATCGCCGTAAGCGACGCCGGCCACTACCGCCATGGCGACACTGCCCAGCAATACCGGGGTCAGCATGCTCGCCAGCCATTTCACCGGGGTGTCTTTCCAGCGCACGATCACGCCGACCGCCATCACCAGCATCAGCAACGCCATCAACGGAATGAACAGCGCGTTGAAGTATGGCGGGCCCACCGACAGCTTGGCGCCGGTCATCGCATCGAGAATCAGCGGGTACAAGGTGCCGAGCAGGATCATCGAAGCCGCCACCACCAGCACCAGGTTATTGCCCAGCAGCAGGGTTTCCCGGGACCAGAGGTTGAAGCCGACCTGGCTCTTGACCACCGGCGCGCGCAGGGCGAACAGCGTCAACGATCCGCCCACCACAAACAGCAGGAAAATCAGGATGAACACCCCGCGCTCGGGGTCGGAGGCGAAAGCGTGAACCGAGGTCAGCACGCCGGAACGCACGAGGAATGTGCCCAGCAGGCTCAACGAGAACGCGGCAATGGCCAGCAACACGGTCCAGCTCTTGAACACGCCACGTTTTTCCGTGACCGCCAGCGAGTGAATCAGCGCAGTGCCCACCAGCCATGGCATGAAGGAAGCGTTTTCCACCGGGTCCCAGAACCACCAGCCGCCCCAGCCGAGTTCGTAATAGGCCCACCATGAGCCAAGGGTGATACCGATGCCGAGGAAGGCCCAGGCGACGATGGTCCATGGGCGCGACCAGCGTGCCCATGCCGCATCCAGGCGTCCCCCCATCAGCGCGGCGATGGCGAAGGCGAATGCCACCGAGAAACCGACATACCCCATGTACAGCATCGGCGGGTGCACGATCAGGCCGATGTCTTGCAGCAGCGGATTGAGATCAGCGCCATCGCTGGGTATTTGCGGCAGGATACGTTTGAACGGGTTGGAAGTGAGAATCAGGAACAGCAGGAAACCGGTGCTGATCATGCCCATCACTGCCAGCACCCGTGCCAGCATCACCTGCGGCAACTGGCGGGAGAACACCGACACCGCAAAAGTCCAGCCACCGAGGATCAGAGCCCAGAGCAGCAGCGAACCTTCGTGGGCGCCCCACACGGCGCTGAACTTGTAGTACCACGGCAAGGCACTGTTGGAGTTGCTGGCCACATAAGCGACGGAGAAATCGTCGGTCATGAACGCATAAGTCAGAACACCGAAAGCGAACAGCAGAAAGGCAAACTGGCCCCAGGCTGCCGGCTGGGCCAGGCTCATCCACAAACGGTCACCGCGCCAGGCACCGAGCAACGGCACCACGGCCTGAACCAGCGCAAAGCACAGCGCCAGAATCATGGCCAGATGGCCAAGCTCTGGAATGAAAATGCCGGAAGTCATGGATCAACCCTCCTTAGCGGGTGTTGGGGCGGATTGACCACTGTCTTTCAACGCCTTGGTCACTTCCGGGGGCATGTACTTCTCGTCGTGCTTGGCCAGCACTTCATCGGCCACCACCACGCCATCGGCATTGAGCTTGCCCAGGGCGACGATGCCCTGCCCTTCGCGGAACAGGTCCGGAAGGATGCCGCGATAGGTGATGGTCACGGACTTGTTGAAGTCGGTGACAATGAACTTCACGTCCAGCGAATCACTGGAACGTTGCAACGAACCTTTCTCGACCATGCCGCCGGCGCGAATACGCGTGTCCTGCGGGGCCTCGCCGTTGGCGATCTGCGTCGGCGTGTAAAACAGATTGATGTTTTGCTGCAGGGCGCTCAGGGCCAGGCCAACGGCAGCGCCGACCCCGACCAGAATCGCAAGAATGATGGTAAGACGCTTTTTACGCAGCGGATTCACTTGCCGTTCTCCCGGCGCAGACGACGCGCCTCTTGTTGCAAATAACGCTTGCGGGCCAGGATCGGCGCCGCCACGTTGAGGGCCAGCACCACCAGGCAGATGCCGTAGGCCGACCAGACATACAGGCCGTGATGGCCCATGGCGATGAAGTCGCCGAATGACGCAAAACTCATCGAGCGACCTCCAGGCTGTTCTGTACTTCGGCCTTGACCCAGCTGGCTCGCGCCTCGCGCTTGAGCACTTCCAGGCGCATGCGCAATAGCAACACCGCGCCGAAGAAACAGTAGAAGCCCAGCGCCGTCAGCAGCAGCGGCAGCCACATTTCGGCAGGCATCGCCGGCTTTTCGGTGAGGGTGAAGGTCGCGCCCTGGTGCAGGGTGTTCCACCACTCCACCGAGTATTTGATGATCGGGATATTGATCACGCCGACAATCGCCAACACCGCGCAAGCCTTGGCCGCGCTGTCACGATTGCTGATGGCGTTGCCCAGCGCAATGAGACCGAAGTACAGGAACAGCAGGATCAGCATAGACGTGAGTCGTGCATCCCAGACCCACCACGAGCCCCAGGTCGGTTTGCCCCAGATCGCCCCGGTGACCAGCGCCACGGCGGTCATCCAGGCACCGATGGGGGCCGCGCATTGCAGGGCGACATCGGCCAGTTTCATTTTCCACACCAGCCCGACGACACCGCACACGGCCAGCATCACGTAGATGGACTGCGCCAGCATGGCCGCCGGAACGTGAATATAGATGATGCGAAAGCTGTTGCCCTGCTGGTAGTCGGGTGGCGCGAAGGCCAGACCCCAGACCACGCCAATGCCGATCAGCAGCAACGCCGCCATGCTCAGCCACGGCAACAGTTTGCCGCTGATGCCGTAGAACCACTTGGGTGAGCCGAGCTTATGAAACCAGGTCCAGTTCATTACTGTTTCCAATCACGGTTGCTGCCCGTTATCACGAGGCAGCCAAAGGGTCTTTACTGGTCAATTTTTAACCAGACCTCATTATTCGCCGACGCTGATCTTCAGGCCAGCGGCTATTGCAAAGGGTGTCAGGGTTATCGCCAGGGCGGTCAGGCTACCCAGCCACAACAGATAACCGGTCGCCGGCATGCCCTGCAAGGCCGCCTGCAAGGCGCCACTGCCAAGAATCAACACCGGGATGTACAACGGCAATATCAGCAGAGCAAGCAACAGGCCACCGCGCTTCAAACCGACGGTCAACGCCGCGCCCACCGCACCGAGCAGGCTCAGCACCGGTGTACCGAGCAATAAGGAAAGCAGCAACACCGGCAGACAGGCGGCAGGCAAACCGAGCATCAACGCCAGCAAGGGAGCGAGCAAAACCAGTGCCAGGCCGGAAAACGACCAGTGTGCCAGCACCTTGGCCAGAACCAGAAGAGGCAGGGGGTGCGGCGAAAGGACCCACTGTTCCAGCGATCCGTCTTCGAAATCACTGCGGAAAAGCCCGTCCAGCGAGAGTAAAACCGATAAAAGGGCCGCCACCCAGACCAGTCCCGGGGACAAGGTTTGCAACAATTGAGACTCGGGGCCCACCGCCAGCGGAAACAGCGAAACGACAATGGCAAAAAACACCAACGGGTTCGCCAGTTCCGCGGGGCGGCGGAACAACAGACGGGCCTCACGGGCGACCAACAGGCCGAACACACTCATACGGCCCATTTCCCCAGATCAATGTCGCGATAGCCAGCCGGCATGCGGCTCAGCGTGTGGTGAGTGGTCAATACCACCATGCCGCCGCGTTCGCAGTGGCCGGCCAGGTGCTCCTCCAACTGCGCCACGCCTTGCTTGTCCAGCGCGGTGAAGGGCTCATCGAGAATCCACAGCGGCGGGCTGTCCAGATATAAACGCGCCAAGGCGACACGGCGCTGCTGGCCAGCGGACAGGGTATGGCAGGGAACATCTTCGAAACCACGCAACCCGACCGCCGCCAGGGCCTGCCAGATCGCTTCATGGGAGGCCGGCTGATGCAGGGCACAGAGCCAGCTCAGGTTCTCCTCCGGCGTCAGCAAGTCCTTGATCCCCGCCGCATGGCCGATCCACAGCAGGTTGCGCGCCAGCTCCGTGCGCTGTTCGTTGAGTGGCTGACCATTGAGCAACACTTGACCGGCCGTCGGGTGCATCAGCCCCGAAAGCAGGCGCAACAGGCTGGTCTTGCCACTGCCATTGGGGCCGCTGATTTGTACCATTTCGCCACTGGCCAGTCTCAAATCGAGATTTTCGAAGAGCAGCCGGAGGTCTCGCTCACAGGCAAGGGCAACGGTTTGCAGGACAGGACTGGTCAAGGGTTCACGGGCCTTATCGGTTCAAGTCGGCTCTGGCGCGGCCGTTAAAGAGAAGCAGAATAGATGTATTGGCAACCCGAGCGAGAGACTTGCGTCAAATAATTGCAATGTTTCGGGCGCCCTGTATACAACCGCGCGGCATTATACATGCCATTTCCTACTCCAAAGAGCGCATTTTCCCAAGGTTGTGACCGCGTATGACAGGCGAAATCAACATCCTCCCGCTACCGCAGACCACCCCGGCGGCCACGCGCCCGCTGGCGATCAGTGGCGAGTTGCTGAAGCTGCTGACGCCCATCGAGGGCCTGATCACCACCGGCCAGACTGCCAGGGCCGAAGTGCTGTCGCTCAAGCAGGCGGATCAGACTTTTCAGCTATTGTTGAAGGTCACTCTGGAAAGCGGGCGCCAGACCACAGTCCAGGCCACCAGCAACCTGCCGTTGGCCCAGGGCACCAGCATCGCCGTCACCCAGCCTTCGGCGGGCAATCTGGCCATTACCGTGCAACAGGCCCTCGCCTCCAGCGTTGCCACCCTCACCCGCCTCGACACCGCGCAACTGCCGGTCGGCACGCTGTTACAGGGCAAAGTGCTGACCTCCCAGGTGTTGCCGCAAGTACCGGGGCAACCGACGGTGTTTCGCTCGATGGTCAGCCTGCTCAATACCGCCCTGAGCGGCAGCACCTTGAGCATCGACAGCCCGCAGCCGTTGCGTATCGGCACCTTGCTCAGCGCCCGGGTGCAGGACACCCAGACCTTGAAGTTCGTGCCCTTGAGCAACCGCCAGGACCAATTGGCGGTGACCCAGCAACTGGTCAGTCAATCCAGCCGTCAGGGTTCGCTGAATGGCTTGCTCACGCTGTTGCAAAACCTGCCACCATCGGACCAAACCCCCAGCGACTTGCGCGCGGCTGTGGACAGGCTGCTTGCCGGCCTGCCGGACGTCCAGCAACTGAGCACACCCAAAGGCCTGGCGCAGGCGCTGGCCAACAGTGGCGCCTTCCTCGAAACCAAACTGCTGACCGGTCAAAACCCCACGCTCGCGCCCGACATGAAAGCCGATCTGCTCAAATTGATTGCGCAACTGACACCGGGGCTGCCGGCCAGTACCAATCTGAGTGCGATCATCGCCGCCAACACCCTGGCCCAGGCCATGCCGAGCTTCGTGCGCAATGCCCTGGGCATGCTCGGACAGGTCAGCGCCAAACCCTCACCGACCGACTTCCCGCTGCCCGAGCGCCTGTTGCAAAGCGCCGAAGGCGAAGACGACCTCGAACACTTGCTGCGTCTGGCGGCGGCAGCGGTTTCACGCTTGCAGAGCCATCAACTGTCTAGCCTGGAGCAGAGCGGCGTCACCAGTGATGGTCGCCTGATGAGCACTTGGCAACTGGAAATCCCGATGCGCAACCTGCAAGACATCGTGCCATTGCAGATCAAATTCCAGCGCGAAGAAACGCCAGAGAAAGAACAGCAACATGAACGTCGCGACGAGCAAGAGCCCAGGCAACAACTGTGGCGCGTCGAGCTGGCGTTCGACATGGAGCCGCTGGGGCCGATGCAGATTCAGGCACAGCTGATCAAGGGCAGCCTGTCCAGCCAGTTGTGGGCCGAACGGCCGTACACCGCCAGCCTGATCGAAAACAATCTGGCGGCATTGCGCCAACGCCTGCTGGCATCGGGCCTGAACGTCGGTGATCTCGATTGCCATCACGGCAAACCACCCCAAGGCCCGCAAACCCGTCTTGAACAACGCTGGGTCGACGAAACCGCATGAAAAACCCCAACGCCCCACGCCAGGCCATCGCCCTCCAATACGACGGCAGCCACGCCCCTACCCTTACCGCCAAGGGTGATGAAGAACTGGCCGAGGAAATCCTGCGGATTGCCCGCGACTACGAAGTGCCGATCTACGAAAACGCCGAGTTGGTGAAGCTGCTGGCGCGCATGGAGCTGGGGGACAGTATTCCGGAGGAGTTGTACCGCACGATCGCGGAGATCATTGCGTTTGCGTGGAATTTGAAGGGCAAGTTTCCGGCGGGGCAGGATCCGGATGCGCCGGTGCTTGAGAAGGACATTACCGAGCGTGGTACGGACTATTGATACCTGGACGGATTGTCCGCTTATCGCAACTGTCAGAACTGACAGTTGCGATTCTCTCTAACGCACACCTAATCTCGCCTGCCACCCTCCACTTAAAATGGGGCGCCAGTGGCGCTTTCACAGGCTGAACACCTTCGCCTGTGAGCCAACTCACCGTGGGCAGGTAACAATAATGAACACTACAAATGAAACGGCTGGCAACGACTCCCCCTTTCTTGACCCAACGTTTGGACAACAAGGGAAAATTTCGCATTCATTTCCTGGCACTAGAACTTCCCAAGTTGCTGGCGTGGCGGTGAATAAAAGCGGAAAAATTGTTGTAAGCGCTACGACATACAGCGATGACGGAAGGCAGTTTGGCTTGTTTCAAATGAATGAAAACGGCTCCATCGACACGCGATTTGGCCGCGACGGATACGTCAGAGACAACTTCTTGCCTAGTGTCGACGCATTGGGTGGCCCTATTTCTATTTTCGATGACAATAAAATTTTGCTATCTGGCTTCAACCACACCGAAGAAGGTGGATATCAGCCTGTACTGCTACGCGTAAACGAAAATGGTGAACGTGACATCAGCTTTGGTGATCGTGGCCATGTCATCGTTAACATTCCATCAACCGAGCCGCAATTAAGGAGCCTGCAAGGCAGCGACACCTCATCTTCAAATAGCATGAGCAGTACAACAGTCCAGCCCGATGGAACCATATTGTTGACTGTCCACAGTTCCGTTAAAGGGCAAGATGGTTACGGAATCATCATGCGGTTCCTGCAGAGCGGCGCTCCCGATACGAGTTTCGGCAATTCAGGTTACGTAAAATTCAAGGCAGGTGGTGATTCTGTAAAGCTGTCCGGGCACTTGGTCCAAGTAGATGGAAAGATCATCGTTTTTGGCGGAGTCCAGAAAGAACACGAGCATGGACTTATCGTCCGGTTCAACCGTGATGGGTCACCTGACAAAACTTTTGGTGCTGGTGGTTTCTCTTCTTTCAGTTATAGAGATCATTCAACCCATATCAATCAAGTCATTTTGGCGCCAAATGGACGACTAGTCGCCGCAGGTTTCGTCTACACCTACAAAGATGTTGGCTTGGGCACCAATGATTGTATGGTCATGGGATTTACGAAGGATGGTCAATACGACACTACCTTCAACTTTGGCAAACCTGCAATCTCGCAACCAAGACCTCAGAATTGCTTGTGGCTCGGAGGAACGTCGTTAATCAATCACATCACGATGACAATCGGCAATGTAATTGCCCAACCTGAAAATGGCGAAAAAAATGAATTTCTTGTAGGGAGCTATCTGGGGAATGGTTCTCTGGATCCTGGCTTTGCCGATGGCGTTGGCTGGAAAACGATTCCGGTGTTTGGCGATAGCGATGGCGCAGTTGCTTTCGCCTTGATGCCCGATAACAAACTGTTGATTGCTGGAAACAGCTGGCGGTTTACAAGCTACCAGACATCATTTGTTCGACTCGCAAGTTACTAATCACAGCAAGCGAATGCACAAAAGTATTGCCCGTAGCTGAAGTCAGGCTCGGGCAATCTTTTGATGGCAACTTAGTTCTTGTGCAACTTGCTCATCAACTCCGCCTCAGCCTGGGTCAAGCCGCAGGACTGGGTCAGTTCGTCGACGCTGGCGCCCATCCCCACCAGTCGCGCCGCCTGGGCGAACGACAGGCTTGTGGGGTCGCGCTGTTCCACGCGGGCGAGCTGGTCCGGCAGGGGCGCGACAATGGCACGTAGTTCGTGCAGGTCTTCACCCATGCGCACATTGCCGTTCTGGTAGTCATCGACCCGTTTGGCCAGGTCCTTGATGCGCTGATCACGCAGCGCATCTCCCTGGGCCTGTTGCGCGGCGATCTTGCGTTGATCGCGAATGTACGCCAGAAACATCGCCAGCGTGCCTGCCCAGAACAGGAACAGGACAATGACCGCAACCTCGAGAATCAATCAGATACTCTCCAGTTCCGACCATTCTTCTTCGCTCATCATCTTGTCCAGTTCGACCAGGATCAGCAGTTCGTTGTTCTTGTTGCACACGCCTTGAATGAACTTGGCGGATTCTTCATTACCGACGTTCGGCGCGGTTTCGATTTCCGACTGACGCAGGTAAACCACTTCGGCCACGCTGTCGACCATGATCCCGACCACTTGCTTGTCGGCTTCGATGATGACGATACGGGTGTTGTCGCTGATTTCGGCATTCATCAGGCCGAAACGCTGACGGGTGTCGATCACGGTGACTACGTTACCGCGCAGGTTGATGATGCCCAGCACGTAGCTCGGGGCACCCGGCACCGGGGCGATTTCGGTGTAGCGCAGGACTTCCTGAACGCGCATCACGTTGATGCCGTAGGTTTCGTTGTCCAGCTTGAAGGTTACCCATTGCAGGATCGGATCTTCGGACCCTTTTGCCGCCGTCGCCTTATCATTCATACCCTGACCCCTCGAAAAACCGCCGTGGCGGTGTGTGTTCTGTGCTGCGGCATTTGAATGCCGTCGCGTGTTTGTTGTGCAGTGTTCATTTCAATTTTGGGGCCGGCTTGCTGCCGCCCATGTGCTTTGCCCCACCGCTGGCGATCAACTCGGCCAGTTCGGATACGTCGAGCAACGCACACATGTGTTCAATCACCGTGCCCGCCAGCCATGGCCGCTGACCACGGTGGCTGCGCCACTTGATTTCGTTCGGGTCCAGGCGCAACGAGCGACTGACCTGATGCACCGCCAGCCCCCACTCGTAGCCCTGAACGGAAATGACGTATTGCAGGCCCTGGCGGAAGTCATCGCGATAACGGTCGGGCATGACCCAACGCGCGGTGTCCAGAACCTTCAGGTTGCCCGCCTGGCTCGGCAGGATGCCGAGGAACCACTCCGGTTGGCCGAACAGCGGCGTGAGCTCATGGCCGGCCAAAGGATAAATCGACCCCAGGCACACCAGCGGCACCGCCAGCGTCAACCCGGCAACATCGAACAACAGGCATTCGAACGGTTCGGCTGCCCAGGCCGGACGACCGTCGGTTTCCACCGGTGGCGGCGTGTTGGCGGGTGGCAGGTGAACCTCGACCACCGGGAGCACCAGCGCTTGGTGAACTTCGACAACCGCTGGCTCCGGTGTTGGCTCCACCTCGGCGGATGGAGGCACCAACGCTTGCAGCAACGGAGCGATGGTCGATACCGGCGCCAGGACAGGTGCCGGTGCTTCGACTACGACAACGGGTGTCTTCGCTGCCGGCGTGGCCACTGGAGCGGGAGCGGCCACGGCTTTCTGCGCATCCCGGGCCTGTTCTTCGAGCACTGCCGCCTGGAATTCGTCCAGCGCCGCTTCGACCTCGACCACCTGGGGAGGCGCTTCGATTGACGGAGCAAACTCCTCGGTGATGTCCTGCAGCAAGCTTTCCAGATAAGACTGAAGCGCCAGTTGCGGGCGCGACGTAGTTTTCAATGGCCGGTTCATGTGCGCACCCCACGGCTATGGCTCATCTCACGCCACCTGCGGAACGAGTTGTGCCGCCAGCAGATGCTTGAGCAACGCACGGTAGGCGAGTACGCCGCGGCTCTTGCCGTCGAATTGCGAAGGCGTCAGCCCCGCACGACTGGCATCGCGCAGGCGCGTGTCCACGGGAATGTAGCCCTGCCAGATCTCTTCCGGAAACTTGTCGCGCAGCACCCTTAGCGTGCCGAGGGACGCTTGCGTGCGACGGTCAAACAGGGTTGGCACGATGCTGAACGGCAAGGCCTGCTTGCGTGAACGGTTGATCATCGCCAGGGTGTTGACCATGCGTTCCAGGCCCTTGACCGCCAGGTGTTCGGTCTGCACCGGGATCACCAATTGCTGGCTTGCCGCCAAGGCATTGACCATCAGCACGCCGAGCAACGGCGGGCTGTCGATCACTGCGTAATCGAAGTCCTGCCACAACTGCGCCAGGCTCTTGGCAATCACCAGGCCCAGGCCACTCTGGCCTGGCGACTGGCGCTCAAGGGTGGCCAGGGCGGTGCTCGATGGCAACAGGGAAATGCGTTCGTCACTGGTGGACAGCAGCAATTGCCCGGGCAAACCCTGCGGCACGCTGCCCTTGTGCAGGAACAGGTCGTAGTTGCTGTGTTCCAGGCTGTCGGGGTCGTAGCCGAAGTAGCTGGTCATCGAGCCGTGGGGGTCCAGGTCGACCACGACCACGCGCTTGCCCGCCTCGGCCAGCAAACCGGCTAAAGCGATGGAGGAAGTGGTTTTACCGACACCACCCTTTTGATTGGCGACTGCCCAGACTCTCATTCGGATTGTTCCACCCGGCCGACCATAAGGAATCGGCCGAGAAATAGCTCAACGTGTTAATGCGGGTGACGGAGAATTGACGGCGCTCTCTCGTACCGGCGACTTGACCGGGGTCGGTGCAGTTTGTGTGCCAGCACGCTTCAAAGCAGCATCCGGTGTGGTATGAGCGGTTCCGGTCCCGGTCAGGCTGCGGCGCACGTCAAGATTGCGTGATACCACCAGCACCACGCGACGGTTGCGCGCCCGCCCTTCGGCTGTGGCGTTGTTGGCCACCGGCTGGAACTCGCCGTAGCCGACCGACGCCAGGCGACCGGGGTTCACCCCCTGCATCGCCAGCATGCGCACAATGCTCGCCGAGCGGGCCGACGACAGTTCCCAGTTGGTGGGGTATTGCGCGGTACGAATAGGCTGATCGTCGGTAAAACCTTCGACATGAATCGGATTGTCGAACGGCTTCAGAATGGCCGCGACCTTATCGATGATGTTGAACGCGATGTCGCTGGGCATGGCATCGCCGCTGCCGAACAACAGGCTGGAATTGAGTTCGATCTCGACCCACAGCTCATTGCCACGCACCGTCATCTGATTCGAACTGATCAGGTCACCGAACGCCGCGCTGATGTCGTCGGCAATGCTTTTCAGCGGATCGCTGGCCCCGGCGATGCCGGCGTCGACCTGCTCGGCATCCTTGACCAGCGGCTTGGCCGGGGTCACGGTCTTCGGACGCTCGTCACCGATCGGGATCGGCTTGAGCGCGCGTTCGGTGTCGGAGAAGACCCCGATCAGCGCCTCGGAAATGATCTTGTACTTGCCTTCGTTGACCGAAGAGATCGAGTACATCACCACGAAAAACGCGAAGAGCAAGGTGATGAAGTCGGCATAGGAAACCAGCCAACGCTCATGGTTTACATGCTCTTCATGCTGTCGGCGACGAGCCATAGTCCATTACCCCCATCAATCCATGAAGCCCTGAAGCTTCAACTCAATGGAGCGAGGGTTTTCACCTTCGGCGATCGACAGGATGCCTTCGAGCAACATTTCGCGATAACGCGACTGGCGCAGCGCAACGGATTTGAGTTTGGCGGCAATCGGCAGCAGCACCAGGTTGGCACTGGCCACACCGTAGATGGTGGCGACGAAGGCCACGGCAATGCCGCTGCCCAGTTGCGATGGATCGCCGAGGTTGCCCATGACGTGGATCAGGCCCATCACCGCACCGATGATGCCGATGGTCGGCGCATAACCGCCCATACTTTCGAACACCTTGGCCGCTTCGACGTCGCGGCTTTCCTGGGTGAAAAAATCCACTTCCAGAATACTGCGGATGGCTTCGGGTTCGGCGCCGTCCACCAGCAGTTGCAAGCCTTTGCGCGAGTAGCTGTCCGGCTCGGTGTCGGCCACCCCTTCCAGCCCGAGCAAGCCTTCCTTGCGTGCGGTCAGGCTCCAGTTGACGACGCGATCGATGCCGCCGGCCAGGTCGACACGCGGTGGAAACAGAATCCACGCCAGTATCTGCATGGCCCGTTTGAAGGCGCTCATCGGCGATTGCAGCAACGCCGCGCCGATGGTCCCGCCGAGTACGATCAAGGCTGCCGGGCCGTTGGCCAGCGCCCCGAGGTGCCCGCCTTCAAGGTAGTTGCCACCGATGATGGCGACAAACGCCATGATGATGCCGATGAGGCTGAGAACATCCATCAGATACAGGCCTCGACCAGGTGCTTGCCGATGTCGTCCAGGCTGTACACCGCGTCGGCGAGCTCGGCTTTGACGATGGCCATCGGCATGCCGTAGATCACGCAGCTGGCTTCATCCTGGGCCCAGATCGAACTGCCGCCCTGTTTCAACAGGCGCGCGCCTTCGCGGCCGTCGGCGCCCATGCCGGTCAATACCACCGCCAGAACTTTGTCACCGTAGGTTTTCGCCGCCGAACCGAAGGTGATGTCCACGCACGGTTTGTAGTTCAAACGCTCGTCGCCCGGCAAGATTTTCACCGCGCCGCGGCCGTCGATCATCATTTGCTTGCCACCGGGTGCCAGCAACGCCAGGCCCGGACGCAGGATGTCGCCGTCCTCGGCTTCCTTGACGCTGATGCGACACAGCTTGTCCAGACGCTCGGCGAAGGCCTTGGTGAAGGCTGCCGGCATGTGCTGGATCAGCACGATCGGTGCCGGGAAGTTGGCCGGCAATTGAGTCAGTACCCGCTGCAGGGCAACCGGGCCGCCCGTGGATGTGCCGATGGCCACCAGTTTGTAGGCTTTGCGCTTGGGGGCCGGCGACGAGGGTGCGGCGGCGTGAGTACGCGCCGGGATCGGTGCCGGACGCACAGGCGCGCTGCCGCCATAACTGCCGAGGCTGGAAGGCGCAGGTGCTGGTGCAGGAGCCGCTACAGGCGCCGGAGCACTGTAGGCGCTGACACGACGGTTGCTGCGCGCGATGCTGAGTATCTTCTCGCACAGCAGTTGCTTGACCTTCTCGGGGTTGCGCGAGATGTCTTCGAAATTCTTCGGCAGGAAGTCCACCGCGCCGGCGTCCAGCGCGTCGAGGGTCACCCGGGCGCCTTCGTGGGTCAGCGAGGAAAACATCAAGACCGGGGTCGGGCAGCGCTGCATGATGTGCCGCACCGCCGTGATGCCGTCCATCATCGGCATCTCGTAGTCCATGGTGATCACGTCCGGCTTGAGGGCCAGCGCCTGATCGATCGCCTCTTTTCCGTTGGTCGCCGTACCGACGACCTGGATATTCGAATCCGCTGAAAGAATTTCCGAGACGCGGCGGCGGAAAAACCCCGAATCGTCCACCACCAGGACTTTGACTGCCATAAACACTCCGTTAGATGCAGCGGGGCCTCAGTCGCCCCGCTCCACCAGAATCAAATACGCCGCGTGGCGTAACGCTTGAGCATGCTCGGAACATCGAGAATCAGCGCAATGCGACCGTCACCGGTAATGGTGGCGCCCGACATGCCCGGGGTTCCCTGGAGCATTTTGCCCAATGGCTTGATGACCACTTCTTCCTGGCCCACCAGTTGATCGACGACGAAGCCGATCCGCTGGGTGCCCACCGAAAGGATCACCACATGGCCTTCGCGCTGCTCTTCGTGAGCGGCGGAGCTGACCAGCCAGCGCTTGAGGTAGAACAACGGCAGCGCCTTGTCCCGCACGATCACCACTTCCTGGCCATCCACCACGTTGGTGGTCGACAGGTCGAGGTGGAAGATCTCGTTGACGTTCACCAGCGGGAACGCGAACGCCTGGTTGCCGAGCATGACCATCAACGTCGGCATGATCGCCAGGGTCAACGGCACCTTGATGACGATCTTCGAGCCCTGGCCCTTGGCGGAGAAAATGTTGATCGAGCCGTTGAGCTGGGAAATCTTGGTTTTCACCACGTCCATGCCCACGCCACGACCCGACACGTCGGAGATCTCGGTCTTGGTCGAGAAACCCGGGGCGAAAATCAGGTTGTAGCATTCGGTGTCGCTCAGGCGATCGGCCGCGTCCTTGTCCATCACACCGCGTTTCACCGCGATGGAACGCAGGACATTCGGGTCCATGCCTTTGCCGTCATCGGAGATCGACAGCAGGATATGGTCGCCTTCCTGTTCCGCGGCCAGGATCACCTTGCCGCCACGGGCCTTGCCCGAAGCTTCGCGCTCTTCCGGCGACTCGATGCCGTGGTCGACCGCGTTGCGCACCAAGTGGACCAGCGGATCGGCCAGGGCCTCGACGAGGTTCTTGTCGAGGTCGGTTTCTTCGCCGACCAGTTCCAGAATGATTTCTTTCTTGAGCTGGCGAGCCAGGTCGCGAACCAGGCGCGGAAAGCGCCCGAAGACTTTCTTGATCGGTTGCATCCGGGTCTTCATGACCGCGGTCTGCAGATCGGCCGTCACCACGTCGAGGTTCGACACGGCCTTGGACATGGCTTCGTCGCCACTGTTGAGACCCAGGCGCACCAGACGGTTACGCACCAGTACCAGTTCGCCGACCATGTTCATGATTTCATCGAGACGCGCGGTATCGACCCGCACGGTGGTCTCGGCTTCGCTGGCCGGTTTTTCCGCCGGCGGCGCAGCTTGGGCACGGGCTGGAGCCGGTGCGGCAGTGGGTGCTGGAGCGGGCGTTTCGGCTTTCGGCTCAGGTGCCTTGGCCGCAGGTGCAGGTGCAGCCTTGGCGACAGGGGCCGCCACCGGAGTGCTGGCGCCGGTAACGGCTGCCGATGTGCTGCCGACTTCGGTGAACTTGCCTTTGCCGTGCAATTCGTCGAGCAGCGACTCGAATTCGTGATCGGTAATCAGGTCGCTACCGGCTGCGGCGGCCGTTGGTGCCGCTGGCGTCGGCACCGAAGCAATGGCCGATTCCAGCGCCTCGACGGCAAAGTTGCCCTTGCCGTGCAATTGGTCGAGCAGCGCTTCGAATTCGTCGTCGGTAATGTCGGAACTGTCGCCCGCGGCTTTCGGAGCCTCCGGCGCGGCAGGCGCAACAGGGGCCACCACCACATCCACGGCGAACTGGCCTTTACCGTGCAACTGGTCGAGCAACGACTCGAACTCGGCATCGGTGATTTCGTCGCTGGCAACGCCATCGCCAGCAAGTTCAGGTGCAGCCGCCGGCGCCTCGGCCTGAGCCTTGACGGCGTTCAGCGAGTCCAGCAGTTGTTCGAATTCATTGTCGGTGATGTCACCCGTTTCGCTTTGTGCGACAGGCTCTTCAACCACTTCGGCAACGAGCGCAGGTGCAGCCTCGTCTGCCGTTTGCGGCTCGGCCAGACGGGCCAGTGCCGCGAGCAGTTCAGGTGTGGCCGCCGTGATCGGGCTGCGCTCGCGGACTTCGCTGAACATGCTGTTCACCGCGTCCAGTGCTTCGAGAACCACGTCCATCAGTTCCGAATCGACGCGACGTTCGCCCTTGCGCAGGATGTCGAACACGTTCTCGGCGATGTGGCAGCACTCCACCAACTCGTTGAGCTGGAGGAAGCCGGCGCCCCCTTTTACAGTGTGAAAACCGCGAAAAATTGCATTGAGCAAGTCCGCATCATCCGGCCGGCTTTCCAGCTCGACCAGTTGCTCGGACAGTTGCTCTAGAATCTCGCCGGCCTCAACCAGGAAATCCTGAAGGATCTCTTCATCGGCGCCGAAGCTCATTAATGGTGTGCTCCTAACAGGTTTAAAAACCCAAAAAACCTAAAATTCCGAACCCTAAAAACCCAGGCTGGATAGCAAATCGTCCACATCGTCCTGACCGGACACAACGTCTTCTCTTTTATCGGCATGAATCTGCGGACCTTCACCCTGAGAGAGATGTTTTTGTGGATCTTTTTCGGCAAGCATCGCATCACGGTCATGTTCGATGCCCGCAAAGCGGTCCACCTGGCTGGCCATGAGTACGAGCTTGAGCAGGTTGCTTTCAACTTCGGTGACCAGTTGGGTCACACGCTTGATCACTTGACCTGTGAGGTCCTGGTAATCCTGGGCAAGCAGGATGTCATTGAGATTGCTCGACACCGCGCGGCCGTCCTCGGCGCTGCGTGTCAGGAAGCCGTCGACCCGGCGCGCCAGTTCGCGGAACTCTTCAGCCCCGACTTCGCGACGCATGAACCGTCCCCAGTCGGTGCTCAGGGCCTGGGCTTCTTCGCTCAGGCGACTGACCAGCGGCGTGGCGTTTTCCACCAGGTCCATGGTGCGGTTGGCCGCGGCCTCGGTCAGCTTGACCACATACCCCAGACGCTCGGTGGCATCGGTGATCTGTGACACTTCCTCGGCTTGCGGCATGTGCGGGTCGATCTGGAAATTGACGATCGCACTGTGCAACTCGCGGGTGAGCTTGCCCACTTCCTGATACAGGCCGCGGTCACGGGTCTGGTTGAGCTCATGGATCAATTGCACAGCATCGCCGAACCTGCCTTTTTCAAGGCTCGCGACCAGTTCGACGGCGTGTTTTTTCAAGGTCGATTCAAAATCGCCCTGCGAAGATTCGTTATGCCCCATAGCTCCCCCGTGGCGCAGTTCAACCGATGCGTTCGAAAATCTTCTCGATTTTTTCTTTCAACGCCTGGGCCGTGAAGGGTTTGACCACATAGCCGTTTACACCGGCCTGGGCCGCTTCGATGATCTGCTCGCGCTTGGCTTCAGCGGTCACCATCAGCACCGGCAGGTGCTTGAGCTTTTCATCGGCACGCACGTGGCGCAGCAGATCGATACCGGTCATGCCAGGCATGTTCCAGTCCGTTACCAGAAAGTCGATGCTCCCGCTGTTGAGTACCGGAATGGCGGTAGTGCCATCGTCGGCCTCGACCGTGTTGGTGAACCCTAGGTCACGCAACAGGTTTTTTATGATCCGCCGCATCGTTGAGAAGTCATCAACGATGAGGATTTTCATGTTCTTGTCCAATTCGACCTCCAAGCAGACTAAAACGCGCCCAGCACCTGGACGCGCCATTTCAATCAATCTGGCAAAGCACTCGATGACTGTCTGGAGTACAGCGGATCGAGACCGGCGCGGTTCATCACCCCACCAGCCACGTCGCAGTGCCCCCACACTGCCTTCAGCGCGCTCGCCACTCTCCCAAACGCCCCCGCAAACGGGCCGCGCACTGGCTGTGTAACTGGCTGACCCGAGATTCGCTGACCCCCAGGACCTCACCGATTTCCTTGAGGTTCAACTCTTCGTCGTAGTACAGCGCCAACACCAGTCGCTCACGCTCCGGCAAATTGGCAATCGCGTCCGCCAGCGCCGCCTGGAAGCGTTCATCTTCCAGATCGCGTGACGGTTCGAGATGAGCACTCGCGCCATCCTCGTGCAGCCCTTCGTGTTCGCCGTCCTGCAACAGATCGTCGAAACTGAACAACCGGCTGCCCAGGGTGTCGTTCAAAATCCCGTAATAATCGTCGAGACTCAATTGGAGTTCGGCCGCAACTTCGTGATCTTTAGCGTCACGGCCGGTTTTAGCTTCAATCGAGCGAATGGCGTCGCTGACCATGCGGGTATTGCGGTGGACCGAACGTGGCGCCCAGTCCCCCTTGCGCACTTCGTCGAGCATGGCGCCGCGGATACGGATGCCCGCGTACGTTTCGAAACTCGCGCCTTTGCTGGCGTCGTATTTGGTCGACACTTCAAGCAGGCCGATCATCCCGGCCTGGATCAGGTCTTCGACCTGGACGCTGGCCGGCAGGCGCGCCAGCAAGTGGTAGGCAATGCGTTTGACCAGTGGCGCGTAACGCTCGATCAGCTCGTACTGCGCGTCACGCGCCGACTTCTTGTAGAGGTTGTAACCGCTGGCTGTCATAGCACCGGTCCTGCCGTCTGTTGCACGAGGCGCTCGACGAAAAACTCCAGGTGCCCGCGCGGGTTGGCCGGCAGCGGCCAGGTATCGACCTTTTGTGCGATTGCCTTGAAGGCCAGCGAGCACTTGGAACGCGGAAAGGCTTCGTAGACGGCACGTTGTTTCTGCACGGCCTTGCGTACGCTTTCGTCGTAAGGCACGGCGCCGACGTATTGCAGGGCGACGTCGAGGAAGCGGTCCGTGACCTTGGTCAACTTGGCAAACAGGTTGCGACCTTCCTGCGGGCTCTGCGCCATGTTCGCCAGGACGCGGAAGCGGTTCATGCCGTAATCGCGGTTGAGCAATTTGATCAAGGCGTAGGCGTCGGTGATCGAAGTCGGTTCGTCGCAGACCACCAGCAATACTTCCTGTGCCGCGCGCACAAAGCTGACTACCGAGTCACCAATACCCGCAGCGGTGTCGATCACCAGCACGTCGAGGTTGTCGCCGATGTCGCTGAACGCCTGGATCAGGCCGGCATGCTGCGCCGGGCTCAAATGAACCATGCTCTGGGTGCCGGACGCGGCCGGCACGATGCGGATGCCGCCAGGCCCCTGCAACAGCACGTCGCGCAGCTCGCAGCGGCCTTCGATCACGTCGGCCAGGGTACGTTTGGGTGTCAGGCCCAGCAGAACGTCGACGTTCGCCAGCCCCAGGTCGGCGTCCAGCAGCATGACGCGCCGGCCAAGCTCAGCCAAAGCCAGGGACAAGTTCACTGACACGTTAGTTTTCCCGACGCCACCTTTGCCGCCGGTCACCGCGATCACCTGTACGGGATGCATGCTGCCCATGTTATTTCTTTACCTTGTCTTGCATAGACGGAGGCCACATTACTGGCTGCGCGTTCGCAAATGGAACAATGCATGGCAGACCATCGATGTAGGTACAAAAACTATTCATTTTCACCTCAGCCTACCTGTTTGGTCGGGCTGTGGTAGATATCAGCGAACATGTCAGCCATGGCTTCTTCGCTGGGCTCTTCCTGCATTTGCACGCTAACGGCCCGACTGACCAGTTGATGACGACGCGGCAGATGCAAATCATCCGGGATCCGCGGGCCGTCGGTCAGGTAGGCCACCGGCAATTCATGGCTGATGGCCAGGCTCAACACCTCGCCCAGACTCGCCGTTTCATCCAGTTTAGTCAGGATGCAGCCAGCGAGCCCGCAACGCTTGTAACTGTGATAAGCGGCGGTTAGAACCTGTTTCTGGCTGGTGGTTGCCAGGACCAGGTAATTTTTTGACTTGATGCCACGCCCGGCCAGGCTTTCAAGCTGCATGCGCAGGGCCGGATCGCTGGCCTGCAGGCCGGCGGTATCGATCAGCACGACGCGCTTGCGCAGCAGTGGATCCAGTGCCTGCACCAGCGATTGCCCCGGATCGACGTGGGTCACCGACACATTGAGAATCCGGCCCAGGGTCTTGAGTTGCTCCTGGGCACCAATACGATAGCTGTCCATGCTCACCAGCGCGATGTTCTGTGCGCCGTATTTAAGCACGTAACGGGCAGCCAGCTTGGCCAGGGTGGTGGTCTTGCCCATGCCGGCAGGGCCGACCATGGCAATCACACCGCCCTCTTCGAGCGGTTCGACTTCCGGTGTGGCGATCATCCGCGCCAGGTGTGCCAGCAACATGCGCCAGGCCTGGCGGGGCTCTTCGATGTCGGTGATCAGCGCCAGCAAATCCCGCGACAACGGACCGGACAGGCCAATGCGTTGCAGGCGGCGCCAGAGGTTCGCCTGGTCCGGACGGCTGCCCTGCAGCTGGTTCCACGCTAAAGAGCCCAGCTGAACTTCAAGCAGCTCCCGCAGGCCGTTGAGCTCGAAGCGCATCGAGTCGAACACGCGCTGATCAACCGCAGGCGCAGCAACAGGGGCCGGCGCAGGGCGACGGGGCTCGGCGTAGGTCGGTTCGATCAGCGGCTCGGCGGCGGTGAGCGGCAGGCCTGCGAACAACTGGCGATTGGTGGCGTTGTCGCTCTCGCCTTCGCTGCGCAGGCTCAATTCGGCCTGGGCGGTGACGATCCGCGACTGAGTCTTGCGCAGCTCGTCTTCGAGTTCCATGTTCGGAACGCGCGGAGCCAGCGCCGACAGTTTGTAATCCAGGGCAGCCGTCAGCTCGACACCACCGGCGATCCGGCGGTTGCCAATGATGGCGGCATCCGCGCCCAGCTCATCACGAACCAGTTTCATGGCCTGACGCATATCGGCGGCGAAAAAACGCTTAACTTGCATAAACCACTACCTCAGCCGTTGGGCCCTACTGTCGCAACGATGGTCACTTGCTTGTTGTCAGGTATTTCCTGATAGGCCAACACATGCAAACCCGGGACTGCCAGCCGGCCAAATCGCGAGAGCATCGCGCGAACCGGACCGGCCACCAGCAGAATCACCGGTTGACCTTGCATCTCCTGACGCTGAGCCGCATCGATCAACGAGCGCTGCAGCTTCTCGGCCATGCTTGGCTCCAGCAGAACGCCCTCTTCCGAGCCTTGTCCTGCCTTCTGCAGACTATTGAGCAATATTTGTTCCAACCTTGGCTCCAGCGTGATGACTGGCAGCTCCGAGTCAGTGCCTACAATGCTTTGCACGATGGCGCGGGAAACGCCGACGCGCACCGCGGCCACCAATGCGGCAGTATCTTGACTCTTGGAGGCGTTGTTGGCGATGGCTTCGGCGATGCTGCGAATATCGCGTACCGGCACCTGTTCGGCCAACAAGGCCTGCAAAACCTTGAGCAATTGCGACAGCGACAGCACGCCCGGCACCAGTTCTTCGGCCAGTTTCGGCGAGTTTTTCGCCAGCAATTGCATGAGTTGCTGCACTTCCTCGTGACCAATCAGCTCGCTGGAGTGCTTGTACAGAATCTGGTTCAAGTGGGTTGCCACCACGGTACTGGCATCGACCACGGTATAGCCCAGCGATTGTGCCTGGGCACGCTGGCTGATTTCGATCCACACCGCCTCCAGCCCGAAAGCCGGGTCTCTGGCGGTGATGCCGTTGAGCGAGCCGTAGACCTGCCCCGGGTTGATCGCCAGTTCGCGGTCCGGGTAAATCTCCGCTTCCGCGAGGATCACCCCCATCAGGGTCAGGCGATAGGCACTCGGCGCCAGATCGAGGTTGTCGCGGATATGCACGGTCGGCATCAGGAAGCCCAGGTCCTGAGACAGCTTCTTGCGCACGCCCTTGATCCGCGCCAGCAATTGACCGCCCTGGTTGCGGTCCACCAGCGGAATCAGGCGATAACCCACTTCCAGGCCGATCATGTCGATCGGCGTCACGTCATCCCAGCCCAGCTCCTTGGTTTCCTGGGCGCGGGCCGGCGATGGCAGCAGCTCCTGCTGACGCTTGACCTCTTGTGCAGCGTGGACCTTGATGGCGTTCTGTTTCTTCCAGAACAGGTACGCGCCACCCGCCGCCAGCGCCGCCATGCTCAGGAAGGACACATGCGGCATGCCAGGCACCAGACCCATCACCGCCATCAAGCCGGCAGCCACGGCCAGCGCCTTGGGCGAGGCGAACATCTGGCGATTGATCTGCTTGCCCATGTCTTCCGAACCGGAAGCACGGGTCACCATGATCGCGGCAGCAGTGGACAACAGCAGTGATGGCAATTGCGCCACCAAACCGTCACCAATGGTCAGCAATGCGTAAACCTTGCCGGCATCGGCGAAGGACATGTTGTGCTGGAAGATACCGACGGCCATGCCGCCGATCAGGTTGATGAACAGAATCAGCAGGCCGGCGATGGCGTCACCGCGCACGAACTTGCTGGCACCGTCCATGGAACCGTAGAACTCGGCTTCCTGGGCGACTTCTACACGACGGGCCTTGGCCTGGTTCTGATCGATCAGACCGGCATTGAGGTCGGCGTCGATCGCCATTTGCTTGCCGGGCATCGCGTCGAGGGTGAAACGCGCGCTCACCTCGGAAATCCGCCCGGCGCCCTTGGTCACCACGACGAAGTTGATGATCATCAGAATCGCGAACACCACGATACCGACCACGTAGTTACCGCCGATCACCACCTCACCGAAGGCCTGGATCACCTTGCCGGCGGCGGCGTGACCGTCCTGACCATGAAGCATCACCACCCGCGTGGAGGCCACGTTAAGCGCCAGGCGCAGCAGGGTCGCCACCAGCAGAATGGTCGGGAACACCGCGAAATCCAGCGGCCGCAAGGCGTAGACGCAGACCAGCAACACGACAATCGACAGGGCGATGTTGAAGGTGAAAAACACGTCCAGCAGGAACGGCGGGACCGGCAACATCATCATCGCCAACATGACCAGCAACAACAGCGGCACGCCCAGATTGCCTCGACTGAGGTCTGCCATGTGCGTGCGAGTACTGTTGAGTAACTGAGAGCGATCCACCGGTAATCCCCGTGCCTTTAAAGCAAACTTTTGACGCCTGAAGCGGGCGCACAGGGGCTACTGCAAGAAGCTTTCCAACTTTTGCGGGGGTTTGAATTAGAGAGGTTTACATGAAGATTTGTGTTGCCTGGACGGGCCTCATCGCGGGCAAGCCTTGCTCCCACAATATTGTGCCGTCCACAAAACCTGTGGGAGCCGGGCTTGCCCGCGATGAGGCCGGAACTGACAACGAAAGAATCAGGAATCGCGACGCAGATCAGGCGGAATCGGCAAATCATCCTTCAACGGATCCGGCCGCTTGCCCTTGCCGGCCTTGTACTGGCGAATCTGATAGACATACGCCAGCACCTGCGCCACCGCGAGATACAACCCACCTGGAATTTCCTGCTCCAGCTCCGTGGAGTAGTAAATCGACCGCGCCAGCGCCGGCGATTCCAGCAGCAAAATTTCGTTGGCCACCGCGATTTCACGAATCTTCAGCGCCAAAAAGTCACTGCCCTTGGCAATCAACATCGGCGCGCCGCTCTTGTCCGGGTCGTACTTGAGTGCTACGGCGTAGTGGGTCGGGTTGGTGATGACCACGTCGGCGTCGGGAATGGCGGCCATCATTCGGCGCTGGGACATTTCGCGCTGCAGCTGGCGAATCCGTTGCTTGACCTCGGGCCGCCCTTCCTGGTCCTTGTGCTCGTCGCGCACTTCCTGCTTGGTCATCTTCAGTTTGTTGATGCTTTCCCACAACTGAAGCGGTACGTCCACCGCGGCAATGATAATCAGCCCGCAGGCCATCCACAGGGTGCTCCAGCCGACCACTTGCAGGCTATGAGTGACCGCTCGATCCAACGGTTCATGGGCGATGCGCAGCAGGTCGTCGATGTCTCCCGACAACACCACCAGCGCCACGAACAGGACAATGAAAAACTTCGCCAGGGCTTTGAGCAGCTCGGTCAGGGCTTTGGCCGAGAACATGCGCTTGAGGCCCGCACCGGGGTTCATGCGGCTGAATTTGGGGGCCATGCTGCCGGCGGAGAACAGCCAGCCACCCAGGGAGATAGGGCCGATCAACGCGGCCAGCAGCAAGGTGATCATTACCGGCTGAATCGCCAGCAAGGCAATCTTCCCGGAATGCAGCAGGTAGGTGCTCATCGAGCGCTGGTCCAGCACCACGTCCCGCGACAGGGAAAAATTCAGGCGCATCAGGTCCATCAGGTCCTGGGCCAGTGCCCCACCGAAAATCAGCAGCGCGCCAGCACCGGCAAGCATGATCGCCAGGGTGTTCAGCTCTTTGGAGCGCGCAATCTCGCCCTTCTCACGGGCGTCCTTTTTCTTTTTCTCCGTGGGGTCTTCTGTTTTGTCCTGACCGCTTTCGCTCTCTGCCATGACTCAGCGCGCCTGTGCCAGTTCGCGTAAAAACTGCAAGGCCTCGCTGGCCAGCGGTTGATACTGATTGAGAATGTCCGCCAGCCCGACCCAGACGATAAACAGTCCGAGTACCAGGGTGAGCGGGAAGCCGACGGAGAAGATGTTCAGTTGCGGTGCCGCCCGGGTCATCACGCCAAACGCGATGTTGACCACCAGCAGCGCGGTGATCGCCGGCAGCACCAGCAGCAACGCCGCGCCCAGTACCCAGCCGAGCTTGCCGGCCAGTTCCCAGAAATGATTGACCATCAAGCCGCTGCCCACCGGCAACGTGGTGAAACTCTCGGTGAGCACTTCGAAGACCACCAGATGGCCATTCATGGCCAGGAACATCAGGGTCACCAGCATGGTGAAGAACTGCCCGATCACCGCCACCGACACGCCGTTGGTGGGGTCGACCATCGAGGCGAAGCCCATGCCCATCTGAATGGCGACGATCTGCCCCGCCACCACGAAGGCCTGGAAGAACAGTTGCAGTGAGAAACCGAGTACCGCGCCGATGAGGATCTGCTCGGCAATGAGCAGCAATCCGCTCAAGTCCAGCGCATTTACCGGCGGCATGGGCGGCAGGTTCGGGGCGATGACCACCGTAATGGCCAGGGCGAAATACAGGCGAATGCGCTTGGGCACCAGTGAGGTGCCGAACACCGGCATGACCGTCAGCAAGGCGCCGATGCGGAACAGCGGCAACATGAAGCTCGCCACCCAGGTGCTGATCTGGGTATCGGTCAGCTGAAGCAGCGACGACATGGCTTAGCCGATGACCTGCGGAATACTGCCGTACAACTGCAGGATGTACTCCATGAAGGTCTGCACCAGCCACGGGCCGGCCACGATCAGCGTCACCAGCATCACCAGCAGGCGCGGCAGGAAGCTCAAGGTCTGTTCGTTGATCTGGGTGGCGGCCTGGAACATCGCCACGATCAGGCCCACCAGCAGACTCGGAATCACCAGCACCGCCACCATCATGGTGGTCAGCCACAGGGCTTCACGGAAGATATCGACGGCGACTTCTGGCGTCATGGCGATACACCACCAAAGCTACTGGCGAGGGTGCCGATGATCAGCGCCCAGCCATCGACCAGCACGAACAGCATGATCTTGAACGGCAGGGAAATAATCAGCGGCGACAGCATCATCATACCCATGGCCATCAGCACACTGGCCACGACCAGGTCGATGATCAGGAACGGAATGAAGATCATGAAACCGATCTGGAAGGCGGTTTTCAGCTCCGAGGTCACGAACGCCGGCACCAGAATGGTCAGCGGCGCCTGATCCGGGCTCGCAATGTCGGTGCGCTTGGACAGGCGCATGAACAGCTCCAGGTCACTGGTGCGGGTCTGGGCGAGCATGAAGTCCTTGATCGGCACCTGGGCCTTGGCCACGGCGTCCTGAGCCGTCATTTTTTCCGCCAGATACGGCTGCAAGGCGTCCTGGTTAACCCGGTCGAACACCGGCGCCATGATGAACAGGGTCAGGAACAGCGCCATGCCCGTGAGGATCTGGTTCGACGGTGTCTGTTGCAGGCCCAGGGCCTGGCGCAGGATCGAGAAGACGATGATGATCCGGGTGAAACTGGTCATCAGCATGACGAACGCCGGGATGAAACTCAGCGCAGTCATGATCAGCAGGATTTGCAGGCTGACCGAATATTCCTGGGCGCCCTGTGCGTTGGTGCCCAGGGTGATCGCCGGGATCGACAGCGGATCGGCGGCGAACGCCAGCGGCGCGACCAGCAGCAGGGCCAGCGTCAAGACGATGCGTAGCGCACCCATTACTTCTTATCCTTCTGATCCTTGCCGAGCATCTTCAACAGATGCTGGGCAAACTCCGGAGTCGCTTTGTCGGCGGTGGCCGGCACTTCAATCGGCTCTTTAAGCACATGCAGCGCGGTGATCGTGCCAGGGCTGAGACCGAGCAGGATCTGCTCGTTGCCGACCTGCACCAGCATCAAACGGTCACGCGGGCCGAGGGCGCGGGAACCGATCAGCTCGATCACCTGCCCCTTGCCGGCCGGCCCTGCCTGCTGCACCCGGCGCAACAGCCAGGCGAGGAAGAAGATCAACCCCAGCACCAGCAGCAAGCCGAACACCAGCTGCGTCAATTGCCCGGCCACGCCGCTGTTGACCGCCGGTGCCGCGGCAGTAGCGGCTGTCGCGACAGGCTCGGCCGCCAGCACGCTGAACGGCAACGCCAACAGACCCCAAAGAAGCTTTTTCACTCAGCGCAACTTCTTGATGCGTTCGCTTGGGCTGATCACGTCGGTCAGGCGGATGCCGAACTTCTCGTTGACCACCACCACTTCGCCATGGGCGATCAGCGTGCCGTTGACCAGCACGTCCAGCGGCTCACCAGCCAGGCGATCGAGCTCGATCACCGAACCCTGGTTGAGTTGCAGCAGGTTGCGAATGTTGATGTCGGTGCTGCCCACTTCCATGGAAATCGACACCGGGATATCGAGGATCACGTCCAGGTTCGGCCCTTCCAGGCTGACCGGATCGTTGTTTCTCGGCACGCTGCCGAATTCTTCCATCGGCAGGCGGCTGGAGCCCGGAACGCCGGAATCGGCGGCCAGCAGTGCATCGATGTCGGCCTGGCCGGCATCACCGGTTTCTTCCAGGGCCGCGGCCCATTCGTCAGCCAGCGCCTGGTCGTCCTGGGTATTCATATCGTTAGCCATCAATTTGTCCTCGACGAGCAACTGCTCGATCACAAGCAGTCATTTCAAATAGGGTTGGTGTGCCGGTCAGCGGCGCTCGATCGGTTCGATCACCTGCAACGCGAGGTTGCCTTTGTGCGAGCCCATCTTGACCTTGAAGGCCGGCACGCCGTTGGCGCGCATGATCATGTCTTCCGGCATTTCCACCGGGATGATGTCCCCCGGCTGCATGTGCAGGATGTCGCGCAATTTCAACTGGCGACGGGCCACAGTGGCGCCGATCGGCACGTCGACATCCAGCACGTCCTGACGCAAGGCATTGACCCAGCGCTCGTCCTGATCGTCGAGGTCCGACTGGAAGCCGGCGTCGAGCATTTCGCGCACCGGTTCGATCATCGAATACGGCATGGTCACGTGCAGATCGCCGCCACCGCCATCGAGTTCGATGTGGAAGGTCGACACCACAATGGCTTCGCTCGGACCGACGATGTTGGCCATGGCCGGGTTCACTTCCGAGTTGATGTACTCGAAATTCACTTCCATGATCGCCTGCCAGGCTTCCTTCAAGTCGATGAAGGCCTGCTCCAGCACCATGCGCACCACGCGCAATTCGGTCGGGGTGAATTCCCGCCCTTCGATCTTGGCGTGACGGCCGTCGCCACCGAAGAAGTTGTCCACCAGTTTGAACACCAGTTTGGCGTCGAGGATGAACAGCGCTGTACCGCGCAGCGGTTTGATCTTGACCAGGTTGAGACTGGTCGGCACGTACAGCGAATGCACGTATTCGCCGAACTTCATCACCTGCACGCCACCGACCGCCACGTCCGCCGAACGGCGCAGCATGTTGAACATGCTGATGCGCGTGTAGCGGGCGAACCGTTCGTTGATCATCTCCAGGGTCGGCATGCGTCCGCGGACGATGCGATCCTGGCTGGTCAGGTCGTAGCTTTTGACGGTGCCGGGTTCGGCAATGTTATCGGTCTGTACCAGACCATCGTCCACGCCATGCAACAGCGCGTCGATCTCATCCTGGGACAGCAGGTCCTGCACGGCCATGTCGTGTTCCTACTGCAGTACGAAATTAGTGAAAAGCAACTGTTCGACGACCACTTTGCCGAGTTCTTTCTGCGCGACTTCCTGGACGCTGGCCGTGGCTTTCTGACGCAACATTTCCTGGCCGACCGGCGAGGCGAGCGTGGCGAAGTCCTGTCCGGAGAACAGCATGACCAGGTTATTGCGGATCACCGGCATGTGTACCTTGAGCGCGTCCAGATCCGCCTGATTGCGCGCGAGCATGGTGATGCTCACCTGCATGTAGCGCTGACGGCCGTTCTGGTTGAAGTTGGCGACAAACGCCGGCGCCATCGATTCGAAAATCGCCGGCTGCTTGCCCACCGGAGCGATTTCGGCCGCGGCGACAGGCTTGCTCTGGGCGCTGTGCATGAAGTACCAGGTCGCCCCCACGGACACACCGATCGCCAGCAGCAGGGCCAGCACGATCAGGATAATCAGCTTGAATTTGCCTTTGGTTGCGGGGTCTTTTACTACTGCGTCGCTCTTCGCCATGCCAATAATCCGTCACTATTCGGGTTTTCACAGTCGCACGGATAGGCAAGAGCAAGTGTTATGCCAGAACGGTTGGGAGGGGGATGGATGGACTGGCCACCACTTTAAGACCAGCGCAAAACCACTGTGGGAGCGTGCCTGCTCGCGAAAGCGGAATAACAGTCGAAAAAGATGTGACTGTTAATGCCCCTTCGCGAGCAGGATCACTCCCACAGGGTTAGCATTCAGGCCAATCAGGCGTAGTAGTCGACGGCGCTGGAGCCGATCACGCTGGTCACCGGGGCGGCGACTTCGGCGACGCCCTGTACCGGTTCGTCATCCATGCCATCGAGGCGGCCACCGCTGGCACTGGTTCGCCCGCTTTGTCTCTGTTGAGCCTGCTCCTGCCCCTGCTGCGAACCCCGGGACTGGTCGGACACATTGACGTCGACCTGGCCCATGCCCTGCTGCGCGAACATGTCACGCAAGCGATGCATCTGGCCGTCCAGCGCTTCGCGAACGCCGGGGTGTGCACTCATGAATGTCACTTGGGTCTGTTGGTCCGGAACCATGTTCACCCGAATGTCGAGGCGCCCCAGCTCGGCCGGCTGCAACTGGATATCCGCCGCCTTGAGATTGGCGCTGGACAGGTACATGACCCGATTCACGACTTCCTCCGTCCAGCCGCTCTGATGCATGGCAATCGGCTGGTTCACCGGTACCGCGTTGGCAGTTTTCGGCGTAGCCGCCTGGGTCAGCGCCGCCAGACGGTTGGCGAAGTCGTCCACCCGGGTATCGCTGCTGGCAGATTTGAGATCCTTGAGACCGTCATCGATCAGGCCGCTGAACGCCTTGTCGCCACCCTGGCTGGTGCTGTCCTTGTCGGCCTGCACGTCGAGCATGTTGGCCATGCCCGCGGCAAAGTTCTGCGCCGGGGTCTGCTCGCCATCGGCCTGCGCCTGGGCAGGCGTTGGTGCGGCTTTGGGTTGTGCCTGGCTGGACGCGGAAACGTGGCCGCTCTGCTCCATGGCCAGGCGCACGGCGGGCAGCGCGTCGAGCGGATCGGCTTCAGGGTCGAAATCGGTGTCGGTGGTGGCGACCGCTGGCGTTGTTGCGGCGACAGCCGCGGCAACCGGTGCCTGGTCCGGTTTCGGTTCGGCTTCCACCACGGGCGTCGTGGCCGGGACTGGCGCGGTGACAACTGGCTGAACGGACTGAAGCAAGGCAGGATCGAGCGCCGGATCGACAGGTGCAGTGTCAACGACCGGAGTCTGGGCGGTGTCCGCCGGGTCCTCGCTCGCCGCCTTGTCACCAGCCTGCGCCGGTTTGTCGGCGGGCAAGGTTTTGCCGCTATCGGCAACGGCCGGTTCCGGGGCGGCAGATTCGTCGTCGGCGACATCCTTCTTGCCGGCACCGTCCGGGGCTTTGTCACGTACCGGCCTGGCCGAACCATCAGCCGCTACGTCAGGTTTGTTCTGACCTTGCCTGGCATACACTTGAGCGAAGCTTGCGGCCTTGTCCCCAGGCTCGGCGGGCAGCGCCGTGGAATTGGCGGAGGCGGCCTGAGTCTTGGCCTGCGTGGCGGCCTGAAGAAGAATGTTAGGGGTAACGGGCATTTAACGGTCTCCGCTGCACTGGGATCGTAGGTACAGTTGGGAGAGTTGACTGCAAAGGTCGCGCCAGTTTTGCTCGAGCGTGATCAATAAGGCCGAACGGTCGTGATGGCCGAGAGAGAACGCTGCCGTTCTTCTTCATAAAGTGGCCGGATAAGGGCGAACTCACGGGCAACATCAGCGATCAGGGCTTCAATGCCTGAAAGGTTTCGCGCCTTGGCCCGTTGCTCCAGGTCATGACACAGCCCGGCCAGGCGAGTGGCGCCCATGTTGCTGCTGCTGCCCTTGAAGCTGTGCGCGGTCTCGAGTATCTGCGTGGCGTCGGCCGCCACGGTCAATTGCTGCAACCGTTCTTCGGAGTCTGCGAGGAAGGTCTCGACCAATGTCGAAAACTCATCCTCCATGACTTCCCGCAACGCGCTCAGCACGTTTGGGTCCAGATGTGTGTCAGCCACTTGTTCACTCCTTGATCAAGAATGTGCGGATTATGCCAGAGCCTTCCAGAAAAACTCCACGCGGGCACTTCGACCATCGTCGGACCAACTGGCATTACGCCCCAACTGACGGATCAGACTGACGCCGCGTCCCGACAAACGGACAGGATCGATCGGACGCTCCATCACCCGATCGACATCAAATCCGACGCCGCTGTCCTCGACGCGTATCACCAGGCAACCACCCTCATCTTGTGGCGTGACCTCCAGATGCACTCGCACATAACCGTCCTGCAGGCCGTCCAGCCGTGAATTGCGCTGCTGGTAATAACGGGCGAAACCCGCGAGATCACGCTTGAGACTGGAATCCAGCCCCAGCACGCCATGTTCCAGAGCGTTGGAGTACAGCTCTGCCAGAACGCTGTACAGGGCCCCGCTCTGCGCCCGCAGACCGTGAACCTCGAGTAGCAGTTGCAACAGGTATGGCAGCGGATTGAAACGCTTGAGCGTGGCGGCACGAAACTCGAAACTCACCGACCAGTCCAGCGGACAGGACTGACCACTGTCGGAATAGACCGGAACGGGCGGACTCAGGTGAGCCGGATCCAACAGGCTGATTTCGACCATGCTGACATCGTCCCGGGCTTCGCCGCGAAAATCCCGTAGCGCCTGCTCGATTTCCTCGAACAACGCATCGGGCTGACGATTGGCCGCGAACACTTGCTGCAACCGCTGCACGCCAAACAGCTGATCATTGGCATCGCAGGTATCGATCACTCCGTCGGACAACAAAAACACCCGATCACCGAGCGCCATCGGAAACACTTCAGTGCGGTCATCAAAGGTTTGCGGACTCAACACCCCCAGGGGCAAATGCCGGGCCGTCAGGGGCGTTCGCTCCCCCGTGGCGATGCTGTGCAGATAGCCGTCCGGCATGCCACCGTTCCAGACCTCCACCGAACGACGCTGGAAGCTCAGGCACAGCAGCGTTGCGCAACAGAACATGTCCACCGGCAGGATGCGTTTGAGCTTGGCATTCATCTCGCGCAAGGTTTCCGCCAGGCCATAGCCCTTGGCGGTCATGCCGTAAAAGACTTCGGCCAGGGGCATCGCGCCAACCGCGGCCGGCAAACCATGGCCGGTGAAATCACCGAGCAACACATGCATGTCGCCCGACGGGGTGAACGCCGCCAACAGCAAATCACCGTTGAACAGCGCATAAGGTGATTGCAGATAGCGAATGTTGGGGGCGTTCAGACAGCCGGAATGGGCCACTTTGTCGAACACGGCCTTGGCCACCCGCTGCTCGTTGAGCAAATAGTCGTGATGCCGGGCGATCTGGTCACGCTGCTGCAGCACGGTCGCCTGCAGCCGCCGCAATCGGTCCATCGCCTTGATCTTGGCGGCGAGGATCACCTGGTTGTACGGTTTCGCCAGAAAATCGTCACCCCCGACCTCCAGGCAACGGGCCAAGGCTTCGCTTTCGGACAGCGAGGTGAGAAAGATGATCGGCACCAGGGTTTCCCCGGCCAGTTCCTTGATTTGTCGGGCCGCCTCGAAACCGTCCATCACCGGCATCATCGCGTCCATCAACACCAGTTGCGGCCGTTGCTGGCGAAACGCCTCGACCGCTTCGGCACCGTTGGCAGCCGTCAGCACCTGATGGCCCTGGCGCCGGACGATACTCGACAACAGCATGCGATCAGCCGCGCTGTCTTCAGCGATCAGTATCGTCAGCGATTCGAGTGCAGACTGCACGGCGATCAACTGATGTCGAACAGTTTGTCGAAATTGGAGATGGCGAGGATTTTCCTCACGTCGGAACTGCTGTTGACTACGCGGATATCGGCGTCGTCGCCGCCGGCGTGATCGCGCAACAGGAGCAGCATGCCCAGTGCGGAACTGTCGAGGTAGGTGGCCTCTTTCAGGTCGATCACGACCTCTGCGAGATCCTTGTCTTCGTAGGACTCTCGAAATTCCTGGTGCTTGGCGAAATCGAATCGTCCCTTGACCGATATCGTCAGTTTTTGCCCATTCGCAGAGACTTCTGTAACGACTGACATGTCATGGCTTCCTTGTCGTTGGTAAACCTGCTTGTTCAAGGTTTAGCAGTTGGTAGAGGTTGGGGCAAGGTTAGGAATTGTGGCGCCCATCAGATCGCCATCGCGGGCAAGCCTTGCTCCCACAGAGGCTCGACGCGAACCTGTGGGAGCAAGGCTTGCCCGCGATGAACGATAACGCGGATTCAATACTGATCCTGCCGCGGCAAGCGCTGGGACAATTCATCCAGCAGCTTTTGCTCGCGCTTGTCTTCCAGCGCCCGCGCCTCATCCATGTACCGCTGAACCAGTTTGCGCAAGCCTTCGACCCGGGCGAACGCCTGCTGCCAAGTGTCCCGCGCCTTGTTCAGGTTGTTCTGGTGCCAGGCCAGGCTCTGGCGCTGCTGATCGATGGCCGTGCCCAATTGTGCGAGGAAACCCTGATACCCCAGCAGCCATTGGCCCGATACGCCGCCGCTGCCGCGTACGATCCACTGTTCCTGATAGTCGAGACGAAAGGCTTCGAGGTCGTCGAGCTTGCTTTGCGCCAGACGCACCTGCCCCTGGAAATGACCCAGGCGCTGGACTGCGGTTTTCTCCGCCTTCTCGGCCATTTCCACCACGGGCGCCAGGCGCCCTGCCCGAGTCTGGGCCATGGTCGGTTAACCGCCCGCCGCGGGCGCGAAAATCGACGCGAGATACGCTTCGCTTTCGCCCAGGCTGATGCTGTCGTTGAGGCCCTGACGCAGGTACTTGACCAGTTGCGGTTGCAGGGAAATCGCCAGGTCGGTTTCGCGATCCCCACCGGCGACGTAGGCGCCAACGCTGATCAGGTCCCGACTCTGCTGATAGCGCGACCACAATTGCTTGAAGTACTGCGCGCGGGTCATGTGCTCCGGCGACACTACCGCCGGCATGACCCGGCTGATGGACGCCTCGATATCGATGGCCGGGTAATGCCCTTCCTCGGCCAGTCGCCGCGACAGCACGATGTGCCCGTCGAGCACGCCTCGCGCCGAGTCGGCAATCGGGTCCTGCTGGTCATCGCCTTCGGACAGCACGGTATAGAACGCGGTGATCGAACCGCCGCCCTTCTCGGCATTGCCGGCCCGCTCCACCAGTTTCGGCAACTTGGCGAACACCGACGGCGGATAGCCCTTGGTTGCCGGCGGCTCGCCGATGGCCAGGGCGATTTCCCGCTGGGCCTGGGCGAAACGGGTCAACGAGTCCATCAGCAACAGGACGTTCTTGCCCTTGTCGCGGAAGTACTCGGCGATACGCGTGCAATACATGGCGGCGCGCAGACGCATCAGCGGCGCATCGTCCGCCGGCGATGCCACCACCACCGAACGCTTGAGCCCTTCTTCACCGAGGATGTGCTCGATGAATTCTTTAACTTCACGACCCCGCTCACCGATCAGCCCGACGACGATAATGTCGGCCTCGGTAAAGCGGGTCATCATGCCCAGCAACACCGACTTACCGACACCGGTACCGGCAAACAGGCCAAGCCGCTGGCCGCGACCGACCGTCAACATCCCGTTGATGCAACGGATGCCCACGTCCAGCGGCTCACTGATCGGCTCACGCTTGAGCGGGTTGATGGTCGGGCCGTCCATCGGCACCCAATCCTCGGCCTTCATCCCGCCCTTGCCGTCCAGCGCACGACCGGCGCCATCGAGCACCCGCCCGAGCATGCTCATGCCCATGGGCAAGCGGCCGCTGTCCAACAGCGGAACCACCCGGGCGCCGGGCGCAATACCGGCGACGCTGCCGACCGGCATCAGGAAGACCTTGCTGCCAGAGAAGCCCATGACTTCGGCTTCAACCTGCACCGGGTGATAGCTGTCGTCGTTGATGACCATGCAGCGACTGCCCATGGCCGCGCGCAAGCCTTCGGCTTCGAGGGTCAGGCCGACCATGCGCAGCAGGCGGCCTTCGAGGATCGGTGCGCCTTCCAATTGCGTGGCCTCGGCATAACTGCTCAGGCGCTTGGCGAAACTGGTGCGTTCAAGGCGCATCGGGAATGTCCGCGGCCGGCTTGCTTTCGATGGGCAGTTCAAGGCTCACGTCCGGTGCGGCCGGGTGCAGAGCCTGTTCGTGCAACTGATCGAACAGCTTGTCCATCACCCGCACGACGCGGGTTTCCACCGTGGCATCGATCCGGCTGTGCTCGGTCTCGACCCGGCAGCCGCCCGGCAACAGCGCCTCGTCTTCGACGATGCGCCAGGTTTCTTCATGGCGCTCGCGCAGGGCTTTGACCTGTTGGAAATCCTGCGGATTGATGTACAGGCGCACATTGCCCACGCCCAACGGCAGCAGCTTGAGGGCTTCGCGCATGACGTGTTCGATTTGCGTCGAGTCGATGGCCAGTTCGCGCTGGATCACCTGTTTGGTGACGTGCTGCACGAGGTCGACCAAGGACTTTTCAATCAGTGTGTCCTGTTCGGCGATGGGCTCGAACAGGTGCGCCATCAATTGCTCAAGCCCCGCGATCTTGGCCGCCAGCGCCACTTCGGCTTCCTGGCGAACCTTGAGCGTGGTGCTGTGGAATCCTTCTTTCTCACCCACCGCGAAACCTTCGTTGTAGGCTTCCTGGCGAATGCTTTCGAGTTCTTCGAGGGTCAGTGGCTGGACTTCCTCCAGCGGCACTTCTTCCATTTCCGGCGGTTCGGGTTCCGGCTCCGGCTCAGGCTCCGGTGCCGGCGGGTCGAAGCTGGGCAGTGCCCAGGTATCGAAACCACTGACATCCCTGGCCCGGATCAGGTCAGTGGGTTCATCATCATGCTTGGCCATGGTGTTAAATCATTTCCTCGCCGCCTTTGCCGCCGAGAACGATTTCTCCGGCTTCGGCCATACGACGGGCGATGGTGAGGATTTCCTTCTGCGCGGTTTCCACGTCGCTGACGCGCACCGGGCCCTTGGCTTCGAGGTCGTCGCGCAACAGTTCGGCCGCACGCTTGGACATGTTCTTGAAGATTTTCTCTTTGACGTTTTCGTCCGACCCCTTGAGGGCCAGCACGAGCACGTCGGAGGACACTTCGCGCAGCAATGCCTGGATACCCCGGTCGTCGACGTCGGCCAGGTTGTTGAACACGAACATGAGGTCTTCGATCTGACCGGACAGGTCTTCGTCGACTTCGCGGATCGAGTCCATGAGCTGGCCTTCGATCGAGCTGTCGAGGAAGTTCATGATGTCGGCCGCGCGCTTGATACCACCCAAGGTAGTGCGCGAAGCATTCGAGTTGCCGGAGAACTGCTTCTCGAGAATCTGGTTGAGTTCTTTCAGGGCCGCCGGCTGTACGGTGTTGAGCGAGGACACCCGCAAAATGATGTCCAGGCGCACCTTGTGGTCGAAGTTGCCGAGCACTTCGCCGGCCTGGTCCGGATCGAGATACGCCACTACGATCGCCTGGATCTGCGGGTGTTCGTAACGGATCACGTCGGCGACGGCGCGCGGCTCCATCCACTTCAGGCTGTCGAGGCCACTGGTGTTGCCACCCAGCAGGATGCGGTCGATCAGGCCGTTGGCCTTGTCCTCGCCCAGGGCCTGGGTGAGCATCTTGCGCACATAGTCGTCGGAGCCGACGCCCAGGCTGGTCTGGTCGCCGACGATGTCGACGAACTCGCTCATCACCTGCTCGACCTGCTCACGGTGCACGTTACCCATCTGTGCCATGGCCACGCCCACACGCTGGACCTCTTTGGGCCCCATGTGGCGCAGTACCTGGGCGGCGTCGGTAGAACCCAGGGACAGCAGCAGAATCGCGGCTTTGTCGACCTTGGTCAGTTTGGCGGCAATGGCTCGGTTATCACTCATCTGCGTTAATCCACTCTTTCACGACCTGGGCCACACGCCCCGGGTCTTCAGCCACCAGACTCTTGATTGCGTTCAACTGAGCGTCATAACCTTCGCTCGGGCTCGGCAGCAGGATACTGGTCGGGCCACCGAGGCTGACGCGGTCGTTGGCCAGTTCGCCGTCCAGGCCGCCCATGCCACCCAGCTCGACGTCGCTGCCGATACCCACCAGCTGCTTGCCCTTGCCGCCACCGGTGATGTTGTTGAGCACCGGGCGCAGCACGCCGAATACCAGCACCAGAATGAACAAGACACCCAGCACTTGCTTGACGATGTCCCAGAACCACGGCTGGGAGTAGAACGGAATGTCGGCAATCACTTCGCCACGATCGGCGGAGAACGGCATGTTGATCACGCTGACGCTGTCGCCACGGCTGGCGTCGAAACCGACCGCATCCTGGACCAGGCGGGTGAAACGTGCCAGTTCATCGGCGGTCCATGGCGCACGGGTGGTTTCGCCATTGGCCGGGTTGACCTTGACCTGATCATCCACCACCACCGACACCGACAGGCGATTCAAACGGCCCTGCTGCTGCTTGGTGTGGCTGATGGAACGGTCGAGTTCGAAGTTCTTGGTCGATTGTGAACGCTTGTCCGCCGGGTACGGTGCCAGCATTGGCTGACCGGTGGCCGGGTCCATGATTTGCTGGCCGTTGGCATCGATCAATGGCTGGCCTGGCTGCACCATGCCCGCTGCCGCAGTGGCACCACCGGTGGTTTGCGGCGCGGAAGCCGGCGACGGTGGCTGGTTGCTCAAGGCACCCGGCACACCTTGCGGGCCATTGCTGGCGGTGCGTTGTTCATTGACCGACTGCTCGCTGCGCAATGCCGGTTGGTCCGGGTTGAACTGCTCGGAGGTCGATTCGACGGCACTGAAGTCTACATCGGCAGACACTTCAGCCTTGTAGCGGTCGTTGCCCAGCACCGGTTGCAGGATGTTGTGCACACGCTGGGTGAGCATGCTTTCCATGCGACGGCTGTAGTCGAATTGCTTGCCGGCCATGGTCAGCTCGGAGTTCTCCGCCTGATCGGAGAGCAGGTTGCCCTTCTGGTCGACCACGGTGATCTGCGACTTGCTGAGTTCAGGAACGCTGGTCGCCACCAGATTGATGATGGCCACGACCTGGCCCGGCTCCAGCGAACGACCGGAATAGAGTTCAACCAGAACCGACGCGCTTGGCTTGCGCTCATCGCGCACGAACACCGAACTCTTCGGAATCGCCAGGTGCACGCGAGCACCCTTGACGTTGTTCAAACTGGAGATGGTCCGGGCCAGTTCGCCTTCGAGGCCACGACGATAGCGGGTGGCTTCCATGAACTGGCTGGTACCCAGGCCCTGGTCCTTGTCGAGAATCTCGAAACCGATGTTGCCGTCGCTGGGAGTGACACCAGCGGCCGCCAGTTTCAGGCGCGCACGGGACAAATCATCGGCCTTGACCAGCAAGGCACCGGAATTGGGTTCTACGGTGTAAGGAATATCGGCAGAGGCCAGGGTGTCCATGACCTGTTTGGCGTCCATACCGGCAAGGCTGCCATACAGCGGACGGTAGTCCGGCTGCTGGGACCACAACACCACGGCAAAGCCAATCGCCACGCTCGCGGCCAGGCCGACCAACAGGCCCACCTGACGCAACATGGTCATCTCGGAAAGGTTTTCCAGGAAAGACAACCCGAACAGCGGCGGTTTGCCGTCTATCGGTGTGGCCTTGGCCGGAACGTTATCGGCGACTGCTTCTGCCATGACTCAATCTCGTCCTTAAACCGGCATCTGCATGATGTCTTGGTAAGCCTGAACCAGCTTGTTGCGTACTTGGGTCAACGCCTGGAAAGACACACTGGCCTTCTGCGAGGAAATCATCACGTCCGTCAGGTCAACGCCGCTCTTGCCGATCTCGAAGGCATTGGCCAACTGACTGGACGCCTGCTGGGTATCGTTCACTTTATTGACGGCCTGACCGAGCATGTCGGAAAAGCTGCTGCCATTCAGTTCAGGGACGGCGGCAGTCGATTTCGGCGCAGACATCGCATCCATTTGCATGGAACGCATGTCCAGCATCAACCGATTGAATTCAATACCTTGGCTCATGGTCTCTCTCTTTGACGAAGCTACGTCGATGGCGACCCGCAATTTTTTTGACACTCACTCGGCGGGTAGTGAGGTGTTAGCAACAAGGGTGCCAGCTCCGTGACTGCGTCCTACAAAAGCCATTCCCTGCGTTGCCATGACCGTGAATTGCCGCAAATCCATTGTGGGCGCGAGCCTGCTCGCGAAGGCGGTGTGACAGACACACAAATGTCGACTGACATTCCCTCTTCGCGAGCAGGCTCGCTCCCACAGTGGTTTGACCCGCGTCAACTTTCAGGTAGCGAACAGATAGGCTTCCACGTCCATTCCGGCGTCGCGCATCTGCGCCAGCTTGTAACGCAAGGTCCTTGGGCTGATGCCAAGCTTTTGCGCGGCCTCCTTGCGGCGGCCACGCTCGATGCGCAGGGTGTCAATGATCATTTGGAACTCGCGGCGACGCAGATCATCGCCCAAAGCCCCGGCAGACTCGGCTTCAACCTCCACGGCCCGCGCCGGCACGAGTGTCGGCAATGGCGCACAGGCAACCGGCCCGGACAGACAGAAGTCCTGGGGCTGGATCAAACCGCCCTGCTGCAGGATCAATGCGCGCTGAATCGCGTTGTCCAGTTCGCGCACATTCCCCGGCCACGGATAACCGATCAGGCACGCCTGCGCCTCGGGCGACAGCCGTGCCGCGGCATGCTTCATTTTATTGGCGTGTTTGGCCAGCAGGCGCTCGGCCAGCGGCAGGATGTCGGCAGTGCGCTCGCGCAGCGGGCGCCAGGCCAACGGAAATACAGACAGGCGATAGTAAAGATCTTCACGGAAACGCCCCGCCGCCACTTCACCGGCCAGGTCACGGTTGGTGGTCGCAACCACGCGAATGTCCAGGGCGATCGGCTTGCGCGCCCCTACCCGCTCGACCTCGCGTTCTTGCAGTACACGCAGCAGTTTGGCTTGCAGGCCGAGGGGCATTTCGGAAATTTCATCGAGCAGGAGGGTCCCGCCATTGGCCTGCTCGAACTTGCCGGCCTGTGCTGCTATGGCGCCGGTGAACGAGCCTTTTTCGTGACCGAACAGCGTGGCTTCGAGCATGTTGTCCGGGATCGCCGCACAGTTGATCGCAATGAACGGCTGGCTGGCGCGATGAGAGTGCTGGTGGATGTAGCGCGCCAGCACCTCTTTGCCCGTCCCGGATTCGCCGGAGATCAACACCGTGGAATCACTGCGCGCCACCCGCGCGGCCAATTCCAGCAGTTGCGCACTGGCCGGCTCAAAAGCTACCGGCCCTTCGCTGTCGGCGGTGCCGAGGCTGCCCAGGGCATGGCGCGCGACCAGATCGAGCAAGGCCCTGGGTTCGAATGGCTTGACCAGATAATCCGCTGCGCCCTGACGCATCGCATCGACCGCCCGCTCCACCGCTCCGTGTGCCGTCATCAGCAACACCGGCAGTTGCGGCTGGCGCGCCCGCAGCAAGGCAAGCAACTGATGACCATCCATGCCCGGCATGTTGACGTCGCTGACCACCAGATTGAACGCCTCGCTTTCGACCGCGACCAAGGCCTCTTCTGCCGAACCGACAGCCTTGTAATCGTGGCCGGCGAGCAACAGCGTATCGGCCAGTGCTTCGCGCAAAGCCCGGTCATCCTCGACCAGTAGAACCTTGATACCCATGACCTTCACTCCGCTCCCTGAGCGCCACTGAACAACGGCAGGATCACCTGCGCACAGGTGCCGCGACCGAGCCGCGAGCGCAAATGCAATTGTCCCTGATGAGCACGGGCAACCGCCTTGACCACGGTCAGCCCCAGGCCGGTTCCGGTGGCCTTGGTGGTGAAAAACGGCTCGCCCAGACGCGCCAGCACGGCGCGGTCGATACCGCTGCCGCTGTCGCTGATGCACACGCGCAGGTGGTTGTCGCGGGCATACAGATGAACCTTCAAGCGCACGTCACCGGTGCTGGCTTGAATGGCGTTTTCGATGAGATTGAGGAGGGCTCCGACCAGGGTGTCGCGATTGCACAGCAACTCGCCGGCATGGCTGTCGCACTGCCAGCGGATCGGCAACGCCTGCACATGGGTCAGCGCCGACGCCTGCAGCGTTTGCATAAGTTGCTTGGGGGTTATGCGGTCGGTCAATGGCAGCTCACCGCGGGCGAACACCAACATATCGCGCACTTGATGCTCGAGCTCATGCAGGCGCTCCTTGAGGCGCCCGGCAAAACGTTGCTGGGTCTCGACGGGCAGTGCCTGCTCGGTCAAATGACTGGCGTAAAGCAAGGCGGCGGACAAGGGTGTGCGAATCTGATGAGCCAGCGAAGCAACCATCCGGCCCAGGGACGACAGTCGCTCATGGCGGGCCAGTTGATCCTGGAGGTGTCGGGTTTCGGTCAGGTCATTCAACAGCACAAGCTGACCCGGTTCGGCATCCAGCGAACGCGTGGCAATCGACAGGCGCCGCCCATCCTTGAGGGAGATTTCATGACCGTCGTCTTCGCGAGGCGCAAAACAGCGAGCAATGACGTGACGCCACAACTCACCTTCGAGCGGCAGACCCAGCAGTTCGCAGGCCGCCGGATTGGCTTCGCGCACGATGCCCTGAGCGTCGATGACGATGACGCCACCGGGCAACAGGTCGAGCAGATTTTGCAGACGGTTGGCCAGGCGCTCTTTTTCCGCCAGCTCCTGCATGCGCTGAGCACTGACCACGGCCAGCTCGCCCTTGAGCTCGGTAACCCGGGCTTCGAGCATGCTGTAGGAACTGGTCAATTGGCTCGACATCTGGTTGAACAGGGCGAAAGCCTGCTCGAGGCCAAGCCTGCTTGCCTGCTCTACGGACGACGATTGCCCCAAGGTATCTGGAGCAGGAGACATCTGGGCGGCTTGGGGCATCGTGCTCTCTCGCTTGGCTGACCGTCAGTGAAACGGAACGTTGCGAGGGACGTAGCAATACCCGTGCCTAAAAAAAACCGCTTATAAATGAGGAGGTTGAAAAACAGGCGTCAATCATCCGCCTGTTCATCTCCGTCACGACGGCTCATGCCGTACTTGCGCATCTTTTCCACCAGCGTGGTGCGGCGGATACGCAGCCGTTCGGCAGCGCGCGCCACGATACCGTTGGCATCATCCAGCGCCTGCTGAATCAGCCCCTGCTCCAGACCGCCGAGGTAGTCCTTCAGGTCCAGGCCTTCCGGCGGCAGCATGGCATTGGCGGTGAAGTCCGGGGTATGACCATTGATGGCCACCCGCTCTTCGAGATCGCTGCGCAGGCTGTCGACCATTTGCTCGTCTTCATCGTCGACGTAACGGAATTTCTTCGGCAGTTCGACCACGCCGATCACCCCGTACGGATGCATGATCGCCATGCGCTCCACCAGGTTGGCCAGTTCGCGGACGTTGCCCGGCCAGCCATGACGGCACAGGGACATGATGGCTGCGGAGTTGAAGCGGATCGAACCACGCTTCTCGTGCTCCATGCGCGAGATCAACTCGTTCATCAGCAACGGAATGTCTTCGACACGCTCGCGAAGCGGCGCCATCTCGATCGGGAACACATTCAGGCGGTAGTACAGGTCTTCGCGGAACGTGCCGATCTCGATCATGCTTTCGAGATTCTTGTGGGTCGCCGCAATGATGCGTACATCGACGCTTTGGGTCTTGTTGCTGCCCACGCGTTCGAAGGTGCGCTCCTGCAACACGCGCAGCAACTTGACCTGCATCGGCAGCGGCATGTCGCCGATTTCATCGAGGAACAGGGTACCGCCGTTGGCCAGCTCGAAACGCCCGGCACGGCTGGTGATCGCTCCGGTGAAGGCGCCCTTCTCGTGACCGAACAATTCGCTTTCCAGCAGCTCGGCCGGAATCGCCCCGCAATTGACCGGCACGAACGGTGCCTCACGACGCTTGGAATGGTAATGCAGGTTGCGCGCGACCACTTCCTTGCCGGTCCCGGACTCGCCCAGGATCAACACGCTGGCATCGGTATCGGCGACTTGCTGCATCATCTGGCGGACGTGCTGGATCGCCCGGCTGGTGCCGACGAGGCTGCGGAAAAGATTGGGTTCGCGATGACGACCGCGCTCGCGGGCCTGGTCATACATCTCGCGGTAGACCTGGGCGCGGTGCAGCGAGTCGAGCAACTTGCTGTAGCTGGGTGGCATTTCGAGGGTCGAAAGCACCCGGCGACGCTGGTCCTCCGGCAGGTCAATGGAAGAATTATCGCCCATTAACAAAACCGGAAGGAACTCATCCCATGTCGAGAGTGTCTTTAGCAAGCCCAGAAGCGCCCCAGGAGCATTGACCGTCCCGATGAGGACACAGATTACTTCGCGACTAGATGACAATGAGCCGACAGCCTGCTGCCAATCGTGGCTCCCGCAGGGCAAATTTTCTTCGCCGAGAAAATTTAAAATCACCGCCAGGTCGCGGCGGCGGACGCTATCGTCATCTATCAGCAGAATTTTGGTTTCACGCCACATGCAATAGCAACTTCCCTAGTCAACTCAATGCCCAAAATGCTGGGGCAAGCTACACGCTTGCAGGCAAGATCATGCCTGAAGACGACTGAAATCTGGAACCAGCCACTAGTTAAGTCAAAAAACCGTGCACAGTCAAATTTATGGCGCACTATGTTTGGATTAACCGAGGATTAATTAACCAAACAGATGGTAAACCTTTGCAGCCTTCTGTGCTTGGGAGATCTGCGACATCTCATCGACTATCGCCTGCCTCTCCCCTGTCGCCGCGTCAAGAAGCTGCTTGTACACCCCCAGCAATTCCTCAAGATTATCGCGCAACTCGACTTCGCTCACCGAAGACTCACTCATGACATCCTCCATGCAGGAACGGCAATCCAGGTCCAATTGACCAATGGCTTCCCAGTTTCGCTCGGCCAATGCATCGACCAGGCCGGCGCGCGCTTGTTCGATTCGCTGCAATACAGGACTCATGGTGTTCTCCTTAAAACTGCGGACCCGGTGTAGCAATAGCGTCCCAACCGTCTTTGACGGTGCGAAGCAAATCGGCGACTTCGTCAAGGATCACTGGATCTGTCTTGAGGTTGGCCTCGGTCAAACGCTTCATCATGTAGGTGTAGAGGTTATCCAGCTCACCCACCGATTCGGCCTGGTTTTCCAGATCCAGCCCCTCACGCAGGCCACCGATGATGCCGATGGCCTTGCCGATCAGTATCCCTTTGTTCGGGATATCCTTGCGCTCCATGGCACCCTTGGCCTGAGCGATACGATCCAGACCACCCTCCATCAGCATCTGCACCAGACGGTGGGGGCTGGCTTCGGAAGTCTGCGCCTGGGCGCCAATCTTCTGGTATTGGCGAAGGGCTAACATTGGATTCATGTTGTACCTCATCTGAATGCTTTGGTTCGTATAAACAGCGTATCGACGACGCGTCAAAAAACTTTAGATGCATATGCAAAAAGCCCGGAACGCTCAAAACGTTGCCGGGCTTTTGGCGCTAACGGATGATCAGCTGTTCTTCTGCTGCGCGGTGATGGCTTCGAACATCGACGTGATGTTGCTGGCCGTGGCCTTGAGCTTGCCGACCAGGGTGTCCATGTCGTTGTACTTTTTGGTCAGCACGGCCGTCAGCGTTTCTACACGACGATCGAGCGCCTCCTGATCGGCAGCCAGCTTGGAGGCTGTCTTGTTCAGACTGGTGCTGCGCTGATCGAGAATGCCACCGGTTTGAGTGAACGGGGTGATCGCCTTGGTCATGCGCGACAGAAGGCCGTTAGTGCCCGTGAACATCTCCTGGACCTCACCGCCCAGTTTCTTGTCATTCATCGCGACGTTGAATTTGGTGCTGTCGAAATCCAGTGCACCGGTCTTCTGGTTGGTGGTGATCCCCAACTGCGCGAGCACCGTGAGCTTGTCGCCGGCACCGGTTTCCGACAGAGGTCCGCGAATGGTGGACAGAATCGAGCGCCCCAGCGCATCCCCCGTCAACGCCGCTGAAACCGGATTGCCATTGGCATCGACCGAAGGCGTGGTCAACTTCGTGATGCCATTGACGATGGCATTGTAGGAGTCCACGAATTTCTGGATCGAAGCCTTCAGGCCATCGTTATTGCTTGCCACGGAAACCGTCGTCGAACCCGTCGCCGTCAGGTTCAGCGTCAAGCCGGAAACCGCCTTGTCGACCGAATTGGTCTTGCTGGTCAACGCCATGCCGTCAATGGTGAAGTTGGCATCGACAGCCAGTGCGCCGATGGTGCCGGCGGACGTGAGGGACATCGGAGAACCGCTGGTGCCGATGACGTTACTTCCATCGATGGCCAGCTCTGCAATGCCGCTAACGGAAATATCCGAGCCTGCCCCGGTATTGGTCGATCCCAGCACCAGGCGCGAACCAAAGGAGTCGGTGACGATGTTGGCACTGACGCCCGCGAGCTTGAGCGAACTGTCAGCGTTGATCGAGTCACGGACCGATTGCAGTGTCGCACCGCTGCCAACACTGACGTTGTAGTTTTTGCCGCTCTGACTGATGGTCAGCGTGCCCGCGTTAATCGCGCTGCTCGCACCACCGACAAAAGCAGCGCTGGCCACTTTGGACGAAGTGGCGAGATTGCCGACGTTAACGTTGTAGGTGCCGCCAACGGCCGTGTTGCTGGCGGTGGCCGTCAGGATTTTCACATCGGCGGAAGTCGCGGCATAGCCTGGAAACTGCGGGCTGGTTGTGCTGCCCAGATCAGTCATGGACTTGTTGAACGCAGCCATCAAGGATTTCAAGGTGCCAATACCGGAGATGCTTGCGGTGTTAGCTGAAGTCCCACGGGTGATCTGACCTTGCTTGGCCGCTTTATCAGAATCGACCAGTGCCTTGACGATAGCGGTGGTATCGAGGCCGGAACCTAAGCCCAGACCCGGTAAAATTGGACTTGCCATGTAGATCTCCCTTCAGTGTCTCGCCGGTCTTTTGACCACTACAACGCCCAAAAGAACATAGCAACAAAATTCGTGCCAGCGATCAGACTTTCGCGCTGAACAACAGGCTGCTTGCATCATTCAAACTATTGGCCAGTTTCAGGACTTCTTCGTTGGGGATCTGGCGGATCACCTCACCGGATTCACTGGCAATCACTTTGACTACAACTTTGCCGGAGGGCTCATCAATCGAGAACTCCAGGTTACGCTTGACCGATTGCACGAACTTTTCGATTTCCTGAACGGCCATCTTCAGTTTTTCCTGCTCGGCCTGATCGCTCTTGCTTTCATCCTTGACGGCACCCACGGGTGCGGACTCTGCCAGAGACTTATGCGCAGGCTTATCAGCAACAGTTGTCGTCGCCTGCTGGGGCGCCGGATAAGACAAGTTCAGCTTGACGCTCATATCCATGTCCATCACCTCTTAAAGTAAAAAGCGAGAGAGCACGACAAGCGCACTCCCCCGCCAAAAACTAACCCGGCTATTACTGAAGCAGTTTCAGTACAGCGGATGGCAGTTGGTTGGCTTGAGCCAGGATCGAGGTGGAAGCTTGTTGCAGAGTTTGTTGCTTGGTCAGCTGTGCAGTTTCAGCAGCGAAGTCGGTATCTTGTACGCGACCCAGTGCAGCACTGGCGTTTTCGTTGATGTTCTGCAGGTTGGAGATGGTGCTGGTCAGACGGTTTTGGGCAGCACCCAGGTCCGCACGGCTGGTGTTGATGGTTTTCAGTGCAGCGTCGATGGCGACGATTGCAGCGGCGCTGCTGGCTTCTGCAGTGGCGCTGTCGTTACCGGTGATGGCTACGGCGCCGGAGTCAACGCTCAGGGTGGCAGCATCGAAGCCGCTGTCCAGAGTGATGGTGATCTGGTTGGTTGCGCCAGTGTTGGAACCGACCTGGAAGGTCATGGTGCCAGCAGTGCCGTCGATCAGGTTCTTGCCGTTCAGGTTGGTCGACTTGGCGATACGAGTCAGCTCGTCCGACATGGTTGCGAACTCTTTGTTCAGAGCAGCGCGGTCGTCGGTACCGTTGGAGTCGTTTCGGGATTGAACAGCCAGTTCACGCATACGCTGCAGAATGTTGGTCTGCTCTTGCATCGCGCCTTCAGCGGTCTGAGCGATCGAGATACCGTCGTTGGCGTTTTTGATCGCCATGGTCTGACCACGGATCTGCGAAGTCATACGGGTAGCGATTTGCAGGCCGGCGGCGTCGTCTTTGGAGCTGTTGATTTTCAGGCCGGAAGACAGGCGAGTCATCGAAGTCGACAGAGCATCAGAAGCCTTGTTCAGGTTTTTCTGTACGTTCAACGATGTAACGTTAGTGTTTACGGTTAAAGCCATGACGAATTCCTCGTTGGTTGGGTACTGCGGCTTCCGGCCCTGGCAACCGCCGGGTATGGCCTAGAGAACCTTCGTAATAGTTATCGTCGGGTTTGCAACTTGCTTTAGGGGATTTTCAAAAAAAACTGCCATCACGTTGCCACCCCCCGTAAATAAAGGGCTTGGCAGCAATCGAGCAGCAAAAAAATGACGTCATGGAAATGCCGGCGACAGATTGGCGAGGGCTCGCCCGCGCCGGCAGAAGGGAAATTGTTTAAAAGGACAGACTGTCCGTCAGCAACTGGACCAATTCATATTCCAGATAATCAGCCAGCGCCAACCAGTTTTGCGCTTCCTGACATTCCAGCAGGCTACCGAGCACGGCCAGCCACCGCCGCTGAACGCCTTCAGGCGCAACGTCGAAGGATGCCTGTATCGCAGTGGCCAGCTCGATCATCACCAGACCGGCTTCCACATCACGCCCTAAACGGAACATCACTGCGCAGCGTTGTGCCTCGCTGACAAAGGACTCTACCGCACTCATACCGCCAGCTCCGGATGAAACGACGTGCCGGCGATCATCGCCCCGGCCCGACTGCTGTTATAGAAATGCACCCCAGGATGGTCGGCGATATATCGCTCCAGTTCGCACAGGTAACTGCGGAAGTTGAGCTGGGTCTTGATTCGCTGCCCGTGACCATCGAGCACCCAATGCCTGGCTGCACCGAGTTGCGGCCCGAGGTCACCGTCGCCCCAACCGGCATGGGTCTTGTCACCGGGGAAGGCGAAGTCGGCACCGAACAGGGTAATGTGCGCCGCGCCGATTTTCACCGCCAGGTCCACTGCCGGATGGATGACACTGCCACCATGATGGAGCTGGCCTCGTGGCAACTGGTGACGCAATGACTGGTACATCGGGCTGGCGGAATACGCGGCATACCGTTTGCCCTGCCAGGCCTCCACTACCTGCGGATCGACCATGGGCATATAAACCAAGCGGATATCCGACGTGCCTTCGGACGGCAGATGCCGAGCCGAGATGCGCTGATCGATGCTGACCACGATGTCGGGGTGAATCCCGTGGTTAAGCAGCGGTCGGTAGGCGGTATCGACACAGATAAACAAAGGTCGCTTCGCCTGATTGCGCAGTGCCTGTAATGCTTCGAAATGCAGCTCCAGGCTCGGCCCGGTGGCGATGACGAATACGTCCTGGCCTTGCCACGTACCGAACAGTTCAGCCACATCGCCATCGGTCGGCAGTCGTTTCAGGCTGGCCTGCAAACGCTCGACGATCTCCGGCGCCTGGGGGGCGAATTCACGATTATTGAAGGTCAGGTGAGTTTCGCTGATCAACCGGTCGCGAATCTTGGCATTGAAGTCATCCGCCAGCACCAGCTCTGATGGCAAGGCGAAATAGGGCAACTGAATCTCGGGAAGATCCCCGGCAAAAAGCAGTTCCACCCGAGGATCACTGAGCCAGGGCTGCTGATCGATCAGTTGCAGCACCAGCGAAAACACCGCGCCATTGAGGATGTGCACATATAAACGTTCGAGCCCGGTACGCTGCAGCAAATCCATGGGCAGATCGCCCAAACCGGTGCCGTAGACGTGCAGCACCTGGCTGTCGGCCGGCAGGCTGTCGGCCTGAAGCCTGGCCTCACGGGTACGGTCATGACGGCTGGTCAGCTGGATCCCGTTGATGCTCAGGGTCGAGCCCAGGCCCTCTACCAGATCAGCCTGCAACGCATTCGTGTCTTCAATCAGCAAACGCGCATACAGTGCCGGCCAGCGGCGCTGTATGACTTGTGCGTTGCGCTCAAAGAACTCGCTCATGGGGCCTCGCTTTTCATTGGGGCAAAAAAATAGCGCTCAAGGTACACCTTGAACGCTTTTTTTTGTGCCTGATTTTTATGACCGGGATGCGAGTGGCTCAGGGGCGATAGATGATCGCCGAACCCCATGACAACCCGACACCGAAACCACTGATCGCAATGCGATTCCAGTTGGAGTCCAGCACGTGCTTCTCCAACAGCAGCGGGATGCTCGACGACACCGTGTTGCCCGTCTCGACCATGTCTTTGACAAACTTGGCAGGGTCGCCTTCGAAGCGGCGCGCCACGGCATCGACGATCGCCGCACTGCCCTGGTGAATGCAGAAGGCATCGATATCGTCAGGGTTCAGCCCCGAATCGTCGAGCAATTGGTGCAAGTGCGCCGGGACTTTAAGCAGCGCGAAGTTGAAAACCTGACGGCCGTTCATGTAGAACACCCCGTCCGTGACTTTCAGGTGCGGCGCACCGGAACCGTCGGTGCCGAACTTGGCCTTGCCCAGTTCCCACACAGGCTGTTCGCCCATCCAGGTCACCGTGGCGGCATCGCCAAACAGCATGGTGGTGTTGCGATCTTCCGGGTCGACGATCTTGGAGTAGGGATCGGCGGTGATCAGCAAGCCATTTTTCAGGCCTGCTGCCTCCATGAAGCCTTTGAGCGCGTAAATGCCATAGACGTAGCCGGAGCAGCCCAGGGAAATATCGAACGCCGCCACGGTCGTTGGCAGGCCCAGTTTGTCCTGAACGATGGCCGCGGTGTGCGGCAGGCCTTCTTCGTCGCCGTTCTGGGTGACGACGATCAGCGCGTCAATGGATTCACGTTTCAAATCGGGATTGTTGGCGAACAGCGCGTTGACTGCTTCGACACACAGGTCCGAGGTTTCCTGCCCGGCGTCCTTGCGCGGCAGGAAGGCCGAACCGATCTTGCCCAGGATGAATTCTTCATCCTTTTCGAATTTTGCACCTTGTGCGTAATTGTCCACGCCGGCTACAGGAACGTAGCTCGCAATGCTTTTTATGCCAATCATTACGGCTTCCCAATAATAAACAGCCCAATACCACCGCTCGCAAGGAATCGAGGGGCGCCGACAAACAGAGAAAAGCGTCGCCCCCAAGGCAGCGACAACGGGAAGAATAAAAGGCCATCACTGGGCCAAACAGGCACCAGGCGCCACCTTCCCGAGCAATACAATACAGTGAAGATGCCCGTTATGACTCGCAGGTCACTCTATTTTGCCGAATCAACCCCGAATGGGGTTATTCGACAAGGGGCCAATCCAGCGGCGTGCCACGCTTGATGGCGTGGCGGGCGCGGCGTCCCAGAAGGGTTTGCGCGTGCTTGGGGGCCAATCCCAGGCCTGGACGGATAGCACGCAGGTTCTCCGGGGTGAAGGGCTCGCCGGCTGCCATGTCCCGTGTGACGTACAGCGAACGGCGAAATACCAGGGACTTGCGTTCGGCTTCGGTAGCGCCGTACTGCACCTGCCCCATGGCCTGCCAGGCTCGCTCGGTTTCAATCACCAGGCTGGCCATTTGCTCAGGTTCCAGCGAGAAACTGGCATCCACACCGCCGGCTGAACGGTCGAGGGTGAAATGCTTCTCGACCACCGTCGCCCCCAACGCTACCGCCGCCACCGACACCCCGACGCCCATGGAGTGGTCGGACAGCCCCACCTGACAGCCAAACAAATCGCGCAGATGTGGAATCGTGCGCACATTGCTGTTGGCCGGCGTTGCCGGGTAAGTGCTGGTGCATTTGAGCAACACCAGATCCTTGCACCCGGCCTCACGGGCGGCACGCACGGTTTCGTCGAGTTCGGCGATGCTGGCCATGCCAGTGGAGATAATCAAGGGTTTACCGGTCGCAGCGACCCGGCGAATCAAGGGCAAGTCAGTGTTTTCAAAACTGGCGATTTTGTACGCCGGCACGTCCAGGCTCTCGAGGAAATCCACCGCGCTGTCATCGAATGGCGTGGAGAACGCCACCATGCCCAACGCCTTGGCGCGGGCGAAAATCGGAGCGTGCCATTCCCATGGCGTGTAGGCCTTTTCGTACAGCGCGTACAACGAAGTACCCGACCAAAGGCTGTCTGGATCCTTGATGAAGAATTCGCCTTCGCACAGGTCCAGCGTCATGGTCTCGGCGGTATAGGTCTGCAGCTTCAACGCATGCGCGCCGGCCTTGGCCGCAGCTTCGACGATCTGCAACGCCACCTCCAGGGACTGATTATGGTTGCCACTCATCTCGGCAATGATGAACGGCGGCGCGTCAGCACCGATCAAGCGGTTGCCGATCTTGAAACTGGTCATGGGCGGTGATCCTTCAATACGCGCGTGAACGCGCAAACACTCTGGGTGAAACCGGCTTCGCGAAAGGTCTTCAGCGACGGCTGGTTGGTCGGCAGAATCTCGGCGGCAAGGGTGTCCAGTTGCGGCCAGCGGGCGGTGACAAAGTCTTCGCCCCGTGACAGCAGTGCGCGGCCCCAGCCCAGCCCGAAACGGCCTTCGAACAGATAAATTGAAACCCTGGCTTCATGACCATCAATGTCATAGCGCAACACACCGATCGGGCCGTCATCGGCTTCGGCGATCAGCAACAGGCGCTGGTCATTTTTCAAACTCGCGGCCAGCCAGGTTTGGTGCGCCGGCCAGTCAATGACGCCGGAGTCCAGTGATGAATGCCGCACCGCCTCTGCATTGCGCCCTTCGAACAACAACTGCGCATCCTCAAGCTTTGCCGGGCGCAGTTGCAAAACCGCCCCGACCAGCGCCGCAGCCACACGTTGTGCACCACGGCCATCAACCAGTTGCCGTGAACGATCGGCCAGGCTCTGGCGAAGCCCCTGATTGCCCGCTATAAAAGCGACGGCCTGACGCAACTGCTCGACGCTGACGTACTCGCGCGCTCCGAGGAACACATGGGCCCCGCAAGCGCCCATCACCTCACCGTTGGCCTGCTGGTTGTTCGACACCGCAATGCAGATCGTCGGCAGCCCCATGGCCGCCCTCTCCCAACTGGTTCCACCACCGGCACCGATAAACAAATCCGCTTCGGTCATCAGCCTGTAGAAGTCGCTGACAAAACTGTGCAGGCGCCAGTTGGGACGGTCGGCCGCCAACACCTGCATCTGTTCCCAGGCCGGATTGTCGGCACCGGCGACGAAATCGACCTCCAGCTCATGGAAATCAGCCATTGCCAACATCGCGTGGTGGGTCTGCATCGCCACATCGAACCCGCCGAAATTGACCAGTACCCGCCTGACCCGAGGCTTGATCTCGATGGCTGGGCAGCGAAACTCATCGCGCAGCATGGCAAAGCGTGGGCCCAACAGCGTCCGGCAACCCGATGGCAACAACGAGCCATAGGCCTGTGGCGTGCCTGACAGGTTCTGATTGAGCAACAGATCGACGTCGTACCGACGGGTCGCGAGATCATCCACCGCAGCGATGCGAGGCGCCAGGCGACGCGCAGCCGTTTGCCAGTGATGGTCGAGGCCATAGTGATCGACCAGTATCCAGTCGAACGCCGCATGATTTTCCAGCAGATGAGCCAATGCCTCGATGTCCGCCTGCCAGGGCAGTAAGGATTCGATGGCCTGTTGCGGGTCTTCATCAGGGTAGCGATCGGGTAGCGCGAAGGTTTCAAAGCCTTCGGCTGCCAGACTGTCCAGCCGATGCCCCGGTAACCGGCGACAGGCGAAAGCCACATGAGCCCCGTGTTTGCGCAAGGCTCTGGCCAGTGGCAAACAGCGGGCGATGTGGCCACTGCCAATGGTCGGCGAGGCATCGGAGCGAATCAGCACTCTCATTGCAGTTCACCGCCTCTTTTCAGCGCGTCATACAGGTATTCGGCGCGCGTCCAGTCTTCTGCGGTGTCGATGTCTTGCACCAGGTGACGCGGCAGAATCACCGGCAGGCTCGCGGGCGAAAACAATGCGTCGCCGCGCAACCAGGCTTCGCTGCGCCCCCAATAGAACTGCCCGGCGTCCTGATACGCCTCGCACAGATCCTGGGAACGGGTGTTGCGAAACTCCGGATAGAGCGCGGTCAAGGCGCCTTGCGCATCGAGGGTCAGGGCACGTTGCACCGGGAAGCCAAACCCGGCCACGGAAAACGCGAATGACTTGTCAGGATGCTGCATCAGCAACTCATACCCCTGACGCAGATAACGTGCCTGCAACAGTGGCGCGGTGGCGTAGAGGCAACAGGCAAAATCGAACGTCTCGAGCTGCTGCAAGGCATGGGCGATCACCGCCGCCGTACCGGTGAAATCATCGGACAACGACGCCGGCCGCATAAAGGGCACCTCGGCACCGTGGGCCCGCGCCACCTCGGCGATCTCGGCGTCGTCAGTGCTGACGATCACCCGGTCGAACAGCGCCGACTCCAGCGCTGTGCGGATCGAACGGACGATCATCGGCACGCCGTCGAACGGTTTGAGGTTTTTGCGCGGAATTCGTTTGCTACCGCCCCGGGCCGGAATAATCGCAACGCAGCTCAAGACTCTTTACTCCTCAAGGACCAGCCGACGCAGGTGCTCGACCACGTGGTCCTGTTGTTCATCGCTCAGCAACGGAAACAGCGGCAGGCTGATGGCCTGCGCGTAATAACGCTCGGCCTGTGGGAAATCACCCTCGGCAAAACCCTGCTCGCGATAGTACGGCTGTAGATGCACCGGAATATAGTGCAGGTTCACCCCGACGCCGGCCGCCCGCAAGCCTTCGAATACCTGGCGATGACTCAAGTTGATGGCATCCAGATGCAACCGCACGACATACAGATGCCACGCCGATTCGGCTTCGGACTGAGCGCCGGGAAGGGTCAATGGCAGATCCGCCAGCAACCGGTCGTAACGCGCCGCCAGTTCGCGACGACGCTCGATGAAGCCCTCAAGCTTACCCAATTGCGACAAGCCAAGGGCCGCTTGCAGGTCGGTGATGCGGTAATTGAAACCCAATTCCACCTGCTGGTAGTACCACGGGCCGTGGCTGGCCTCGGTCATTTGCTGCGAATCGCGGGTCATGCCGTGGCTGCGCAAACGTTGCAGACGCTCGGCCAGCTCCGGCCGATTGGTCAACACCATGCCGCCTTCGGCACTGGTGATGATCTTCACCGGATGGAAACTGAACACGGTCATCGCCGCGAATTCGCCACAACCCACCGGCCGCCCGGCATAGGACGCACCGACGGCGTGGGACGCGTCTTCAATCACGGTAAAACCATAGCGCTCGGCCAGTTCGGCAATGCGGCGCATGTCGCAGCTCTGCCCCGAGAACGCCACGGCCACCAGCACTTTGGGCAAGGTCCCGTCGCGCTCGGACTGCTCCAGCTTCAACGCCAGTGCATTGGCGTCGAGGTTCCAGGTGAGTGGATCGATGTCGACAAAATCCACGTCGGCACCGCAGTAACGACCGCAGTTGGCCGAGGCCAGAAAGGTGTTCGGCGTGGTCCACAAACGGTCGCCCGGCCCCAGTCCGGCGGCCAGACAAGCAATGTGCAGCGCCGCCGTGGCGTTGCACACCGCCACGGCAAAATCCGCCTCGCAACGTTCGGCCATCGCCTGTTCGAAACGCTCGATGGTCGGCCCCTGGGTCAACCAGTCGGACTGCAACACGGCAACCACCGCATCGATGTCTGCCTGATCGAGGCTTTGCCGACCGTAGGGAATCATGCCGACAGCCCCGCATGCAGCTCGGCGATCTGGCCGACCGAGAGAAACTTCGGATTGGTATCGGAGCGATACTCGAAGTCCTCGCTGACAGGTCGGCCCCGCTCGCCCAGCTTGTCCACGGCAAAATCCACGTCGACGCTGGTGAAACGGATCGACGGCTGAATCGTGTAGTGATCGGCGAACTCCAGGGTCATGCGCGCGTCATCCAGCGGCACCATCAGTTCATGGAGCTTTTCTCCCGGACGAATGCCAACGTGTTTATGCGGCAGATGCTCGGCCATGCCCAGGGCCAGATCGACAATGCGAATCGACGGGATCTTTGGCACGAACACTTCGCCACCGTGCATGCGGGCGAAGCTGTCGAGCACGAACTGCACACCGTGGTCCAGGGTGATCCAGAAGCGGGTCATGCGCTCATCGGTGATCGGCAACTCTTTCGCGCCCTGCGCAATCAGATGGCTGAAGAACGGCACCACCGACCCCCGCGAGCCGGCGACGTTGCCGTAGCGAACCACGGAAAACCGGGTTTGCTGTTCACCGGCAATATTGTTGGCGGCGACGAACAGTTTGTCCGAAAGCAGCTTGGTCGCGCCGTACAGATTGATCGGGCTGGCGGCCTTGTCGGTGGACAGTGCCACGACTTTCTTCACGCCGTTGTCGATGGCGGCGGCGATGATGTTTTCCGCGCCATTGACGTTGGTGCGAATGCACTCGGTCGGGTTGTACTCCGCCGCCGGCACTTGCTTGAGCGCAGCGGCGTGCACCACATAATCGATGCCCCGCATGGCCTGGCGCAAACGCTCGGCATCGCGCACGTCACCCAGGAAGTAACGCATGCACGGTGCATTGAACGTCTGCTGCATCTCGTACTGTTTGAGCTCATCGCGGGAGAACACCACCACGCGCTTGGGCTGGTATTGCTCCAGCAAACGGCGGATGAAGTTACGCCCGAACGAGCCGGTGCCGCCGCTGATGAAAATGGATTTACCGTTGAACATGCCTTGAGTCCTATTACCTGTCAGCCAGGCTTAAGCGAGCAACTGCGCCCAGTTCACACTGGAAGCTTCGCGAAGGGTAAAGCCCTTGCCGGTCAGGGCCAGGTTCTGGTTGTAGGCGGCATCCTGTGCAAAGCGTGCCTGCCATTTATCACGCAGGGCTGCGGCCAATTGAGGTTCATCTGGCAACAGTCCCGGATGGAGCAGCTGGGCTTGCGGGCACCACACGGTCAGGTAGCCGGCGTCGGCGACTTTCAGGCACAGGTCGATATCGGCAAACGCCTCGTCGAAATGTTCTTCGTCCAGACCACCTACGGCCTGGTACACATCCTTGCGGATCATCAGGCAGGCACCGGACACCGCCGAATAGTTCTGCTCCACCTGATGGCCGAACAGATAGCCCTTGGCGTCTTTGCGTTCGCCGACAAACGCCGAGCCAGCCACGCCATTGAGACCCAGAATCAAACCGGCCTGGGTCGTCACACCACGAATATCCATCAGCTTGGCGCCGACGATACCGACCTCCGGACGCTGCGCCTGGTTAAGCAGGGCGTCGAGCCAGTTGGCGTTGAACACTTCGGCCTCGGCCGACAGCAACACCAGGTATTCACCCTTGGCTTCGTTGACCGCCAGGTTGTGCAGCGCCGAAGTGCTGAGGCGCTGACCGCTGCGCAAGATACGAATACGCTCGCCCTTGCCTTCCAGGCTGCTCAACCAGGCCAGCAGCTCAGGTGACTGGCTGTGGTTGTCGGCGATCAATACTTCATGACGCTGGTATCGGGTGCGTTGCAGCACGCTGACCAGGGCCCGTTGCAGAGGCTCCAGATTGTCCTGGCTGTGCAGGATGATCGAGACCTGCGGACGCTCGGCGTGCTGGTAATCGATTTGCCAGGTCTGCGGCAACGTCGAGCTGACTTGACCGCGGTAACCACGGTTCGCCAGATGGCGCGTGAGCACACGGCGCTCCTCGCTGTTCTCCTCTTCGACCGGCGCATTGGCTATCAGCAATGGCTCGGCCAGGTGCGCCAGACCGTTCAGGCCACCGTCTTCAATCAAACGCAGCAAAAGGTCGAACTCCAGCGCGGCAGGGAACTCTGGCGAGTAACCTTTGGCTTGAACCAGCACATCACGCTTGATCAACCAGTGCCGTGCCATCAAGGACGGGACGGTTTGCAGCAAATCGAGGTTCACCCCCGGACGGAATACATCCGTCAGGGCACCATTGGCCTTGCGCTGGATTTCGTCCATGGCCACTGCGCGGATACCTTCTGCCCCGAGCAATTCAAGGCTGGCACGCAGCAAGCCGCTGGGGGTCAGTTGATCACCGGCCTCAGCCAGCAGGATCCAGTCGGCGCTCGACTGATTCACCACCTGGTTGATGCGCTCTACATAGTTGGTGGTGCTGACTTTGACAAAGTGCACGGTGTCGCGCACGGACGTGGAGGCCGGCAACTCGCCCGTGGTGAAGACCATGACCTTGAAGGCCCGGCAATGACCATTGACCAGGCTGTCGAACGTCGCCTGCAACTTGAACATGTCCGCTTCCAGGTCCAGCAGCAAGATACCGAACTGCGGCCCGCCATTGTGCGCGGCCAAGTGGCTGGCAATCGCCGGTAACTGCCCGGCTTCGGGATTGCGTGCGTCGAGCCAGTCGAGCAGGCGGCCGGACGGCATCTTCTTGAACAGCGCGCGCTCGTCCTGCCTTGGCAACGAATCCAGACGCTCGGCCCAGGCCTGCAGCTTGATCCCTTCGGCCTCTTCCTCGGTCCCCATCAATGATTGGGCAAGACCCTTGACCACCGAACGGTTGAACCGGTTGAGTCCGTAGGCCTCCCACAGACGGGCACGCAGCGTGCGTTCATTGTCATTGGGCTGGACCCGCATCAGCTCGGTCTGGCGAAGCAGGATGCCTTCCAGCTCCTGGAGCTGCAAACGACCGGCGGGCATGGCGTGCAGCAAAAATTCGAACTCGGTCAGCAGGTCGAACATCGGCTTGTTGTAGAACGGCATTTCGACGAACTGCTCGGGCCCGAACGTACGAACGGGCTCACGCCCCGGCTCGGTCCACACTGATCGGAAAATCATATTGCCTTTGAGCGAGCGGCCTTCGAGCAGGCATTCGGCCATGGCGGCAAAACTGTCCAGCGCAATCTGTTTGACCCGGGCCGGATCCTGATCGCCCAGTTGCGTCGGCAAGGACGCCAGGAACTCGGCAAACTGGTCACGCTCGGCAACCGATTTTGCATCCTTGTAGGTCAGCACGGTCAAGACGTTGGTGTTGTGTTCCGAGGCGCCATAGTTGATCTCGCGCACGGCAAAAGGAATCGGTAGCACCCGCGCCTTGGCACAAGCCAGCAGGAAGTACGTATGGCCAATTTCCTGCCACTCGAAACTGGTGCCGGCCGGTAACAGGCTGTACCACTGTTGCAGCAGATCGGTGCGCGTCACCGCATAGAACGGCGGCAGGAACTGGCCCATGAATTCCATGAGCCGAACCTCAGGCTGCTGCGCGTTGTAGTCTTCCTGGACGCGCTTGTCGCGACGGTAGTAATTCACTTCCGTGGCGCGTGCCAGGTACATCATCCCGTAGCCATGACACAGGCCGTAATCCGGGTTGGCTTCGAGAAACTCCAGCGACTCGGTCAACGCACCGTGCAACAGGAAATCGTCATCGGCGGCAAACACCATATAGGGCGTGGTGACCTGATTGACGCCGTAGGTGATTTTGTCCTGGAAGCCCTTGTAGGTGTACTGCGGCAAATGGCGATAGTCGACCGACGGGAAGTCCTCGGCCATGTGCTCGTCGCCTTCGACCGAGGAGTCCAGCACCAGCACCGTGCAGGGATAGTTGCTGTAGTACTGCAAGGTACGTCGCAGGAACGCGTTCCGGTTGTGGGAAATCACCACCACCGTCAACCGCTCGTCCAGCGGCGCGACATTGTTTTGAGTACTGTTTTGCACTTGCATCTGTCTATCCCCACAACCGGCCAATCGCCAGGAACCTGAACTGTTTTTGATTAACGAACGCGACGCAGGTAGCCGTCCGGCGCCACGGAGATCAGCAGCTTGTTTTGCATTTGCTGGTCGATTTCGAAGTCCTTGTTTTCCTCCAGGTACTTCCACACCGCCGTCTTCGGGTTATCGCCCGGGCCCCATGGACGGTCCGGAAAGAAGTCGGCCGGCATGTCTTCAACCACGGTGTCCATCACCACGCAGTAGCTGTCCACCGAAACCAGGGGTGCGTAGAGGCGCAACTCTTCCAGCACGTGGTCGTGGGTGTGGTTGGAGTCGAGTACCAGGATGACTTTCTTGCCTTCGGCGGCGGCGCGCACCTGGGCGGCAATGGCAGGGTCGATGCTCGAGCCTTCGATCATCTTGATGCGCTTGCTCATCGGGTGGCTTTCGATGGCTTCGCGGTTGTGTGCACGGATGTCCAGGTCAATACCCAGTACTTCGCCGTGACCTTGCAGCTCCAACAGCGAGGCGTAGTAGATGATCGAGCCGCCATGGGCGATGCCGCATTCAATCACCAGGTCCGGTTTGACCTGCCAGATGATTTCCTGCATCGCCATCATGTCTTGCGGCAACTGAATGATCGGCCGCCCCATCCACGAGAAGTGGTAGCTGTATTTGTGTTTGGCCGATTCGTTGAAGAAATCCTTGGCCAGACCCACGAGTTTCTGGTCGTCGCCCTGACGGGCGATTTCTGCCTGGCACTCGGCTTCGAAGGCTTTATTGATGGTGTTGTCGGTCATTTTAGAATCTCAATAGTCACTGGAACGAAGCGCTGTCGACGGCGTGATAGACGTAGCGTCCATCGGTCATCCGCCTGATTTCTTCGAGGTAGTTGGAATTCATCACAAACAGGTTGGCACCTTCAGGCAAGGCGTCCATGGCCTCTTGCGGCGAAGACACGCGCACGCCGCTCAAGGGCAGGTAGCGCCCTTGCTTGGCCGGGTTGATATCCACGACGCGATCCACCGCCACACCAGCCCGTTGCAGAAACAGCGAATAGATCACGCCTTTGGACGACGCCCCCCAAATCGCCGAACCCTGCCCGGGTGCGGCCTGGATGATCTGCACCGCACGCTCGAGGCTGGCGGTGAAACCCTCGGGCAACACCAGGCGTGACACCGGTTGTTCGGGGGTCAGGCGCAGTGTCGCCAGGTCGGCGACGACGTACAGGTACTGGCCGCCAAACAGGTGGCCGGCCTCATGTACCGTGCCGAACATCCGGCGCAGATCATCGAGGCGGAAATAGTTGACGTGCTCGTAAAACAGGTCGAACCAGGCTCGGTGTTCAACGATCCAGTCCAGGCAAGGCACTTCGATGTAGATCTGCCCGCCCTGATTGGCCTCGGCCATCTGGGCCAGAAAGCCCACCGGGTCCTGGATGTGCTCCAGTACATGACGCAGCACGATGGCGTCCGCCGCCAGACCGAGGCCACGGGTGAAGGGCGCCTTGATCACATCGGCGTTATCGCCTTCGTAGGCCGGATCGATACCGGTGATGGCATACCCCAGGTCCTTCAGCAGCTCCAGGAAATAGCCTTTGCCGCAGCCGACTTCGATCAGTTCCTGGCCCTTGAAGTGCCGGGCAATGATGCCTTCGACATCGCTCAGGTGTTTCTGGAACTGGCCGGAGTGCGCCTGCTCGTTCTGATAGTCGGCATCGTAGCTGAGCTTGTCGGCGTCGAACGCCGCGTTGAAGATCAGACCGCTGCGCTCATCCTGCACCAGCAACATGTCGGCACTGGCCGACGCCTTGGCCGATTCCGGATCGGCAAAGGTGCGGTTCTGCAACACCGGCAGGTCGGTGACCCGATACAACTCGTGCCTCATTGCTCTGCTCCCAATAACTGTTGCAAGCGCTCGGTCACCGCCCAGAACGCCAGCGGTTCGTGGGTCGGATACGGGTAGTGGCCGAGGTTCAGGCCGATAGTCGCGCCGCGTTCGCGCAAGCGCTGTTCGACCAGCGCCCGCACCGAAACCGGTTGGCCGCTGGCGCAGTTGATCGTGCCGTCGAAATCACGCTTGTGCAGGATCGCGGCGAGGTGCGCGGTGGCCGTTTCAATCGCCAGGAAGTCCCGCAGCTGTTCACCCGCCGACATGTTGAACGTCACGTCGCCGGCGTCGATCGCCCGGTCCAACGCCGCCAACAGGCTGTTGGGGTTCTGCCCGGCGCCGTGCAGATAAAACAGCCGCGCCCACTGCAGCGTGAACGGATGCGCCTGCTGCAGGTTTTGCAAAAACAGGTGCAGGGTGTGTTTGGCCAGACCGTAGGGATTGGCCGGCTGCGCTTCGTTCTGCTCGCTCAGCGGACCACTCTGCATGCCGTACTCGAAGCAGGTTCCGGTCACCAGCACCTGCTTCACGCACGCCTCTACCGCCCCTTTGATGAAGCGGTAGTCGGCCATCAGGTTGTGCTCGAAATGGAACAGTGCCCGATAGTTCGGCAACCCCGGCCATGCCAGGTGCGCCAGTGCATCGACGCCCTCGGTCAGCGCGCCGATATCCAGACTCGCCGCGTGAATATCCGCGCTCACGAACTCGACGTCATTGATCCACGGCATGCTCGCGGCGGTTTGCACATTGCGCGCGACCGCTCGCACCGTGCAGCCACGGGCCAACAATGCCGCAACCAAATGGCGACCGACAAACCCGGTGGCCCCGGTGACCAGAACCTTCACAGCACGGTCAACTCAGGCACGGCAATCACGAAACGGCCATCCCACTGCCGTACCTGCGCGAGCTGCTGGCTGACTTCGTGCAACAGGTTCCACGGCAGCACCAGGACGTAGTCCGGTTTTTCGATTTCGATCTGCGCGGGCGAAACGATTGGAATGCGGCTGCCCGGCAAATATTTGCCCTGCTTGTGCGGGTTGGCATCGGCGACCCAGGCCAGCAGGTCCGGCTTGACCCCGGCGTAGTTGAGCAAGGTGTTGCCCTTGGCGGCGGCGCCGTAGCCGACCACACGCTTGCCATCGGCCTTGGCCTGCAACAGGAAGCGCAGCAGCTCGTGCTTGATGCGCTCGGCGGCCGGCGCGAGGCTTGTGTAGTACTCGGGGGTCTTCACCCCGGCGGCGAGTTCGGCCTGCAACTGTTGCCAGACCGCCGGTTGCACTTGACGACGTTCGCCATCCTGACGCTGGACGAAAACCCGCAGCGAACCGCCGTGGGTCGAGAGCTGACTGACGTCGAATACTTCCAGGCCATTACGCTCGCACAACGTTTGCACGGCGGTCAGTGACAGATAGGAATAGTGCTCGTGATACAGCGTGTCGAATTGCTGTCCGGCCATCAGCGTCAGCAGTTGCGGGAACTCGAATGTCGCCACACCCGTCGATTTGAGCAGGGTCGCGAAACCGCCAAGGAAATCATTGATGTCTGGCACATGCGCCAACACGTTATTGGCGGCCATCAGGTCGGCGCCCCAGCCTTCGCTATTCAACTGCGCGGCGGTGTCGCGACCGAAAAACAGCTCGCGAATCTCCAGGCCTTTTTCCCGTGCCGCTTGTGCGGTGCTGCGGGTCGGCTCGACACCCAGGCAAGGAATGCCGCGCCCGGCGACGTACTGCAACAGGTAACCGTCGTTGGCGGCAACTTCCACCACACGGCTGTCGGCGGTCAGGCCGAAACGCTCGACCATCTCGGCCACATACTGCTCGGCATGGGCCAGCCAGGTGCTGGAGAACGAACTGAAATAGGCGTACTCGGCATCGAACAGGCTGTCGGCGCGGGTGTAATCCTCGGTCTGCACCAGCCAGCACTGCTGACACACCGCGACCTTCAAGGGCACCCACTGCTCGGCTTGCTCCAGCTGATCGGCACGCACGTAGGCGTTGGACGGCGGCGAGGTGCCGAGATCGATCAGCGGCAAGGTCAACGGAGTCCCGCAACCACGGCAATTCATACACGCACTCCAGCAAAGTGTTCATCGAGCAAGGGATGGCTGGAATCCCGCGCCGACAGATTATTGACAGGCAACGGCCAGGCAATCGCCAGCCGCGGATCGTTCACCGACAACCCGCCTTCGTGCGCAGGCGTGTAATCGTTGCTGTGCAGATAAAGCAGCTCGGCATCGGCACTGAGGGTCTGGAAGCCGTGGGCGAACCCGGCCGGGATCAGCAGGCTGCGCCCATCACCGGCGCGCAGGTGCTCGGCGTGCCAGTGCAGGAAGGTGTCGGAGTCGGGGCGCAAATCCACCGCCACGTCCCACACTTCACCGCGCAGGCACGTGATCAACTTGGCTTCCGGCGCATGGGCGTTCTGGTAATGCAGGCCGCGCACCGTGCCGCGTTCGCGGGTGCAGGAATGGTTGATCTGGCGGATGTGAAACGCCTGACCGAAGGCGCTCAGGCTGCCCTCGCAAAACAGCCGGGCGAATTGCCCGCGCTCGTCTTCGAAGCGTTTGTGCTGCACGCTGAACAGCCCGTCCAGTGGCAATGCCTTCAACAGAAATTCGCTCACAACGCGCCTCGGTACAGATTCAACTGGCTCAAGGTGATGGCGCGCATGTCATCGCCGTTCTGCCACGCCAGATGCCAATCCAGGGTCTGGGTCAGGCATTGCTGCAACGACCAGCGAGGTTGCCAGGCCAGCAATTGACGGGCGCGACTGCTGTCCAGGCGCAGCAGGCCGGCTTCATGTAAGTCGCTCGGCTCGATGCGCAGCCCGCGGGCTTGCGGCCAGCGATGGGCGAGCAACTCGACGACTTCGCCGACGCTGCACATATCCGCCTCACTCGGGCCGAAGTTCCACGCACCCGCGAAGTGCGGGCCTTGCTCATACAGGCCGGCAGCCAGTTGCAGATAACCGGCCAGTGGCTCAAGCGCGTGTTGCCATGGACGCACGGCGTGGGGGAAACGCAGGGTCACGGGCTCGTTCGCCGACCAGGCCTTGAGCACGTCGGGAATCAAACGCTCCGGCGCGAAATCACCACCGCCCAGCACGTTGCCCGCGCGGGCCGTGGCCAGGGCCAGGCCGTGCTCGGCATGACGCTCGGCCGGGAAGAACGAGGCCGCGTAAGACTGTGCCAGCAACTCGCAGCAAGCCTTGCTGCTGCTATAAGGATCGTGTCCGCCCAGTGCTTCGTTTTCGCGGTACGGCCACAGCCATTCCTGATTGGCGTAGACCTTGTCGGTGGTCACCAGCACACAGGCACGGACGCCGCCGACCTGGCGGATGGCTTCCAGCAGGTTGAGGGTCCCCATGACGTTGCTGGAGTAAGTCCCCAACGGGTCGCGATAACCCTCGCGCACCAGTGGCTGGGCCGCCAGGTGCAGAACGATTTCCGGCTGGGTCTCGGCGATCAGTTCCAGCAAGGCGCCGAGGTCACGCAGGTCGCCTCGCTGATCGTTGATGCCTTCGTGCACGCGCGCCAGTTCGAACAGGCTCGGTTCGGTGGACGGATCGAGGGCAAACCCGCTGACCTCGGCCCCCAGGCTCTGCAACCACAACGTCAACCAACTGCCCTTGAAACCGGTGTGGCCGGTGACCAGAACCCGCTTGCCGCGCCAGAACTGCGGGCTCAGTCCCATTGCTTCCATGGGGCCTCCCCGCTCTGCCACAACGACTCCAGGTGGTTCTTGTCACGCAGGGTGTCCATCGGGTGCCAGAAGCCTTCGTGCTGGAAGGCCTGCAACTGTTGTTCGCTGGCCAGCTTCGTCAGCGGTTCGGCTTCCCATGAGGTGTGATCGGCGGCGATGTAAGGCAAGACCTTTGGCGAAAGGACGAAGAAGCCGCCGTTGATCCAGCCGCCGTCGCCACGCGGTTTCTCGGTGAAACCCAAGACCCTGTCGCCATCGCGCTCCAGGGCGCCATAGCGTCCCGGCGGTTGTACCGCAGTCACGGTGGCGAGCTTGCCATGGCTCAGGTGGAAGTCGACCAGGGCACCGATGTTGAGGTCCGAAACGCCGTCACCGTAGGTGAAACAGAACGCTTGCTCGTTTTCCAGATAACGCGAAGCGCGACGCAAACGCCCGCCGGTCATGGTTTCTTCCCCGGTGTCGATCAGCGTGACGCGCCATGGCTCGCTGTAGTTCTGGTGAACATCCATGCGGTTGTTGCACATGTCGAAAGTGACGTCGGAGGTGTGCAGGAAGTAGTTGGCAAAGAAGTCCTTGATCGCATAGCCCTTGTAGCCAAGGCAGATCACGAAATCATGAATCCCGTGAGCGGAGTACTGCTTCATGATGTGCCAAAGAATTGGCTTGCCGCCGATTTCAATCATTGGCTTAGGCTTGAGGTGCGACTCTTCGCTGATCCGCGTACCGAGACCACCTGCCAGAATTACTGCCTTCATCCTCTCCCCTCTTGTTCGTCACAGGGCTCAACCAAGCTTGATCAAGCTTTTGCAGGCCGCCGGGCTAAAACATTGGCCGTGTCCGGCGCGCGCGGGCTGGCCGCAAGCGCTCGTTTTATGGCGATATAGGGACGACTTGCAGGAAGCGCGCCAGCTCTTGAGGCAGGCGGCCAGGCAGGGTACAGGCGGCGCTCTTGATGCACCTTCGGGCATAAAAAAACGCAGCCGAGGATGAGTCGACTGCGTTTTGTTGTGCGCTGCCTGAAAGGATCAGTCCGGCAACCACCCCCACAACCAATGCTGGAGGTTATCGCCGCGCAGCATGAAATCGCGGTGCACTGCCTCGCGCAGTTCATCGCCCATGCGATAGCTCGCATCGGGATCGGCCAGGTGCATGCGGATCGCCTGCAGCCATTCCTCGGTGCTGTTGCTGTAGACCCTGGTGCACGGCAAGTGGCCGCGATAGGCCGCAGTGTCGGTGCAGATCACCGGGTAACCGCAGGCACCGTACTCCAGCAGGCGCAGGTTGCTCTTGCAGTCGTTGAAGATGTGGAACTCCAGCGGCGCCAGTGCCAGGTCGAGGTTCAGGCTCGCCAATTTGTACGGGTAGCCTTGAAAGCCCGTGGTGGAATGAAACTCGTGAATGTACGGCCGCAACGCCTCCGGGCACATGCCGAAAAAGACCCACTCGACTTCATTCGCCAATTCACGCACGACCTCGGCAATGATTTCCAGGTCACCGGTGTGGCTGGTGCCGCCGCCCCAGCCGACACGCGGCTTGCCAGACGTTCGGCGCCGACTGGTCAACGTGGCCCAAGGGACCGGCGAGAGCATGTTGGGCACCACGCGAATATCACTGTGCATGCTCGACAGGGCATCGGCCAGCGGCTGGGTAGTGACCACCACGCGATCGCACAAAGCGATGCCTTCGCGCAGCATCTGCTCGGTGTTCACCGGCTTGTTACGGGCATGGGTATTCTTTTTCGGCGCGCTGACAACGTAGTCGTCGAGCTCGAAAATCCGCAGGGCGCCGGAGTATTTCTTCATGCGCAGAATGTCACCTGCCGCGCCTTCGCTGTAGCGCCCTTGCAACACGATGGTGTCCGGCGACAAGCGCTCGATCTCCACGGTCGACGGCGACTCGTAAGCCACTCTGGCGATCACCCGGCCCGCCGCCTGAAGTTCTTCCAGCGGTGCAGTCACCCGGTAAATGCCAACCGCCGTGCTGTTCACCGGCAGGCCCAGGACCAGCGGCAAGGCGCGGGTGCAAAACGGGTTCCAGTTGTGGCGCAGCGAAGCCTCCAGACTGAAACTCGAAACGCCAAGGCTGAGTGCCGGACTGTAGGCCGGATCCCTGGCGATTTTCGGCAGCCACTTGCAGTAGAACGCTTCCTGCTCCCGCTCTTGCTCCCGCTCCAGCAACGCTTGCGACGAGCGCCGGGCCGGCACAGCCTCGTGGGGCATCAGCACGACACTGGCATAAGGGGTCCAGACCACCAGGTAACCGGCCTTGCTCGCCCGCAAACACAGATCGACGTGGCTCAAATCCAGGCTGAACGTCCTGTCGTCAAAGCCTCCCACTTCGTCGAGTGCCTGCTTGCGCAGCATCAGGCAGTGATTGCTCACTGCACTCCAGTTCTGAGTGACATGCAGGCGCTGCATGTAGCCACGGGACCCGGCCGCCTCGCCCTGGAACGGCGAACCCACGGGGCCCGCCAGCCCGAGGATCAAACCGGCACTGACAATCGTGCCCTCGGGGCTGAGAATCCGCGCACCGACCACGCCCACTTCAGGACGCCGGGCATGATTGAGCAATTCGTCCAGCCAGTCGCCGTCGCCAATCACCGCTTGCGCACTGAGCAGCAACAGGTACTCGCCACGCGCCTGCTCCGCGGCAAAATTGTGAATGGCGGCGTCATTGTCATCACCGGCGTAACGCAGTACCCGCAACATCGCGGCACCCATTTGCGCCATCGCCGCCAGCCAGTCGAGCATGGCCTGGTCATCGGTCCCGCTTTCGACGATCAGGATTTCGTACTGGGTGTAAGCGGTGCGCTCGATCACGCTTTCAATGCAACGCTGCAAGGCGTAGAGCGAATCCGCTGTGCGCACGATGATCGACACCAGGGGCCGGGCGCCGTGCGAATAATCGATGCGATTGATCAACGGCAGCTCTTCATGCCGGATAGCATGGGCCACGCCCAAACGGTCCAGGTGCGCACTGACCATCCCGGCATTGCGATCGATCACAGCGGGCAATGACAACCAGTTGGCGTAGGTCAGGCTCGATTCAACTTGTATTTCGGCGATGTGCTCGATGGTCTGCGGACCGGCTTCCTCCACCAGACGCCACAACAGGTCATGGGGCGCCAATTCGCCATGGGCCGGATCGAACCCGCCCAGCGCCATGAAGCGCTGACGTTCGAATGCCAAGGTGCGCCCGACGTAGGGATAAGCACGCATCAGATCGAGGTTGAAGTCCGGCTTGAACACCGGATCGATGGACTCCCCGTCGAACAGCGCACCCTCGTCGCTGTAGGCACACAGGATGCCTGGAGAACCGGCAACCCGTTCGGCCAGAATCAATAGCGCAGACTCGCGCAAGGTGTCGCCGGCCCGAAGCAGATAAAACCAGTGGGCGCCCTCCAGTTGCGGCACGACAGCATTGAGCTGCTGTGCCCACTCGGCCTGCCAGGGCAACTGCACCACGCGTTCACCGGCGACATCACTCGCGTCGGACAGCACGACCACCGCTTGCGGCGCATAGAGCTGGGATTCGATGCTCTTCAGCGTCGTTTTCAGTGCCGCACTGTCGGCATCACTGTCGATCACGATCGGCACGATTTGGGGCTTGAACGCCCAGGTGTCGACACGTTGCGGCATCAAGCGCCGCTCGACGTCCGAGAACCTGCGGACCGCCAGCCATTCACGGTAGAAATCGGCGTAACTGCCACTCTCCCCACCCACCCGGCCATTCACCACGGTGTTGCGGTTGCCCAGAATTCGCACGACGCACAACTCTTCCCAGGCATGGGGCTGATCGCTGATTTTCGCCAGATCGATGAAACGCACCCAACCCGAAGCCGGCGCCGACTCGCCACTGCGAGCCGCCAGCATCTGAGTCAACCAGCTCCACTCCTGGAGGGTGGCCTTGACCATCTCCGGGGTTTTGCTCAGACGCTCCGGGTACAAGCGCTCTGTACTGAGCACGGTATTGAGCGAAACCAGATTGCCGCGGCGCATCAGGCACACGAACAAGGCGAAATCGAGCATGGCCACAAACCCGGCGCCTTCCTGGATCAGCGCTGGCAACAGCTCCAGCACATCGGCGCGGCGCATCAGGGTCGAGCTGAAATTGCCGATGAAATTCTTCGGCGTGCCTTCGAAGATCGCCAACATGTCCTCACCTTTGAACAAGGCGTCATTTGGCGAGAACCGGCAGTTGTCGACCCGCGATGGCAGGATGAAGTTGCCGGCGTCACTGAACATGCGCAGAGCGAGCACCAGATTGACATCGGCATGATCGATCAACACCTGCGCCTGCAAGGCGATGCTGGGCGAAAACAGGCGATCGTCGTCGCACAAGACCTTGATGAACTCGCCCCGAGCCTCTTGCACGCAACGCAGTACGTTTTTCTGCAGGCCCAGACGCTGAGGATTGCGCAGGTAGCGAACCGGGTGAGCCTGCTCGGTAAACGACTCGACGATATCGCGAATCTCATCACCCACGGAGTCGTCACACACGACGATTTCGATGGGCTGATAAGTCTGCGCGAGCGCACTCTCGAGCGCCTGGCTGAAAAAACGCGGGTTGAACGCAGGAATAACGATGCTGACGAGGGGATGTTGATTCACGGCGAGAAACTCTCGAGCGGCGGGTTTCTACCCTTTCGGGCAGAAACTCCGGAACCGCTTAGGAAAAGACGGCTGGCAACTCGACAGGCGCAAACTCAGACTTTGTTGAACAAGCCCAACTGAGCAATCTTGCTGAAGGCCAGTTGCGAGGCCTGCAACATGGTCTGCTGCAACGTCAGGCGGGTCATCACTGCGGCGGGATCGGAGTCGCGAATCGCCGATTGGGTCTGGGTGTTGGCCAGCACCAGGCTCTGGTTGGTGTCCATCTGATTCTCCAGCGCCTGGCCACGACCACCGACCGAACTCAAGGCGCTGGACAGCTGATCGGTGCCGCTCGCCAGGTTGGCGATGCCCGAGGCCAGCGAGGCTTGCAGCTTCTGGGTGGCAATCGCGTTGCCGTTGGTGGGCGTATTCAACGCCGTTTTCAACTGGCTCACGGTATCCAGAATGTTCTGGGTTTCGTGCGTGTTGACGGCCACACTGAACTGATCGCCGGTATCAGGCACAGGGGCGGCGGTGAAGGTGAAACTCACGCCCGACGCCGTGGCAACGCTACCGGCCATGGTGCCACTGGACACCGGCTTGCTGTTGGCGGTCAGGGGGGCTGCGTACAGATCGAAGTCGGTCGCCGAAGTGAACTTGATCACCGCTGCCCCCGACGGAAAACTGGCGTGGTAGTCGGTGGCGTTGGTGATGCTGCTGGTGGTCACCTGTGCGGCCGTCGGGTTGCCCGGGCTGCGGGTGGCCGTGAACGTGTCAGGCTTGGCGGCCAGGGTAAAGGAGTGCCCTGGCAGCACCGCACCAGGTACGTCACCGGCGCCCAGGTTGATATTCAGCGTCAGGTCGACACCACGGAAACTCACACTTTGCCCGGTCTTGCTGGTCGGATCGAACGCGCCGCCCTGGCTGGCTTCGGCCGTCACATCATTGCCGGCAGCGTCGGTGATCTTCAGTTGCGTGCCGCTGACGAAGTCCACGGTGTAGGGCTCGCCACTACGGAATTTGTTGTTGTAGCTCACGTTCGACGACACCTGGCCATTGGACAGGGTCACGCGCCCGTCATCCACGGGCGGCGAAGTCATGGTGACCTGGCTGCGACTGGTGTTGAGTGCCTGCTGGAACGCGTCCCAGCCTGTACTGTTGGTGGCCATCGACATCGTATCGCCAACGGCCAGGTCAAGGGTCACCTGGTCGCCGTTGTAGCTGTAGGTGCCATCGTTGTTGCGCGTGAATGGCACGGTATCGCCCTTGGAACCGGCGAAGATGTATTTGCCATTCTCATCCTTGCTGTTCATCAGGCTGAGCAGTTGCTCTTCGATCTGCCCCAGTTCCGAAGCGTTGGCCTTGCGGTCCTCATCGGTGTAACCGGCGTTACCGGCACTGACGGCCAGTTCCTTGGCGCGCTGCAGCACATTGTTGATGCTGGTCATCACCGCTTCGGTCGCCCCCAGGGTCCCCTTGATGGTGGTGGCATTGGCCTGGTACTGATCAAGCATCGAAGCCTGCTGGCCCAACTGCAGCAGGCGCGAGGCACCCACCGGATCATCGGCGGCGGTATTGACGCGAACGAGGCTGCTGGCCTCTTCGCTGCTCTTGACCACGTTGGCGAAGTTACGCTGGTAGTTCGCAGCCGAGGACTCGTAAAACTGGGCGGTAGAAATGCGCATGGGCTACGACTCCTTAAAGACTGTTGATCAGTGTGCTGAAGATTTCCTGCGCAGCCTTGATGATCTGCGAAGACGCGGTGTAGTACTGCTGATACTTGACCAGGTTGCCGGTTTCTTCGTCGAGATCGACACCCGACAGCGAATCGCGAGCGCTCTTGGCGTTCGCCAGGATGGCGTCGGTCGCCGCGCTGTCGAGCTTGCCCTGAGCAGCCTTGGCACCGACACCCTCGACCAGTTTGCCGTAGGCATCGGTCAGGGAAATGCCCTTGCTGGCGGAACCGGTGTCCACGGTCTGCGCGGTTTGCAGGCCCGCCAGTGCGGTGCCGTTACGGTTGTCCAGCGTGCCCGGCTGACTGAGCGAGACGTTGATCGCGGCGCCTTTGAGAGGCGCGCCGGCGATGGTCATGTCGAAGTTCGCGGTGTACTGGGTCGCGGGCGCCGGCGGGATCGGTGCACCCGTGGCATCCTTGAGCGGTATGCTCAGGCTCAGGGTGTTGTTCTCGCCGGGCTTGATGGTGCCACTGCTGATGACGCCGCCGTTGGCATCCAGGAACTGATAGGTCTGGCTGGTACCGTCGGCAGATACGTCACCAAACACCACCTTGGTCGGCGTGGAGTTTTTCAGGCCGTTCTGCATCGCGGTGGTGGTGGCCGGGTCGTAGATGTCGAACTTGGTGGTCAGGGTCGGTTGACCGCTGGCCGGAATCGTCAGCGTGCCGCTGGAGCCCGGCGCAATCGCTGCGCCCAGGGGTGCCGCGATGGCCAGGCGCTTGGAGTCGGTCATCTCGGTCTTGATGTTCGTCGCCGCATTGCGGGTCGGGGTGATCTTGAAGGTATCGCCGGCGGCGGCGGTGTCGCCGGGAGCGGGAGTGCCACCCGTCAGCGTCAGGGAGAAACCGTCAATGACCGGCGGCGGTGTCGTCGTCGTGTTGAAGGCGCCCATGGGCGTGTTGTCCGGCAGGCGCTGAACGGTGTAGTCGGTGGCGCTGGTGAACGTGACCTTGTAATCATTGATGGTCAGTTTCCCGCTGTCCTCGATGCTCACGTTGAAGTTGCCGGTACCCGGCGAGTTGCCGATGGTCGCGATACTGCGCTGAGAGATCTGGGCCGCACTGTTGATGCTGTTGAACAGCGTCGAACCGAAGTCACCGTTCTTGTCGATGCCCTGGGCCTGAAGGGTGTTCATCTGATCGGCAACGACCAGCGCCACGCGCCCCAATTCGTTCATGGCCGGGTCCAGCACGGTGCTGCGATAACGCAACAGACCGCCAATCTCACCACCGGTCATGATCGCCGTGATGTCAATGGTGCTCGAGCCGCGATTGAGCTGCAGCGCCAGGCGACCCGGATCGTCCTTGCTCGGCACCGCCTCGAGTTTGTTTACCGTGTTGCCCATGACCAGCGGCTGTCCGCTGCCCAGGTAAATGTCGAGGCTGCCTTCACGCTCCACCACTTGCGCACCGGTGAAGGTCGACAGTTGGCGCACGGTTTCGTTACGGGCGTCGAGCAGCTCGTTCGGCATGCCGCCGGTACTGGAAACTTCGGAGATCTTCTGGTTCAACTGCGCCACGGTTGCGGCCAGTTTGTTGACCTGATCCGCCATGTTCGTCAGGTTGCCGTTGATATTGGCATTCTGCTGGGACAGCTGCGCGGACATCGAATTGAAGCGGTTGCTCAAGGCCTGGGCATCGCTGAGCAGCAATTGACGGGAAGCGTCGTCACCGGGTTTGGCATTGACGTTCTGCACCGAAGCAAAAAACTTGGTCAGTGCGCCGTTCAAGCCGGTGCCACTGTCCGAAAGCAGTTTGTCCAGCGGCGTCACCTGGCCCAGGTACGCGGCCGAGTCACTGTTGAGCGAAGTGGTGGTCTGCAACTGCGCATCGAGGTAGCTGTTGTACACCCGACGCACATCGGCCAGCGTGGTGCCGGTGCCGATGTACACATTGCCGAACTGCTGCGAGGCCTTGGTGCCCTGCACTGTTTGCTGGCGTGAGTACCCGGCGGTGTCGACGTTGGCAATGTTGTTGCCGGTGGTCATCAACGAGGATTGGCCAGCGGCCAGACCCGACATTCCGATGTTGAGCAAACTCATGGTTCAGACCTTATACCTTGTGTCTATAAAGGCGTCGTGGAAGCGCCCGCCGCGGCGTAGTTCTGGTAGCTCGTCATTTGCCGGGCTATCTGCGAAATCTTGCTTGCGTAGTTCGGGTCGGTTGCGTAACCGGCCTTTTGCAACTCGCGTACAAACTGTTCCGGGTTATCGGCCGACTTCACGACATCTTGATAACGATTGTTCGATTGCAGCAGCGTCACCAGGTCGTGGAAGCTGTCCTTGTAAGAGGCGTAGGAACGGAACTCGGCCGTCTCCTTGACCATCTCGCCGTTCCTGAATTCGCTGGTGATCGCCCGCGCCGAATCGCCCTGCCAACTGCTGCCGGTCTTGATGCCGAACAGGTTGTGACTGCTGCTGCCATCCTGGGCGCGCATGACCGATTTACCCCAACCGGTTTCCAGGGCAGCCTGGGCCACCAGGTAACGCGGATCGACGCCGATGCGGTCGGCAGCTTCCTTGGCCATCGGTAGCATGGTGTTGACGAATTCGTCGGCGGAACTGAAGGCTTTCTTCGCCGGCGCCAGGGGAATCTGGGCGATGGCGCGACCGTGAATCTGCAAGCCACCGCCGGCAGCGACCTGGGCATTCGCCAGCCAGTCGCCGTTGAACAGAGGGCCCGTACCGGTCGGCGTGGTGCGCTCCGGCAATGGGGTCTTGTTGACCGCCGCGACCGCCGCCGTGGTCGCCGGCGTGGCGGAAGGCACCAGGCCTGCCAGCAGCCGATCCGCCAGTTTCGGCGGCAATGCCAGGCGACGCTGATTGATCATTGCCATGTCATTGCGGTGCGTGCCCTCGCCTGTCGGTGCCTTGACCGAACGCGAAGCCCACAGCGGACGCTCGCCATTGACCCGCGACAGCGGGCCATTGGTGGCCACCGTACCGGCGGCCACTGGCGTTTGCGCGGCGGCCTTGGCAGCCTCCTGCTTGGCGGCAGACAAGGCGGCCGCCTCACCCGGCGCCAGCGGCTTGTTCTTCGACATCTGGCGCATCAGCACGTCCGCCAGGCCAATACCACCGCCCTCGCGGGACATGGAAACGGCCAGTTGCTGGTCGTACATTTCCTGATACTGCTTGGCTTCAGGCGTGTTGAGGGGGTTGTCCTTTCCCAGCGCTTCGGTGGCCGAGCGCATGGACTTGAGCATCTCGCCGAGGAACAGCGATTCGAATTCCTGCGCGACCTTGCGCATGTTCGCGTCACTGTTCTTGTCGCCGACCTTGAGCTGATTCAGCCGGTTCAGGTCGGAAAACGCACCCGAATCGCTGCTGCTGACCCGACCGCTCTTGTACATATCCATGTTCGCCGTCCTCAGATCACGATCAGGTCGGCCTGCAAGGCGCCGGCCTGTTTCAGTGCTTCGAGAATGGCCATCAAGTCACCCGGCGCTGCGCCGACCTGGTTCACCGCACGCACGATTTCGTCGAGGGTGGTGCCCGGACCGAACTTGAACATCGGCTTGGCTTCCTGCTGGGCGTTGACCCGCGAGCGCGGCACGACCGCCGTCTGGCCATTGGACAGAGGCCCGGGCTGGCTGACGATCGGGTCTTCGGTGATGGTTACGGTCAGGCTGCCGTGGGTGACGGCGGCCGGGGATACCTTGACGTTCTGCCCGATCACGATGGTGCCGGTGCGGGAGTTGATGATGACTTTCGCCACCGCCTGGCCCGGATCGATTTCAAGGTTCTCGAGAATCGACAGGTAGTCGACACGCTGGCTCGGGTCCAGTGGCGCGGTGACACGAACCGAACCGCCATCGATGGCCTGGGCCACGCCCGGGCCGAGCATGTCGTTGATCTTGTCGACGATGCGCTTGGCCGTGGTGAAGTCGGAACGGTTGAGGTTCAGGGTCAGGCTGTTGCCCTGGTTGAAACCGCTCGGCACCGCTCGCTCGACCGAAGCACCACCCGGGATGCGTCCGGCCGACGGAACGTTGACCGTAATCTTCGAACCGTCACGCCCTTCGGCATCGAAACCGCCGACCACCAGGTTGCCCTGGGCCACTGCATAGACGTTGCCGTCGATACCCTTGAGCGGCGTCAACAACAACGTACCGCCGCGCAGGCTCTTGGAGTTACCGATGGACGAAACCGTGATGTCGACCTGCTGACCCGGCTTGGCGAACGCCGGCAGATCGGCACTGATCGACACCGCCGCGACGTTCTTCAACTGCACGTTGCCCGAACCTGGCGGCACCTTGATGCCGAACTGCGAGAGCATGTTGTTGAAGGTCTGCAGGGTGAAGGGCGTCTGGGTCGTCTGGTCGCCGGTACCGTTAAGCCCGACCACCAGGCCGTAACCGATCAACTGGTTGGAGCGCACGCCGGAAATGCTGGCGATATCCTTCAGGCGCTCGGCTTGAGCGTTGAAAGCCGCGGACAGCATCAAAGCGGCAACGATGAGACTTCTGAAATTCAACGTAGCCACCTAGAAAGGGAACAGCGGGCTGAGGAAGAAACGGTCGAACCAGCCTGGCTGACTCGCATCGGCAAACGAACCGGTGCCCGAGTAGGTGATGCGCGCATCGGCGACACGGGTCGACGACACGGTGTTGTCGGTAGAGATGTCATCGGCGCGAACCAGGCCGGCAATCCGCACCAGCTCATCGCCGGTGTTGAGGGTCATCCACTTCTCGCCGCGCACCGCGATAATGCCGTTGGGCAACACATCGGCAACGGTCACGGTGATCGAGCCCGTCAGGGTATTGCCCTGCGCCGCCTTGCTGTCGCCCTTGGTCGCGCGGTCGCCTTCATACGCGGCGTTCAGGCTCAGGTCGCCATCACCGAACGGGTTGTTGGTGTTGGGCGTGGAGCCGAACAGCGAGGTCAGGCCGATGCTGGTCTTGCTGTTCTTGCCAATTTGCGAGTTGGCGTTTTTGCTGGCCTGGGTCTTCTCGTTCAGGGTGATGGTGATGATGTCACCGACCCGGAACGCCTTACGGTCGCTGTACAGGTTCTGTTCGAAACCGGCCTGATAGATCGAGCCGTTGTTCGCCGCCGCCGGCAACGGCGTGCGCGGCAACACCGGGGCGTAGTAAGGGTCATTGGGCTTGGGTGTCGCAGGCACGCAACCTGCGAGCGCGGCTATCCCACTCAGTGCCAGAACAGATACATAGCGTTTCATGACCCTACCTCACGGTGTTGCAGGCGGCCTCATGGCCGCCTCATAGACTTGATTACAGATTCTGCGTTACGAACGAGAGCATCTGGTCGGCGGTGGAAATCACCTTGGAGTTCATCTCGTAGGCACGCTGAGTGGTGATCATGTTGACCATCTCCTCAACGGTGCTGACGTTGGAGGTTTCCAGGGTGTTCTGCAGCGTGGTACCGAAACCGGCCAGGCCAGGGGTGCCGACTTGCGGTGCGCCACTGGCGGCGGTTTCCAGGAACAGGTTGTTACCCACCGCTTGCAGGCCGGCCGGGTTGATGAAGTCGGCGGTTTGCAGGTTGCCGATCACCTGGGCAGCAGGGTTGCCGGCCACGGTGATGGACACGGTGCCGTCGCGGCCGACGGTGAAGGTCTGGGCGTCGTTCGGAATGACGATGGCCGGCTCCAGGGCGAAGCCGCTGGCGTTGACGATCTGGCCGTTGGAGTCCAGGTGGAACGTACCGTCACGGGTGTAGGCCGTGGTGCCGTCCGGTTGCAGGATCTGGAAGAAACCACGACCGTCGACGGCCATGTCCAGTGGCTGATCGGTGGTTTGCAGGCTGCCGGCGGTGAAGTTTTTCTGGGTGCCGACGATGCGCACACCGGTACCCAGTTGCAGACCCGACGGCAGCTCGCTGTCCTGGGTCGACTGGGCGCCTGGCTGACGCTTGATCTGGTAGAGCAGGTCCTGGAACTCGGCACGGTCACGTTTGAAACCCGTGGTCGACACGTTGGCCAGGTTGTTGGAAATGGTGGTCAGGTTGGTGTCCTGGGCGGACAGACCGGTTTTGGCAACCCATAGAGCCGGAAGCATTCGATTCTCCTCGTGCGCCTGTTTTACGGCGCGACGTTATGGTAATTAGCTGATCTGCAAGACCCGAGCCATGGCCTGGTCGTCTTCTTTGGCGGTGTTCATCATCTTGATGTGCAGCTCGAACTGCTTGGACAAAGCCAGTACCGAGGTCATTTCGTCCACGGCATTGACGTTGCTCGACTCAAGGAAACCGGACACCAGCTTGACGTTGGCATCGGCTTGCGCCGGCTTGCCGTCCTTGGTGTGGATCGATCCGTCCAGGCCCTTGGTCATGTTCTTGATGTCCGGGTTGACCAGCTTGATGCGGTCGACTTCCGCCATGACGCGGGGACCTTCGCCCATCGCCCGGATGCTGATGGTGCCGTCCTCGCCCACTTCGATCTGCTGCTCGGGCGGCACGGCGATCGGGCCGCCATTGCCGATCACCGGCATGCCGTTGCCGGCGCGCAGCACACCCAGGGCGTCCACCACCAGGCTGCCGGTGCGCACGTAGCTTTCACCGCCATCAGGGTTCTGCACGGCCAGCCAGCCGTTGCCTTGCACGGCGACATCGAGGTCGCGGCCGGTTTCCACCAGGGCGCCCGGGGAGAAGTCGGTGGCCGGACGTTCAGACATGGCAAACGCACGCGCCGGAAAGCTGTCACCGAACACCGGCATCGAACGCGCCTGCTCCAGATCTTTCTGGAAACCATTGGTGGAGATGTTCGCGAGGTTGTTGGCATGAGCCTTTTGCGCCAGTGCATTCTGGCTGGCGCCGGTCATTGCCACGTAAAGGTACTTGTCCACACTCTTTCCTCTGCCTGCCGGACGTTTGCCGCCCACTGCTGTACTGATCAGCCACAAGCAATTTGCAGACCAATTTGATTTCGGCGATGCGAGACCCCGTAAACAAAGGACTTGAGGGGTTCTGAGGGGATCAGGGGAATTGTGTCGGAGACGAAAAACCGGCGGTGTCATGCCGGTGGGTGGCAAGGCTTGACCTGGGTGATGGCCACTACCGCTATCGCGAGCAGGCTCGCTCCTACAGTTGGATCGCGTATTCCCTGTAGGAGCGAGCCTGCTCGCGATGAGGCCGGCATTAATAAAGTAAGCCCTCGGCTATGACTCGCTCTTGCCAACCTCATACTCGCGCAACTTGTTGGCAATGGTGGTATGGGATACCCCCAACCGCTTGCCCAACTGCCGGCTGCTTGGATGCTCGGAATACAACCGCTCCAGCACCGCTTTTTCAAAGCGTCCGACAATCTCGTCCAGCCCACCCTCCAGGGAAAAATCCCCCAGCGGCTGGCGCACGCCATAGTCCGGCAAGCGAATGTGTTCTGCCTTGACCGTGCCGCCGTCGCACAGGGAAACGGCCTGGAACAGCACGTTCTCCAGTTGCCGCACGTTGCCCGGCCAATGGTAATGACTGAGCCGATCCATGGCCGCCGGGGCCAGTTTGGGCAGCGGACAACCAATCTGTCGGCTGGCCTGATCGAGGAAGTGCTCCACCAGCGGCGGCAAACCGTCGAGGCATTCACGCAGTGGCGGGATGTGCAGCGACAGCACATTCAAGCGGTGATACAGGTCCTGACGAAACTCGCCACGGGCGCACAATTCGGACAAGTCGACCTGGGTCGCACAGATCACCCGCACATCGAGGTAAACCTCTTCATCGCTGCCCACACGACGGAAGCAGCCGTCCTGCAAAAAGCGCAGCAGTTTCACCTGCAACCGAGGACTCATTTCGCCGACGCCATCGAGAAACAGCGTACCGCCCGCCGTCAGCTCCAGCAGCCCAAGCTTGCCTTCGGCCCGCGCGCCCTCGAAGGCACCGGGGCCGTAGCCGAACAATTCAGTCTCGGCCATCGACTCCGGCAGACCCGCACAATTGAGCGCCATCAACGGCGATTGCCCACGTGGGCTGGCCAGATGGCAAGCCCGCGCCAGCAACTCTTTGCCGGTGCCGGTTTCGCCTTCTATCAAAAGCGGCGCATCCAGTGGCGCCATGCGTCGTGCTTCACGCACTACCGCAGCCATCACTTTCGAGCTTTGAAAGATGCTGTCGAAGCCGCGCAGTTCCTGTTTGCGCACGTTGTAGATGCGCTCGCCCACCCGGTCGGCGCGGTGCAGCGTCAACACCGCACCGGCCATGGCCTCGCTGTCATCGTGCTCCGATTGCAATGGCGCGATGTCGGCCAGAAACACATCACCCTTGACCTTGACCCGCAGCCCGTTGATCCGCGACTTGTTGGCACGCACCAGTTCCGGCAAATCGAAATCTTCGGCATAGCGCGACAACGGAATCCCTGGCACTTCATCGACACGTACGCCGAGCAACTGCGCCGCTGCGCGATTCGCCGCGACGATGGAGCCACCCATATCAATCGACAGCACCGGGAACTCCAGGGCGCCGAGCAAAGCGTTGAGCTCCATGTGCCGACGCTCGCTGGGCATCAACCCTACGCGCTTGACACCGAAGACCCCGGCAATCGCCTCGAACTTCGGGCGCAACGCCTGGAACTGGATGTTGATCAGGTTGGGACAGTGCAGGTAGATCGCATTGCCGTGCTCGCCCCCCACCTCGCCGCGGGCGACGTTGATGCCGTACTCCACCAACAGATTGAGAATGTCGCGCAGGATGCCGATGCGGTTCTGGCAGTGGACTTTGATACGCATATAAAGGCCCGAAAAAACGGTGAGATTGGTGTGCAACCTTGTAGGAGCGAGCCTGCTCGCGATGGACGTTAACGAAAACGCGTTCTTCCTGAATAAACGCGGTTCCCTCGACTCCATCGCGAGCAGGCTCGCTCCTTCAGTGATTATTTTCTGCTGAGGCGCTCAGATAGTCGTCAAGATTATGTGACAGTTGAACGGCTTTTCCCACCTGCCAATCTCAACATCTGCGCGACAACCGGCGATACGTAACGAAAACTTTACGATTAATAAGGCGTTTTCCTGCGCAAGAGGCGGAACACCGGCTGCAAAGCGGCGAACAATGGATTATTCCTAGGTCCATAGCAGTACATAACAAGAACGAATCCCCCTAGCAGGAGAGCAGCATGAAGCAGACGCAATACGTGGCTCGCGAGCCCGATGCGCATGGTTTTATCGACTACACCGCCGAAGAACACGCGGTGTGGAACACGCTGATCACCCGCCAACTGAAGGTGATCGAAGGGCGTGCGTGCCAGGAATACCTGGACGGTATCGAAAAACTCGGTCTGCCCCACGACCGCATTCCGCAACTGGGCGAGATCAACAAGGTTCTCGGTGAAACCACCGGCTGGCAGGTTGCGCGCGTTCCCGCGCTGATCCCTTTCCAGACCTTTTTTGAATTGCTCGCCAGCAAGCAGTTTCCAGTGGCGACCTTTATTCGCACCCGCGAAGAGCTGGACTACTTGCAGGAGCCGGACATTTTCCATGAGATCTTCGGCCACTGTCCGCTGCTGACCAATCCATGGTTCGCTGAATTCACCCACACCTACGGCAAACTTGGCCTGCAGGCTTCCAAGGAAGAACGCGTGTACCTGGCGCGCCTGTACTGGATGACCATCGAATTCGGCCTGCTCGATACCCCGCAAGGCCAGCGCATCTACGGTGGCGGCATCCTGTCTTCGCCGAAAGAAACCGTGTACTGCCTGTCCGGCGAACCTGAGCATCAGGCGTTCGATCCACTGGAATGCATGCGCACGCCGTACCGCATCGACATCCTGCAGCCCCTGTACTTTGTCTTGCCGAATCTCAAGCGCCTGTTCGACCTGGCCCACGAAGACATCATGGGCATGGTCAAGCAAGCCATGCAGATGGGTTTGCACGCACCGAAGTTTCCGCCAAAACCAAAAGCCGCCTGAACCGCTGCTTTTACGATCAAGTGAGTCTGTCAGTAATTTGCGCTTTGCTTTAGCGTGAGCACACTGGCGACCGATTTCCATTTTTTCGATTTCAGGAATTCATCATGTCCACATTGAACCAAGCCCACTGCGAAGCCTGCCGCGCCGATGCCCCACAAGTCAGCGACGAAGAACTGCCGATCCTGATCAAGCAGATCCCGGACTGGAACATCGAAGTACGCGACAGCATCATGCAACTGGAAAAAGTCTTCCTGTTCAAAAACTTCAAACACGCACTGGCGTTCACCAACGCTGTCGGCGAAATCTCCGAAGCCGAAGGTCACCACCCTGGCCTGCTGACCGAGTGGGGCAAAGTCACCGTGACCTGGTGGAGCCACTCGATCAAAGGCCTGCACCGCAACGACTTCATCATGGCTGCACGCACTGACGAAGTGGCCAAGACAGCAGAAGGACGCAAGTAATGCACTTCGACGCCATCGGCCGGGTGCCCGGCGATCCGATCCTCGGCCTGATGGAGGCCTATGCGCAGGATCCGAACCCGCGCAAGTTCGACCTTGGCGTCGGTGTCTACAAGGATGCCCAGGGCCTGACGCCGATTCTTGAGTCGGTGAAGCTGGCCGAGGCGCGGCTGGTGGATGGCCAAAGCACCAAGACCTACATTGGCGGCCATGGCGAACCCGCGTTCGGCAAGGTCATCAATGAATTGGTGCTCGGCGCTGACTCAACGCTGATCCGCGACAAACGTGCCGGCGCCACCCAGACGCCGGGCGGCACCGGTGCGTTGCGCCTGAGCGCCGACTTCATCGCCCAGTGCCTGCCCGGCCGCGGCGTGTGGTTGAGCAATCCAACCTGGCCTATCCACGAAACCATTTTCGCCACGGCCGGGGTCAAGGTCAGTCACTACCCGTACGTCGGCAGCGACAACCGTCTCGACGTCGAGGCGATGCTGGCTGTGCTCGACCAGGCGCCCAAGGGCGATGTGGTGCTGCTGCACGCCTGCTGCCATAACCCGACGGGGTTCGATCTGTCCCATGACGATTGGCGTCGGGTGCTGGACGTCGTGCGTCGGCGCGAACTGTTGCCGCTGATCGACTTCGCCTACCAGGGCTTTGGCGATGGCCTGGAACAGGACGCCTGGTCGACCCGGCTGTTTGCCGCCGAGTTGCCGGAGGTGTTGATCACCAGTTCCTGCTCGAAGAACTTCGGCCTGTACCGCGATCGCACCGGTGCCTTGATTGTCTGTGCAAAAAACGCGGACAAACTGGTGGACATTCGCAGTCAGCTGGCCAACATCGCCCGCAACCTGTGGTCGACGCCGCCGGACCATGGCGCTGCCGTGGTGGCGACCATTCTTGGCGATCCGCAGCTGAAACAGCTGTGGACCGACGAAGTGGAAACCATGCGCTTGCGGATTGCCCAGCTACGCAGCGGTCTGCTGGAAGCGCTTGAACCCCATGGGTTGCGCGAACGCTTTGCACACATCGGCGTGCAGCGCGGAATGTTTTCCTACACCGGATTGACGCCGGATCAGGTCAAGCAACTGCGCGATCACCACAGTGTGTACATGGTCGGCACAGGCCGGGCGAACGTGGCCGGGATTGATGCCACGCGTCTGGATCTGCTGGCGGAGGCGATCGCCAAGGTCTGCATATAACCCTGTAGGAGCGAGCCTGCTCGCGATGGACGCCAGAACACCGCGGGGTGTCAAACACCCTGCGTTATCGTTGACGTTTTTCGCGAGCAAGCTCGCTCCTACAGTTATTTCGACCTGTCTATACAAGCCCATCCGTCGAAACAAATGGATATAAAAGTCTATTTGTCATTTCCCGTGCTGTATCCTTAGCAAGCTTTCTAAAAGCGCGGATCTACCAGATCTGTCAACAGACTTAGCGAGGAGCGCGACTATGCACGAGATTCCTAATCTCCCCTTCCCAAGCCTGCACGTACCTGAGCAGACAACCACGCAACAAGCCGGTGCCCAAAAGCCCCAGCCGAAAGAAGCCACTGACAGCCGCCAGGCTGACAGCGAAGACTGAAACACCCGCCGTACAGACCGTGTGGAAAGCGCTAACATGCGCTTTCCACACTGCCTGAACCGTGAGCCCTCCCCCATGACCGATGAATTCAGCGAAGAGCAAGCCAGCGTTCTGATCGGCACCGCCGAGAAAATGATCGAGATCTGGAACCGCCTCTCTCCCGAAAAACAAGCTGCGTTACTCGCCCGCTTCGGCAGCGAAGAAAATGCGCTCGCCGCCCTGGTCACCACGCAACTGGTAGCGCCCGCCAAGCCCTGACGGATCCGTCAGGCAAATAGTTTTACTTTTTACCCTCCACGAACGTTTGCACCGTTATCATAAGCAGCCTATCTAATCCTGCTTTCCCGTGGACTTCTCCCCATGTCAGAAAACCAGCGCCCCCTGGCGGTCACGCTGCAAGTTGTCTCCATCGTCCTGTTCACCTTTATCGGCTACCTGAATATCGGCATTCCCCTGGCGGTATTGCCCGGCTACGTCCACAGCGACCTGGGCTTCGGCGCGGTGATTGCGGGGCTGGTGATCAGCGTGCAATACCTCGCCACCCTGCTCAGCCGTCCCTACGCCGGGAAGATCATCGATAACAAGGGCAGCAAACTGGCAGTGATGTATGGCCTGGCCGGTTGCGGTTTGAGCGGCGTGTTCATGCTGATTTCGGCATGGACCCACAACCTTCCCATGCTGAGCCTGCTCAGCCTGCTGCTCGGCCGCCTGGTGCTCGGCAGCGCGGAAAGCCTGGTGGGTTCCGGCTCCATTGGCTGGGGCATCGGCCGGGTCGGTCCGGCGAACACCGCCAAGGTCATCTCCTGGAACGGCATCGCCAGCTACGGCGCACTGGCGGTCGGCGCTCCGCTGGGCGTATGGCTGGTCGGTCAACTGGGCTTGTGGAGCATGGGCGTGAGCATTGTGCTGCTGGCCATGCTCGGGCTGCTGCTGGCCTGGCCAAAAACCGCCGCGCCCATCGTGGTCGGTGAACGCTTGCCGTTCATGCACGTGCTTGGGCGGGTGCTGCCCCACGGTTGCGGCCTGGCGTTGGGCTCCATCGGTTTCGGCACCATCGCCACGTTCATCACCCTGTATTACGCCACCCGGCACTGGGATAACGCGGTGTTGTGCCTGAGCCTGTTCGGCGCCAGCTTCATCGGCGCGCGGCTGTTGTTTGGCAACCTGATCAATCGCCTGGGAGGCTTTCGCGTGGCGATTGCCTGCCTGTCGGTGGAAACCCTGGGCCTGTTGCTGCTGTGGCTGGCACCCGATGCCCACTGGGCACTGGCGGGCGCGGCGTTGAGCGGCTTTGGCTTCTCCCTGGTGTTTCCGGCGCTGGGGGTGGAAGCGGTCAATCTGGTGCCCGCGTCGAGTCGTGGTGCGGCCGTCGGCGCTTATTCACTGTTCATTGATTTGTCGTTGGGGATCACCGGGCCATTGGCCGGCGCGGTGGCGGCGGGGTTCGGTTTTGCGTCGATCTTCCTGTTCGCCGCGCTGGCCGCGATCAGCAGCCTGATGCTCTGCATTTACCTGTACCGGCAGGCGCCGAAGCATCGCGAAGCCCGCGGCTAGAAATCAACCTTGCCGCGCCCGGCCTTGATGTTGCCGCGTTTGCTCTTGGATTCGAGCCGACGGGTCTTCGAACCGAGGGTCGGCTTGGTCGGGCGGCGCTTCTTTTCGACCTTGGTGGCACTGAGTATCAACTCGACCAGACGCTCCAGCGCATCGGCGCGGTTCTGCTCCTGGGTACGATATTGCTGGGCCTTGATGATCAACACCCCTTCGCTGGTGATGCGACTGTCGCGCAACGCCAGCAGCCGCTCCTTGTAGAACTCGGGCAAGGACGAGGCCGGGATATCGAAGCGCAGGTGCACGGCGCTGGAGACCTTGTTGACGTTCTGCCCACCGGCGCCCTGGGCGCGGATGGCCGTCAACTCGATCTCGGCATCCGGCAACTGCACGTTGTTGGAAATCACCAGCATGGCAAATCACTACCTCAGGTCTATGCGTCATCTAAACAAAAATGCCCGTATCTGGCGATACGGGCATTTTTTGTTTAGCCAGGGTGCTTATTCAGCAGCCGGCTCTTGCGGCTTGCGGCGCTTGAGCGGGGCCATGCCGTCCTTGCTGACCAGCGACGGCGCTTCGGCCTTCGGACGGTTGGCGCTCTTGCGCTTGGTCGGTGTCTTGGCGGCGACTTTTTTCTTGTCGCCCTTGGCGTCGGTCTTTTTCTTCTTCACACCGACAGCCTTGCCCGAGGCCTTGACCTTCTTCGGTCCGCCGTAGGTGCCTTTGACTTCCTTGATGGTGCGGCGCTCGAAGCTTTGCTTGAGGTAGCGCTCGATGCTCGACATCAGGTTCCAGTCGCCGTGGCAGATCAGCGAGATCGCCAGGCCATCGTTGCCGGCGCGGCCGGTACGACCGATACGGTGGACGTATTCGTCACCGCTGCGTGGCATGTCGAAGTTGATCACCAGGTCCAGGCCATCGACGTCCAGGCCGCGAGCCGCAACGTCGGTCGCCACGAGGATCTTCACCCCGCCCTGCTTCAGACGGTCGATCGCCAGTTTGCGATCTTTCTGGTCCTTGTCGCCGTGCAGCACGAATGCCTTGTATTCCTGTGCCACCAGGCGCCCGTAGATACGGTCAGCCATGGCCCGGGTGTTGGTGAAGACGATGGCCTTCTGATAGGTCTCGTTGGCCAGCAACCAGTTGACGATCTGTTCTTTGTGCTGGTTGTGGTCGGCGGTGATGATTTGCTGACGGGTGGTTTCGTTCAGCTGGCTGACCGCGTTGAGCTGCAGGTGCTCGGGGTTGTTCAATACCTTGGCGACCATCTCGCGCAGGCCCGAACCACCGGTGGTGGCGGAAAACAGCATGGTCTGCTGACGATTGGTGCACTCGTCCACCAGACGCTGCACGTCTTCGGCGAAGCCCATGTCGAGCATGCGGTCGGCTTCGTCGAGCACCAGCACTTCGACTTCCTTGAGGTCAAGGTTGCCGGCGTTCAGTTGCTCGATCATCCGGCCCGGCGTACCGATCAGGATGTCCGGCACCTTGCGCAGCATGGCGGCCTGGACCTTGAAGTCTTCACCGCCGGTAATCAGGCCGGACTTGATGAAGGTGAACTGCGAGAAGCGCTCAACTTCTTTCAAGGTCTGCTGGGCCAGTTCGCGGGTTGGCAGCAGGATCAGGGTCTTGATGCTGACGCGGATTTTGGCCGGGCCGATCAGGCGGTTGAGGATCGGCAAAACGAAGGCGGCGGTTTTGCCGCTGCCGGTTTGCGCTGTCACCCGCAGGTCACGTCCCTGGAGCGCCAGCGGAATAGCCGCTGCTTGCACAGGCGTTGGCTCGACAAATTTCAGTTCGGCCACGGCTTTGAGCAGGCGTTCGTGCAGGGCGAATTCGGAAAACACGGGTGCTACCTCGAAGAAATACAAAAAATCAGCTGCATAGGGTAACGGTTTCGAGCGCGTAGGCCGAGTTTCTTTATGCAATCGACAGCAAACAGTGGCTTTTTTGTTGCCTGATTTGTCCCGGAACGTAATACAAAGCGTCTTAAATGCTCTAATCGCCCGTCGCGCCTTACAGAAGAATCGTTTCTCCCATGGATATCAAACAGCTCTGGCTCAACGCCCAAGACCTTTGGGGTGCCCTCGATCAGCACCCGCTCCTGCATGCCAGCCTGGTATTGGTCGTGCTTTTGGTGATCGCCCTGGTGCTCGGACGAGTGGCACGCTATCTGATTCTGCATGCCAGCCGAATGCTCGGTCGTCAGCCTGCCTTGCACTGGATCAACGACTTTCGCCACAACAAGGTGTTCCAGCGCCTGGCACAGATGACGCCGTCGCTGGTGATCCAGTTCGGCCTGCACCTGGTGCCGGAGCTGAGCAAAACCGCGATGATCTTTCTCGGCAACGTGGCGCTGGCGTTCACCATCCTGTTCCTGATGCTGGCGGTGAGCGCGCTGCTCAGTGCCTTGCTCGACATCTACGCCCGCACTGAGCACGCGCGCACCCGCTCGATCAAAGGCTACGTGCAACTGACCAAGATGGTCTTGTATGTGTTCGGGGCAATCATCATCGTCGCCACCCTGATCGACCGCTCGCCGTTGTTGTTGCTGTCGGGTCTGGGTGCCATGTCGGCAGTGATTCTATTGGTCTACAAGGACACCCTGCTGTCCTTCGTTGCCAGCGTGCAATTGACCAGCAACGACATGCTGCGGGTCGGCGACTGGATCGAAATGCCACAGGTCGGCGCCGATGGCGATGTGGTGGACATCACCCTGCACACGGTGAAGGTGCAGAACTTCGACAAGACCATCGTTTCCATCCCGACCTGGCGCCTGATGTCCGAGTCGTTCAAGAACTGGCGTGGCATGCAGCAATCCGGTGGTCGACGGATCAAGCGCAGCCTGTTCATCGACGCCAGCGGTGTGCGATTCATCCGCGATGACGAAGAGCAGAAACTGTCCCAGGTGCATTTGCTGACGGACTACATCAGCCGCAAACAGGCTGAACTCAAGGCCTGGAATGAAGCCCAGGGCAACGTCGCAGCCATGTCGGCCAACCGTCGGCGCATGACCAACATCGGGACATTTCGCGCCTATGCCCTGGCGTACCTGAAGAGTCACCCGGAGGTCCAGCCGAACATGACCTGCATGGTTCGGCAGATGCAGACCACAGCCCAGGGCATTCCGCTGGAAATCTACTGTTTCACCCGCACCACGGCATGGGCCGATTACGAGCGAATCCAGGGGGATATTTTCGACTACCTGCTGGCGGTGCTGCCAGAGTTCGGGTTAAGCCTCTATCAGCAGCCCAGCGGCACGGATTTACGCGCCGGCTTGTTGCCGGCAGTGCTGGGTGCCAGCCATATTCCCGAGCCGGAAAAACACATCATGTAGCACCCGTCTTGCGGCGCGCATCATCAATGGCGCCGTTGCGGTCATAATTTATCGAGCACCCACTGTTGAACGGCGGCTGTATCGTTTATATCCCCGTCAAAAATGAACCGGGGATCATAACTTTGATTATTGCCTCGCGTTCGGCCTCTCCATACCTTTAACGGTAGCCAGAACCGGGCGCCACTCGGCAACGTTTGAGCGCCAATATCGATATAAAGCGTATCGGCGCTCGTGGGTAAACCAAAATGAATAACCCCCGGAACAGCAAGCACGACGTCCGCAAAATCGAGACAGGCACTTGCGCAAAATGAGTCAGTCACCAGTGCAAGCTGACCGTTGAAACCCTGGTCATTGGCGCCTCTCGCGCCCTCTTGATCAACCGAAGAAGTGCCCGGCTGTCGCAACCAGTCTTTTTTCTGGTGAAGGGCAGATTCCATCGATCGGGTTAAACCGAAAACAAACCTATACGGCTCACTGTTTTTCCCATAGTCGCTTTCCATGGCAGTGAGCGCTTTATTGAGCGTTGAGAGCGCAAAAGGCGAAACACGCCACATCGCATACGCATGAGAAGACTCATCCAGGCTTTTTACCCGCTGCGAGCCTAATAGAGCAGACAGTATTTCAGCCCCCACCAAACTGTTACCGCCGCGATTACCTCGTGTATCAAGCACCACCACCCTGGCATCATCGATACGCTTGATGGCTTCGAGCATTTTATCGAGGGAAGCATTCTCGGCGGCTGACGGCATGAAGTTTGATGCCTGTATCCAATACCGCCCGCCTCCCAGATCCTGGAGGGTTTGGGGTGGTTGTGGCTGACGCAGTAAAGCTTCCAACTGCCCGTGATCTTCTTGCCATAACAGAGAAAAGTGTTGCCTTGTTCCATTAGGGTGAACAACCAGACAACTTTTTGACAAGACCCTCGCCAGCACGGGGTAACTGGCATCATCGACCGTTAACTGTTTGGCCAAATGCATCCAGGTCGACGTTAGGTTCAGTCTGCGATCAACATAAGGCGATATATCGCTCTCCAGCATCTCGCGGACTGGTTTGTTATCACAGGCTATAACCCTGGAACCTAGCGGCGGTAACGGCACAGGCCAATTTTTAGCGACGTGCTTTACGACGAAATTCTGCCCCTGTATATCCAGAAGAAAGCCAGCCCAGGAAGAATTCCCTGAATTGTTTTGACTCAGGCCAAGGTGTCCGTCCTTGAAGCCGGCAATGTAAAAATCAAGTACGGCTTGGGAGTCTTTCCTTGAATTGACACGTTTGGACAGCTCACTCGCTTCCACAAAGCCCTGTTCAACCCAGTCTGTAAACGCCTGGTTATTACTGTCCAAGACGCCAGGATGAGCAGTGACGACCAGTTGCCGCATGACCAGAAGGTCATTGATCGTTGATTGCTTCCAATCTTTTGTACCCGCTTGTTCAGCCAACACAGCTTCTGGAATTGACACCATCAAGCCAGCCCACAGGCAGACACCCACAGCCATTGTTTTGCACGCATATTTCATGCTGCCATTCCCTTGGTTCTTCCGCTGTCCATGGCTTACCAGCCTGCTTGCGGGTCCAACTGCCGCACCCTGCGGCAGCGCCTACACGAATTTGGCTACGCGCCGGATGCCCAAACGACTGATCCACACCGCCAGCAGAATCACACCACCGCCAAGGAGCAACCGTCCCAGTTCTTCATGCTGATTCCAGATCAGCAGATTGATCAGCAATCCGACCGGCACATGCAGGTTGTTCATCACTGCCAATGTTCCGCCATTGACCAGGCACGCGCCTTTGTTCCACCAGTACAACCCCAAGGCAGTCGAGACCAGGCCGAGGAACAGCAGCACGCCCCATTGCAGCGGTGCTTCAGGCAGGAAGTTCTGTTTGCCGAACAACAGAAATGCCGGCAATGCCACCGCCAGCGCGCCCAGATAGAAGTAGCCGAAGCGCCGATAATGCGGCAGGTCGCTCGGGTGCCGCGCCACCAGATGCTTGTAGAGCACCTGCCCGGCGGCATAGGTGAAGTTGGCCAGCTGCAGCAACAGAAAGCCCATGAAGAAATCCGGGTTGATCCGGTCATATCGAATCACCGCCGCGCCCGCGACCGCCACCAGTGCAGCGATCAATGCCCAGGGATTGAAGCGGCGATTGAGCGCATCTTCGATCAGGGTTACGTGCAACGGCGTGAGGATGGTGAACAACAACACTTCCGGCACCGTCAACACACGGAAACTCAAGTACAGGCAAACGTAAGTCACACCAAACTGCAACGCGCCGATCAGCAACATGCCGCGCATGAAGGCCGGTTCCACCGAGCGCCAGCGCGTCAGTGGAATGAACACCAGCCCGGCCAGCAGCACGCGCACCAGTACCGCGAAGTAACTGTCGACATGACCGGCAAGGTATTCGCCGATCAGACTGAAGGAAAACGCCTGGATCAGCGTGACAAAAAGTAGATAGCCCATGCTCGCCTCGTTTCGAATGGCGGCGACGATAGCGGTTTTTGTCTTTCACTGCGAATCATCAGGCAACACACAAATTCCCTTGTGGGAGCGAGCCTGCTCGCGAAGAGGGAGTGTCAGTTGACATCATTGTTGCCTGACCCACCGCATTCGCGAGCAGGCTCGCTCCCACAGGGGTGAAGTGGATACTCCGTAAATCCCGGGCAAAAAAAAGCCCGATCTCGCTAAAGCGTTCAATCGGGCCAGGGCACTCAGGAGCAATAAGTGCAAAGGGAGGTTCGATGCGCGTACAGGCTTGAAGGGTTGCGCCAGGTCACTAGACCATCCAGTGATTATCTGGCGATTAACCGGTCAGGCCACCTGCGAAAGCTTGGCATTGGCCTGGTTCAGGCCCTTTTCCTGGAAGCCACCGCCCAGGTTCATGCCTTCGGCGTGAATGAACGTGACGTCGTGGATGCCGATGAAGCCCATGACCTGACGCAGGTAGGGTTCCTGGTGATCCGATGGCGCGCCGGCATGGATGCCGCCGCGAGCGGTCAGCACATAGGCGCGCTTGCCATTGAGCAAACCCTGGGGACCGGTTTCGGTGTACTTGAAGGTCACGCCGGCACGCAGCACATGATCGAGCCAGGCTTTGAGGGTGCTCGGAATGGCGAAGTTGTACATCGGTGCGGCCATGACCAGCACGTCGGCGGCCAGCAATTCGTCGGTCAACTGGTTGGAGCGTTCCAGGGACAGTTGTTCGATGTCACTGCGCTGATCGGCAGGTTTCATCCAGCCACCCAGCAGATTGATGTCCAGGTGCGGCACCGGGTTGACGGCCAGGTCACGAACGGTGATCTGGTCCTGAGGATGCGCGGCTTTCCACTGGTTGATGAAGGTCTGGGTCAGTTGACGGGAAACCGAGTCTTGCTGACGGGCACTGCTTTCGATGATCAGAACGCGGGACATGGGATGTAGGCTCCATCTGAGAATGCTGTAAGTCGATGGAGTGAAGGTTAAACAGAGTCATATCGATGAAAAAGCGCAAATAACTGCTATAACCCATCAATAAATTCGTTTATAAGCGGAGCATAGCCAGCTGGCCTGCTCCGCTGGAGGTCATTTCGGCTTGCAGGTCATGCTGATGTACAGCTTGATGATTTTGCGATTGAACTTGGCTGACAGGTCGGCGCTTTTGCCGGCATCCAGATTGACCCTGCGCGTCTTTGGCGATTCGGGGCCATTGCGGAACACCACCGCGCATTCGGCAGGGATCTCACCATAGTTGTTCACGGTGATCGAACCCAGATCGTAATCGGAGGCGTAAGTGGTGTAGTCGATCTTCAGGCCATTGAGTTCTTTTTGTACATCGATCGGATAAGCAAACGCAGTCAGCGGCAACATCGCCAGCAGCACAAAGCCTGATTTAAAAAAAAACAGTTTTTTCATTCAGCAGTCTCCAATAAGAACTGCGCAGCTTAGGACAAGAGGAGCTCCACATGAAAGCGCCCCGCGTGACCCTTGATCAATGGCGAACGCTTCAGGCCGTGGTCGACCACGGTGGTTTCGCCCAGGCCGCCGAAGCGCTGCACCGCTCGCAATCGTCAGTCAGTTACACCGTGGCGCGCATGCAGGACCAGCTCGGCGTGCCGCTGTTGCGCATCGACGGGCGCAAAGCGGTGCTCACCGAAGCCGGTGGCGTGCTGTTGCGCCGATCCCGGCAACTGGTGAAACAGGCCAGCCAGCTGGAAGACCTGGCCCACCACATGGAACAAGGCTGGGAAGCCGAAGTGCGCCTGGTGGTCGACGCCGCGTACCCCAACGCCCGCCTCGTCCGCGCGCTGACCGCGTTCATGCCGCAAAGCCGCGGCTGCCGGGTGCGTCTGCGCGAAGAGGTGTTGTCAGGCGTCGAGGAAGTATTACTGGAAGGCGTAGCCGATCTGGCCATCACTGGCTTTAGCATTCCGGGCTATCTTGGCGCGGAATTGAGCGACGTCGAATTCGTCGCGGTCGCCCACCCCGAACATCCCCTGCACCGCCTGAACCGTGAACTGAATTTCCAGGACCTGGAAAGCCAGATGCAGGTGGTGATCCGCGACTCCGGTCGCCAGCAACCGCGAGATGTCGGCTGGCTCGGCGCCGAACAACGCTGGACCGTCGGCAGCCTGGCCACCGCCGCCACCTTCGTCAGCAGTGGCTTGGGGTTCGCCTGGTTGCCCAGGCACATGATTGAACGCGAACTTCGAGAAGGCACGCTCAAGCTGCTACCGTTGGATCAGGGCGGGAGCCGCAACCCGAGTTTTTACCTGTATTCGAACAAGGACAAACCGCTCGGGCCGGCAACCCAGATCCTCATCGAACTGCTGCGCACTTTCGACACTGCGCCGCTGGACGCACCTTTCGCGGCCCCTGAACAAGCCTGACACGGAGTGTACCCATGGCCTATTTCGAACACGAAGGTTGTAACCTGCACTATGAGGAATATGGCCACGGCACGCCGTTGCTGCTGGTCCACGGCCTGGGTTCCAGCACGCTGGACTGGGAAAAACAGATCCCCGCGCTGGCGACGCGCTACCGGGTGATCGTCCCCGATGTACGCGGTCACGGTCGCTCCGACAAACCTCGCGAGCGCTACAGCATCGCCGGGTTCAGCGCCGATCTCGTCGCACTGATCGAGCATCTGAATCTCGGCCCGACCCATTACGTGGGCTTGTCCATGGGCGGCATGATCGGCTTTCAACTGGCCGTGGATCAGCCGCAATTGCTCAAGAGCCTGTGCATCGTCAACAGCGCGCCCGAAGTCAAACTGCGCAGCCGCGATGATTACTGGCAGTGGTTCAAACGCTGGAGCCTCATGCGCGTCCTCAGCCTGCGCACCATTGGCGAGGCGCTGGGCGGCAAATTGTTCCCCAAGCCCGAGCAGGCGGATTTGCGACAAAAGATGGCCGACCGCTGGGCAAAAAACGACAAACATGCTTATCTCGCCAGCTTCGATGCAATCGTTGGCTGGGGGGTTCAGGAACGACTGTCGAAGGTGTCCTGTCCAACCCTCATCGTCAGCGCCGACCGTGACTACACACCGGTCTCGCTGAAGGAAAACTACACAAGACTGCTGCCCGATGCGCGGCTGGTGGTGATCGCCGATTCCCGTCACGCCACGCCGCTGGACCAGCCCGAACGCTTCAACCAGACACTGCTCGAGTTTCTCACCGCAGTCGATACCACCCCACTCAGGATCACTGACCCATGCTGAAAAAAATCGCCCTCGCCGCCGGCTCCGTTCTGTTTGCCGCCAACCTGATGGCGGCAACGCCTGCCACGGCGCCGCATGTCCTGCTGGAAACCACCAATGGCCCAATCGAAATCGAACTGGACCCGGTCAAGGCCCCGATCAGTACCAAGAACTTTCTTGATTACGTGGACAGCGGCTTCTACAACAACACGATTTTCCACCGCGTGATTCCGGGCTTCATGGTCCAGGGCGGCGGCTTCACCCAACAAATGCAGCAAAAAGACACCAAGGCGCCGATCAAGAACGAGCACAAGAACGGCCTGGCCAACGTTCGCGGCACCTTGTCCATGGCCCGTACCTCGGTGCCGGATTCGGCCACCAGCCAGTTCTTCATCAACGTCAAGGACAACGATTTCCTCGATCAGGGTGACGGCTACGCGGTGTTCGGCAAAGTGGTCAAAGGCATGGATGTGGTCGACATCATCGTCAATACGCCCACCACCATGCGTGGCGGCATGAAGGATGTGCCGGCCGACCCGGTGTTCATCAAGTCGGCCAAACGCATCGACTAAGACTAAGCTGGACAAGGATGTCCGAGCTTTTGCCGGTTTAACCGGCAAGGCTCAAACCGTTTAAAGGAGTGCCCGTTCGCGGGTGGAAAACCGATGCTTTATCGCCGTTTTGAAAAACTGATCGACATCTTTCGCGATGCCCCGACAGCCGCTCCCCCGGACCGGGTCCTGCCCTTCTATACCTATTACCTCAAGCAGGTCTGGCCGAGTTTCGTGGCCCTGCTGATCGTCGGCCTGTTCGCCGCGCTGATCGAAGTGGCGCTGTTCAGCTACCTGAGCCGCATCATCGACCTGGCACAGGGCACCCCAAACGCCAACCTTTTCAAGGAACACGGCGTTGAACTGGCCTGGATGGTGGTGGTGGCGCTGATCCTGCGTCCGGTGTTCGTCGGGCTGCATGACTTGCTGGTGCACCAGACCCTGAGCCCCAGCATGACCAGCCTGATCCGCTGGCAAAACCACAGTTACGTGCTCAAGCAGAGCCTGAATTTTTTCCAGAACGACTTCGCCGGGCGCATCGCTCAACGCATCATGCAGACCGGCAACTCCCTGCGCGATTCGGCCGTGCAAGCGGTGGATGCGCTGTGGCACGTGCTGATCTATGCCATCAGCTCGCTGGTGCTGTTCGCCGAAGCCGACTGGCGCCTGATGATCCCGTTGCTGACCTGGATCGTTACCTTTATCAGCGCCCTCTACTACTTCGTACCCCGGGTCAAGGATCGCTCGGTGGTCGCTTCCGATGCTCGTTCCAAACTCATGGGGCGGATCGTCGATGGCTACACCAACATCACCACCCTGAAGCTGTTCGCCCACACCCATTTCGAGCAGCAATACGCCCGCGAAGCGATCAAGGAACAAACCGAAAAAGCCCAACTCGCCGGCCGTGTCGTCACCAGCATGGACGTGGTCATCACCAGCATGAACGGCCTGTTGATCGTCTGTACCACCGGGCTGGCCCTGTGGCTGTGGACACAGTCACTGATCACCGTGGGCGCGATTGCCCTGGCCACCGGACTGGTGATTCGTATCGTCAACATGTCCGGGTGGATCATGTGGGTGGTCACCGGCATCTTCGAAAACATCGGCATGGTCCAGGACGGTTTGCAGAGTATTTCGCAACCGGTCAGCGTGACCGACCGCGACCAGGCCAAACCGCTAAACGTGGCCCGTGGCGAAGTGCGCTTCGAGGACGTGGACTTTCACTACGGCAAGCAGAGCGGGATCATCGGCGGGCTCAACCTGACGATCAAACCCGGTGAAAAGATCGGCCTGATCGGTCCGTCGGGCGCCGGCAAGTCGACACTGGTCAACCTGCTGCTGCGCCTCTACGACGTGGAAGGCGGGAAGATTCTCATCGATGGCCAGAACATCGCCGACGTCAGCCAGGAAAGCCTGCGCGAACGCATCGGCATGATCACCCAGGACACGTCCCTGCTGCATCGCTCGATCCGCGACAACCTGCTTTACGGCAAACCCGACGCCACCGATATCGAACTCTGGGAGGCGGTGCACAAGGCGCGGGCCGATGGCTTCATTCCCACCTTGTCGGATGCCGAAGGCCGCATCGGTTTCGATGCCCATGTCGGTGAGCGGGGGGTGAAACTCTCCGGCGGCCAGCGTCAGCGGATCGCCATCGCCCGTGTGCTGCTCAAGGACGCGCCGATCCTGATCATGGACGAAGCCACCTCGGCACTGGATTCGGAAGTCGAAGCGGCGATCCAGGAAAGCCTGGAAACCCTGATGCAGGGCAAAACCGTGATTGCCATCGCCCACCGGCTCTCGACCATCGCCCGGATGGACCGCCTGGTGGTATTGGAAAACGGCAAGATCGCCGAAACCGGCAACCATGCCGAACTGCTGGCCCTGGGCGGTTTGTATGCGCGGTTGTGGCAGCACCAGACGGGTGGGTTTGTCGGGATCGATTAACTATCACCAATAACCCTGTGGGAGCGAGCCTGCTCGCGAAAGCGGTGTATCAGTCGACAAACTTGCTGTCTGACACTCCGTCTTCGCGAGCAGGCTCGCTCCTACAATGGTTTGTGTGAAATTCAGCCCTGCCGATATGGCAACGCCATCCGCGCATCCTCGGCATAGGCCAGCACACCCACCCGTTCCTGATGCAGGAAATCTTTGACCGCGGCTTTCAAGCCTGGATGACGCAGGTAATGCCATGAATGGGTGATCACCGGTTCGAAGCCGCGAATCAACTTATGCTCACCCTGGGCGCCGGCGTCGAAGCGCTGGAAGCCGTTGGCAATCGCGTAGTCCATGCCCTGGTAGAAACAGGTTTCAAAGTGCAGGCGATCGAACTCCGCCAGGCAGCCCCAATAACGGCCATAAAAACTGTCACCCCCCACCAGACTGAACGCCATCGCCACCGGCCGAGCACCCTGTTTGGCCAATACCACGCGTATCGACTGCGGCATGCGCTCGGCCAGCAAGCTGAAAAACGCTCGTGTCAGATAGGGTCGTTGCCGACGCACTGCGTAGGTATTGGCGTAGCAGGCATAGACAAAATCCCACTGCACCTGGGTCAGTTGCCGACCTTCAAGCCATTCGAACTCAAACCCCTGCCCCGCCACTTGCTCGCGCTCTTTGCGCATCTGTTTGCGTTTGCGTGAACTCAGGGCATCGAGGAAATCCTGGAAGTCCCGATAGCCGCGATTGTGCCAGTGATACTGACAGCCGATGCGTTGCAACCAACCCGGTTGTTCGGCCAATGCGGCATCGGTGAACGGGTCGGTGAAATTGATGTGGGCGCTGGAGAGTTGTTCAATCTCCAGATAGCCCGGCAGGCTTTTCAATAATTCAAAACCGTCTTCCACGCTCGCTGCCAGCAAACGCGGACCGCTGACCGGGCTGAACGGCACGGCGGTCAGGAGCTTGGGGTAGTAATCAATGCCGGCGCGCTCACAGGCATCGGCCCAGGCGTGGTCAAACACGTACTCGCCGTAGGAGTGCCATTTACGGTAGCTGGGCAATGCCGCGATCAGTCGATCGCCTTCGACATGCAGCAAATGTTCAGGCTGCCAGCCGGAATGAGGGCCCACGCTGCCGCTGTCTTCCAGTGCGCTCAGGAACGCGTGACACAGAAACGGCTGAGTCTCGGGCACCAGGGCGTCCCACGTGTGCGGGTCGATTTCGGACAGATTTTGCAGGCGTTGCAACGGCATCACCATCCTCACTTATTCGTGGTGTGAAAGCCCCGCGAGTATCGCCTATCGCCATCCTTTGCACACGATCAAATCGACGACAGCGCTCTAGCTCAATAGTTCGGGACGACTTTGTATCGTCATCGACATGCCATCACATTGCCACCGCTCTGTCATAAACCATCGCGATACTGGCGCCTGTTTTTAGAGCGCCGGGTTATACCCGGTCACTGTTTTCCGTCCATCAATGGTCGGTTGTGCCCTGGATGGCTCAGTCATCCACTCTCATCTTCGGAGATTGATATGCGTCTTGCTTCCACGAAAACTGCGGCGGCCCTGTGTGGTGGCCTGCTGCTGGCCATGAGTGTTCCGGCCAGCGCCGCAGTCGACGCCAAACTGCTCGACATGCTTAAGGCTAACGGCTCGATTACCAACGCGCAGTACAGCGAACTGCAAGCCGAGCTGGCCAGGGACCAAAAAGACCAGCAAATCGCCCGCCAGGCTCAGCAAGAGACCAATGAGCAGATCGCGGCAACCGCGAAGAAAACCAATGAGCTGAGCACCTTCGACCAGAAACTGGCCTGGGCTGCCAAGACCCAATTCAAGGGCGACGTGCGTTTCCGTCAGGAGACCGTCAAGAACGATGGCGTTCCCAACAACAAAGACCAGGATCGCCAACGCATTCGTGTCCGCCTGGGCGCCTACAGCGAAATCAACCCGCAAGTCGATACCGGTATCCGTATCGCCACCGGCAACAACGACGACCCTCGCTCCACCAACCAGAGCCTGGACAACTACTTCGACAAGAAGCAGATCTGGCTGGACCAGGGTTACGTGGATTACCACCCAGACGCCATCAAAAACCTGCACGTGGTTGGCGGCAAGATGCCACAGCAATGGGTGAGCATGGGCGACGTCATCTGGGATAGCGACATCAGCCCGGAAGGTCTGTCGCTGTCGTACAAGTACCCGCTGAGCGGCAGCACCGAGCTGTTCGGTAGCGCCGGTCACTACACCCTCAAGGACAACGTCGACGGCGAGGGCGTGCAGTTCAAACACGACCTGCGTCTGTATGCGGGTCAGTTGGGTGCGCGCTTCGCCCTCACCGACAACCTGAAGTTCACCTTGGGTGGCAGCATCTACAGCTACGACAACGACGACAACATCACCCCGGTCCCAGGCGTCATCCCAGGTCAGTTGGCTATCAACGGCAACAGCCCGAACGAACAGTTCAAGCTGTACGAAGGTTTTGGTCAGCTCGACATCGGCGGCCTGCCAGTACCGCTGTCGCTGTACGGTCAGTACGTCGACAACAAAGATGCCAGCAACGATCAGGACACCGCCTGGCTGGCCGGCGTCAAGACCAAGTTCTACGGTTTCGCAGTGGACTACAACTACCGCGACGTACAGCGTAACTCTGTAGTTGGCGCCTTCACCGACTCCGACTTCGCCAACGGCTTTACCGGTTCGCGCGGCAGCAAGCTGAAAGTGAGCTACGAGCTGGACAAGAACTTCGCCCTGGGTGCCACGTACTTCATGGCGACCTCCGACCAGACCAACGCCAACATCAACAAGAAAGATTCGGACATCAACACCCTGCAACTGGATGCCGAAGCGAAATTCTGATTTCCCGCTATACGGCTCGGGCAAGGAAGCCCGAGTCGCTTTTACAGCCTGGCGTTGGTCTGACGGTCCCCATCATCCGTCCGCCGGATCAACGCGAGTCTGTTTTCTTCTTCCCCTGCGTAATCCTTCCTGACTCAGCGACGGTCTTCGACCCGGGCCTGACTCTTGCTCCAGTCGGTCAACAAGCTGTACGCCACCGCCAGCAACGTCGGACCAATGAACAGACCGATGAAGCCGAATGCAATCAACCCGCCAAACACCCCCAGCAGCACGATCACCAACGGCAAATTCCCGCCGCGGCTGATCAGGTAGGGCTTGAGGACGTTGTCCACGCCGCTGATGATGAATGTGCCCCAAATGCCGAGGAACACCGCCAGCCCGTACTCCCCTTTCCAGACCAGCCATGCCGTGGCCGGAATCCACACCAGTGGTGGCCCCATGGGAATCAGGCTGAGCAGGAACGTGGCGATGCCGAGCACCAGCGCCCCCGGCACTCCGGCAATCAGGAATCCGATCAGCGCCAGCACCGCCTGGGCCGCAGCCGTGCCGATCACTCCGTTGACCACCCGTTGCACCGTGCCCGCCACCAACTCGATGTAATAACCGGCACGGTGACCGATCAGGCGCTCCAGCAAGCTATGAACAAACGCCGCCAGCCGTGGCCCGTCGCGGTAGAAAAAGAACACGAAGACAATGCTCAAGGTCAGTTCGAGAATACCGCCGCCAATCTGCGCACTGCGCGCCAGCAACCAGTTCCCGACCTGCCCGAAATAGGGCTTGAGCGACACTATCATCGCCGCGCCCTGCTGATCGACACTGTTCCAGATCCCCACCAGACGCCCGCCCACCAACGGAACGCTGCCCAGCCAGACCGGGGCCTCTGGCAGGCCATCGACCTGCACATCCTTGATGAACGCCACGGCATCGCGGACATGATCCGCCAGGTTGAACCCCAGCCACACCAGTGGTGCCGCCACCAACACCATCCAGCCCACAGTCAACAGCGCTGCCGCCAGGGATTCGCGGCCATTGAGCCAACGGGTCAGCAGGCGCATCAACGGCCAACTGGCAAACGCCAGCACCGCGCCCCAGAACAACGCAGACCAGAACGGCGCCATCACCCAGAAACTCGCACCGAACAGCACCACGAGCAGGATCTGCACCAACAGCCGATCGTTATTGATCATTGGAAATCTCGAATAAATCAGTCAGCAAAAGAGTAGGCGAACGCTTCGACAAGCGTTCACCTGATAAAGCTTATCGCAGCAGTTCAATGTGCAGGCCAGAGCCTTCGACACGACCGGTTTCCGTCCGCGCCGCACGCACGCCCTGGTCGATCAACGCCTGACGCCAGGCTTCGGCATTCGGTCCGGAAACACTGACCCGTAGCGTCGTGTCCAGATTCAGGCCTCGGGAGATCAGGCGCAACCAGGTGTCATCAGGCGCCTGGGTCAGGTTGGGGAAATCGAGTTCGCCCGTGCTTTTGAGTTCACGCAGCAAGGTCGCGGAGGTCGGCAGCAGAACACCCAGCGGTGCGGCAGCGTCGAATTGCTCAACGTGCAGGTAGGCTTTGCGATTGCCGCGGGTGATGCTGTAAAGCGCCACCAGTGTGTTGTCTTTCGGTGCCGCCAGGCGCAACAGCAGGTACGCCTGTTCGTTGTCCGAGCCGTAGAGTTTGGCGTTGCCGAACACCTCGTTGGCCCACAGGCTGCTCTCGCCGCAATCACGGGCCTGGCACCAGAACAGCAACTGGGCGTCCTGCTTCTGCAACGCTTCGCGAGCAGCGGTGAAGGCGTCGATGGATGAATGTTCCGGCGGCAACTCATAGGTTACCGACGTGGTGCTGCCACGGGCACTGACCTGGCCATCGAAGCGTAACTGGCCGCTGATCTTGCGGATCGAACCGAGCGGATAAATCCGTTCAAGTTCGGCCGCCGGGCGATAGTCGATGATCTGTGCATCGGCCATGCGGGGCAGGATCGGCAGGTCCTGACTGCCAGGTAGATCAGCGGCAAACAACAGGGGACTGAAACTGCACAGCACCAGCAGATTGAGGGAACGCATCGATAGACTCATCGGATCAGCATGGCCTGGGCACCCTTGACGACGCTGGCGTCATCGGTGCGTTCAGGAATCAGCAAACCACGCTGCACCGCTGGCCGCGCTTCCAGGGTCGCCATCCAGCGTTGCAACGCCATCAGTCCATCCACCGGAACACCGGACCACTCGTAGCCTCGTACCCAGGGGAACGTCGCAATGTCGGCGATGCTGTACTCGCCGGCCAGAAACTCGACGGTTTGCAGGCGCGTATCGAGCACTTCGTAGAGGCGTCGGGTTTCATGCTGATAGCGATCGATGGCGCCCTGGAGTTTTTCCGGAAAGTAACGGAAAAACACGTTGGCCTGGCCCTGCATCGGGCCGATACCGCCCATCTGGAACATCAGCCACTGCAACGCGACCGAGCGCCCCTTGGGGTCGGCGGGCAATAATTTGCCAGTCATTTCAGCGAGGTAAATCAGGATGGCGCCGGATTCGAACACGGCGAAATCGCCGTTGGCGCGATCGACAATCGCCGGGATCCGGCCATTGGGGTTGATCTTGAGGAAGTCCGGGGACTTCTGTTCCTTCTTGTCGAAACTCAAGGCATGCACAGTGTAAGGCAGGCCGAGTTCCTCGAGCACGATAGAGACCTTGTGGCCATTCGGGGTCGCAGCGGTGTACAGATCTATCATGGTTGTCTCCCATTTCAACCCGCCCAGCCTCGACAGTTGCCCGGTGCAAGTCAAGGAATGGCGAAGAACCGATTGAAACAGTCTGCGACAAGATCGGCACCGGGCTCGTCATTCAGGTGCAAATGATGGCCGCCTGGCAGCTGTTCACGGCTAAAGGGTAGACGCTCCAGCAATTCGGGATGTTTGGCGAGCATGCCATCGGCGGCAACCACCAGTTTTGCAGGGCACGCGACGCGTTGGACGAAGGCCATGGCCTGCTCGGTGGTCAGCCGCAGTGGCGATGGCAGCGTGAGGCGATTGTCGGTGCGCCAGGTGTAACCGCCCGGCACCGGCATCAAGCCACGCCGGGCCAGCAACTCGGCGGCTTCGCGGCTGACCGCCACCAATCCCTTCATGCGTGCCTCGATGGCCCGTTCGAGGGTGCTGTAGACCGGTTTGCTCTTCTCCCGCAGATCCAGTTGCGCCTGCAGGGCCATGCCCATGCGCTCGGCAGCATTTTCGCCTTTGTCGGTAGGAGGAATGACGCCGTCGATCAACGCCAGATGCGTGACACGCTCCGGCAATGACCCGGCAATGATCAGCGAAGCGATCGCCCCCATGGAATGCCCCATCAGTGCAAACCGTTTCAAGCCCAGCTGTTCGGCGACTTGCAACACATCGTGGGCATAGTCCCACATGGCATAGCCGGCACCGGCCGGGCGATGCCCGGAGTGACCGTGGCCGGCCATGTCCAGGGCAATGATGCGCAGGCCTTTGAGCTTCGGCGCCAGCCGGGCGAAGCTATTGGCATTGTCGAGCCAGCCGTGCAGGGCAATCACCGGCAACCCGTCTTCGGGGCCGAACAGGTGTGCCGCCAACTCGATGTGCGGCAGGCTCAGGCGGATTTCTTCGACGACGTTGCTCATGCGCAATCCTGCTGGCGACCGTCCCAGCGACTGAACAGGTTTTTCAGCATCGCGGCAGTGTCCTGAGGCCGTTCAAGGGGAAACATGTGGCCCCCGGGCATGGTCAGGGTTTCGCCCAGCGGCATGCGCCCAACGGAACTGGCTTGATAGCGCATCACCACCCGGCTCTTGCGGCCGCGAACCAGTGCCAGTGGCACTTTCAATTGCCCGGTTCGGCCAGGGCTGGTGTGGGGCACGCCACGGTAAATGCTGATTTCCGTGGCCGGGTCAAAACGCAGGCGCAACTTGTCGCCGACCTGCTGCAAACCGTATTGCAGATAGGCGTCGAAACACTCCGGGTCGAAACCGCGAAACAGGGTTTTGCCGGCGAAATAACGACGGGCGCTTTCGAGATCGGCGAACTCTTCGCGTCGCCCCAGGGTACGGCCAGCGGGCGTCAGTTTGTCGATGAAACCGAATCGCTTGGCTGCGCGGATCACCCATTGGTCGGCACGGGACAGTACCGGCGAGTCGAGCATGACCACGCCGCGATACAACTCGGGGCAACGCAACGCTGCGTGCAGATGCAGTACACCGCCGAAGGAATGGCCAACGCCCCAGACCGGCTCGGCCTGTTGCTGCACGTGATGGATCAACTCATCCACCAGGTTGTACCAGTTGTCATCCGCCGGGAACCGCGGGTCATGGGCATGCTGCTCCAGATGCGACACCTGATACTCGGGCGCCAGCGCCGCGAACAATTTGCCGTAGGTACCCGAAGGAAAACCATTGGCGTGGGCGAAAAATATCTGTTGCGACATAACCGGCAAATCCATGAGCGAGATCAGGCGTTGATTGTCCGTAAGACCGCGTACTACAGCAATGACCGTAACTGACAGGAATGATGACAGTCCGGCCATGGTGATGCCCCCTGTAGGAGCGAGCTCGCTCGCGATGAACTAAAGAACGCCGCGGGGTGTCAGGCTCTCAGCGTTTTCGTTAACGACCATCGCGAGCAAGCTTGCTCCTACAGGTGCGGGTCAACGGGCAGGCGGATTTTCACCCAACGGCACCACCGCCATGGTCAACCTCGACACGCAACTGGCCTTGCCCTCGTCGCTGGTCAAACGGATATCCCAGACATGGGTCGTGCGACCGATGTGAATCGGCCTGGCCACTGCCGTCACCCGCCCGCTGCGCAAGCCACGCAGGTGGTTGGCGTTGATTTCCAGGCCCACGCAGTAAAACTTGCTGGCGTCGATGCACAGGTAGCTGGCCATGGAGCCGACAGTTTCCGCCAGTACCACCGAAGCGCCGCCATGCAGCAAGCCGTAAGGCTGGTGGGTGCGGTGGTCGATGACCATGCTCGCGGTCAGGGATTGATCATCGAAGGCTTCGAAGCGGATATCCAGCACTTCGCCGATGGTGTTTTTCTGGATTGCGTTCAACTGTTCGATGTTGGGAGTGGTACGCCACAGGCTCATCGCTGAATTTCCTTGTTGGTCTATGCGTGCCTCAATCCTGCCACAGCACCGCTTCGCTATGCTCGCTCCATTCTTCGAAGCGCGCGCCATAGGCGGCTTCGATCACGTTGCGCTTGATCTTCAGGGTCGGCGTGAGGAAGCCGTTCTCCACGGCCCAGCTGTCCTTGACCACCACCAGCCGCCGCAATCGCTCGTGCTTATCGAGGACCGCATTGACCTCTTCCAGCAGCTTTTCCAGGCTGGAGCGCAAGCCGGCGCGGGCTGCTTCCCCTGCATCCTGCTGCCCCACGGCCGAGAGCACGCACAAGCCCAGCGGCGCACTCAAGCCATCGCCCACCACGCACACCTGCTCGATGCGGGAATGCACCGCCAGGCGGTTTTCGATGGGCGCCGGCGCCACGTACTTGCCTTTGCTGGTCTTGAAGATTTCCTTCAGCCGTCCGGTCAGGCGCAGGTTGCCTTCGGCGTCTTCCTCGCCTTTGTCGCCAGTGCGCAGGAAGCCGTCCTCGGTCAGGGTATCGGCGGTTTTCTGCGGTTCCTTGAAATACCCAAGCATGGTGGCGCCGCTACGCACCAGCACCTCGCCCGACTCATCGATTCGAACCTCGACCTCCGGGCAGGGCTTGCCGATCCAGCCGGGTTTGTTCTGGCCGGGCAGACAAATGTGCGAGTAGCCACAGCTTTCCGTCATGCCATAGACCTCCAGCACGTCCAGCCCGAGTTTGCGATACCACAGCAGCAAGGTCTGCGGCACGGGAGCGGCGCCCGACAACGCCACGCGCAAGGCGTCGAGGCCCAGCCCGGCGAGCACCTTGTGCCCGACCCGCTTGCCGATGATCGGCAGGCCAAGCAGGAAGTCGAGGCGTTTTGCCGGGATCTTGCTGTAAACACCCATCTGGAATTTGGTCCAGATACGCGGTACGCCGAACAACGCCGTCGGCCGGGCGCGCCGCAGGTCGGTGAGGAAGGTATCGAGGCTTTCGGCAAAGAATACGGTCTGCCCGGTATAGATCGACGCCAGTTCGACGAACATCCGCTCGGCAACGTGACACAGTGGCAGATAGGAAAGCAGTCGATCCGACTCATTCAAGCCGAACAATTGCGTGCCGTGAGTGGTGGCGAATCCCAGATTGCCGAAGCTGTGCATCACCCCTTTGGGCATGCCCGTGGTGCCGGAGGTATAAATGATGGTCGCGAGTTGATCGGCGCCGGGTTTCGGGTCGTCCTGAATCGGCGAGCTGTGTTGCAGGTCGGCCCAGCTGAAATCGAAGTCCCCCGGCGGATGCAGCGGCAGGCTGATGGTTACAAGGTCCGGGTTGACCCCACGGGACATGCCGGGCCAGTCGTCGAGCTTACCGATAAAGGCCAGCGCCGCTTCGGAGTGCTCCAGCACCTGGGCCACCGACTCGGCCGTCAGGTTTGGGTACAAGGGCACTGAAACATGCCCGGCCATCCAGATCGCCAGGTCGGCAATGATCCAGTGCGCACAGTTTTTCGAGATCAGGGCGATGTGACTGCCTTGGGGCAATTCCCGCGCCCGTAGCCAGTGCGCCGCGCAGCGGGCCTGATAACCGACGTCGGCCCAGGTCAGAGTCTCGACCTGGCCGTCACCGACAGGCTGGACCAAAAAGCGCTGGCGCGGATGACGCGCCTCCCGCTCGTAGAACACCTCCAACGGCAAACGAAAAGCAGCAGACATGCGACTCGCTCCTTTATTTTTGTTGTGGAGCAAGCGTAGCCAACCAAGCAAGTGCTTGGTTAGCTATTTCATACATTTTTTCAGGCGAAGCAGTACCTGTAGGAGCAAGGCTTGCCCGCGATGGCGATCTTGAAGACGCCATCGCGGGCAAGTCGGATCGCCGCCCGCTTGCTCCTACAGGAATCAAAAGCAAAATCAGGTTACGGGTGCTTGATGCTGTTGAGCTTCATCGCCCCGATCAGCAGCTCATTGCTTTCAAGCTCGGCCAGGCCGGCGGTACTGACTTTTTCTGGCGGATGGCCGGTACCATGTTGCAGGTAACTGAGCAGATTCCCCACCAGTGGATTATGAGAAACCAGCAGCACATTGGTCACCGACTTCAGTTGATCGGTGACCCTGTCGGGATCGAAATCCGGGGTCAGCCACTCAACGGTGCGGATTTCCGGTTCGAAACCCAGGGCATCTTTTACCAGGTGCGCGGTCTGCTGCGCTCGCATATAAGGACTGGCATAAATCGCTGTCAGCGGCTGGCCAACCAGGTTGGCGGCGGTGCGCAGCACTTCTTCACGACCGTTGGCCGTCAGTTCCCGTTCCGAATCGTGGGGCTTGGAGCCGTGTGGTTCGGCTTCACCATGACGCAATACCCAGAGTTTCATAGCTTGGGTTCCTCATCTCGGGCCGGATGCGGGGCTGGCGCCACGACATGCGGTGCCTCACCTTCCGGCGTACGCGGCGTCGGCCAATCGGCGAACGGCCAAGGCTTCTGGTCGCTGTGAAAACTGCCGAAACGACCGATCTGCGCCAGGAACTGGCTCAGGCTGTCGCCGAAGTTCATCAGGCTGGCGCTCGGGGCGCCATAAATCAAACGATAGATCAACTGCACCAGCACCACAGCGCCAAGGATGAACTGCGCCACTTGCCAGACCAGCACAAAGACAACCATCCAAAGCACCCGCAGCAGGATGGACTCGTATTTGGCTTCTACTTTTTGATCGCTCATGTCTCGCTCCGTTCCTGTTGCGTTGAGGGCTCAGTTGAAGCCGCTGGTGGAAATAAAGTCGACGTCGGTCTTCGGTTCGCCGCGCATCAGCAGGCCGATCACCTGTTCAAGCGTGCGCCCTTCGAACAGGATAGCGTGCAGCCCGGCGACCAGCGGCATGTAAACGCCCACTTCCTGGGCCTTGGCCTTGAGCACCTTAAGGGTGTTCACGCCTTCGGCCACTTCACCCAAGCGGTTGACCGCTTCCTCCAGGCTCAAACCCTGGCCTAGGGCGAACCCGACCTGATAATTGCGACTCTTTGGCGACGAACAGGTGACGATCAAATCACCCACGCCCGCCAGGCCGAGGAAGGTCATCGGGTTGGCGCCCTGGTTCACAGCGAAACGGGTCATTTCCGCCAGAGCCCGGGTGATCAACATACTCTTGGTGTTCTCGCCCATGTCCAGCGCCACCGCCATGCCGGCGATGATCGCGTAGACGTTTTTCAACGCTCCGCCCAACTCGACGCCGAAACGGTCGCCACTGGCGTACACACGAAAGGTACGGCCATGCAGGACGGCTTGAACCCGTTCACAGAGTTCTTCGTCCTCACTGGCCACCACCGTGGCGGTCAACGCATGTTCGGCGATTTCACGGGCCAGGTTCGGCCCGGACAACACGCCGATACGCGCTTGTGGGGCGATCTCTTCGAGGATCTGGCTCATCAGTTTGAAGGTATGGGCTTCGATGCCCTTGGTCAGGCTCACCAGCAGCTTGCCCCGCAGCAATTCGGCGTGCGGCGCGAGCACCGAGCGCAACGCGCTGGAAGGCAATGCGACGAAACTCAGGTCGCAGGCTTCCAGGGTGGCTTGCAGGTCGGTAACCGCCGTCACGCCGGGCAGTATCTTGATACCTTTGAGGTAGCGCGGGTTCTCGCGATTGACCCGGATGGCCTCGGCCTGTTCGGGGTCACGCATCCACTGCAGGACTTGATGACCGTTTTCGGCCAGCAGGTTAGCCACGGCGGTACCAAAACTTCCGCCTCCCAGGACCGCAATCGGGCGCTGTTCAGTCATATGCAATCCGTTTATCCAATACCAGTGGCAATGTCGGCATTATACGGAGCCCCCCAGTGGCGGCCAGCCCCTGTGTCAATTACCCGCGCATGAGCAAAGAAGTCCGATAAAACCGAGGAAAGTGCTGACATCGTGACTGGAAAAGTCATCCGGCTCGGTTAACATGCGCGCCAATAATTAATAACAAGGACGTGTTGTGTCATTGGGCTCGCCTTCACCCCGCTCGCCACTGGTACTGGCGCTGGTCTTCAGTTCGCCATTGCTCGCTGACGACCTGTTCCTCGACAGCGATCCGTTGCCGCAGGTGCTCACGGCCACGCGCCTGAAACAGTCGCCGGCCGCGGTCCCGGGAAGCATGACGGTGATCGACAATGCCCTGATCACTGCCACCGGCGCCCGGGATATCAGCGAGGTGCTGCGCCTGGTGCCGGGCATGATGGTCGGCAATATCAGCGGCAATCAAGCGGTGGTGAACTATCACGGGACCAATGCCACCCAGGCACGGCGCATGCAGGTACTGATCGATGGCCGCTCGGTCTATCGTGCCGGACTGTCCATCGTGGACTGGAGCGACATCCCGGTGGCCATGGAAGATATTGAGCGCATCGAGGTATTCCGCGGTCCGAACACCGTCAGCTATGGCGCCAATGCCCTGATGGCGGTGGTCAATATCATCACGCGCCACCCGGCCGACAGCCACGGTACGCGAATGAAAGTCACGCGTGGCCAACGTGGCATCGACGACTTTTATGCCAGCCAGGGCGTAGGTTGGGATGACGGCGATTTGCGCCTGTCGTTGTCTGGCCAGCAGGACGATGGTTTCGACACCGATCGCAACGGCGCCGATTACCACGATAGCCGCCGATTGAACCGTTTCAGCCTGGACGTCAGCCAGGCACTCAGCGAACGGCAAAGCATCGATTGGCAGTTGAACGCCAAGGAAGGCAGCAACCAGCGGCCGTATACCTACCGCCCGGTGTTTTCCGGGATTACCAATTCTGGTAACAATTCCGACGCCACCGCCAAGGACTACGCCGGCTCGCTGCGCTGGAACCTCGACATCAATCCCGACCACAGACTGTACATCCAGGGCACGGCCCAACACTGGGACCGCCAGCAAACCTGGCGCGCCTGTGATGCCGAGGTCTCGTTCAGCCCGCAGTTGACTGAGCTCTGGCAACTCAACCCGAACTACACCGAACGCCTGGCACGCAACATCGAGCAATTCATCGGTCCCGGCGCGCCCGCCGGCGATCCTGCACAGCAGGCATTGGCCAACCAGGTACTCGACCAATGGCGCAGCGGTGCTCGACAGACGGTTTGCGGTGACATCGATCAAAGCACCCGGGAAACACGCTACGACCTCGAACTGCAAGACACCCTGAGCCTGTCCGATAGCCTGCGCCTGGTCAGCGGCCTGAACTATCGTTACGACCGGGCTGACTCCGAGACCTACTTCAATGGCACCCTCGATGACACTACCTGGCGGACATTCGGCCAACTCGAATGGCGTGCCAGCGAACACTGGCTATTGCAGGGCGGAGCCATGTTCGAAGACACCCGTTTGATCGGCAGTTCGCTGACCCCGCGCATGGCGGTCAATTACCTGATCAACCCGCGCCACGGTTTGCGTGCGGTGTACTCCGAGGCGATTCGTTCTCCGGACATGTTCGAGAACAGTGTCAACTGGAGTTACCAGGTCACCCAGCTGCAGCCCGGCGCGTTTGGACAGTCCAGTGCCCGCTATTTCGTCAAGACACGCGGCCCCGGCAACCTTGATCAGGAACACATGCGATCCCGTGAACTGGGCTACAACGGCTACTTTGCCGAATGGGGGATGGCCGTCGATGTGAAGCTGTTCCATGACGAAATCACCGGAATGATCAGCGAGCCGTTACGCAACAATCAGTACATTGCGAGCAATGCCAATTCGGCACGCTTTTCGGGAGCTGAAACCCAGTTCGACTGGAGAATCGACAATGCCGACCGACTGCGCCTGACCTATGCCTACGTCGATGCCGACGCGAGCAACCCGCTGGACGCACAACAGACCGCACGCAACAGCGGTTCCGCCGGTTGGCTGCGGGATTGGGGCCATGGCTGGAACAGCGCACTGTTCTACTATGGCGACGACGCCCTCAACGACTATCGCTTCGAACGTGTCGACACACGCATCGCAAAACGCATCGGCCTGGGCAAGGCGAGCCTGGAGCTGGCCGGCGTGATGCAGCAACGCCTCGACAACCAGCCCACCACTTTCGTCGACAACAATTACGATGAACGTCGGGTGATGTATTTCAGCGCGGAGCTGGTCTTTTAAGATGAATCATTGTCCGCCACGCAAGACGCCAGGTGTTGGCCACCTGCTGGCGATGCTGTGCCTGGTGATCAGTGGCTGGCTGGCTTGCCTGTCAGCCGGCGCCGCGGACATCCTGTTGACCGGCGCCGAAGACAGCCCGGGCGTGCAATCCTTCGTCCAGGCACTGCGCGCATTGCGCCCTGGCGATCGCGTACGGTTCCAGCCGCTGGCCGACCTGCCATCACCCGGAAAAATCGCGGACGATGTCCGTTTGATTCTGCTCGACCTGCCGAGCCTTGACTGGCGCCTGCAAGACGCCCAGGGCCCTGCGACACTGGTGCTGCGTATCAGCCGTTTGCAAGCGCGCCAACACCTGGGCGACAGCGTGCCCCCACACCTCAGCCTGTTGTGGAGCGACCCGCCGCTGGAGCGCCAATTGCGCCTGACCCGAACGCTCCTGCCCCAGGTCAAGCGTGTCGGTGTGCTATACGACAGTCACAGCGAATTTCTGTTGAAAGAGCTGCGCCGGGCCGCTTATCCGCTCGGGCTCGAGGTGGTCACCGAGCGCTGGGACAACATCCAGGACAGTCGTCCATTGCAAACCTTGCTCAATAGCAGTGACGTGCTGCTGGGCCTCGATGACCCCGATCTGTACAACCCGAAAACCGCAAAAAACCTGCTGCTCAGCAGTTATTCGCGACAACTGGCGCTGATCGGCCCCAACGCCGGGTTCGTCAGGGCCGGGAGCCTGGCCAGCACCTACAGCGATCAGAGCGATTGGCTGGCGATTCTCGATGAATTGCTCGACCAGCCACCCGCCACGTGGCCGCGTACGCACTACCCGCTTCGCTTCAAAGTCTCAAGCAACCCGCAGGTGGCACGTTCATTGGGTATTGAACAGATAAACGAAGCCTCTGTCGCAACACTGTTGGCTGAAAGAGAACGCCGTCCATGACCTTCCGTCGCCGTTGGGACATCAACACCCGCACGCAGTTGATTAGTCTGGGCCCTGCCCTTTTGCTGACCTTGCTGCTGATCAGCTTCTTTACCTTCGTGCGGATCCAGGACCTGCGCCAGGAACTCAACCACACCGGTCAACTCATCGCCAACCAATTGGCCCCGGCCACTGAATACGGGGTGATTTCCGGCAACAACGAGGTGCTGGAAAGTCTGCTCAAGGCCACCTTGGCAACGCCCAACGTACGTTTTCTGGAAATCCAGGACAATGACAACCGGATTCTGGTGTATGTCGAGCAACCGTCGGCCAGCCATACCCACCCGCATCAGGTCGAAGTGTTTCAGGCGCCGGTACGGCTGCAGCGGATCCCGCTGCACAATGATTTTTTCCAGGACAGCAAAATCGCCACCAGCGGCCCCGCCGAGGATTACCTGGGCCGGGTGATCGTCGGCCTGTCCAGCGATGCCTTCAGTCAACGCCAGCAGGAAATTCTATTCAAGGCCGCGATTCTGGCGCTGTTCGCCCTGCTGTTTACCTTCGTCCTCGCCCGACGCCTGGCGGGAAGCCTGTCGCAACCGATCCGCGACATCGGCAATGCGGTCAAGGCGATCCAGGACGGGGACTACAAAACGCCGTTGCCCATTGTGGACGACACCGAACTGGGCGCCTTGTCGCAACACATCAATAACCTGGCCAGCGGTCTCGAACAGGCCAGTCGCGAACAGCACCAGGCCATGGCGCAATTGATCCAGACCCGTGAAGAAGCGGAAAAAGCCAACAATGCCAAGTCCGACTTCCTTGCCATGATGAGCCATGAACTGCGCACACCGATGAATGGCGTGCTGGGCATGTTGCAGCTGCTGGAAACCACCGAAATGACCCCGGAGCAGGTCGAATACGCGGCGCTGGCGTCGGAGTCCACCGAGCATCTGCTCAAAGTCATCAACGATATTCTGGATTTCTCGCGCATCGAGCGCTCGGAACTGGAGCTCGAACACATTCCGTTCAACCTCGCCGACTTGATCGGCAGCTGCGCCCAGTCGTTCCAGCACAGCGCCGCGCAACGCGGGCTCGATCTGCAATTGCAGATCGCGCAAGACATGCGCGAGTTGCAGGTCCAGGGTGACCCGACGCGGATCCGGCAGATTCTGGTCAACCTGATCGGTAACGCACTGAAGTTCACCGAGCAGGGCCGTGTGTCTATCGAACCGCAGTGGCAGTCGCTGGATCATGAACTGGTGTGGTTCACCTGTACCGTGCGCGACAGCGGGATCGGCATTGCGACCGAAAACCTGGAATTGATGTTCAACGCGTTCCAGCAGGCCGACAGTTCTATTTCAAGACGTTACGGCGGCACCGGCCTGGGCCTGCCGATTGCGCGTACTCTCGCCGAGCGCATGGGCGGCACCCTGCGCGCCCAGAGCGAAGAAGGCCGTGGCTCGGTATTCACCCTGGAAATCCCGCTGGCACTTCATCAGCAGCCACTGCAGGTTCCAGCCCCGCGGGCACCGACAGGCAATGGGGATGGCGATGGCCGCAATGTGTTGCTGGTCGAAGACAATCCGGTCAATCAGACGGTCATCGAAGCCATGTTGCGCAGCCTGGGCTTTACTGTCAGCGTCGCCGCCGATGGCGCACAGGCGGTGCGCAGTGCCGAGAGCCTGATTTTCGAAGCGGTTCTGATGGACTGCCGATTACCGATCATCGATGGCTACGAGGCCACCCGACAGATTCGCCAACTGCCTGGTTGCACCGACTTGCCGATCATCGCCCTGACCGCCAATGCCTTGCAGGGCGATCGCGAAGCCTGTTTGTCGGCGGGGATGAACGATTATCTGGCCAAGCCCTTCAAACGCAATGATCTTCAGCAGATTCTGCAGCGCTGGGTGCAGTAGTACAGGCCTTTCGAGCATCTGCGACTGGCGTGAAAGGCGAAAGTGCGGCAGTCTTAGGCACCCGAACAGGCCCGAAAAGGGGCTTGAATAATAATTTCAGTGCACAAGTGTACATTCATGTCCTTGGTGCTGTGACTTTCACCACAACGCAATAGTCTATGAGTAGGCTGCCGGTTCGAGGCATGAACGCTTCGATCGGCCGGGAAGATTTGCCCCACCTGCCGCATGGGACTATTGAGGAGCTCGCATGACCAAACAAAACGCCTTTACCCGGGAAGACCTGCTGCGCTGCAGTCGCGGTGAGCTGTTCGGCCCAGGTAACGCGCAACTGCCCGCCCCGAACATGCTGATGGTCGATCGCATCACCCTGATCAGCGAAGAAGGTGGCAAGTACGGCAAAGGTGAATTGGTCGCCGAGCTGGATATCACTCCGGACCTGTGGTTCTTCGCCTGCCATTTCGAAGGTGATCCGGTGATGCCGGGCTGCCTGGGCCTCGACGCCATGTGGCAACTGGTCGGCTTCTTCCTCGGCTGGCAAGGCTTGCCGGGCCGTGGCCGCGCCCTGGGTTCGGGCGAAGTGAAGTTCTTCGGCCAGGTCCTGCCGACCGCCAAGAAAGTCACCTATAACATTCATATCAAGCGTGTCCTGAAGGGCAAGCTGAACCTGGCCATCGCCGACGGTTCGGTCACTGTCGACGGTCGCGAAATCTACACCGCCGAAGGCCTCCGGGTCGGCGTATTCACCTCCACTGACAACTTCTAAGGGTTATTCGCATGCGCCGCGTCGTTATCACTGGTCTGGGCATTGTTTCGTGCCTGGGCAATGACAAAGAGACCGTCTCCGCTAACCTGCGTGCAAGCCGCCCTGGCATCCGGTTCAACCCGGAATATGCCGAAATGGGTCTGCGTAGCCAGGTTTCCGGCTCCATTGACCTCAACCTTGAAGAATTGATCGATCGCAAGATTTATCGCTTCGTCGGCCACGCAGCGGCTTATGCCTACCTGGCCATGAAAGACGCCATTGCTGACTCCGGCCTGACCGAAGAGCAAGTGTCCAACCCGCGTACCGGCCTGATCGCCGGTTCCGGTGGCGCGTCCACGCTGAACCAGATGGAAGCGCTGGACATCCTGCGCGAAAAAGGCGTCAAGCGCGTCGGCCCATACCGTGTAACGCGGACCATGAGCAGCACCGTTTCCGCTTGCCTGGCCACCCCGTTCAAGATCAAGGGCCTGAACTACTCCATCGCGTCTGCCTGCGCCACCAGTGCTCACTGCATCGGTACCGCCATGGAACAGATCCAGATGGGCAAGCAGGACATCGTATTCGCCGGCGGCGGTGAAGAAGAGCACTGGAGCCAGTCGTTCCTGTTCGACGCCATGGGCGCCCTGTCCAGCAAGCGCAACGACACCCCGGAACAAGCCTCCCGCGCCTACGACGCCGACCGTGACGGCTTCGTCATCGCCGGTGGTGGCGGTATGGTCGTCGTCGAAGAGCTGGAGCACGCTCTGGCCCGTGGCGCGAAGATCTACGCGGAAATCGTCGGCTACGGCGCGACTTCCGACGGCTACGACATGGTTGCCCCAAGTGGCGAAGGCGCGATCCGCTGCATGCAGCAGGCGCTGTCCACCGTCGACACCCCGATCGACTACCTGAACACCCACGGCACTTCGACCCCGGTCGGCGACGTCGCGGAGATGAAAGGTGTGCGTGAAGTGTTCGGCGACAAGGCGCCGGCCATCAGCTCCACGAAGAGCCTGTCGGGTCACTCCTTGGGCGCCGCCGGCGTCCACGAAGCGATCTACTGCATGCTGATGATGGAAGGCAACTTCATTGCCGGCTCCGCCAACATCGACGAGCTGGACCCGGAAGTGGCCGACCTGCCGGTGCTGACCAAGACCCGCGAAAACGCCACCATCAACACCGTGATGAGCAACAGCTTCGGTTTCGGTGGCACCAACGCCACCCTGGTACTGAAGCGCTGGCAGGGCAAGTAATACCCCGCCGCTGAGCCGCACAAAAAAACGCCCCGACTGGTTCGGGGCGTTTTTTTTCGCCTGAAGAAAACCTCGCGGTAAATATAAACCCCTGTGGGAGCTGGCTTGCCAGCGATGACGTCGGCACAGCTAACATCACCATCGCCTGACACATCGAAATCGCTGGCAAGTCAGCTCCCACAGGGTCGAAGTCGCCTGCTCAACATGAAGCTTTTGTCATGAAACCCAACCCCCTGCGACTGAATGTCGCGGATTTCGCGGGCTGCAGGACTGTTGCCATTTTTGTAAAAAACCCTTTCCAATCCTTGGCATTTACTTAGCAGGCTAACAAAATTTATAAAAGAGTCCTGCACATGCCTTGCTGCAGATAACAGAGATTGGAGCTAGCAGATGACTGTAAAAGTAACTGAACGCGACGATTCACATAAATCCCATGAAGGCGTAGCCGCCGGTATCCGGATCTGGGATGTGTACCAACAAGACTTGCTGGTCGGGATGTTCCATTCAGAGAAAGACGCCTACAACTATAAGGCCGAGCTGGAAACCCAGGAGCAGCAACGGGAACGGCGCTCCGCATAAACAATGACCGCATTGAAAACGACAAACCCCGCCATGAGCGGGGTTTGTCGTTGTTACGGCCTCGAACGGCTTACCACATCAGATCATCCGGGATCTGATAGGCCGCGTACGGATCGTCTTCGGCAGCGACTTCTTCAGTCTTGACGTTCATCTGCACGATGCGCTGCGGATCGCGTTCCTGGATCTTCAGGGCCGCCTCCCGCGGGATGACTTCGTAACCGCCGGCATGGTGCACGATAGCCAGCAAACCGTTGCTGAGCTGGTTGCGCATCAGCGTGTTCACCGAGAGGCGCTTGACCTTCTTGTCGTCGACGAAGTTGTAGTAGTCCTCGGTCGTCAACTTCGGCAAGCGCGTGGCTTCGATCAATTGCTTGATCTGCGCGACACGGGCCTTGGCCTCGGCTTTTTCCTGCTGCTGGCGGTTGAGTTCCTGATCGCGCTTGACCTTCTCGGCCATGGCTTCTTGCGCCGCACGCTGCTGGGAATCATCGAGTTCGATCTGGCCCTTGTGGGCCAGGCGTTGTTGTTTCTGCTTGTCTTTGCTGACCTGCTTGGCCTGCTTCTGGTTGACCAGCCCTGCTTTGAGCAACTGGTCGCGAAGGGAAATGCTCATGGTGCTTATTACTCACTTAGGCAACTGCTCAACCGCAGCTGGGCACATTCTTTTCCTGACGTTTGGCTTCGCCCCATAAGGCGTCCAACTCTTCGAGGGTGCAATCTTCCATGGGACGGTGGGTGTCGCGCAATGCCTGTTCGATAAAACGGAAGCGTCGTTCGAACTTGCTGTTGGCGCCACGCAGCGCGGTTTCCGGGTCGACCTTGAGATGGCGCGCCAGGTTGACCACGGAAAACAGCAGATCGCCGACTTCATCGGCAATTGCCGCCGGGTCGTTGTCGGCCATCGCTTCGAGTATTTCATCGAGTTCTTCACGGACCTTGTCCAGCACGGGCAAGGCATCAGGCCAGTCGAAACCGACCTGCCCTGCGCGCTTTTGCAACTTGGCCGAACGGGACAACGCTGGCAACGCCGCTGGGACGTCATCGAGCAAGGACAGTTGTTGCGGGGCGTCGGACTTCTCCGCGCGCTCTTCGGCCTTGATCTCTTCCCAACGCTGCTTGACCTGCTCTTCACTCAGACGCGGGACATCCAGCGGCGCGTACAGGTCACCGGTGGGGAATACATGGGGATGACGACGGATCAGCTTGCGGGTGATGCTGTCGACCACGCCATCGAATTCGAAGCGCCCTTCTTCCCGGGCCAACTGGCTGTAATAAACCACCTGGAACAGCAGATCGCCCAGCTCACCCTGCAAGTGATCGAAGTCACCGCGCTCGATGGCATCGGCGACTTCGTAGGCTTCCTCCAGGGTGTGCGGGACGATGGTCGCGTAGGTCTGCCTGATGTCCCACGGGCAACCGTACTGCGGGTCGCGCAGGCGGTTCATCAAGTGCAGCAGGTCTTCAAGGCTGTACATTATTTATGTCTCACCACAAAACCCTGTGGGAGCGAGCCTGCTCGCGAAAGCGGTGCATCAGCCAACAAAGATGTCGACTGGAGTATCGCATTCGCGAGCAGGCTCGCTCCCACATTGGCCATCTTCAAGGCGTTCGGTTACGCCGCGTTTCGATGATGTTCGGCAATTGGGAAATCCGTCCCAGCAACCGCCCCAGTGCATCCAGCCCCGGAATCTCGATGGTCAGGGACATCAACGCCGTGTTGTCTTCCTTGTTCGAGCGGGTGTTGACCGCCAGCACGTTGATCCGCTCATTGAGCAGCACCTGGGAAACGTCACGCAGCAGCCCCGAACGGTCGTAGGCACGAATGACGATGTCCACCGGATAGGTGAGCACCGGCACTGGCCCCCAGCTGACCTGGATGATCCGCTCCGGCTCGCGTCCGGCCAGTTGCAGCACCGAGGCGCAATCCTGGCGATGAATACTCACGCCGCGGCCCTGAGTGATGTAACCGACAATCGCATCCCCCGGCAGCGGCTGGCAGCAGCCCGCCATCTGGGTCATCAGGTTGCCGACGCCCTGGATCTGGATGTCGCCGCGCTTGCCCGGTTTGTAGCCGGTGGCCTTGCGTGGAATCAGTTCCAGCTGTTCGTTGCCGCGTTCCGGCTCGACCAGTTGCTGCGCCAGGTTGACCAGTTGCGCCAGGCGCAAGTCGCCGGCACCGAGCGCGGCAAACATGTCCTCGGCGGTTTTCATGTTGGCCTTGTCGGCCAGCTTGTCGAAATCCACCGCCGGCAGGCCGAGGCGATTGAGCTCACGTTCAAGCAGGGTTTTACCGGCGGCGACGTTCTGATCGCGCGCCTGCAACTTGAACCAGTGAACAATCTTCGCCCGCGCCCGCGAAGTAGTAACGTAACCCAGGTTCGGGTTCAGCCAGTCGCGACTCGGGGTGCCGTGCTTGCTGGTGATGATCTCGACCTGTTCACCGGTTTGCAGGCTGTAGTTGAGCGGCACGATGCGCCCGTTGATCTTGGCGCCACGGCAGTTGTGACCGATTTCGGTGTGCACGCGGTAGGCGAAATCCAGCGGCGTCGCGCCCTTCGGCAGGTCGATGGCATGACCGTCCGGGGTGAAGATGTAGACGCGATCAGGCTCGATATCGACCCGCAGCTGTTCCGCCAGACCACCGATATCGCCCAGCTCTTCGTGCCATTCGAGGACCTGACGCAGCCAGGAGATTTTCTCTTCGTAGTGATTGGAGCCGGACTTGACGTCGGTGCCCTTGTAGCGCCAGTGCGCACAAACGCCAAGCTCTGCCTCTTCGTGCATCGCGTGGGTACGGATCTGCACTTCCAGCACCTTGCCCTCGGGCCCGATCACCGCAGTGTGCAGCGAGCGGTAGCCGTTTTCCTTGGGGTTGGCGATGTAGTCGTCGAACTCTTTCGGGATGTGTCGCCACAAGGTGTGGACGATGCCGAGCGCGGTGTAGCAGTCGCGCATTTCCGGCACCAGTACACGAACGGCGCGCACGTCGTAGATCTGGCTGAACTCCAGACCCTTGCGCTGCATTTTGCGCCAGATCGAATAGATGTGTTTGGCCCGGCCGCTGATGTCGGCGTCGACGCCGGTGGCCTGCAACTCGTTTTTCAGCTGGCTCATCACGTCGCTGATGAAGCGCTCGCGATCCAGTCGCCGCTCGTGGAGCAATTTGGCGATCTGCTTGTACTGGTCAGGCTCCAGGTAACGGAAGGACAAATCCTCCAGCTCCCACTTGATGTGACCGATACCCAGACGGTGAGCGAGCGGCGCGTAGATGTCGAACACTTCGCGGGCCACGCGGTTGCGCTTTTCGTCATCGGCGGTTTTCACCGCACGAATTGCGCAGGTGCGTTCGGCCAGTTTGATCAGGGCGACGCGAACGTCGTCGACCATGGCCACCAGCATCTTGCGCAGGTTTTCCACCTGCCCCTGGGTGCCCATCACCATGGATTTACGCGGGCTCAGGCTGTCACTGATCGCCGCCATGCGTTGCACGCCGTCGATAAGCTTGGCCACCACGGGACCGAAGCGCTGACTGACCGCCGGTAGCGGGATCTGGCCTTCGCGAACACCCCGGTACAGGACCGCGGCGACCAGCGAATCCTGATCCAGCTTGAGGTCGGCGAGAATCTCGGCGATTTCAAGGCCGGTGCGGAAACTCGAGTTGCCTTCTGACCACAAATTCTGCGCCGCATTGGCTTGTTGCTCAGCCTCGCGAGCGTACTCGCAGGCTTCTTTCAAGGCTTCGCGATCCAGTGCCAGATCGACACTGACCGCATGATCGAGCCAAGCCTCGAGATTGATACTGCCGTCGGTGTTGATCGGCTGGTGTGCTCTCACCTGTACCATCTTGCTTACCTTCCCTACGACGCAGATTCAATGCGTCAGAATCGCTGACCTTCGTTGCCCATGAGCCCACGTCGGGCTGGTGCGTGGCTGCACGGGCGGGCCAGTCGGACCAGACGAGCCTTCCTAGCTCGCTTCAAATAACGCCATGGCCTCGACATGTGCCGTTTGAGGAAACATATCGAGAATCCCGGCACGTTTTAACCGGTAGCCCTGCTTGATCAATTCGACCGTGTCGCGCGCCAGAGTTGCCGGGTTGCACGACACATACACCAACCGTTCGGCGCCCAGGGACTTGAGCTTGCGCACCACCTCGAAAGCACCGTCACGCGGTGGGTCCAAGAGTACCGCAGAAAAGCCTTCGCGCGCCCATTCGGCATCAGCCAGAGGCTGGGATAAATCGGCCTGAAAAAACTGCGCATTATTCAGATTGTTGCTGACAGCGTTTGCGGCTGCCCGCTCGACCATCACCTGCACACCTTCCACCGCCACCACCTCGCGAACGACCTGCGCCAGCGGCAAGGCAAAGTTACCCAAACCGCAGAACAGATCGAGCACTCGCTCATCCGCCGTCGGCTTCAACCATTCCAGAGCCTGGGCGACCATGGCTTCGTTGACCCCGGCGTTGACCTGGACGAAATCCCCGGGCCGATACGCCAGCTCCAGGTTCCACTGTTCCAAACGATAGCCCAAGGATTGACCGGCCTCGACCGGCTGCGGTTCACCGTCGCCGTGCAGCCACAACTGGGCTTCATGGAACGCGCAGAAATCCTTGAGGATCGTCAGGTCGGCCTCGGACAGCGGCGCCATGTGCCGCAGCAAAACCGCCAGCGATGAACCGCTGAACAACTCCACATGCCCGAGTGCCTGGGGTTTGCTCAAGCGCCGCAACATCTCCGGCAAGCGGGTCATGATCGGTTGCAAGGGCTGTACCAGCACCAGGCATTCATCGATAGCGACGATGTCCTGGCTGCCGGCGGCGCGGAAACCGACTTCGAGTTTCTTCGCCTTCATGTCCCAGCGCACCGCCACCCGGGCGCGACGGCGGTAAGCGAATTCCGGACCGCTCAAGGGCGTGGCCCATTCTTCGGGCTCGACACCGGCGACCCTGGTCAATTGCTCGGCGAGCATGCGCTGTTTCAGGGCGAGCTGTTCGCTGTGAGGCAGATGTTGCACGCTGCAGCCACCGCAGCGGCCGGCATGGGCGCACGGCGCCGGGCGGCGCAGTTCGCTGGCCTTGAACACCCGCTCGGTACGCGCCTCGACCACTTTACCGTGGGCACCGAGCACACGCGCCTCGACTTCCTCACCGGCCAATGCGCCGATGACGAACCAGGTGCGACCTTCGAAAAACGCGATACCGCGACCGTCATTGGCCAGGCGCTCGATGGTCAGGCGCTGCTTTTTGCCGGTCGGGACTTGCGGGGCCTTGCTGCCGCCCGTGGGCTGGAAGCGCAGGCCTCTCTCATGCTTGGCCATCAGTTGGGCGCGTCGAAAATGCCGGTCGACAGGTAACGGTCGCCACGGTCGCAGATGATCGCGACGATCACCGCGTTTTCAACTTCTTTGGACAGACGCAACATGGCTGCCACGGCACCACCCGACGACACGCCGCAGAAAATACCTTCCTCGCGGGCCAGACGACGGGTCACGTCCTCGGCTTCGCTTTGCGCCATGTCGACAATGCGATCAACGCGATCGGCCTGGTAGATCTTCGGCAGGTATTCCTGGGGCCAGCGACGGATGCCCGGAATCGCCGAGCCTTCCATGGGTTGCAGACCGATGATCTGCACGTTCTCGTTCTGCTCTTTCAAGTAGCGCGAGACGCCCATGATGGTGCCGGTGGTGCCCATGGAGCTGACGAAATGGGTGATGGTGCCCTCGGTCTGGCGCCAGATTTCCGGGCCCGTGCCGGTGTAGTGCGCCTCGGGGTTATCACCGTTGGCGAACTGGTCCAGCACCTTGCCGCGACCTTCCGCTTCCATGCGCTGGGCAAGGTCACGGGCGCCTTCCATGCCTTGCTCCTGGGTGACCAGAATCAGCTCGGCACCGTAGGCGGTCATGGCGGCTTTGCGTTCGGCACTGGAGTTGTCCGGCATGATCAGGATCATCTTGTAACCCTTGATCGCGGCGGCCATGGCCAGCGCAATCCCGGTATTACCCGAAGTTGCTTCGATCAGCGTATCGCCGGCGTGGATCTGCCCGCGCAACTCGGCGCGAGTGATCATCGACAGCGCCGGACGGTCCTTGACCGAACCCGCCGGGTTATTCCCTTCGAGCTTGAGCAAAAGGGTATTGCTGGTTTCGCCGGGCAGGCGCTGCAAACGGACCAGCGGAGTGTTGCCGACGCAATCGGCGATGGTTGGGTACTGCAAGGTCATGGCGTATTCGCAATCCAGACTGCGGGGGCGACTATCATACCGGCAAACCTTGGAAGGCCATATCACGCAAAGTGTGGTGCTTATGGTTTATGGGAATAAGCGGATCATTCAGCCCTCTTCTGTTTGTGCGACATTCAAGGCATAGAACTCATGCAGCTTGGCCTGCAACAACTGTTTGTCCGGCAGTTGGACCTGATACTCCGCGATCAGCGCGGGCGACAGGCTGCGGTTAAGGGCGTACTCGACGACTTCGTCATCCTTGCTGGCACAGAGCAAGACACCGATTGCAGGGTTTTCATGAGGTTTGCGTTCTTCGCGATCCAGGGCTTCCAGATAGAAGCCCAACTTGCCCAGATACTCCGGTTCAAAACGCCCGACCTTGAGCTCGATGGCCACCAGGCAGTTGAGACCCCGATGAAAGAACAGCAAATCCAGCGCAAAATCACGCCCGCCGACTTGAACCGGGTATTGGGAGCCGACAAAGCAGAAATCGCGGCCCAGTTCGCTCAAACAGCGCCGCCTTGAACTGGCGCTCCACCTCCCGCTTGGACCATTTCTCCTGAACGGCCATTCGCAGATAGAACTCGCGTTCTTCCGGCCGTTTGCATTGGCCGAAGATGATCAAATTGTGTGACCAGGATAATTGTCGCGCCAGTGGTGCGACTTTTAATTCGGTGCGGTAGGTCTCATAGAACTGGCGCATGCGGAACAGGTTCGACCGAGTAAAACCACGCAGCCCGGTTGAGTCTGGGCCAGATGCTCGGCCAATTGACCAACCACGGAATCACCCCATTCGGCTTTCTCCAGCTTGCGGCTGATATAAGCCCCCACCTGCCAGTACAACTCTATCAACTGGGTATTGACCGCCTGCAGGGCCTGCCGCCTGGCACTTTGAATCAGGGCAAGCACTTCATTGAAACGGTCGTCGGTTGTACTGCAGGGCACCTGGGATGCGGTCATGCATGACTCCTTGGACATGAGTAAAAGCGTGAGCTTAAACCGCCAAGGACGCTTGAAATGACCGGTGATACCCTTTGGGAAAAATCGTACAGAATCTCGGGAACGCTCTGGAAAATTCACAGTGTTCGTTGTTGGGAGGGCCTATTAGAGAGCAGGCTCGCTCCTACATTTAATCCTGGTTGTTCACATCATCTGTGGTCGGCACTGACTCACTGTGGGAGCGAGCCTGCTCGCGATGGCGTCGTCATTGTCACCGCCATCATCCGCCACCAACCGCATATTCATCCGCAACCCCGCCCCAGTGTTCTGCGCCCAAAGCTTCCCGCCCTGCCGCTGCACCGCATTCCTGGCAATACTCAACCCCAACCCAAACCCGCCATCCCCCGGTCGCGAACCATCGAGGCGGGTAAACGGCAGGAAGATCCGCTCCAGATCCGCTTCCGCGACACCACCACCCTGATCCTCCAGCCACAGATGCCAATAGTTGCCGTCACGTCGCCCACCTAGCGTGACCACGCCGCCCTCGGGGGAATGGCGAATCGCATTGCGCAGCATGTTTTCCAGCGCCTGAGCCAGCGTATTGAGGTGACCACGCACCCAGCAGGATGAGTCCACCGAGCACTGCAATTGCCCACCCGGCCAGCAGCTTTCATAGCAGGCATTTTCCGTGAGCATCTCCCACAGCGCCTGGACCTGGATCGCTTCGTCGGGCAAGCGGGTGCGCTCGGTGTCGAGCCAGGCCAGTTGCAGGGTGTCTTCCACCAGCCGCTGCATGCCGTCGACTTCGCGGCCGATACGTTCGCGCAAGGCGTCCAACCCTTGCTCGCTTTCACTGGCGACTCGCAGGCGACTCAGCGGCGTGCGCAATTCGTGGGACAGGTCGCGCAGCAATTGCTGCTGCAAGGCCACGGTACTTTGCAGGCGTTCGGCCATGTGATCGAACGCCCTGCCCAACTCGCCCAACTCATCCGAACGATTGGTGGTCCGACTCGACAAGCGGACATTCAGTTGATCGGCGCGCCAGGCGTTGGCCTGCGCACGCAGGTGATTGAGCGGCACGACCAGTACGCGGTACAGCCCAACGCACAACAATAAAGTGAACAGCCCTGGAATGACCCCATTAGTAATCACGCGCCAGAACACCTGGTAGCGCCCAGGTATAAAACGTTCGGGGAGTTCGATCACCAGGCTGCCGGCAGACGGATCGCGGGGAAATGGCACGCGCATCCAGGGCCGGCCCTTCTTGTGGATGGGCCAGTCCAGGCCGCGCAGGTAGGTCAGGTGCTCGATTTCCTTTTCCGTCAGCGGTCGGCTGCTCAAGGATTGCAAATCCCCGCCGATGACACCGACCCAACTCTTTTCGCGCTGCTGCATGCTTTGCAGCCAGCGATCGACGCCCTCGCGCTGGCGCTGCCGCCATGCCCGGTCGGCTTCGGCGGCATAGCGTGTCAGGGTGCCGCGAGCCTCATCCGACAGGAACTGGTTGCGCTCTTCCATGTACCGGCCCCAGGACCAGCTCAACCAGATCATCAGCAGACAGAACGCCACCAGCAGGCAGGCCAGCTTCCAGAACAGCGAGTGCCGCCCCGGCAACTTACATTTCATCGCCGGCACTCAGGATGTAGCCCTTGCCCCACACCGTGCGCACTTCGCGTTCGGTGTAGCCGATGGCCTTGAGCTTGCGACGGATCTGGCTGATGTGCATGTCCAGGCTGCGGTCATGGGCCGCGTAGCCTCGTTGCAGCACATGCTGATAAAGGAAGGCCTTGCTCAAGACCTCATCGCCGTTGCGGTTCAGGGTTTCCAGCAACCGGTATTCACTGCGGGTCAGGCCAGCAGCTAGTTCGCCGTAGAACACCTCGAACAGTTCATCGTCGAAACGCAGGCTGTCCGCCACCGGGACCATCGCGGACGGTGTCGGCCGACGGTCCAGTGCAACCCGGCGCAGTATCGCTTCGATGCGCACTCGCAATTCGACCATGCTGAAAGGCTTGGGCAGGTAATCATCGGCCCCCAGGCGAAAACCGCTGACGCGATCCGCCTCGGCACCCAGCGCCGACATCAGCAACACCGGCGTGGAATGACTCTGACGCAGTTGAGTCAGCACCGAGAGCCCGTCCAGGCCGGGGAGCAGAATGTCCATCAGCACCACGTCGAAAGGTTGCTGAAGTGCAGCGTCCAGTCCTTCCCGGCCGTTCTGGCACCAGGTCACCTGAAAGCCGCTACGGCCCAGATGCTCGTGAACATAGGCGCCGAGTACGAGGTCGTCTTCGATGGAGAGGATACGGGGATGGCCGGACGTGATGGGAGTCATGAGTATCTGCAAATAATTCTCAGTTGATAATTATTCAAGATTGCGCCGCACAGGGCAACCCACGGCTTTGCCTCGCACTCAAAAGTGCCGAGCCGACCGATGAATGACGACGTCAATTTTACGAGGATTGACCGCCTGCAAATCGCTACACTGCCCAAGTGACGCGTGCCGGACGCACGTGCGGGTCTATAAATAGCTGGATGCGGGAGAGAGGCGTGCTCAAGAACCTGGGAATTAAAGGCCGCGTGCTGTTGCTGACCCTGTTGCCAACCAGCCTGATGGCATTGGTGCTGGGGGGCTATTTTACCTGGATGCAGCAATCCGACCTGCAAGCCCAACTCATGCAGCGCGGCGAGATGATCGCCGAGCAACTGGCGCCGCTGGTGGCACCGGCCATGGGGCACAGAAACACCGAGTTGCTGGAGCGGATTGCCACCGAATCCCTGGAACAACCGGACGTGCGTGCCGTGACCTTCCTCGCGCCTGACCGCACGCCGCTGGCCCATGCCGGTCCCATCATGCTCAATCAGGCTCCCATGGGCGAAGGTTCGCAGATGTTGCGCCGCAGTGGCAGTGATGCGACCCGTTATTTGCTGCCCGTGTTCGGCAAACACCGCAACCTGGCCGGTGACGTGATTCCCGATGAAGCCGACCGCCTGCTGGGCTGGGTCGAACTCGAACTGTCCCACAACGGCATGCTGCTGCGCGGCTACCGCAGCCTGTTTGCCAGCCTGATGATGATCGCTGCGGGCCTTGGGGGAGCGGCGCTGTTGGCATTGCGCATGGGGCGCACGATCAATCGACCCTTGAGCCAGATCAAGCAAGCCGTGGCCCAGCTCAAGGACGGTCATCTGGAAACCCGCCTGCCGCCCCTCGGCAGCCAGGAGCTGGATGAGCTGGCGTCCGGCATCAACCGCATGGCCGGCACCCTGCAGAACGCCCGGGAAGAATTGCAGCACAGCATCGACCAGGCCACCGAAGACGTGCGCCAGAACCTGGAAACCATCGAGATCCAGAACATCGAGCTCGATCTGGCGCGCAAGGAAGCCCTGGAGGCGAGCCGGATCAAGTCCGAGTTCCTCGCCAACATGAGCCATGAAATCCGCACGCCGCTCAACGGCATTCTCGGTTTTACCCACCTGCTGCAAAAAAGCGAGCTGACACCGCGCCAGCTCGACTACCTGGGCACCATCGAAAAATCCGCCGACAGCCTGTTGGGGATCATCAACGAAATCCTCGACTTCTCGAAAATCGAGGCCGGCAAACTGGTGCTCGACCATATTCCGTTCAACCTGCGCGACCTGCTGCAGGACACGCTGACCATCCTCGCCCCCGCCGCCCACGCCAAGCAGTTGGAGCTGGTGAGCCTGGTTTACCGCGACACGCCGCTGTCGCTGGTGGGCGATCCGCTGCGCCTCAAACAGATTCTCACCAACCTGGTCAGCAACGCGATCAAGTTCACCCGCGAAGGCACCATCGTTGCCCGCGCCATGCTGGAAGATGAAAACGAAGACAGTGTGCAACTGCGCATCAGCATTCAGGACACCGGCATCGGCTTGTCGAACCAGGACGTGCGGGCGTTGTTCCAGGCGTTCAGCCAGGCCGACAACTCGCTGTCCCGACAGCCCGGTGGCACGGGCCTGGGGCTGGTGATTTCCAAGCGGTTGATCGAACAAATGGGCGGCGAAATCGGCGTCGACAGTACGCCTGGCGAAGGTTCGGAATTCTGGATCAGCCTGAGCCTGCCGAAAACCCGCGACGACGCCGAAGACTTGCCCGGCCCGCCGTTGTCCGGTCGCCGCGTGGCGGTGCTGGAAAATCACGAGCTGGCCCGCCAGGCGCTACAGCATCAACTGGAAGATTGCGGTCTGGCCGTCACCCCGTTCACTAACCTGGAAAGCCTGACCAACGGCGTGACCGTCGCGCATCAGACTGACCAGGCAATCGACCTGGCGGTACTGGGCGTCACCAGCAACGACATGCCGCCGGAGCGCCTCAACCAGTACATCTGGGACCTCGAACACCTGGGTTGCAAAGTATTGGTGCTGTGCCCGACCACGGAACAGACGCTGTTCCACCTCTCGGTGCCCAACCCTCACAGTCAGCTCCAGGCCAAACCGGCCTGCACCCGCAAGCTGCGGCGGGCGCTTTCCGATCTGGTCAATCCGCGCCAGACCCGCAGCGAACCCGGTGAACCGGTCTCCAGCCGCGCACCGAAAGTGCTGTGCGTCGACGACAACCCGGCCAACCTGCTGCTGGTGCAGACCCTGCTCGAAGACATGGGGGCCAAAGTGCTGGCAGTGGAAAGCGGATACGCCGCCGTCAGGGCCGTTCAGGTCGAGACGTTCGATCTGGTGCTGATGGACGTGCAGATGCCCGGCATGGACGGACGCCAGAGCACCGAGGCAATCCGCCAGTGGGAAAGCGAGCGGCATTGCACACCCTTGCCGATCGTCGCCCTCACCGCCCACGCCATGGCCAACGAGAAACGTGCGCTGCTGCAAAGCGGCATGGACGACTACCTGACCAAACCGATCAGCGAGCGGCAACTGGCACAAGTGGTGTTGAAGTGGAGTGGCCTGGCGCTGCGCAACCAGAGCCCGGAACGCTCCGGCGACAGCCACGGCGGCGCCTATGAGCTGCAGGTGCTGGATCACGAAGAAGGTTTGCGCCTGGCCGCCGGCAAGGCCGATCTGGCTGCGGACATGCTCGCCATGCTGCTGGCATCGCTGGAAGCAGACCGCGAAGCCATCCGCCAGGCGCAGGAAAGCCACGACCACAATGCCCTGATCGAACGGGTTCACCGCCTGCATGGCGCCACCCGTTATTGCGGCGTACCGCAACTGCGCGCGGCCTGCCAGCGCAGCGAAACCCTGCTCAAGCAAAAGGACCCGAAGGCCTTTGGCGCCCTCGAAGAACTCGACCGCGCGATCAACCGACTGGCCGCCCAGGCGCGTATCAATGCCTGACGCAGCGCAATTGGACTGTGAATCCTGAACGCTAAACTAATCGCACCCCTTGTAGGAGCTGGCTTGCCAGCGAAGGCAACCTTGAGAACAACGCAAAATTTGAGGCCGCCTTCGCTGGCAAGCCAGCTCCTACAGGATCGGGGTAGGCAGCAAAACGTGAGTTTTCCAGGAGGACAGCATGCGCACGATTCTTTTCAGCAGCCAGACCTACGACCGCGACAGTTTCCTCGCCGCCGACCTGCCGGCCGGTATCGAATTGCACTTTCAAGCAGCGCGACTGAGCCTCGATACGGCGGCGCTGGCCGAACATCACGAGGTGGTCTGCGCCTTCATCAATGACGACCTCGGCGCCCCGGTGCTCGAACGCCTGGCTGCCGGCGGCACACGCCTGATCGCCCTGCGCTCGGCCGGTTACAACCATGTCGACCTGGCAGCGGCGAAACGCCTGGGAATGGCGATTGTGCGCGTACCGGCCTATTCGCCCCATGCCGTGGCCGAGCACGCGGTGGCGCTGATCCTGGCGCTGAACCGCCGTTTGCACCGCGCCTACAACCGTACCCGCGAAGGCGATTTCAGCCTGCACGGGCTGACCGGTTTCGACTTGGCAGGCAAGACCGTCGGCGTGGTCGGCACCGGGCAGATCGGCGCAACCTTTGCCAGGATCATGCACGGGTTCGGCTGCCAACTGCTGGCCTACGACCCATACCCCAACCCACAGGTCGAAGCCTTGGGGGCCCGCTACCTGGGCTTGCCGCAACTGCTGGCCGAATCGCAGATCATCAGCCTGCATTGCCCGCTCAACGAACAGAGCAAGCATTTGATCAATCGCGAATCGCTGGCGCACATGCAACCGGGTGCGATGCTGATCAATACCGGCCGCGGCGGCCTGGTGGACACGCCTGCGCTGATCGACGCATTGAAGGAGGGCCGGCTGGGTTATCTGGGGCTGGACGTCTACGAAGAGGAGGCGCAGCTGTTCTTCGAGGACCGTTCCGACTTGCCTTTGCAAGACGATGTACTGGCGCGGCTACTGACCTTCCCCAACGTGATCGTCACCGCGCACCAGGCTTTCCTGACCCGCGAAGCCCTGGGCGCGATAGCCGCGACCACCTTGGACAATATCGCGGCCTGGAGGGCGGGCAAGCCCGAGAATCGTGTCGAGGGCGACTGAACCTGATCGAAGGTCATCTGCCCGCGCCATGCTGCGCGTATGCCCGTGCTAGCATATCGCGCATATTTGGAGGACCCATGGTCGAACACGATTTCCGCTACAGCCTGATGAACCCGCAACACACCCTCACCGAATGCCGCGCCCTGGTGCCGGGGCGTTATCAAGTCACCGGCAACGGCGGCTCGATTCGCAACAATGACGTGCTGGTCGTGACCCTCAAAGGTGCCAAGGACTTGTCCATGCGCCTGACCGTCGAAACGGTTCGCCACTTGATCAATCCGCCCGGCCAATGGGTCGCGGTGGCCAGTGGTCCGGTGTTCGGCGAACTGGCGATCCATACCTGGCAAGTGAATTGCGACAGCTGCGCCAAGGAGTTGAGCTTCGAGTTCGCGGTCGACGCCAAACTGGGCAACAAGGCTGAAAAACCTGCTGCCACTGCGCGGATTGCCGAATTGGGCTGGAAGTCCGTTGGCGAGAAACACCTTTGCCCGAAATGCCAGGAGCCTGCGTGATGAAACGCCTCGCTCTGGCCGGTATGGTCGGTGCAAGCCTGCTGGGTTGCGCCGCCGAGCCTGTGCAATTGCAACAAAACCGCAGCTACATCCTGGAGTGGATCGGCGAACGGCCATTGATGGATTACAGCCACCTGACCATCACCCTCGGTGAAGATGGTCGCGCCTACGGCAACGGCGGCTGCAACCACTGGTTTGCGCCCTACACCCTGGAAGGCAATAAACTGAGCTTCGGCAAGATCGGCAGCACGCGCAAACTCTGCGCGCCGGCGCTGATGGAGCAGGAAAAGCGGTTCCTTCAGGCCCTGGAAAACGTGCAGCGCTGGGACGTCTCCTCGATCGAGCAGATGCGCTTCTGGCCTGCCGAAGGCAAGCCGCTGCGCTGGTGGCTGGAAGAGGGTTGATCCCCGATTCATGTGGGAGCACAGCTTGCTGGCGATGGCGTCCCTGAGATCGCTATCGCGGGCAAGCCTTGCTCCCACAGACTCTCAATTCTTGGCCTGCAACGCCTCCAGCTTCGCCATCACCCCCGCCGCCGTCTGCTCGCCCACCAACTGTTCCCGCACCTTGCCCTTGTTATCGATGATGTAGGTCACCGGCAATGCCTCACTGCGGGGCAGTTCGAACAACTCGGCAGGGTCCTGCGCCAGCACGGTGAATTGGATGCCGAGTTTCTCGCTGGCGCTTTTCAGCTCTTCGCCCTGCACATTGTCGAAGTTGACCCCGAACACACCGATCTTCTTGTCCTTGAGCTGACCGGCCAGGGTGTTCAATTCCGGGATCTCGGTGCGGCACGGGCCGCACCATTCGGCCCAGTAGTTGAGCACCAGCCATTGTTTGTCCAGGCGCTCGGAGGCGACCTTCTGCCCGTTCTGATCGATCCCGTAGTCGTTACCGCAGCCCCCCAGCATCAACGCCCCGATGATCGCCAATGCCGCTGCCAGTCGCCTTGTCATGTCGTGATCCTTGTCGAAAAAAGAATACTGCCGCGACCCATTGCCACCCAAGGTTCTGGATTACGCGTTGCACAGTTAGAATAGCCGCCACCTCACACAAGATGCGACCCGCTCATGACCGATCTGACGCTTTATCACAATCCGCGCTGCTCGAAATCCCGCGGTGCGCTCGAACTGCTGGAAAACCGTGGCCTGACCCCGACCGTGGTGCGCTATCTGGAAACCCCGCTGGACGCCGCGCAAATCCAGCGCCTGCTGACCAAACTGGGCATCAGCGCCCGGCAACTGCTGCGCACCGGCGAGGACGAGTACAAGACCCTCAACCTGGCCGACAGAAGCCTGAGCGAGGCGCAATTGATCGCCGCCCTCGCCGCCCACCCAAAACTCATGGAGCGACCGATTCTCGAGGTCGGCGACAAAGCCGTCATCGGCCGGCCGCCGGAGCAGATCCTGGAGCTGCTGCCGTGAGTGCGCCATATATTCTGGTGCTGTATTACAGCCGCAGCGGCTCGACCAACGAAATGGCCCGGCAGATTGCCCGTGGCGTCGAACAGGCCGGCCTTGAAGCGCGCCTGCGCACGGTGCCGGCGATTTCCACCGAATGCGAAGCCGTGGCCCCGGACATTCCGGACGAGGGCGCGCTCTACGCCAGCCTCGACGACCTGAAAAACTGCGCTGGCCTGGCCCTGGGCAGTCCGACCCGATTCGGCAACATGGCGGCGCCCCTCAAGTACTTCCTCGACGGTACCAGCAACCTGTGGCTGACCGGCGCCCTGGTGGGCAAACCGGCCGGCGTGTTCACGTCCACCGCAAGCCTGCACGGCGGCCAGGAAACCACCTTGCTGTCGATGATGTTGCCGTTGCTGCACCACGGCATGCTGATCACCGGCCTGCCCTACAGCGAGTCAGCGCTCCTGGAAACCCAGGGCGGTGGCACGCCATACGGCGCCAGCCACCACGCCGGGGCTGATGGTAAAAGCGGTCTGGACGGGCACGAAGTGGCGCTGTGTCGCGCACTCGGCATGCGCCTGGCCAAGACGGCACAGAAGCTGGAGGGCTGAGGGTGGCCAAGAAGCCGAAAATCCTGCCCGCCATCGAATGGCTCGAACCCCGTGTTCGGGCCATGCGTGTCATCAGTCTGTTGTGTTTTTTCGGTCTGGTGGGGTTGCTGTGTATCTACTACCTGCTGGTAGCCGACCTGCACGGCGCCCGGCCCTGGGTGATTTTGCTGATCGAGCTGGTGCCGCTGCTGCTGTTGGCGCCCGGCATGGTGGTCGGTAGCCCGCGCGGGCATTCATGGATGTGTTTTGTGGTGAACCTGTATTTCATCAAGGGCGCCCTGGCCGCGTACGACCCGAACCGGCAGATGTTCGGTTTGCTGGAAATGGGCGCGAGCCTGGCGGTGTTCTGCTCGGCCTTGCTGTATGTGCGCTGGCGGTATCAGTTGAATCGCAAGTTGGCTGGCGAGGGCGAGATTTCCGTCGCCTGATAGACCGCTTTCGCGAGCAGGCTCGCTCCCACAGGGGATTTGTGAACGGCACAGATCCAATGTGGGAGCGAGCCTGCTCGCGAATGAGGCGACTCGGATTCAATGATTCACTGTGTAAGCCAGCATCATCGAGATCTGGCTCATCGGCCGTCCGCCGCTTTCTTCATGCCACCGGTTGAACACCTGCTGCACCAGCGCCAGGTCGCGCAGGCTGCTCGGCACCTTGTCGATGATGCCCTGTGCATTCAACGCTGCCACCACGTCATAGCTCGGCACGAACGTGTCCTTGCCGACCATCCGCAGAAAACGCGGCGCCGACAGACCGCCCAATTGATGGCCGCGTTTCTTCAGGAACGTCCACAACCCGACGATATCAGTCACCGGCCAATCGGCGATCATCGCGCCGAAGCTGCCCTTTTCATGGGCCACGTCCAGTACGAACTGCGCATTGCGCGGCACGCTCTTGAGCTTGCCCAGGTGGCGGATGATCCGCGCGTCCTGCATCAGGCGCTCCAGGTGTTCGGCGCTCATCAGCACGACTTTTTCCGGGTCGAACCTGAAGAACACTTCTTCGAAGGCCGGCCACTTGGCATCCACCAGGCTGTGCTTGAGGCCCGCGCGAAACACACGCAGCGCCATGGTCGACAGGTAACGATCGTCAGTGATGTCGCGCAACTGTGCCGGGGTCTTGGGAACGGGCAGATGGGCGTCCAGTTCGGCGGCCGAACCGAAACGGTTCAAGCAGTATTCGTTCAGCCACTTGTAGTCGCGCATGCCCTCTCCCGGGAAATAGAAGTAAAAACGGTGGGAGCGAGCCTGCTCGCGAAAGCGGTGTGTCATTCAACATTGATGTCGACTGACCGGACGCCTTCGCGAGCAGGCTCGCTCCCACAGTGATGGTGCTTAAAGGTTTACGACGTTGACGAAGCGCGAAGCCGCTGTCTCGTCGATCTTGAGGCTGGTGAAGTCGAACAGGTTGCGATCCGCCAGTTGCGACGGGATCACGTTCTGCAGGCTGCGGAAGATGCTTTCGGTACGGCCCGGGGTCTTGCGTTCCCAGTCCTGCAGCATTTCCTTGACCACCTGGCGTTGCAGGTTTTCCTGGGAACCACAGAGATTGCACGGGATAATCGGGAATTGCTTGAGATCCGAATAAGCCTGGATGTCCTTTTCGCTGCAGTACGCCAGCGGGCGGATCACCACATTGCGACCATCGTCGGCCCGCAGTTTCGGTGGCATGGCCTTGAGCGAACCGTTAAAGAACATGTTCAAAAAGAAGGTCTCGACAATGTCGTCGCGATGATGCCCCAGGGCCATCTTGGTCGCGCCGATTTCATCGGCAAAGGTGTAGAGCGTGCCACGACGCAGGCGCGAGCAGAGCGAGCAAGTGGTCTTGCCCTCAGGAACAAGCTCCTTGACCACCGAGTAGGTGTCTTTCTCGACAATGTGGTACTCGATGCCCAGCTCCTTGAGATAGGCCGGCAAGACATGCTCGGGGAACCCCGGCTGCTTCTGGTCCATGTTCACGGCCACGATATCGAACTTGATCGGTGCGACCTTCTGCAGATGCATCAGCACATCGAGCATGGTGTAGCTGTCCTTGCCGCCGGACAGGCAGACCATGACCTTGTCGCCGTCTTCAATCATGTTGAAATCGGCGACAGCCTCACCGGCCTGGCGGCGAAGGCGCTTTTGCAGTTTGTTCTGGTTGACCGTAAGAGTGCCCATGACGCGAAATCCGTGAGGTGTGACGAAAGGCGGGCATTTTACGCAAAAACCCCGCCAGGGCGAAGTGCCCCCTATCCCCCTGTGGGAGCGAGCCTGCTCGCGATTGCGGTGCGTCAGCCAATAAAGATGTCGACTGACATATCGCATTCGCGAGCAGGCTCGCTCCCACAAAGAACCGCTGACAGTCCCAGCAGCGATTAACAACAAGGTTTACAGCGCAATTTGCTCTAAGCCCCTTCACCTTGTAAGGGAAACTCCTTCCTATACTGCGTCATAAGGTCGCATTCAAATCCAGACCTATTACTTACTTGGCCGCATTGGCCCGTAGGCGCTCCACTGGGGGGCGACGGTAAAAACAAGAGGAGTGACTGGCATGATCCATCACGTAGTGGGGCTCTTCACCCACCCTGACCAGGAATGGAAAGAAATCCGTGGCGACCAGGAGGAAAGCATCAGCCACATGTACCTGACCCACACGCTGATTCTGGCGGCAATCCCGGCAATATCGGCGTTTATCGGCACCACGCAAGTCGGTTGGGTCATCGGCAGTCGGGCGCCAGTGATGTTGACGATGGAAAGTGCACTATGGATGTCGATCATGTCGTACGTGGCGATGCTTGGCGGCGTTGCGGTAATGGGTGCGTTCATCCACTGGATGGCCCGCACCTATGACGCCAACCCGAGCCTGGCCCGCTGCGTTGCATTTGCAACCTATACCGCGACACCGCTGTTCATCGGAGGTCTGGCGGCACTGTATCCACACTTGTGGCTGGGGATGATCATCGGCACCGCAGCGATCTGCTACACGGTCTACCTGCTGTATGTCGGGCTACCGACGTTCATGAACATACCAACTGACGAGGGCTTCCTGTTTTCCAGTTCTGTACTCGCCGTAGGCCTTGTGGTGCTGGTGGCCATCATGGCGTTCACCGTAATTGTCTGGGGACTCGGCGTGGGGCCGGTCTACACCAATTAATATCACGTCACCTAAAACTAGATCTGCCAACACAGGCCGCCGCAAGGCGGCCTTTTAATGCTTGAACAACTGGAACGGCTACGACCATTCGGCGCTTGAGCGATTCGCAAGGCCTGGGGGTTGCGGCATACTCGACGTCTCTGGAGATCCATCAAGCATGCCCGAGCAACTCAATTCCCGCGTCGAAGACTGTTTCCAACAAGCCGAATCCTTTTTCAAACGACCTTTCAAACGCCCCGTGGTGAGCCTCAAGCTGCGCGGACAAAAAGCCGGCGTCGCGCATTTGCACGAGAACCTGCTGCGCTTCAACCCGCAGTTGTACCGGGAAAACACCGAAGATTTCCTCAAGCAGACCGTGGCCCACGAAGTCGCGCACCTGATCGCCCATCAATTGTTTGGCGACCGCATCCAGCCCCATGGCGAAGAATGGCAATTGATCATGCGTGGTGTGTATGAACTCCCCCCCAATCGTTGCCACACCTACGACGTCAAACGCCGCAGCGTGACCCGCTACATCTACAAATGCCCGTGCGCCGACAGCGATTTCCCGTTTTCGGCACAGCGCCATAGCCTGGTGAGACAGGGGCGGCGCTATTTGTGCCGGCGCTGCCGCAGTACGTTGGTGTTCAGTGGGGAAATGCGGGTCGAGTAGTTGGGTGACTGCGCTGGCCTCATCGCGGGCAAGCCTTGCTCCCACAGGTTTCATTGTCGTTCACAAATTTTGTGATCAAAGCTGATCCCTGTGGGAGCAAGGCTTGCCCGCGATGAGGCCGGTATAGGCGCTAGAGAATCACCCTGGCACGCCGCAACTCATCAATCCGCTCAACGCTGAACCCCAACTCCCCCAACACCTGATCCGTGTGTTCCCCCAACGCCGCACCAATATGCCTGGGCTCCGGCAATCCATCCGAAAACTTCAACGGACAAGCCATCTGCGCCTGAGTCGAACCATCGCCCCGCGGCACTGCAGTCACCAGCTCCCGCGCCCGCAATTGCGGATGCCGCACCGCTTCGCGCAGGCTCAATACCGGCTCGACACAGGCGTCCAGCTCGGCAAACAACGCACACAGCTCGGTAAAGTCATGTTTTTCAAACTCGACCTTCAACGCATCCTTGAGCTTCTTCTGCTGCGCCGGCTGCGGCGACAGGCCCAGGCTCGCCAGCTCCTCGAGCCCCAACGCCACACACAACTGCTTCATGAAGTCCGGCTCCAGGCTGCCCACCGATAACCAGCGCCCGTCCCGCGAGCGGTAGTAATCGTAGAAGCTGCCGCCATTGAGCATCTGGTCTTCCCGCCCCGGCTCGACGCCACAGGCCAGGTACCCGGCACCGGCCATGGCGTTCAGGCTGAATGCGCAGTCGGTCATGCTCACATCCAGATGTTGCCCCTGCCCGGTGTGCTGCCGGGCGATCACTGCCGCCAACAGACCGACCACGCCGTGCAGCGAACCACCGGCGATATCCGCCACCTGCGCGCCCAAGGGCAGCGGTCCGCTGTCGGCGCGGCCGGTGTAGTTCGCCAGCCCGGCCAGCGCCAGATAATTAATGTCGTGGCCGGCGCGATCCTTGTAGGGGCCGGTCTGGCCATAACCGGTGATCGACACATAGATGAGCTTCGGATTGATCGCCTTCAAGGCTTCATAGCCCAGCCCCAGGCGCTCCATGACACCGGGACGAAACTGCTCCAGCACGATGTCGTAGTCCTTGAGCAATTGCTTGATGACGTCCAGCGCCTCAGGCTGCTTGAGGTCCAGGGCCAGGCTGCGTTTATTGCGATTGAGGTAGGCGTGGCTGGCCGATACCCCGTGATCGTGGGGTGGCAGCACGCGCAACAGGTCCATGCGGGTCGGCGATTCGATGCGCAGCACCTCGGCGCCCATATCCGCCAACAACAACGAGGCGAAGGGGCCCGGCAGCAGGGTCGAGAAATCCAGTACCTTGAGTGAAGCCAGTGGACCGAGCATGAATATTCTCCTTATATGATGCCCCTCAGACTAGGCAGCCGAACGTGACGGAGCAATCACCTTATGCGCCAGTGACGCTGACAGTTGCGCTCAAGTCGCAGGCAATAAAAAACCCGCCGAAGCGGGTTTTTCATTACAACAAGACTTACTTGGCGTTAGTCGGGGTCGCCCCTTTGACATGGCCCAGAACATCGTCTTTAGGCTCGTCAGCAATGCCGCGACCGCCGGAAGCCAGTTCAGCGTGCATCACGTCGGTGTCCAGTTCCTTGACCCACTTGGCCACCACCAGGGTGGCAACGGCATTACCGATCAGGTTGGTCAGGGCACGGGCTTCGGACATGAAGCGGTCGATGCCGAGGATCAGCGCCAGGCCGGCAACCGGGAGATGACCCACCGCGGACAGGGTGGCCGCCAGTACGATGAACCCGCTACCGGTCACGCCCGCAGCCCCCTTGGAGGACAGCAGCAACACCACCAGCAGGGTGATCTGATGCGTGATGTCCATGTGGGCGTCAGTGGCCTGGGCAATGAACACGGCCGCCATGGTCAAGTAGATCGCCGTGCCGTCGAGGTTGAACGAGTAACCGGTCGGGATCACCAGACCCACGACGGATTTCTGCGCGCCCAGACGCTCCATCTTGATCAGCATGCGTGGCAACACCGATTCCGAGGAGGAGGTGCCCAGCACGATCAGCAGTTCTTCACGGATATAGCGGATCACTTTCAGCACGCTGAAACCGTGCGCGCGGGCAATACCGCCGAGCACGATCAGGATGAACAGTACGCAAGTGATGTAGAAGCAGGCCATCAGTTGGCCCAGCTGCACCAGCGAGCCGACACCGTAGGCACCGATGGTGAACGCCATGGCACCGAACGCACCGATTGGCGCGAGCTTCATGATCATGTTGATGATGTTGAACATCACGTGGGCGAAGCGATCGATGAAGTCCAGCAGCGGCTTGCCATAGGCACCCAGGCGATGCAGGGCGAAACCGAAGATCACCGAGAACATCAGCACTTGCAGGATGTCGCCCGTGGCGAACGCACCGACAATGGTGGCCGGGATGATATTCATCAGGAAGCCGATAACGCTCTGGTCAGCGCCTTGTGCCACGTAGGTCGCCACTTTCGAGGCATCCAGGGTGCTCACATCGATGTGCATGCCAGCGCCCGGCTGCACGATGTTGACCACGACCAGGCCCACCAGCAACGCAATGGTCGATACGATTTCGAAGTACAGCAGCGCGTAACCGCCAGTCTTGCCAACCGACTTCATGTCCTGCATGCCCGCGATACCGCTGACGACGGTGCAGAAGATGATCGGCGCGATGATCATTTTGATCAGCTTGATGAACCCGTCACCCAGCGGCTTAACGGCCACACCGAGCTGTGGATAGTAGTGACCGAGCAAAATACCGATGACAATTGCAACGATCACCTGGAAATACAGGGATTTGTACAGTGGCTGACGAGTCGTCATTGCAAAGTTCCTCAAGAGTGCGCGGGGACAACATCCATCCGTTGCCCACGACACCTCATTTGCGAACCCTCCTGCACCGGAGGGATTTGTTTTTTCGAGCTGCGCGACGGCAGGCATCTGCCGGTTGTATCGCAAAGCCCGTGCCACCTTCCGTGAATCCTCCTACAAGCCTTTTGATATCAGGCATTGCAGGTTCTTCTTGACTGGCTAGCGGTTGCGCCGCAGTGGCGGATTTCCGCCCATTGACCAAATCGGGTCGTACAATCTGGCGGATATCCGCCTTGTTCATCCGTTGCAACCGCAGCTACCATCCATCGCTCAATGGACGGATTTGCCTGCTATGCGCGAACGCACCATCGCCAGTCATTTCGCCCGTGCGGTCCTGCGCGGCGCGCAACGGCACGGCTACGACTATTCGGACCTGTTGCAGCAATTGGGGATCAACCCCGAGTTGCTCGAAGAGCCGCGGGCGCGTATTGGTCCGGAGCCATTCACCCGACTGATACAGGCTCTGTGGCTGGCACTGGACAACGAATACCTCGGGTTTGGGAAAGCGCCGAGCAAACCCGGGAGCTTCGCGATGATGTGCCATGCCGTGATTCATTGCCGCAATCTGGAGAAGGCACTCAACCGCGGCTTATTGTTTTATAGCCTATTCCCTGACGCCCCGCGCCTGACCCTGACGCGCGAAGACGAAATGATTCGCCTGAGCCTGGATGATTCGCAGCTCTGGGATCCGGACCATTTTCTCACCGAATACCTACTGGTGGTCTGGCACCGGTTCGGCAGTTGGCTGATCGGTCAGCGCATTCGCCTGGAGCAGGCGACGTTCAGTTACCCGCGACCGGAACACGGAGCCGAGTACGATTTGCTGTTCTCTTGTGCACTGAGCTTTTCAACCGCAAAGAGCGCGGCACAAAAGAGCAGCGGGGCCCAAAGCAGCCTGCTGTTCCACAGTCGTTACTTGAACATGCCGTTGCTACAGGACGAACGTACCCTCAAGCATTTCCTTGAACGCTCGCCTGCCGACCTGCTGGCGCGCCCGGATGATGGCCATAGCCTGACCAGCCAGTTGCGGCGCTTGCTCAGCCGCGACAGTGCTCGCTGGCCGGACCTCGACGCCGTGGCCACGCACCTGCACATCAGCCCGCAGACGCTACGTCGGCATTTGCGCGAGGAAGGCACCAGCTTTCAAGAGTTGAAGGACCAGTTGCGCCGCGACATTGCGATCTATCACCTGAGCCGCAACGATCTGCCCTTGCAGCAGATCGCCGAACAGCTGGGGTTTTCCGAGCCTTCGGCGTTTCATCGGGCGTTCAAGAAGTGGACGGGGCTGACGCCTGGGGCTTACCGGGCGCAGGAAAGTTGAGATTTGCGGTGGATTGAATGGCCTCTTCGTGAGCAAGCCCGCTCCTACAGGGGATGTTCAGTGCGTCATAGATCCATTGTGGGAGCGAGCCTGCTCGCGATGGCGCCCGCAAGAGCAACACTAAACCACCGGAAACTGAATCCTGAACGCCGCCCCGCCCATGGGTGAATCCCCCAGCGTCAGTTTGGCGCTGTAGCTTTCAATGATGTCCTTGACCACCGCCAGGCCAATGCCCTGCCCCGGATGCTGTCGATCCAGGCGTTCACCGCGTTGCAGGATTCGTGCGCGCTGATCGGGCGGCACGCCGGGACCGTCGTCCTCAACGCACAATTCGATACCACCCAGGGTCTGCCGCACGCTGATGCGCACTTCACCCAGGCACAGGCGATAGGCGTTCTCCAGCAAGTTGCCCATCATCTCCAGCAAGGCCCCCCGCTCGATCGGCACGTAGCACTCTGGCGGCAGGTCCAGGGTCACCCGCACGCGCTTGTCGCGGTAGACCTTGTCCAGCGTGTCGCAGAGACTTTGCAGCACCGGACGCAGTTGAACCTGATGCCGCACCAGACCGCTTTTACGCAGGCTGGCGCGCTGCAATTGATAGCTGATCTGCTGGCTCATGCGCTCGATCTGGGTTTGCAGCACCCGGGCCTGATCGCGATTTTGGGGGCGTTGCGCCATGTCCTCGCTGACGCCTTGCAGCACCGCCAGCGGTGTTTTCAGGCTGTGCGCCAGATCGTCGAGGGAATCGCGGTAACGGCTGCGCTGTTCGCGCTCGCTGTGCAGCAAGCGGTTCAGGGAACCCGTCAGGCGCAAGAGTTCGCGGGGATGTTGTTCGCTGAGGCTTTCGCGGGCGCCACTTTCGATTTCGTCCAGTTCCTGGCTGAGCCGGCGCAATGCCTGCAAGCCCCAGGTCAGGCCGATCCACAGCAACGCCAGCAGCACCAGCAAGGCCGCGCCGAAGCCCAGGTAGAGGTTTTCCCGCAGGCCTTCGAGGGTCAGCTCGTATTCGCGTACCGGTTGCAGCGCGACAATGCTGAACGCCGCGCTCTTGCCCCCCAGCAACTTGACCTCGACGTCATAGACGAAGAACTCCTGGCCATTGGCTTCTCTGATCCTGGCGAACTCATTGCCGCGCCCGTCATAGCGCGGTTTGTAATTGAGCATCTCTTCCTGAGTGGCCCTGGAGCGCCAGACCAGGTGACCTTCGCGGTCGTAGATATAACCGAGCAAACGGCTGTCGGTCAGGTTGAAGCGCTCGTCGGGCAATTGCGCCGGCATCTGCAAGCGGTTGTTCTCCACCCGTGCGGCGGAGATCAGTGTCGTCACGTCGGAGGCCAGGCGTTGTTCAATGGAGTCTTGCAGCGCCAGGCTGAACGCACCTTGCATCGCCGGCAGCAGCGCCAGCATGAACAACACCGCCAGCAGTGTGGCGGCGAGCATCAAGCGGACACGAAGGGAACGAATCAAGTGCAGCGCTCATTGAACAGGTAGCCGAGGCCGCGAACGGTATCGATCGGCTTGAACCCGACCGGCCCTTCCAGTTTGCGGCGCAGACGGCCGACCAGCACTTCGATCACATTCGGATCGCGCTCGTCGTCATCCGGGTACAACTGTTCCATCAGGCGGTCCTTGGCCACTACTTGCTGGTGATGGCGCATCAGGTACTCGAGGATGCGGTACTCGTAGGCCGTCAGCGCCAGCGGCTGATCGTCCAGGGATGCCTGCTTGCGATTGAGGTCGAGCACCAATGGCCCGGCGACGATGGTCGACTGGGTGAAACCGCTGGAGCGGCGCAACAAGGCATTGAGCCGGGCGTCGAGTTCTTCGAACTGGAACGGCTTGACCACATAGTCGTCGGCGCCAGCCGCCAGGCCTTCGACCTTGTCCTGCCAATTGCCGCGCGCCGTGAGGATCAGGATCGGAAAGGTCTTGCCCCGCGAGCGCAACTGGCGGATCAGATCGAGGCCGCTCATGCCCGGCAGGCCGAGATCGATCACCGCCAGGTCATGGTTGAATTGCTCGGTCTGATACAAGGCCTCCTCGGCATTGGCCACGGACTCGACCACATGCCCGCTTTCCGTCAGGCGGGTTTGCAGGTGATGGCGCAACAGCGCTTCATCTTCGACGACCAGCAATTTCATAACGTTCTCCTGCTGATCAACAGCTCCAGAGGCACAACCTTCAATAAAGGCACGTGTTGCGATGGCTGATATCACGACGGCTTGCTGATAGTCGTCAAATCGTAGCGGCCCATGAGGTCCTCCTGACGAAGTTTAATGCCATTGTGCGAGACCGACACGTTGTCATACGTGGCGTAGTCACTATTCTGTCTGCCTTGCCGGGCCAGATGCACGCTCCAGGCACTGTCATTGCCGACCACACCGCCCACGCTCGAATAATTCAGGACACCGGACTTTTTGACCTTGTCGCTGGTCTGTCCAGAAGTAAGCCTGGTGAAATTATCGTCGGTCGCATGGGCGGCAGCACTGACGCCCAGGACGGTGAACGCCAGAAGCAGGTTTTTCAAGCCAGTCATAGGGAGTTTCCTCATGCGCTGTTCGCTTTTTGGTAGCGGCAAGGTTACTGATCCCGCCCTGAACTCCCCCTGAACGCAATCTGAACCTAAGCTGAATCAACCCGATCCGGGTGCTTCGATGAGAGTGTCCCGATAATTTTCGACAGGAGATTAACCATGCGCATGTTCCTCGCTGTCCTCTTGCTGGCCTTTAGCGGGCTCAGCCACGCCGCCATCAAGACCCAGGAAATCCCCTACCAGAGCGCCGACGGCACGAAACTGATCGGCTATTACGCCTATGACGACGCGATCAAGGGCCCGCGCCCCGGCGTCGTTGTGGTGCATGAATGGTGGGGGCTCAACGATTACACCAAACGCCGCGCCCGCGACCTCGCCGGCCTCGGCTACAGCGCCCTGGCCATCGACATGTATGGCGACGGCAAAAACACCGAACACCCCAAGGACGCCATGGCGTTCATGCAGGCGGCGACGAAAGACAGCGCGGCGTCCAGTGCGCGCTTTCAGGCCGGGCTCGACTTGCTGAAGAAACAAGCGCAAACCGACCCGAATAAAGTGGCTGCCATCGGCTACTGCTTCGGTGGCGGCGTGGTACTCAATGCTGCGCGTCAGGGTATGCCGCTGGCCGGCGTGGTGAGTTTCCACGGCGCATTGGCGACTAAAACGCCGGCGACACCCGGTAGCGTGAAAGCGAAAGTCCTGGTCGAACACGGCGCGCTGGACAGCATGGTGACGCCCGATAACGTGGCTGCCTTCAAAGCCGAGATGGACAAGGCTGGCGCCGACTACAAGTTCGTCAGCCTCGACGGCGCCAAGCACGGCTTCAGCAATCCTGACGCCGATCGCCTGAGTCATGGCGATCACGGCGGGCCGGACATTGGTTACAACAAGGCGGCGGATGAAAAGTCGTGGGCGGATATGCAGGCGTTTTTCAAGAAGATATTTGGGTAATCAGGTAGACCGCGGTGCGGCTTTCGCGAGCAGGCTCGCTCCCACATTGGATTTGTGTCTCACCGTCGATCCTGTGGGAGCGAGCCTGCTCGCGAATGGCCGCACCGCCGATCTGAACCTTTGCACTACCCAGTTTCAGGGCAACCCGGCAAAATGCCCGACATGAATCCAGTCCCCGCCCTGCCCGCCTGCTGCACGCCCCTCGATGCCCACTGGCCGCTGCCGTTTGTGCTGCCGGATGCGGTGCTGTTGAGCACCCACTTCAATCCTTCGCAACTGCTCAGCGATGATTTCCAGCGCAGCGCCATCGACGTGCCGGCGAGTATCCAGCGCTCCGTCGCGAAACGGCAGGCGGAGTTTCTCGCCGGACGGATCTGCGCGCGGGCCGCCTTGCAACAACTGGAAGGCCTGAGCGTCAGCCCGGCCATCGGCGAAGACCGGGCACCGGTCTGGCCGGCGCATATCACCGGCTCCATTACCCACAGTACCGGCCGGGCCGCGGCAATTGTCGCCAGGAAAAACCATTGGCGCGGCTTGGGCATGGACCTGGAAAACCTGCTCAATGCCGAACGCGCCGAACGCCTGGCCGCGGAAATTCTCACCCCGCCCGAGCTCCATCGCATGGCCGCCGGGCATCGCGATCAACTGGCGTTGCTGGTGACCCTGACCTTTTCGGTAAAGGAGAGCCTGTTCAAGGCGCTCTATCCGATCGTCCAGCAGCGTTTCTACTTTGAACACGCCGAGGTGCTGGAGTGGACCGAGGCGGGTGAAGTGCGGTTGCGGCTGTTGACGGACCTGTCGAGTGAATGGCGCAACGGCACCGAGCTGGATGCGCAGTTTGGGGTCAAGGATGGGCAGTTGTTGAGTCTGGTCAGCATCAGGGCCTGAAGTGTTTCGGCGCCTGTCGGGCCGCCATCGCGAGCAAGCTTTGCTCCCACAGGTTTAGTTTGACCGGCACAAAACCTGTGGGAGCAAAGCTTGCTCGCGATGGGGCCCGAACAGACAACAAATAACTCAGCGCTTCTCCTGATTCCTCGGCCAACTCAAACTGAAACAGGCACCGCCCAGGCTTTTGCTCTTGCCGATCAATGCCCGCCCGTCATGCCAATGAATGATGCGCCGCACAATCGACAGGCCCAAGCCATGCCCGCCTGATGCACGGGTCCGGCTGTCATCGAGGCGCAGGAACGGGGTGAAGATTTTCTCCCAGGCCAATTCCGGCACGCCCGGCCCATCATCCTCGACATCCACCCGACAACGTTGCTGCCCCACCTGATAACTGATGGTTACCCGTGATTGCGCATGACGCATGGCATTGCTGACAAGGTTCTGCAGTGCCCGATGCAAATAGCGCGGCTCGGCCTCGACCCAGGCATCGTCGCAGTCGGCGGCCGACAGGCACAAGCCACGCTGAACCGTGACATCGGCACGCAACGGCGCCAGCTCCCCAATCACCTGATTGACCAGGGCATCCAGGTCGACGCGTTGAAAATTCAGTGCTGGCGAGCCTTGCTCCAGCCGCGCATAGGTCAACATCTCGTCCACCAGACGGTCGAGGTCCTCGATGTCGTGATCCATGCCCTCGCAATATTTTTCCAGGGCTTGCGGCGTGGTCGCCGAACCAATCATTTCCAGGCCAAAACGCAAGCGCGCTACCGGCGTGCGCAGTTCGTGGGACACGGCGCGCACCAGTTCCCGCTGGATTGCCAGCAGTTGCTGCAAGTGCTCTGCCATGCCGTTGAACGCCGACGCCAGCCGCCCCACCGAGTCCGCGCCGCGCGCCGGTACGCGGGTTTCCAGGCTGCCCTTGGCGATGCGCGTGGCGGCGGCTTCCAGTCCACGCAAGCGACGCTCCAGTTGCCGCACCAGCAGGTAGACGATCAAGCCGATCAGGGTCAGGCCCAGCGCCGCGATCAGCACCAACCACTCCGGCGGATAAGGATTCATCTGATACAAGGGCCCGATTTCCAGCACCCACGGCGTGCCGACCATGCCGGCGAACACCCGGACCGAATCGCCGCCCTTGCCCAGCGCCATCACCGTGTCGCCTTCGGATACCCGGCGGCTCTGGTCCTCATCCATGTCGGCATCTTCCACCGTGACCAGCCGCAAGTCGAAACCAAAGCCCTTGTCCTGCTTCAATTGCGCCAGGCGCACCGGTTGCTCGCCCACCGGGTAGCGCACCAATTCATCGGTCAACAGGTAAATCGTCGCCCGGGCCAATTGCTCACTGATCTGCTGGACCTCACCGGTGAGCACCAGCTGTTCCTTGTCACTGACCAGGCGGTAAACCTTTGCCGCATGCGGGCCGGTCTGCTCCACCAACGCCTGGCCATGCAGCACGCGGGTACGCTGCGTGAGATCGAGGTCGGTCTGGTTGAAGGTTTTCAGCGCCAGCGGAATCCCCAGCAGCCGCTCCCACACCACTAGCGCCCGGTGGCGCTCGGTTTCGTTCATCGGTTGCAGGTTGTCGGCCATCAGCGAAAACGTGCCATGGGCCAGGCGTTCGCGATATTGCTCGCCGCGCACCTGGTTGAGCATGTGCAGCGCCAGCACACCGAGCACTGCCACCAGAATCAACGCGGCGCACATGCCGCCATAGATGCGCAGGAAGATCGAGTTCACAGGGACGAATCTACGCAGGCCTCGGGAACGAACAGGTAACCTTTGCTGCGGACAGTCTTGATCAGGCGCGGATGCTCCGGGTCATCGCCGATTTTCGGCCGGATACGCGAGATGCGCACGTCGATGGAGCGGTCCTGTCCGTCATAGCCGATACCGCGCAGCGCGGTGAAGATTTCTTCCCGGGAGAGAATGCGGCCGGCGTTGGCCACCAACAACCAGAGCAAATCGAACTCGGCGCTGGTCAGCTCGATGCCGTTGTCATTCAGCCAGGCCTCACGCAACGCGTTGTCCACCACCAATGGGCCGAATTGCAGCCGGCGCTGTTTTTCCGGGACGACCTCGGGTGTTTCACTGCGTCGCAACAACGCCTGGATGCGCGCCAGCAGCAAGCGCGGACGCACCGGTTTGCATACGTAATCGTCTGCGCCAAGGTCCAGGCCGAGGATCTGGTCGGTGTCGTCGGTACGCGCGGTGAGCATCAGGATCGGGCCGTCATAGCGGTCGCGAACCTTGCGACAAATACTCAGGCCATCTTCGCCAGGGAGCATCAGGTCAAGGATCACCAGGTCCGGCTGCTCCTTGATGATGCGCGCCGCCGCCAGGGCGCCATTCCCCTCGATCGACACACGCAGGCCATTGGCTTCCAGGTAATCGCGAGTCAGTTCGGCCAGACGCTGGTCGTCCTCGACAATCAATACCTGCCAGGCTTCTTGCTCCACGGGTGACCTCTACTTGCCAATTTCTCTAATAAGGAAGGATCCACCCTCTTTTTGTAATGATGGGGGTGGATAAATTGCCTGCATGCTGGCCGATTGTATAAACGTCGCCCGCACAGAACACAAGCTGGTAAATGCGTTCGGACAAGACGTTTTTTTGTGATAGGGTTCGCGCCCTTAAAAATCCGAATGGCTGTTTTCAGTCGCTGAAAATGAGTGAAAAACAGTCCGCTCCAGCTACTTCGCGGCCTACACGCCCGCGCCATCTTTCACACACAATTTACGCACAGGTTTATCCACAGGTAGTACGTTGCAACACCCTCCAAAACGCATTATCTTGTAGCTCGGCGCTAAAAAAACCCTACATGTAGGGTTTTAGCTTAAAAGCCCAACCACATTTCAGACCCTGAACTCAAGCGCTTTATTGCCTGTTCAGGGTTGAACCAAGCACGATTTTACAAGCCCAAACCGCAGCTGCGGATGGCACCGTTTATTTCAGGCCCGAATGGCCGGAACGGTACGGGTGTTGCAGTCATAACTGGCACCCCTGAAAGGAATCCGGCATCGAGCTCAGGCTCGCTGCCAAAGACTTCGGCAAGGAAGCGGCATCATTAGCCTTTTTCCTACTGTCCCGAAGTTGTTATACCCGACGCCACGTCGGTTGTAGTGCTTCAGGACAGAACGGTGGGCATCGTCAAGGTGCCCAAACAAACATAGAGAATGTGGAGACAACCCCCCATGCAAACCGACACAACTCGCGAGAACCCGCAGGGCACCTTGCCGCAGGCCGCTGATTCGAATTCGGATCTGTCCGCCACTGCGCCTGGCCAACTGCGCGTGATCAAGCGTAACGGCACTGTCGTTCCTTACACCGATGACAAGATCACCGTCGCCATCACCAAAGCGTTCCTCGCAGTTGAGGGCGGTACCGCTGCCGCTTCGTCGCGAATCCACGACACCGTTGCCCGCCTGACCGAACAGGTCACTGCCACCTTCAAGCGTCGCATGCCATCGGGCGGCACCATCCACATCGAAGAAATCCAGGACCAGGTCGAACTGGCCCTGATGCGCGCCGGCGAGCAGAAAGTCGCTCGCGACTACGTGATCTACCGTGACTCCCGCGCCAAAGAGCGCGCTTCGCACGCTCCAGCCGAGGAAGCGGTCAACGCTCACCCGTCCATCCGTATCACCCGCGCCGACGGCAGCCTTGCGCCACTGGACATGGGCCGCCTGAACACCATCGTCACCGAAGCGTGCGAAGGCCTGGAAGAAGTCGACGGCGACCTGATCCAGCGCGAAACCCTGAAAAACCTGTACGACGGCGTGGCCCTGAACGACGTCAACACCGCTCTGGTGATGACTGCCCGTACCCTGGTTGAACGCGAGCCGAACTACTCGTTCGTCACCGCTCGCCTGCTGATGGACACCCTGCGTGCCGAAGGCCTGGGCTTCCTCGGTGTGGCCGAGAGCGCCACTCACCACGAAATGGCCGACCTGTACGCCAAGGCCCTGCCTGCCTATGTCGCCAAGGGTATCGAATACGAATTGCTGAACCCGGTTCTGGCCGAATTCGACCTGGAGAAACTGGGTAAGGCGATCAATCACGAGCGCGACCAGCAGTTCACCTACCTGGGCCTGCAAACCCTGTACGACCGTTACTTCATCCACAAGGATGGCGTGCGTTTCGAACTGCCGCAGATCTTCTTCATGCGCGTGGCCATGGGCCTGGCAATCGAAGAGAAAGACCGCGAAGCCCGCGCCATCGAGTTCTACAACCTGCTGTCGTCCTTCGACTACATGGCATCGACGCCGACCCTGTTCAACGCCGGTACCCTGCGTCCACAGCTGTCGAGCTGCTACCTGACCACCGTGCCGGATGACCTGTCGGGCATCTACCACGCGATCCACGACAACGCCATGCTGTCGAAATTCGCCGGTGGCCTGGGCAACGACTGGACGCCGGTTCGTGCGCTGGGTTCGTACATCAAGGGCACCAACGGCAAATCCCAGGGCGTCGTGCCGTTCCTGAAAGTTGTGAACGACACCGCCGTCGCCGTTAACCAGGGTGGCAAGCGCAAGGGCGCTGTCTGTGCCTACCTGGAAACCTGGCACATGGACATCGAAGAGTTCATCGAGCTGCGCAAGAACACCGGTGATGATCGTCGTCGTACCCACGACATGAACACCGCCAACTGGATCCCTGACCTGTTCATGAAGCGTGTCTTCGATGACGGCAAGTGGACCCTGTTCTCGCCATCGGAAGTACCGGACCTGCACGACCTGACCGGCAAGGCCTTCGAAGAGCGCTACGAGTACTACGAAGCCCTGACCGAGTACCCGGGCAAGGTCAAGCTGTTCAAGACCATCCAGGCCAAAGACCTGTGGCGCAAGATGCTGTCCATGCTGTTCGAAACCGGCCACCCATGGCTGACCTTCAAGGACCCGTGCAACCTGCGCAGCCCGCAGCAGCACGTCGGCGTGGTCCACAGCTCGAACCTGTGCACCGAGATCACCTTGAACACCAACAAGGACGAGATCGCCGTTTGCAACCTGGGCTCGATCAACCTGCCGAACCACATCGTGGGCGGCAAGCTCGACACCGCCAAGCTGCAACGCACCGTGAACACCGCCGTGCGCATGCTCGATAACGTGATCGACATCAACTACTACTCGGTGCCGCAAGCGAAGAACTCCAACTTCAAGCACCGTCCGGTCGGTCTGGGCATCATGGGCTTCCAGGACGCGCTGTACCTGCAACACATCCCTTACGGTTCCGACGCTGCCGTCGAGTTCGCCGACAAGTCGATGGAAGCGGTCAGCTACTACGCGATCCAGGCTTCCTGCGACCTGGCCGATGAGCGCGGCGCGTACGAGACCTTCCAGGGTTCGCTGTGGTCCAAGGGCATCCTGCCACTGGACTCGCAACAGATCCTGATCGAAGCCCGTGGCCAGAAGTACATCGACGTTGACCTGAACGAAACCCTGGACTGGGCACCTGTGCGCGCCCGTGTGCAGAAAGGTATCCGTAACTCCAACATCATGGCCATCGCACCGACCGCGACCATCGCCAACATCACCGGCGTTTCGCAGTCGATCGAACCGACCTACCAGAACCTGTATGTGAAATCGAACCTGTCGGGCGAATTCACCGTGATCAACCCGTACCTGGTTCGCGACCTCAAGGCTCGCGGTCTGTGGGATTCGGTCATGATCAACGACCTGAAGTACTACGACGGTTCCGTGCAACAGATCGAGCGCATCCCGCAAGAACTCAAAGAGCTCTACGCGACCGCCTTCGAAGTGGACACCAAGTGGATCGTTGACGCGGCAAGCCGTCGTCAGAAGTGGATCGACCAGGCTCAGTCGCTGAACCTGTACATCGCCGGCGCTTCGGGCAAGAAGCTGGACGTGACCTACCGCATGGCCTGGTACCGTGGTCTGAAAACCACTTACTACCTCCGTGCCCTGGCCGCAACCAGCACCGAGAAGTCGACCATCAACACCGGCAAGCTGAACGCTGTTTCCAGCGGCGGCAACCACGGTGACGATTCGGTCCTGGCAGCACCTGCCGGTCCTGCTCCAGTGCCGAAGGCTTGCGCCATCGACGAGCCGGATTGCGAAGCTTGCCAATAAGCTGAGCCGGTAGGCGCTCAAAGGCGCTTACCTGAAACCCCCGATTAGTCCTCTGGATTGGTCGGGGGTTTTCTTTTGCCTCAAGGAAATGTGGTGACCTGTTTGACGCTTTCGCGAGCAGGCTCGCTCCCCCAGTGGATTTGCGGCGCTCAGACGTTCTAATGTGGGAGCGAGCCTGCTCGCGAAGGCGTCAGTACAGACAACCAGAACCTTGGCCCCTGACAAAAACACAGCCATAAAAAACCCCTCTTGCGAGGGGTTCTTTTTGCAGCAATCAGCCAACCAGTATCAGGTCATCTGAATAATGGTCTGCATGATGGTGCTCTGGGTGGAGATGGTCTTGGCGTTCGCCTGGTAGTTGCTCTGCGCCTTGATCAGGTCGACCAGTTCACTGGTCAGGTTGACGTTGGACTCTTCCAGAGAGTTCGATTGGATCTGCCCCAGGGTACCGGTGTTCGGTGCATCGTAGCCCGGGATACCCGACGAGTAGGTTTCTTTCCAACTGGTGCCACCTACAGGCTGCAAACCCTGTTCGTTGGTGAAACTGGCGAGCGAAATCTGGCCGATGGCCTTGGTCTGGCTGTTGCTGAAGTTGGCGAGCATCACACCGCTGGTGTCGATGGTCAGGTTGGTGATCTGACCCGTCGCGTAACCGTTCTGCACAGGAATCGAACGCGCGGTGTCGGCGTTGAACTGTGTGGTATTGCTCATGGAAATCGTCACACCGGCCGGGTCGGCGGCGGCGCCGTTGGGTGCCCACACGCCATTGGTCACGGTACCGGGAATCCAGCCGGAGACCTTCAGGTCAGGGCTGACGATCGGCACAGGGAGCGCAGGAGTGGTCACCGAAACCAGCTTGCCGGAGGTGTCGAATACCATGTCCGAAGGAACCGGCGGCGAAGCTGCAAGCGTAGGGTCACTGCCATCCGGGTTACGACCATCGATCAGGGTGTAGGTTTTCCAGGTGTTCGCACCGGTCTTGACCATGAATTGATCCATGGTGTGCTGGTTACCCTGAGTGTCGTAAATCGGGGTGCTGAACTGCTTGGTGAAGGACGCCTGCTTGCTCGGGTCGAACGGATTGGCAACCTGGTCGATGTCCGGTGCCGTGGAATTGAGGTTAATCGTCGACGAAACGCTGGTGGTGGTTTTCGGCGCCAGGTTCGACGTGTCAATGCGCAGATCGGTCAATACGCCATTGAGGATCTTGCCATTGGCATCCACACCATAACCCTGCAGACGCGCAGAGCCATCGGTGTTGGTGACGTAACCGTCCTTGTCGACCTTGAACGTACCGGCACGGGTGTAGGACAGCGAGCCATTGCTGTTCAGCACGAAGAAACCGGAACCGTTGATACCCATGTCCAGCACGTTGCCCGTGTTGTTGATATCACCCTGGGTGAACTGTTGCGAAACGTTGGCCAGGCGCACGCCGTTACCGGTGGTTTTACTGCCGGAGCCCAGTTTGGTGGCCGAGTAAACGTCTTCGAATTCTGCACGGGACGATTTGAAACCGGTGGTCGCAACGTTGGCGATGTTGTTGCCGGTCACGTCCAGTTGTTTGTTGGATGCATAGAGACCGCTAAGGCCGATATTGAAAGACATATTCCACTCCTTTGTGCCGTGTTAGTCGGCCCTACATACCAATGGTTTGTACTTTGGACAGGGCGATGCTGCCCAGCCCGGCGAGGTTGAGCATCAATTCACCGCCGGTCTGGCTGATGGTCACGCTGCTGACGGTCGCCGGCAGGTTCGTCACCAGGGAGGTCGCCTTGCCGTCGTAGGTCGCGGTGGCGTTGAAGGTGTACGTACCGGCCTTGGCCACTTCACCGGCATCGTTCTTGCCATCCCAGATGAAACTGGCGTTGCCGGCTTGTTGAGAGCCCAGGTTGATGGTGCGGATAACCTTACCGTCGGTATCGGTGATCTTGAGGGAGACCGGGTCTGCCGACGCCGGTACCGCGATAGTGCCGTTGAGGCTCTTGGCGGTATCGACCACAGCCTTGTCGCCCGGCGCGATGACCGAACGCCCGACCAGCGACGAAGCCTGCAACGCCTGGGACGAGTTGTAGTTGCCGGCGATGCCCGACACGGTGCTATTGAGCGTGGTAATGCCTTCCAGACTGCTGAACTGTGCCAATTGGGCAACGAATGCACCGTTGTCCTGTGGCTCCAGCGGGTTCTGGTTTTTCAGCTGCGTCACCAGCAGTTGCAGGAACGCATCCTTGCCCAGGGACTTATTGCCGGTGGCGCTGTTCGTCGCGGACGCCAGGCCGTCGGCACTGGTGTTGGTCTTGATCGAAGAGTTGGCAAGGATATCTTTGAGGCTAAGGCTGCTGGTGGTATCGGTAACACTCATCTGAGTCGCCCCTTATCACTGACCGAGGGTCAGGACCTTCTGCATCATGGTTTTGGCGGTGTTCATCATTTCGGCGTTGGTCTGGAACGAACGACTCGCGGAAATCATGTCGGCCATCTCTTCCACCACGTTGACGTTCGGGTAATAGACATAGCCCTTGGCATCGGCAGCCGGATGGTTCGGCTCGTAGCGCGCCTCAAGGTTGCTCTGGTCTTCGACCACGCCCAGCACTTGTACGCCTTGCCCGGCGGCTTCCTGGTTCTGGAACAGCGAATCGCTGCCGCCGCTCTGGCCGCCCTGGAACATGGTGGCGAACACCGGATGACGCGCACGGTAGGTCTGGTCGATGCTCGACGAGACCGTCTCGGCGTTGGCGATGTTCGAAGCGACGGTGTTCAAACGCGTGGTCTGGGCACTCATGCCGCTACCGGCAATGTTGAAAACACTGGATAGGGACATGACTTACTCTCCGCGCAGGGCTGACACCAGCCCTTTGAACTTGCTATTGAGCAGGGTGAAGCTGGCCTGGAAGTTGACCGCGTTTTCCGCGTAGTTCGACTGCTCCAGTTGGGCGTCCACGGTGTTCTGGTCAATCGACGGTTGCATCGGCGTGCGGTACATCAGCGATTCTTCGCCGTTGCCCAGGCCTTCGGCTTCGATATGACGGCTGTTGGTCATGTTCAAGGCGAACGTGCCGTTTTTGGCTTTATCGTTCTGCGCCTCGAGCACTTTCGAGAACTCCAGATCCCGCGCCTTGTAGTTCGGGGTATCGGCGTTGGCAATGTTGTTGGCCAGGACTTCGGCACGCTGGGCGCGGAAGCCCAATGCCTTTTCGTGAATGCCGAGCGCTTTATCGAAGCTGATGCTCATGTCGGGAAACCTTCGGGTGACCTGATTTTTCGTACGATGAACTTAGCAAGCGTCATGCCAATTCAAAAAAGCCCGTAAACCGGGGCTTTGCGGGCAGTGGCAACGCGGCAATGCCAGAAAAGCGGCAACCGGTTTCCGCTGGATGCCGCTTTTCTGCCGCTTGGCTACCTTTTCAAGAACACCCGCTCCCACAGGGAATATCAACAGACATAAAAAAACGGGAGTCCCTGAGGACTCCCGCTTTTCGATACCGCCAATGCATCACTTCGCCTGGTAAATGATCCCCGGACTGCACTGGACCATCTGGTAATGATCCGGCAACCCGTTCAACGCTTCGGAAGCACCGAGGAACAGATAACCGCCCGGCTTCAACGTGCTGTGAATGCGCAACAGGATGTCCTTCTTCACTTCAGCAGAGAAGTAGATCAGCACGTTGCGGCAGAACACGATATCGAACTTGCCGAGGCTCGCGTAACTGTCCAGCAGGTTGAACGAACGGAATTCCACCCGGCTCTTGATCGGCGCCTTGATGGCCCAGCGCCCCGGCCCCTTGGGGTCGAAATAGCGCTGCAGCCGCTCGGGCGACAGACCGCGACCGATGGCCAGGCTGTCGTATTCGCCGGTCTTGCAGTTGGTCAGCATGGTGCCGGACAGATCGGTGGCCACAATCTGCGCACCCATCTTCAATTGCCCGACATTGCTGCGCTCGAACTCGTCGATGGACATCGACAGCGAGTACGGCTCCTGACCTGACGAACACGCCGCCGACCAGATTCGCAGCCGCTGACCGGGACTGGCCTTGATTGCTTCAGGCAGCACCTTGTTCTTCAAGACTTCAAATGGATAGGTGTCACGAAACCACAGGGTTTCGTTGGTCGTCATCGCGTCCACCACCATCTCGCGCAACCCGCTGCGCGGTTGGGTCTGGATGCGTTGAACCAACTCACCCAGGGACTTGATGCCTTGCTGCTCCATCAGTTTGTTGAGACGGCTCGAGACCAGATACTGCTTGTTTTCACCGAGCAAAATGCCACAGGCTTTTTCCAGGAATACCCGGAACTGTTCGAAATCCAAATTACCCGTAGACAATGCTGCCGCCTCTTAAATCGTGTTGACTGCCAGGGGCCCGACGCCCCTAGCTGATATCTGCTGCTTTGATCCGGTCGACTACCCGGGATGCCAGGTCATCAGGACGGAATTTGGCCAGGAAGTCATCGGCACCGACTTTCTTGACCATCGCCTGATTGAACACGCCCGACAACGAAGTATGCAGGATGATATGAAGCTTTTGCATGCGAGGGTCGTTGCGGATCTCCGCCGTCAGGGTGTACCCGTCCATCTCCGGCATCTCGATGTCGGAGATCATCATCAGGAACTCTTCTTCCGGCTTCTTGCCCTCGTCGACCAGTTTGCGCAGGTAATCCAGCGCTTGCCGGCCATCGTTCAACGCCACCACTTCGACACCGACTGTTTGCAGACAACGCGTGACCTGCTTGCGCGCCACCGACGAATCGTCGACCGTCAGCACGCGCAACGAAAGCGCCTTGTGCTGTGTTTCGACATCCACCACGCCGACGGAAATCGCTTCCGGTGTCGGCGCCACTTCCGCCAGCACCTTCTCGACGTCGATGATTTCGACCAACTGATTGTCGACCCGCGTCACCGCCGTCAGGTAGTGATCGCGACCGGTCCCCTTGGGTGGCGGATGAATCTCCTCCCAGTTCATGTTGACGATGCGCTCCACCGAGCGGACCAGGAACCCTTGGGTCTTGGTGTTGTACTCCGTAATGATCACGAAGGGATTGTTCTTGTCCTTCAATGCACCGGAGCCGGTCGCCATTGCCAGATCAAGGATCGGAATGGTCGCCCCCCGAATGTTCGCCACGCCGCACACGACAGGACTGGACTTGGGCATCAGCGTCAGTTTGGGGCATTGCAACACCTCCCGAACCTTGAATACGTTGATCCCGTACAGCTGTTGGCCGTCGAGACGGAACAACAACAGCTCAAGGCGATTCTGCCCCACCAGTTGCGTGCGCTGGTTCACCGAATCCATTACACCAGCCATGCCCAGACTCCTACACCAACGCCAAGTGTTGTTGCGACGCACCTTCATCACTAAACGGCACGGCGCTTGCTTTTTTAATCGTTATGAACACAGAACCGACATTTTTTCGACGCCTGACCACACCCTGCCGCAAATTGCTCGGCGTGTTAGCGGCTGTTTGCCTGTTCAACGCTGGCAGCCCTGCCCTTGCTGACGCGGTTACCTTGCCTGACATGCTTATCGGCGTCACTCAGGGCTTTCTTGAATTCACCGTAGAAGACTATCTGGCCACCAGTCAAACGGAAGGTCGTTACGAAATTCAGGTCAACCAACTCGACCCGCGCCTGCGCATGCCGATGTGCGACAAGGAATTGACAGCCTCGCTGGAGAGTCCGGCCAAGCCGTTGGGGCGGGTCACGGTCAAGGTGCGTTGCGAGGGCGCATCCCCCTGGACAGTCTTCGTACCCGCTCAAGTCCGCCTGTTTCGCGATGTCGTGACCACCACCCGCCCCTTGCGGCGCGCCGGCATTGTCGAGCCTGGGGATGTCATTTTGCGCGAGCGGGACATCAGTGCGATCAACCAGGGTTACCTGACCTCCATGGACCAGGCAGTCGGGCAACGGCTTACCCGACCAATGGTCGCCGACCAGGTCATCACACTGGTACACCTCGAACAGGCGGAAGTCATTCGCAAGGGTGATCAAGTGGTCATTACCGCCCGCAGTGGCACGCTCAGCGTGCGCATGCCTGGCGAAGCACTGTCCAACGGCGGTATGAGCGAACAGATCCGGGTGAAAAACCTCAACTCCCAACGCGTTATCAAGGCGCAGGTCACCGCGCCGGGCCAGGTGGAGGTTTCAATGTAAGCGGCCATGCTGGGCTCTTTGTTCGTGAAGATGTGGCGCTGGCCATGGCTGTTCCCTAAACTGTGCTCCATGCAGGGCAAGCGCTGGCGCGCGCGAGCTCTATTGATAATTGGGCCTAAAGTTTTACGGGGAATGGCCGAAAACATGGCAAGCGTCCAAATTCCCAGAGGTTTTTTATCATGGTCATCGATTTCAGCCGTTTGAACAGCTCCTCGTCACTGACGGGCAGTACTCGTACCAGCGCTGCCAAGGACACTGCCGATACCGGCAAATCCGCGCCGCTGAATACCCAGGCCGAGCAGGCCGGTACGGCTACAGTCGGGGAATCGGTACATCTCAGCAATGAGGCTCAACAGTTGCAGAAGGTCACTGATACGCTGCGCGATCAGCCTGCCGTCGACAAAGCCCGTGTGGCCGAGTTGAAAGCAGCGATTGCCGATGGCAGCTATAAAGTCGACAGCAACCGTGTAGCCAGCAAACTGCTCAACTTCGAAGCCCAGCGCTAGGCCACGGCCCGCGCCAGGCTTTTGGACGCTTAAAACCCAAGGCCAGCCATGCACGACACCAATTTGCTGCAACTGATCACCGACGATTTTGCTCCAGCGCAACAACTGCTGGAGTTACTGCGTACCGAATCCCTCGCCTTGCATGGTCGCGACATGTACCTGCTTGAGGAGATCCTGGCGCAAAAGCAGGCCTTGATCATTTTGCTTGAGCAGCATGGCCGCAAGCGCAGCGAAATCCTCGCCAGCCTCAACCTGCCCACCAATCGTAGCGGTCTGGAGCAACTGGCCAGCCAGTCGAGCGTCGGCCCGGCGCTGCTGGCGCAAAGCGATGTGCTGACCGACCTGTTGGCCCAATGCCAAGCCATCAATGTCAACAACGGCCAGTCGATACTGGTGCAGCAGGCCGCCACGGCCAATCAGCTGAAGATCCTTACCGGCGGTGAACCTCCAGCGCTGTATGACGCCAGCGGATCATTTTCCAAGCTTGTGAAACCGCGCACGCTCAGTCAGGCTTGAGCCTGTCGATGAGCACGCTCTATCAAGACGCGAAACATGCTGGCAAAATGCTGGCCAGCCGTAGTCAAAATTTGTCTGGAGATTGATTAACCGTGTCCAATGCCTTAAATGCGGACGATGCTCCGCAGCCACCCAAGGTGCTCAGCACGCCCCTGGAAATCTCCGGCAACCTTCGCCAGCTGCAAGAAAGCCATGACCCGCTGATCATCACGTTCCATGAGCGCAGCCAGCGCTTCCAGAGCTATCTGGTGGACGTCGACCGTGATCGCAACATGATCGCTCTGGACGAAATGATTCCCCGCGATGGCGAACGCTACCTGCTGGCCGGCGAGCCGTTCAAGGTCGAAGGCTTCCATGAGGGTGTGCGCATTGCCTGGGAAAGCAATGGCCCGTTGACCATCGACGAATCCGGTGGCAGTCGTTGCTACCGTGGCACGCTGCCCGACGAAGTGGTCTATCACCAGCGCCGCAATGCGTTCCGTGCAGCGCTGAAGCTGGCGCAACTGGTCGACGTCGACCTGGATGGCGAGAAACTCAAGGCACCGATCAGCGGCAAGTTACTGGACATCTCGGCCACCGGTTGCAAATTGCGCTTCGCCGGCGACATCACCGGCAACCTGCAGCTGGGCCAGGTCTATGATCGTTTCATGGCTGCCCTGCCCTTCGGCAAGATGACCGCGCCGGTCGAACTGCGCTACCTGCACTTCGAAGAAAGAATCTCCACCACCTTCGCCGGTGTACGCTTCCATAACATGAGCGGCCTGGTGCAGCGGCAGGTCGAGCGGTTCGTCTATCAGCTGCAACGCGAAGCACGGCGCTTCGACAAAGACGACTTCTGATATAACGTGCCAACAAAAACGGGCAGCCCCTTTGCGGTGACTGCCCGTTTTTTATGCCTGAGTGTTATGGCCTGGCCTCGGTGAAACTTTGCTCCCTTCCCGAATCCGGTTCCTCTGGAGGTGCATCGGTTTGCGGCTGCGGCTCGGAAGTCGGTTCAGAAGGCGGATTCTGCATCTGATCCTGCACCACTTGCTCATCGACCCGCGGATCAAGGCAAGCCACCAGTGGCGAACTCGACATACTGTCCGGCATGGCGACGTGATGCAGTGGCGCATCGTCCACCTGATGCAGATTGGTCACTGCTTTCGGGCGAATTCGCCACACGAGTACCAAGGCGAAGAAACTGAAGAAGGCATAGAGCATCTGGCTGCCGAACAGCTTCATCAGCACACCCGCCGCCAGCGGCCCGATACTGGCACCCACGCCATAGGTGACCAGTAACATTGCCGTGAGCGACACCCGGCGATCGGCCTCGACATGGTCATTGGAGAATGCAACTGCCAGCGGATACAAGCAGAACTTCACCAGTGAGCAGAGGAAGCCGGCAATAAACAGAACCTCCAGCGGGACCTGCTTGAGTATCGCCAATGGCAACGCTGCAAGTGCCAGAACGAAAGCAAAACAGCGGATCAACAGCGCCCGGTCATAACGGTCGGACAGCCAGCCCAACGGCCACTGCACCACCAGGCCGGCGAAAATGCAGCTACCCATGAACAGACCGACCTGCTCGGTGGACAACCCCTGCTGCGAGGCATACAGCGGCGCCAGACCGTAGAACGAACCGATGATCAACCCCGCTCCCAGTACCGTGCTCAGCGACTGAGGCACGCGTTTGATGAAGAATCTGGGCTCCATGGGTGCCGGGTGCAGCGGCGCCGGGTGAATCCGTCGGGTCAGGGCCACTGGCACCAGACACAAGGCAAAGCACAAGGCGACCAGCATCAACAGTTCCAGACCCAGGCCCGGGTGCATGACCAGAATCAGTTGCCCCAACACCAGCCCCAGGTACGAGGCGATCATATAACCACTGAAAACCGTACCGCGCTGTGAGGCTTCGGCCTGCTCGTTAAGCCAGCTCTCGATGACCATGTACTGGCACATCATGCCCAGGCCGACGATGACCCGCAGAAATATCCAGGCCGGCAGCCAGTCCACCAAACCGTGCCCAAGCACCGCTGCACCGACGATCCCGGCACACGCCGAATAGGCGCGAATATGCCCGACACGGGCAATCAAGCGGTGGCCAATCTTGCCGCCCAACACCAGGCCGAAATAGTTGGCCGCCATTAACGCACCGACCCACAGACTGTCGACATGGTCGGCCGCCAGGCGCAAGCCCAGGTAAGTACTCAGCAAGCCTGAGCCGATCAACATCATCAGCGAGGCGAAATAAAGCGCTCGAAAGGGTTTCCAGATTTGGCGCATCGGCGTTCCGAGCGGCTCCTTGCAGTGAGAATCGGACTACCGAAACGATAGCCCGATATAGACGGTGCGTCAGGCCTGGGCTGCTAGTACACGCCGTTCCCAGGGGGTAATTTCATCAAGGAAGCTGGTCAGCTCCATGGTCTTCGAAGCGATGTAGCCTTCGATGAATTCCTTGCCGAACAGTTCCTTCGCCAATTGGCTACGTTTGAGACGCTCAAGTGCTGCATGCAAGGTACACGGCAATGAAAGATTGTCCGGTACCTGAAATTCACCCTGGATCGGCTCGCTCGGTTCCAGTTTGTGCTCAATGCCATATAACCCGGCAGCCAGGCTGGCGGCAATCGCCAGATACGGGTTGGTATCGGCGCCCGGCAAGCGGTTCTCGACCCGCCGAGCGACCGGCGAACTGGCCGGAATGCGCAACCCCGCCGCCCGGTTGTCATGGGACCAGCAGGCATTATTCGGTGATGCGTAGGGATGGCACAAGCGCTGATACGAATTCACATTCGGCGCAAACAGGGCGGTGAAGTCCAGCATGCAGGCCTGCTGACCCGCGATGAAATGACGGAAGGTTGCGGTCGGCTGACCCGCCTCATCACTGAACACATTACGTCCCGTGTCGGCCTCGACGATGCTCTGGTGAATATGCATCGAACTGCCCGGCGTATGTGCCAAGGGCTTGGCCATGCAAACCACGGTGAGGTCGTGCTTGAGTGCGACTTCCTTTAACAAATGCTTGAACAGGAACGTCTGGTCGGCCAGTAGCAATGGATCGCCATGCAGCAGGTTGATCTCGAACTGGCTGATGCCCATCTCGTGCATGAAGGTATCGCGAGGCAAGCCCAAAGCGGCCATGCACTTATAGACTTCAGTGAAAAACGGCCGCAAGCCGTTATTGGAACTGACGCTGAATGCCGAATGGCCGTCTTCGCGTCGACCGTCCAGGCCAACAGGTGGTTGAAAAGGCTGAGTCGGGTCGGTGTTGCGCGCGAAGACAAAAAACTCCAGCTCGGTTGCAACCACCGGTGACAAGCCAAGGGCCTTGTATCGCTTGATAACAGCCTTGAGGTGTCCGCGGGTCGAGAGATTGGAGCTTTCGCCAGTCAGTTCGTCCGCATCGCAAATGGCGAACGCTCGCGGTTGCTCGCTCCAGGGCAAGCGATGGATTTGCGCAGGATCTGCAACCAGTGCAAGGTCGCCGTCATCGCTGCCGTAAAAACGCGCTGGCGGATATCCACCCATGATGCATTGCAGCAGCACCCCCCGTGCCATCTGCAAACGCCGTCCCTCGAGGAAACCCTCGCAGGTCATCACTTTACCCCGTGGCACGCCATTCAAATCCGGCGTGACACATTCAATCTCATCAATGCCCGTCAATCGCTGAGCGAGTGAACTCAGGCCATCGGTTGTCATGACGCAATCCTTGTTATTGTGCGAGCCGCGAACGGCAACCTGTACAAAATAGGCTCCGCGTGTTCGGAATATCAAGCAGCGTCAAACAAAAAGCTTCAAGCCCAGGGGAGAAGTTCAAGGCAGATAGAGACTGAAGACGCCCCCACCCAGCGGGCCGCCGTTGCTGATTTCGGTACGGCCACCGACGCCATTGCGTTGATGCAACGCCGCAATCCTTCCGGCAAAGTACAGCCCCAGGCCAGTGCTGCCGCTGCTGTGATTGATGCCCTGCACATAGTCCGCCTGGCGCTCGATCATCTCGACCGGATAGCCTTCACCGTCGTCATTGATGGTCAGGACCAGTTGTCCGGCTTCGTCGCTGACGCTGATCAACACCGCATGCCGGGCATAACGAATGGCATTGTTGATGCTGTTGGCGAGAACCGAGGCGATCAGCTCTCGATCGAAAAAACCCAGAGGGCTCAAGGGATCGACCTCGAAGGTCGCTGCAATACCGCGACTGGCAAATACGTCCTGATGACAGGCCAACTGCGCCTCAATGAAGTCATCCAGTTCGTGGTAGGCCGGTTGCAAGGGCATCTGATTCACACCGAGCTTATACAAACCCAGTAACTGCACGAGCATTCCGTTGAGGTGGGCGAACTCGAACTCGATTACGCCCTGCTCCGGAGTATGCCGCGCCGGGTCGGGCAGGTTCGCCAACCATTGGCTGTGCGCCTGCATCAACATGGCCAACGAGTTCTTCATGTCGTGTACGGTCGAAGCGATTACCGTAGAAAAATCCAGGGACTGTTGGTTGTCGTTCATTCGCCAAACGCCTTGCTTTTAAGCTTCTGATAACGCGGATAACGCGCATCGGTATCAGGCATCAAACCGACCATTTTCAGGCAGCTCCGACATTCTTCGAGTTCGGCCGAGGGCACGCTGGTATCGGTGCCATGCAGCAGGGCCTGTGCCAAGTTCAACGCGATACTGATGTTCTTCGGTTGCAGCACCAGGGCTTTGCGGAACACTTCCCGGGCTTCCACCAGGTTACCGGTCTTGTACACGCGAACACCTTGTCGGTTGAGATCAGCGGCGGCGTTGCCGGAATTGAGGATAGTCGGGTCATCCGTGAGTTTGGCGATGTCCTTCATGACCGCCGGATCGTCACCGTAGATTTCCACACAGTTTTTCAACATCGACGTGCCGGCCTCTGCCTGACCGAGCATCTGCAATTGCTTGGCCACCAATAACGCAGCCTCCGCACTCATGAACTGCTCCATGCCATCGAGACGCATCAACGCTTGCTCAGTGAGCTTTTCCGCGGTCTCGGCATCGTTGAGCAACAGACTGGTGGCCTTCATCAACCGTGCACGGATCTGCAGGCCGGGGTCGGACGGATTCTCCTTGGCCACCGCGCTCAGCGTTGTATTGATTTCCAGCCGGGTCCGGGTATCCAGGCCTTTTTCACTGCCTTTGCTGATCAAGGCGTGGGCCAGTCCAAGGTTACTTTCAGCATCCTTGAAACGTGATTGAGCGCCTTGGTTAACAGCCTGGCGGTAGGCTTTGGACGCCGTGTCAAAATCTTCGTTGGTCATCGCCAATTTGCCCAACTGTGCCTGGCGACGCACTGCCAAGGGTGACAGGCGAATCGCTTCTTCCAATACTCGTTGAGCTGACTTGGTATCCCCCTCCGCGACCAGCACGTCCGCCATGCCGTCGTAGAGGGCCGGCATCATTGGAAAGACTTTCAGCGCCTTTTCGTAGACGCCTTTGGCCTGAGCCACCTGGCCACGCTTGAACAGCAACTTACCCAAGCCCGCAAATGCCCAAGGCAATGGCCGATCGGCAATGATGCTGTCGTAAAGACGCTCGAGGGCTTCGTTCTGATTCAAGTCGCGCAGCGCATCTGCGCGGTAACGCAGGCACAAAGGCGAATAGCGGATATCTTGCTTGCACAGGGCAATGCAGGCGTTAAGCACCTCAACCGGTTTTCCCCGGTCGAGGGCCTGCAGAATTGGCTTGAGCAGGGTCTTGCGCTGCTCCAGGCGCTCAAGGCGTTGGGCCAGGCCGGAACGGTTGAAAGGCTTGGTCAGATAAGCATCGGGTTCGTGCTCCAGCGCGCTGAGCACCATGGCCTGACTGGTTTCTGCGGTCACCATGACAAATACACTTTCATGGCTGATCAGCTTCTCAATCATCAGGTCTTCGAGCACCTGCTGACCGTTCTTTTTACCATCGCCCAGATGGAAATCCTGCAGGATGAAATCGTAGGATTTCTGCGAGCACATCTTCAATGCCTGCTCGCCGGTGTCGGCTGTATCCACATCCTTGACGCCCAACTCCCGCAGCATTGACCTGACGGAACTGCGGAAGTCCGAAAAATCATCGACGATCAGAAAACTCTTTTGGTGATACGACAACATCGAAGATTTCCAGGCAATTTAAGAGGAAGAACCGAAAGGCAGATACATGAACCAGATCAGCTTCACCGCCCCTTTCAGCGCGCAGATGATAGCTAGTAGCCATAGGCTATCAAGCGATTTCTCTTTGGCAGCCGTAACGATTGGAAGCTGCAAAAATTGAAGATCGCTGTGATCCCATGGTTATCGGCCGGTGGTAGCGTTCTCTTGAAGCATCAGACGTGCATTCGCGGTTTTGCTCGGCAAAAAATCGAGATCGTTGGTGGTGTGGAAACGGGAATTTCCGTCACGCCACTTTCCTGCGGACAAAACAAAACCCCTACCTGCATACGCAGATAGGGGTTTCGGAATTTAATCTTGACGATGACCTACTCTCACATGGGGAAAC
>NZ_RBLA01000008.1:0-293909 GCF_003634475.1 Pseudomonas sp. WPR_5_2 | reverse complement strand
GTGGGTCAGTCGGTATAGGTGTTGGATGTGCTGGCCTCTTCGCGAGCAGGCTCGCTCCCACAGGGGATTGGTCTTGCTTAGGCAATCCGGGCCCCACCACGCTCCCACAGAGGGTTTGCGTTGCCCATGCAATCCGGGCCCCACCACGGTCCATTGTGGGAGCGAGCCTGCTCGCGAAGAAGGCGACTCGATTCCAGCTCAGACCCAGATTGCATCCCACAGCGGATAGTCACCCAATTTATCGACCAGCCCCGCCCTTAACGGGTTTGCCACAACGTACCGGGCCACTTTTACCAAGTCTTCATCGCGGCGTAGCGCTCGATCATGAAAACCTTGCTGCCAGTAACGAGTCTGTCGGCCAGTGGACTGGTTTATCGCTTTGGTGCTCATGGATTTGGTCCTTTGCATCAGTTCGCTCAATGATCCGCGCTGCAAATCGATCAACCAGTGGAAGTGATCAGGCATGACTACCCAAGCCAATGAATGGGCAAATCCAAGTTCTTGCGCGGCGCGAAATTGGGCGACGACCAACCTGCCCAAGGCGAAGTCGTTGAAGACCGGAGCTCTCGCGAGGGTATTAGTGGTCAGTAGGTAAATCCGATTGGGTTCGGCAAAACGGCCCAGACGCAGGCGGTGTGAAGCGGACAATCCAGGCATTCCTTTGCCTCTTGCATGTTTAAGTCATGAAGAAGGCTAGTCCTGTGGATGCCAGAGGGGGGGACCGGCATTTAACGGGATGTGTCTGGACGATTGCCTTCGCGAGCAGGCTCGCTCCCACAGGGGATTTGCGTTGCTCATGAAATTTGTGTCCCAACATTGTCCAGGGTGGGGGTGTTGTTTATGGATGGGTGTCGGTCTGCGGGAGCAGTTGCACGCCCAGGTAAAGGGCGAGCATGCCATCGAGGCGCAGTGGATCGACGCCGCTGAGTTCGGCGATCCGCTCCATGCGGTAGCGCAGGCTGTTGCGGTGAATGCCTAGCGCATCGGCACAGGCCTGGCTCTGGCCATCGTGCTCGCACCAGCTGCGCAGGGTTGCCAGCAACTGGCCGTTGTTGTCCTTGGCAATGACTTTGCGCAGCGGGTTGAGCAATTCGTCGAGGGCATCGTCGTTGCGGTGGCGCCAGAGCATCACCGGCAATCGATAACGGTTGAGGATCAACAACCGCGACCGGGGCAACACCTCGCGCCCATAGGCCAAGAGGTCGCCGACCCGGCGATAACAGCGACGCAATCCCGCTAATCCATCGGCCTGCCCGCCCACGGCGATGCGCAGAATGTTCCAGCCAAGGCCCTCGAGCTTTTCCAGCAAACGTTCATTCTCGACGGTCTGATGGGCGGGTCGGCACCACAGCAACGAGGACTTGGCCGAACTCACGCACCAACTGTCCGGATAGCGCGACATCAACCAGGCACTGAGCGCATCGACGGTTTGCCCCGGCCCTTGCTCCATGCCCAGTTCAAACAGATAGGGCACGCGAGCCATTTGCGGCTTGAGCCCGAGCTGTTGCGCTTCGTCGATCAGTCGCGGCGAGTCCCCCGCGTCGCTGAGTAGCAACGCCAGCAAATCATCACAACGCTGACGCCGCCATTGCTGTTCCGCCTGCTGATTACGCTGGCCCACCAGCATCTCTGCCGTCATGCGCACCAGTTCAGCATAGGTACGCAGATGCTCGGGTTCGCCAGTGATGCCCAGCACGCCGATCAAACGCTGATCGAGCATCAGCGGCAGATTGATGCCCGGTTGCACGCCCTTGAGATACATCGCGGTCTGCGCGTCGATCTCCACCACGCGACCGTTGGCCAACACCAGTTGCGCGCCTTCATGCCGGGTGTTGACCCGCTCGGGTTCGCCGCTGCCGAGGATCAACCCCTGGCTGTCCATGACGTTGACGTTGTACGGCAGGATCGCCATCGCCCGGTCGACGATGTCCTGGGCCAGGTCGTGATCGAGTTCGAACATGACGGGGTTCCTTGAATACATGATGGGGCCATTGTTCGCCCGCACAGGGCTGGGTGGCAAACCCTGTGCGCCGGCACAAAGACAAGACCTGGGCGGTGGCCGAGACTCGCAGGGCGATCAACGTTACCCTTTGCATCGCCAAAAATCATAAAAAAGAGAGAGCCGCCATGTCACAGAGCGCCGCCGCTACCCAGGCCATCGTTGACGAGAAAAACGCCGTCTACAAACGCATCACCCTGCGTTTGATCCCCTTCATTTTCATCTGCTACCTGTTCAACTACCTCGACCGAGTCAACGTTGGTTTCGCCAAGTTGCAGATGCTCGACGCGCTGAAATTCAGCGAAACCGTGTATGGCCTCGGCGCCGGGATCTTCTTTATCGGCTATGTGCTGTGCGGCGTTCCGAGCAACCTGGCGCTGACAAAGTTTGGCCCACGGCGCTGGATTGCGCTGATGATGATCGCCTGGGGCGCGCTGTCGACCTGCCTGCTGTTCGTCACTACACCCACCGAGTTCTACACCTTGCGTCTGTTCACCGGCGCCGCCGAGGCCGGGTTCTTCCCGGGCGTGGTGCTGTACCTCTCGCAGTGGTTCCCGACTTTCCGACGCGGCCGGATCATGGCGCTGTTCATGTCGGCGATCCCGGTGTCCGGCCTGTTGGGCAGCCCGTTCTCCGGCTGGATCCTCAACCACTTCGCCGCCGGACAAGGCGGTTTGGCCGGTTGGCAGTGGATGTTCTTGCTGCAAGGCATCCCGACCGTAATCCTCGGCGCCCTCGCCTACTTCCTGCTCAGCGACAGTTACGCCAACGCCAAATGGCTCACGCCGTTCGAGCGTTCGGTGCTGGAAGCCGACCACGCTGACGATCTGGCCAACAAACCGAAAACCACCACCGATTCGCTGCTGGCGGTGTTCAAGAACCCGGCGATCTGGGCGTTCGGGTTGATCTACTTCTGCATCCAGAGCGGCGTCTACGCGATCAACTTCTGGCTGCCGTCGATCATCAAGAACCTGGGCTTCAGCGACAACCTGGTGATCGGCTGGCTGAGTGCGATTCCTTACTTACTGGCAGCCCTGTTCATGCTGATGGTCGGCCGCTCGGCGGACCTGCGCAAGGAACGTCGCTGGCATCTGGTGGTGCCGATGCTGATGGGTGCGCTCGGCCTGTTGATCGCGGTGAACTTCGCCGCCAACCCGGCCATCGCCATCCTCGGCCTCACCCTCGCCACCATGGGCGCCCTCACCGGCCTGCCGATGTTCTGGCCGGTGCCGACCGCGATGCTCAGTGCCGGCGCGGCGGCCGGTGGGTTGGCGCTGATCAATTCCATGGGGCAGATGGCGGGGTTCCTCAGCCCTTACCTGGTGGGATGGGTCAAGGACAGCACGGGGTCCACCGATGCGGCGTTGTATCTGCTGGCGGGGGTGATTGTCTGCGGGAGTCTGCTGGCGTTGCGCATGACGCGGACGTTGCGTAACCAGTGACACGTCGGGCGCCGGAGCCCTTTTGCTCCGGCGTGCCTAGCAGATCTGATAGTCGATTTTTTCCCTACACCTGCACTAGGCTGATACACCATGTCACAACGTTGTTCGGATCGGCTCTCTTGAATCCATGGAAGTCAGCCCGAGTTTGTGTGAACACACTCATTCCGGCAGGACGACATCATGGCTGTGATCGACGACGTCGAGGCTGTTTGTACGCGTCTGGCATCTGATAGTGGTTGGCACGCGCTTTTTCTACATCATGGGCTCGATATCAAGGCTCGGCCCTTGGCGGCAGAGTTAAGCAAAACATTATCAGTGGATCGAACCCTCAAGGGGTTTGAAGATTTCTCCTTGACCGGACAGCGGGGCATCGAGGCCGGCAAACCGGCTCGCAGTCTGTTATTCCATGCCCTCGCCTCACCCAATGTGTTGAAGGCTCCTGACGGCAAGGCGTTTACGTTATTCCCGACAGCGGCCGAGATAGAAACGGTCTTGAATTACGTTTATGGCTCCCGGCTGCCGTCGATGACAGACCTTCAACAACAAGCCGGGACCGGTACACCACTGGGCATTGTCGTGTTCGCCGTTGAGTACAGACCCAGGCCAGACACGGGCCACAAGAAACATGCCGATCTGTGTTTCTCCCGCACCGGCATTGCACGTGTCGGCACGGCTCCCCCGCACTACGATCGGGCGCGACGGGGTTTCCTGCCTTGGGTAACGAGCAATCCACGAGCGATCCGCGTCATACCGGCACGGTATAGCGCCTACATCGCCATGCAGAAAGCCGGCGACTCCCTTGAGTTCGGGCCATGGCCCGCGCAATCCGGCGATGATGTGCGCCAGTTCTGGGTGCCATTGCACAAGCTGTTTGACGGCCCTGACTGCATTGCCGGCCTGGATCTGAAACTGAAGATGGATTTTTTTCAGATCAATGAAAAACTCCGCCAGTTTCATCGCAACTTTCCCGGCTCCGGGTGGGGCGAACCGGACATTTCCAACGAACCGTTTGTCATTACCAGAAATCTTGTCAAATGGGCCGACCCGAAAGTTTATGGCAGTGGCTTGCTGACCCCGGTCGCCAAGACACATCTGGTGGAAGAAGCCCGCTACAAGGGCGAACGACTATTTTTTTCGATTCCGCAGGCCCCCGACTATCAGGGCTACATCATAAATCGACGTTTTAAACAGAATGATGATGGCTCTGTCCACGATCTGAGCACCGAACGTGATGTGCAGGCCATTGTTGACGCGGGTGGCTATAACGCCTTGCATTTCATTGACCACACCGCTGACGGCCAGGTCAGCGCGACTTGCCCCGCACTCGACACCGCGAGACTGAGTCATTGGCCAGCGTATTCGCTGGTATCGGCGCCTTGTTTTTATCCTCTCCATACACCTCGGCGGCTACACGAGTGGAGCCTTGGACAGCGGTTTCCCCAGGTCTTTTTCGGACAAAGCCTCAGGGTGCTCGCAGACCGGAGAATGGCTGGTAACACACGCTTGCCGGGAGGTCATTTTCCGGTGCAAGACAAAAGCATCGCCGCCATCATCTCGCACACGCTGGACACCGGGGAGCCGGCCACTACCGTAGCGGTCGCGCATCAGCAAAGACAAACCTGTTTAACCGATGGTGGCGCGGGTACGCTCAGCCCGGGCTGGGATATCGCCCCCAAATTCGGCAGTGGATTCAACCCCGATTCCTTCGACGCGTCTGTACTGGGCAGTCCGTGGACGGACGACATGAAGATTTGTGATGCGACTGGCGCCTACTGGCCCGTGCTCTCCGCGGACTCATCAAGAAACTACGCTCCCAGGGAGGACGGGATTGCGATCATACCGTTGCAGAACGAAGAGCAATTTGCGTGCGACGGCGTCAACACGCCCCGCCTGATCGACGTGGACAATGTGAGGCGAGTCGAGTACGAGAGTTACGATCACGTCGACCTTACAAGAAACGCCCTGGATAACCGGATATCGGTCAGTCTCCTGGCACAAACCACTGCCGAGGATTACCAGGCGCGGATCTTGTCCATGCATAACGCTTTCGGTGCGTTGGGCGCCATTACACGGCAGGAAAAAAAGCGCTGGTCCGTCCTGCTTTTCCAGAAAGTGAGGCGCCCGGACAAAGAGCTGGATCAAGCAGAGTCAACGACAGGGACCCGTTTGGAAGCGCCGGTTCACGCCTATCAGATTTATAGAAACAACATTGATGGCACGACCATCCCCGAAGACTTCACCAAGCGACATGCCGAAGTACTCGAAATGTTCTATCTGTTTGTCAGCCCGACAACACTGTTGATCAAGCGCGAACAAGACCCATGGCAGGCGCGCTATCTTGTACATCCATGATGTCGTTGTCATCGGCGCCGGCCCGGCAGGCAGCGCTGCGGCGATCCTTTGCGCACAACAGGGATTGAGCGTGGCGTTGCTCGAACAATCAGCGGTTTATCGCGATCGACCCGGCGAAACCCTGCCACCGGGCATCGAACCGTTGTTGCAGCAACTGGCTATTGCCCCTGCGCTATCGACGGGCGATTTCATTCGGCATCACGGTAATTGGGTGCAATGGGGGACTCCCCGCCACTTCAATGCCTTTGGCGGTGATGCCGACGGTCCCTGGCGCGGCTTCCAGATTCCCCGACGCCTGCTCGACAACCGCTTACTCAGCCAGGCTCAGGCAGTGGGCGCAGCGGTGGTACGACCTTGTCGAGCCTTGAAGGTCATTCGCTCCAACGAGACAGTAATAGGCGTGGACACCGATCAGGGTGTTTTCCATTGCGCTCAGTTGATTGACGCCAGCGGCGCCAAGGGTTGGCTGGCGCGACAACTGGCATTGGAGCGTCACGCGTATTCACCGCCATTGATCGCCACCTACGGTTACGCCAAGGGCAGATCCACCGTGTGTGACGACGCCCCGGCAATCATCGCGAATCCGCACGGCTGGTACTGGATAGCGAAAATCGCCGCCGATTCGTACGCCTGGACCCGCCTGAAGTTCAACGCTCGTCAAGCGAATCTGCAACCGCCTGCGGAGCTCGCGCATTTGAGGGATTTCTCGAACACAAGGGGTGCGGATGTGACTTGGCGCGCGTGTGGGCAATGCGCCGGGGCGGGATATTTCATGGTCGGTGACGCAGCGTCCATCCTCGATCCTGGCACTTCCCATGGCGTGCTCAAGGCGATCATGTCGGGGATGATGGCCGGTCATGCCGTCATAAAAAGTCTGGCCCATCCCGTCCATCAAGCCACGTATCAGCACCAATATCGAACCTGGCTCAACAGCTGGTTTGTCAGGGACATGAACAAAATGCGCGAGTTTTACACCGCGCACCCGGCGCCACCGGACTGGCTGACCACTGCACCGATAATTCATTTTGATACGCTGGACCTTTCTGGTATTTGATTAGGCCTTCCCCACTGGCAAAAGGATTTCGACATGAGCTATCGCACGCTGGGCCATTCGGGCCTGCAGGTTTCGACCTTGACCCTGGGCACGATGATGTTCGGCGAACAGACCAGCACTGAGGACTCTCTGCGCATCATCGACAAGGCCTGGGAACAGGGCATCAATTTCATCGACACCGCTGACGTCTACACCAACGGCCATTCCGAAGAAATCGTCGGCGAAGCGATCGCCAGCCGCCGCCATGAATGGGTACTGGCCACCAAGGTCGGCTTCGGCCCGGTTGACGGTGTGCCGAACCGCAGCGGCCTGAGTCGCAAGCACATTTTCAATGGCATCGAGGCCAGCCTGACGCGCCTGGGCACCGACTATCTCGACGTCTATTACCTGCACCGCGAGGACCACAACACGCCGCTGGAGGTCACGGTGTCGGCCATCGGCGACCTGATTCGCCAGGGCAAGATCCGCTACTGGGGCCTGTCGAACTATCGCGGCTGGCGCATCGCCGAAGTCATTCGGGTGGCCGACAAACTCGGCGTCGACCGGCCAGTGATCAGCCAGCCGCTGTACAACATCGTCAACCGCCAGGCCGAAACCGAGCAGATCACCGCCGCACAGAACTATGGCCTTGGCGTGGTGCCCTACAGTCCGCTGGCGCGCGGCGTGCTCAGTGGCAAGTACGCGCCGGACGTGAAACCGGATGCCAACAGCCGTGCCGGGCACGCAGACAAACGCATCCTGGAAACCGAATGGCGCGTTGAGTCCCTGCGCATTGCCCAGCAAATCCAGCAGTACACGCAGGAGCGTGGCGTGGGTATCGTCGAGTTCGCCATTGCCTGGGTACTGAACAACAGCGCCGTCACCTCGGCCATCGTCGGCCCGCGCACAGAAGCACAGTGGGATGCCTACACTAAGGCGCAAACGGTGAAGATTACGGCCGAGGATGAAGCGTTCATTGATTCGCTGGTGACGCCGGGGCATGCGTCGACACCGGGGTTCAATGATGTGAGTCATTTCGTGTCAGGCCGTAAACCGCACAATAACTGAAAAGACACGCCACCTATTGTGGGAGCGAGCCTGCTCGCGAAAGCGGTCTACCCTTCAACATCAATGTTGGATGTGAAACCGCATTCGCGAGCAGGCTCGCTCCCACAGGGTTTCGCCCCCCCGGAATGTTGAAAATTCTGATCATCCGGCCAATATTCAGCACAAAAACCACGTATCCTCCGCACCCCGTTTTACGTTCAACCTCGCGAGGACAGCTTGTCTAAAGGTATCGCTCTATCGGTTTCAGCCTCGGTGCTGTTTGCCGTCATGTATTACTACACTTCGCTGCTCACCCCCTTGAGCGGCGTGGAGATTTTTGGCTGGCGCATGCTGTTGACCGTGCCCTGCATGACTGTGTTCATGGTGGTGTCCGGTGAATGGCGACGCGCCGCTGAGCTATTGCGCCGGATCAGCATCCGACCGAAATTGGTCGGTGGCCTGATCGTTTCCTCGGCGTTGCTGGGCGTACAACTCTGGCTGTTCATGTGGGCGCCGCTCAACGGCTACAGCCTCGATGTGTCGCTGGGTTACTTCCTGTTGCCGCTGGCCATGGTGCTGACCGGGCGCATCGCCTACGGTGAACGCCTGTCTTACCTGCAAAAAGTCGCGGTGTTCTTCGCCAGCCTGGGCGTGGTCAATGAGTTGTATCAGGTCGGCGGATTTTCCTGGGCGACACTGGTGGTGACCGTGGGCTATCCGCTGTATTTCGTCGTGCGCAAATGGCTCAGGACCGACAACCTCGGCGGGCTCTGGGTGGACATGACCCTGATGCTGCCGATTGCCTACTGGTTCGTGCACGGTGGCGAACAGGGCTTCGGCGTCTTCGACCAGCACCCGGCATTGGCCGGGTTGATCCCGCTTCTGGGTCTGATCAGCGCCTCGGCATTGGTGGTTTACATCATCGCCAGCCGCTTGCTGCCGTTCAGTCTGTTCGGGTTGTTGAGCTATGTGGAGCCGGTGCTGTTGCTCGGCGTGGCGTTGTTGCTGGGGGAAAGCATCAAGCCCGGTGAATGGCTGACTTATATTCCGATCTGGATGGCGGTACTGGTGCTGGTGTTTGAAGGGTTCAAGCATCTGATGCGGCAGCGTCGCCCTTAAGGCAAACACAAAACAAATGTGGGAGCGAGCCTGCTCGCGATAAGGGCCTGACATTCAACATCTCGGTTGACTGATCTGGCGTTATCGCGAGCAGGCTCGCTCCCACAGTTTTTTAGCGGTGAATCAGCTTAATCGGTGGACAACACACCACGCCGAACCTGGTCGCGCTCAATGGATTCAAACAGCGCCTTGAAGTTGCCTTCGCCGAAGCCGTCATCGCCCTTACGCTGGATGAACTCGAAGAACACCGGGCCCATCAGGGTTTCCGAGAAGATCTGCAGCAGCAGACGCTTGTCGCCCGCCTCGGACGAACCGTCCAGCAAGATGCCCCGCGCTTGCAGTTCGCCCACCGGCTCACCGTGGTTCGGCAAGCGGCCTTCGAGCATTTCATAGTAGGTGTCCGGCGGCGCGGTCATGAAGCGCATGCCGATGCTTTTCAGGTGGTCCCAGGTCTTGATCAGGTCGTCGGACAGGAACGCCACGTGCTGGATGCCTTCGCCGTTGAACTGCATCAGGAACTCTTCGATCTGCCCGGCGCCCTTGGACGATTCTTCGTTCAGCGGGATGCGGATCATGCCGTCCGGCGCGGTCATGGCCTTGGAGGTCAGGCCGGTGTATTCGCCCTTGATGTCGAAGTAACGGATTTCGCGGAAGTTGAACAGCTTCTCGTAGAAATTCGCCCAGTAGGCCATGCGGCCGCGATACACGTTGTGGGTCAGGTGATCGATGATCTTCAGGCCGGCACCGACCGGGTGGCGATCGACACCTTCGAGGTACACGAAGTCGATGTCGTAGATCGAGCTGCCTTCACCGAAACGGTCGATCAGGTACAGCGGCGCACCGCCGATGCCTTTGATCGCCGGCAGGTGCAGCTCCATCGGGCCGGTTTCGATATGGATCGGCTGGGCGCCGAGTTCCAGGGCGCGCTTGTAGGCTTTTTGCGAATCCTTGACCCGGAATGCCATGCCGCACACAGACGGACCGTGCTCGGCGGCGAAGTACGACGCCACACTGTGCGGTTCGTTATTGAGGATCAGGTTGATCGCGCCCTGGCGATACAGGTGCACGTCTTTGGAGCGGTGGGTCGCGACCTTGGTGAAGCCCATGATCTGGAAGATCGGCTCCAGGGTGTTGGGGGTCGGCGATGCAAACTCGATGAACTCGAAGCCCATCAGGCCCATTGGGTTTTCGTATAAATCTGCCATGGTTGGCGCCTCATCATTCTTATCAATTAACAAAGGTTAGTTGCTAGCAATGCTGAGACCGGTGGGAGGCGCACAGGAGATGCCCCGCACGCTGCGGGCGAGGAAATCACCGTAGATCAATTGAAACCCTAATAACTTCATGGTCGACCCAAGGCTCTTGCGGGCGAAGCTTCTGTTGCCAGAAGACGTATTCTTGTATGCGTAACCTGATTCTACACAGCGTAAATCAGTTTGTCCGCCTTCTGTATAAAATCCGCTTTTTTCCCGCCGGCGCAAGGGGTTTGTTGCACAGGTAAATCCCCGCCAGAACCAGCCCTCCCCCCAGGCACATGGCCAGCGTCAGTTGCTCGCCCAACAGCAGTGCGCCGAGGATCACGGCGGTAAGCGGGTTCAGGGCGATAAAGACACCGGAACGGGTCGCGCCAATTTTACGAATGCCGTCGTAATAGCCGATGTACGCCAGTGCCGAACCCAATACGCCCAGGTACATCAGGCTCAGCCACTGCGACGGGCCGAGACTGGCGAGTACAGCAAGACTGACCTCACCGCGAATGGCGCACGTCAAACACAGCATCAGCGTGCCCAGCAAAATCGACCAGGTCACCGTTTGCACCGGTCCCAGGCTTTGATTCAGCTCCCGGGAGCACAGCGAATAAATGCCCCAGCCGAGCACGCAGCCGAGAATCAGCAGATCACCGATCCACGCGTCGGAATTGCCGGCCAGCAGTTGCGGGTTGCGGCTGACGATCACCAGGCTTGCCCCGGCAATGCAGGTCGCGATGCCCGCGACCTTCGCCCGACTCAAGCGCTCCTTAAACAAAAGCCACGAGGCCAACCCGATCACCGCCGGGTTCAGCGCCACGATCAGGGACGCCCGCGAGGCATTGATGTAGTGCAGGCCATAGAAAAAGCAGAGGTTGTAAAAGAAGATCCCAGAGAATCCCAGCAGCGCCAGTTGCAACCATTGCCTGGGGCTGGGTCGAGCCAATGGAACGCGGGTCAACAATAAAAACAACAACAATGCCGCGCTGGCCAGGAGGAACCGCAGGCTGGCGGCGAACAACGGGCTGAGGCTATCGGCCAGGAACCGCCCGGCCACGAAGGTGCCGCCCCAGATCATGGTGACCGTCGCCAGTTTCAAATAAACGAGTACATCGGACTGCCTGGACAGGCTTTGTTCACATGTGGACATACGTCTCCGGGTTTTGTGATCGATGGGATGACGTATCATTCCGCTAATACTTAGTCATCGTAAAATGAGTAAACACTCATGACCCTCACTCAATTGGAGATCTTCTCCACCGTCGCCGAGCTGCACGGCTTCACGGCGGCGGCCAATCGCCTGGGGATTACCCAATCGGCGGTTTCCCATGCGTTGAAATCCCTGGAACAGGAATTGGGCGTCGAACTGCTGCGCCGTCATCAGTCCCAGGTTGAATTGAGCGATATCGGTCAGCAGCTCCTGCTGCGTGCACGGGCCATGCTGGGTCTGGCCAATACCCTGCGCCAGGAAGCTGCGGATGCCCGGGGCATGAAACGCGGCACCTTGCGCGTTGGCTCGTTCGGCCCCACTTCGTCGATCAAATTGCTGCCCATGATCCTGCAGCGCTACCGTGCCGAACATCCGGGCATCGAGGTCCACATTGATGAAGGGCCGGACCGTCAGGTGATCCAATGGCTGGAAGAGCGGCGCATCGACATCGGGTTTGTGGTGCTGCCCGACGAGCGTTTCGATACGGTGGCGCTGATGGAAGACCAGATGGTTGCGCTGCTGCCGGTCAATCATCCGTTGACGGCGCGTGACAGCGTGAGTTTGAGCGACTTGTGCCATGACCCTTTCGTATTGACCGAGGCCGGTTCGTCAGAGCTGGTATCGCGGCTGTTCAATGCCGCCCGGCTGACACCCAACATCCGTTTTCGTTGCTCGCAGTTGCTGAGCACCCTGGATACGGTCGGTCGCGGCGATGCATTGACCGTGGTCGCCGAAGGCTCGCTGCCCGAGCTCAGCGACACCCGCTACGTGAAGAAACCCTTGCGGCCCGCCGTGGTGCGACAGGTCGGTTTGGCAGTACTCGATCAGCGCCAGGCATCACCCGCAGCACTGGCGTTCATCAAACTGGCCCAAGGGCTCGATTACCGATGAGCGGCGTAAGTACCCAGAGCCAACTATCATGGCTCGAACTTGAACTCTTTTTGCAGGGCGTTGCGCCCTGCCAGCATTTGAGAGCCCTATTTCATCGTTACAGGTTTCGCAAATGCCACTGAACGCCAACACCCGCAAACGCAGCATCAGAATTGCAATCACCCTTGCCAGTGGATTACTCCCGGTATTACTGGGCGGTGTCATTCTCTCCATGCAAGCTGAGCGAACGCTCCAGCAAAGTACGCAGCAGACTGCCGAAGAAGCCATTCGCCAGTTCGAACTGATGCTCGACAACAACGCCCAGGCAGCCCGGGAGTTACTGCCCCTGGCCGGACAAACTTGTATCGACGTCAACCTGGCCTTGCGCGAGCAAGCCACTCGCCGACCATTCGTGCGCTCGACCAATCTGGTGTGGGACGACACTATTTATTGCAGTTCCTTGTTTGGTGACTATCAGGAGAAGATTGCATCCGGGGACTACGCCGGTGGCCGCTTGTTATTGATGAAAGGCAACCCGGTCACACCCAACACGGCAGTGCTGGTATATCGGCTCGGCGAAGGCCTGCGTGGCGCGATGAGCACGCTCGATGGCTATCACCTGATTAATGCACTGCGCATGATCGGCCGTCATACCCTGTTGGCCCTGCAAGTCGGCCCCCATTGGTTGACCTCCGACGGCGAGTTCCATGAGGGGCCCCTCCCCGTCTTTCCGGTGGCGCAAACCAAAATCGATTCTTCGCGTTTTGCCTTTGGCGTTCAGGCCGGTTTCCCCGAAGGCGAAACCTGGCGCTACATGAGCAGCCAATACCCGCCGTTGTTCAGCCTGCTGATTTTCTTTGGCGTCATATCGGGCCTGATCGGACACATTCTACAGAAGCGTTCATCGTCACCGACCCATGAAATGAAGCGTGCGCTGGACGCGGCAGAGTTCGTTCCGTACTTCCAGGCCGTTGTGCATGGCGATAGCAAAAAGATCTCCGGCATCGAAGTGCTGATGCGCTGGAACCACCCGAAAGAAGGCCTGGTGCGCCCCGACCTGTTCATTCCATTCGCCGAACACTCCGGACTGATCGTGCCGATGACCCGCTCATTGATGCAACAGACAGCCACCTTGCTCGCTCCGCTGTCCACGTCGTTCGAGGAACCTTTCCACATCGGCGTCAACATTACCGCCAATCACTGCCAGGATCTGGACCTGGTCCGGGATTGCCGCGAATTTCTCGCGGCTTTCGCACCGGGTTCCATTTACCTGGTGCTGGAGTTGACTGAACGCGAACTGATCGAACCCACGGCCATTACCCATCAACTGTTCGAACAGTTGCATGACCTTGGGGTGAAGATCGCCATCGACGACTTCGGCACCGGCCATTCCAGCCTCGGGTATCTGCGGCAGTTCAATGTTGATTATTTGAAAATCGACCAGAGCTTCGTCGCCATGATCGGCATCGACACGCTGTCCAGCCACATTCTGGACAGCATCATGGAACTTGCCGCCAAGCTCGATCTGGCGATGGTTGCCGAAGGTGTGGAAACCCTGGCGCAAAGTGATTATCTGACGGCCCATAACGTCAACTTCCTGCAGGGCTATCTATATGGTCGACCGATGCCCGGCGCGGAGTTCATTAGTGCATTAAGTGACCATTAACTAATGCTTTCAAGCGATGAGACAGCGATAGGACGCACCAATTTGAAACAAATGACCGTTCTTGGTTACATGAAAAAAAAGACATGATTTACTCTTGGTCCATTAACTACTACAATTTTTCATGCCTGCGGTAATTTAGCAGGTGAGCCATTTATCACCGGGTCGCTTCAAGGCTCTTGGCTTATAGCTTTGTTTGCGGTTGGTATCAGCCAAACACACTATTGGAGTAAAGATATTGTCCAGACTCGCTGAATTTCGTGCAGCTGAAAAGGCCCTTCAAGAGCAGCTCAAGCAGCTTGAGTCCCTGAAGAACGATGCCGGGCTCAAGAAAGAAATCGAATTCGAAGAAAAGCTCCAGGGGCTGATGAAAACCTACGGCAAGAGCCTGCGCGACATTATCGCCATTCTCGATCCGAATCCGGCCAAATCCGGCCTGCAAGCCTCGGCGCCGAAAACCCGCCGCGCCCGCGTAGTCAAGGTTTATCAGAACCCGCACACCGGTGAACTGATTGAAACCAAGGGTGGCAACCACCGCGGCTTGAAAGCCTGGAAGGAACAATATGGTGCCTCTACCGTTGATTCCTGGTTGCGTGGCTAAGCACTTGCGCTGTAAAAAAAAGCCCTGCAAATGCAGGGCTTTTTCATGAATACCTTCTAAATTCAACGATGTTGGCCGATCAAACCACTACTTGCCGACTAACTTTGTGCTTAATCCGTTTGGGTATCTAAATATTTCGGCGCGGACGCAAAGCCTGAAGCCACTAAAGTCTTCTTTTAAAGTTTCAAGGCGTTACGCGCCGCCTCTATTTCATCCTGGCTGGCCTTATAAGCCTCGGCCTGTCCGGCGTAGGAAAGAACGTAGGCTTTATCGCCGTCCACCGCCGCCACCAATGTTTGAGAAAGCACATGCCGGCCGTTTTGTGTAATGGTACAGGTGGTTTCCAGCGCCGATAACCGGCTCAAGGTAGACGGATGAATCCGGTTGCAGACACTTTGATAGCCCCCTTGAAAAAAGTCTTTCTGCACCGACTTGCGCATCTCCAGCAACACCCCTTCCAGGTTGACCTGATGATCGCTTTGCACCTGCGTCATGGTCAGCTCCATCACCATCACCGGGGTGCCGCCCTGATCGACTTTCACTGCACGCTGGCGAGACACACCTGAAGCACCCTCACCTGGTGCAATTTCTTCGACCTGCCAGCCGGGAGGCCAGGTCATGACCGGCGTCTCGGCCTGAGCACTGGCAATCCCGGACAGCATGCCGATCAGGATGAACACCGATTTACCGAATCGAATCATTGCAATCAACACTCGCGTTTTGAGCCGTGAAGTCTGAGCCCAGGCCGTCTGTCAGGCAATAGCAGAGGCTTTGGGTTTGGTGATGTCCTTACCCTTGCGTATCATGTCCACCATTCGATAGCCCCGCTTATTTTCCGGAGGGCCCATGAGCCTGCACGAACTGAACACCTTCCCCGGCGTCACCGCTCAACCTGATACCGCGACGCAAAAGTTTGTCTTCAACCACACCATGCTGCGGGTCAAGGACATCACCAAATCCCTGGACTTCTACACGCGCATCCTCGGTTTTACGCTGGTAGAAAAGCGCGATTTCCCGGAAGCCGAGTTCAGCCTGTATTTCCTCGCGCTGGTCGATAAATCACAGATCCCGGCCGACACCGCCGCGCGCACCGAGTGGATGAAATCGATCCCCGGCATTCTCGAACTGACCCATAACCACGGCACCGAGAACGACCCGGACTTCGCCTACCACAACGGCAACACCGACCCACGCGGCTTCGGTCATATCTGCATTTCGGTTCCGGACATCGTCGCCGCGTGCGAGCGCTTTGAAGCACTGGGCTGCGACTTCCAGAAACGCCTGAACGACGGCCGCATGAAGAGCCTGGCGTTCATCAAGGATCCGGATAACTACTGGGTCGAAATCATCCAGCCTGCGCCACTCTAACTTTCACCACAGAACCCTGTGGGAGCGAGCCTGCTCGCGAAAGCGTAATGTCAGCCGACATCACAGTTGAATGACCCACTGCCTTCGCGAGCAGGCTCGCTCCCACAGCAAAGCGGCTCCCGCCCTGTTAAATGCCAGACACAAAAAACCCCATGATCCGTCATGGGGTTTTGTGTTTTCAGCGTCGGCGTTTATGCCGGTGCCGATGTCCGGATCAGGTGATCGAATGCACTCAAGGAAGCCTTGGCGCCCTCACCCACCGCGATCACGATCTGCTTGTACGGCACGGTGGTGACGTCGCCGGCGGCGAACACGCCCGGTATCGACGTTTCACCACGGGCATCGACGATGATTTCGCCACGGGGCGACAACTCGATGGTGCCCTTGAGCCAATCGGTGTTGGGCAGCAGACCGATCTGCACGAAGATCCCTTCCAGCTCCACGGTGCGCAGTTCGTCGGTCTGACGATCCTTATAGCGCAGGCCGTTGACCTTCTGACCATCCCCCGTCACTTCAGTGGTTTGCGCATGGGTAATCACGGTGACGTTCGGCAGGCTGTGCAACTTGCGCTGCAACACCGCGTCGGCGCGCAGCTGCACGTCAAACTCCAGCAGCGTGACATGGGACACGATACCGGCCAGGTCGATGGCCGCTTCGACGCCGGAGTTACCGCCGCCAATCACCGCCACACGCTTACCTTTGAACAGCGGGCCGTCACAGTGCGGGCAGTACGCCACACCTTTGTTGCGGTATTGCTGCTCGCCCGGCACGTTCATTTCACGCCACCGCGCACCGGTCGCCAGGATCACGGTTTTGGCTTTGAGCTTCGCACCACTGGCGAAGTGGATTTCATGCAGCTCGCCATTCGCGCCCGGCACCAACTGGTCGGCACGTTGCAGGTTCATGATGTCCACGTCGTACTGTTTGACGTGTTCCTCCAGCGCGACGGCCAGTTTCGGCCCTTCGGTTTCCTGCACCGAGATGAAGTTTTCGATGGCCATGGTGTCCAGCACCTGACCACCAAAACGCTCAGCCGCAACACCGGTGCGAATGCCTTTGCGGGCCGCGTAGATCGCCGCCGAAGCACCGGCCGGGCCACCGCCGACCACCAGCACATCAAAGGCTTCCTTGGCGCTGATCTTCTCTGCCTGGCGCTCGATGCCGCTGGTGTCGATTTTGGCGAGAATTTCTTCCAGCCCCATGCGGCCCTGCCCGAAATTCACCCCGTTGAGGTAGATGCTGGGCACCGCCATGATCTGGCGCTCATCGACTTCCGCCTGGAACAGCGCGCCGTCGATGGCGACGTGGCGGATGCTGGGGTTCAGCACGGCCATCAGGTTCAGCGCCTGGACCACGTCCGGGCAGTTCTGGCAGGACAGCGAGAAATAGGTCTCGAAGTTGAACTCGCCTTTGAGCGAACGAATCTGTTCAATCACTTCGACACTGGCCTTCGAAGGATGGCCGCCGACTTGCAGCAAGGCCAGCACCAACGAAGTGAATTCATGGCCCATCGGGAGGCCCGCGAAACGCAGGCTGATATCGGCACCGGGGCGATTGATCGAGAACGATGGCTTGCGGGCATCGTCACCGTTATCGAGCAAAGTAATCTGGGTGGAAAGACTGGCAACATCTTTCAGCAGTTCGAGCATTTCCCGGGATTTCGCACCGTCGTCGAGGGAGGCAACGATCTCGATCGGCTGGGTGACCCGTTCCAGGTACGATTTCAACTGGGCTTTAAGATTGGCGTCCAACATACGGGCGATTTCCTTGAATTTGAGACATAAAAAAACGCCCGAGCGAATCTCGCCCGGGCGTTTTTATTGGGCGGTGCAGCTTACTGAGCAGGTGCGGCGTTCCGCCCCGGGTTGCGCGTCACAGACTTAGATCTTGCCGACCAGGTCCAGGGACGGCGCCAGAGTGGCTTCGCCTTCTTTCCACTTGGCTGGGCAAACCTGGCCAGGGTGAGCAGCGACGTACTGGGCCGCCTTGATCTTGCGCAGCAGCTCGGAAGCATCACGACCTACACCACCGTCGTTCAGCTCGACGATCTTGATCTGGCCTTCAGGGTTGATCACGAAGGTGCCACGGTCAGCCAGACCGGCTTCTTCGATCAACACGTCGAAGTTGCGGGAGATGGCGTGAGTCGGGTCGCCGATCATGGTGTACTGGATTTTGCCGATGGCTGGCGACGTGTTGTGCCAGGCAGCGTGAGCAAAGTGGGTGTCGGTGGAAACGCTGTAGATCTCGACGCCCAGCTTCTGGAAAGCGTCGTAGTTGTCGGCCAGGTCTTCCAGCTCGGTTGGGCAAACGAAGGTGAAGTCAGCCGGGTAGAAGAACACCACCGACCATTTGCCTTTCAGGTCAGCGTCCGAGACTTTTACGAAGTCGCCGTTTTTGAATGCGTCAGCTTTGAACGGTTTGACTTGGCTGTTGATGATAGGCATCTATGACTCTCCGTCAGGGGTTGTGAAGTTGATGGAGAGAACTTTACCCACTCGACGGACGGATGGCTCATTGGCAAACCTGATACTGCTGATTGGCTTTCGCTATTAGCCAACAGTATTAATAGAAGAAAACCGAATTTAGGGTTCCAGCGGTTTTTCCACGAGGCGGGTCATGCCGAGAAACGGGCTGGTTTCGATGTAGCGCATGGCGGACTTGATGTCTTTCCAGCCCACGTAGCTCATCAATGATTTCAAGTCCCAGCCACTCTGATGCGCCCATGAGGCAAAACCGCGGCGCAAGGAGTGGCTGGTGTAGTGTTCGGCGGCGATGCCCGAACGCTCCAGCGCCTGACGCAGCAGTGGTATCACGCTGTTGGCATGCAGGCCCTCTTCGCTCAGATGCCCCCAGCGATCGATGCCGCGAAAAACCGGTCCGCGCACCAGGGCCGCTTCGGTGATCCAGGCAATGTACGCCTGCACCGGGCACAACCGCTGCAGGGCGGGTGTCTGGTAAGTCTTGCCGAGGTTTTCGCGGTCACCCTTGCTGCGCGGCAAGAATAAGGTGATGCCGGTGCCGGCGATGGCTTGCACATGTTCGATCTGCAGATTGCACAACTCGTCGCTACGAAATCCTCGCCAGAAGCCCAGCAGGATCAGCGCGCTATCGCGTCTGGCCCGCAGCAAAGCCGGTCGGTTGTTTTCAATGATTGCGGTTTGTGCTTCCTGCTCCAACCCAGCGATCACCTGTTCCAGATGTTGAAGCTGCAAAGGCTCGGCCTGCTTCTCCTGGGCGGGATGCAACGCACGAATCCCCTTGAACACCTTGCGCACCACCGGCGCTTTCGTCGGGTCGGCGAAGCCCTGGCTGTTGTGCCACTGCGCCAACGCCGACAATCGCAGCTTCAAGGTGTTGATCGACAGCACACCGGCATGGGCGACCAGATAACGCGCCACGCTGTCGCCGGTGGCCGGCAGGAAACCACCCCAGGTCACCTCGAAGTGTTCGATGGCCGCACGATAACTGCGACGGGTGTTGTCGCGGGTTGCGGCTTGCAGGTAACGATCCAGCTCGCTCATGGGGTCAAACTCTCGAATGCGTACGGCTTTTACTGGCAAAAATGGATTTTCGGCGTATCACGCGGGGTAATACCAGTATATCCCGCGTCAAAAACATACTGTATTTAACTTTTGTTTTTCGATGGTACAATGTGTATTTACGTAATACGTACCACATCACGAAATAGTAGGAGCAATCATGGCCCGTGGCGGTGTAAATAAGGCAGTAGTGCAAGCTGCACGTTTGGCGATCCTTGCTCGCGGCGAAAACCCCAGCATCGATGCCGTACGGATCGAAATGGGCAATACCGGTTCGAAAACCACGATTCATCGGTATCTGAAGGAGCTGGGCGTCACCACTGAACCGGTGACAACAGAACCGTCCGAGCCTATCGACGATGAGTTGCTCGCACTGGTTTCGCGGCTGGCGCAACGCCTGAAGGAGCAAGCCCAGGCGCCGATCGATCAGGCCCTCGAGCAGTTCGAGTCGCAGCGCAAAACCCTGGAGGCTCAGCTGGAAGAGGCTCGGGAAGCCAACACCGAACTGCACCAGCAGTACGAGATTCAGAGCCTGGCACTCACCCAAGAGTCAGAGGCGCTACACGAAACCCGCGCCATCTTGCAGGCCGAACAAACCCGTAATGCCGGGCTGACTCAGGCTTTGGCTGATTTCGAATTACGTTTGCAGGACAAGGACGAGCAGATCCGCTCGCTGGAAGAGAAGCACCTGCATGCGCGCGACGCACTGGAGCACTACCGCAATGCTGTCAAGGAGCAGCGCGAGCAGGAACACAGTCGTCACGAAAGCCAGGTGCAGCAGTTGCAGATGGAATTGCGTCAGGCGCAGCAAAGCGCGCTGGTGCGCCAGGATGAAATCACCCAGTTGCACCGCGACAACGAACGCTTGCTGACGGAAAACCGCGGCACGCTGCGTGAGCTGAGCCTGATGCAAGAGCAGCTCAAGCAAAGCAACAGCCGCCAGGATCAACTGCTGGAGCAAGTGACACGGTTTGACGGCGAACGCACCCTCCTCCAGGAACGCTTGCGCGTCGCCCTTCTTGAGAGTCAGTCGCTGAAACAGAATGTCGATGAGCAGTCACAGATCAACAAGGCGCTGGAAATCGAGTTGACCAAGGTCCAGGCAGAGCTTGAAACAAACACACGCTTGAGCGAACCCGCCCCTCCCACAACGGACGGCGGCGGGACACAAATGTCATGAACCACGCAAGTTCCTGTGGGAGCGAGCCTGCTCGCGAAGAGGCCATCACATCCAGCATCCCTGCTGACTAAGCCTCCGCTTTCGCGAGCAGGCTCGCTCCCACAAAAGGCGCTTAGCCGGCGACCGGCGTACGCATGGTGACGAACTCTTCGGCGGCCGTCGGGTGCACACCGATGGTTTCGTCGAAGTCACGCTTGGTGGCGCCTGCCTTCAAGGCAATCGCCAGGCCTTGCACGATCTCGCCGGCCTCCGGCCCGACCATGTGGCAACCCAGCACCTTGTCGGTCTTGGCATCCACCACCAGCTTCATCAGCGTGCGCTCCTGGCATTCGGTCAGGGTCAGCTTCATCGGCCGGAAGCGGCTTTCGTAGATCACCACCTCATGCCCGGCGTCCCGCGCTTCTTCCTCGGTCAAACCGACGGTGCCGATGTTCGGCAGGCTGAACACCGCTGTCGGGATCATCTTGTAATCTACAGGGCGATACTGCTCAGGCTTGAACAGACGTCGCGCCACCGCCATGCCTTCAGCCAGCGCCACCGGTGTCAGCTGAACGCGACCAATCACATCACCCAGCGCCAGGATCGACGGCTCGGCGGTCTGGTACTGATCATCCACCTCGACAAAGCCTTTCTTGTCGAGTTTGACCCCGGTGTTTTCCAGCCCGAGATTGTCCAGCATCGGGCGTCGGCCCGTGGCGTAGAACACGCAATCGGCTTCCAGTTGGCGGCCGTCCTTGAGCGTGACTTTCAAGCTGCCATCGGCCTGCTTGTCGATACGCTCGATGTCGGCGTTGAATTGCAGGTCCATGCCACGCTTGGTCAGCTCTTCCTGCAAGTGCTTGCGCACCGAACCGTCGAAGCCCCGCAGGAACAACTCACCGCGATAGAGCAACGTGGTCTGGGCGCCGAGGCCATGGAAAATCCCGGCAAACTCGACGGCAATGTAACCGCCCCCTACCACCAGCACCCGCTTGGGCAGCGCTTTGAGGAAGAACGCCTGGTTGGAACTGATCGCATGCTCATGCCCCGGAATCTCCGGGATCTGCGGCCAGCCTCCGGTGGCGATCAGGATGTTCTTGGCGGTATGACGCTCGCCATTGATCTCGACAGTATGCGGATCGACGATCTTGGCGTGCCCCTCATGCAGGGTCACGCCGCTGTTGACCAGCAGGTTGCGATAAATGCCATTCAGGCGATTGATCTCGCGGTCCTTGTTGGCGATCAGCGTCGGCCAATCAAACTGCGCCTCGTCCAGACTCCAACCGAAACCCGATGCCTGCTCGAAGTCCTCGGCAAAATGCGCACCGTAGACCAGCAATTTTTTCGGCACACAGCCGACGTTCACGCAGGTACCGCCCAGATACCGACTCTCGGCCACGGCCACTTTCGCGCCGAAACCAGCCGCAAATCGGGCCGCCCGCACACCGCCGGAACCGGCGCCAATTACATAAAGATCAAAATCGTGGGCCATTGTCTATCTCCTCGGCAGGTGAACAGCATACCCGCGAGCGCTCGTTGGGCAAGCGCTGCAAATGAAAAAGCCACCCGAAGGTGGCTTTTCAATACAAACAGCTTGGGCGTGCTATCAGTACGCCTTGCCCGTCTTGTAGAAGTTCTCGAAGCAGAAGTTGGTCGCGTCGATGTAGCCCTCGGCACCACCGCAGTCGAAACGCTTGCCCTTGAACTTGTAGGCCATGACGCAGCCGTTCTGGGCCTGTTTCATCAGAGCGTCGGTGATCTGGATTTCACCGCCCTTGCCTGGCTCGGTCTGTTCGATCAGGTCGAAGATGTCCGGGGTCAGGATGTAGCGACCGATGATGGCCAGGTTCGACGGCGCATCTTCAGGCTTTGGTTTCTCGACCATGCTGTGCACGCGGTAGATGTCGTCGCGGATCATCTCGCCGGCGATGACGCCGTACTTGTTGGTCTCTTGCGGGTCGACTTCCTGGATGGCCACGATCGAGCAGCGGAACTGTTTGTACAGCTTGACCATCTGGGTCAGTACGCCGTCGCCTTCGAGGTTGACGCACAGGTCGTCCGCCAGCACCACGGCGAACGGTTCGTCGCCGATCAGCGGACGGCCGGTCAGGATCGCGTGCCCCAGGCCTTTCATTTCGGTCTGACGGGTGTAGGAGAACGAGCAGTTGTCGAGCAGCTTGCGGATGCCGACCAGGTATTTCTCCTTGTCGGTGCCCTTGATCTGGTTTTCCAGCTCGTAGCTGATGTCGAAGTGGTCTTCCAGGGCGCGTTTGCCGCGACCGGTAACGATGGAGATTTCGGTCAACCCGGCATCCAGTGCTTCTTCGACGCCGTACTGGATCAGTGGCTTGTTTACCACCGGCAGCATTTCTTTGGGCATGGCTTTAGTCGCTGGCAGGAAGCGAGTACCGTAACCGGCTGCTGGGAACAAGCATTTCTTGATCATAAAAGTCCTTGAAAGGGCTGTGTGTACGAGTTTCGGCGCAGTCTAATCAGGCGGCGAGCACCTTACAATGCCCCGCGCTGGCTAACCGATGCCATCATAGAGAAATATTCTTGCCGATAGTTCCGCAAGAGACTGCATCGATCCTTCGGCAACCTGTAAGTGATAGCAGAGACCGGCAGATTTGCACGCTTGTCAACTGATCAGGCAATCGCACCACCCTACACCCATCGACACCGGTTGCGGGTGTTTGGCGCTATCATGGCGCATTTGAACCAGCCAACGAGGCAGATAGATGTCGGTAGCAAAAAGCGTCAACGGGTACCTGATCAACAAAGCGAAAGACGGCCAATGGTGGATAGGCAATGCGGGGGGCGAAAATATCGTCGGCCCTTTTCCGACTGAAGCCATGGCGATCGAAGTGGCGTCGGTGCTCGAACTGGAACACCCGGAACCCAAGCGACGCGGCAAGGACAAGAGCTGATCCTTGGCTTACGCGCCACAGCCCTGCCTCTAGGCATGATGCTGGTCACTGAAAATGAAAATTTGACTGGCTTGCGGGCCTTTTTGTGGGAGCGAGCCTGCTCGCGATGGACGACAACAATAACGCGTGCTGTCTGAATGAACGCGTTGTTCGGAGGTTTTTCGCGAGCAGGCTCGCTCCCACAGTGGCCTTTCGCTATAACCTTTTGCCCGCGGCGCTGTCACAGGCTTTGCCCACCCCACTGACGACGACAACGACATGACCCGATTTTTGCCACTGATTGCGGTATTGGCCCTGAGTGGCTGCGCAACATCCGAAACCACTTACCTGAACAACGGCGAACAAGGCCTGGCCATCGATTGCTCCGGGGAAGCCAATTCCTGGGCGACCTGCTATGAAAAGGCCGATGCGTCTTGTGCCGGCACCGGCTACCGCATCGTCGGCACCGACGGCTCTCCAGCCCCCGAGGAGAGTGACAAAACCCTGGGCCTCGACGTCGGCAACTTCAAAAACCGCAGCGTGGTGGTGGTCTGCAAGTAAGGCGCCCTGCCCTATATGTGGATTTCGGCGAATTTGATCCCCAGGCCGCGCACGGTTTCGACCAGATCGTCCAGGCGAGAAAAGGATTCGACTTCGTCGTTGTCATCCACCAGAAAAAAACTGCGTCCGGCGCTCTTTTTGAAAAACACGATCCACTCCCCTGGATTCGCCGGATTTTGTATGACGTGGGTGGCACAGATCAGACCCTCTGCGTGCCGTTCCCGCACTTGCTCGCGCTTCATGCCAGACTCCAGAAATGACAATGCCGCCAGAGCATTGCTTTGACGGCATGGGTGTTTTGAATATCGGTAGTCTATCAGCCGGAAATGCACTCGGTCGCTGCATTGCGTACATCCCGGGGACGCAACGGTACGTTGGAGATGCGTTCATGGAGTTTGATACTGCTGCCGCCGGAGCGCTGTTCAATATCGAATACGGCCGCCGGCCCTGACGACAGCTTCTGCGGCACGATCACCCGCACACCGTCTTTCTGCGGTTCGACTTGCAAGGCCCCGCGACTGCTGGCGAGCTTCTCGCTCAAGCATTGCGCGTACTCATGGGGCTTCTTGCCTGAAATCACGTTCATGGTGGGCAGCGACGCGTCGATCTCCGAGACGGTCGCGCAACCACTTATCGCCAACGCCAACGGCAATACCCACACTCCCCACTTCATACGAAACCTCCGATAAAGACCCTCCGACAGCGCAGATGCGGTTTTTCTCCGGGGCCCACTGTATTTTATCGCCCACCGGGCACCGAATAACCGCTTTTAATTGTCAACGCGGGCCTCGACAGCCGGATAATAACGCCTGCGGACTGATAAACTGCGCCAATTGCCCACTGCTATCGTTTTGATTTTGTAGAAAAAGCCCTTCTGGAGGCGCCCATGAAATTTATCCACCAGCGCGAGCACCTCAATGAAGACGACATCGTCGTCATTCAATGCTCGCAGATGTGCAACATCCGTTTGATGAACGACGCCAACTTCCGCAGCTTCAAGAACGGCGGCCGCCACACTTACCACGGTGGCGCATTCGACACGTTCCCGGCCCGCATCACCGCGCCGAGCACCGGTTTCTGGAATATCACCATCGACACGGTCAACCGCCGGGCAATCAGCGTGACCCGCAAACCGACCCTGACCCACTCGATCAAGATCATTCGCCGCTCCAGCTCGAAACTGAGCTGAGTGACATTCAAGCACACAGACAGGCAGGTATGACCGTGGCTCAGACGACCAAATACGTCATCAAGTACAAACTCAACGGCGAACGCCGCTTCGAATTCGCGCAGCTGGAAAACGGCACCGAGGAAGAAGCGAAGGCCGCGCTGGACGCCTTGCACGGCCAGGGCGAAGACGTCATCAGCGAAATCAGCGTGAGCAAAGCGCTGTAACGCCATCCAGGCGTTGAAATTCGACCGCAAGCGCCGGAGTGTTCGCATCCTCGGCGCGTCCTAGACTGGCCACTTCCCCCTTGGGTCAAGGAGTCAGAGCAATGCCCATCCTTCGCGTATTGATAGCGTGGGACCGCGAGGCCCGTCGATGAGCGGGCGATACCTCGACAGTCTCGATTGGGCGACGCTGGAACAGCAACTCGACCAGGATGGCTGCGCGGTCATCCCGTCGCTGTTGAGCCACAAGGCGTGCGATGAAATCAGCGCCTTGTACGCCCAACCCGAACCCTTTCGCTCGCAAGTGATCATGGCCCGTCACGGTTTTGGCCGCGGCGAATACAAGTATTTCCGCTACCCGCTGCCGGACCTCGTGGCCCGGTTACGCCATGCGCTCTATCCGCGACTGGTGCCGATTGCCAATCGCTGGCATGAACAGATGGGTTTGCCGAACCGTTTCCCTGAAAGCCATGACGCGTTCCTCGAACGGTGTCATGCCGCCGGTCAGGAACGCCCGACACCGTTGTTGCTGCAATACGGCCCACAGGACTACAACTGCCTGCATCAGGATCTGTACGGCGAACACGTCTTCCCACTGCAAGTGGCGATTCTTCTGTCAGAACCCGGTGATGATTTCACCGGTGGCGAATTCGTGCTGACCGAACAGCGCCCGCGCATGCAGTCGCGCCCGCAAGTCATCGGCCTGAAAAAAGGTGACGGATTGATCTTTGCCGTCAACCAGCGCCCGGTCAAAGGCGTGCGCGGATACTACCGGGTAACCCTGCGCCACGGCGTCAGTCGCCTGCACAGTGGAAAACGGCATACCCTTGGCATCATCTTTCACGATGCGACATGACCAGCATGAACCCGACCACCTTTGACCTGTTTGCCGACACCGAACCCGAGCAGCAGCCCAGGATTGAGCGGATCGGCGAACAATCCTGCGTCTTGAGAGGCTTTGCTTTGCCCTGGCTGGACCGCTTGCTGCCCGCGCTGGAAGCGGTGTTGGCGGCCGCACCGTTTCGACAGATGGTCACGCCAGGCGGCTTTACCATGTCGGTGGCTTTAAGCAGCTGCGGTACCTGGGGCTGGACCACCGATCGCAGCGGTTATCGCTACACCCGCAACGATCCGCAGACCGGCCACCCCTGGCCGCCCATGCCCGAGGTGTTTTTCCAGCTGGCGCAAGCGGCGGCGCTGGAAGCAGGATTCAGTGCGTTCGAGCCGGATTCCTGCCTGATCAACCGTTATATCCCCGGAGCGAAAATGTCATTGCATCAGGACAAAGACGAAAAATCCTACGCAGCGCCTATCGTTTCGGTGTCGCTGGGGTTGCCGGCCATGTTCCTGTTCGGCGGCTTCGTGCGCAGCGAGAAGAGCCAACGCGTGCCGTTGCTGCATGGTGACATCGTGGTCTGGGGTGGAGTCGATCGCTTGCGTTATCACGGCGTCCTGCCCATCAAGGACGGCCAGCATCCGCGCATGGGCGAACAACGGATCAACTTCACCTTTCGCACCGCCAGGTGAAAACCCGGAGTTTGACCGCAAGCGCCGGAGTGTAGGTGTACGGGCCAGTGGTTAATCTGCGGCAAACGGGTCAACGGATGCATAGCCATGACAAGCCAATCGACAAAAATCACCACCGAAAACGATCCACGCTGGGCCGCTGTGGTCGCCCGCGATCCACAGGCGGACGGGCAGTTTGTCTACGCGGTGAAAACCACCGGGATCTACTGCAACCCCAGCAGCCTGGCGCGCTTGCCCAAACCGCAGAATGTCGAATTCTTCGAGACCGCCGAGTTGGCTCAAGCGGCGGGTTATCGTCCGAGCAAACGCGCGGCGAAGGATCAGAGCGACGTGGCCGCAAAACATGCCGCCACCGTGGCCGCCGCGTGCCGTCAGATCGAAACCGCCGATGAGCTTCCCGCCCTGAACGAACTGGCCGAGACCGCGGGCCTGAGCAGCTTTCACTTCCATCGGGTGTTCAAGGCCGTCACCGGCCTGACGCCCAAGGGTTACGCCGCGGCCCACCGCTCACGTCGGGTGCGGGAGCGGCTGGCCGGCGGCAGCTCGGTCACGGACGCCTTGTACGACGCCGGTTTCAACTCCAACAGTCGTTTCTATGAGGCAGCGGATCAGGTGCTGGGCATGAAACCCGCCGATTACCGCGCTGCCGGCCAGAACAACGACATCCGTTTTGCCGTCGGCCAGTGTTCCCTCGGGGCGATTCTGGTGGCGCAAAGCGAACGCGGGGTGTGCGCGATCCTGTTGGGCGACGACCCTCAGCAACTGGTCTGCGACCTGCAGGACAAATTTCGCCGGGCCAATCTGATCGGCGCCGATCAAGCGTTCGAACAGTTGATTGCCAGGGTCGTGGGTTTTATCGAAGCCCCGGCCCTCGGCCTGGACTTGCCGCTGGACGTGCGCGGCACGGCCTTTCAGGAGCGGGTCTGGCAAGCCTTGCGGGAGATTCCCGTCGGCAGTACCGCGAGTTACGCCGATATCGCCCAGCGCATCGGCGCACCGAAAGCGGTTCGCGCCGTCGCTCAAGCCTGTGGCGCAAACAGCCTGGCGGTGGCAATCCCCTGCCACCGCGTGGTGCGCAGCGATGGCAATCTGTCGGGGTATCGCTGGGGGGTGGAGCGCAAACGGCAATTGCTGGAGCGCGAAAGCACCACCTGATCCCTTGTAGGAGCGAGCTTGCTCGCGATGGACTCAAGAACGCCGCGTTGAACCAATAACTACGCGTAATCGTTAACGACCATCGCGAGCAAGCTCGCTCCTACAGGGGGTTCAGTGCCCAATCAGCGGTTTACATCCACCACCACCCGCCCGCGCAATTGCCCGGCCAGCAAGCGCGGCGCCGCATCAATGGCTTCGCTTAAACCGATTTCGTGGCTGATCAGCGGCAGCAGATTGAAATCCAGATCTCGCGCCAGACGACGCCACGCCTCCACACGCTTGGCTTTGGGTTGCGTCACGCTGTTGATGCCGGCCAGGGTCACGCCACGCAAAATGAACGGTGCGACAGAGGCCGGGAAATCCATGCCCTGGGCCAGGCCGCAGGCGGCGATGGTGCCGTTGGCCTTGGTGCTGGCACAGGCGTTGGCCAGGGTGTGGCTGCCGACCGAATCGATGACCGCCGCCCAACGCTCCTTGGCCAGGGGTTTGCCCGGCTCGGACAGTGTCGCGCGATCGATGATTTCGCTGGCGCCCAACTGCTTGAGGTAATCGTGCTCCGAGGTGCGGCCGGTGGACGCGACCACCCGGTAGCCCAGCTTGCACAACAATGCGATGGCGAAACTGCCCACACCGCCATTGGCGCCAGTGACCAACACTTCGCCTTGCTCGGGTGTCACGCCGTTATGCTCCAGTGCCAGGATGCACAACATCGCCGTGTAACCGGCGGTGCCGATGGCCATGGCTTGCGCAGCGGTAAATGCCTCGGGCAACGGAATCAGCCAATCGCCATTCAGGCGCGCTTTTTGCGCCAGACCACCCCAATGCCCTTCGCCCACACCCCAGCCATTGAGCAGGACCTGGTCACCGACCTTGTAGTCCGGATGCCCGCTGACCTCGACGGTCCCTGCCAGATCGATCCCCGGCACCATCGGGAATTTTCGCACCACCGGGCTGCTGCCGGTGATCGCCAGGCCGTCCTTGAAATTCAACGTGCTATACGCCACGCGCACCGTCACGTTGCCCTCGGGCAGTTGATCCTCACTGATCGCTTGCAGGGTGGCTCGGTAACCGCTGTCGTCTTTGTCGATCAAAATGCCTTGGAACATGACTGCCTCCGGAGGGTTCACCTGTTATGGTGTGATTTAAATACCACATCGCAAAAAAATGCCGTACACGACTTTAAGCCAATACATAAAACCAGCGGAGCTAATAACGCCTGCGCCGGCAGACAAACATGACTGGCCTTGGGCCAATCATGCTGCTACAAATCCTGATCGTCCTTGCCCGGTTTCAACATCGGAGAGCACCCAAAATGAGTCAATGGCCAGACACCCGCATTCTTGACCTGCTCGGGATCGAGCTGCCGATCATCCAGGCCCCAATGGCTGGCGCCACCCTCTCTTCCATGGTCATCGCGGCCAGCAATGCCGGCGGCCTGGGCTCCATGCCGGCAGCGATGCTGAGCATCGAGCAATTGCGCGAAGAGCTGAAAACCATCCGTCAACACACGCAGCGCCCAATCAACGTCAACTTTTTCTGCCATCAACCGCCACCCGCCGACGAGCAACGTGCGAAAGACTGGAAGCATCTGCTGGAACCCTACTACCACGAACTGGGTGTCGACTTCGATGCACCGACACCGGTGTCCAATCGTGCGCCGTTCGATGCCGCAAGCTGCGAAGTGATCGAGGAATTGCGCCCGCAAGTGGTGAGTTTCCACTTTGGCCTGCCGGAAAAGTCCCTGCTGGATCGGGTGAAGGCCACCGGGGCAAAAGTGCTGTCCTCAGCCACCACGGTCGAAGAAGCCCTGTGGCTGGAGCAGCATGGCTGCGACGCGATCATCGCCATGGGCTACGAAGCGGGCGGACACCGCGGGATGTTTCTCAGCGATGACCTGAGCAGCCAGGTCGGCACCTTCGCCCTGGTGCCACAGATTGTCGATGCGGTGAAAGTGCCTGTGATCGCCGCTGGCGGCATTGCCGATGCGCGCGGCGTTGCAGCAGCGTTCATGCTGGGGGCTTCGGCGGTACAAGTGGGCACGGCGTATCTGTTCACGCCGGAAGCCAAGGTCAGTGCGTCGCATCACAAGGCATTGCGTACCGCGAAGGAAAGCGAGACGGCCGTCACCAACCTGTTCACCGGGCGCCCGGCACGGGGGATTCTCAATCGGGTGATGCGCGAACTCGGACCGATGAACGCCAAGGCACCGGCCTTTCCTCTGGCGGGTGGCGCGCTAATGCCATTGCGGGCCAAAGGCGAAGCGGACTTCAGCAACCTCTGGGCCGGGCAGGCATTCACGCTGGGGGTTGAATTGACGACCGCAGAACTGACCCGGCGACTGGCCGAGGAAGGATTGGCGAAATTGCTTCGCCGCTGAATCTGCCAAACCCTGTGGCGAGGGAGCTTGCTCCCGCTGGGTCGCGAAGCGGCCCCAAAAGCTTGCGACTGCTTCGCAGCCGAACGGGAGCAAGCTCCCTCGCCACAAGAGCACACCCACAATGATGAGACCTCTCACCCCAGATCAGGCAAGTTCCGTTCGCAGGCATTTCGCTATATATTCGTATATATAACGAATCACCCCCTCGCATCATCTGCTTATAACGGAGCCGTTTCATGACCATTCGTGCCTCACGTTTTGCCCCTACTTGCCTGGCGACTTTGATAGCCGTGTTCGCCTTCGGCTCTGCCCAGGCCGATGAAGTCCAGGTGGCCGTCGCCGCCAACTTCACCGCGCCGATTCAGGCGATTGCCGCCGATTTCGAAAAAGATACCGGGCATAAACTGGTGACTTCGTTCGGTGCGACCGGTCAGTTCTATACCCAGATCAAGAATGGCGCACCGTTCGAAGTGTTCCTCTCGGCGGACGACACCACCCCGGAAAAACTGGAAAAGGAAGGCGACACCGTCAAGGGCTCGCGCTTCACCTACGCCATTGGCACCCTGGCACTGTGGTCGGCCAAGGAAGGTTACGTCGATGCCAAGGGCAAAGTGCTGAGCGACAACCAGTACCAACACCTGTCCATCGCCAACCCGAAAGCCGCGCCTTATGGCCTGGCGGCGACCCAGGTACTGGCCAGGCAAGGCCTGACCGACAAGGTCAAGGACAAGATCGTTGAAGGCCAGAACATCACCCAGGCCTACCAGTTCGTATCCACCGGCAATGCCGAATTGGGCTTCGTCGCCTTGTCGCAGATCTACAAAGACGGCAAAGTCACCAGCGGTTCGGCCTGGATCGTTCCGGCCAACCTGCATGACCCGATCAAACAAGACGCGGTGATTCTCAACAAGGGCAAGGACAATCCGGCCGCCAAGGCGCTGGTTGACTACCTCAAGGGACCAAAAGCCGCTGCTGTCATCAAGTCCTACGGTTACCAACTCTAAATGTCGCTCACGAGTGCCGATTTTTCCGCCATCTGGCTGACCCTGAAACTGGCGTCCCTGACGACCGTCATCCTGTTGGTGATCGGCACTCCGCTGGCGTTGTGGCTTGCGCGCACCTCATCCTGGTGGCGCGGTCCGGTCGGGGCGATCGTCGCCCTGCCCCTGGTGCTGCCGCCCACGGTGATCGGGTTTTATCTGTTGCTGGCGCTCGGCCCTAACGGGTTCGTCGGCCATTTCACCCAGTCATTGGGGCTCGGCACCCTCACCTTCAGTTTCGCGGGGTTGGTCATCGGTTCGGTGCTGTACTCGATGCCGTTCGTGGTCCAGCCCCTGCAGAACGCCTTTTCCGCCATTGGCACTCGCCCGCTGGAAGTGGCCGCGACCTTGCGCGCCAATCCCTGGGACACCTTTTTCAGCGTCACCCTGCCCCTGGCCCGCCCTGGCTTCATTACTGCGGCCATCCTCGGTTTCGCCCACACCGTCGGCGAATTCGGCGTGGTGCTGATGATCGGCGGCAATATTCCCGACAAGACCCGCGTGGTCTCGGTGCAGATCTACGATCACGTCGAAGCCATGGAATACGCCCAGGCCCATTGGCTGGCGGCGGCGATGCTGGTGTTCTCCTTTGCGGTATTGCTGGCGCTGTACTCCAGCCGAAAAACCAAAGCGGGCTGGAGCTGATCGATGATTCAAACACGCCTGAAGTTGAGTTATCCGGGGTTCGCCCTGGATGTCGATTTACAGTTGCCCGGTCGCGGCGTCACCGCGCTCTACGGTCACTCCGGTTCGGGCAAGACCACCTGCCTGCGGTGCATCGCGGGTTTGGAACGGGCCGAGCGGGGGTTTATCCAGGTCAACGACGAAATCTGGCAGGACAGCGACAAGAACATTTTCGTCGCGCCGCACAAGCGCGCCCTGGGTTATGTGTTTCAGGAAGCCAGTCTGTTCCCGCACCTGTCGGTGCTGGCCAACCTGGAATTCGGCCTCAAACGCATCCCGAAACACCAGCGCCGGGTCGACATGGCCCACGCGACCGAGCTGCTGGGCATCGGCCACCTGCTCGATCGCCATCCACAACACCTGTCGGGCGGTGAACGGCAACGCATCGGCATCGCCCGCGCCCTGCTCACCAGCCCCAAACTGTTGTTGATGGATGAGCCGCTGGCCGCGCTGGACGCCAAACGCAAAGGCGAAATCCTGCCTTACCTGCAACGGCTGCACGATGAACTGGACATTCCGGTGCTGTACGTCAGCCACTCCCAGGATGAAGTCGCGCGACTGTCCGACCATATCGTCCTGCTCAGCGACGGCAAGGCGCTCGCCAGCGGTCCTATCGGACAGACCCTGGCTCGCCTCGACCTGCCGTTGGCACTGGGTGATGACGCCGGCGTGGTCATCGAAGGCCGCGTCAGCCGTTATGACAGCGATTACCAATTGCTGACCCTGGCACTGCCCGACACAGCCCTGAGCATTCGCGTGCCACACACGCCGATGGCGCCGGGCCAGGCGTTGCGCTGCAAGGTTCAGGCGCGGGATGTGAGCCTGAGCCTGCACAACGCCGAACACAGCAGCATCCTCAATCGCCTGCCGGTCACCGTGGTCAGTGAACTGGGTGCCGACAACGCCGCCCACGTGCTGGTACGACTGGACGCGGCGGGCACACCACTGCTGGCGCGCATTACGCGCTTTTCCCGCGATCAGTTGAACGTGCATCCCGGCCAGCAGCTCTGGGCGCAGATCAAGGCCGTGGCGGTATTGGCCTAGCAATAGGGGTTTAACGGCGCTGGCACGACTGCGGTGGCCTGGGGTCAATGGCTGTAACGACCCCGGATTCCTCGCTCAGGAAGATCACCATGCCCGATGCGCTGCCGCCCGACCTGCATTACGTCGATGACACCCGGCCCGGAATCACCCGCAGGAAGCTGCGTGGCAAGTTCGGCTATTTCGACCCGACCGGTCAGCGGATTACCGATCCTGCCGAAATCCAGCGCATCAACGCACTCGCAGTGCCGCCGGCCTACACCGACGTGTGGATCTGCGCCGACCCGCGCGGGCATCTGCAAGCCACCGGCCGCGACGCGCGCGGTCGCAAGCAGTACCGTTACCATCCGCGCTGGCGCGAAGTGCGCGACAGCGACAAGTACTCACGCCTGCGGGATTTCGGCCTGGCCCTGCCGAAACTGCGTAAACAGCTGGAGGCCTTGTTGGCAGCACCGGGCTTCAGCCGCGACAAGGTCATGGCCACTGTCATCACCTTGCTCGATGCCACGCTTATCCGTGTCGGCAACACCCAATACGCCCGGGACAACCGCTCCTACGGCCTGACCACCTTGCGCAGCCGTCATGTGGAGATCAACGGCAGTGCGATCCGGTTCCAGTTTCGCGGCAAAAGCGGTGTCGAACATCAGATCACCGTGAAGGACAGGCGCCTGGCGCGGATTATCAAGCGTTGCCAGGACATCCCCGGGCAAGATCTCTTCCAATACCTCGATGAAAACGGCGAGCGACACACCATCACGTCCGCTGACGTTAATACCTGCCTGCAAACCCTGACCGGTGCCGACTTCACCGCCAAGGACTACCGCACCTGGGCCGGCAGTGCCCTGGCGCTGGCGGTGTTGCGCAAACTGCAGTGGCAACCGGAATCGGAGGCGAAACGGCATGTGGTGGAGATGGTGAAAAACGTCGCCCGGCAGTTGGGCAATACCCCGGCGGTGTGCCGCAAATGCTATATCCATCCGGCGGTGCTCGAGTGCTTTCATCTGGGCGCACTGGCCGATCTGCCCCGGCCAAGAACGCGTAAAGGCTTGCGGGCCGAAGAGGTCGGGCTGGCGATGTTGCTGGAGAAACTGGCGTCTGAACCGACGAATTGACTTGCCTATTTTTTGCACGATTACAAATGACTTCTATAGTTGATCTGTACACGAGTCAGCTGCGGTGAAGCCATGGAAGACATTTTCGTCGTGAAGCGTTGTAACAAGATCATCATTCATGGCCGCCGAGCCGGAGAAACCGGTCATCCACCCCCCGAGGCTGCCGTCTGGTACCGCATAAACGATACCCGCACCAACGGTTTCATCGGTGACGGCTACGAACTTGAAGACGACGCCAAACGCGTCTGCCGCCAGCTGAATGCCAGGTCACAAGTAACGGCCCGAGAAGGCTGATGAGTTCTCGCGTGCCTTTTACGGGTCTATACTGAAGAGGGCTGAAATGTCCTGCCAGGTGTCTTGAACGGAGGTGTTTCCCATGTCCGAAAAAGAGTCCATCACCACCCTGCTCACCCTGCTCGATTCCCGTCAGGTTCGCCTGGCCGCGGCATGCAAGGAAATCGCCGATTGGGTCGATCACCAAGGCGGACATCCGACTGCCCTCAGGATTCGCGATCGCCTGAACGACATCGAGAAGGATACGCCGCTGATCCGTAATACCCTGTCGTCGCTCAAACCTGTCGATCCACCACTGCCACGGTTCAGATGAGTCGTTGCGGACAGTCGATGCGAAGACAGGGTCTGACAGCGCAGGCATGATCGGCGACATTGTTGTCACCGAGTGAGTGCCTGCCCGCTCTATTCATGCTTCTCCCCCCAACCCGGCCAGGCGCCGGGATTTTTTTTGCGCCAGGCACGCAACGAACGTCACCCACCGTGTGAGGTCCAACGATCACACGTCACGAGGAGACGTCCCAATGGTTACTCACTTCAAAGTCAGCGGGCACCTGGCCTGCGGTCACAAAGGCAACAACCTCACTTCGACCCGCGAACTCAACCGGGTCAAATGCCGAAGCTGCCGAAACACCGAAGTGTACAAAGAGGCGCGCAAAGCCCAACGCAACGCTGCACGGCGCGCCGCACGCAAAGCCAAAGCCACCCAAACCGTTGCTGACTGGCGCCAGGCCTGGACCGAGCGCCTGATCGCCCTGCCCGGGTTGCAAAGATTGCCCCGTGGTTTTACCGGCCAACCCTACGTTTAGCCAAAGGCTTCGGGGGCTGGGTTGTGCCGACCCGGCCACCTGAGGCTACTCAATCGTTGCGTTCACGCACCCTGGCTGCAGGATCTCGCGCAATGACATGCGTTTGAAGGCCTCGACCAATCCGCGCCCTTCCCCGGGCGCGCAAGAGATCGCCAGGCGCATGGTCGCCTCGCCCAGGTGCCAGATCAGAAATGCGGACTCCCGGACCTGCACTGCATCGCTGTGCGGATACACCCTCAGCATCGTCTCGGCCAGTAACCCGCCGGCATTTCGACTCTCCTCCAACTCCAGCGCCAGCAGGTGTTTGTCGGCCTGCATGCCGGACCAGATATCACGCATCGCCGGGGTCGCCAACACGATCTCATAGTACTGATCGAGCAAGTCTGAATAGGCGGCTTGCAACCCTGGCACATCCTCGACCGCCCCCAAGGCTTCTTCGATACAGCGACGGCTTTCGGCGTTGTAGCGTTCGGCCAACGTGCGTATGACCGCACTCTTGTCGGGGAAGTACTGATAAAGGGAGCCGATGGAGATTTCGGAGCGCTCGGCAATTTCACTCATCTTGAGCTGATCGCTGCCCTTGGTTGCGATCAGCTCCGTCGCCACGGCGAGGATGCGCTCCTGGCGTTCGCGGCTGCGTTGCTGCGTGGGATTGCGTCGAATCGGCTCTGCAACAGCCTGTTCTAGCACTTCGCTGGTCTTCTTGGGCACGGCCGGACTCCCGATCAATAAACATGACACTGACTCACCTTAGCACCCGCCATGGGGGTACCCAATAGGTCATCGCCATACGTCGGGTTGTTCTTTCCATGGATTGACCGCAAAACATGAGGGTCTATCATCTTTTAAACGTGAGCATCACTCACATTACCAATGGAGATGAACGCGATGAACAGCAACCAGCAGACCCTTCTGATTCTCGGCGCCACGGGCAAGACCGGACGGCGCATCGTAAAGCGGCTCGAAGCAGCCGGCCGGAACGTGCGCCTTGGCTCCCGCAGCGCCACTCCACCTTTCGACTGGGAAGACCGGTCGACCTGGGCCGCTGCCCTTGAAGGTGTTCAAGCCGCGTACATTTCCTTTCAGCCGGACATCGCCGTGCCTGGCGCCCTTGAGACGATCCAGGCGTTCACCGACCAGGCGGTGAACAGCGGTGTCGGCAAGTTGGTGTTGTTATCCGGTCGCGGTGAGATAGAAGCGCAGCAGGCCGAGCGTGTGGTGCAGAACAGCGGTATCGACTGGACCATCCTGCGTGCCAGCTGGTTCTGTCAGAACTTCAGTGAAGGGCACTTTCTCGAACCGATCCTGCAAGGAGAACTGGCGCTGCCCGTCGGCGACATCGCCGAGCCTTTTGTCGATGTGGAAGACATCGCCGAAATCGCAGTCGCCGCGCTGACCCAACCCGGGCACTCAGGCCAGCTCTATGAACTGACCGGACCACGGGCACTGACCTTTGCCGAAGCCGTCGCCGAAATCGCCCGCGCGACGGATCGCGATATCGGATTCCTGGCGGTGCCGCCGGACGCCTATCGCCAGGCATTGGAGCAGGAGCAACTGCCGGCTGAGTTCATCGACCTGGTGTTGTATCTGTTCACCACGGTACTCGACGGCCGCAACACACCGGTTACCGACGGGGTCCAACGCGCACTGGGGCGGCCGGCGCGAGACTTTTCCGATTATGTCCGGCGCGCGGCGGCAACGGGGATCTGGAACCTTCACGGTTGAGTGCCGACGTACTGCATTGGCGACATTCGACTTCCTCGACTAGGGTGTCCTTCGTATCGAACTGCGGTGCCTTTATTGGCAGGAGCCTGATAAGGAGGAAGCAATGTCATCCATTCGTAGTGCCGAACAAACCTATCGCCAGTGGTCCAGCCCGATCCTGCTCGAACTCAAGGAGCGAGAGCATCAACTGACCCCGTCAGACCGTGAGGCCCTGCAAAATATTTTGCTGGAAAGGCGGCTGATCAACAGCGGCAACCCTCACGGCAGCGATCGACGCAAGACTGAACCGGGTATTGGCGGTTGAATCGGCTAAAGCAACACTGCTCGTGCTCAAAAGCCCGGTTCAACACCGGGCTTTTCTTTTTTCCACTCACCTGACGCGCAGCACCTTTTCTCCTCGCCAATCTTCCAACGCCCCCTTTTCGCCCGCAAGACTCAAACTCCGGTGCCCATTCGCAAACCAAGGGGATCGCGACACCGATGGCTGAGCATTACCACCGCGCGTCCCAGCCCTTATAATCTTCGGTGCGCACCCGTTTTTTTCTCGCCCGCGATTTGATGAGTAACCCTCCCCGCGCATCCTGGGCTAGTCTTTTCAGTCTTGGACAGAATCTTACGACCATTCCTTTTCCCTTGCCTTTTGAGGATACGTGAACGTGAAAGGCAAATTGATTGGCACGACCGTCATCGTGACCCTTTTGGCTGCCGTGACTTACGGGTTCAGCACGTGGGAGGCCAGCAAGAATCGGCGGCAGGAAGAGTTGTGCAAAGTGGCGCAAGAGCATCTCAAGACCGTAGAGATCGAGGCACGCGCCATGGCAACCGGTTTGTCCGTCGAAGGCTACGCCGAAGCGGAAAAGGCCGAGGTGGGCAAACTCATCAATGCGCTGGATACCGCTAAAACCAACGAGGAAGTGGAGGCTGTCATCACGGAGCACTCCGCCACAGTCCAGGCGCAGGTGGCCGCCACGGATGCGGAAGTGAAATCCCGGGGCGAACAGCCCTTCCTTGGGCAACAGTTGAAGGAGCAGCGGATAACGACTGACGTGAAACTGGAAATCCAGCGCGCCGAGAAAGCCGTCAGCACTGCGTGTGAATGATGTAGGCCGAACCTTAAAATGCGAAACAACGAAGCCGGACGCTCGGGTTACTTGAAAACCAGCACGCTCGCTGACGGGTTGGTTTTTTTCAGGTAGTCACGCAGCCGTGCACCAATCTCGGCAATTTTCGCCTGCCCCGCACGCAAGGCTTGCGGGTTGGTATGCACCGAGTAGTTACCCAACGCGAGATCATAAGGATGAGGCTGCGCGGAGCCGATCACGAAGACGGTATCGTTGTGCATGGCCTTGAGCGTAACGGTGCCGCTACCGGGTTCGAAAATGACCATTTCTCCCGCCAGGACCCTCTCCGGAGCGCAAAGGGATCCGCGACTGACACTCAACCACAACGACTCGTGCCCTTCGGGCGGAACATAGCTCCAGGATTCTCCGGCAGGTAGTGTGACCAGCAGATAGTTCATGCCAGCGGGAGCACGGACCGGGCTTTGGACACCCAGATAGGAACCCAGAATCACACGTGCCAGCCCCACTTGCGGCATCACGCTTGACTCCAGGTATTGGCTGTCGACGGTGGCGTTTTCCAACGCAGGTGGCAGTGCCACCCACAGTTGAAAACCTTGAATGCGCCTTGAGGTACCGACCGACATTTCCTTGCCATGCCAGACCCCGCCACCCGCGCGCATCCATTCAACACCGCCATAGTCAATCATCCCCGTACCCGACTCGGCATCCTCAAAACGCAAATTACCTTCGGTAATGACCGTGACCGTGGCGATGCCCGAATGCGGGTGCATCGGCATACCGTTGATGAATGAACTCTCGCCTTCAAACAGGTCAAGGAACACAAAAGGCTTGATCAGATGACCCAGGTCTGAAGGGCTCATCAGCCGGACAATCGCGCCATGCCCACTGCCGGTGGTGCGGTAACGGATAGCCCGGTGAGCAGCGGTGTCCCGTATACCGATCTGAGGTTGTTGCTGAAAAGGCATCATGATTACTCGAAGTTGGCAGCCGTTCGGCTCGATGTTTCACACAATCGGTCCAGGCCGGTTACTTGATAAGTCGGCACAATTGGATTGCACTCGTCCACCAGAGACAGGAATACCCGGCGACGACTTACCGGGTTGTATCGAGGACAAGCCTGCCCCGTAAATGACGGCCCATGCTTTTCTCGATCGCCACTTTCGCCTCACTCAACGGGTATGCCTCGACGTCGACCGTGAGGTGGCCCTTGTCGAACAGTTCGGCAATGAGCGAGAGCTGTCGGCCATCGGAACGGGTGGCGAAATGGGCGGGGGTCACGCCATAGTCGTTGGCCAGCGACATGTTCGGCAGGCTCACCGGCGAGACCAGCACACCGTTTCTTTTCAGTACCTTGAACGAACGGGTTTGTGTGTCGCCGCCGACCAGATCCAGTACGACATCGACGCCGGACACCTGCTCGTCGAATGCCTGGGTCCTGTAGTCGATGATGTAGTCAGCACCGAGGTCTTTCAGATAAGCATGATTGTCCGCGGAGGCCGTTGCGTAGACTTCAGCGCCCAGGTACTTGGCAATCTGCACGGCCATGCTGCCTACCCCACCGGCCGCGGCGTGGATCAACACTTTCTGCCGCCGTTGCACGCCCGCATGTTCAGTGAGTGCCTGCCACGCCGTCAGTGCGGTTGCAGGCACAGCACTGGCCTGTAACAAGCTGAGCGAGTGCGGCTTTACGGCCAGCTTTGAAACCTGGGCGACGGCTTTGGTGGCATAACCGCCGACAATATTGATGAAGCCGAACACTTCATCACCCATGCTGAACTCAGTGACGCCCTGCCCCAGCGCAATCACGGTACCCGCCACTTCAACCCCCGGGGTGAAAGGCAACGGCAGAGGAATGAACCCTTTCATGGCACCGGACAGGATCTTCCAGTCAATCGGGTTGACCCCGGCTCCGGCGACATCGATCAGCACTTCACCAACACCGGCCACCGGGTCTGCGATGTCTTCCAGACGTAAAACTTCAGGGCTGCCGTATTCGTACACGCGTATGGCTTTCATGGAGGTCTCGACTATTGAAAAGAAGGGAGAAAACACTGCGCTGCGAGGGACCGGCCTTCGCAGCGCGGGGGTTATCAACGACGGCGGGCGTCGAGGCTGAAGCGACCGGCGCCGAAGGCCACGACTTGCAGCAGGCCACCGGCCATCGCGATGTTCTTGAAGAAGTGGATGAACTGGTTCTGATCGCCCAGCGCGTTGTGGAACGCCAGTGCGGTGAACACGCTGAACACGGCCAGGACTGCGGCGACGCTGCGGGTGCGGTAGCCAGCGATCAAGGCCAGGCCACCACCGATCTCAACAACGATCGCCAACGCCAGCGCCAGTTGCGGAAGTGGAAGCCCTACCGAACCGATGTAGCCAACCATCATCGCGGGCGCGGCAAGTTTCGAAAAACCGGAGAGAATGAAGATTGCGCTGAGCAGTACGCGGCCGATCAACGAAGCCGAGGCCTGGGTCACGTCGGAACGGCTCTGCTCTGAGGCGGTGGATTGAGCGATGTTTGCAGAAGTGGTCATGAGGTATTTCCTTCAAAGTTTGCGCGATTCGCCATGAATCGCTGCTGTGAAGAAAGCTTGCACCTTGACATCTAATCTGAATAGACGACTAATTTAGATCGTTAGGTTCGAATAAATAGGCAAGTAACTCGCATCATCGAAGGAGAGTTCAATCCCATGATTTCTGATCCCGGAACACCGACGCTCGACCAATTGCGCGTGTTCCTGACCGTTGTTGAGGTCGGCAGTTTTGCAGCGGCGGCCAGAAAGCTGCACAGGGCCACTTCGGTCATCAGCTACTCGATTGCCAACCTCGAAACGCAGCTCGGCGTGTCGTTGTTTGACCGTCAGACCACCCGCAAACCCCAGCTCACCGATGCCGGCCGCACCGTGCTGGCCGAAGCCAGAACCATTGCCAACGGCATCCATGGTTTGCGCGCCAAAGTGAAGGGACTGCTTCAGGGGCTTGAAGCTGAAGTTCACGTAGTGCTCGATGTGATGCTTCCCCCGGAGCGCGTGGTGGACGCACTCAAATCCTTTCGGGAAGAATTCCCCACGGTTGCCCTGCACTTGCACATGGAAGCCCTCGGCGCCGTGACGGAACTGGTGATCAACCGTGGTGCCATTGTCGGCGTCAGCGGGCCGATGAACGAAGGCATCGACGGGATCGAAAGAATTGGCGTCGGCAGCGTCGAGTTGATTCCGGTGGCGGCGCCGAATCATCCGCTGGCTTCCAGCGACTCGAACGTTCCAGGCGCCGGGCGAGAGTTCACGCAACTGGTATTGTCCGACCGCTCGCGCCTGACCAAAGATAAGGATTTCGCCGTGCTCAGCAACCGCACCTGGCGCCTGGCGGATCTGGGCGCCAAGCACATGTTGCTGCGTGAAGGCATCGGTTGGGGGAACATGCCGGCGCCAATGGTCCAGGAGGATCTGGAGAGCGGCCGGCTCGTGCAGCTGAACATTCCGGAGTACAAAAGCGGCCAATATTGCTTCGACGTCATCTACCGCACGGACCTGCCACCGGGTCCGGCGGCAAGGTGGTTGATCGACCGCTTCGTGCAACAAGGCTCGGTGCCGGATGCCCCGGTTTGAAAGTGTCTTCGTTCAGATGAGCAAGTCTTCGTAGAACGCGCCAAAGGGACGCTCGGGGTGGGCAAGTTGAATTTCCAGAATCCACAGGCCGGTGTTCGGGTGTTGATCCAGATCCCCGAGGTCGCCACCCCGGTAAATCGCATGGGGGAAATCGCTGACCCTGTGGCCCTTGATGTCGAGGTTGAGCGTCCAGCCCATGACCTGTGCTTGCGCGGCTGCAAAGTCGTAAAGCGCCACGCCGGAAACCCGCTCGCTGCGCCAGAAGCTTTCGACCCGCTTGAAAAGCTCCTTGGCTGCCGCTGCGCAGGCGATCATTTCCGGATCTGAACCCGTGGTGAACGTCGCGCCGGCATCGCCTTCATGCCCTTGCCACACCACGCCCAAGTCGATGAAGAAAATGTCTTCGGCCCCCAGCTCGGGATCGCCATCGGAGCGCTGCTTGAAGGTCTTGAGCGTGTTGGTCCCGAAGCGGATCAGCAGCGGGTGCCAGATCCGGTCCATACCCAGTTCCGCCAGGATCTCTTTGCCGCGCGACTGCGCCTCGGATTCGCGCATACCGGGCGTGATGACCCGGGCGATCTGATCAATGGCCTTCCAGGTCATCTGCTGTGCGTGACGCATCGTTTCCAGTTCGTAACGCTCACCTACCGCTTCTTTGCTGCTCAAGACCGTGCTCATCATTCATTCCCTTGGTAAGAAAGCGCAGGCCACGCGCTATGTAGCTTTATATATTGCGACACCCCATATCAAAGATAAAGCGTGACCACGGCCAGTCGGGCTCGGGGAAATCGACGGAATGGCATTAGCCCGCGGGCGGCCCTTTACAATCAGTCGCCCAGCGCTCGGTAGTACGCCACCGCCTGCTCCAGATTGAGAAACAGGCGTTGTTGCTCATCCATGGCCCGCCCCATTTGCGAATGCATCACCATGGCCTGCACGCTGGGGCTCATACCCACCAGCCACAGAGAGATGCCATGCTCCTGCAAGCGCCGGTCCGCCGCATCCAGCATCTTCAGTGCGGTGTACTCCAGGTCGAATACGCTGCGAAAATCAAACACCACGATTTTGGGTTCGCTCGCGACGATCGCCGCCTGGACTTTCGTGCTGATATGTTCGGCATTGGCGAAGAAGATGCGCCCCTCCGGCCTCAGCATGAGCAACCCGGCAAAGACTTCGTCCCTCGGGTGTTCGTCGCTTCCGGGGCGGAACACATTGGTGCCAGGCTTGCGGCCCAGCACGTGCACCGGTGGATCGGAAACCTGATAGGCCAGCGCCAATAGCGAGACGATGATCGCCACCACAATGCCCTGCAGGGTGCCCAGCAACATGACCCCGGCCGTGGCCACCACGGCCCAGAGAAACTCGGTGCGGCGCACTGCCAGGATTTCGCGAAAGGCGGCTGGCTCTATCAGGCCTACGGAATAGACGATCACCACCGCGGCCAGCGTGGCATTTGGCATCAGGCCAATGAAAGGCGCCAGTAACAGACAGGTGCCGAGCGCCAACGCGGCGGTCACCAGGCTCGCCAGCTGCGAATTGGCCCCAGCCAGGCGATTGACCGCCGTCTGGGTGGTGCCGCCACCGGCGGCCATGGCACCGAAAAATGCGCCACCGATGTTGGCGATTCCCGTCGCCACCAGCTCGCGGTTCGGCTGTGGCACGGGCTCGTCGCTACGGGCAAAGGCGCGTCCAGCAGCAATGGTCTCGGTAAAACTCATCAGGGCAATCCCTACCGCCGACGGCCAGAGTGCGTTTAACAACGACCCGTCAGGCAACGTCAGGACGGGCAATCCAGTAGGCACATTGCCTACCGAGGACACGCCGTAATCACCCAGGCCCAGCAGGCTCATGGCCGCCAACCCGAACGCGACCGCCACCAACGGTGCGGGCACTCGCGGTGTGTAGCGCTTCATGCCGATCAGTAGCAACACCGTGGTCACGCCCACCACGACAGTGGGCAGCGATGCCTGGGGAATATTGACCGCTGTTGCCAGCAGATTATGAAAAAACCCGCCTTTTTCAAAATGAAGACCCAAGAGTTTAGGCAGTTGGTCAAGCACGATGACGATGCCAATGCCGGCCTTGAAGCCGACCAGCACGGGTTCCGAAATGAAACTTGCCACGAAACCCAGGCGCAGCACCCCCGCCAGCGTCAGAATCGCACCCACCAGCAAGGTCAACGTAGCAGAAGTCACCAGCAGGTCGGCGGGATCGGCGGAGGGGCTGACCTGAGCCAGTGCAGAACCGGCCAAAATAGCCAGCGTGGTGGTGGTACTGACACTGAGGGGGCGTGACGTGCCGAGCACCGCATAGATTGCCATTGGCACCAGCACGGTGTAGAGCCCGACCTGCACCGGCAGGCCGGCAATCGTGGCGTAGGCCAGGGCCTTGGGGATCACCACCGCTGCTGCCGTCAGACCGGCGATGACATCGCCTTTGAGCCAACTACGCTGGTAACTGCCGAGCCAGTTCAACACCGGCCAACTACGCAGTGCACGCTGGATTTGAAGATTCATCACTGCCTCCAGGCGAGTGGCTGTCTCCTGAAGTGTATGATCGAATGCGGTCCCATGCGCCTTGAAAGATTACCGCCCGAGCATGAATGACCTCTGGCTGCTAGATTGCATCAGACGCGATCGTAAAAGTGACAACAGCACCGATTTTTCCTTACTGCGATCCACTGACGGTATGCGCAAGGAGATCAATACGTGCAGGCATTGTTCACGTTTCTCGATACAAACCCTTACATGCTGTTGTTCGGGGTCGTCAGCCTTGCGGTACTGATCGGGCGCATCACCATCAAAGGCTACGGTTTGGGCATGGTCGCCGCGGCCATCCTCGTCGGGTGTACGGTCGCCATCACAGGATCCCTGTATGGCGTTACCTTCAAGGTCGACACGTTCACCATGAACCTCTTTTACTATCTGTTCATGTATGGCGTTGGCTTGCGGGTCGGTCCCTCGTTCCTTAACAGTCTCAGAGGGGATGGACTGAAGTTCACCCTGCTGGCGGTTATTTGCAGTGTTCTCAGTCTTGTCGTGGTGGTGGCAGGTACGCGGCTGTTTCAACTCCCGACCGGAGCCGCCGGGGGAATACTCGCAGGCGCTACTACCATGTCTTCGGCCATCGGTTCGGCCGAACAGGCGGTGGCCTCGGGGGCTGTCAAGCTCCCGCCTGGCACCACCGCTGCCGATGTATCGGCAATGATTACGCTGAGTTATGGCATCACCTATTTGTGGGGAACGATCGGCATCGTCCTGATGTGCAAATACATGCCTCGCTGGTGGGGCGTCGATGCAAAAGCCGCAGCGCGCAGCTATGAAGCCGAGCATGGCATTCATGAAGTCGAAGACATGGGCGTGAACGGATACACAGCCTTCGGTTTGCGCGCCTACCGCCTCGATAACCCCGGAACCGCCGGCCTGACCATCCAGGAATTTCGCGGTCGCTTCCCGGAGTACCGCATCGTCAATGTGCGACGCGGTGATGATTCGATTGGGGCCGACTCACTCATTCAACTGCAGCCAGGAGACGTCATCGCCCTGGGCGGTACGCACAAGGACCTTACTGCCAACATTGGGGTGATAGGTCCGGAAGTCGATGATCCCAAGGCACTAGGCGTGGTGCTGGACCAGGCGGAAATTCTGGTGACAGAGAAGGCCGTCATCGGCAGGAAACTCAAAGAGTTCCGCGGGGAAAGCCTGGCCGGCCAGCTTCAACTGACCCGCCTTGAGCGCGGTGGCGTCCCCCTGCCAGTGGGTCCGGAGACCCAATTGCAGCGCCGTGACGTATTGTTTGTCACAGGCCTGACCAGCGCCGTGCAACAGGCTGGCGAACGTTTCGGCCTCATCGCCCGTCCCAGCACCGTGACTGACTTGCTGACCTTGTTCATCGGCATGACCCTGGGCCTGCTGATCGGCCTTATCCAGTTTCCCGCCTTTGGCGCTGCCGTGGGCCTGGGAAACGCGGGCGGTTTGATGGTGTCGGGGATCATCATTTCGTCGCTGTCGTCACGCTTGCGTTTTTTCGGCAACACGCCCAATGCCGCACGCAACATCCTTGAGGACATCGGCCTGCTGGTATTCGTTGCTATCGTCGGCATCAACGCCGGCGCCACCCTATTGAATCAACTCACCGGCACCCTCGCCGTGCAGATCTTCACAGTGGGGTTCTTCGGCTGCCTGCTGCCACCTATCGCCGTTTGGGTAATCGGTTACCACCTGATGAAAATCAATCCAGCCGTGTTGATGGGCGGCATGGCCGGGGCCCGAAGCCACTCCGGTCCATGCCGCGAGGCAGCCGCCGAGATCGGCAGCAGCGCACCCTGGGTGGGGTTTCCGGTGGCGTTCGCAGTGTCGGGAATCCTGCTCACCGTCTTCGGCTACTTTGCCATGGTTTTCGCCGCCTGAAATATCAAGCCTGGACGGTGGGCAAGGGATCGGGAAGAAATAATCTGCGGAGCCAAAAAAATAAAGGCTTGCATGAGGTTTCTCATGCAAACCCTTGATATTCATGGTGCCCAAAGCCGGAGTCGAACCGGCCGCCCGCCTCATTGACAGGGTTCAAAAAGCAGGCCATTTCCCGTTCGACAACATCGATCTCATTTAGCCCCCAGTTTGTCAGGGGCGCGGAAGGTTTGCCGGTCGATGCGTAACTCGCCGCCAACAGACGGGTCATCAGCGTCTTTGCCAGGTCCAGTTGCCTCTGAAGCTCATGAGCCGCGCAATCAGCCTTGTCCAGGCGCTGTTGCAGGGCATCGCGCTCGGCAGCGATCTGTCCGACACTGCCCATCGTTTCATGCGGGTCAACCATCACTGCTTCCTCACTAATGTGCTCGTTCGCTCAGGTGTAGGCCGGACATGTTCAGGCCTTGCACCGCGGATATCGGCACGAGAGTTTTTTTCTACAGTGTCTATCGCAAGTCGCCGACCAGCGGCGGTGTGACCTCAGGGGCTGGTACGAAAACTATCGGCGCGTCAGCGCTTTCACTTTCAGAGTGCAGCCCAAGAGTAACCGGAGGCCAAGTTGGGACGGTGCCGAGACGTAGTCATCAGAGCTAAGGTCAAGTTGTCGCAAAATGATCCGAGGCGGAAGTAGGACGCCCCAAGGTCACAGAAAACCTGATGGCTGGCCGAGGCACGATCACTCATCTTCATCTAATCGAAACCTGCTCAAGGCAGGGAAGCCCGGCAATTTGCCGGTCTCTACCTCAACATGCCTCCCACCACAGTGCTCGCAATTGAATACCTGGCTGTCGATGTCATCGTCAAAGCAAAGCTCTACAGACGTGTCTTGATTGCACTTCTGGCAGATCAGTTTTCTCGTCATGGCTGTACCCCCTGAGATTTGACCGCCATGAGCTTAGCCAACTTTTCCTTTAACCACCGAGGCTCATAATCACACCCACAGAAAACAAACCGGCCGAGCCAGGATTTGACCTGAACACGCCAAATGGCGGGCGCGGTTACATCACAAATCTATACAAGACCGTGCTCAAGCGTCAGCGGCAAACCCACGGCTGCGCAACTATGTCGCCGTATGAACCACCGCAGCGAGTTGCTGTAAGGAACCCAGCCCCGGTGTCAGAAACGCATTTTTTCCCCAATAACGGGGAATCCTCCTGAGGCAAACGGCACCTGCTCCGCTGTAGCAGGCTGTTTCATCGCCCTGTCACATGTTGGTTCAGTTATTGCTCTGGCACCTGAACTCAACAATTCGACCCTGGAGATTAAAGCCGTGTGGAAAAACCCCCTACTACTCGTAATCACCTGCGGAATGGGAATCCTTACATTGGGTTTGGCCGCGACCGTGATCCTGATTCAGTTACAGCTAGATTGACCAGCAACGCCATCGTGCAAACCCCTAGCTAAAATTAATATGCCCATTCACTTGGCCCTAAGGACGTGAGTCATGATTTCCACGCTTGAGCTTCGTCACATAATCGAATGCGGTTTCCAGCCCCTCTCCTGCACCTGCTCAGTCAATCCGGACGGTTCATTGATGATCAAAGTATTCGATCCGACGTCTGGGCGGGTCGATCTCCTGGTCACAGCGGTCACGACCAATCAATTGACGTCCAGCCGCGCCATTGCAAATTTGATTGGTGAGTTGCGCTCTGAAATGGCGGCGCGCCAAGCGACGGGCACAGTGGTTTCAGCGGGAAGCGATCCGGCGTAAGCCCGAGCCGAAACGCCATGGATAAGCGTTGGACTCGTTTCATAACCCTCTGCTGCTCAGTTGACGTGCACACGGCTGGTGGCACCGCCCAATAAAAAAGGCCTACGCCGTTAAGCGTAAGCCTTTGTTTTATATGGTGCCCGAAGCCGGAATCGAACCGGCACGCCCTTACGAGCGGGGGATTTTAAGTCCGCAAATAACATGTTTAAAATCAATTACGTACATGTTTTTCTGCTCCTCGTTTTCATCGAAAAGCCAGCTCGGGATTACCTTATTTTCCTGCCTCACTGTGTGAGTTGCGGAGCAACAAACTCCAGATAAAGGTCTGATATGCGCTCGCCTATTACTGCTACGCTCTTATTTTTTGGAGCCTCCGCGATGCCAAACTCAGATTTACTCCCCTCCCTTCTTTTCAAACTCAACGAAAATCAACTCGCCTTGGAGGCCGCCATCCTTGAGCTATCAAACTGGGTAGAGAAACGTGGATCTGGCGAAGTCGCCGACAACGTGCGCGGCGCCCTGGAAGCCATCGATAAAAACGAAGAATTTATCAAGATGTCACTCGCAGTAATGATGGCGCCTGAGTGACAGCAATCGACCAAAAGCGATCCTTGTTTTGCCCTAAATTGCCCTTAGCGAAAGCTAGCCACGGGCAAAGCACTTGGTGCTCACATCCTGCGCCGATGATGGATTGGATCGATTAACCGCAAGAGCCTTTAAACCTAAGGCTTACAGCGACAAACAATTTTTCCCGTACCAGTTCTGTACCAGCAACCCCTCTCAAATTACCTTTACGCAACGGCTAACTGCGTTTACATCCGGCAGATAAAGGCCGATTCTGTTGAAAAAGTAGCTCCCCCGTCTGGCCTGCGGCAAAATTCGCGCATCGGCCAGCAGGGAAGCACGCAGTATGATGGGACAGTTATCGAGTGGGCAGGAGCGACTGTTTTACTCGTTCAACCTTGAAGATCACATCCCCGCCAATCACCTTCTGCGCAGCATTGATCGGTGTCTCGATCTGAGCGACTTGCGCCATAACACTACCCAACACAGCGCAATGGAGCGCATATCATTGAAATGCTGGGTTTTTGAGTGGCCCCTTCGCCGTGAGCGGGAGATTTTTGAGCCCCTCCAGAAAAATTCAGTCAGGCGTAACACAGCCTGACTAAATGTTCAGCAGCCGAACGCCCCAACGACCGCGAGCTCCGCAAGAGTTGTGGCCACGCGCCGTAGGAAAAGCCGAACACGAAACCCACCATTGGTCTGGATTTTTTCCTTTTTCATCAGGCAGTTACGGCAATAAGCGGTCAGTCAGGAGCACTTCAAAATCGCTCCTTCCGAAGGCAATCTGGCACCTTTTCGAATTTGGCGGTCTATAAAATCTGCATTCGTCGATAAACGCACCCTGAAGATGACATTTTTATTACAATCTAGTGGCAATCGTTTCGGGTCAGAAGATGAAAGTTATAGCTACAGGGACGGCGGCCGGGTTGGATGTTGACGCATCCACCCGGTCGCACTTTTTTCGGACAAAAAAAAGCGCCATTTTGGCGCCTTTAATTTTATTTCCTGATCACATATCCCGAGACTTAAAACCTATCGGGAAACGAATATTTTCTGCCAGTTGTGCAACACGCTTTCCTGCCGGCGTTGAGGGTCGTTCAACTGTTCGATGAACAAGAAGCGTGAGCGCGATAACTATCACCCACGATAAAGAGAATGCCGAAACGATAGAGTTAAAATGTTTGTACACTATATAAAACAGAGTATAACCACAGGTGGCATGCAGCAGATAAAGCGGGTAAGAAACCTCTGCAATTTTGTCGATAACTTTGGAGTACGGAAGTCTTTCTCCCACCAACATCAGCACCATAAACATAAGAGCTGCATACAGATGGTTCGCATACATTATTCCAGATGTCACATTTGAATAATTCTGCAATATTAAATTATTCATAATCATCAAAACAAAAGTCACAAGTGCCGTTTTCGCAATTGACCAATTCCCAACATGATAATTATACAAAGCCATACCAACAAACATAAGAACAATAAAGCATCCATTTAAGGCAATACCACTTAAATACAGTCGAAAATATTCAAACTTACCCATATCCTTTGTGAGCGCGTAACTCACCAGCAGAAACGCCAGGGTCATCGCCAATATCACAGAGGCCTTCTTCTGCCCCGAAAAGAATGAGATAACAAAACAAATCAAGTAGAAATGAACCTCAATCTCTAATGTCCAGATAGCCGTATCAATATAAGGATGGCCTAAAATATCGCGAACAAGCGCAGCATTCGCAATGATTGTCTTTATCGAAAATGGAGCAATAGCGTTGCCCTCAACGTATCGGCCAATGACTATTACGCCAGCCGTTATTACAGTACAGACCGCCGCCGTTGGTAGTATCCGGGCAATTCTGCGAATAATGTAACTAACTCTGGTTCCACGCTCCAGAGAGATTGGAATAATAAAACCACTGATCAAAAAGAACAGAGCAAGCCCTAAGTATACCTCCCTAAAATCAAACGGCATGGTTTGGTTTATGATAACTCCAAACTTCACAACCGATGTCGGCGCTACGTAATCTGCCGGGAATCCTGATTGAAAAATAATTCCACTTAAGGACCCAGGATTCATAACAAATGTTTGCCAGTGCACATACACAATAAGCAGACAGGCGACGCCACGTAAAAACTGCAAAAACCACATTCTATTATTGTTTTGATCGAGCACAGTACGACTCATATAGCATCCATTTTTAATAAGGATCGCCCGCTCTGAAGGTCAAAGGGGCACGTAACATAAGTGTATCAATCAGAACACAATGTCAACCACTGGGAAGTGGACGGTTGCACAATCAAAAATGGCCTACCACGTTTACTGCCGAGTCGAGACCGCATTTACATAGCCTTGGCAGGCAGTCAGCGCGATTAGCCCTTGGTCGCCGGCATCGGTGATGCCAATAATTTGTTGAGCATGCGCTGGGCCAAGTTGGGCTCTTGTGGGCCATGAACCACGCCGCCGGTTGGGGTGGTGGCGGGCACTTTGCAGCCGCTGGCTGATCGGTGGTGTCGAGTAGAACTGACAGGCGCAGATCAGCAGTGGCAAGGCGGTCGCGCAGGCGACCACCCGATACGGCGCCGGGATCAGATCGACGAAATGCACAACGCCGCCCTCGCCCGATCCCACAGCTGCAGTCGATCCGCCAGCCCATTCAGGCCGCCATTGATCTTGCGGGTGATCGCCTCGAACTCGTCTCGATCCGCGAGCGTATTCAGCTCACGCACCCACCAGAACCACGCAGTCGACTCGGCTATCCGCCCCAAATCTCCAAGCCTCTAAAGACCTCCCCCGCTTCTAACCCCCCGTCTTTCACATAGGTATACCGTTAAAAGCTTCCCAAGCTGATAACGAGGGTTCGATTCCCTTCACCCGCTCCACTATTTTCAAGGCTTCCAGCGGTATCAAGGTGACGTTGCGTAGAACTGGTGACAGTTTCGGTGACAGTTACTGGATTCTGGGAGTGTTTGCGCACCAACACGAGTGCGCAACAACTGATGGACCTGCGCCAGCGCCCTCCCCCTAGGCGCTTTCGGCTTTTCATGTTGACCCCTCGGAAAACGGTTAGGAAGGTTAGTTTTTTGCTGACTGCCCTGAAAGCCTTGTGCTGGGCGGCTTCGCGACGATGGCCGCAGGTTAGGAATTGGTTAGCTGAGGGTTATTTCCTAACCTTTATAGTTGTTAAAAAACCAATAAATAAATCCCTTATAAATCAGTATCTTACAAATTACTAACCTCAAACCTAACCATAACTAACCCTCCAAAGTTAGCTCTCAAACCCAGTAAATACGGGCGTCTCAGCAGCTCTTGGGCTGCCATTTCAAAAACTAACCCTTTTCCCGAGCCACCTCTCAAAATCCATCCCCCACTGCGCTCCAGCAGCCTTCACAAAACAGCCCACCCTTGCAGGGATTCGCAGGCTTTTTCACCCCCAGCAATGCCAGAGCAACCCCAGCCAGGCCCACGCCGAAGCAACTGCAGGGAGTGCAGAAAAAACGACACATTTAGCCCGCAGGCGTGGCGGGGGGACGACGGCGCGCGCCAGGTATAACTCATCCCAGCGAGCCGGGAGTTCGGTAAATAGGGATGGTGCGTGCAAATACGCCGAAGCAGAACTTCGTCCCTAGCCTGGTCAATGCCGATTTCCAGGACAGGAAAAACATATCGGCTGCTGGAAAGAATGTTCCCGCACGAGAGCCATACAAAAATAGATCGGCCAATTGCTGCGGGTCGCGGAGGGCTGCAGTCGCCCCCAAAGCTGTCGGTGAGCAGCGGCAGAATTCAGCAAATTGCTGAAGCACACAACCAAGCAGTTGAGCATGGAATTGGGTGTCTGCTCCTAGACATCACCTAGTAAGATCATCGTGCTAGATCGCACGCCTAGAGTCGATACTGGTCAAAAAAGGTTGTTCTAAGGCATGCTAGGGCAGAGGTATGTTAGCTTCTGAAGCTACCGTGAACCGTTCCAAACTTTGCTTTCACGAGTCGTTTGCTTCTGGTATCACGCCCAAAGCTGGATTTCTATTTATTCGATATGGAAGTTAGTGATGAATAATGTTTGTCAAATCAACGCAGTGATACCAAGCTCAGGAAAAACGACCTCAATAGAGTTAAACAATCGAAACTTAATCATTACCGGCGTTAATGGCTGTGGCAAAACACAATTCATTAATGGACTTTTTGAATACTTGTCTAAGCGTATTATTTCGCGACAGAATATAACGACTGAGCAACTCGAGCAAAACATAAATTCCTACAACTACCAACTTTCTCAAATGAACGAAGCTCATCCAAATTACCTAGCTTATTTGGGAGCACTGAAGGAAGCTCAAGCAGCACTATCTGAGGCGCAGTTGCCACCAGTAGCAATTGATAACTATGAGCAATTTACAATTGACTATCACAACCAAAGAGCTGTACTGCTCAAATTTGAGGCTACACGCCAGGCTAGCATCAGACCCTCCAGCTCTTCAAAGAGCAAAGAGACGATAAGGCAAGAAGCACTTTCTGCGCCTGATTCATCGATAGTATTTGAAGATTTTTTGGTAAGCCAAAAAACTGCCCAAGCGTTTGCTGAATCACCTAAAATAGGGAACAACCCACACGAAGCAGAATCTATTAACGCGTGGTTTGAAAAGCTTGAAAAAGACCTTCAGGAATTATTTGAAGACTCAAGCTTAAAATTGCATTTCGAGTATGAAACACAGTCATTTTACATAAGACAACAAGGAAAAGCTCAGTATCGACTTCAGCAACTTTCCTCCGGATTTTCATCAATCTTTTCAATTTACGCAACTCTACTAACTAAAATTCAGCTAAGTTCCAATGCCATTGATGATATTTATGGCGTGGTGCTAATCGATGAAATAGATGCTCACCTTCATGTGTCTCTACAGCGTAAGATTCTTTCATTTTTAACTAAATCTTTCCCAAAAATTCAGTTCATTGTTTCTACGCACTCTCCGTTTGTAGTGTCCTCTGTCAGAGATGCTGTCATCTATGACCTGTCAACTCTTGAACAGGTCGAAGACCTGTCCATGTATTCATATGAATCTATTTTGTCTGGGCTATTTAACACTGCACCGGTTTCGGAAGTAATTAAGGAAATGATAGTCGACCTTGCCGACATCATGCGATCTCCTGATATCGACATCATAAAGCTCGAACATTACATTCGTGAAATTGGCGAGCATGAACAGCACTTAGATAGCGAGTCAGCTTTCTTTGTTAAGAAGGCTAGGCTACTAATAAACAAGAACAAAAAGGAGGGGGTTTAAATGTTCAATGCTGTACGATCTCCAAATGTGCCCACCTCACTTGCAGCAAAGCAAAAGTACGACGGCAATGATGTATATACAGAGCTTTGTGAGATTTTTTTTGACAAATGCTACATTTGTGAAACCAAAGAGCCGCACGACATAAATGTCGAACACTTTCACCCTCACAAAGGCGATGTAAATAAAAAGTTTGACTGGAATAATCTCTATTTAGCCTGTAGCCGATGCAACAATATAAAGCTGGCAGAATTTGATGATATCTTGGATTGCTGCGACCATACTGCAGATGTATTTCGCGCAATTAAGCATGTCCCACCAATAACTCCATATGCTAAAACTGTCAATTTGGTATCGATGCGTTTTGATGCGAAAGTTGAATTGAGCAGACAGTTATTAGAGCGAGTATACAATAGCGATCATACAATTAATAAAAAAGTCTCAGGAGCTTTTCTTCGCCGAAAGGTTTTCGATCAATATAACCTACTCCTAGACCAAATTAATTCTTATTACAACCCCGTCTCTACGGACAGTGAAAAAGAAATAAGTTTGGAGCGCATGCAAAAGCTTATTCATAGATCCGCCCCTTACTCTGCTTTTATTAGGTGGTGCATTTTAGATGATGCGGAGCTTGGCGAGTTACTTAGTGACTTCATGGACTAATAATAGACCAAAACAATAAGAAAAAACTTAATAGTACAACCTGATGCTTACTGATCTATTGCTATTCAACGCATAGCAGTAAACCATGGGATTACAACAGTACAAGTAACGCCGCTTATGTCAAAAAGGCCGCCACACTCGACATGACTGTGGCGGCCTTTTTTTGTGGCCGGGGAAACCACGTCCCCCACACCTGGTCTACCATTACCCGGCTGCCTGGTTTCGCCGACCACCTGCCAATCAACGATTCGAATGAGAACTCTATGTGTATCGTTGAGACATAAATGGTTTTGCACAAGGAGCCGCAAATGGCCAAGTTCGGATTGATCAAATGGGTAGGGAAGGCGCTGGGCTGCATCGCTCTGCCGCTGGCGTGTGCCCTGTTTGCTACCTACGCCAAACACCATCTGCCGGGCTGGGCTTTTGCCCTGTCACTGCTGCTGGTGGTGGCTGGCTCTGTACCAGCGGTGTTGTTCTTCAACCTGTTCCGAGACAACCGCTCTCAAGCTCCAGGCAAACGCTTTGAGTTCGACGAAAAGACGACCAATGACTGGACTGGCATGTTCAGCCCATGGCGCCGCGACGAAGACGATCGCAACTAAAACCCAGTGGGGGTGAACATGAACGAGGAATTGGCTGCGGTGAACCTGCCCCAAGGCGTCCACGCTCAGGCGCTGAAGCTGCTGGCCCGCATTCAGCAGGCGCATAGTCCGGATGAGTTGTGGCGCGCGGCCGATCGCGCCGAAGGGTTCGCGCTGGGCCTCGAAACGGTCAAAGCGCTGAACCCGGCCAGTCTGGAGGGTCTGTATCTGGCGTTCGACAACGCGGCCACGGCCCGACGCCTGGAGCACGAACAGTGATTGGCGAAGGGATCCAGGAAGAAGTGCTGCGCGCCCTGGTCGAGCAGCACGCAGTGCGCGAGTGCCTGGTGGCCAAGATCGCCGGCGGCCCCGACTGGGGCCTGTCGATTCGCCTCGGCGGCAGTGGCGCACGCTGGATACCGGTGCGCTCACGGCGGGAGAAGGTGCGCACCTGGGCCAGCCTGACGGCCATTGGCCGCTTTGCCGATAACGTAGGCCTCAGTGGATTCAGTGTGGAGCTGTAACACGGCTGGGCAATCACTACCGCACACTAAACCGCCTTGGAGGGCGATTAGCGGCTGCCACTCCAAGGCGAATTCAGCGACGTCACCAGTTGAAGTAAATCAACTCGTTCGCCGGCGTACCGCCCTGCCCCCCCACCATATGTCGGAACGGCACTTCCTTCAGACGCAGCCCCGAAAACACCTCACGGATCTGCGGGTGATCATTGATAGAGACGACCATGCGCCCCTTGATCGAGGCTGCCAGATCCGCCATCACCTGGTACTGCTCGAAGGCAAAACCACCCGGGGCGTACCCGGCCGTTTCCCAGTAAGGCGGATCGAGGTAGAACAACGTGTGCGTACGATCATAGCGGCGGACGCAGTCCTTCCAGTCGAGGTGCTCGATAGTGGTCCGGGCCAGCCGCAGGTGCGCCTCGCTGAGCTTTTCCTCGATGCGCAACAGGTTCAGCCGGGGTGGCGAAGTGGTCGCTGTCCCAAAGGTACGCCCGGTTGGTTTGGCGCCGAAACATTGCTGCTGCAGGTAGAAAAACCGCGCGGCACGCTGAATGTCCGTCAGGGTTTCCGGGACCTGCATATTGGTCCATTCAAACATTTTGCGGCTGACCAACGACCAGCGAAATTGCCGTACCAGTTCCTCCAGGTGATGCGCCACCACCCGGTACAGGTTGATCACTTCGCCATCGAAGTCATTGATCACCTCCACATGACTCGGCGCCTTCATGAAGAACAATGCGGCGCCGCCGCAGAACGGCTCGACATAACATTCGTGCTCGGGAAACTCAGGCAGGATGTGTTTCGCCATACGGCGCTTTCCGCCCATCCAAGGGAAAATCGGTGTAGACATTGGTGATCCTTGTCGCTGCTAGTGGATTCGCTTAGGCTTCGCCCCCCGCGCAGTGAGGCGAAGCCTGGGGTTGGATCACTCGGACGGCTCGAGTGGTACGACGTCGAGCGGGTGTTGACGCACCGGCTCGTCGCCTCGTTTATGCAGTGTGTGGGTTACGTCCCCTCGCCCAGCTCAAACGGCTTGAAGCGAACAACCTCTTCGCCCAGCCATTCGTTGATTTGCATCAGGCGCGCTTGCAGCGGCTCCAGCTCATTCAGCCCCCAGACCTGGGCGGCCTCACGCATCGAGCCAAAGCCCCCGGAGTTCTGCGGCACGATGCCCATCAATTGCGGATAGATACGCAGGGCCGCCAGCAGATCGTCACGGCTGATGTTTTTGATCGAACCGAAATCATCCTTGGCCGCCACCTCGCTGATCGGGATCAATTGGATGCCGTCTTTCTTGCCACCGGGTGCATACATGAACAGGTTGCGAAAGTTGCCCGGGCCTTTACTGCTCTTCATCGCACCGCGTAGATCCGTGACAAAATCCTCGTTCTGCGCCGCGTCGGTCATGTAGAGAATGAAGCCGGCATGGCTGCCGTTCTGGTAATACTTGCGACGAAATAGGGTTGCAGCCTCGTTGAAGGCCCAAAGCTCAGCAATTTCCTGCTGCAGGCGGTACGCAAAGAGTCGGAAGTGATGGAGCTTTTCGCTCAACGCATGCCCGGCTACGAAGCAAAACTGCGCACCCTGCACAGCCACTGTTTTGCCTGCGAGACACCGTTCAAAGATGAGCAGAACGCCTGTGGACATTGCGGCAACAACCTACGCGGCTACATCCGCGTCGAGCGGATCAACAAGAACCACGCCCAACTGCTGGCCCTGCTCGATTGCCTGCGCCTAGTCGTTCCCCTCAGCGATCCGCAAATCAGCCACACCCGGACCCAAATCATCCGCATGGCGATCGAGCGCCAGGCCTCGATCAGTTCGGATCACCCGGTAGTGGCTGAATTTTGGGAGGTCTACGAATACCTCGAAGGCCTGGACGCAGACGGCCCCGTGGTCAACCACAGCAAGAAGGACCACACCATCGCCATCAACCTCAATGACTTCGTCAAATGCGCGGCCGAGCACCGCCAGAAGATCGCCGACATCAGCGAACTGCGGGATCGGCTGAAGGACTCCCGCTCACGGAAGCTGATCGACACCAACAAGGCCACGGACAGCGCGGTACGCGCGCACCAGGCCAAGCATTCCAACGCGGTCACCAAGCAACCCATTGTGAAGTGCTGGATTTTTAACGCGTAGGGCTGCAACCCACGCCGATCGCATAGAAAGGAGAGAACCATGCCAATTAAAACGACGCAAAAACTTGAGGATCTCGAAATGCTTTTCGCATTCGAGGGATGGGCGGAGCCACGCGGTTTCAATTTGACCAGGTCGGAAAACACGCAGTACGACCACATAGAGACCCGCTCAGCCTGGCTCGGTTTTGAAGCAGCACATGGTCCTGATGGCTGCCGTCCGACTGGGCAACAGCTGTATGCACTAATTAAGAAAAACAGCGATTACGCCCATCAGACCAACAAATTATTCCCGGTTCGAGTCAGCCAGGCGCCCTACGACGACTACGTAGTTCATGGCGGACCGGGCGGCGTGTATCGAATGCGGGACGTGAACTTTTATGTGATCGAAGACGGAAAGCAGTACCGCCTCAACTGAAACCGGCTGCAACCGGTAACCACTGAAAGGAGAGAACCATGCAACGCACCAACGAAACAGCCCATCAGAGCAGCAGGGAGTTGTGGGTCAACCTGCTCAGCACGATCGCGACCGTCGCACTAATCGGCGTCGTGGCCATGCAGGTACCTGACGTACTGATTTGGATCACCAAGTAAAGCAGTAACTGGAAGTGGTGCCGAGGGGCTGCAACCCCTCGGCACCGATCACCACTGAAAGGAGAGAACCATGCAAGCCCAAACAAACAACGATGGCGCCGCCGAGGCTATCACAGACCAAACAGCACTCACCCCAAAAAATCACATCCTAATGGAAAGCACTTTCCCAGCTTACCAATGGACCTTTTCGCCACGGAGGTGAGCAATGAGCAGTATTGAGTTTTTGACTCACGAACAAGTGTGCGAGTTAACGGCCGCCCGTACCAAGGCAGGCCAGTTGACTGTGCTGACTCGAAATGGCATCCGACATACAGTCAAACGCAATGGATGGCCTTGCGTGACCACATCCGCGTTGATTGATAGCAAGCTGGTTGAATCGACGCTGCCTAACGCCTGGCAGCCAAGGAAAGCGCTTTAAATGGGACGTAAACCGTCAAAACCGGCCAGCATTGCCCGGCTAAGAAAACGTAAACAGCGTAGTGGGACTGTTTATTACTACTACGACACCGGCTCGAAGCCGCGCCGTGAAATTCCACTCGGCTCCGATTACGGGCTGGCCATCCTCGAGTACGCGAAGCTGGAAAAAACGCGAGTTTCCGCAGCACTGGCGAGAACTGTAATCACTTTCGATTACGTGGCCGACCTTTACATGAAGGAAGTTGCTCCCACAAAGGCGCCCGCGACCCAAAAGGACAATGCGCGGGAGTTGAAGCAACTGCTGGTGTTCTTCAACGACCCCCCCGCCCCCCTAGAGGCCATTGAGCCAGTGCATGTGCGACAGTATTTGCGGTACCGCTCAAAAACAGCACCGGTGCGAGCAAACCGTGAAAAGGCGCTGCTCAGTTCAATCTGGAATTTCGCTCGCCAGAGTGGCTACACAGCCCTGGCCAACCCTTGCTCAGGAGTGAAAGGCAATAAAGAGCGGGGTCGGGACGTCTACATCGAAGATGAATTGCTGCTGAAAGTATATGAAAGCGCCGAGCAGCCACTGCGTGACGCACTGGATCTGTTCTATCTCACTGCCCAGCGTATTGCTGACACGCTAAAGATGGACGAGCGTGATATCCGCGATGGCCAGCTCGCTGTTCAACAGGGAAAAACCAGCGCAAAGCGACGGATTGAGATAGTCGGCGAACTGAAAGTTGTGATCGATCGAATTCTGGCGCGTAAGTCCGGGTACAAAATTCGCTCCACCCGCCTAGTGGTGATGGAAAACGGCCAACCAATGACAACCAGTATGCTCAGAAAGCGATTTGATGATGCTCGCGAAGCCGCCGGCATTGAAAAAGCGGACTTTCAAATGCGCGACTTAAGAGCAAAGGCAGCGACCGATAAAGAAGAATCGACAGGAAACATACGCGCAGCCCGAGACCAGCTTGGACACACTACCGTGGGCATGACAGAGCAATACATTCGCATGCGCAAAGGCATGAAAGTGACGCCTACAAAGTGACCAACGGTCAGAATTGCGGAGCAACGATTTATTTTTGCGGAGCAAAAAATTAAGGGCTTGCATGAGGTTTCTCACGCAAGCCCTTGATATTCATGGTGCCCGAAGCCGGAATCGAACCGGCACGCCCTTACGAGCGGGGGATTTTAAGTCCCATGCGTCTACCAGTTTCGCCATTCGGGCGGTAGCGCGGTGAATCAGAGGGGGGAAATATATACATCCCTTCCCGGTGAAGCAAGGTCGCAGGTGCTATTTTCAAGACTAAATTTTGCAGATCCTGAAAATAAAAAACTTCGTAAATCATGGACCTACAACGCTTTTTTACGGTGCAACCGCCTGATACCCGGCGCACGTGCCCGGCTACGCCACTTCACACCTGCTCAAGCCGCTTGTCAGCCCAATCGACATGCCAATAAACCTTTGAAACCAAGGTGTTTCAATTGTTTATCAAGAACCTGTTTTCAAACGAAAATTGCGAGGCTGGTTAACGTCAGATCCTTATCTATCATGGGAATCTGCGGCGGCGATTTTTCGCAATGCATTGCCAACCGCATTATCCTTGTAACTATCATCGAACCCGTTTGAATTGGCGTCGGCAGGCCATTGTCGGAGCCATTTAAGGCCTTATGAATGAAGTCTTCCGCGAAGCGCTCACCCAATGCCTCCCAGCACAAGGAGCTGACGCCCAGTACCCTTCCCTTCCCCGTGGTCGGTATTGGCGCCTCCGCTGGCGGACTGCAAGCGTTGAAGTCGTTTTTTGAACAAATGCCCGCAGACAGCGGCATGGCCTTTGTCGTCATTCTTCATTTGTCACCCGATCACCAAAGCGTCGCGGACCGGATCATTCAGGAAGTCACCCGAATGCCGGTGCGCCAGGTGAGCGATACGATTGGCATTGAAAAAAACACGGTGTACGTCATCTCGCCGGCCCATGACCTGGCGATGAATGATGGCTATCTTTGCGTGACCCACTCGAATCGCCCGCCAGGTGCGCATATCGCCATTGATCTGTTCTTCAGGGACCTGGCGGATGTGCACAGGGAACGCGCCTTTTGCGTGGTGCTCTCGGGCACTGGCTCCGATGGTGCGGTGGGTCTGTCGCGGATCAAGGAGCAAGGCGGCATCACACTGGTCCAGGCCCCGGAAGACGCCGAATTCGACGGTATGCCGCGGGCGGCCATCGACACGCAGATGGTCGATCTCGTGCTGCCTGTCGTGGAGATGCCGCAAAAATTGCTGGAGCTGTGGCACAACTCGCAAGCCATCACCCTGCCGACCGCCAATGACCCGGAAATCAATGTCGCACCCCCCACCACCGAGCGGGACGCCGCCGTAGCCGAACAACGGTTGCAGGACATTTTGCAGCAGCTACGCGTGGGCACTGGCCATGACTTCAAGCACTACAAACGTGCGACGGTGCTGCGCCGTATCGAACGCCGCCTGCAAGTGACCGCGCAACCGGACCTGGCTGCTTACTACGACTACCTGCAAGCCCACCCGGAAGAAACCAAGGCATTGCTGGGTGACATGCTGATCGGCGTCACCAATTTCTTTCGTGATCGCGAAGCGTTCGAAGCGCTGGAACGTGAAGTGATTCCGAATCTGATCAGTTCGCTGCGGGATACCCAGCCGCATCGAGAAGAAATTCGTGTCTGGTCCGCCGGCTGCTCGACGGGTGAAGAAGCCTATAGCCTGGCAATCCTGTTGAACGATCAGCTGACGCTGCAAGCCAGTGCGGCCAGGTTGCAAGTCTTCGCCACCGACATCGACGATCGCGCCATTGCCTACGGTCGTGCCGGCGTCTACCCCGAAGCGATCATCACCGACGTTCCGCCATCGCACATGCGCCAATACTTCACGCGGGAGAATCAGCACTATCGCGTGCGCAAGGAGATCCGCGAAAGGGTGCTGTTCGCCAAACACAGCCTGTTGCTGGATCCGCCGTTCTCGCAGATTGACCTGATCGTCTGCAGAAACCTGTTGATCTACCTGGACCGCGACGTGCAGCGCGACATCATGCAGATGTTCCATTTTGCCTTGAGGCCGGGTGGCTACCTATTTCTGGGGACATCCGAGTCCGCCGACGGCTGCCTGGACCTGTTTACCCCGGTGGACAAGCGTAACCGTATCTTCCGCGCCAAAAGCGTATCGACCAGCGCCCGGCGCGCGCCGGCCATGCCTCGGGGTGGCTATGCACGCACCACCGTTGTCGCCAACCCGGCAGAAACGACGTCGGCGCGCAAAGTCTCTTTCGCTGATATCCACCTGCGAGCGCTGGAAAAGGCCGCACCGCCAAGCATCATTGTCGATAACAACGCCAACATCCTGCACATGAGTGAAGGCGCCGGGCGTTTCCTGCGGTACGTGGCCGGTGAAATTTCCCGTAACTTGCTGACGCTGGCTCATCCGGACCTGCGCCTGGAAATCCGCACCACCCTGTTCCAGGCCAATCAGGCAGGCGTACCGGTCACTTCCCGTAAAGTCCGCTTCGAACGTGAACAGAACAACTATCTGCTCGACCTGACCGCGCACCCCTTCAAGGATGAACAGACAGAAAACGAATACGTGCTGGTGATCTTCGAGGAACGGCGAGTCGACCCTCAAGACCTGCTGGAAATCGTCGCCAACCAGACTGAAAACCAGATGTTGGTCAATCTCGAGCATGAGTTGCAGCGTACCAAGCTGCACTTGCAGGAGACGATCGAGCAGTCAGAAGTCTCCAGCGAGGAACTCAAGGCTTCGAACGAAGAAATGCAGGCCATCAACGAAGAGCTGCGTTCGGCCACCGAAGAACTGGAAACCAGCAAGGAAGAACTGCAATCGATCAACGAAGAGCTGTTGACGGTCAATTACGAGCTCAAGAGCAAGGTTGAAGAAACCGACAAGATCAACGACTACCTCACCAACCTGATTGCCTCCACCGACATCGCGACCGTATTCGTCGATCGCAACATGCGCATTCGCTGGTTCACCCCGCGGGCCACGGATATTTTCAGCATGTTGCCCGTCGATACCGGGCGCTCGTTGCTGGACATCACCCATCGCCTCGATTATCCGGAAATGGCCGAAGACGCGGCGACTGTGTTCGACTCGCTGAACATGATCGAGCGCGAAGTCAGCAGCAACGACCAGCGCTGGTACATCGCCCGGCTATTGCCCTATCGATCCAGCGAGGATCACATCGACGGCACGGTACTGACCTTTATCGACATCACCAAGCGTCGTACGGCGGAAGATGAACTGCGCCTGGGCGAAGAGCGCATGCGCCTGGTGGCCGAAAGCACCCACGATTTTGCCATCATCCTTCTGGATGAACATGGCGTGATCACCGACTGGAACACCGGTGCCGAGCTGATCTTCGGTTACGCCAAGCCGGAAGTGCTCGGCACCTATTACGACCTGATCTTCACACCCGAAGATCGTGCCTCGGGCGCGCCTGAATCAGAGTTGCGCGCTGCCCGCGAACAAGGACGCGGCGAAGACGAACGCTGGCACCTGCGCAAGGATGGCAGCCGCTTTTATTGCAGTGGTGAGATCACGCTGCTCAAGGGAGAGAACCTCAAGGGCTACGTGAAGATTGCCCGCGACCTGACCGGTCACAAGCGCATGCATGACGAACAAAGCCAGCAACTCGCCGAAACCCAGACCAGCAGCCACCTCAAGGACGAGTTCTTTGCGGTGATGTCCCACGAACTCAAGCACCCGCTCAATCTCATACAGCTCAATGCCGAACTGCTGCGACGCCTGCCCCTCACCAAAACCGTCGGGCCGGCCATGAAAGCCGTGAACACCATCTGCGATGCCGTCGCCAGTCAGGCGCGGATCATCGACGATCTGCTGGACGTCGCCCGGGTGCGCACCGGCAAACTCAAGCTGAAAAAACAGGCGGTAGACCTGGGGCGGATTCTCCAGGACATCTACACCGTGGTGATCAATGACCAACATCCCTGCGAAGTCACGCTGCGCGTACCGCAACCACCCGAACCACCGCTGGTGGTGGATGCCGACAGCACGCGCCTGGAACAGATTATCTGGAACCTGGTGAACAACGCGCTGAAACTCACGCCCAAGGATGGCCGTGTCGATCTGGTTGCCCGTCGAGTCGACGACATGGCACGCCTGGACGTCATCGACAGCGGTGTGGGACTTGATAAGGACAGCCTGCACAAGGTATTTGACCTCTTCAGCCAGGCGGAGAGCCAGCATGCCAGCCATCAGCGTGAAGGCCTGGGCATTGGCCTGTCGCTGGTGCGACAACTGGCAGAGGCGCACGGCGGCTCGGTGGAAGTACAGTCCGACGGCATTGGTTGTGGCTGCACCTTTACCATCCGGTTACCGCTTTCCCAGCCCTCGCAGCAGCCCAGTGAGCAACCGGTCATTTCGGAACAGGGACGTCTTGTGGGTCAGAAAGTGCTGCTGGTGGAAGACTCCAGAGACGTCATAGAGGTCCTGCAAATGCTGCTGGAAATGGAGGACGCCCATGTCGAAGCCTTCAGCGACCCACTGCAAGCCCTGCAGGCGGCGAAGGACAGTAACTATGACGTGATCATTTCGGACATCGGGATGCCGGCCATGGATGGTCATCAGTTCATCCAGGCCATCCGACAGATCTCCCAGCTGAAACACACCCCCGCCATTGCCCTGACAGGCTATACCAACAGCAATGACCAGAGAAAAGCCAAGCAATCGGGATTCAACTACCACGTGAGCAAGCCGGTTTCCCACGATGACTTCATCGACATCATCGACGAGGCTTGTAACGCACGGCCTTATTGATTCATCCCGCAAGCTACCGACAAGGCGGCCGCGGGGATGATCTTCGAGTAACCGTCCGGCAACCATGACAAAGGCCGATCCGAATCCCGGATCGGCCTTTTTCTTTATGTTTTTCCCCTGGCCAGCAACGCGCGTTTTGGCTCAAGTCCACTTCATGTTTCGCTTCCAGTAGACCGGGTGCCCCGATAGCTGCAACCAACCCTCGTATTCCCCCCTCGTGCCGAGGGGGATCACCCCGCCTTTGAGCCAGCAGAATCAACGTGAGCCTATCGCTCAACCGACGGGTCCTGAGGACGCCAGAACGGGTGGGTGCGAGCCAGGATTGCGGCACTGAAACAAGCGGTTTCACAACGCTCTGCCGTCTGCGCGCGCTCCGTCTGCGCTGTCGAGAAACAGGGACGTACCGCCAACACCTTCGTTGGCAATCACGCCATTGGAGCAAGCAAGTCATGAAACAACTGACCCCGCTGGACGCCCAGTTTTTCTATTCCGATGCCCCTCATCAACCCATGGTGATTGGCAGCCTGTGGATCTGCGACCAGCGCAGCGCGCCGAATGGACTGGTTCGGCACAAAGACATCAATGGCTATTTCAGCAGCCGGCTGAGCAGCACGTCACTGTTCCGCCGACGCCTGCAGCACGCACCCTTTCGACTGGACGACCCGTACTGGGTGGAGGACAAGAGTTTCGACCTGGAGTATCACATCCGCCACGTCGGTCTGCCGCAACCCGGCGACTGGCGCCAGTTGTGCATCTTCACCGCGCGCGCCATGTCGCGCACTCTGGATATGGAACGCGCGCCCTGGGAACTGACCATTATCGAGGGCCTGAACAATATCGAAGGCGTGCCGCCGGGCAGCTTCGCCCTGCTGCTGCGCTTCCATCACTCCTACATCGATGGCAAGGCCGGCATCGAGATCAACAACCTGTTAATGAGTGATCAGCCGGAATTCGACGAGAACACCTACCGTCAGCCCTTTGGCGAGCGCATGCCGAGCCGCGCACAGATGTGGGCCAGGACCGTTCCGCGCCTGGCGACCCAACCCTTGCGCAGTCTGCGCGCCAGTGTCGGCATGAGCAAAGCGAGCCTGCGTTTGATCCGCAGGATGCGCGGCGAGGACAGACCCACGCAGAAACGCATTCCCACGACACTGTTCAATACTCAGGTGTCCCCGCACCGAACGTTCGGCGGACTGTCATGGAAGATCAGCGAGCTCAAGCAGGTACGCCGCTGCGCCGAGGGTGCCACGCTGAATGACGTCATCATCGCCATCATTGGTGGCGGGCTGCGCCTCTACCTGCAGCGCCGCGAGGCATTGCCGGACACCGAATCACTGGTTGCGCTGTGCCCGGTGGCAATGCCGCCCGATCAGGACCAGCGCCAGACCGGCAACCTGCTCTCCGGCATGCTGATCGGCGTCGGCACCGATATCGAGGACCCTGTCGAGCGATTGCAGGCAATTCTCGAACGCACGCGATCAGGCACCGGGCTGGCGCGGGAAGTGGTGCATGAACTGATCGTTGGCGCAGGTGACCTGGTGCCGGCACCGATGCGCATGCTCGGCGGCTGGATGGGGACTCAACTGCGCTATACCGGCAAGTACCACCTGGCAAACACCCTGATTACCAACGTGCCCGGCCCCACCGGCGGTACCGATCGCAAATACGTTGCCGGCGCCGAACTACTGGCGCTGTACCCGATCCCCCCGGTATTCGATGGCATGGCGCTGTGCCATGGCATTACCAGCCTCTACGGCGAACTCATTCTTGGCGTGGTCAGCGATCGCAATGTATTGCCCGACATGGACGTCTACATCGACTGCATCCAGCAATCTACCGAGCAATACCTGGCCCTGGGGCGCCAGTCAGCGCAATCGCCGGCTCCGAAAGCGGGTCCGCAGTCACCGCGCAAACGGGCGCCCGCCGCGACACCCGGCACTGAGGAGCCTTCCCCATGACCGGCGCCACCCCCGGCTCGCCCAATCGCCCTGGCGCAATAGAGAGAATCAACATGTTCAGGCCCAAGTCACCCACCGCTCAATTGCTGGCAAACATGAAGCGTGCCCGGAACTATGAAGAGTGGGCCAAACACGCCGGCGCACTGGATCAGCAGAGCGGCATGGACGATTGGCGCGAAAATGAAGTCTGCAATGACTATGACTACCGCACTGTGCGCCAACGGATGGAACGACTGCGCGACCTGCGCACCACCGGCGCCTGGACTCATCTGATGTTCACCCTCAACGAGGGCATCCATGGCAATCTGGCCGGGATGGGCAAGGCAACCCTGTACAGCCATGCTCACATGGGCACCAAGCATCTGATCCACCAGTACATCGAAGAAGTCTGTCTGTCCCTGGAGGCCATTGATGACCTTGGCGATGAGGAGATTTCGCTGGAGGAACGCCGGGACTTCTTCGTTCGCGCCAGCCACTGCTTCGGTCGTTCGGCACTGATGCTCAGCGGTGGCGCTATGCTCGGCTACTTCCACGTAGGGGTGCTCAAGGCGCTCCTTGAACAGGACCTGCTGCCAAGAATCATTTCCGGCTCCAGTGCCGGCTCGCTGGTAGCAGCCATCGTCTGCACGCACAGACCCGATGAATTGCTCGATCACCTGCAACCCGAACGGCTGACCATGACGTTCGACAACACCGCAGCGAAGCGACGCTCGCGCCTGCCGTCAGTCCTGAAAGCCGAGGACATCGCCCGCTACGTGCAACGCCTGATTCCAGACCTGACCTTTGCCGAAGCCTACACCGTCAGCGGGCGTCACCTGAACATAACGGTGACCGGGTTGGAGCCGCAGCAGGCTCCACGTCTGTTGAATGCCATTACCGCGCCCAATGTGCTGGTCCGTTCGGCCATCCAGGCCTCGGGTGCCGTCACGGGCATCTTCCCGCCGGTCACCCTGCAAGCAAAGGATGCCGCCGGCCAGCAAGTGCCGTACCTGCCGGAACAACGCTGGATCGACGGTTCCTTTATTGATGATCTTCCTGCCAAGCGCCTGGGGCGGCTGTATGGCGTCAACCACTTCATTTCCAGCATGGCCAATCCGGCGGCGTTGCTTTTCACACCTAACCCCAATGCCCATCCCGGCCTGTTTAAAATTGCAGTGGAGCAACAGATTCGCCTGGGCAAAGGTATCGCCACCCACCTGCTGCGCCTGTGCAGGAATCATCTACGCATCCGCAATCCCACCCTGGCCCGCTGGCAGCATCTTGGTTACAACATGCTGGTGCAGGACTACACCGCCGATATCAACATCTTTGTCAGCAAACGCTGGCACAGCCCGCTCAAACTGCTGTCGCCGTTACCTCTGCCCCAGATGCGACAACGGGTGCATGAAGGTGAGCAGGCGACTTGGGAGCGTATGGAAATGGTGCGCAGTTGCACCGCAATCAGCAGAACCCTGGATCAAATCCTGACCCGCCGCGGCTGGCATGGCTGATCACCTGTGCGCGGCCCATTCACATTCCACGACTTGAAGGACAGTGGTCGACCCGGCGGTGCTCTGCCGGGACGGTCGCTGCGGATCAACTACGACTTCATAGCCAACGACATTGCCTTGAGCACTTGGTCTGGACTCAATTCATACTGCTTTATGGCTTTAGCGAGTGCTGTGTTTGCAGTGATCAATCCCGCATTAAGGCCTGATATCGCCGCTTGTAGCGAACCCACTTTGGCTTTCATCTCTTCAGGACTCAAACGGTTATCTGCCATCACCGCCTGCATTTGAGCCAATTTCTCAGCGATCTGCTGCTGCAACTTGCGGATCATTTTCAAAATATGCTGAATGTCATTCGGCAATCCGCTTTCTTCGATATCACGGTTTTTGCCGCTGGGGCCGGAAGCTTTCTGAATGCCAGCACCGGACAGGGACACCTTGATGCCTTCTGTTGCCGCAGGGGGTGTTAATGCCGATGGCGTTACCTTTGAGTCATCGCCCTTTTCTGCTTTGGTGAGATTCAACATCGAAGCCAGCCCGCTATTCCCTGAGGCAAGCGTATCTATGGTGGACATTCGGGGGCACTCCTTGCTGTTGATCGGATACCGGGTTATCGGCCGTCGGGGCAAGAGGTTGACGGGTGCGAGGAAAACCCAGGTTGCCCCTAAAAATCCACGCCCCCTGGAAATGATCCATTGCAGGAGCGAGCTTGCTCCCGATAGTCGTTAACGATGCCGCGTGTTTACTGACTAAACGCAGCGCACTTGAGTCCATCGCGAGCAAGCTCGCTCCTACACAACTCACTTTTTCACAGGCAATAAAAAACCCCGTAGATCATCGATCTACGGGGTTGTTTATAGTGGAGGCCGAGGGAGGAATCGAAGAAAAAAATCGCTAGCGACCTGAAGGTTTTGAAACTGTGAATTTCTAGCCATGGTTTTGGCTACAACGGTTCGGAGAGTTCGGATAGATTTCCTGGAGGCACATCAATGAGGTAATTTGAAATGATTAAAACGTTGTACTGGTCGCTCTATGTTTTGCCGCTTCTGGCTTTGCTTGCGGTCGCCATCCCGGCCTTTGTTGAGTGGAACCAAGCTAAATCTGATTGCGCACATGAACTGCTCCGGCACCCGCTGACCACCACCTGTACCCCATAACCTAAGGTACGTGACACCTAAGTGGCCCGCTTTATGCGGGCCTCATGCTTAAGAGAAATCATGGAAATAACAGAGCAGCAACTACAGCGCATCATGCCCAACGCCCGTCGCCAAGCGGGCGTTTTTGTATCCGTCCTCAATGTCGCCATACCAACAGGCAAATCGTATCCATCGTGTTGCGCGCATCCCACGAACGGGTGGCGGCCACCCGCTCACACAGAACGGGCGTAGCCTTGATGGTCTTGCTGATCCGCCCCGAGACCCGTTTGGACAAGCCGAGACTCGGCAACAGCGCCAGGATGTTTGACGGCGCCATGTGAATCAGGCCATCCATCCAGTTCAGAGCGATCTGGGTTTTCATCAACTGTGAGGCCACCATGGTGACCACGCGCCTGCAAGGATGGGCCGGAGTCAGGCAACGCATCGGCTCTCGGGCGTAGGGTGTCCGTGAGGTGCAGTACTGGCCGGGCTTAGGGGCACCGGTGTCTCGCGGGATCCGCATGTACTCGTCGGCCCACTCGTCGATCTAGAAGTCTGGGGCGGGGCGCAGCCAACGGAAATAGTTCTCACGGTAAACCTTTGAACCGTCAGGAATTTCCGTGTACATGGATTTAGTCCGGTGTCATGGCGTGCTCAAGATCCGCTGAAGACAGGCGTTCGCCCCCCTCCAGCATTCGACGGAACGCCCTGCCGCGCCGGACCGCAAACTCCGTTTTGCTGCTTACAGTCATGATTGAACCTCCTGTTCACCGGGTGTTCACCCATTCACTTCAGTTCACTAAGCTGGTGAAACAGTTCGCTAACACAGCCCCGCGGGTTTCCTACCCCGTGTCAGATAGAAAGCCTCAGGGTCCCTCGGCAGTTCAGCCAGACTCAGGCAATATCCCATCAGACTCATCTGAAAGTCACAAAGCTATTGCCGGCCACGGCCCACAACCACCAGGGAGAGGTACCGAATTGCTGAACGTTAAACCCGCCAAGGCTTTTTTCATAAAATTGGGTGAAAAAGGAGAATGGGAAAAGGATTGCATCGAGACCGGAATCTTGAGGATTGGATATCGAGAGGTCCCTCATGAGCACTGCACGAGTGGGGATTGGGATGCAGCTCGAGATTCATTCCCTATAAGCTCAGATCCAGGTAGCGTGACGCGGCACATCAACCAGGTGCGGCAATTTTATCAAGAGCCTGAGTCAACGCTTTGGATCACATTCTTTTCTGATCGCCTTTGGTGGTGTTTCGCTACACCAGTAATTGAGCAACTGTCAGACAGAACCAAAATCCGCCCTGTTTCTGGGGAATGGTGTGACACGGATAACAACGGCAAAACGCTAATCAAAGGACATCTGAGTGGGAAGCTCTTAGCCGTACAGAGTTTCCAAGGCACAATCTGCGCAGTCAGGCAGCTCGACTATTTGATTCACAAAATCATGGGGACATCCGAACCTCACGTGGCAGAGGCTCAATTAGCTGTCGATAATCTGGTTGCCGCGGTCATTCCCATCATAAAAAATCTGCATCCCAAGGACCTTGAAACACTGACAGACCTCATTTTTCGGCAAGCCGGTTGGCAACGGACGGGAGTCGCTGGCGAGGTAGAAAAAGACATTGACCTGGAACTGTTATCTCCCATCACAGATGAGCGAATTGCCGTACAGGTAAAGTCGAAAGCGTCAGCTTCGGTTTATCGCTCCTATCAAGACAAATTTGCGGACATGAGAGGTTTTTCACACTTCTACTTCGTAACCCACTCGCCAGATGCGAGCCTGAAGTCGCTTGCCGAAGTAAGCACTGACGGTTCATTCATTTTTTGGGGACCAGAGAAACTAGCATTACAAGCAGTACGGAACGGGCTCGTGGGCTGGCTGATAGATAGAGCGTCGTAACCCGCAGCAGGCTGCCTACGTGTTATCGGTCGATACTGACTTGATAACACCTAGCCGCTTGGCAGCCCAGCGTTCGTACAACCCAATGGCAACGTCTGTACAGGCCATTGCCGTCAGGCACCCCAAGGCACCCGCTGCCACAATCGACACACCTGCGGCATGTAGCAACATCATTGTCGACAGGCCACAAACGACACAGGCACCGGACCTCAACGCCAGGCGTCGCATCAAAGCCCAGCCCCGGACACCCGCTTTATCTGCTCTCCACATCTCACCAGAAACACCGCCGATCAGTGACAGTACGATCACCATCCAGACGGGCATATCCGCCAGAGCTTGTTGTTCATTCGTCATTGTTCATCCGATATCCAATTGGCATTGAAGCTGGAATTAGTCGTTGAGTTTTTGGGTTGCTGATAACGGGCCTAAGGCCGTAGTCTCAAGGCTTCCCCCCTTTTCCAGCAAGGTTTCCAATGGAAGTGAAAGCAGAATACGTGTGGGCGCTCATTCCTATCGTCTTGACCTATTACAGCATCAGCGGCAAGCGCCTCGACGACTTCAAAGTCTTCTGTATCTGGTCAGGCTTGGCTGTGTTGATTTTCTGCCATGCCCACAGCCTTTACCTTTTAGCAATCAGCACAGAGCCGTATACGTTGTTCCGAATCCTCACACTCAACGTTGCCGCTACCGGAATGGTGGTCCTGCTGTGCATTGCCGTATTTTTCAAAAAATACCTGCGTGCCGAGTTTGACCAGGATTAATTCGGGCAATAAAAAACCCGACGCTATGGTCGGGTTTTTCTGTCTGTGCGTGGTGCTTTCCAAATAGCAAATTGTAATCCTCTTGTTCGGTCGATCGCGTAAAGCCCCTGCAATCGGCCATGACCAGTCATTTCAGCCCCCTTTTTCACAACATAAAGTGATCGGAACACAATGGAAATAATCGACGAAGGCTTCGTGCGCCAGATGGATGACAAATTAATGGCGCAAGACGTGAAGCTGCACGCTCGCCCCTTCCAGGTCGCGATTGAATGGATGCGCGAAAAAAATATTACCGGTGATGTCTTCGACAAGAGCACCTTTGAACCCCTAATGGTGACCTACAAACGGCTCTATCCAAGCGGCGACTTTTCGATTTCTGCTTTGCTTACTGGAGGGGTTGCGTTACGCGACGTCATGTATCCCGCTCGTGTGCATGTAGGGTATGGCCAGGTAACGATTGATCCGCTCGAGTGCATTGAAATTGAGCGCGAAGAGCTAGAGCTGGTTTTCCAACATTATCCAGATCAAGGATGGCGGGCGCTCTATGGGGTATGCGACCTTTGGGGTTTCGGCTATGGCGTAGATGACCTCATTCGAAGCGGATCTCCAGCTACTGACCTACTGAAAAATGCACGATCCTCGGTTGCCGCTACGCCACGAATTCTATCCGCAGATCTAGACCTTGATGCAGCAGTTCAAACTGCCTGTCTTACAGCAGAGTTGGCAATGAAGGCGGCGCTCATTCATCTTGGCTGCACCGAAGAGAGGGTCAGAAAACTTTCACATCACTTGACTAAACTGGCCGATGAGTTAATTGCCACCAAGCCAGCGTCCTCGGATGATCGGTTACGGAAAGCTTGCGCTAAATTCCCGAATTACGTCGAAACACGCTATGCGCCGCATGGGCTAACTCGCTTAGAACTTATGGCTCTTGCCATGCGGGCCCAATTCGTAGCTGCCGATGCTATACGCAGAATATCGCAACGTAATCTGGCAGGAACCGTGGAGGGGCAGCCAGAGTTCCCTTCTCGTCTCGAACCATAGCAGCGCGAGCTTCCATCTGGCCTACCAGGCATCAGATAGGTTGCGTTCAACTGGGGTGGAGAAGTCCACAATCAAAGGGATCCACCCCACCTTTACCTTACAGTTGCGGAAACGATCCAAAAAACTGCGGAAACTTTCACTTTCCTGAGGGCAATAAAAAACCCCGTAGATCATCGATCTACGGGGTTGTTTATAGTGGAGGCCGAGGTCGGAATCGAACCGGCGTAGGCGGATTTGCAATCCGCTGCATAACCATTTTGCTACTCGGCCTCAAAACATTTGCTGTCAGTAGCGCGACATCAAACGTGTGCAAACTTGGAGCGGGAAACGAGACTCGAACTCGCGACCCCGACCTTGGCAAGGTCGTGCTCTACCAACTGAGCTATTCCCGCGTCTTGGTGTGGCGCATTCTATAGATTCCAGAAGCCCCGTCAACCCTTTGATTCAAAAAAGTTTTATTTCTTTTCAACGTCGGTCTTCAGATGCGGCCAGGCAGCCCGCAAGTATTGGACCATGGACCACAACGTCAGGCCTGCGGACACCATCAGCAAGGCATAACCCAACAACACCCAGAAGCTGAAATCCGACGGATTGGCCAGCAGGATCACCAGCGCCAGCATCTGCGCGGCGGTTTTCCATTTGCCCAGGTTCGACACGGCCACATGGGCACGGGCGCCGAGTTCGGCCATCCATTCACGCAGCGCGGAGACCACGATCTCGCGACCGATGATGACGGCAGCCGGCAGCGTGAGCCACAGGTTCCCGTGTTCCTGCACCAGCAGCACCAGTGCAACGGCAACCATCAATTTGTCGGCAACCGGATCGAGAAAAGCCCCGAACGGTGTGCTTTGCTCCAGACGGCGGGCCAGATACCCGTCCAGCCAGTCCGTGGCAGCGGCAAATGCGAAGACCGAGGCTGACGCCAGGTAGCTCCATTGGTAAGGCAGGTAGAACAGTAAAATGAAGATCGGTATGAGCAGGACGCGTAGAACGGTAATCAGATTAGGGATATTCATCGGCACAACTGGCTACGAGGTGAGGTGGCATTCTACTCGCTGTGCAGATTTGCATAAATCAACTCTGCGAGCTTTTTACTGATCCCGGGTGCTTTGGCGATCTCTTCGATGCTGGCACGAGACAGCTCCTGCAATCCACCAAAATGTTTCAACAAATCGCGCCGACGTGTCGGCCCGACACCGGCAATGCCTTCAAGCGTAGACGTTCGACGGGTTTTGCCGCGGCGGGCGCGGTGCCCGGTAATGGCGAAGCGGTGAGCTTCGTCACGAATCTGCTGGATCAAATGCAGCGCGGGGGAATCACCGCGCAAGGTGAATTCATGGGCAGCGTCATTGAGGTACAGGGTTTCGAAACCGGCCTTGCGTGTCGCCCCCTTGGCCACGCCAAGGAGGATCAGATCCGGCACCGCCAGTTCATTGAGCACGTCGCGGGCCATGGACAGCTGCCCCTTGCCGCCATCCACCAGCAGGATATCCGGCAGCTTGCCCTCCCCGTCCTTCAACTTGCTGAAGCGTCGGGTCAGCGCCTGATGCATCGCTGCATAGTCATCCCCGGCCGTCACGCCTTCGATGTTGTAGCGACGGTAGTCGGACTTGATCGGACCTTCAGGGCCGAACACCACACAGGACGCCACGGTTGCCTCGCCGCTGGAGTGACTGATGTCGTAGCACTCGAGGCGCTGTGGCGGTTCGTCGAGTTTCAGCACGTCGGCCAGCGCATCGAAGCGTGCCGTGATGTGCTGTCGATTCGCCAGGCGCGCACCCAGTGCCTGCTCGGCATTGGTCACCGCCAGTTGCTGCCAGCGTGCTCGCGTGCCGCGCACCCGGTGACTGATGGTCAATTCGCGACCACGCAGCTCTTCGATGGCGGCAATCAGGGTCGGGAAATCTTCGTGGACCACGTTGACGATCAGTTCGCTGGGCAAGTCGCGCTCAGGACTGCTGATGAAGTACTGGCCAAGAAACGCCGCCATGACTTCGGAAACGTCCTCTTCGATACCGACCTGCGGGAAGAAGTTCTTGCTTCCCAGCACCCGCCCGCCACGCACGCTGATCAAGTGGACGCAGGCACCGCCCGGGTTGACGAACGCTGCGATCACATCGACGTCACCTGTCCCGCCTTCCATGCTCTGCTGGTCCTGGACCCGCCGCAGCAGCGAGATCTGATCGCGCAATTCGGCGGCACGCTCGAACTCCAGGTTGACCGCGGCCTCTTCCATGGCAGCCGACAACTCATCGGTCAGCGCGTTGCTGCGACCTTCGAGGAACATCACCGAGTGCCGCACGTCTTCGGCATAAACCTCGGGCTCCACAAGACCGACACAAGGCGCCTTGCAACGCTTGATCTGGTATTGAAGGCAAGGTCGTGTACGGTTCTTGTAATAGCTGTCCTCGCACTGGCGAACGAAAAACGTCTTTTGCAGCAGGCTCAGGCTTTCACGAATCGCACCGGCGCTGGGATAAGGACCGAAATACTTGCCCTTGGCCTTTTTCGCACCGCGATGAATGCTCAAGCGCGGGAACTGGCCATCGGAAAGAAACACATAGGGGTAGGATTTGTCGTCCCGCAACAGGATGTTGTACGGCGGACGCCATTCCTTGATCAGCGTCTGCTCAAGCAGCAGCGCTTCGGTTTCATTGGCCGTGATGGTCGTTTCGACCTGCGCGATACGTGCCACCAGCGCGGCGGTCTTGGGTGCCAGGCCGGTTTTGCGGAAGTAACTCGACAGGCGATTCTTGAGGTTCTTGGCCTTGCCGACGTACAGCAGGCGTGCGTCGCTGTCGAACATGCGATACACACCGGGGCGCCCACTGACGGTTGAGAGAAAGGCACCTGGATCGAAGGTATCAGTCATTTTCAGAGGCTGGCATCAACCATGCCGTGACGAACCGCCAGCAGCGTCAACTCGACATCACTGCTGATCGAAAGCTTTTCGAAAATTCGGTAACGGTAGGTGTTCACGGTTTTTGGCGACAGGCACAGTTTGTCGGAAATGATCTGGACCTTCTGGCACCCGACAATCATCAACGCAATCTGGATTTCCCGCTCGGACAAGGCGTCGAAGGGTGAGTCATTGGTCGGCTGGAAGGACTTGATCGCCAGTTGCTGGGCAATCTGCGGACTGATGTAGCGCTGCCCGGCGAACACCAGGCGGATGGCCTGGACCATTTCCGGCAAACCCGCACCCTTGGTCAGGTATCCCGCTGCACCGGCTTGCAACAATCGAGTCGGAAACGGATCTTCCTCACACACCGTTACCGCGACGACTTTGATATCAGGATGACTGCGCAACAGTTTTCGAGTGGCTTCAAGACCGCCGATCCCCGGCATCTTGACGTCCATCAAGACCACATCGGGTTTAAGCTCACGCGCCTTGAGCAGGGACTCTTCCCCCGATTCCGCCTGGCCGACAACCTGCAGGCCATCAATGTCAGCCAACATTCGTGTAATGCCTGTACGAACGAGATCATGGTCATCGACCACTAGCACCCTAATCAAGCAGACACCTCGCGATATGGTCTTATTGAGTTGCCGACACCTTAGCAAAAAAGCTTCTGGCAGACCTAGCGGAAAGCGTCAGATAAAAAGTTTCGATTTACTTTGAAACCCCGGTGGCAAGCGTGTTTCAGGGATGCGAGCCATCGGCGTCGCGTTGCATTCGCAGAAAACACGCGTCCGTCCCCACTACCTGCAATCCCTTTCTTTCATATAACGCCCGTGCCGGGTTGTTTTCAAACACCGTCAATCGCAATGCCGGGCGCCGCTCCTGGCAAGTCATTGCAAAAATCTGATCGATCGCCCAGGATCCGGCGCCCTGCCGACGAAACGCCTCGGCGATCTGTAATTCGCGGATGTACAGCGCCCTGGCGTCTCGACTCAAACTGACATACCCCACCCGACGCTCGCCACAGACAATCAAACGGTTCTCACGCCCCGCCCAGGCGACATCGAACGCCTCGTCCTGCCACAGCAGACTGTGCTGGATGTAATAGCGCAGCATGTTGCGGCAGGTCAGCTCGCGGGCAAATTCAAGGTCGCGGTCAGTGGCCGCACGCCATTCAAATTCCATTACGCCTCGATTGTTGTTTGCAGGAGCAAGAAGTGTGTCACAACCACCGGGCCGCTCAAGTCATAGAAAACGCCATCAATGCCCGATAGCATATTCTGATTGAATCCTCGTGCCGGGCTCTAGTAAGCTCGGCGCATCCATCGGAGACACATCATGTTCAACGCCCTCTTACAGCTTCGTACCGCCAGCGCCCTGCGCTCGGTTACGGCTGCCCCGGCGAACGGCACTTGTGCTCCGGTCAGCTTTTATTTTGGGTATTGGTTTAGCCACTGGCGCGCCTGATACCCACACGGCGCCCACTTTGAACGGGTCGCCACCAGAGAATTCTCAACCCCCGGTCGGCCTCCCGACCGGGGGTTTTGTTTTTTCAGCCCTGAACAATTTTTAGCAACACACCAGACATACAGAGGATCAAGCACATGAACTACGCCACTTATTACCGTTACGACAGTTTTACCGCCTGGCGATTTACCACCCTCCGCTCGGGACAGCCTGCCGCCTCCGATCGGTCACCCACAGGTGGCAAGCACACACACGCAGCCAATTTGGCCAATTGTCGAACACCCCAGTAGGGCCGAGCGCGCGGGAGCGAACCCGCCGCCAGCCCAGGAAGCCTGACTATGAACTCGTCCGTTTCTGCTCTGCCGCTGTCCACCCTGAGCCCTGCCAATGAAGCACTGACCCTGCGTCTGCCCAGCTCGTTGCAACTCAAACAGCAATTGCCGCTTACCAACGCCTTGAGCCAACAAGTCGCCGCCCACCGCCAGGCGGTTCGCGCAATCCTCAACGGTGAAGATTCCCGCCTGCTGGTCATCGTCGGTCCCTGCTCGATTCATGACCCCAAATCTGCCCTCGAATACGCCGGCAATCTGGCCCGCCTGGCCGCCGAAGTCAGCGACACAATGCTGCTGGTGATGCGCGCCTACGTCGAAAAACCCCGCACCACGGTTGGCTGGAAAGGTCTGGCCTACGATCCGCATCTGGATGGCAGCGATGACATGGCAGGTGGCCTGACCCTGTCGCGCGAGCTGATGCGCGAAATGCTCCTGCTCGGCTTGCCAGTGGCGACCGAACTGCTGCAACCCATGGCCGCCGGTTACTTCGACGATCTGCTCAGTTGGGTGGCCATCGGTGCCCGCACCACCGAGTCGCAAATCCATCGGGAGATGGCCAGCGGCCTTTGCATGCCGGTCGGATTCAAGAATGGCACCGATGGCGGTGTCGCGGTGGCCAGCGACGCGATGCGCTCGGCCGCCCATCCGCATCGCCATTTCGGTGTGGACAGCCAGGGACACCCGGCGATCATCCAGACTCCCGGTAATGCCGACACCCATCTGGTATTGCGCGGCGGGCATCACGGCCCCAACTACGACCGTACCAGTGTGGCCAAGGTACACAGCGACTTGACCCGCCTGAAGATCCCGGCGCGCATCATGGTCGACTGCAGCCACGCCAACAGCGGCAAAGATCCGCTGCGCCAGCCAGCGGTGTTCAATGACGTGCTTGAACAACGCCTGCAGGGCGACCGCTCATTGATCGGCATGATGATCGAAAGTCATTTGTTCGAGGGCTGCCAGCCGTTGGGCTCTGCACTGAAGTATGGGGTGTCGATTACTGATGGTTGCCTGGGCTGGAGCGGGACGGAAGATCTATTGCGCGAGGCGGCAAAACGGCTTCGCACACTGTAGAAGCGAGCTTGCTCGCGAAAAACGTCTGGACAACGCAATCATTCAGATTGAGCGCGTTATCGTTGGCGAACATCGCGAGCAAGCTCGCTCCCACAGGGTATGCGTACACCCGCGTTTTCAGCGTTGCCCTATTCCGTTTTCGCCAGATAACCGCGTCCTTTTCATACATCCCGCCAGCGGCCCCGTGCTTTAGAGTGAGACGCAAGGCTCCTCCCTGATCGCTGAAAAAAGGACAAAAACATGCAAAGGAATGCAGACACTCACTATCCCATCCTGCTGGTTCATGGGCTTTTCGGATTTGACCGGATCGGCACCTTCGAACTTTTCCATGACGTTAAACAGGCCCTGAGAAACGCCGGAGCACGAGTCTTTGTGCCGCACCTGTCCGCCACCCACAGCAACGAAGTACGGGGCGACCAACTGCTGGCGCAGATTAAACGGGTTTTGCAAGGTACGGGCGCGAGCAAGGTCAATCTGATCGGACACAGCCAAGGGGCACTGGCGGCTCGTTACGCAGGAGCAGTGGCGCCCGAGTCGGTGGCCTCGGTGACGTCCGTCAGCGGGCCGAATCATGGCTCGGAGCTGGCGGACTTCCTGCGCAAGGCGCTCATCCCCGGACACCTGCCAGAACACATCGCCGAGACGGTTGCATCGCTGTTCGCCGAATTTCTGGCATTACTCGGCGGCCACCGTCCGTTGCCACAGAACGCCATTGCCGCGCTGAATGCCCTGACCACCGAAGGTGTGGGTGCATTCAATGGCAAATACCCCCAGGGGCTACCGAAAACCAGAGGCGGCCAGGGTTGCGAGCTGGAAAACGGCGTCCGCTACTACTCATGGAGCGGCACCTTGCAGGGCAGCATCTTCCAGAGCGGGCTCAAAGCCATCCATCCGCTGCACAACTGCTTGCGCACACTGTCCCGATATTTCGTCAATGAGGCCGAGCAGAACGACGGCATGGTCGGCCGCTTCAGTTCCCATCTGGGGACCGTCATCCGTTCCGACTATCCCTTCGATCATCTGGACACCCTGCGCCAGATGGGTGTTCCAGCGGCACACTCCGTCGATCCGATCGACCTGTATGTGCTACACGCCGAACGCCTGAAAAAAGCCGGTCTTTGAGGGTGATACGGGTCATTTGCAGGCGCCGGGCTTGCTCGCGATGGACATCATTGATACCGCTGCCTGCCTGAATGCCCGCGTGCCCAAGCATTTTTCGCGAGCAAGCTCGCTCCTACAGGAGAAATAGCTCGCTGAATCCGGTAGGCTCAGCACTTTACCGAACATTGAAGGAGTATTTTCCCATGGCTAAAGCCACTGCCCGCCACATCCTCGTTGCCAGCGAAGCCAAATGCAACGAGCTCAAGGCTCAAATCGAAGCTGGGGCAGACTTCGCCGAAGTCGCCAAAGCCAACTCCACTTGCCCTTCCAGCCGCCAGGGCGGTGACCTGGGTTCGTTCGGTCCGGGCCAGATGGTCAAGGAATTCGACACCGTGGTTTTCAGCGCACCGATCAACGTCGTGCAAGGCCCGGTGAAAACCCAGTTCGGCTACCACCTGCTGGAAGTGACCAGCCGTCAGGACTGATCGACGCCTGGCTTTGCTCCACAACGGCCCGCCTATCGGTGGGCCGTTGTGTTTCCAATACGTAATTCGGCTGGCGAGGGACGCGCCGCTAGCGTACAAATTGTCGTTAACGACCACCCGGCTCTAAGGCTGACAATGCGACCGGCTTTCCCTATTGTGTTATTCACTGTCGTGGCCCTGTTATTGGGCGCCGCTGGTGTGAACGCTGCACCGCAACATGCGCTGACCGTGTACGGCGAACCGGCCAAATACCCGGCGGGCTTCAGTCACTTCGCCTACACCAATCCGCAGGCTCCCAAGGGTGGCACGATGCGTCGCTCGGCAATCGAAATCGGGCATTTCGACCATGTGTTGCCGTACATCGACAAAGGCATTGGCGTCACGCAGATCGACGGCTTGCTCTATTCACCCCTGGCCCAGCGCTCGATGGACGAACCTTACACCGTGTATGGCCTGGTGGCACAGCAGATGGAACGCTCCGATGACGGGCTGTCCCTGCGTTTCTACCTCAACCCCAAGGCACGCTTTGCCGATGGCAAGCCCATCACGGCCGAAGACGTGCGCTACACCTTCGACCTGTTGATGACCCAGGGCAGCCTGCGTTATCGCACGCAGTTCGCCGACGTCAAAGGCGTCGAAGTGGAGTCGCCACTGACCGTGCGCTTCGACTTCAAGAACAACGAAAACCGCACCCTGCCCCTGGACATCGCCACCCTGCCGGTATTTCCCGAGCACTGGTGGAAGACCCGAGATTTCGCTGGCGGTGGCGGTTACGAACCACCACTGGGCAGCGGACCGTACAAGGTGAGCAAGGTCGATTCCGGGCGCAGCATCACCTTCGAACGTAACCCCGACTGGTGGGGCAAGGATTTGCCGGTCAGTCGCGGCCTCTACAATTTCGACCATTTCAGCATCGAGTACTTCGGCGATACCGACGTTGCCCGCCAGGTACTGCGCGGCGGCGCCTACGACTACAACCGTGAGTTTTCCGCCACCGGCTACTCCATCGGCTACGAAAGCCCGGCCCTGAGCGACGGTCGCCTGCAAAAGGCCCACCTGGCGACACAAGCCCCGCAACCGAGCCAGGGTTTTGTGTTCAACCTGCAAAATCCGATGTTCCAGGATCGGCGGGTGCGTCAGGCGCTGGTCATGCTCTGGGATTTCGAATGGAGCAACCGGCAGATGATGCGCAACCTGTACATCCGCCAGCAGAGCTTTTTTTCCAATACCGAACTCGCTGCCCGGCAATTGCCGGATGCCGGCGAACTGGCGATTCTCGAACCCTTGCGTGGGCAGATCCCCGATGAAGTCTTCACCCAAGTGTTCGAGGCACCGAAAACCGATGGCAGTGGCCTGATTCGCGACAAGCAATTGCAGGCCCTGGACCTGCTCGAACAGGCCGGCTGGAAACCCGATGGCGATCAACTGGTCAACGCCGACGGTGAACCGCTGAGCTTCACCTTCCTGGTCAGCCAGAACGGCATGGACCGCTTGCTGCTGCCGTACAAGCGCACCCTGAAACAGATTGGCATCGACCTCAACATCCGTCGCATCGATGCCTCCCAGTATGTCAACCGCCTGATGAGCCGCGACTACGACATGATCGTCACCGGCTACCCGGTCACCACCTCGCCGGGGGGCGAACTGCTCAACTATTTCGGCTCGGCCGCGGCCACCGACCCCGGTGCCAACAACTACATGGTCTTGAAGAACCCGGCGGTCGATACCCTGATCAACGGGCTGGTGCGCGCCAACAACAAGGCCGACATGCTTCGCTACGCCCATGCGCTGGACCGGGTGCTGCAATGGAACTATTACTGGATTCCCAACTATTACCCGCCGGGAACGTCCACTGTGTGGTGGAATCGCTTCGGCATCCCGAACGTGCAGGCCAGCAATGACGAAGCCATCGAGAGCTGGTGGGAGGTGAGCACAACGCCCCTCACCAACCAGGAAATGACTGCCGAGCGCATTCGCCGTGGCAGACCCGGAGGGCCGCATTGATGTGGGCTTACATACTGCGGCGCCTGCTGCTGATCATTCCGACGCTGGTGATTATTCTCCTGGTCAACTTCGTCATCGTCCAGGCCGCACCGGGCGGCCCGGTGGAACAGGCCATCGCCCATCTGCAGGGCATTGGTGGCGCCACGGTCGGTGGTGGCTCCGGCGAGTCCATGGGTACCACCTCCCGGGCCAGTCGCGGCCTCGATCCGCAGCTGATCAAGGACATCGAAAAGCAGTACGGCTTCGACAAGCCGGCCCACGAGCGGCTCTGGTTGATGCTCACCAGTTATGCGCGCCTGGACTTCGGCAAGAGCTTCTTCCGGGGCGCCACTGTCACCGACCTGATCCTGCAGAAAATGCCGGTGACCATTTCCCTCGGGCTCTGGGCGACGCTGATTACCTACCTGGTGTCGATCCCGCTGGGCATCCGCAAGGCGGTGCATCATGGCAGTCATTTCGATATCTGGAGCAGCACCGCGATCATCATTGGCTACGCGATGCCGGCGTTTCTTTTCGCGATGTTCCTGATCGTGGTGTTCGCTGGCGGCACTTCGCTGAACTGGTTCCCCGTACGCGGGCTGGTTTCGGACAATTTCGAGTCGCTGTCGACCCTGGGCAAAGTGGTCGATTACTTCTGGCACCTGGTGCTGCCGGTGACGGCGCTGGTGATCGGTGGTTTCGCCACCCTGACCATCCTGACCAAGAACTCGTTCCTCAATGAAATCACCCGGCAGTACGTGGTCACCGCCCGCGCCAAGGGCCTGAGTGAGCGTCGGGTACTGTATGGCCACGTGTTTCGCAATGCCATGTTGCTGGTGGTATCGGGAATACCCCAGGCCTTTATCAGTGTGTTTTTTGCAGGTTCCCTGCTGATCGAAGTGATCTTTTCCCTCGATGGCCTGGGCCGCATGAGCTACGAGGCGGCGGTTTCACGGGACTATCCGGTGGTGTTCGGCTCGTTGTTCATCTTCACCCTGTTCGGCCTCCTGATAAAACTGGTGGGCGACCTGTGCTATGTCCTGGTCGACCCGCGCATCGATTTCGCCGCGAGGAATGCCTGATGCTCAAGCTTTCGCCGCTGGGTCGTCGTCGCTTTGAACGCTTCAAGAAAAACCGCCGGGGCTGGTGGTCGCTGTGGTTGTTTGTCGGCCTGTTCATGCTGACCCTGGGGGGCGAGCTGATCGCCAACGACAAGCCGCTGATCGTCAGCTATCAGGGCCAGTGGTACTTCCCTGCCCTCAAGCGCCACACCGAACTGGAGTTCGGCGGGCAACTGCCGTTCCAGGCCGATTACCGCAGCGATTATGTGCAGCAACTGATCAAGAAAGACGGCGGCTGGCTGCTGTTCCCGCCGATTCCCTTCAGCGACGACACGCCCAACTACGACCTGAACAAACCGGCCCCAAGCCCGCCCTCGAACGTGAACTGGCTGGGCACCGACGACCAGGCGCGGGATGTGCTGGCCCGGGTGATCTTCGGTGCGCGGGTGTCGATTCTGTTTGCCTTGATGCTGACCTTCGTCAGCGCGCTGATCGGCATTGCCGCCGGCGCCCTGCAAGGCTATTACGGTGGCTGGGTCGACTTGTTCGGCCAGCGGCTGATGGAGGTCTGGTCGGGGCTGCCAGTGCTCTATCTGCTGATCATTCTGTCGGGTTTCGTCGAGCCGAATTTCTGGTGGTTGCTGGGGATCATGGCGCTGTTTTCCTGGCTGGCACTGGTGGACGTGGTGCGCGCCGAGTTCCTGCGCGGGCGCAATCTGGAATACGTCAAGGCGGCCAGGGCATTGGGCCTGAGCGATCGCAAGGTCATCGTTCGGCATATCCTGCCCAACGCCATGAACGCGACCTTGAGTTATCTGCCGTTCATTCTGACCGGGGCTATCTCGACCCTCACGGCGCTGGACTTCCTCGGTTTCGGCATGCCGGCCGGCAGCGCGTCCCTGGGCGAACTGATCGGCCAGGGCAAGCAGAACCTGCAAGCGCCGTGGCTGGGGCTGACGGCGTTTTTCACGCTGGCGTTGATTCTTTCCCTGTTGGTGTTCATCGGCGAAGCCTTGCGCGACGCGTTTGACCCGCGATCTTGATTCCCGATTTTGAGAGCCGGACTGCTGACATGAGTAACCTGATCGAAATCCGTGACCTCAGCGTGGCCTTCAGCGGCCAGACCGTGGTGCGCAATCTGTGCCTGGACATCCGCCCCGGCGAATGCCTGGCCCTGGTGGGCGAATCGGGCTCGGGCAAGTCGGTGACCGCCCACTCGATCCTGCAACTGTTGCCTGAAGGCGGGACCGAAACCACCGGCAGCATCCGTTATCGCGGCCTGGAGCTCGTCGGCGCCGACACCAAAAGATTGCGCCAGTTGCGCGGTAATCGTATCGCGATGATCTTCCAGGAGCCGATGACCTCCCTCAATCCGCTGCACAGCATCGAAAAGCAGATTGGCGAAACCTTGCTGGTGCACAAGGGCATGGCGGGCAAGGCGGCGCAGGCGCGGATCCTGGAGTTGCTGCATCTGGTGGGTATCCAGAAACCCCAGGAGCGGCTCAAGGCTTATCCCCATCAATTGTCCGGCGGCCAGCGCCAACGGGTAATGATTGCCATGGCCCTGGCCTGCGAACCGGAGCTATTGATCGCCGACGAACCCACCACCGCTCTGGACGTCACCGTGCAGCGCAAGATTCTGCTGCTGCTCAAATCATTGCAACGACGGCTCGGTATGTCGCTGCTGCTGATCAGCCACGACCTCAACCTGGTGCGCAGCATCGCCCAGCGCGTCTGCGTAATGAAGGCCGGCGAAATCGTCGAGCAGGCTTCGTGCGAAACCATTTTTACCGAACCGAAACACCCGTACAGCTGCATCCTGCTCAACGCTGAGCCGGAAGGCGAAGCGTTGCCTCGTGACGAGCGCGAAAACGTACTCGAAGTGGAGAACCTGCGGGTGCAGTTTCCCGTCAGTGGCGGGTTGTTCCAGCGCAAGACTTACCTCAACGCCGTGGACGGCATCAGCCTGAATGTCCAGCGCGGCAAGACCCTGGGCATTGTCGGCGAATCCGGTTCGGGCAAGTCCACGCTGGGCCAGGCGATCCTGCGCCTGCTCGACTCCGAAGGCGGCATTCGCTTCCAGGGCGAAGCGCTGGACAGCCTGACGCAGAAGCAGTTGCGGCCGTGGCGCAAGAAAATGCAGGTGGTGTTCCAGGACCCGTTTGGCAGCCTGAGCCCACGGATGTCCGTGGCACAAATCATCAGCGAAGGCCTGGAGGTGCATAGCCAAATGAGCATCGAGCAATGCAACGCCGAGGTCATTCGGGCATTGCAGGAAGTCGGCCTCGACCCGCAAAGCCGCCATCGCTACCCACACGAATTCTCCGGCGGCCAGCGCCAACGCATCGCCATCGCCCGGGCGCTGGTATTGAAACCGGCGCTGATCCTGCTGGACGAGCCGACCTCGGCACTGGACCGCACCGTGCAAAAGCAAGTGGTCGCCCTGCTCCGCCAGCTTCAGGAAAAACATGGCCTGACCTATCTGTTCATCAGCCATGACCTGTCGGTGGTGCGCGCACTCGCCCATGACATGATCGTGGTCAAGGACGGCAAGGTGGTGGAAAGCGGCGCCAGCCACGATGTGTTCGAATCCCCGCAGCATCCGTATACCAAGGAGCTGTTGGCGGCGGCGCATGCGGGGCAGGCATAATTTGGCGCATGCCGTTGAACCGCGTCGCCGCCATCGCGGGCAAGCCCGCTCCCACAGGTTTTGTGTCTAGCCTACATTTGGCGGCAAATCCATATCCTGTGGGAGCGGGCTTGCCCGCGATGGGGCCAGCACAGTCAACATCTAATCAGGATCAGCCCCCATGAACACCACCGAAAGCCTCAAGGACTACCAGCGCGTACGCCTGCTGGCGATCCGTTCGCTGTTCGAGATCATCGAGCAGTCGAGTGAAGGCACGGTGATCGTCGACCGCGATGCCAACATCGTCTGGATGAACGAGCGCTATGCCCGGCGCTTTGGCTTGTCATCGGCCGAGGGCGCCATCGGCAAGGCTTGCGAAAGCGTGATCCCCGGGAGCCTGTTGCGCGAGGTGGTGCGCAGCGGCCGGCCGATTCTGCTCGACATGCAGGACACCCCCAAGGAGCCGCTGGTGGTCATGCGCCTGCCGATTCACGACGACGCAGGCGAAGTGATCGGTGCCATCGGCTTTGCCCTGTTCGACGAATTGCGCAGTCTGTCGCCGATGCTCAAGCGCTACATGAGCATGCAGGAAGAACTCGCTTCCACACGCTCGCTGTTGCGGGCACGGCAGACCAAATACAACTTTGCCCACTTCATCGGCACCAGCGCCGCCAGCCTGGAAGTCAAACGTCGCGCCCGGCGCAGCGCCAGCACCGAATCACCGGTGCTGCTGCTCGGCGAAACCGGCACCGGCAAGGAATTGCTGGCGCAGGCGATCCACAATGCCTCGCCGCGTGCGCACAAGGCCTTTGTCAGCATCAACAGTGCGGCGATCCCCGAATCGCTATTGGAAGCCGAATTCTTCGGCACCGCCCCCGGCGCCTTTACGGGGGCTGACCGCAAGGGCCGTGCCGGCAAGTTGCAAATCGCCCAGGGCGGTACATTGTTCCTCGATGAAATCGGCGACATGCCGTTGCCGCTGCAAAGCAAGTTGCTACGGGTGCTACAGGAAAAGGAATTCGAACCGGTCGGCTCCAACGACGTGATCCAGAGCGATGTACGCGTGATCGCCGCGACCTCTACCGATCTGGAAGCGGCGATCAAACGCGGCGAATTTCGCGCCGATCTGTATTACCGCCTCAACGTCCTGCCGATCCAGGTCCCACCGCTGCGCGACCGACTCGACGACCTGCCCGCCCTCAGCGAAGCGATCCTTGAAGAGTTGCGCAGCCAGCACGAACTCAATAGCGAAGCCCTGGCGCTGTTGGGCCAGCACGCCTGGCCGGGAAACATTCGCGAACTGCGTAACGTCCTGGAACGGGCGGCGCTGCTCGGTGATGACCTGCGGCTTTCGGCAGCGGATATCCGCGCGGCCATCGGGACGTTTACTCCGGTTCAACGCGTGGCGCCGTTGACCGTCGAACCTTTGGAGCAGGAGACGTTCAGTGCGGCGCGGGAGCGCTTTGACCGGCAATTGATCGAAAACGCCCTGGCGCAAAGCAGGGGCAAGGTGATCGAGGCGGCGGCACGATTGGGACTTGGGCGGTCGACGTTGTACAAGAAGATGGTGGCGTTGGGGATTGCTGAGTCTCAATAAAGAGACATAGATCTCTATTGGTAGATCGGGCCTCTTCGCGGGCAAGCCAGCTCCCACAGAGACCGCATTATTCTGAACGCGCCGAAGAACCTGTGGGAGCGGGCTTGCCCGCGAAAGGGCCAGTCCTGACAACAAAAGTCTCCAAACAGAGACAAAACCGTTTAATCCGGCTCAGAGCCACTCAATATATCCTTATATTTCAAACACTTAACCATCTGGCACGAAACTCGCTTCGGCCCACTCCTACACCGTTTCACCCCTACAAAAATAACAATCCCAGGAGACACACCATGAGTGTGATCATTGCCTTGGCAGCCCTCGCGCTGTTGATGCTGGCTGCTTACCGTGGCTACAGCGTTATCCTTTTTGCCCCGATTGCCGCCCTTGGCGCTGTCCTGTTAACCGACCCATCCGCCGTCGCGCCCGCCTTCACCGGCGTGTTCATGGAGAAAATGGTTGGTTTCATCAAACTGTATTTCCCGGTGTTCCTGCTCGGTGCAGTGTTCGGCAAGCTGATCGAGTTGTCAGGCTTCTCGCGCTCCATCGTTGCCGCGGCGATTCGCTTGTTGGGCACCCGGCAGGCGATGCTGGTGATCGTGCTGGTCTGCGCCTTGCTCACCTACGGAGGCGTGTCACTGTTTGTGGTGGTGTTCGCGGTCTATCCGTTTGCCGCTGAAATGTTCCGCCAGAGCAACATTCCCAAGCGCCTGATTCCGGCGACCATCGCCCTCGGCGCTTTCTCGTTCACCATGGACGCCCTGCCCGGCACCCCGCAGATCCAGAACATCATCCCCAGTACCTTCTTCAACACCACCGCCTGGGCGGCGCCCTGGCTGGGTGTGATCGGCACGATCTTCGTGTTCTGCGCCGGCATGCTGTTCTTGCAGCGTCAGCGCAACAAGGCCCAGCGCGCCGGTGAAGGCTATGGCACTGACCTGCGCAATGAGCCGGAAACCGCCGCCGACATCAAGTTGCCCAACCCATGGATCGCCCTGTCTCCGCTGTTGGCCGTGGGCCTCATGAACCTGCTGTTTACCCAGTGGATTCCGCAGTGGTACGGCAAGACCCACAGCCTGGCGCTGCCGGGCATGGCCACGCCAGTTACCACCGACATCGCCAAACTCACGGCGATCTGGGCGGTTCAGGCCGCACTGCTGGTGGGCATCCTCATGGTGCTGGCGTTCGGCTACAAGGCGATCAGCCGCAAACTGGCCGAAGGCAGCAAAAGTGCGGTCAGCGGTGCTTTGCTGGCGGCGATGAACACCGCCTCGGAATACGGTTTCGGCGCGGTGATCGCGTCCCTGCCAGGCTTCCTGGTGCTGGCTGACTGGCTCAAGAGCATCCCCAATCCGCTGGTCAATGAAGCGATTACCGTGACCTTGCTGGCCGGTATCACCGGCTCTGCTTCGGGCGGCATGAGCATCGCCCTGGCGGCGATGTCCGAGCAATTCATCAGCGCCGCCCACGCCGCCAATATTCCACTGGAAGTGCTGCACCGGGTGGCGGCGATGGCCAGTGGCGGCATGGACACCCTGCCGCACAACGGCGCGGTGATTACGTTGCTGGCGGTCACCGGGCTGACCCATCGCGAGGCTTACAAAGACATTTTTTGTATTACGCTGATCAAGACCCTGGCGGTTTTCGTGGTAATCGGCACTTTCTACGCCACTGGCATTGTGTGAGGTATTCATGACGACTCTTACGGGCAAGACCGCACTGGTCACCGGTTCCACCAGTGGCATCGGCCTGGGCATCGCGCTCAGCCTGGCCAAGGCCGGTGCCAACCTGATCCTCAATGGTTTCGGCGATGCCTCAAAGGTGATCGCGCAGGTTGAACAGTTTGGTGGCAAGGTCGGCCACCACCCCGCCGACGTCAGCGACCCGGCGCAGATCGCCGACATGATTGCCTACGCCGAGCGTGAATTCGGCGGCGTCGACATTCTGGTCAACAACGCGGGCATCCAGCACGTGGCGCCGGTAGATGAGTTCCCGGTGGAACGCTGGGATTCGATCATTGCCATCAACCTGTCGTCGGTGTTTCACAGCACCCGCCTGAGCCTGCCGGGCATGCGCGACAAGGGATGGGGCCGGGTGATCAACATCGCCTCGGTGCATGGCCTGGTCGGTTCGACAGGCAAGGCCGCTTATGTCGCGGCCAAGCATGGCGTGATCGGGCTGACCAAAGTGGTCGCCCTGGAAACCGCCACCAGCAACGTCACCTGCAATGCGATCTGCCCGGGCTGGGTGCTGACGCCGCTGGTGCAGAAACAGATCGATGATCGCGCCGCGACCGGCATTGATCCGCAGCAGGCACAGCATGACTTGCTGGCAGAGAAACAGCCGTCGCTGGAATTCGTGACCCCGCCGCAGCTGGGCGAGCTGGTGCTGTTTTTGTGCAGCGAAGCCGGCAGCCAGGTGCGGGGCGCGGCGTGGAATGTGGATGGCGGGTGGTTGGCGCAGTGATCAACCGCTAGACCGCGTTATCGTTCTTCGCGAGCAGGCTCGCTCCCACAGGGGATCGCATTTCAATGTGGGAGCGAGCCTGCTCGCGAATGGATCTGAAGATAAGAAGAGGCAAACCATGTCCGACATTCTCTGGCAACCCACCGCCGAACGCATCGCCAAGACCCGCATGGAAGCCTTTCGGCGCTTCATCATTGCGCGACACCACCTGCACCTCGACGACTACCCTGCCCTGCATCAATGGTCCATCGACCACCGCCAGGAGTTCTGGCAAGCGATCGTCGACTTCTTCGATATCCGTTTTCACCAACAACCCGATGCAGTACTGGTGGAAGGCCGGCAAATGCCCAGCGCCGAATGGTTCCCCGGCGCAACCCTGAACTTTGCCGAACACTTGTTGCAGCGCCGCGACGATGCCGTGGCAGTGGTCGCCGTGGCGGAAAACGGTCAGCGCGAACACTTGACCTGGGCCGAACTGGCCGAGCATGTCGCCGGCTTCCAAAACGGTTTGATTGCGTCGGGGGTGGGCCTGGGCGACCGGGTCGCCGCGTGCATGCCCAACACCTGGCAAACCCTGGTGGCCATGCTCGCCACCACCAGCCTCGGGGCAATATGGTCTTGCTCATCGCCGGACTTCGGCACCCAGGGGGTGATCGACCGTTTCGGCCAGATCGAGCCGAAAGTGCTGATCACCTGCGCCGGCTACCGCTACGCCGGCAAGGCGATCGACCAGACCGTCAAGGTCAACGAAATCCTCGAACGTCTGCCGTCGTTGCGCCAGTTGGTCGTCGTGCCTTACGCACGCCCTGAAGCGCGCATCGAGGACTTCCGCACCCAGGCCAATGTCACGCTATGGGACGATTTCTACTTCCCCGGTGGCGATCCGGATTTCGTCGCCGTCCCCTTCGCCCATCCCCTGTATGTCCTCTATTCCAGCGGCACCACGGGCGTACCCAAATGCATCATCCACAGCACCGGCGGCGTGCTGTTGCAACACGTCAAGGAACACGGCCTGCATTGCGATCTGGGTCCCGGCGAACGTTTGTTCTACTACACCACCTGCGGCTGGATGATGTGGAACTGGCTGGTCTCGGCCCTGGCGGTGGGCAGTTCCGTGGTGCTGTACGACGGCTCGCCGTTTCACCCCGATCCCGAACGCTTGATCGACCTGATCGACGACGAAAGCATCAGCGTCTTCGGCACCAGCCCCAAGTACCTGGCGACTCTGGAAAGCAGCGGCGTGAAGCCAAGACAAAGCCATGACCTGGGCAGCCTGAAAACCCTGCTTTGCACCGGTTCCGCGCTGTCGCCGCAAAGCTACGACTACGTCTATCGCGACTTCAAGGCTGATGTGTGCCTGGCGTCGATGTCGGGCGGGACGGATATCGTCTCGTGCTTCGTCAATGGCAACCCGTGGCAGCCGGTCCGTCGTGGTGAAATACAAGGCAAGAGCCTGGGCATGGCCGTGGAGGTGTGGAACGACGAGGGTCAGCCGGTGATAGGCGAAAAAGGTGAACTGGTGTGCACCCGGCATTTCCCGGCAATGCCCATCGGCCTTTGGCACGATCCTGACGGGGAAAAGCTGCGGGCCTCGTATTTCAGCCAGTTTCCCGGCGTCTGGGCCCAGGGCGATTACGCCGAACAACTGCCCCATGGCGCCATGATGATCCATGGGCGCTCCGACGCAGTGCTCAATCCCGGTGGCGTGCGCATCGGCACGGCGGAAATCTATCGCCAGGTGGAAAAAGTCCCGCAGGTGCTCGACAGCGTGGCCATCGGTCAGCAATGGCAGGACGACGTGCGGGTGGTGCTGTTCGTTCGCTTGCGTGACGGCGTGGCACTGGATGAAGCGCTGCAACAGCAGATCCGCCAAGTCATCCGTGCCAACACCACACCGCGCCATGTGCCGGCGAAGATCGTTGAGATCACGGATATCCCCCGGACCATCAGCGGCAAAATCGTCGAATTGGCGGTGCGTAATGTGGTGCACGGGCAAAAGGTGAAAAACACCGATGCACTGGCCAACCCCGAGGCACTGGAGCAATTTCGGGACCGCCCCGAACTCCAGAATTGAGTTCGCGGTCCCCCTGTGGGAGCGAGCCTGCTCGCGAAAGCGGTGTGCCAGTCGAAATCAATGTGACTGACACGACGCCTTCGCGAGCAGGCTCGCTCCTACAGGGGTGATGTGTCAGTCCATGAGGCCCCAGTCGCCCGGTGATACTTCAGCGTGCAGTTTCAACCGCAACCGCAAATTGTTCATCGAATCCGCATGCTTCAACGCTTCCTCCTCATCAATCGCCCCCTCCACCACCAGGTCGAATAACGCTCCGTCAAACGTCTGCATCCCCAACGCCGCTGATTTTTCCATCAGCCCCTTGAGTTCGGAAAACTGGTTAAGCCGGATCAGGTCGCCAACGGTCGGTGTCCCGAGCATCACCTCCACCGCCACCCGTCGTTGCCCATCCCGGCTGCGTACCAGGCGTTGAGACACGCAGGCCTTGAGGTTATTGCCCAGGTCATGGAGCAATTGCCGGCGGCGCTCTTCGGGGAAGAAGTTGATGATGCGGTCAAGCGCCTGGTTGGCGTTATGGGCGTGCAGCGTGGAGATCACCAGATGTCCGGTGTCGGCGAAGGCCAGGGCATGTTCCATGGTCTCGCGGTCGCGGATTTCACCGATCAGCACCACATCCGGCGCCTGACGCAGGGTGTTTTTCAACGCACTATGGAAGCTGCGGGTGTCGACGCCGACCTCACGCTGATTGATGATCGATTGTTTGTGCCGGTGGATGTATTCGATCGGGTCCTCGATGGTGACAATATGACCACGGCTGTGACGATTGCGATAATCGATCAGGGCCGCCAGCGACGTGGACTTGCCCGAGTCGGTGGCGCCGACGAAGAGCATCAGGCCTTGCTTGAGCATCACCGTTTCAAGCAATACCGACGGCAACTTCAGGTCTTCGAAACGCGGTATGTCGAGCTTGACGTTGCGCACCACCATGGACACATCGTTGCGCTGCTTGAAGATATTGACCCGAAAGCGTCCAACCCCCGCCCGGGAGATCGCCAGGTTCATTTCCAGCGCCCGGTCGAACTCCCGGCGCTGTTCGGCGTCCATGATGGACGCGGCAATCGCCGCAATCTCCCCCGGCTTGAACGCTTGGTCCGCCAGGGGCGTGAGAACACCGTCGAACCGCGCACTGGGTGGCGCACCGGTGGACAGGTAGAGATCCGAGCCATCCTGGCTGGCCAGGCGTTTTAACAACGCATCGATTTCCATGGCAAAAAGCACCCGCGAAGCATTCAATTGGCAGAAATGACCCGCACCGGGTCAGAACAGTGATTGCCTGGCAAGCATAGTAGACGCCGCCATACCGACTTATGTGCAGGACACCTTGATGAACGCATCACCCAACGCCAGCGATGCCCAGGCCTTGATTGCCCGACTGGACTGGACAAACACGCCGCTGGGCGAGGCCAGCACCTGGCCGCAGAGCCTGCGCACCGCCGTGGACATCGTGATCCATTCGCCGATGCCGATGCTGTTGCTCTGGGGGCCACAGCTGACGCAGATCTACAATGACGGCTTCGCCCTGCTGGCCGGCAGCAAGCATCCGAACGCTTTCGGACAGCCAACACACCAGATCTGGCCAGAACTCAGAGACTTTACCGACCCCATTTACAGCGCCGTCCTACAGGGCCAGGTGCGGACCTACAGCGAACAGCGCTTCACCCTACAGCGCGATGGCAAGGATTCCGATTTCTGGCTCGACCTGACCTACAGCCCCATCCGCGATGAAAATGCCGAAGTCGCCGGGATCCTGGTCACCGCCATCGAAACCAACGAACGCCGGCGCATTGCCCTCGAACTGGAACAACGCTCGGCCGCCAGCCTCAAGGCACAACAGGACACCGAAGAGCGCCTGCAACTGGCCCTTTCCGCCACCGACGCGGTCGGCACCTGGGATTGGGATATCAGTGAGGACCGTTTCATTGCCGACGCGCATTTCGCGCAATTGCATGGCATCGATCCGGCCATGTCTGGCCAATTGCCAATCAGCGCGTATCTGCACGGTGTTCATCCCGAAGACCGCGCCTTGATCGCCCGCAGCATCAAGCATTGCATCACCCAAGGCAGCGAGTACGCCGAGGAATATCGCTTGTTGCAACCCGACGGACAGCTGCGCTGGGTGTTCGCCCGCGGGCGTTGCTACAAGGACCACCATGGCCGGCCGATCCGCTTCCTTGGCGCCGCCCTGGACCTGACCGATCGCAAAAACACCGAGCAGGCCCTGCGCCAGAGTCAGACCGAGTTGCAGTTGATCATCAATGCCATGCCGATCCTGATCAGCTACGTCGACCGCGAGGAACGCTTTCGCCTGAACAATTCCGCCTATCTGGACTGGTACGGCCTGACGCCCCAGGAGCTCTACGGCAGGACGATCCGCGAAGTGTTGGGCGATGAGGCCTACGCCTTGCGCGCCGAGCACATCGCCCAGGCGCTGGCCGGCAGGCCCTGCTCTTTCAGCATCGACACGCCGCACCGTGACGGCAGTATCCGGCACGCCCTGATGAATTATTTACCGCGCCACGGCGCGGACGGCGCGGTGAACGGCTTCTATATCTTCGTGATCGACGAAACCGAGCGCAAAAAGACCGAAGAGGCCCTGCTCAATCTCAACGAAACCCTGGAAGAGCGGGTCGCCGCCCGCACCCAGCAACTGGCGGAAACCAACCAGCGCCTGCAAAACGAGATGTTCGAGCGCGAACGCGCCGAAGACGCCTTGCGCCATGCGCAGAAAATGGAAGCGGTCGGCCAGCTCACCGGTGGCATCGCCCACGACTTCAACAACATGCTCACCGGGATTATCGGCAGCCTCGACCTGATGCAACGCTACCTGGCCGACGGGCGCACCGAGGACATCGGTCGTTTCGCCGAGGCCGCCGTGTCTTCGGCGAAACGCGCCGCCGCCCTGACCCATCGCCTGCTGGCATTCTCCAGGCGTCAATCGCTGGACCGCAAGCCAATCAATGCCAACGATCTGATCCACTCCCTGGAAGACCTGTTCAGCCGCACCAAGGGCGACCACATCCAGCTCAAGCTGCAACTGGCCGAGGACGCCTGGCCGGTCAGCACTGATGTCAGCCAACTGGAAAACGCGCTGCTCAACCTGGTCATCAACGCCCGGGACGCCATGCCCGATGGTGGCGAATTGCGCATCGAAACCGCCAACGTCTATCTCGACGGCAGCGACGTCTACATTCTGGAGCCGGTCAAGGCGGGCGATTACCTGATGATCGCTGTCAGTGACAACGGCACCGGCATGACGCCGAAGATATTGGCCAAGGCGTTCGATCCTTTTTTCACCACCAAACCCATCGGTCAGGGCACGGGGCTGGGTCTGTCGATGATTTACGGGTTTGCCCAGCAGTCAGGCGGCCACGTCAGCCTGTTCAGCATGCCCGGCCAGGGCACCAGCGTGCGCCTGTACCTGCCGCGCCTGCACACCATGGAGCAGGTAGAAACCCTGTCGCCGGACATCGGCGAAGCGCCGCCGGCGATTGCCGGGGAAACCGTGGTGTTGGTGGAGGATGACCCGGCGGTGCGCATGCTGGTGCTCGACCTGCTCAAGGAACTGGGTTATCACGCCCATGAAGCGCAAGATGCGAAAACCGCCCTGCCCTTGCTCGAATCCGATTTACGGGTCGATCTGCTGGTCACCGATGTCGGTTTGCCGGGCATGAATGGCCGACAACTGGCGGAGATCGCCCGCCAGCATCGCCCGCAACTCAAAGTGCTGTTCATGACCGGCTACGCGCAAATGGCTGCCGAACGCCAGGGTTTCCTCGAGGAAGGCATGGACATGGTGGCCAAACCGTTCTCCATAGATCTGTTGGCCAACAAGATTCGCACGATGATCGGCCAACCCGAGTGAGTTAGGGCATAATCGCGCGCTATTTTTTCCGTCAGTGTCACCACCGCAGCAAGGTAATCGTTCCATGAAAGCTCAAGCCCGCCACATTCTGGTGAAAACCTCGGAAGAAGCCGAGCAGCTCAAACAACGCATCGCCAAGGGCGAAGCCTTCGATGTGCTGGCCAAAAAATATTCCACCTGCCCCTCCGGCAAGCGCGGCGGCGACCTGGGTGAAGTGCGGCCGGGGCAGATGGTCGGGGTGATCGATGCGGTGATCTTCAAGAAGCCGCTGCGGGTGGTGCATGGGCCGATCAAGAGCAAATTCGGGTATCACTTGGTGCAGGTGTTTTACCGGGATTGATCGGTTGGCCTCAGGGCCTTATCGCTGGCAAGCCAGCTCCCACAGGACCTGTGCCATGGCTACTATCTACGGCAACCTGTAATCCCTGTGGGAGCTGGCTTGCCAGCTCCCACAGGATCTGTGCCATGGCTACTATCTACGGCAACCTGTAATCCCTGTGGGAGCTGGCTTGCCAGCCCCCACAGAATCTGTGCCATGGCTACTATCTACGGCAACCTGTAATCGCTGTGGGAGCTGGCTTGCCAGCTCCCACAGAATCTGTGCCATGGCTACTATCTACGGCAACTTGTAATCCCTGTGGGAGCTGGCTTGCCAGCGATCCGATGGCGCAGCCAGCGGCCATATCCCATTACTTCGGAATGAGTGCCCCGGGCACCTGAATCACCCGACTCGCCAACAAATGCCCCGCCTCGGCCGCTTCCACCGGGCTCCCTCCCTTGAGCCGACTGGCCAGATACGCCGCACTGAACGAGTCCCCCGCCGCCGTGGTGTCCACCACCCGTTCCACTTTCTGCGCCGAGACTTCAAATGATTCGCCGTCACAAAAAATCAGACAGGCCTCAGCGCCGCGCTTGAGCACCACTTCAGGTGTGCCAATCTGCTCGTACGCGGCAAACACCGCCGCGCAATCGGCAAAATGGAACAGCGCCTGCTCGTCATCCACGGTCAGCAACGCCAGGTCGACATAGGGCAGCACGCTGCGATAAGCGGCCCTGGCCTCTTCGACCGAAGCCCACAGCCGTGGCCGGTAGTTGTTGTCGAAGACGATCCGCGCATCGCGTTGCCGGGCTTCGACCAGGGTTTCCAGCAATTTTTCCCGACCTTGCACGCCCAGCACCGCCAGGGTGATGCCGCTGAAATACAACACGTCGTAATCCGGCAGCGCCGCCAGGATCGGCGCGGCGGCCGGGGTGGTGAAGCAATCGCGCACCGCCGCCTCGTTGCGCCAGTAGAGAAAGCGTCGTTCGCCGGCGGCGTCGGTTTGAATGCAGTACAGCCCCGGCAAGCGGCCAGGCAAGCGCTGGACCATGTCCAGGCCGATGTTCTCGTCGGCCCAGCTCTGGCACATGGCATCGCTGAAGCTGTCATCGCCCAGGGCGGTGACGTAATCCACCGCGCCGGCCGCGCCCAGCTCACGGGACAGGTAGACCGCGGTATTCAAGGTATCGCCGCCGAAACTCTGTTGCAGGCTGCCATCGGCGCGATGCTGCAGTTCGATCATGCATTCGCCGATCAGGGCGATTCGTGGGGCGTCAGGCCCCAGGGTGTTGATGGTGTTCATTGTGTGGAGTCTCTGGTGTTGCTTTTGTGTCTGGACCGGCCTCATCGCGGGCAAGCCTTGCCCCTACAAGAGCGACACCCATCCTGTGGGAGCAAGGCTTGCCCGCGATGGCCGCGCCGCGGTCTTGAACTTTAGAAACAGGTTTCCATGTTCTCGATGACGTTCAACTGCTCATCCACCAGACACCCTGTGCGCCATTTGTCGAACGTCAGGCACGGGTGCGAGGTGCCGAACGAAATGATGTCGCCCACACGCAATTCAATTCCCGGTGCCACCGTCATGAACGCATGCTGGTCCATCACCGCCGTCACCTTGCAGGCGCCGACATCGTCACCCTTGGCCGGCACCACGCCGGCTTTGTAGCGCAGCAACGGTACCGGCAGACCGGCGTCGTAGGCCACGTCACGCTTGCCCAGGGCAATCACCGCGAAACCCGGCTCCGGCAACGACTGCACATGGGCCCAGACTTCCAATGCCGGGCGCAGGCCTTCATGCAGATCGCTGCGACGGTCGAGCACGCAGCATTGCGCCTCTTTGTAGATGCCGTGGTCGTGGGCCACATAGCTGCCCGGACGCAGCACGCTGAGGAAACGCCCGGCGGCGTTCTGCGCCTCGAACTCTTCGGCAATCAAGTCGTACCAGGCCGAGCCGGAAGCGGTGATGATCGGTTTGGCGATGGCAAAGGCGCCGCTGTCCTGCAACTGCACCGCCAGACGCACCAGTGAGCCGGCGAACGCGCGAATGCCGCTGACGGCGTGATCGCCATGGATCACCCCTTCGTAACCTTCGATGCCCGTCAGGGCCAGTGCCGGTTGTGCGGCAATGGCCTTGGCCAGGTCCAGCACTTCCTGTTCGCTGCGGCAACCGCAACGACCGCCGACCACGCCGTACTCGATCATCACGTTCAGGCGCACGCCACGGGAGGCGAAGTAAGCACCCAGATCCGCCACGTTGTCCGGGTGGTCGACCATGCAATAGAAGTCGAACGCCGGGTCGGCCAGCAGGTCGGCGATCAATGCCATGTTCGGCGTGCCGACCAGTTGGTTGGCCATCAATACCCGACGTACGCCATGGGCATACGCCGCACGGGTTTGCGTGGCGCTGGCCAGGGTGATGCCCCAGGCACCGGCGTCGAGCTGACGGCGAAACAGCGCCGGGGTCATGCTGGTCTTGCCATGGGGCGCCAGTTCCGCGCCGCTGTCGCTGACAAAGGCCTGCATCCAGCGAATGTTGTGTTCCAGCGCCTGGCGATGCAGCACCAGAGCCGGCAGGCTGACGTCACGGACCAGATTGGCGCCGGTCTGGGCAAAGCCCTTTTCCACGGCGGCAGTATTAGGGGCAGAAGACATGGTTGAACTCCTCACATTCGTGGCCGCAAGCAGCCGCTGTTATTCGTTGATGCGACGGGCCAGGCTGTTGGCGCTGTCGATCAGTACCCGGCGGTAGTCGTTGTAATGAGTCTTGGCATCGGCGCGCGGAGCGACGATGCACAGGGTGCAAATGGCCACGCCATCGGGGTCTTTGACCGGGGCGGCGAAGCAATGGGTAAAGGTGTCGGCAACGCTGTCGAAAGAGAAAAAGCCGTCGACGCCGGCCTGGCGGATTTCCTGCAGGAACTGCTCAAGCGGCAAGCGTTCGCCGTTGGGCAGGATGAAGTCGTCGTGGTCGATCAGGTCGACGATTTCCTCATCGCTCAGGTGCGCCAGCAGCAGGCGCCCGGACGCAGTCCAGGGGATGGGCGCGTTCTCGCCGATGTCCGAGGAAATGCGGAAATGCCGCTCGCCCTCCTTCATCAGCGCCACGGTGTATTTGCGCCCGTTGAGCAGGCACATCTGTGCGGTTTCGCGGGTCTGGCTGACGATCTCCTGCAAGGCATGATCGGCCTCGCGGGTCAGGTCGAAATGACGCAAATGCGCCTGGCCGAGGAAGTACAGCTGACGACCAAGATAGACGTGGCCGTCCTTGCCGACCGGCTCCAGAATCCGTCGTTCCAGCAGCGAGGCAACCAGTTCGTAGACCGTGGATTTGGGGCTGCCGATGCCGCTGGCGATTTCGTTCGGACGCAGGGGCTGGCCGATTTCCTTGAGGAAGTCGAGGATATCGAACGCCCGGTCCAGACCGCGTGCCCGGCGCTTGATGGTGTCTTCGGTCATGTCAGTGGTTCCCCTTGAAAATGCCGGGAGTTTACCCGGGGTGCTGCGGTGGCTGTTAGGCCGCCTTCGCGAGCAGGCTCGCTCCCACATGGAATGCGTTCCCTGTGGGAGCGAGCCTGCTCGCGAAGAATTCACCGCTATTCTCAGGCCTTTTTCTTGTAGGCGATGCAGTCGATCTCGACCTTGCAGTCCACCATCATGTTCGCCTGCACACAGGCCCGGGCCGGTGCATGTTCAGGCTTGAAGTACTCGGAGAAGACCTTGTTGAAACTGGTGAAATCCCGCGGATCTTCCAGCCACACGCCAGCACGCACCACATCTTCCAGGCCATAACCGGCCTCTTGGAGAATCGCGATCAGGTTCTTCATGGTCTGGTGGGTCTGCTCGACGATGCCACCCACAATGATCTCGCCATCCTTCGCAGGCACCTGGCCGGAGACGTGCAGCCAGCCATCGGCTTCAACGGCGCGGGCGAAAGGACGCGGCGTGCCGCCAGCGGCGGAGCTGCCGGTGCCATAACGAGTAATGCTCATGAGTGTTTCTCCTGATTGAAAATTGAGTGTTTAAAACCGCGTGCTTTTGAGAAATTCAGCCAGACGCGGCGACTGCGGGCGCTCGAACAGGTCCTTGGGCGGCCCCTGCTCTTCGATGCGCCCCTGATTCATGAAAACGATCTTGTCCGAAACCTCGAAGGCGAAGCGCATTTCGTGGGTCACCAGCAGCATGGTCATGCCATCGTCCGCCAGGCCCTTGATCACATTGAGCACTTCGCTGACCAGTTCCGGGTCCAGCGCTGAAGTCACTTCGTCGAACAGCATCAGGCTCGGGTTCATCGCAATGGCCCGGGCAATCGCCACGCGCTGTTGCTGACCGCCGGACAATTGGCCGGGGTAGTGATCGCGGCGCTCCAGCAAGCCGACCCGCTCCAGCCATTTTTCCGCCAGGGCCACGGCCTCGTCCTTGTGCAACTTTTTCACCTTGAGCAAGCCCAGGGTGACGTTCTGCAACGCGGTGAGGTGCGGGAACAGGTTGAACTGCTGGAACGCCATGCCGGTCATGGCGCGATGGCGGGCGATGACTTTTTCCGGATGGCGGATGCGTTTGCCGTTGACCTCGTCATAACCGATGGACTCGCCGTCGAGCAGGATCTGCCCGCCCTGGAACTCTTCGAGCATGTTCACGCAGCGCAGCAGCGTGGTCTTGCCCGAACCGCTGGAACCGATCAGCGTCACAACGTTACCGCGCTGCATGGTCAGATCGACGCCCTTGAGCACTTCGAGGTGGTCGTAACGTTTGTGCAGGCCGCGAATGTCCAGCAGGGGCTGGCCGTTCTGTGGGTTGATTTGAGTCTGAGTCATGGCAAGGCCACCCGCTTTTCAATGTGCCGGCCGAGTAATTCGATGCCGTAGTTGATGACGAAGAACAGAAAACCGGCGAACAGGTAGAACTCCAGGGTCATGAAGGTCCGGGCGATGATCTGCTGGGTGCTGAGCAGCAGCTCGGCCACGCCGATCACCGACAGCAGCGTCGAGGCCTTGACGATCTCGGTGGACGAGTTGACCCAGGTTGGCAAAATCTGCCGCATCGCCTGGGGCAGCAACACATAGCCGAGCGCCTGGAAAAACGTCAGGCCGATGGCCTTGCTCGCCTCCATCTGCCCGCGCGGCAATGCCTGCAATGCACCGCGCACGATCTCGGCGACGTGGGAGCCGCAAAACAGCGTCAGCCCCAGGGCTCCCGCCTGGAATGCGCTGATCTGCCAGCCCAGCGCCGGCGCCATATAGAAGCAGGCCAACACCAGCACAAACACCGGCGTGCCGCGAATCACATCGACGTAGAAACGAAACGGCGCGCGCATCCAGAACCTGCCGTAAGTCAGCACCAGTCCCGCTAAAACGCCCACCACTGTGCCCAGCAGAATCGACAGCGCCGATACCTGCACACTGGTCAGAAAACCTTGCCACAAGGGTTCCCGCGCCACCCACAACTCATGCAACCAACTGGGGGATTCGTACATGGGGCCTCCTATCGGCGGATCGCCAGGCGCTGTTCGAGGTAGCGCAGCATCATGGCAATGAGGTAACAGGCCGCGACATAGAGCGCCGTGGTCACCAACCAGGTTTCAATCACCCGGTAGCTCTCGACATTGATCTTGCGCGCGTAATAGGTCAGCTCCGGCACGGCAATCGCCGCTGCCAGCGAGGTGTCCTTGAACAGCGAAATGAAGTTGTTCGACAAGGCCGGCAACACATTGCGCAACATCACCGGCACCGTGATGTAAGCCTTGACCTGCCACTCGCCCAAGCCAATCGCCAGCCCGGCTTCACGCTGGCCCTTGGGAATGCTCAGCAGGCCACCGCGGAACACTTCGGTCAGGTACGCCCCGGCATACAGCGACAGGGTGATGATGAACGAGGGAATCTTGTCCAGACGAATCCCCAGGCTCGGCAACGCGAAGTAAATCAACAGAATCAACACCAGGATCGGCGTGTTACGGATCACCGTGACATACACCGATGCCAGCACCCGCAACGCACGGTGCTTCGACAGCAAGGCGAACGCCATCAGCAGGCCGATCACGCAGCCGATGGCGATCGACACCAGCGCCAGTTCGAGGCCCAGACCGAGCCCCGCCAGCAAGGTGTCGAAATCGCGCCAGACGGCGGCAAAGTTCAACTGATAATTCATGGTCGGCAGTACCTTGAGCGGGGCGATCAACGTCGCCCCACTCTCACGGGATCATTGGAATTCGACAGGGAAACCGATCTTGGGCGTTGGCAGATCGACACCGAACCATTGCTTGAAGGACGCGGCATAAGTCGGGAACTCAACGCCGGTCATGGCTTCATGCAGGGTGGTGTTGACGAAGTTCAGCCAATCCTGATCGCCGCGCTTGACCGCGCAGGCATAGGTTTGCGGGCTCCAGGCATAGGCCGGGCTGCGGTAGCGCCCCTGGTTCTGCACCATCAGGTATTTGACCGACGACTGATCGGTGGCTGCCGCGTCGGCGCGCCCCGAGTTCACGGCCTGGTACATCAGGTCCACGCTGTCGTACTGATCGACCTTGGCCTTGGGCAATGCCTGGTGCACCAGCTCTTCGGCATACACGTTTTGCAGCACCGCCACGGTCAGGCCATCGCCGGCGGCTTTCATGTCATCGATTTCCTTGTACTTGCTGTTGGCCGGCAACAGCAGGCCGACGCCTTCGCGGTAGTACGGCAGGGTAAACGCCACCTGCTGGGCACGGCTGGCGGTCACGGTGATGAACTGGCAGCTCATGTCGACCTTGTCGGTCAGCAAGTTGGGAATCCGTGCATCGGACGACTGCACCACGAACTCGACCTTGCTCGGGTCATTGAACAGCCCCTTGGCCACCATGCGCGCGATATCGATATCGAAGCCCTGCAACTTGCCATCCGCGCCCTGGAAATGCCACGGCGCATTGGTGCTGCCGGTGCCCACAATCAGTTTGCCGCGGGCCAGAACACTATCGAGCTTGCTGTCCGCCGCCTGGGCCACGCCCATGACAGCAGCTGATGCTGCGAAAACAAAAACACACGCATTGAACAAGGATGGTCGGCGATGCATGGCAAGCACTCCAGGATGATGTTTATTCCGCTATACCGGAACTTGGTATGTAACAACGGAATAGACAGCAGAAAGTGTGCCACAGGTTGTGGGAGGTGTGTTGGGGAGATTGAAAAGTGTTTTGAATCAGATGGATGCGTTAAACGTTGGAAAAACGGTTACCAAACGCACCACCGTCAATCGCTACTGTGGGCCACAACATCGGGTATTTGCACCACATTGGGCAGTAACTGCCCCCTTTGTAGGAGCGAGCCTGCTCGCGATGGTCGTCAACGATGACGCGTATCGCCAGATACCCACGTCGCTCTCTAGTCCATCGCGAGCAGGCTCGCTCCTACAAGGGACTCGGTGCAGCAAAGCCGCGCATTGGACAACCCCCCATCCGACTGCTTTATTCAATACTCAACTGATAAGCACTCTTAACAGCTGCGGCGCGTCTGGCGTGTGTTGTCCCGGGAGGGTTCATGTCCTTCAAAGTCATGATGGTGTTCGGAACACGGCCCGAAGCCATCAAGATGGCCCCCCTTGCACGGGTGCTGCGCAACTGGCCGGGTATCGAACTGAATATCTGCTCGACCGGCCAGCACCGGGAAATGCTCAAGCAGGTGCTCGACTCGTTTGAACTGACGGTCGATGAAGACCTGCAAGTGATGACCCAGGGGCAGACCCTCAACGGTCTCTCCGAACAACTGCTGGGGCACCTCGACCACGCCTACGAACGGGTACATCCGGATATCGTGCTGGTCCACGGCGACACCACCACTAGCTTCATCGCCGCCCTCGCCGCCTTCAATCGCCAGTTGCCTATCGGTCATGTCGAGGCCGGCCTGCGCACCGGCAACTTGCGCGCGCCCTGGCCGGAAGAAGCCAATCGACGCCTGACCGGCGTCATTGCCGACCTGCATTTCACCCCGACCACCAAGGGCGAAGCGAACCTGCTGGGCGAAGGCGTGCCCAAATCCCATATCGAGGTCACCGGTAACACGGTGATCGATGCGCTGCTATGGATGCGCACGCATCAGCACGACGTTCATTGGCAGCCGGCCACGGATTCGCCGCTGGCAGTGCTGGACGACAACCGGCGCATGGTGCTGATCACCGGGCACCGCCGGGAAAACTTCGGTGGCGGCTTTCGCAACATCTGCCTGGCCTTGGCCAACCTCGCCGAACGTTACCCGGATGTGCAATTCGTCTACCCGGTGCACCTCAATCCGCAGGTACAAAAGGCCGTCTACAGCGTGCTGTCGGACAAGCCGAACATCTACCTCGTCGCGCCGCAGGATTATCAGCACTTCGTCTGGTTGATGGATCGCGCGCATTTCATCCTCACCGATTCCGGCGGCATCCAGGAGGAAGCCCCGGCCATCGGCAAACCGCTGCTGGTACTGCGCGATGTCACTGAACGGCCTTCGGCGCTCGAAGGCGGAACCGTGCTGTTGGTGGGCACCGACACCGACCGCATTGTCAAGGAAGCCAGCCTGCTGCTCGATGACGCTGCCACGTTCCAGCGCATGAGCCGCGTCCACAGTCCTTACGGCGACGGTCACGCCAGCGAACGGATTGCCAACCGTCTGTGCGCCTGGCTCAAGCAACACGCGCGGTCGGGAAACGCGGTATGAGCCTGGGTTTGGTTGATTTTTTTGCCTACCTGCTGTTCGGCCTCAAATACCTTGCAATCATCCTGGCGCTGTTGATGTTCGTGCTCGGGCTCGATGACCTGTTCATCGACCTGGTGTACTGGACCCGCAAGCTGATCCGCCGCTGGCGGATCTATGAAAAATTCAAGCGCGCCGATGAACAACGCCTGTACACCATCGGCGAAAAGCCCTTGGCGATCATGGTGCCGGCGTGGAACGAAGTCGGCGTGGTCGGCGAAATGGCGCGCCTGGCCGCCTCCACCCTCGATTACGAGAACTATCAGATTTTCGTGGGCACCTACCCCAACGACGCCGAGACCCAGGCCGATGTCGATGCGGTCTGCCAGCACTACCCCAACGTGCACAAAGTGGTCTGCGCCCGCCCCGGCCCCACCAGCAAGGCCGACTGCCTGAATAACGTGATCGACGCGATCCTGCGTTTTGAAAGCGATGCGAAGATCCAGTTCGCCGGGTTCATCCTGCACGATGCCGAAGACGTGATCTCCCCCATGGAGTTGCGCCTGTTCAACTATTTGCTGCCGGGCAAGGACCTGATCCAGATTCCGGTCTACCCCTACGCGCCGGAATGGAAAGGCTTCACCGCCGGGCACTACGTCGACGAGTTCGCCGAAAACCACGGCAAGGACGTGATCGTGCGCGAAGCCCTGACCGGCCAGGTACCCAGCGCCGGCGTCGGCACTTGCTTCAGCCGCAAGGCCATCAGCGCGCTGCTTGAGGATGGCGATGGCATTGCCTTCGATGTGCAGAGCCTGACCGAAGACTACGACATCGGTTTTCGCCTCAAGCAAAAAGGCATGAAGTGCATCTTCGCCCGCTATTCGGTGACCGACCCGACACTGGCGCTCGAACAGCCCTGGGCGTTCGGCATGAATCGCGCGTTTTCCCAGGTGATCTGTGTTCGCGAACATTTCCCCCGCGACTGGCAACACGCGATCCGGCAAAAATCCCGCTGGATCGTCGGCATCGTTTTCCAGGGCACCAAGAACCTCGGTTGGAGCCCCACAGGGTTGCTCAACTATTTTCTGTGGCGCGACCGGCGCGGCATGATCGCCTACCTGCTGAGTTTCATGGTCAACCTGCTGTTTCTGGTGTTGCTGGCGATGTGGCTGGTGACAGTGATCGCACCCACCGCCTGGCGCTATCCGTCGATTCTCGCCGACAGCCCGCTGCTCAAGACCCTGCTGTGGCTCAATGGCCTGATGCTGATCAACCGGCTGTTCCAGCGCGGCTGGTTCGTCACCCGTTTTTACGGACTGGGCGAAGGCCTGCTGTCGGCGCCCCGCATGATGTGGAGCAACTTCATCAACTTCTTCGCCAACGTACGGGCGCTGCGCCAGGTCATGGAAATGGGCGACTCCCGTCGCGTGGCCTGGGACAAAACCACCCATGAGTTCCCGGCCCTGACCAAGGCCCAGCGCACACCCTTGGGTCATCGACTGGTGGAAAAAGGCCTGCTTAGCGAAGAACAGCTGGAAGCGGCGATCACCAACCCGGTACGCCGACGCCTGGGCCATGAGCTGTTGCTGCGCGGACACATCGACACGACGCAACTGGTGCAGACCCTGGCCGAGCAACTGGACATGGAATGGGCGCCGCTCAACCCCTGTCAGCTCGACAAGCGCCTGATCGCGCAGGTGCCACGCAAGGTCGCCTCCCACTACGGCGTGCTGCCCGTGGCCGAGGAAGGCAATGCCCTGGTGCTCGCCTCCGAAGGGCCGGTCAGCCAGGTTTCACTGGGCGCCATCAGCCGCCAATTGAAGCGCCCGGTGCGCTGTCGTCTGGCCCCTCAGGGCCGGGTCACGCTGGGGATCCGCTACTGGTACGCCAGCCCCCGGCAAAATGCCGATGTCCAGCACATGCTCGAGGTGCTCGAGCGTCATCAGGACGACGAAGCCCTGCTCGAACGCGTCAGCCATCACCAGATATTGCTCGGCAATTTGCTGCAAGTGCGCGGCATGGTCCCGGCGAGCCTGTTCAATCAGGCATTGATCGACTTCGATGCCGAGCACATGTCGTTGGGCCAACACCTGATATCCCGCGGCATGATCACCCAGGCAGTGCTCGAACAGGCTTTGGTCGAACAGGCCAGCGAACAGCAAGCCGCCTACCGCATTGCCCGGGAGGTCGAATGAAGCCTCATGCCGTGCTCGTGGGGTGCCTGTTATTGAGTCTGGGCACCGCCACTTGGGTGCAAGCCGAACCCTTGACTGACTTCGAACAATTTCGCAGCTTCCCCTACATGGACCGCAGCTACCGCGAAGCGAAAAAAGGCAACTGGGCCGAAGTCGAGCGACTGATGCGCCACCTGCTGACCAAAGTGCCGAAAAACGATGAAGCGCGGGCATTGCTGGTGCAAGCGCTGGCCAAACAACGACGCTACAAGGACGCGGTGCAAGCTTTGCCGGACAACCCGCAAAACAGCGAAGCCTTGCTCAACCTGCGCCTGACCTGGATCGAGCAGGATCCGCCGGGCAGCAGCCAGGTGGAACAATGGATCGCCACCAGCAACCTCAACCAGCGCGTGCGCCTGTGGCAGGCCTATAGCCTGAGCCTGGCCAAGTTCGGCGGCGCGGGCCGGGCTCATGACTGGCTGGCGCAATTGAAGCCCAAGGGTGATGAGAGAATTCTGCACCTGGCCCTCTCCAACTGGTCTGAGCAACTGCGCGACTGGAACGGCACCATCGAACAACTCGCGCCCCTCGCCGCCAGCCATCAACTGAGCACCGAGGATTGGCAGCGGCTGGCCAATGCCTATGTGCAACGCCTCGACGAAAAACCACTGGAGCAATTACTGCAGCAGGCACCCAACCCGCAGGCCGCGCGCAAGGCTCGCCTGGCCATGGTCGATCGCGCGATAGCCATGGGTCACACCGAACAGGCCCAACGCTGGATGCAATCGCTGCCGCCGGACGATCTCGCCGATCCCGCACAACGTCAGCGCCTGTGGGAATTGGCACGACAAACCGGCGACAGCGCAACCGTGCAGCGCTTGAGCGGTGAATTGCAGCGTCCTTGCCTGGAGACCGCCGACTGGCTGTCCCGCCGCGACCCGGATGCAGCGCTCGCGCAATTGCGTGACTGCCCAGCCGACGACGACCCATTGACCTGGCTGGTCCTCGTCCAGCGCCTGCACGCCACTGAACTCTTGCAGAGCACGCGTCTGCCCGAACCTTGGGACAGCCAGCGTCAGCAACGCCTGCTGGACATCTGGCAAGAAGAAGGCCGCAGCGACAAGATCATGGCCTGGCTCGCCGGCCAGCCGCAGACCGCCGAAGTGCTCAAGCGTCGGGCCGAACTGGCGCAGGCGCAGGGTCGCACGACCGAAGCGGCGACAATCTGGGAACGGCACTACCAGCAGACCGGCAACCTTCGCTCGCTCGATCAGGCCACGTACCTGGCGCTCAATGCCGGGCAACGGGAACACGCGCAGCAATTGCTGGAAACCGCTTACGACCGTCAGGGCGGCAAACTCCCCAATGCCCTGCTGCAACGGTTGGCGACCCTCTACGCCTCGTCAACGCCAACAGCTTCACAGCAACAGCGCATGGTGGCGCTGCTCAGTCATGTCGACCCCGTCACTCGCGGTCAACTGCTCGCGCAACTGGCCGAGAACGGTCAATGCGCCGCCGTGCAACAAGCCATCGGCACACAACTGCAGGCTGCCGGCGACTACCGCGCACTGGGGCGCTGCGCCATGCCGGATCGTCCGGGCGAAGCGGTCGTCTATTACCAGCAGGCGGAAAAAGCCGGCGATCGAAGTAGCCGCGTGCCCTTGGCCTATGCCCTCGAAGCGGCCGGCGATTCGGTCGGGGCCCTGGCGATCTGGCGCAGCCTTCCCGATGCCGAACTCAGCGACAATGCCCACCTCACCGCCAGTCGCAGCGCCCTGAACGCCGGTGATCTGTCAGCCGCCGAACGTTACTGGCAGCAAAGCCGCAGCCGTGGCGCCAACGAATGGGCGCTGGGTGCCGCGATTGCCGATGCCCAAGGCGATCATGGGCTGGCCCTGCAACGACAACGTTCCGCCCTGCAACAGTCACCGGATGCCGGGCATTTCTACGCCGCTTCGGTCACCGCGCAGAAGGCCAGCGAACCTGCGCAAAGCACGGCGTGGCTGGCCGAAGCGGTCCGACGCGAGCCAGACAATCCGCGCTATCGCGCCGACTACGGTATGAGGCTGGCTGGAGCGAAAACCAAAGAGGAACGCGCCAAAGCCATTCCTTACCTGCAAAGCGCTACCCGCAGTTTCCCCGAGGACTATCGCCTCGGCGAAACCCTCGCCTTGCGCTATGACGAAGTCGCAGACAGTGCTGCGGCACGCAAGGAACTGCGCCGGGTCATCGACCTTGAGCAGTATCCGGTGGCGGCCGACGACGAGGACGGCAGCATGGAAGCCCGGCGTTACCGCCAGCGCCGCGCCCATGAAACCCTGTCTCGCCGCGACACCCGTACCGTCGCCAGCACCTGGTCACCGGCCGGGGTTTCGACCAACGACTTCCTGCGGTCCGATGACACCACCGGCTCTCGACGCCGCTCCACTTCACAAAACGTGCAACTGGCGATGTGGGACCACGCACTGGGCGAGGAACCGAGTCGCGCCGGCAGTACATTGTCGGTCTATGGTCGCGTGCTGCTCGGTGGCCAGGGTCGATCGAGCTATGCCGAATCCTTGGGTACCGGCGTGGGGTTGCGCTACAAGCCCTGGGGCACGGCGAACATCAACTTCTACGGCGAAATCTACAAACAGAGCCAGTTCGATGACCAGGACAACCACGGCCTGAGCCTGGGCCAGATGCTGGTGCCGGAAAAGCTGTCGGACCAGGTCGATGATCACCGCCAGGATGGACACACCACCACCGATTTCCTGTTGCGCAGCACCGCCTCGTTCCTTGATCAGGGCAGGTTTCGCAACGACTGGCGCGTCGATGAAAGCGACTGGGAGGAGCGCTTTCTCTATCTGGACGCCGCCTGGTGGACCAAGGCCGGCGACCATCAATGGTTGTCGCGGTTCCAGCAGGGCCATGCCTGGAAGCTGCCGTTCAACGGCGCACAAACCCTCATGCCCTACGGCTTTGTCGAATTTTCCAGCCAGGACCCGAGCAACGACTGGCGCCAGGACTTGCGCACCGGCATCGGCCTGCGCTGGCAATGGTGGTTCGACGATGACCTCTACAACGCCTACCGCGCACACCTGACGGTTCGCACCGAATATCAGCAATGGTTGGGGGGCAATCTGTATGAGGGCGGCAATGGCGTGCTGCTGGGCGTGGAGATGAATTTCTGATGAAGCGATTGCTACTGGTGGTGTGCCTGTTACTCAGCAGCGCAGGGGTCTTTGCCGATGAGCGGATTTTCTATCAACCGCTGAACGTCGACGCCAGCCTCAGCCAGACGCAATGGCGCCAGATCTGGCAGAACACCGCCAGACAGGGTACCCACACAGTGATTGTGCAGTGGACCGCCTACGGCGATTCTGACTTCGGCGGCGCCAACGGCTGGCTTGCCGACAGCCTGAGGCTGGCCCAGGCCCAAGGCCTGAAACTGGTGCTGGGGCTTTACATGGACCCAGCCTATTACCAACGCATCGACGAACTGGACAGCGCCGGGCTGGCGACTTACTGGCAGGCGCAACTGGGCCGGTCGCTGGCCCAACGGCAAAAGCTGCGCAAGGACTGGAAGCTCATGGTCACTGGCTGGTATGTGCCGATGGAGCTGGATGATCTGCACTTCCTCGCCGCTGATCGCCGACAGGCCCTGCAACGTCAACTCAAGGACTTCGCCGGCCAGCTCGATGCGCCGCTGCACGTCAGCGCCTTCAGCGCCGGCAAACTCGCGCCACGGGTCAATGGCCAGTGGCTGGCGGGATTGGCCGATCAGGGGATTCAGGTCTGGTGGCAGGACGGTGCCGGTACCGGACGTTTGCCGGCATTGGTGCGCGATGGCTACGCCGGTGCGCTGCCCTGCTCCGTCGGCATCGTTCAGGAAGCGTTTCGTCAGATCAGCGCGGCGGGCAAAGCCTTTGGCGCTGAACCGGCCAACCCGGACAAGGCGTCGATGGGTTGCCATCCCACCGCGGTGTTTTCCCTGCGCTACCGGCCCTGGGGCAAGGTGATTCTTGATAACCAACGCAAAAACAAGGTCGACGATGTACAAAACCATTGAAGATGAAGTGCTGAAAAAAGCGGCGCCTGCCGAGTTTAAAGCCGAGTTCATCCAACATGAGTTCGAACGGTTGCACGCCTTTTGCCTGCTGATTTATCTCACCAGTATCGTGATGTGGGTCGTGTTCGACCTGATCATCAGCTACCTCGGTGGCCAGGGGTTTACCTGGCTTTCAATGCTGTTTATCGGGCTCTTTGCGATCTTCACGATCATTCTGATGTTCACCCGCAAGGCCCGTCATTTCAATGTGCTCAATTTGCTGTTCGCCTTCACCATCACCCTCGGCGTTCGCCTGCTGATCGAAGGCCTTCCCGAAGATCTACAGCCTGCCTGGCTGATACTGGCAGCCACGAGCATCTTGTACAGTGCATCCATGTTGCCGCTGGGCCGCGGGTCTTTTTTCGGCACGCAGATCATTGCCTGGTTGATGCTCAATCCCTTCTTCGACAGTGATGTGGCGGTGTTCGACCTCAGGGGCATGCTGATGGTCTGCTACATGGGCTTTTTCTGTGCGCTGACCCTTTATGTTTTCCTCACCCTGCGCAAAGCCAAGCTCTATAACTTCATCATGTCCAGGCTGCTGCTGGACCAGGCGTACCTCGACACCCTCACCGAAATCCCCAACCGCCGCTCGTTCATGACCCGCGCCGACAAACAGCTGCATGCCGTTCCGCGTGAGCACGACCATTACCTGGCGATGATCGACATCGACAACTTCAAGAAGGTCAACGACGTCTACGGCCACGACATCGGCGATGAAGTGCTCAAGCGCATCGCGGCGAACATCAAGGCGGTGATGAGCCACTTCGAGTACGCGCGCCTGGGCGGCGAAGAGTTCGCGATTTACCTGGCCGGGGTGCGCCGCGAAGATGTCGAGGCCCTGGCCGGCGAACTGTGCCGGGTGGTGCGCGAGCAACCGAGCCGGCACCCGGTGACCATCAGCATCGGCCTGGCCAGGGTGCTGGAGGGCGACACCCTGAATCAGGCGCTGGTCAAGGCGGATGCGGCGTTGTACGAGTCAAAACATACGGGGAAGGATCGGTATACCTTTCATCAGTGAGGTTTGTAGCGCTTTCCCGGCCGCCTTCGCGAGCAGGCTCGCTCCCACAGGAGAATGCATTTCAAATGTGGGAGTGAGCCTGCTCGCGATGCTTCTAGCCTTTTTTCACACGCTCGATGTATTTGTTCACCGCCGGCGATTTCTCAAATCGCCGATGAACCAGCGCCAGCCACGACGACGCAGCGCAATCCTCGATCTGCCGGTACACCACATTCGGCAAACTTACATGGCCGACCACCGACTCCGGCACCACCGCCACGCCCTGCCCCAGTGACACCAGGGCAATCACCGCCACCAATCCCCCGGGCTGCGCCCCCAGTTTCGGCACGAAATCGCCGTGACTGGCGACTTGCAAGGTGCCGACGACTTGTTCGGGAAGAATGAAATTCTCGTTCTGCAAATGCGCCGAGTTGATGACTGGCAAGCGGTTCAGCCATGAGTCCACCGGCAACGCCAACACAAAGCCTTCGTCGATCAGGCGCACAGCCTCGACCCCTTCCGGCAAGGCCAGCGGGCAGCGGATGTAACCCAGATCGAAGCGCCCTTCGAGGATCATGTTGGGCAGGCTGGCCATGGGGCTTTCCCGCACATTGAGGCTGACATCCGGGTATTGGCCGGCAAAACCCTGCACCTGTTTTTGCAACAGCCCCGAATACACAGCCGAGGCCACGTACCCCAATTCGATATGGCCGATGTCGCCGCGGCCGGCGCGTTGGGCGTTGCGCTGGGCCGACTCGAACTGCCGAACCGTGGCCTCGGCCTCGATCAGCAATGCCGCGCCGGCTTCGGTCAGACTGACATCCCGCACCTGGCGTAGAAACAGACGCGTACCCAGCTCCGCTTCCATGTCCTGGATCTGCCGGGTCAAGGTCGGCGGCGCAATGCCCAGTTGCTCGGCGGCACGGGTGAAATTGCGCTGCCGGGCAACGGCAAGGAAGTAGCGGAAGTGGCGAATGTCCATCGGCGCGTTAGCTCAAAGGTAATGAAGTGATGATAGCGGCCTAACAAAGGCAGGATCAGCCAGCGGTAAGCTGGGCGCAACCTCACAGTAGAGAAGCCCTGCCATGCCCGTCAAACCCAATGTGAGCCCCCGTCTGACCTTGCTCACCGCCTCTGCCGTGTGCTCGCTGATCGTGCTCGACACCAACATCGTCGCCGTTACCTTGCCCAGCATCGCCCGGGATCTTGGGGCGAATTTCGCCGACATCGAATGGGTCGTCAGTGCCTACATGCTGGCCTTCGCCGCCTTGCTGCTGCCCGCCGGAAGTCTGGCGGACCGCTTTGGCCGGCAGAAAACCCTGATGTGGGGCCTGGGCATCTTCATCCTCGCCTCGCTGGGTTGCGGTGCGGCACCGAACGCCCTGTTTCTCGACATCGCCCGAGCGATCAAGGGCATTGGCGCCGCATTGCTGTTGACCTCGGCGCTGGCCTCCATCGGCCACACCTTCCACGATGAATTGGAACGGGCCAAGGCCTGGGCGTTCTGGGGCGGTTGCATGGGCGTGGCCATGACGGCGGCGCCGACTCTGGGCGGGCTGATCACCGAATACGTGGGCTGGCGCTGGATTTTCTACCTCAACCTGCCGGTCGGCCTGTTCCTGATGATCATGGTGTGGCGTGCAGTGCCGGAGTCCCGCGATGCCCAGGCGGCGCGCCTCGACCCTTGGGGCAGCCTCGCCTTCAGCGCCAGCCTGCTGTGCCTGATCTGGGGTTTGATCGAAGCCAACCGGATCGGCTGGAACACCCCCGCCACCTACGCCCGCCTGGTGGGCGGTGCCCTGCTGCTGGGGTTGTTCGTGGTGATCGAGCGACTGCAACAGCGACCGATGATCGACCTGCAACTGTTCAGGCATCCGCGTTTTATCGGCGCCCTGCTCGGCATGTTCTCCTACGCCGCGTGCGCCCAGGTGATGATGACCCTGCTGCCGTTCTACTTGCAGAACGGCCTGGGCTTTACCGCCATTTGTGCCGGGTTGGGCATGTTGCCCTTTGCCGTGACCATGCTGATCTTCCCGCGCATCGGCGTGCGGCTGGCAGGACGCGTAAGCCCCGCGAACATGATGGCTATCGGGCTGACGCTGGTAGGCGGCGGCAACCTGCTCAGTGCCTGGGCGGTCAACAGCGGCGGTTACCTGCCCTTCGCCCTGGCGATTGCCGTGACCGGTGCCGGCGCCGGATTGCTCAATGGCGATACGCAGAAAAACATCATGGCCTGCGTGCCCCGGGAGCGTACCGGCATGGCTTCGGGCATGAGCACCACCATGCGCTTCAGTGCGGTAATGCTGGCGATCGGGGTGTATGGCGCCTTGCTGTCGGGTCACAGCGAACAGCTGCTGCACGACCATCTGTCGGCACAGGGCGGACAGTGGCTCGAACACACACAAGGCGTTGCCTCGCGGGTGGTGGCCGGTGACATGCCGGCAGCGATGAGCCTGTTGCCGCCAGCCGCACGGCCGGTAGTCGAACCACTGGCGCGCCAGGCGTTCGTCGGGGGCTTCAGCCTGTTGCTATGGGTCGCGGGGCTGGCGGGATTACTCGCTGCGTTGGTAGTCGGTACGCTGATGCGCAATCCGATCCCGACGCCTCAGACAGCCTTGGTGCTTGAGTGACGTTCAGTTGCGTGGCTTCGACCTGCTCGATCCAATTGACTGCTTGACATTAAAGTTGACTTTAAGCTTAGCCTCTCCCCATCACTGATGAGGAGTCAACCATGTCGCCCTTCCAAACATTGAATCTGCCCAACGGCCAGATTCTCGGCAATCGCATCGCCAAAGCTGCGATGGAAGAAAACCTGGCCGACAGCGACCAGGCGCCCGACCGCGCATTGTTGCGCCTGTATCAAGCCTGGGCCGAGGGCGAAACCGGGCTGCTGTTGACCGGCAACGTAATGATCGACCGTCGTGCCATGACCGGTCCTGGTGGCGTGGTATTGGAAGACGAACGCCACCTGGACCGCTTCCGCCAATGGGCCAGCATTGGCCGGGCCGGTGGCGCGCACTTCTGGGTGCAACTCAATCATCCGGGTCGCCAGACCATGGCCAACCTTGGCCAGCAAGCCTTGGCGCCTTCTGCGGTGGCGCTGGATCTGGGCCAGTTCTCGAAGATGTTTGCCGAGCCCAAACCCATGAGCGAAGCCGACATCGAGGACGTGATCCGACGTTTCGCCAACAGCGCGGCACTGGCTGAAAAGGCCGGTTTCACCGGTGTGCAGATTCATGCCGCGCACGGCTACCTGCTCAGCCAGTTCCTCTCGCCGCTGACGAACCATCGCACCGACCGCTGGGGCGGCTCGCTGGAGAATCGCGCGCGTTTGCTGCTGGCGGTGGTCGACGCAGTACGCAATGCCGTATCGCCGCAGTTTTGCGTAGCGGTGAAACTCAACTCGGCGGACTTCCAGCGCGGCGGCTTCGATGCCGACGACGCCCGACAAGTGATCCAGTGGCTCAACGAGCAACAGATTGACCTGCTGGAGCTGTCCGGGGGCAGCTACGAAGCACCGGCCATGCAAGGTGAGGCGCGCGATGGGCGGACCCTGGCCCGGGAAGCGTACTTTCTGGAAATGGCCGGCGATTTGGCCAGCGTGGCGCGCATGCCGGTGATGGTGACAGGCGGGATTCGCCGCTTGGCGATTGTCGAACAGGTACTCGACAGTGGCATCGCCATGGCCGGGATCGGCACCGCCCTGGCCGTTGAACCGCAGTTGGTCAAACACTGGCGCCAAGGCCGGAACAGCCATCCGCAGCTACCGCCGATCCGCTGGAAGCGCAAACCGCTGGCAGCACTGGCGAGCATGGCCGTGGTGAAGTTCCAGCTCCATCGCTTGAGTCGCGGGCACAAGACCCGACCGCAGGTGTCGGCGTTGTGGGCGTTGATTCTGGACCAGTTGTATATCGCGCGGCGGACCCGGCAGTATCGGCAAGCAATGGGTAAGTGATTCAACATTAATGGTGGCTGATATGCCGCTTTCGCGAGCAGGCTCGCTCCCACAGTGGATCTCCAGCGTTAACAAATCTCCTGTGGGAGCGAGCCTGCTCGCGATGAGGCCTGCTTAGACAACACAAAAAATCAATCCGGCAACAGCTCATCGATATGCCGATACTCGGCACGCATCTGCGCAGCCAACACCTTGCTGCGCCCAAGCCGAATCGGCCCGCGCTCGATGTCGATCACCAGCCCCGGACAGTCAATGGCGGGCAACGCTGCCCATTCCTTCAATCGGCCATCGGTCACCACCAACAACCGTTGCCGCTCCGCCGGAAAACGCTTTTGCCGCGAAGCCAACCAATGCCCCGCTTCACCCAGCGCCGCCAGCAAAGGTGTGCCACCGCCTGCGCCGAGCCCATCGAGCCAGTGGCGTAAACCACTGGACGCTTTCAATCCTTGCACCTGCCACTTCGGCACCGCACCGCTGGCAGTCAGCAGGGCCAGGCGCGCGCGTTGCCGGTAGGCGTCATCGAATAGATTAGCCAACACGCCTTTGGCGTCACTCAAGGCTTGATGACGGCGGGTCGAGGCGGAGGCATCGACGATCACCAACCACAACTCATGGGGTGAACGGGTGCGCAGTTGAAAAAGCACATCGGCGCGCTGACGCGGCCTGCCGTTGAGCAAAGTACCGGGCCAATTGACCGAGCCATCGCGTGCGGCATGACGTTTACCCTGCTTGCCGCTGCCCAGACGTCCGGCGCGGGGTCTGGCATTCGCCCCCGCGTCAGATCGAGGGCGAATGCCTAGGGCTTTTTTGGCCAGCTCGGCACTTCACGCCGGGCGCCGGTCGGCAGTGCCTGGGCGGGCATTTCCCCCCATTGACCCTGGCCTTCGCTCGGGTTGGCATTCTGCTTCGATGGCGACGGGTTGGGCGGTGATGCCGGTGGCGTGTGCTCGCGACGACGATGACGCAAGGCAAACTCCGCGACGGCGTCGATGTCTTCCTCGGCAATGGCGCCCGCTCCGCGCCACGCGGCATGGGCACGGGCCGCGCGCAGCCAGACCAGATCGGCGCGCAAGCCATCGACGCCGGCAGCGAAACAGCGCTCGGTGATCTGCCCCAGCGCTGCATCGTCGAGGGGAATACTGGCCAACGCACTACGCGCCTTCTGGCAACGCTCGCGCAAGGATTGCTGCTGGTTCTCCCACTCAGCGCAAAAGCCTTGTGGATCGCTGTCGAAATCCAGACGTCGACGAATGATCTGCCCCCGTTCAGCCGGTGCAGTGTGCCCACTAAGGGCGACGTTCAAACCAAAACGGTCGAGCAGTTGCGGACGCAGCTCGCCCTCTTCCGGGTTCATGGTGCCGATCAGCACGAACTTCGCCGAATGCCGATGGGATATGCCGTCGCGCTCCACCAGATTGGTGCCGCTGGCGGCGACGTCGAGCAGCAGGTCGACCAGGTGATCCGGCAGCAGATTGACTTCATCGACGTAGAGCACACCGCCGTCAGCCTTGGCCAACACGCCGGGGGAAAATTGTGCGCGGCCTTCGCTCAAGGCCGCATCGAGGTCGAGGGTGCCGACCAGGCGCTCTTCGGTGGCGCCCAATGGCAACGTGACAAACTGGCCGCTGGCGAGCAGGTCTGCCAGGCCTCGGGCCAGGGTCGATTTGGCCATGCCGCGCGGGCCTTCGATCAATACACCGCCGATCTTCGGGTCGATGGCGGTCAGGTACAACGCCAGTTTCAAGTCGTCGGCGCCGACCACGGCGGAGAGGGGGAAATGCGGGGTGTCGGTCATTATCAAATCTCGGTCATGGTCGGTAATCTCACAAACACCTGATTCCCCCTGTGGGAGCGAGCCTGCTCGCGAAGAGGCCGTCAAATTCAACATATCATTGACTGACAAATCGCTTTCGCGAGCAGGCTCGCTCCTACAGGGGGTTGTGGTGTATCAGCTGTCTTCTTCTATATCGAGCAACAGGTTTTCCAGCGCCTCACGATACTCCCCCGGCTCCTTCCACATCCCCCGCTGCTGCGCCTCGAGCATCCGCTCGGTCATGTCGCGCAAGGCATGGGGGTTGTGCTCGCGCACGAAATCCCGGGTGCCCGGGTCGAGCAAATAGGCATCGGCCAACAACGCGTACTGGTGATCGTCGATCAATCGGGTGGTCGCGTCGAAAGCGAACAGGTTGTCGACCGTCGCCGCCATTTCGAACGCACCTTTGTAGCCGTGGCGCTTCACCCCTTCGAGCCATTTCGGATTGGCTGCCCGGGAGCGGATGACCCGGTTCAGTTCTTCCTTCAGCGTGCGGATTTTCGGCAGGTCAGGCTGGCTGTGATCGCCGTGATAACTCGCCGCCGCTTCGCCGCGCAGGCTTTCCACGGCAGCGAGCATGCCGCCCTGGAATTGGTAATAGTCATTGGAATCGAGCAGGTCGTGCTCGCGGTTGTCCTGGTTTTGCAGCACCGCTTGCACCTGGCTTAGACGCTGGGTGAACTGATCGCGGGCGGCGGTGCCTTCGTCGGAACCGCCATAGGCATAACCGCCCCAGTTCAGGTAAACCTCGGCCAGATCCTCGCGGCTCTGCCAGAGGCGAGCGTCGATGGCACCCTGCACCCCCGCGCCATAGGCACCGGGTTTGGCGCCGAAAATGCGCCAACCGGCCTGACGCCGCGCGGTTTCTTCATCGAGCCCCGATTGCAGCAAGGCTTCACGTTCGGCACGCACTTTGGCCGCCAATGGATTGAGATCGTCTGGCTCGTCCAGCGCGGCGACCGCCTGGACAGCGGCGTCGAACAAGCGGATCAGGTTGGCGAAGGCATCGCGGAAGAAACCCGAGACCCGCAAGGTGACATCCACTCGCGGCCGGTCAAGCAGGCTCAGCGGCAGAATTTCAAAGTCATCGACCCGTTGACTGCCGGTGGCCCACACCGGGCGTACGCCCATCAGCGCCATGGCCTGGGCGATGTCATCGCCGCCGGTGCGCATGGTCGCGGTGCCCCACACTGACAGGCCGAGCTGACGCAGATGATCGCCGTGGTCTTGCAGGTGGCGCTCAAGAATCAGGTTGGCCGATTGGAACCCGATGCGCCAGGCCGTGGTGGTGGGCAGGTTGCGCACGTCCACCGAATAGAAGTTACGCCCGGTGGGCAGCACATCCAGACGACCGCGACTCGGTGCGCCGCTGGGACCGGCCGGAACGAAACGACCGCCGAGGGCATCGAGCAAACCGCGCATTTCTGCCGGGCCGCAAGCGTCCAGCCTTGGCGCGACCACTTCGCGCAGGTTGTCGAGGATGGCGCTCACCTCAGACCAACCCGCTTCCTGTGGGAGCGAGCCTGCTCGCGAAAGCGGTGTGTCAGGCCCATCAATGTCACCTGACACTCCGCTTTCGCGAGCAGGCTCGCTCCCACAGGGGTAAGTCAGTGCCTGCGAAATCAGTTGTGCGGCGAACAGTTCGAGGCGTTCGCGGGTATCGCCGGTGGTGCGCCATAGTTCATGGCTGATCGACAACAACGCGTCTGGTCGAGGCCCGGTCCACGGCTCGGCCAATGCACAATCCAGCGGATCAAACCCCAGTTCGAAGGCCTTGGCCAACGCCCGTAGCAGACTCGATTGCGCCCCACGGCCATCGCCCCGGGGAATGCGCAACAGCGCGAGCAAGGTATCGATGCGCAAACGCCCGGTCGGCGACTCGCCGAACACGTGCAGGCCGTCGCGGATCTGCGACTCTTTCAGGTCGCACAGGTACGTATCCAGCCGTGGCAGCCAGATCGCCGCATCGGCGTCGCTGTCGAGCTGTTCGTCCAGTTGCAGTTCGCGGTCGATGTGCGTGTCGCGCACCAGTTGCAGGATGTCGCGCTGCAATTCCCGTGCGCGGCGCGGATCGAGCAGTTGTGCTTCGTAATACTCGTCGGCCAGCAGTTCGAGGTTGCGCAACGGACCGTAGGTTTCGGCGCGCGTCAGGGGCGGCATCAAGTGGTCGATGATCACTGCCTGGGTGCGACGCTTGGCCTGGGCGCCCTCGCCCGGATCGTTGACGATGAATGGATAAATGTTCGGCAGCGGCCCGAGCAGCGCGTCCGGCCAGCAGCTTTCCGACAGCCCGACGCCTTTGCCCGGCAGCCATTCGAGGTTGCCGTGCTTGCCGACGTGGATCACGCCGTGGGCGCCGTAGGTGTTGCGCAGCCAGAAGTAAAACGCCAGGTAACCGTGGGGCGGCACCAGGTCCGGGTCGTGATACACCGCACTCGGATCGACCTGATAGCCCCGCGCCGGCTGAATACCGACGAAGGTCAGGCCGAAACGCAGGCCGGCGATCATCATTCGTCCACTGCGATACATCGGATCGTTTTCCGGTGGCCCCCAGCGCTCCTGCACCGCCGCGCGGTTGGCTTCGGGCAGTGCATTGAACATCACCAGGTAGTCGTCCATGGCCAGGCTTTGCTGGCACGGACGCTGGTCGATTGTGTCAAGATCGTTGCTGACGCCGCCGAGTAATTGCTGGATCAAATCGGTGCCGCTCTGCGGCAAATCGGCCGCTAGCGGATACCCTTCTTGATGAAGCGCACGCAGAATATTCAGCGCAGCGGCCGGGGTATCCAGGCCCACGCCATTGCCGATGCGACCGTCACGGGTCGGGTAATTGGCGAGGATCAGCGCCACCCGCTTTTCAGCATTGTGCAGGCGCGCCAGATCGATCCAGCGTCGTGCCAGTTCGGCGACAAAATCCATGCGTTCCGGTTGTGGCCGGTAGCAGACCACATCGGACTGACTGCGCTCGCTGCGCCAGGCCAGGTCCTTGAAGCTGATCGGCCGGCTGATGATCCGCCCGTCCAGTTCCGGTAGCGCGATGTGCATCGCCAGGTCACGGGGCCCAAGACCCTGCTCGCTGGCGCGCCAACCCGGTTCGTTGTCCTGGGCGCAGATTGCCTGAATCACCGGGATATTGCGGCGGAACGGCCGCAGATGCGGCGCTTCGGGGCTCGATTGCGCGAACCCGGTGGTGTTCAGAATCACCCCCGCCTCGACTTCGTCCAGCCAGTCCTCGACCACCGACAGGCAGCCGGGTTCTTTCAGACTGGCCACTGCAATCGGCAACGGGTTCAGCCCCGCTGCCTGCAAACGCTGGCAGAAAACATCGATGAATCCGGTGTTCGCCGCCTGCAAGTGCGAGCGGTAGAACAACACCGCCGCTACCGGCTGACCGGCCTGCCAGTCAGCCTGCCAATCCTTCAGGGCCGCGGGGCTTTTTCGTGGGTGGTAGACCGCCGTGCGCGGCAGGATGTGTGGCTCGGCCCAGGTGTAATCACGGCCCAGCCAACGGTTGGCCAGACAGCGAAACAGGTCCAGCGCATTGGCCATGCCCCCCTGGCGCAGGAAGTGCCAGAGCCGGTCGCGATCCTCGGGAGTCACCGTACTCAGGTCGCTGAGCTCCGGGTCCGGACGGTCGTCGCCCGGGACCAGGATCAGTTGCACACCGCGCTGCGACAGTTCGACCAAACGCTCGACGCCATAGCGCCAATAAGCGATGCCGCCATGCAGCGAGATCAATATGACCTTGGCATGGCGCAGCACCTCATCGACGTACAGATCGACCGAAGCGTGATTCTGCACCTGCATCGGATTGGCCAGGCGCACGCTCGGGTAATCGTCGGGCAACTGCTGCGCCGCTTCGGCGAGCAGCGCCAGGCTGGAGTCGCCGCTGCACAGGATCACCAGCTCGGCGGGGGTTTGTCCAAGGTCGGCAATGTTGTCTTCCGACACGAATCCGCCGGGCTGGGTCCTGAGCAGGTGCATGGCTTACACGCTGAGCGCGGCGCGCAATTGCGCTTCGAGTGCGGCGGCGTCCAGTTCCTGGCCGATCAACACCAGACGTGTGGTGCGCGCTTCTTCGGCGCCCCACTGACGGTCGAAGTGCTTGTCGAAACGGGTGCCCACGCCCTGGATCAGCAGGCGCATCGGTTTGTTCGGAATCGCCGCGAAGCCTTTGACCCGCAGGATGCCGTGCTGGACCACCAGTTGCGTCAGCGCGTCCAGCAGCAGGCTCTCGTCAGAGGCAGGCAGTTCGATGGAGATGGAATCGAACGCGTCATGGTCGTGATCGTCTTCACCTTCATGGTGGTGATCGTGATGACTGTGACGGCTGTCGATGTGTTCTTCGGAACCGGCGCCGAGGCCGATCAGCACGTCCAGCGGCAGGCGACCGTTGCTGGCTTCGATGACCTTCACCGCCGGCGGCAGCTCTTCGGCGACTTCCAGGCGCACGCGGGCCAGGTCTTCCGGATTGATCAGGTCGGCCTTGTTGAGGATCACCAGGTCGGCGCTCGACAGTTGGTCGGCGAACAGCTCGTGCAGCGGCGACTCGTGATCCAGGTTCGGGTCGAGTTTGCGCTGGGCGTCGACCTGGTCCGGGAACGCAGCGAAAGTGCCGGCGGCCACCGCCGGGCTGTCGACCACGGTGATCACCGCGTCAACGGTGCAGGCGCTGCGGATTTCCGGCCACTGGAAGGCCTGGACCAAGGGCTTTGGCAGGGCCAGGCCCGAGGTTTCGATGAGGATGTGATCGAGATCGCCGCGACGGGCGACCAGTTCGCGCATCACCGGGAAGAATTCTTCCTGCACGGTGCAGCACAGGCAGCCGTTGGCCAGCTCGTAGACGCGGCCGTTGGCTTCTTCTTCGGTGCAACCGATGGAACATTGCTTGAGGATTTCGCCGTCGATGCCCAGCTCGCCAAACTCGTTGACGATCACCGCGATACGGCGGCCCTGGGCATTGTCGAGCATGTGCCGCAGCAAGGTGGTTTTGCCCGAGCCGAGGAAGCCGGTGACGATGGTGACGGGGAGTTTGGCCAGTGTTTTCATCGGATGCCCTTTGGCAAGGTGGCGGGCATACGGGACGAGAACCGGCAACGCGCCTGCGCGCCGGAAGCATTCGCCACCGGATCACCCCGCCCGGTTGTAGTGAGAATCTGTATCGAGGCAGGTCTCCTGGCTGACAGTGTGCCAATCCTTGGATTGGCGTTGGCTGCGCCTTCCCGCGGGCTCAGGACCTGAGCGTGCAGTGGCGTGGCAGCGAACATCACCGTTCACAGTTGCGGGGGCAGCCGCGGCATTGACCGCGTTCCCTTCTTAGCTTCGGCAAATGCCGAAGAACCTCGAAAGCGCAAGGCTACGCATCGTATTGGGGCGGGTCAATGATCATGCTGAGTTCTGTGGTGGCCGGGATGCCGCCATCGCGAGCAAGCTTTGCTCCTACAGGTTGTCGGTGTCCTTGTGGGAGCAAAGCTTGCTCGCGATTGGGGCAACTCGGTCTCAAGATGAGAACCGGTGCCAATTGACGCCCCACCCCCGCCCATGCTCTCCTACACACCTTGTTACGGGTGCCCTTCACAGGGTGAAACGGGAAACCGGTGAATCATGTGCTTTACTCTAAAGCCATGTCAGTCCGGTGCTGCCCCCGCAACGGTAAGCGAGCGAAGCGTCAGATCCACTGTGCCGATGTGGCATGGGAAGGTGATGCTTGAAGGTCAAGGCATTTGCCTGCGCCCCTCGTGAGCCCGGAGACCGGCCCGCAACACGAAGTGATCAAACTTCACTGAATGACAAACCCGCGGTGGGCGGGCGCTGTTCGAATCTCTGCGCGCCCGTTCGTGCAGTGACTCTGCATGCGCTTTTGATTCCCCCGCTGACAGAACAGAGGGAAACGCCATGTCGATCATCAGCAGCACCGGCCACACAGCCTCCTCCAGCACGACTTCCACCCTTGCCCAACGCATCACCGCCGCCGTCTGCGCGTCGATCCTCGGTGCATGCCTTGTGTATTTCGCCGGTTTCTCGCACATCGAAGCGGTCCACAACGCCGCCCACGATACCCGTCACAGCTCCGCGTTCCCGTGCCATTGAGACCTGCCGACATGATCAAGCGTATTGCGCAAACTGCAGGGTTCACCGGCTTGCTGGCGGCCCTGTTGCTGACGCTGTTGCAAAGTTTCTGGGTCGCCCCGCTGATTTTGCAGGCCGAAACCTACGAAAAAGCCGAGCCAGCGGTCGTGGAAGTTCATGAACATGCCGCCGGCGTCGCCGCCCATACCCACGATGCCGAGGCCTGGGAGCCGGAAGATGGCTGGCAGCGCGTGCTGTCGACCACGGGCGGCAATCTGGTGGTAGCTGTTGGCTTCGCCCTGATGCTCGCCGGTCTGTACACCCTGCGCGCGCCAACCAAAACCTCCCAGGGCCTGCTCTGGGGCCTGGCCGGTTACGCCACCTTCGTACTGGCGCCGACCCTCGGCCTGCCACCGGAATTGCCGGGCACCGCTGCCGCCGACCTGGCACAACGGCAGATCTGGTGGATCGGTACGGCCGCCTCCACCGCTGTCGGTATCGCGCTGATCGTGTTCAGCCGCCACTGGCTCATGAAAGTCCTCGGCGCGGCGATCCTTGCCGTTCCCCATGTGATTGGCGCACCGCAACCGGAAGTGCACTCGATGCTCGCCCCGGAAGCCCTCGAAGCCCAATTCAAAATCGCTTCGCAGCTGACCAACATGGGGTTCTGGCTGGCCCTGGGCCTGATCAGCGCCTGGTTGTTCCGCCGCAAAAACGATGGCCAATACCACGCATGACTGATGCAAGCACAGCGCCGACCCTGGTGGTCGGCCTGGGCTGCCAGCGAGGCTGTCCCGTCAGCACGCTGCGGGCGCTGCTCGATCAGGCGCTACAGGCCAACCAGATCGAACTTCATCAGATCAAGGCACTGGCCAGCATCGACTTGAAGCGCGACGAACCGGCCCTGATCGAACTGGCCGAGCAGCTTGGCTTGCAAATGATGTATTTCAGCAGCGAACAATTGGCGGTTTATCAACCGCAGCTCAGCCACCATTCGCAGATCGCCTTCGAACGCACCGGTTGCTACGGCGTGGCGGAAAGTGCCGCGCTGGCCCTCGCCGAACAACTGGCCAAGACCCCTGCCAAACTGCTGATCCCACGACAAAAATATGCCCAGGCGACTCTGGCATTGGCCGGCGCCGCGTAAAATCCCCGATAATCCCCGCCTTCGATCATGAGCAATCTTCATCTGAAGCTTGCCTGGCCCTCTTTACTGACCCTCTTTTTCACAGGAGCTGACGATGACCGTCTATTTCATTGGTGCAGGTCCCGGCGACCCGGAGCTGATCACCGTAAAGGGCCAGCGGCTGATTCGCAGTTGCCCGGTGATCATCTATGCCGGCTCGCTGGTGCCCACTGCGGTACTGGAAGGCCATTGCGCCGAACAGGTGGTCAATAGCGCCGAATTGCATCTGGAACAGATCATCGAACTGATCAAAAACGCCCATGCCAACGGCCAGGACGTGGCCCGCGTGCATTCCGGCGATCCGAGCCTGTATGGCGCCATCGGCGAACAGATTCGCCACCTGCGTGAACTCGGTATTCCTTTCGAAATCATTCCCGGCGTGACCGCGACGGCAGCGTGTGCGGCGCTACTGGGCGCAGAGTTGACGTTGCCGGATGTGTCACAAAGCGTGATCCTGACCCGCTACGCGGACAAAACCGCCATGCCGGCGGGCGAAGAGCTGGGCAGCCTGGCGCAGCATGGGGCGACCATGGCGATTCATTTGGGGGTCAATCATCTGGAGAAAATCCTGGCTGAGTTGCTGCCGCATTACGGCGCGGATTGTCCGATTGCGGTGATACACCGGGCGACATGGCCGGATCAGGATTGGGTGGTGGGGACGCTTGAGGACATTGCCGGGAAGGTTGCCGCCAAGGGGTTTCGGCGTACGGCGTTGATTCTGGTGGGCCGGGTGTTGGGTAGCGATCATTTCAGCGAATCGTCGCTGTATCGTGCCGGGCATGCGCATTTGTATCGCCCTTAGGCCCACTTCGCGAGCAGGCTCGCTCCCACAATGGAATGCGGTCACCTGTCGGAGCGAGCCTGCTCGCGAAGGGGCCAATGAATTTCACGCATAAAAAAACGGCGCTCACGGGGCGCCGTTTTTCATGTTTGCAGCGAACACCTTAGTAGTAGGCGTTTTCTTTCTGCGTGTGGTCAGTGACGTCACGGACGCCTTTGAGCTCGGGAATGCGCTCGAGCAAGGTGCGCTCGATGCCTTCCTTCAAGGTCACGTCTGCCTGGCCGCAGCCCTGGCAACCGCCACCGAACTGCAGAACGGCGATGCCGTCCTCGACCACATCGATCAGGCTGACCTGGCCGCCGTGGCTGGCCAGTCCCGGGTTGATCTCGGTTTGCAGGTAATAGTTGATGCGCTCGTTGACCGGGCTGTCGGCGTTGACCATCGGTACTTTGGCGTTGGGCGCCTTGATGGTCAGCTGGCCGCCCATGCGGTCGGTGGCGTAGTCGACAACCGCGTCGTCCAGGAAGGCTTCGCTGAAGTGATCGATGTAAGCGGTGAAGCTTTTCAGCCCCAGCGCAGTGTCTTCAGGTTTTTCTTCGCCCGGCTTGCAGTAGGCAATGCAGGTTTCGGCATACTGGGTGCCAGGCTGGGTGATGAAGACGCGGATGCCGATGCCCGGGGTGTTCTGCTTGGAGAGCAGATCAGCCAGGTAATCATGGGCGGCGTCGGTGATGGTAATAGCGGTCATGGAAACTCCTCGCAGGCTTGGGCGCAGTTTACGCCAATCATCGCCGCGCACAAAGTCCTAGTATTTTTGTCGGGAAAGATTTCGCTACCCCCCCCCTGTAGGAGCAAAGCTTGCTCGCGATGACGGCGGCACATTCAGCCTCAATGTTTGCAGGCATACCGCCATCGCGAGCAAGCTTTGCTCCTACAGGTTGATTACAGGTTTTCGTAGCGATTCATGTCCAGCACGCCCTCTTCCACCGGATCGGTCTCGTGGATATAGCGGCTCAGGTCATGAAAGTACTGCCAGAACTGCGGATGGCTGCGCCGAATCCCCCAGCGTTCGACGATTCTTTCGAATTGATCGGCATCCTTGGCCTTTTCCATCGCATCCACGAACGCCGGAACTTCCCCGGCCGTAATATTGAACATGAAGTTCGGGTAACTGCTGAGTACGCCCGGGAAGATCGTCAAAGTATCCAGCCCCGGCTGATAACGCAGCGACTCGCCGAGCAAAAACGCCACGTTGCTGTGCGCGCGGTTGCGCAGCAGGCTGTACACCACACGCTGCCCGCCTAACGTTTCGACGCGCAGCAGGGTTGCTTCCGGCAGTTGATCAATGACCTTGAGCCCGGCCGCCGGGCGGGAAGCCAGGCGACTCAAGGCCTGCTCGGCACTCTGCAACGCCAGGTCGATGTTCGGTCGCGAACAGTAGGCGCCGTCGCAGCGATTGATCGGATCAGGCTTGGCGTTGAGCTCGCCATAGCGCGCCAGCAACTGCAGGGCGAAGTCGCGTTTCGGGTCCTTTGCATCGAGTTTCAGCGCGGTCGGCTTGTCGTTGTCGATGGACTCGTAATCCAGCCACATCTTGAATTTGCCGCTGCTCTGGTACCAATCGTCGAGGTAGCCGTCCCGGGAATCGGCGGGCATCAGGCGCAGGAAATTCTGCTCGGCGCCATTGCGTATCAGGTCGAAGTACAGGCGTGTCTGGGCTTGATGGGAAACATTGCCGAACACGTCGAAATTCACCGCTAACTGATAATACGTCCGCTCCAGCAGCGGATAGTCGAACAGCCACATCGTTTGCGGCACATCGCCGATCAGGCCCTTGGTCACCGAGGCACTGTCGAAATGCCGGAAGATGCTCAGCAACGCATTATCGTTGCCTGCCCACAGGGTCGACCAGCTCGGCGCCGGCAGTTCGGCGTAGCTGTCACGGCGCAAGGCTTCGTACGTGTTTCGCTTGTCGCGGTAGTCGTGCCACAGGCTCAGGACACTGCCGACATCGTCGTTCTGCCCCGGCATCGCCAGCAGCGGCGTGGCCTGGCCGCGATAGTTCGGGTCGGTGATGTAGAGGTCATGCTCCGGCGCCTGAAACAGCGCCCAGAAGTTGTCACGGATCACGTCCGTGGCGATCTGCCCCCGGCAGACCGGGCCGCGAATGAAGGTACGCACAAAATACTCGGCGTTATCGAGCATGAACTGATAACGCGCCTGGGCTGGAATCGCTTCGAAGGTGGCAAAGGGATTGGCCCGGCTTTGCGGTCCATAGCCCGGCAATGCGCTGACTTGCCACTTGCCGTTATAGAACAGGCTTTTGACCCGAGCCATTTTCGCCGCACTGAGCGGATAGGTGATGTGGGTCTTGTGCACGATCACCCCCTGCACCGGCCACAAGCGGTAGTAAAACTGCGCGCCCGGATCGTCGTTCGGGCGGCGGGTATTGATCAGGTCAATGGGCTGGCCGGTGGGCGTGCGCGAACGCACCCACTGGAAGAAATGCCCCGGCTCGCCGTCCTTGAAGTAAATGTGTGCGAGAAACCAGTGCTCGAACAACCAGCGCCCCACCAGGCTCTGCCGGGCGCCCGGTGCGTTGAGCAGGTTTTCCCACTGAACCACTTGCAACGCTTCCCTGGTGCTGGGCACCAGGCCCTGCTCATCAATGGGCGCGCCGGAAGCCAGCCAGCGTTGCAGGGTCTGGTATTGCGGGTCGGTCAGGCCGGTGACCGCCAACGGCATGCCCTGTTTCGGATGGGAACTGGCGTAGCCGTCGAACTCCGCCGGCATGGCGCACTGGTTGTCGCGGTTAAGGCCCAGGACGATGTCGTCCGGCAGTTTGGCATTGGGTTGCAATGGCGTGCGGTGGCCCAGTTCGAGCATGCGCGCCATCAATGCCGCCTGACTGCCCTGGGCATCGAGCACCGAATAGAAGCCCTTCTGCTGCCAGGCACGCTTGCCGAAGGCGTCATAAAACAGCCGGGTCGGTGCGGCGGCCTGGCTGCGATCGCCGTCGTACACAGGGGTTTTGCTCGCGCCGCGGGCCGCGCCTTCACCACTGCCCAGGTTGAGCTGACAGGCGGAGTCGTAGCAGGCATGGCAGGCCACGCACTTTTCGGTGAAGATCGGTTGAATGTCGCGGGTGTAGGAAATAACTGGCGTCTGCGCCAGCGCGCCCCAGCTTAAAAACAGCAATACAGTGCTGATGACGACGCGATACGACATGTCCCTGGTCCCGATCCTGGAAAAAACGCCGCGATTCTACCGGGCTGGCGCACGGCCCAACATGAGCGATATTCATGCAAAACCCGCACATGCTCCAAAAGCGCACAGGTTTGCTATGATCCCGGCCCTTCGTCATGGTCTTTTCGAGTAGTCCCAATGTCCGATCGCAGCGTCCGCCTTCAAGCTCTCAAGCACGCCCTCAAAGAGCGCATCCTGATTCTCGATGGCGGCATGGGCACGATGATCCAGAGCTACAAGCTCGAAGAGCAGGACTACCGGGGCAAACGCTTCGCCGACTGGCCGAGCGATGTCAAAGGCAACAACGACCTGTTGGTGTTGACCCGCCCGGATGTGATTGGCGGCATCGAGAAGGCCTACCTGGATGCCGGCGCCGACATCCTGGAAACCAACACCTTCAACGCCACCCGGATTTCCATGGCCGATTACGGCATGGAAGCACTGGCCTACGAACTGAACGTAGAAGGCGCCCGCCTGGCGCGCAAGGTCGCCGACGCGAAAACCCTCGAGAACCCGGACAAGCCGCGCTTCGTCGCCGGCGTGCTCGGCCCGACCAGCCGTACCTGCTCGCTGTCCCCGGACGTGAACAACCCCGGCTACCGCAACGTGACCTTCGATGAGCTGGTGGAAAACTACACCGAGGCCACCAAAGGCCTGATCGAAGGCGGCGTCGACCTGATCCTGATCGAAACCATTTTCGACACCCTCAACGCCAAGGCCGCAATCTTCGCCGTGCAAGGCGTCTATGAAGAACTGGGCGTCGAATTGCCGATCATGATTTCCGGCACCATCACCGACGCCTCCGGCCGTACCCTGTCCGGCCAGACCACCGAAGCCTTCTGGAACTCCGTGGCCCACGCCAAACCGATCTCGGTCGGCCTGAACTGCGCCCTCGGTGCAAGCGAATTGCGCCCGTACCTGGAAGAGTTGTCGAACAAGGCAGGCACCCACGTTTCCGCGCACCCGAACGCCGGCCTGCCGAACGAATTCGGCGAGTACGACGAACTGCCATCGCAGACCGCCAAGGTCATCGAAGAATTCGCCCAAAGCGGCTTCCTGAACATCGTCGGCGGCTGCTGCGGCACCACCCCGGGCCACATCGAAGCCATCGCCAAGGCCGTGGCCGGCTATGCGCCGCGCCAGATTCCGGAAATCCCCAAGGCTTGCCGCCTCTCGGGCCTGGAGCCGTTCACCATCGATCGCAACTCGCTGTTCGTCAACGTCGGCGAGCGCACCAACATCACCGGTTCCGCCAAATTCGCCCGGCTGATCCGCGAGGACAACTACACCGAAGCCCTGGAAGTCGCCCTGCAGCAGGTCGAGGCCGGCGCCCAGGTGATCGACATCAACATGGACGAAGGGATGCTCGATTCGAAGAAGGCCATGGTGACCTTCCTCAATCTGATTGCCGGCGAACCGGACATCTCCCGCGTACCGATCATGATCGACTCCTCGAAGTGGGAAGTGATCGAAGCCGGCCTCAAGTGCATCCAGGGCAAGGGCATCGTCAACTCGATCAGCATGAAAGAAGGCGTCGAGCAGTTCATCCATCACGCCAAGCTGTGCAAGCGCTATGGCGCCGCCGTGGTGGTGATGGCGTTCGACGAAGCCGGCCAGGCCGACACCGAAGCGCGCAAGAAAGAGATCTGCAAGCGTTCGTACGACATTCTGGTCAACGAAGTCGGCTTCCCGCCGGAAGACATCATCTTCGACCCGAACATCTTCGCGGTGGCCACCGGTATCGAAGAACACAACAACTATGCCGTGGACTTCATCAACGCCTGTGCCTACATCCGCGACGAGCTGCCGTATGCCCTTACGTCGGGCGGCGTGTCCAACGTGTCGTTCTCGTTCCGTGGCAACAACCCGGTGCGCGAGGCAATCCACTCGGTATTCCTGCTGTACGCGATCCGCGCCGGCCTGACCATGGGTATCGTCAACGCCGGTCAGCTGGAAATCTACGACCAGATTCCGGTGGAGCTGCGTGACGCGGTCGAGGACGTGATCCTCAACCGTACCCCGGAAGGCACCGACGCCCTCCTCGCCATCGCCGACAAGTACAAGGGCGACGGCAGCGTCAAGGAAGCCGAGACCGAAGAATGGCGCAACTGGGACGTCAACAAGCGTCTGGAGCATGCACTGGTCAAGGGCATCACCACGCACATCGTCGAAGACACCGAAGAATCCCGCCAGTCCTTCGCCCGCCCGATCGAAGTGATCGAAGGCCCGCTCATGTCCGGCATGAACATCGTCGGTGACCTGTTCGGCGCCGGCAAAATGTTCCTGCCGCAGGTGGTGAAATCCGCCCGCGTAATGAAGCAGGCCGTGGCCCACCTGATCCCGTTCATCGAACTGGAAAAAGGCGACAAGCCGGAAGCCAAGGGCAAGATCCTCATGGCCACGGTCAAGGGCGACGTACACGACATCGGCAAGAACATCGTCGGCGTGGTGCTGGGTTGTAACGGTTACGACATCGTCGACCTCGGCGTGATGGTGCCGGCGGAAAAAATCCTCCAGGTGGCCAAGGAAGAGAAGTGCGACATCATTGGCCTGTCCGGCCTGATCACCCCGTCGCTGGATGAAATGGTCCATGTTGCCCGTGAAATGCAGCGCCAGGATTTCCATCTGCCGTTGATGATCGGTGGCGCCACCACCTCCAAGGCGCACACGGCGGTGAAGATCGAGCCCAAGTACAGCAACGATGCGGTGGTGTACGTCACCGACGCCTCCCGCGCGGTGGGTGTGGCCACGCAGTTGTTGTCCAAGGAACTGAAAGCCGGTTTCGTCGAAAAGACCCGCGAGGAATACATCGACGTCCGCGAGCGCACCGCCAACCGCAGTGCCCGTACCGAACGCCTGAGCTACGCCGCATCCATTGCGAAAAAACCGCAGTTCGACTGGAGCACCTACACGCCGGTCAAACCGACGTTCACCGGTTCCAGAGTGCTGGATAACATCGACCTCAAGGTGCTGGCCGAGTACATCGACTGGACGCCGTTCTTTATCTCCTGGGACCTGGCCGGCAAATTCCCACGCATCCTCCAGGATGAAGTGGTCGGCGAAGCCGCCACCGCGTTGTACGCCGATGCCCAGGAAATGCTCGCCAAACTGATCGACGAAAAGCTGATCAGCGCCCGTGCGGTGTTCGGCTTCTGGCCGGCCAATCAGGTACGCGACGATGACATCGAGCTCTATGGCGATGACGGCAAGCCATTGGCCAAGCTGCATCACCTGCGTCAGCAGATCATCAAGACCGACGGCAAACCGAACTTCTCCCTGGCCGACTTCGTGGCGCCGAAGGACAGCGAGTTGACCGACTACGTGGGCGGCTTCATCACCACCGCCGGCATCGGTGCCGAAGAAGTGGCCAAGGCCTACCAGGACGCCGGCGACGACTACAACTCGATCATGGTCAAGGCCCTGGCCGACCGTTTGGCCGAGGCCTGCGCCGAGTGGCTGCACCAGCAGGTGCGTAAAGAGCACTGGGGTTACGCCAAGGATGAAACCCTGGACAACGAGGCGCTGATCAAGGAGCAATACACCGGTATCCGCCCTGCCCCGGGCTACCCGGCGTGCCCGGATCACACCGAGAAAGCCACGCTGTTTGCGTTGCTCGACCCCGAGGCCGCCGAAATGCGTGCCGGCCGTAGCGGCGTGTTCCTCACCGAACACTATGCGATGTTCCCGGCAGCGGCAGTCAGCGGCTGGTACTTCGCTCACCCGCAGGCGCAATACTTCGCCGTGGGCAAGATCGACAAGGACCAGGTGCAGAGCTACACGTCGCGCAAAGGCCAGGAGTTGAGCGTGACCGAGCGCTGGCTGGCGCCGAACCTGGGTTACGACGACTAAAACAGCTCCCGGCCACGATATTGTGGTTGGCAGAGATCCTTGTGGGAGCGGGCTTGCCCGCGATGAGGCCTTTCCAGTCAACATTATTGGTGACTGCCAGTCCGCTATCGCGGGCAAGCCCGCCCCCACAGGTTTTGTGTCGCCCCAGGGTTGATTGACTATGCTTACTTTTCACACACAGGTGACGAGGGGTTTATGGACGATCCAGCCGACAACAAGCCGCCGACCTTCTGGCAGATGCTGCACAGCGTCATGGCCGCGGCGTTCGGGGTGCAGAGCGGGAAAAACCGGGCGCGGGATTTCACCCACGGCAAGCCCAGTCATTTCGTGATTCTGGGAATCCTGTTCACGGTAGTGTTTGCATTGACGCTCTACGGCATCGTGCAACTGGTGGTGCATCTGGCAAAGGTTTAGTGCATCAGGGTTTGCAGGCTGAACGGATAACGATAGGACGTCGGTCGTCCCTTGGCGGAAAGCTTGTGAAAATCCACACCGAAATCCTGTGAGGCGCCCATCGCCAGCAGCTGCCTGGCTTGCGCCCGGTCAATCAGCTGCAACAACGGAATCTGCCGGTCACGACCGCCATACTGGCTGATGTCGACGCCCTCATCGTAGTCGTGCAACTGCACCATGGCCCAGCCACCCAGGCTGAAATGCCCGCCCAGCAATACGCTCAAGCGGTTGTCCAGCAACGCGTGCAATGCCGCCGGTGAATTGTTGATGGTACCGAACAGTGCATCCTTGCCGGGTTTGCCGCCCGACTCTTCGAACGCGCGCATCACACCGAAGCCCATTTCGTCATTGGCCGACCAGACCAGCGATGTCTGCGGATAACGCTTGAACAACAGCTTGGCCTGTTCATAGGCGCGCTCCCGGGTCCAGCCGCCGTATACCAATTGGCGCAGATGCACTTCAGGATGTTCGGCCAACGCCCGGCGCATGCCCCTTTCACGCAACTGCGCGGACGGTGTGATTTTCAGCCCGGAGAAGGCCAGCAGGTCGATGGATTGACCGGGAGCGACCGGAGGGTGCAGACGGATCAGCTCCTTGAGCATCAGGTAGCCGCCCTCCTCGTCGTTGGGCACCAGGCTGCCCACCCAATCGGGGTACTTGTCGGGCCGGGCACCGAGCAGGCGCATCTGGTCCGGGGTCAGGGCGTTATTGACGATAAACAGCTTCACCCCGCTGCCGTGGGCCAGGCGCAGGATCTCGGGGGCGATATATTGCTCGTTGACGAATACCAGGTAGTCGGGACGCTTTGGCCCTTGCAGGGCTTCGCGTGCCTGCGCGAGGGTAATTTCAGAGTTGCGGTCGGAGTACTCGATGCGCAGTTCCATGCCCAGGTCCCTGGCGGCGGCCTGCATGAATTGCGAGTAACTGACCCAGAACGCTTCCCGGGTGTTTCCCGGATTGAGGAACAGCACCGACGCGGCCTGAGCACAAGGTGCAATGACCATGAACATGACCATACCCAGCGTCAGCAGTACGCCACACAGAAACTTCAACATTGGTCGTCCGAGCCCCCGGAAATTCGCCGCGCATTATAGCCAGCGAACGCCCGCAAAACGGCGTTTATTCCGGTTTTTGTCCGACAATCGTCGGAACGGGACCCGGACGGGGTCGCTTATTGATGACTGACCCAAAATACTGCTGTGCCGACGACCAGGATAATCAGAAACAGAATCGCCCAGGCATCGACGGTGCTATCGCTTTTCCTTGCTTTGGTTGGGTTGCTCATTGCATCGCCTCTTGTCGGTTTTATCGGTGATTGCAGAAAGACTCGACCAGAGTTAAGACGATGATTGCCCGCACGACAAATGTGGGTTAGCCGACAACTATTCTCGTTAGGCGATTTGGTTCTTTACATATATTGAAACATCACTTTTGCGCATAACTGCAAACTGGTATCTTGCCCCGGCTCCGTAGGGAGTGCGCGGCCGTGCGCGCAGAATTGCAGAGGCTCCTGGACTGCGGCAAGCACAAAAACGCAGCTGTATCCGAGCGACCCAAGCCTGAGAACAGGACTTATATGTACGTATACGACGAATACGATCAGCGGATCATCGAGGACCGCGTCAAGCAGTTCCGTGATCAGACCCGACGCTATCTGGCAGGCGAGCTGAGCGAAGAAGAATTCCGCCCCCTGCGCCTGCAGAACGGGCTTTATATCCAGCGCTTCGCACCGATGTTGCGGGTGGCGGTGCCTTACGGCCAACTGACTTCGCGCCAGATGCGAATGATGGCGAAAATTGCCCGTGACTACGACAAGGGCTATGCCCACATCAGTACCCGGCAGAACGTGCAGTTCAACTGGCCGACCGTGGAAGACATCCCGGACATCCTGGCTGAACTGGCGACTGTGCAGATGCACGCGATCCAGACCAGCGGCAACTGCCTGCGCAACGTCACCACCGACCAGTTCGCCGGTGTTGCCGCCGACGAATTGATCGACCCGCGCCCATGGTGCGAGATCGTTCGTCAATGGACGACTTTCCACCCGGAATTCGCCTACCTGCCGCGCAAGTTCAAGATCGCCGTCAACGGTTCGACCGCCGACCGTGCCGCCATCGAGGTCCACGACATCGGCCTGGAGCCGGTGCACAACGCCGCGGGCGAACTGGGTTTCCGTGTGCTGGTCGGCGGTGGCCTGGGCCGTACCCCGGTGGTGGGTGCGTTCATCAATGAATTCCTGCCATGGCAGGACCTGTTGAGCTACCTCGACGCCATCCTGCGGGTTTACAACCGCTACGGTCGTCGCGACAACAAGTACAAGGCGCGAATCAAGATTCTGGTCAAGGCGCTGACGCCTGAAGTCTTCGCCCAGAAAGTCGATGCGGAAATGGAGCACCTGCGCGGTGGCCAGACCACATTGACCGAAGCCGAAGTGCATCGCGTCGCCAAACACTTCGTCGATCCGGACTACAAGGCCCTGGACAACCAGAGCGCCGCACTGGCCGAGCTCGACAAGGAACACCCGGGCTTTGCCCGCTGGCGTACCCGCAATACCCTGGCCCACAAGAAGCCGGGTTATGTGGCGGTGACGCTGTCGCTGAAGCCGACCGGCGTTGCACCGGGCGATATCACCGACAAGCAGCTCGACGCCGTGGCCGATCTGGCCGAGCGCTACAGCTTCGGCCAATTGCGCACCTCCCACGAGCAGAACATCATCCTGGCCGACGTCGAGCAGGACAAGCTGTTCACCCTATGGGGCGAGTTGCGCGAGAAAGGTTTCGCCACGCCGAACATCGGCCTGCTGACCGACATCATCTGCTGCCCGGGCGGCGATTTCTGCTCCCTGGCCAACGCCAAGTCGATCCCGATCGCCGAATCGATCCAGCGCCGCTTCGACGACCTGGACTACCTGTTCGACATCGGCGAACTGGACCTGAACATCTCCGGTTGCATGAACGCCTGCGGTCACCACCACGTCGGCCACATCGGCATTCTCGGGGTGGACAAGAAAGGCGAAGAGTTCTACCAGGTGTCCCTCGGTGGCAGCGCCAGCCGTGACGCCAGCCTGGGCAAGATCCTTGGGCCCTCCTTCGCACAGGACGATATGCCTGACGTGATCGAAAAACTGATCGACGTGTACATTGAACAACGGACCGAAGACGAGCGCTTCATCGACACTTATCAGCGTATTGGCATCGACCTCTTCAAGGAACGCGTCTATGCAGCGAATCATTAAGAACAACGAAGTCGTCGACGAAACCTGGCACCTGCTGCCCAAGGATTTCAACATCGACGAAATCACCAACTGCGACGACTACATCGTCCCGTTGCAGTTGTGGCGTGAACACAGCCGCATGCTTCTGGCCCGCGACGGCGGCCTGGGCGTGTGGCTGGATGCCGATGAAGAAGCCGAAGAAATCGGTGAAGACGTGGCAAGCTTCCAGGTCATTGCCTTGAACTTCCCGGCCTTCACCGATGGCCGCAACTACTCCAATGCCCGCCTGCTGCGTGACCGTTATGGGTTCAAAGGCGAACTGCGGGCGATTGGCGATGTGTTGCGCGACCAGTTGTTCTACATGCACCGCTGCGGTTTCGATGCATTTGCCATCCGCGCCGACAAAGACCCGTACGAAGCCCTGGAAGGTCTCAAGGACTTCTCGGTGACCTATCAGGCCGCCACCGACGAACCGCTGCCGCTGTTCCGTCGTCGTTGAAGTCTGCGCTTGAATGAAAAAGCCTGGCTCCAAAACGGAGCCAGGCTTTTTTGTTTTCAGGGCTGATGCTCCCCGAGCGCAAACGGTTGCCCCATCGCCACCCAGTTGGCGTGAAGCCTCGCGCGGTCCTCCATTGCCCTGAACACGACAAACGGATTGTCCGCTGCTGCCAATGCCCGAGGAACAACCTGCACCAATTGCTCCCACAGCAGATCCGAGGCATCCGCCTCACTCAAGAGCTGCCATACCCGTGACTGAAGCGCTGGATAACCCACGAGGAAATCCGGGGTAAGGCTCAGTGTATTGATCGTCCCCAAAAATCTCATGCCGGATTGTTTGAGCGCCAATCGCTGCCAGATTTGCAGGTGGGCATCCTGCTGCGCTCCTGGCAGCCCGCGCAACCAGGCGGCCGAATCTGAATAGCCAGTTCCCGGACTGCTCAGCCACAGGTTGATACCGGTTTGCTCCCGATGCCTGACCAGCCGCTGCAAGGTGTCCTCGTCGGTCAGGGGATTGTTCCACAGCAGCACTCGATCCCTGGCGATGGCCTGGTTCAATACAACTTGCGGAACACGGTTAATCTGGTTGTTACGCAAATCCAGCGTGGTCAGGTATGGCCGTTCCATAATCCCGACCGGGCAATTCCTGATTCTTGTGTCGTTCAGCTTAAGCGTGCGCAACTGGTCCATGCCCAATACGACGGGAGGCACACCCAACGGGTTTTCACTTAAATCCAGTGACTGAAGATTAATCAGTTGGCTTAGTTGCGCTGCGGTATTTTCCTGGAACCTCAGCTCGGTAGAACTCAAATTCAACGAAACGAGATGCCGCAACTGAGGAATCGTGGACGGCAATGAGCTCTCCAGTTCCCCATTGTTGTTGGGCAATCGCAAGTCAGTGCCTTCCAGATTCAGGCTGCGCAGTTTCGGAAAGCGCCCCAGAAAGCCATTCAGGGTCTCGCGTTCGAACAAATGGAAATGTTCAAGATTGAGTTCGACCACATCGTTGAAGCGCACGTTCAGCTCCGGGAGTCGATGAAAGTCTTCGTGGCTCATATTCATCGTAAAGCCGTCGACATGATTGCCTGAGTAATGGCTGTTTTGCTGAGGAGCCCGTTTTTGAAAGATGGCAACCAGTTCGTCACCGAGTTCGCCGCGGGTTTCCCGTTCATAGGCAATCGTGTCTTGCAATCGCTGCGCATTGAGCATTCCAATTTGCAGGTGGGTCAGCCCTTCCGTGCCGGGATCACCCATTTGCAGGAATCCGATATCCATGTCGTCGATATCATCCGTCACCCGGTCAAGCCAGCCATCCAGATCCACGAACAGCTGCTGCAGCTCGAGACTTGACCGGTCGATATACGCCTGAGCCCCGCCTCCCAGCCGCTGCAACATTGCATCGGCCTCATCGTCGGAAAACTCGGGGTAAATATCCTTGAGCTGTAATCTCATCACGGCATGCGTCAAAACCGCTTCCTGAGGCGTTCCTGGATAACCTCCCCCCTTGAGCCCCTGCGCCTCGAAAGGCAACCTTGAGTCCATCCTGCCCAACCCAAGGCCAAGCTCTGAACGCGACAACGCATGATCGCTGATTGAGCGCTTGAGCTCAGCGGCGGGCTCCTTTGACAAGAGCTGCAAGGCCGAACGTTCTTCCTCGGACAGAACACCGACAATAGCCTCATAAAAACTCGTGCCCGCTGAAGGTTGGAGTGAAAAGCTGTACGGCAGATAACGATCATCAACCTTGATCAGGCGTCGACAGTCAGGCGCATCGAGCGGACCGCTGTGATCCAGCACACGGCCGATGGGCGAAAGGTCATACACTTCGATTCGTAGCGTCTTGGGCCATCCGGGCAGTTTTCTCAGCGAATGCAATGCCAGCGTCCCCGTCTCAGGACTGGTGGTCGAATGTAGATAAAGCCCCTCATAGGCACGATTGAGGCGCACATGCTGCTGGTATTGGCGAGCCTTGCTGTCCAATTGTTTGAACAGCCGCCTGGCTTCGACGGCGTCGGGTGGTGCCTTGAAATCGATGCCATAACGGTCGAGCATCTGCTCCACGGCAGACTTGGGCAGGTCGGGATATTGTCGTTGAAACAATCGCACCCATTCGTGCTCCGATTGCTGGAGTACCTGGTAGCGCTGATTGAACATTTCCCTGCGGGCAGGCAATGAATCAGCGATTGCAGCAACTTCCTGATCGATCCTGAACCGCTCGATCGTGTCCGCCAGCATCGGGGTCGGTGGTCGCCCTGCCTGCATCAGGCGCAGCATGTCATCATCGACTGCGCTGACTTTGCCGATCTGGGCCAGCACCTCATCGCTGAACGTGCCGGCGGGGGCTCCGATGCCTCGCAGGAGGTCGATGCGCGACGGCAATGGCAGCACCGGCCGCGAAGGTGCCACAGCAGATTCGGGCCTCGGCATGGCCGAAGCCTCCTCATCCACATTCCTCGCCAGCGCGGCCACCTCCTTCCCTTCGGCGCTCAACGAGGCGACACCCGCAGCCAAAGGCAACGCATTGAGCAAGCCGAATACCGTTCGTGTCACGCCCTGGGAACGCGCGTGCGCCGACTCACCGTTAATGGCCTGGTCCAGGCCGTAACCGGCATCAATCAGCCCGGCCAGGGCCAGCAGCCCCTCGCCGCCCGGTACAAAAAGCGCCAATGGGCCGAATTGATTCACCCACTGGACGATCGGCTCGACGATGGCGCTCAGATTGGCACGGTTGACTTGAGCATCATCGCGAATGGTCGCGACGCTCGCTTGGGCCGCCTGCTTCATCGTCAACACCAGCTGCGCGAAGGGATCGGTTTTTGCGGACGCAAGGTCCAAGCCGATGTATTCGCCTGGCTCCCAGTAACCATCGTCATTGAAAAAACCGGCCTCTCGGGTGAGTCGATGTGCCTTGGGATACATCGCGATTCCGTCCAGTGCAGTCAGAACTCCCGCATGAAACGTTCCGTCGACACGATCCTCATCGGCGAAGTGCGCAGCCAATGCCTGTTTTGTTTCAAGCACCTTGCCCTGCTCCACGATCCAGCGACGCAACTGCTCGGTATCGGAAAACTCGTGCAACGGTGAGGAGTTACCGGGGATGTACATCAACACCCTGCCGCTGGCCCGGTCGCGGTAGCACCAGATATCCCTCGCGGTGTAACGATAGAGCTTCAGACGGCTGGCCTCGACACTTGAGGGTATCCGCGTCGGCGCTTGCACTTGCTGCAGGGTCAGCGATTCCCATGCCTGATCGGGTGGCAAAGCAGCAGCCTGCATGGCGAGCTCCAAGCCACGCAGAGACAGGCAGTTTTCACGATGCTGCAGCCAGGCGCTCATGACAAAAGCCGCTTTGGTCGAGGTTCTCAGGGAATAGGGACTGGACTCGGCGAGTCTTTCGTCAGAAGGCCAGGTTTTGTCGACATACGCCTGATACAAGTCCTTGAAATCCAGCTTCCAAACCCATTGTTTGAAATCGGCGGGCCGCAGGTTGATTTGCGTGTGTGGCCCATAGGTTTGCGGGATCGAGCGCCGGTAAATACCTTCATAAGTGCGGTGGTCGTCAGTCGGTTCGGGCTCCTCCATCAGGCGCACCGTCGGACCAACCTCCGGTGGCGTGTACAAACCGAAGGCCGTTTCGCCAAACCGGCCATCGCCAACAGTCTGGTAATCGGACAATAGCGCCTGCACCAACGACCGCGAACGTGCCACGCATCCGCGATGGCTGCCGTCCGGCTCGGGACGCAGCCAATAGTCGTAATGCAGCGTGACCAATTGCGCTGTCTGCGGATCAAGATCTCGCCCCCACTTCTCCTTGATCAGGTGTTCGCCGAATTGCGACGGGGTTTGCGGTAAGGCGGCTTCCACGGCGAATTTGAGTTCGTCGCGCATGGGCAGAGGTGATGCGGGGCGCGGATGAGGGGTATGGTCGTCTGATCGTTCGTACATTTTGCAGTCCGTTGCAGATTGGGGGACTTCACCCTAACCAATCTGAGCGCTCTGCAATGTGGGAGTGATCGACAGCGATTTTAGGAAAATTCGCTGTGTCCGGATAGAAACGGCGAATGCTCAGAATACCCTGTAGGAGCGAGCTTGCTCGCGATGATCCTGAGAGCACCGCGGGATGCCAGGCCTCCAGCGGTATCGTTGACGTCCATCGCGAGCAAGCTCGCTCCTACAGGCGGGTTACCAGAAGCGTTGCTGGGTCAGTCGGCTCCACCAGCTCAGCAATACGCGGTCGACCGACCCGCTGGCCGCCATGCCGATGCGTTCCGGCAGGCTTTTGCGTTCGGCATAGTGCAAGTGATAAAGCTCGGACTGTTTGGCGCGTTCGGCCAGGTATTCGTCGCTGGTCTTGAGTTCGTCCACGAGTTGTTTGTCCAGCGCGGCAACACCCAGCCAGATTTCGCCGGTGGCCACTTCATCGATGGCCAGTTGAGGGCGATAGCGGGAAACGAAGTTCTTGAACAGCTGGTGAGTGATATCCAGGTCTTCCTGGAACTTCTCGCGGCCCTTCTCGGTGTTTTCGCCAAACACCGTCAGGGTGCGTTTGTACTCGCCGGCGGTCAGCACTTCGAAGTCGATGTCGTGCTTCTTCAGCAGGCGATTGACGTTGGGCAATTGCGCCACCACCCCGATCGAACCGAGGATCGCGAATGGGGCGCTGATGATCTTCTCGCCGATGCACGCCATCATATAGCCGCCACTGGCCGCGACCTTGTCGATGCATACGGTCAATGGAATGCCGGCCTGACGGATGCGCGCCAGTTGCGAGGATGCCAGGCCGTAGCTGTGCACCATGCCGCCGCCGCTCTCCAGGCGCAACACGACTTCATCCTTGGGCGTGGCGAGGGTCAGCAGCGCGGTGATTTCGTGACGCAGGCTTTCAGTGGCCGAGGCCTTGATGTCGCCGTCGAAATCCAGCACGAACACCCGCGGCTTGGCCTCGGGCTTTTTCTTCTGTTTTTTATCGGTTTTAGCCTGGGACTTGCGCAAGGCCTTGAGCTGGTCCTTGTCGAGCAAGGTTTGCTCCAGGCGCTCGCGCAGCCCTTTGTAGAAATCATTGAGCTTGCTGACCTGCAACTGGCCGGCGGACTTGCGTCGACCTTTGCTGCGCAATGCCGCGAAACTGGCCAGGACCACCAGAATGGCGATCACCAGGGTCACGGTCTTGGCCAGGAAAACGGCGTACTCGGACAAAAACTCCACAGGGACTCCTTAAACGATGCGCGGTATGGAAGCGCGCGGGATACCTCCAGCATACCCATGCGCCGCCCTTGCGGCCAGCCGTGAAACCTCTGGAAACGGGCCTGTAACGGACATTTCAAACAAGCGTATGTTTTTTCATTGACAGCTCACCGCCATCCTCATAACCTCGCCAAACCTTCAACGTACCGGGACGACGCGGACGTGGGCAGCATCTATTTGATTCGACATGGCCAGGCCTCCTTCGGTGCAGACGACTATGACGTCCTGTCGCCCATCGGTATTCGCCAGGCGGAAATCCTCGGCCAACACCTGGCCGAACTCGGTATCAGCTTCGATCGCTGCCTGGCGGGCGACCTGCGTCGCCAGCAGCATACGGCCAACAGCGCGCTGGCACAGTTTGCCGCCATGGGCCTGCCGGTACCGATCCTGGAAACCGATTCCGCCTTCAATGAGTTCGATGCCGACGCGGTGATCCGCGCGCTGTTGCCGGGCATGCTGCCGGACGAACCCGAAGCCTTGAACATCCTGCGCAACGCTGCGCAAAACCGCGCCGAGTTCCAGCGCATCTTCGCCCTGATCATCGAACGCTGGCTGGCCGGCACCTACGACACCCCGGAACTGGAAAGCTGGCTGGCCTTCGTCGAGCGGGTTCGGGCGGGTCTGCACAGAATCCTTGAAAGCGCCGACAACACCCAGAAAATCGCGGTGTTCACCTCCGGCGGCACCATCACCGCCCTGCTCCACCTCATCACGCAAATGCCTGCGCGGCAGGCCTTTGAATTGAACTGGCAAATCGTCAACACCTCGCTCAACCACCTGAAGTTTCGTGGTCGCGAGGTGGCCCTGGCTTCCTTCAACAGTCATGCGCACCTGCAACTGCTGAAGGCCCCGGAACTCATCACGTTTCGCTGAGTCCGGACTATTGTGACCCTGGCTGTAATCACCCAGCTCTTATTACTCTGCTCCAATGACCAAAAAAAGGATCAAACCATGACCTCCGTAGCTGATGCCGTACAAGCAATGAAAGCCAAGTTCAACCCAGCCGCTGCTGCCGGTCTGGACCTGGTCTTCGGTTTCCGCATCGACGACACCAAGAACTTCTCGCTGATCGTCAAGGACAGCACCTGCGAACTGCAGGAAGGCGAGAACCCGGACGCCCAGGTGACCCTGGTGATGGACGGCGAAACCCTGGAAGGCATCGTCAGCGGCGAAACCGACGGCATGCAGGCGTTCATGGGTGGCAAGCTGCGCGCCGAAGGCGACATGATGCTGGCAATGAAACTGTCCGAGCTGTTCCCGGCCTAAGACGGCGGCTCCCTGTTTCGGGAGCCTCCCTGGCTGCATACGAATCCCGCCCCTTGTGGCGGGATTCGTCGTTTTCGGCGCCGGGAAACGACTGGCAATGGATTTGCCGTCTATATTCCTTCTGGCCGCCCGCGTCAGCCAGCGGTTGTTTGTCCTCGACTCAAGTTGCGGAGAGCACTGGCATGAGCCCATCTGACGACCACAACGGCATCAACCGCCGCCACGTACTTCAAGGCCTTTCTGCGGGTGCCGTGGGTGCCTGGGTCAGCCCGCTGTTCGCAGGGAGTAAAACGATGCCGCAAGTACCCGCCGACCTCATCCTGTACAACGGTCGCCTGCACACCGTCGACCGCAAGAAACCCCAGGCCAGTGCCGTCGCGATCAAGGACGGGCATTTCGTGGTGGTCGGCAGTGATGCCCAGGCCATGGCCTTGCAAGGCCCCACTACGCAAGTCATCGACCTGCACGGGCGCACGGTGATTCCCGGCCTCAACGACTCGCACCTGCACCTGATCCGCGGTGGCCTCAACTACAACCTCGAGCTGCGTTGGGAAGGTGTTCCGTCGCTGGTCGACGCCTTGCGCCTGCTCAAGGAACAGGCCGACCGCACACCGACGCCACAATGGGTGCGCGTGGTCGGTGGCTGGAACGAATTCCAGTTCGCCGAAAAGCGCCTGCCGACCCTCGACGAACTGAACAAGGCCGCGCCCGACACCCCGGTGTTCGTCCTGCATCTGTACGACCGCGCCCTGCTAAACCGTGCTGCCCTGAAAGTGGTGGGTTATACCCGTGACACGCCGAACCCGCCGGGCGGCGAAATCCAGCGTGATGCCAATGGCGACCCCACCGGCATACTGATCGCCCGACCCAACGCGATGATTCTGTATTCGACCCTGGCCAAGGGGCCGAAGCTGCCGTTGGAGTACCAGGTCAACTCGACCCGTCAGTTCATGCGCGAACTCAATCGCCTGGGGGTTACCAGCGCCATCGATGCCGGCGGCGGCTACCAGAACTACCCGGACGACTATCAGGTCATCCAGCAGTTGGCCAAGGACCAGCAACTCACGGTGCGTATCGCCTACAACCTGTTCACCCAGAAACCCAAGGAAGAACTGGTCGACTTCAAACACTGGACCTCGACCTCTCAGTACGGTCAGGGCGATGACTTCCTGCGACACAACGGCGCCGGGGAAATGCTGGTGTTCTCCGCCGCCGACTTCGAGGACTTCCTCGAACCGCGTCCGGACCTGCCCGCCGGTATGGAGCAAGACCTGGAGCCGGTGGTCCGTCATCTCGTGGAACAACGCTGGCCATTCCGTTTGCACGCGACCTACAACGAATCCATCAGCCGCATGCTCGACGTGTTCGAAAAGGTCAATCGCGACATCCCGTTCGATGGCCTGCCATGGTTTTTCGACCACGCCGAAACCATCACCCCGCAGAACATCGATCGGGTCAAAGCCCTGGGCGGTGGCATCGCGATTCAGGACCGCATGGCGTTCCAGGGTGAGTACTTCGTGGAGCGTTATGGCGCAAAAGCTGCCGAAACCACACCGCCGATTGCCCGCATGCTGGCCGAAGGCGTACCGGTGGGTGCCGGCACCGACGCCACGCGGGTGTCGAGTTACAACCCCTGGACTTCATTGTACTGGCTGGTCAGCGGCCGTACCGTCGGCGGGTTGGAGCTGTATCCGCACGGTTTGAGCCGCGACACCGCATTGGAACTGTTCACCCACGGCAGCGCCTGGTTCTCCTCCGAGCAAGGCAAGAAGGGCCAGATCAAGGTCGGGCAACTGGCGGATCTGATTGCGCTGTCGGCGGACTATTTCCACATCGAGGACAACGCCATCAAGGACATCGAAGCGGTGCTGACCATCGTCGATGGCAAGATTGTCCATGGCAGCGCCGAATTCGAAAAACTCGGGCCGCCGCCGATTCCGGTGGTGCCTGAGTGGTCGCCAGTGGCCAAGGTGCCGGGGCATTGGAAAGCGGCACCGCTGACTGCGCAGGTTCATCAATGCGTCGGCGCATGTGCGGTACATGCGCACCGTCATGAACGTGCGCGATTGTCGAATGCGCCGGTCAGTGACTTCCGGGCGTTCTGGGGAGCGTTTGGCTGTTCGTGTTTTGCGTTTTAACGGTGATCCAACGAATACGAAGCATCCATTGTAGGAGCGAGCCTGCTCGCGAACGCGGTGAGACAATCACAGTTGATGTTGACTGACACGCCGTCTTCGCGAGCAGGCTCGCTCCTACAAGTGCAGGCCCTGTATCCCGCTCGCCACAGTCCAGCGGTGCTCTTACAATGCCGGCACTTCCAATACCGGCCACCCCATGGACATCGATCTCGCCCGCACCTTCCTGGAAATCGTCCGCCACGGCAGCCTCGCCGCGGCCGCCGACAAGCTCCACGTCACCCAGACTGCCATCACCGCGCGGGTGCAGAAACTCGAAATCCAACTGGGCAGCACCCTGTTTGTGCGCAACCGCGCCGGAGCCCGACTGACACCCAACGGCGAAGCCTTCGTGGTGTATGCCAATCAACTGGTGGAGACCTGGGACGCCGCGCGGCGGGATCTGCCCTTGCCGGAGGGTTATCACGACGTGCTGCACATCGGCGGCGAGGTCAGCCTGTGCAACCCGTTGATGCTCAGTTGGGCCGGGCAACTGCGGGAGAAGATCCCCGGCCATGCCCTGCGCATGGAGATCCGCGACGGTGAAAACCTGCTACGCCAACTGGAGCTGGGGGTACTGGATGCGGCGCTGGTCTATCAGCCGGAGTACTGGCCGCGTCTGCAAGTCGAGCAAATCCTGGAAGAGAAACTCGTGCTCGTACGCTTGCCCGGGCGCCCCGATCCTTACGTCTACATCGACTGGGGCCAGGACTTCCGCCGCCGCCACGATGCCGCATTGCCGGAAAAGGCCAGGGCGGCCCTGAGTTTCAATCTCGGCCCACTGGGTTTGCAGTACATTCTGGAAAACGGCGGCAGCGGTTACTTCCGTACCCGCGTCGTGCACAGTTACCTGGAAAGCGGCGTGCTGGAGCAAGTGCCCAAGGCCCCGGAATTCAACTACCCGACCTACCTGGTCTATTCCCGCGACCGCGACTCGCCAACCCTGCAAAAGGCTTTTGATCTGTTGCGCGAAGTGATCAAGACCAATGACGACTGGTCGCAACGCTGGGACCCGCTGACCTGAATACGGTTTGCACCGGATCATGGCCAATGTGTCCTCAAGGTTCGGCCAGCCAAAACGCCTGAATCGACTAATCTGCTGGAGATAACAATAACGACAGGTGATTGCAGTGAGGCAGACCACCGAAGCATTCCGCAGCCGTTATCGCGCCAACATTCATCCGCTCTACAACCCGTGGCTGCATGGCACCTTTGTGCTGCTGTTCGGCATCGGGGTCATCGCCGCGTTCTGGAGCACCGTGCACCAGGCTCAACCCCGGGAGTGGCTGGCGGTGCCGTTGAGCATGCTGCTCTTCAACTTTGTTGTGTACATGGTGCATCGGCACCTGGGCCATCACAAAAAAGCCTTCGCGCGCATGTTCTATGCCCGGCATGCCGGCGACCACCACAACTTTTTCGCTCCCGGGCACATGACCTACGACAGTGCCCGCGACTGGCGGGTGATTCTGTTTCCGGCCTGGCTGATTGTCCTGCACACCCTGCTCGTTACCTTGCCGATCTGGTGGCTGCTCAAACCGTTCGATGCCAATGCTGCCGGACTGGTCGGCGGTTGCCTGGTCCTCGGTTACCTGGCCTATGAAGTGTTCCACGCCTGCGAGCATCTGCCGCCGCACAATCCGCTGACACAGCTGCCGTGGATCCGCCAGATGCGGCGCCTGCATGAACTGCATCACCGTCGCGAGATGATGCGCGAACGCAATTTCAACATCGTTTTTCCGTTGATGGATTACCTGTTCGGCACCCTGTACTGGGAACCGGATCAGGCCACCCCGTATCTGCCGAGAACGCCCATGACCCGCCTGCAGCATCAGATCGTAATTGCCGCCAACCCTGTCGCCGTACTTGCCTACGCCAGCACCGTGACCCGCTGGCCGGAGTGGCATCCATCGTCCCTCAAGATCAATGGTCAAAAAGGCCCATTGCATGCCGGTGCGCGGTTCGACGAGGACATCCGCGCCGGTGGACGTGAGGGGCATTTGACCTGGGTGGTGGACGAGTATTTGCCGGGACGGCGCTGGATTGCCCAGGCCCAGGGCGACCACGGCCTGTCGTTGCTACTGACTTATGAGTGTGAGGCCGAGGGCGACGGCACGCGATTTATCCGCACCCTGGAGTATCAGTTCAGCGGACTGGCGATGCGCATCGCCAACAAATGGCTGCTCAGGCGGCGGATTGATCGCGAATCGGCCGCGTCGATGCTGGCGTTGCGGGAGATGGCGCAAAAACACCTGGCACAGTCGGGAGCCAAAGTGTGAGTCGGTGGATCCGGTTCCGTCATTGGCTGTTGCTGCTAATCATCGCCATCGCCGCGTTCCTGCTGCTGATGCCGACCAAAGTGCGGCCGGTGGCCTGGACGCCGCCGCCAGCGCCCTCCCTCACCAGCGGCATCTATGCCGATAATCAGCGCCTCAAGGGCGTGGAGCGGGTCGGTGCCGCCGACATTGACGGCCCGGAAGCGCTGTTGCTGGAAGGCGATACGCTGATCACCGGTTTGCATGACGGCCGCCTGATCCGCACCAGCCTCGACGGCAAGGTCACCAAAGTCCTGGCCGATACCGGTGGCCGGCCCCTGGGGCTGGCTCGCCATCCCAACGGCTTGCTGGTGATCGCCGATGCGGTCAAGGGCTTGCTGTCACTGGACGCCCAGGGCCGTCTGGTGGCCATGACCACGGCGGCTGACGGCGTGCCTTTCGGGTTCACCGACGACGTGGCCATCGACAAGCCCGGGCACTACGCCTATTTCAGCGACGCCTCCAGCCGCTTCGGCTACGGCACGGACGGCGAGGCGATCATCGAGCATGGTGGCGATGGTCGCTTGCTGCGTTACGACTTCCAGACCGGAACGACCTCAATGCTGCTGGACAAGCTGGAGTTTGCCAACGGCGTCACCCTGGGGCCGGACGATGCCTTTGTGCTGGTCAACGAAACCGGCGCCTATCGCATCAGCCGATACTGGCTGAGCGGACCGAAAGCCGGCACTCACGATCTGTTCATCGACAACCTGCCAGGTTTGCCGGACAACCTTTCGTTCAATGGCCGCGACCGTATCTGGGTGGCGATGTACGCGCCGCGCAGCGCTCTGCTTGACGCTACCGCCAAGCACCCATTCGTACGCAAGATGCTTGCGCGCGCCATGACCGTCCTGCCCAAACCGGTGGAAAAACGCGCCTTTGCCCTGGGCCTGGACGTCGAGGGCAAGGTGATCGCCAACCTTCAGGATGGCAGCAGCGACAGCTACTCGCCGATCACCACTGTGCGTGAGTATGGGGAGTGGTTGTATTTCGGGTCGCTGACGGCGAAAAACATGGTGCGGTTGCCGTTGAGTGCGGCATTGCAGAAGTAATGTGGGAGCGAGCCTGCTCGCGAAGGCGGACTGTCACGTAATCTCGTAATCGACTGACAGACAGCTTTCGCGAGCAGGCTCGCTCCCACAGGGGATCGGTGTTGTTTTTTCCATCACCGCGGATCCGTCTCGCCATCGTGTTTTCCGGGGATGGCCTCTTCGTTGTTGGGCAACTCATCGATGCCCGGTTCTTCTTCGGGATGGACGGCTGTGCGTCCTGGACTCAAGGGTTCGGGATGGGTAGGGATCGGGTCGAAGCCGCCCTGTTCTTCGCTGGGATATTTTTGCTTCATGGGGCACCTCGCATCGAGCCCGATGTTCGGACTCTGAGTATTCGAGGTGCCGGTTTTTTCGCCGTTCCAATTATTCAGTCACCGGTCGTCGGTGACTCATTACCCTGAATCAGGACGACGACTGAAGTTGTCTGACGATCTTGTCCTTGACCTCCAAGCGCTTCGCCTTGAGCTTCGTCACCGCGTCATCGCTGGATTTGGCTTCCTCCGCCTTCACCACTTCGGCATCCGCCTGGGAATACTTATTGATCAGTGAATCCAGTAACGGATCCTTGGAGCGTTTCTGCTGGATTTCTTCCTTTGTGCAACTCAGGTCCAGAAAAAGGTTATGGGGCACCGGCATGGAACACCTCCGTTTGATAATCGGCAGCAAACGCGACTGATTGCGTTCACCAACTATCAGAATGGCCTCGGTTGGCCGGTTGTGTCGACCATCTGTCCGACCGGCGGTGCCCGTTCGTCGCCCTGTCTCTAAAACGATAAAACCTTTGCCCGGGCGCCAGCCTCCACAGGTTAACCATTACCTCGATCACCCGTGTGGAGTAGCACTTATGGACGGATTCGACTTGCGTCATCTCGTTCTGGCCGTTGCCTTGAGCAGCAGCATGGGCGCGGCATTCGCGGCGACCTCAAATGATTTTGTCGACAAGGCAGCCGCCGGCGGCATCGCCGAAATCGAAGCCAGCCGCCTGGCTCTCGAAAAGAGCCAGTCAGCGGACGTCAAGACCTTCGCCAATATGATGATCACCGATCATGGCAAGGCCAACGATGAACTGGCGACCATCGCGAAAAAGCATGACATCAAAGTGCCGGACAGCACGACGCTGGTGAAGCAGGCCAAGGAAAAAATCCTCGACATGCGCGACGAGTCGTTCGATGCAGCGTATGCCAATAACCAGGTCAAGGCCCATGAAGAAGCGTTGGACTTGTTCAAGAAAGAAGCCAACACGGTGACGGACGACAGGACCAAAGGCGCCACGGAACTGAAAGGCTTTGCACAGAAAATGTTGCCGGGGCTGGAAAAACACCTCGATATGGCGAAAAAGCTCCAGGCCGCTCATCCGGGTAAATAGCCGTACTGCAAAACCGCAAGCCGCATCCTGGATGCGGCTTTTTGTTGACCCCCATCGGATGGCTGATTTGCAACGAAAAAGCGCTGCCGCTGCGGGTGCCGACTACAGTCCATAGGCAGCGGATGAAAACACCTGTCAAAAACGAACAACTATTTCACCCGTCAAATGTCACTGACTTGCGCCGGTCACTTTTTGGGGGAACCGGTGCCCACATTCAAGGAGTCAAAAATCATGGCGGCACTGCAATCCAGCACGCTCGATGCGATGAAAAAAAACCAGACGCAATTGCTTGCCGAATGGACAACCGGCCTCGAAGCCAGTGGCGCCACGCGTAATCTCAAGGAACAGGACCTGCAACAGCAGACCTCGGAATTCCTGCAACTGGTCCTCACCGGACTGCAGAACGGCAACGGTCAGAACATCGCCACACCTGGGTGGGACGAGATCCGTCAGTTCCTCGACAAGCTTTCCCACAGCCGTGCCCTGCTCGGCCAGGACTCGCAGCAGACCGCCAGCTTCATCTTTTCGCTCAAGGGCCCGCTGTTTGCACTGCTGCAGAACCACTACCAGGACAGCCCCGCCTTGCTGGCCGAACAGCTCTGGGAAATTTCCGAGCTGCTCGATGCCCTGGGCCTGCACACCATTCGCACCTTCCAGAAATCCCGCGAGGCGGTGATCAAGCGTCAACAGGAAGAGCTGCTGGAACTGTCGACCCCGGTGGTCAAGCTCTGGGATGGCGTGCTGGCGCTGCCGATGATCGGCACCCTCGATTCGCAACGCACCCAGGTGGTGATGGAATCGCTGTTGCAGCGGATCGTCGACACCGGTTCCGAGATCGCCATCATCGACATCACCGGCGTGCCGACCGTCGATACCCTGGTGGCGCAGCACCTGCTCAAAACCGTGACCGCGATTCGCCTGATGGGCGCTGATTGCATCATCAGCGGCGTGCGTCCGCAGATCGCCCAGACCATCGTGCACCTGGGGCTGGACCTGCAAGGCGTGGTGACCAAGGCCAATCTGGCCGATGCCCTGAAGCTGGCACTGACCCGGCTGGGATTGACCATCAGTAAGGCGGACTGAGCCCATGGAGCGCATTCCGATATTGCAAATGGGCGATTTCCTGCTGGTGACGATCCAGGTCGACATGCATGACCAACTGGCCCTGACCCTTCAGGACGATCTGTCCGAACGCATCAGCAAGACCTCCGCCCGTGGCGTGTTGATCGATATTTCCGCGCTGGATATGGTGGACTCCTTCATTGGCCGGATGATCGGAACCATTTCCGGCCTGTCGAAAATCATGGATGCCCGGACCGTGCTGGTCGGCATGCAGCCCGCGGTGGCGATCACCCTGGTGGAGCTCGGCCTGACCCTGCCCGGTGTCAGTACCGCGCTGAATGTCGAGCGCGGGATGAAACTGCTTCAGGATCGAGTACATGAGCAATGAACACGCGCAGCAGCGGCACTCATCCGATCCATATCGAGCAGGATGTCGTCCTGGCGCGGCAACTGGCACGCAAGCTCGCGCAAGAGTGTGGCATGCGCTTGATCGATTTGACCAAACTGGTCACCGCCGTCAGCGAACTGGCGCGCAACACCATGGTGTATGGCGGTGGCGGCGACATGGACTGGCAGATCCTCGACGAAAACCCGCGTACCGGCTTGCGCCTCACGTTCCGTGACGAAGGGCCGGGTATCGCCGACATCAAACTGGCGATGACCGACGGCTGGACCTCGGGCGCCGGACTGGGGCTGGGCCTTACGGGGGCCAAGCGCCTGGTGGACGAATTCGAAATCGACACCGCGCCGGGCCGAGGCACTCGTGTGACGATCACCCGATGGACATGAACATCGTCGGTACGATGACGCAGGTACTGGTGGTCGAAGACATCAGCCAAGTCGGTCACGCCCGGCGCACCGCGCAGCAACTCGCGGAAAAATGCGGTTTCGACAGTAACGATGCCGGGCGGGTGGCGCTGGTGGCGACCGAGCTCGCCAGCAATATTCTCAAACACGCCAACCGTGGCGAACTGCACCTGAGGGCCTTGCCTCGCGCCACTGGCATCGGCATCGAAATCCTCGCGATCGACCGCGCCCAGGGATTTGATTTACAGGCGTGCCTGACCGATGGTTTTTCCACCGGTGGTACCCAGGGCATAGGACTGGGGGCGGTATCGCGCCAGGCAGAGGTGTTCGACGTTTATGCCGATTCACGGGGTGCCGTACTGCTCACGCGGTTGTACCCGCGCCAGGACAAGGCCCCTGACCGGCGCATCGGCATCAGCCAGCATTCACTGCACAACGACCCGGCCTGCGGCGATGTGTGGCACCTGGCATTCGACGGGCCACGGATCAGTGCGCTGGTGATCGACGGCCTGGGCCATGGCGAAGAAGCCGAACGCGCCGCCCGCGCCGGTGAAAAAGCCTTCGCGCAACTGCCGTTTGCCTCGCCGCTGGTGGCGCTGGAGGACATTCATCTGGCCATGACCGCCACCCGTGGCGGTGCACTGGCCATCGCGCAATTCGACGGCGGCAGCGATACCTTGACATTCGTCGGCATCGGCAATATCGGTGCCTGTCTGGTCGCGGCGGACAAGTCCCGGGGCCTGGCCTCCCATCCGGGTATCGTCGGTGGCCAGTATCGCAGGGCGCAACCCTTTGACTATGCTCAGGTGAACGGACAGCTGTTGATCATGTACAGCGACGGCCTGCAGTCCCGCTGGAACCTGCAGGACTACCCCGGTCTGGTGCACCGCCATCCCGCCGTGATTGCCGCCATTTTGCACCGTGATTTCTGTCGTGGACGGGACGACGTCACGGTGCTGGTCATTGCTCTGGAGGCAGCCCATGCCTGAAGCACCCACGAGTCAGATTGACGAACAAGCGGCGCAGATTGCGCAATTGCAAGGTGAAGCCGATGCCCTGCGCGCCGAGCTGGATGAAACCAACCAGGGCGTTCTGGCGTTGTATGCCGAACTCGACACCCAGGCCGAAGAGTTGCGACAGGCCTCGGATCTGAAAAGCCGTTTTCTGTCCTACATGAGCCATGAGTTTCGCACGCCGCTGGGCTCGATCCTGAGTATCGCCAGCCTGTTGAGCGATGAACTCGACGGCCCCTTGAGTCCCGAACAACACAAGCAAGTGGCCTTTGTCAGCAGCTCCGCGCGGGAGCTGAGCGACATGGTCGACGACCTGCTGGACCTGGCGAAGATCGAAGCCGGGCGCATCACCATTTCCCCGGCCTGGTTTGACATGCTCGACCTGTTCGCGGCCCTGCGCGGCATGTTTCGCCCGATTGTCGATGCCACGGCCGTGGATCTGATTTTCGAAGAACCGGTGGGACTGCCGCGGTTGTACACCGACGACAAGAAACTCGCACAGATCCTGCGCAACTTCATTGCCAATTCGCTGAAGTTCACCACACGCGGGGTAGTCCGGGTCTCGGCGCAGCTGGAAAACAGCTCCCATGTGCGCTTTGCCGTCAGCGACACCGGAATAGGGATCGCTCCCGAGCTGCATGGCGCATTGTTCGAGGACTTTTCCCAGGTCGACTCACCGCTGCAAAAACGCCTGCGCGGAACCGGTCTCGGACTGTCCCTGTGCAAACGCTTCGCCGGGTTGCTGGGTGGCGAAGTCGGGATGCAAAGCACGCCGGGCACCGGTTCGACCTTTCACGTCATCATCCCGCTGGCCATCAACCTGGAGCCTGCCGATGAAACATGACCTGCGGTTGCTCATCGTCGACGACAACGTCGCCACGCGCTACGCCCTGCGCCGGCGCCTGGAGCGTCATGGCTATGAAGTGCTCGAAGCCGGGACCGGCAGCGAGGGTCTGGAATTGATTGATAGCGTCGACCTCGACGCGCTGGTGCTCGATGTCAATCTGCCGGACATGAGTGGCTTCGACATTGTGCGCAAACTGCGCTCCGACCCGGCCACCGCCTTGCTGCCGGTGATTCACGTGTCGGCCGCTTCGATCCAGAGCGGCGACATTATCACCGGCCTCGACGCCGGGGCCGATGCCTACCTGATTCACCCGATAGACCCGGATGTACTGCTGGCGACCCTGCGCACCCTGCTGCGGGTGCGGGATACGGAAAACGCCCTGCGTGAAAGCGAGGCACGCTTTCGCGAGATTTTCGCCAACGTGTCGGCCCCCATCGCCGTGCTCGATGCCGGCCTGAACGTTCATGAGTGCAATCACGCATTTTCCCAGCTGATTCAAGACAACCTCGACACTGGCACTTTGCGCGAGTGCTTTGCCGACGACCAACTCGCGGTCATCGAAGAACTGCGTCTGCGCCTGGCCTATGGCGAACGCTGGAAAGGCACCTTGAGCATGCGCGTCGCGGGTGAAGTTCGCGAAACCGAGTGGCAGATTTCACCCTATCGCACCCCGCAATTGAGCCTGGTGTTTGTCGAAGACGTCACCGAGCACCGTCACCGCGAACGCTCGCACCTGGCGCGGCTGGACGACGCCACCACACAACTGGCCAAGGAAGTCGCCGAACGCGTGCGTACCGAAGCTCAATTGTTGCAGGTGCAGAAAATGGATGCCCTGGGCAAGCTGACCGGCGGCATTGCCCACGACTTCAACAACTTGCTCACCGGCATCATCACCAGCCTGGAACTGATCCAGAAGCGCGTCGCCGATTCGCGCACCGACAAGGTGGAGTTCTACGCCGAAGCGGCCTTGAACTCGGCCATGAGTGCGGCCGCCCTGACCCATCGACTGCTGGCCTTCGCCCGGCAACAGCCCCTCGATACCCGGCCCGTGGACATCAACGAACACATCCGCTCCCTCGAAGAACTGCTGGTGCGCACCATCGGCGAACGCATCGCCCTGAAGCTTGAGCTCACGAGCAAAGCCGCCATCGCATTGGTCGACCCGATCCAGCTGGAAAGTGCCGTGCTCAATCTGGTCATCAACGCGCGCGATGCCCTGCCCCAGGGCGGCAACATCTGGGTCAACACCTATGCCGCTTACTCCCATGGCGATCCCAACCTGGCCGATGGCGCCTATGTCGCGTTGTCGGTGCGCGATGACGGCACCGGGATCGAACACAGCGTGATCGACAAGGTATTCGACCCGTTCTTCACCACCAAACCCCTGGGCCAGGGCACCGGGCTCGGTTTGTCGACCATCTACGGTTTTGCCCGGCAGTCCGGTGGCGATGCCCACATTCGCAGCGTAGCGCGGCGCGGCACCGAAGTGACCATCATGCTGCCAGCCAGCTCCGACCCCACGGCCAGCGAAGTCACCCCCTCCACCGTCGATCCTCAAGGGGCCGGCGAGCATGTACTGATCGTCGAGGACACGCCGTCGGTGCGCATGTTCGTGGCCGAAGTGCTGGTGGACGCCGGTTACCGCTGCACCCAGGTCGGCGAAATTGAAACCGCGCTGGAACGCCTGCAGAACGACGAATCCATCGATCTGCTGCTGACCGATGTCGGCCTGCCGCGCATGAGCGGCCGCGAGCTGGCCGATGTGGCGCGGGGCTGGCGCGAAAAGCTGCCAATCCTGTTCATGACCGGCTACGCCGAGACCGCGATCAATCGTCAGGTGTTTCTTGGCGAAGGCATGGAGATGCTGGTCAAGCCGTTCCAGATCAATGAATTGCTGGACAAGGTAAGGCGCACCCTCGACGGCGCCTGATAGATAGCTTTCGCGAGCAGGCTCGCTCCCACAGGGAGGTTGTGGACACCGAAGATCCATTGTGGGAGCGAGCCTGCTCGCGAAGAGGCCGGTACATTCACAGAAAATCTTATCCGAGTACTCTGGCAAGGAACGGCGCCGTCCGGCTCTTTTTGCTCTTCGCCACCTTCTGCGGCGTCCCCGCCACCACAATCCTGCCCCCCTGATCCCCCGCCCCAGGCCCGATATCGATCACCCAGTCACTCTGTGCCACCACGCGCATTTCATGTTCGACCACGATCACCGTGTGCCCCGCCGTCACCAGGTTGTTCAACTGCTCCAGCAGACGGTCAACGTCTTGAGGGTGCAACCCGGTGGTGGGTTCGTCGAGCACGTACAGCGTCGCCCCGCGCTGATTGCGCTGCAGCTCCGTGGCCAGCTTGATGCGCTGGGCCTCGCCGCCGGACAACTCCGTCGCCGGTTGACCAAGGCGCAGATAACCCAGGCCAATATCGCGCAGCACCTCCAGCGAGCGGCGCACGACGGCTTGTTCGGCGAACACCTCCACCGCTTGATCCACCGTCAGTTGCAGCACCTGGGCGATGTTGCGCCCCTGCCAGGTGATCGCCAGCGTTTGCGGGTTGTAACGGGCGCCATGGCAGGTCGGGCAGGGAGCATAGACACTGGGCATGAACAGTAACTCGACACTGACAAAGCCCTCGCCTTCGCAGGTCGGGCAACGACCCTTGGCGACATTGAAGGAAAACTGTCCGGCGTCGTAACCCGCCGCCAGGGCTTCAGGCGTGGCGGCGTAGAGCTTGCGCACGTTGTCGAACAACCCGGTGTAGGTTGCCAGGTTGGAGCGTGGGGTGCGGCCGATGGGTTTCTGGTCGACCTGCACCAGACGCTTGATTGACGCCAGTCCCGCCGTGACCTGGCCACCACTGGTTTGTGGCGCATCGTCTTCCAGGCTCGGCTCTTGCGAGTCGCCGTCAGTGGCCGGACGCCCGAGGTGCGCGCCGACCAGCTCCAGCAATGCCTGGCTGACCAGACTCGATTTGCCTGAACCTGAAACGCCGGTGACCGCGGTAAAACAGCCCAGCGGAAACTCGACATCGAGATTGCTCAGGTTATTGCGGGTAATGCCTTGCAGGCGCAGCCAATCCCTTGGCTTGCGCAAGGTTTGCGACTTGGCGATGTGCTCGGCGAACAAATAGGCGCGGGTCTGTGAGTCAGGCACATTGGCCAGTCCCGCCGGCGCACCGCTGTATAGCACCCGACCGCCATGCTCGCCCGCCGCCGGACCGACATCGATCAACCAGTCGGCGCGGCGCATGGTTTCCAGGTCGTGCTCGACCACAAACAAGGTGTTGCCGGCGGTTTTCAAGCGCTGCAAGGCTTCGAACAACGCCTCGCCATCTGCCGGGTGCAAGCCCGCCGAGGGCTCGTCCAGTACATAGATCACCCCGAACAACTGCGAACCCAACTGCGTCGCCAGGCGCAAGCGCTGCAACTCGCCGGACGACAGCGTCGGCGTACTGCGCTCCAGGGCCAGGTAACCAAGGCCCAGGTCAGTCAGGGTGCTGACCCGCTCCAGCAGGTCCTGGGCGATCCGTTGCGCGGCCAGGCGTTTTTCCACCGACAGGTTCGGTGTGTGGCGCACATCCGGCGCGTTGACGTGGCCGCTGGCGCCATGGGCCAAGCGCTGTACACGGGCTTCGCGGGTCTGGCTGTGGGTCAATACCTCGCCCGCCTCTTCACCTTCTTGCAGATAGTGCTCGGCCGCCACCGGCTTGAGGACTTCGGCCACTTGCAGCAACGGCATCTGCGATAACTCGCCGATGTCGTAACCGGCGAAAGTTACCGACAACGCCTCACGCTTGAGGCGTTTGCCATCGCACAACGGACAAGGGCTGCCGAGCATGAATTGCGAGACGCGCTTCTTCATCAGCGCACTTTGCGAGTGAGTGAAGGTGTGCAGGATGTAGCGCCGCGCACCGGTGAAGGTGCCCTGGTAACTGGGTTCCATCTTGCGCTTGAGGGCGATCCGGGTTTCTTCCGGGGTGAGCCCGGCATACACCGGCACCGTCGGGGTTTCTTCGGTAAAGAGAATCCAGTCGCGTTGTTTTTTCGGCAGGTCGCGCCAGGGGATGTCGACGTCGTAGCCCATTGTCACCAGGATGTCCCGCAGGTTCTGGCCCTGCCAGGCCAGCGGCCAGGAAGCGACCGCACGCTGGCGGATGGTCAGGTTCGGGTCCGGCACCATCAATGCTTCGGTGACTTCATACACCCGGCCCAGGCCGTGGCATTCGGTGCACGCACCCTGGGGCGTGTTCGGTGAAAAATCTTCGGCGTACAGCATCGGCTGCCCCGCCGGGTAACTGCCGGCGCGGGAGTACAGCATGCGGATCAGGCTCGACAAGGTCGTCACGCTGCCCACCGATGAACGTGTGCTCGGCGTGCCGCGCTGTTGCTGCAAGGCCACCGCCGGTGGCAAGCCTTCGATGGAATCGACATCCGGCACGCCGACCTGGTCGATCAGGCGTCGCGCATAAGGCGCCACGGATTCGAAATAGCGGCGCTGCGCCTCGGCGTAGAGCGTTGAAAACGCCAGGGACGACTTCCCGGAACCGGACACCCCGGTGAACACCACCAGGGCATCGCGGGGGATATCGACATCGATGTTCTTGAGGTTGTGTTCCCGGGCGCCGCGCACCCTGACCATGCCTGAGGGAGGGTTGGGGGTGCGCGTTGAAGTCATGAGCGGCCTTTAATGGAAGGTTCAAAGGAGTAACGCGAACCTGTAGGAGCAAAGCTTGCTCGCGATAGCGTACTGCCTGACACACCGCTATCGCGAGCAAGCTTTGCTCCTACAGGTTTGGTGTCTTTAAGCATTGAGGACTGTGCGGATCATTTGGGTCAACGCTTGCGGGCTATAGGGCTTGCTCAGCAAATGGGTGTCAGGGCTGAGCTGGTGGTTGCGCGAGATAATGTCACGGGTGTGGCCGGAGGTGAACAGCACGACCAATGGCGGGCTCTGCACTTTCGCCCACGCCGCGAGGTCCGAACTCTTGATCAGGCCGGGCATGACCACATCGGTGAAGATCAGGTCCACCAACTCGCCCTCCAGCAACATCTGCATGGCGATGTCGGCATTGGCGGCGGTCAGCACCTGATAACCCTCTTCGCGCAGCAACTCCACGGTCGAGGTACGCACCGCTTCATTGTCCTCGACCACCAGAATCCGTTCGTGTCCGCCCCGCGGCTGCACGTCCGGAACCGTTGTTTGACTGTCCACCGGCCGCAGGCTGCGCGGGAAATACAGCTGAACCCGGGTGCCCTCCCCGACGACGCTGGCGATCTCGATATGCCCGCCGCTCTGTTTGACGAAACCGAACACCATGCTCAGGCCTAGCCCCGTACCCTGGCCGTCGGGCTTGGTGGTGAAAAACGGTTCGAAGGCCTGGTCGAGCACCTGCGGCGGCATGCCAGTGCCGGTGTCAGCCACGGTCACGCACACGTAGTCGCCGGCGACGATGCCCTTACCCGCGCAGAACGCAGGGTCGAGGGTGATGTTTTGGGCGTTGAGCTCGATGGTCCCCTCGCCGCTCATCGCATCACGGGCATTGATCGCCAGATTGAGGATGGTGTTTTCCAGTTGATTGCGATCGACGAATACCGGCCAGGGGTCCGCCACGGCGCTCATCTGGATCTGGATGGTTTCCCCCAGTGCGCGCTGCAACAGTTCGCCAAGACCGTCGAAAATCTGCTGCGGCGTGCAAATCGCCGGGGACAACGGCTGGCGTCGCGCGAAGGCGAGCAATTGCGAAGACAGTTTGGCGCCGCGCTCGACGGCGGCAATCGACGCCGTTACCCGCCGTTGCACGTTGGCATTGTCCGGCTCATGGCGCGCCAGCAAGTGCAGGTTGCCGGCGATGACTTGCAACAGGTTATTGAAGTCGTGGGCCACGCCACCGGTCAGGCCGCCGATGGCTTCGAGCTTCTGTGACTGACGCAGTTGCTCTTCCGCCGCCAGCCGCGCTTCGACTTCGTCGGCCACGCGCTGCTCCAGATTTCGGGTGAACTTGAGCAGGGAATCTTCGGCGGCCTTGCGCTCATGGATGTCGATCAACACCCCGGGAAAGCGAAACGGTTCGCCCAGCTCATTGAACTCGCAGCAACCGCTGGCGAGCACCCACAGGTAACTGCCATCCGGGCGCAACACCCGGTATTCGGCGTTATAGGGCACAGCCGTTTCCATGGATTGTTTGATCTGCTCCTGAACCCAGCTGCGATCATCGGGATGGATGTGCGCTTCGGCGATCTCCTGGGGCAAGTTGTCCAGGTTCTGCCCGGCGGGATAGGAAAACGTGCGGGCAAAGCGCTCATCGCCGCTCAGTACATCGGCCTTGATGTCCCAGACGAACGAGCCGAGCAAGGCCCCGGCATTCAATGCCAGGCGCACCCGTTCGTTGTCGGCGCGATAAGCATTTTCGGCAGCCTGGCGCAGGCGCTCGGAAATCACGAATTCGGTGGTTTCGACCACCATTGCCATGACCCCGGCAGGACAGCCGTCATCATTGGCGACCGGGCTGTAATACAGGTCCAGCCAGACGTCTTCAGGCACCCCGTCGCGTAACAGCACCAGCACTTTATTGCGATAGGACAAGGTGCCGCCGGCCAGGCAGGTATCGACCACATGCCGGTTGAAATCGGCGACTTCCGGCCAGCCCAGTTCCACTGGTGAACCCAACAGATAGGGATGGCGACCGCCGGCGAACTTCGAATAGGCGTCGTTATAGATCATGTAGCCTGGCCGGCCCCAGAGCATCACCATCGGCAGCGGTGAGGCGAGCATCAACTGCACCGTGCTGTTCAGGCTCCTGGGCCAGGTGTCGATGGCACCCAGTTCGGTACGGCTCCAGTCGAACGCACGAATACGCCCGGCCATTTCGCCGCACCAGCCGGCACACCCGTGGCTATCGTCTAGAAACTGCATTGGCTGGCTCTGTATCTGCACCCGTTTGTTTCGAGCATCGCGGATGCCAATGGTTTCATAGAGGTATAGCTGATTTCAGTGGTATCCAGAGTTCCCTGTGGGAGCGAGCCTGCTCGCGAAGAGTCCGGTACATTCAACATCGATGGTGCCTGACACTCAGCCTTCGCGAGCAGGCTCGCTCCCACAGTTTGATCTCCAGCGTGAATTACACCTCAATCAAATGCTTGAGCGGGTTGTAGCTGGTTTTCAACGTAGCGGCGACATCGAGAATCGCTTTCTCGATGCCGTTCAAGTGCATGCAGGTCAACTCGATCGCCGCACTCTGATTACCCGCCTCGATGTACTCGATCAAGCGCAAATGCTCGTCATCGCGACAGGCTTCGTGGCTGTCGTCATCCAGCGCGGCGGCGTATAGCGAGGCGCGGGAAATCAGCTTCTGGAACCAGTCGAGCAACACCGGATTGTTCAGGCTGCGGGCGAGTTTGATGTGGAACTCGCCGAGCAGATGAATCAGTCGCTCATGGTCGCCGCTCTGGTGCGCTTCGTCCTCCAGCAATAAATGATCGCGCAGATCCTGGGTCACCGCGGTGTCGCGACGCCGGCACAACTCGCTGACGATGCCGATCTCGACCAGGCGCCGGGTTTCGAACAGCGAACGGATTTCTTCGTCGCTGGGCAACGACACCGACGCCCCTTTATTGGGCTCGGTGGTGACCAGGCCATCGGCTTCCAACTGCTTGAGGGCGGCACGAACCGACGTGCGGCTGACATTGAAAAGTTCAGCCAGCGAAGCCTCACCGAGTTTCATGCCGGGCCGCAGGGTGCGCTTGCTGATCGCTTCGTAAACCCCTTGGTAGACGCGATCGACCGTTGTTTCCAATTTCTTTTCCGCCATACGAAGACTCCTTCAGCGCTATGCGACCGACCCAAGGCGAATGAACAGCCTTGAAAAGGGGGGTTGCAAGAGCAGGTTAATCCGGGTATTTCTAAATTGCATCCAGATTTTGCATACAATAATTAGAGGAATGCACCATTATGGGTCATCCAGTTGCAATCGAAGTGCGTAACGTCTCCAAGCGGTATTCCGACGATCCAGGACTGGCTCCAGCCCTGGACAACGTCTCGGTCGACATTGCCGACAACGAGTTCTTCACCCTGCTCGGCCCCTCCGGCTGTGGCAAAACCACCCTGCTGCGCACCATCGCCGGCTTCGAGCATGTCAGCGACGGTGAAATCCGACTTGCGGGGGAACCGGTCAACGACCTGCCGCCCTTCAAGCGCCGGGTCAACACGGTGTTCCAGAGTTACGCACTGTTTCCGCACATGAGTGTTGCGCAGAATATCGCCTTCGGGCTTGAGATGCAGGGTCTTGATCGCAAGCAGATTCCGCAACGGGTCGATGAAATGCTGGCGCTGGTGCAGATGCAGCACCTGGCCAAGCGCAAACCGGCGGAACTGTCCGGCGGCCAACAGCAACGGGTGGCTCTGGCCCGGGCCCTGGCGCCAAAACCGAAAGTACTGTTGCTGGATGAACCGCTGTCAGCGCTGGACCTCAAGTTGCGCAAGGAGATGCAGGTCGAACTCAAGCGCGTGCAGAAGGAAGCCGGGATCACCTTCATTTTCGTCACCCACGATCAGGAAGAAGCCCTGACCTTGTCCGATCGCATTGCCGTGATGTCCGCCGGCAAGATCCTGCAGATCGGCACCCCCAACGACATCTACGAACGGCCGCAGCACCAGTTCGTCGCCCAGTTCATCGGTGACATCAACTTCCTGCCGGGTCATCTCAAGCGCGGCCAGCACAACGAGAACCTGTTCGTGCCCAGCGGCATGCCGGTGGAAATCCCCTGCCCGCCCCAAGGCATCGACGGCAAGGTGCAACTGGCGTTCCGCCCGGAGCGTTCGCAACTGGTGGACCCGACGCAACCGCATCACCTGCGCGGCGTGATCGAAGCCGTGCTGTACGTCGGCACCGCGACCCTTTACCAATGCCGCCTGAACAACGATATCAAGGTCATGCTGCGCGAGAACAACGAAGGCCTGAACCGCAACCGCGGGGTCGGCGATCGCGTGGCGGTCAACCTGCCGCCCCACGCCTGCCTGTTGATGGAGGCCTGAGATGAGCGTCAGCAGCACTTCCCCCGCCCTCAACCGGGCGCTGTTGCTCAGCCCGGTGGTTTTGACCCTGCTGGCCCTGATCGCCATTCCGCTGGGCATCATGGGCTACATCAGCCTGTTGCCGCGCAACGTCTACGGTGGCGTCGACTGGCAGGCCAACTGGCAATTGCAAAGCTACGTGCAGCTGTTTTTCCAGGAAGGCTTCGACGGTGAGCTTGAGCTCAATTGGGTCTACGCCCAGGCGCTGATCCGCTCGGTGTTCCAGGCCGGCGGCACCACAGTGTTGTGTTTCCTGTTCGGCTTTCCGGTGGCGCTGTGGATGTCGAGCCTGACACCGCGCCGGCGCAACCTGATGGTGCTGCTGATCACCATCCCGTTCTGGACCAACCTGCTGATCCGCAACTACGCCTGGCTAATCATCCTGCGTGAACAAGGCTGGGTCGCCCAGAGCCTCAATGCACTGTTCCCTTCCGCCGGTGGCATCACCCTGCTCTACAACGACTTCGCGGTCAGTGTCGGGCTGGTCTACAGCTTCCTGCCGTTCATGATCCTGCCGATCTATTCGACCCTGGAAAAACTCGACTGGCGCCTGGTGGAAGCCGCCTATGACCTGGGTGCCAATCGCTGGCACGCCTTGCGGCGGATCATCCTGCCGCTGTCGATGCCGGGGGTGATTGCCGGCTCGCTGCTGGTGTTCGTGCCGAGCCTCGGTGCGTTCATCACCCCGGCGATTCTTGGCGGTGGCAAGACCCTGATGATCGGCAACCTGATCCAGCAACAGTTCGGCACCGCACGTAACTGGCCGCTGGGCAGTTCGCTGTCGTTCCTGCTGCTGGGAATCATGCTGCTGTCCCTGGTGCTGTACGCCCTCTATAGCCGCAATGCCGCCAAGACCCTGCGTCGGGGAGCCCAAGCATGATCGCCCTGCACCTGAAAAAACTGCCCCTGACCCGTGAAGTCAGTCTGTTGATGCTGGCCTATCTGTACCTGCCGATCTTTGTGCTGATCGCCTACAGCTTCAACGCCAACCGCTCGGCGACGGTGTGGACCGAGTTCTCGCTGGACTGGTATGGGCGAATCCTGGCCAACCCGTCGATCCAGACCGCCGCGTTGAATTCGATCATCGTCGCCAGTATTGCCACGGTTTGCGCCACCGCCATTGCCCTGCTCGCGGCACTGGCGACCTACCGGCCGTTCTACGGACAGAAGATGGTCGAAGGCGGGATCAACCTGCCGCTGATCCTGCCGGAGATCGTCACCGCCGTCGCCACCCTGCTGCTGTTCATGGCGCTGGGCATCAAGCTCGGTTTGCTGACGGTGATCGTCGCGCACGTCGGCTTCTGCATTCCGTTTGCCTACCTGCCTATCCGGGCGCGGCTCAATGACCTGGACAAAAGCCTGCTGGAAGCGGCGAACGATCTGTACGCCAACCCGTGGCAGGTGTTCCGTCGGGTGACGCTGCCGCTGTTGTGGCCGGCGGTGCTGTCCGGTTCGGTGCTGGCGTTCGTGGTCAGCCTCGACGATTTCATCATGACGTTCTTCGTTGCCGGCCCCGGTTCCACGACCCTGCCGGTGTACATCTTCTCGGCGATCAAGGCCGGCGTGACGCCGGAGATCAACGCGATCTCGACCCTGATGCTGGTGATTTCCATCGTGCTGGTGGTGCTGGCCTTCTGGCTGGGACAGCGCGGCAAAAACCAATAAACCCTGGAGCGCTTCAAACATGAAAACAAAAAGCCTGCGTTTCGCCGTTGCCAGCCTGGCCCTGAGCTGCTTCACCGCCTTCAGTGCCCAGGCTGCCGAACCCAAGGAATTGTTCTTCTACAACTGGACCGATTACTACCCGGTGGACCTGCTGGCCAAGTTCGAAAAAGAGACCGGGATCAAGGTCACCATGGACGGCTACGACAGCAACGAAACCCTGCTGGCCAAGTTGCAGGCCGGTGGCGCCGCCTATGACGTGATCGTGCCGTCGCAGTCGATCATGCGCACCCTGATCAACCAGAACCTGCTGCTGGAAATCGACACCCCCACCCTGCCCAACTTCCAGTACGTGAAACCGGCGTTCCGTGACCCGAGTTTCGACCCCGGCCGCAAATTCTCGGCGCCGTACCTGTGGGGCACCACCGGGTTCTCCTATGACAGCGCGCGGGTGCCTGGCGGCAAACTGGACGATTCGTGGAAAGAATTCTTCGAACCGCGCAAGGAACTGCAAGGCCAACTCGCCGCCCTCGACACCTCCAGCAGTGTGATCAATGCCGCCAGCCATTACCTGAATGTCGACGAATGCAGCGAAAACCCGCAGGACGCCAAGCGCATCCTCGAATTGCTGCAAAAACAGAAACCCTTCCTGAAGATGTACAGCTCGGACAACACCGTCGACCGCATGGCCTCCGGTGAAGTGATCATGATGCAGAACTGGAACGGCTCCACTGCCCGGGCCACACTGCAGAAGAGCACCATCAAGTACGTGTATCCGAAAGAAGGCCTGGCGATGTTCCAGGACAACTTCGCCGTACCGAAAAGCGCACCGCACCCCGGCAACGCGAAGATCTTCATCGACTGGATGATGAAACCGGAAAACGCCGCCGCCGTGTCCAACGCCATCGCCTATGCCAACGGCATCCAGAGCGACAAGCTGATCGACGCCAAATGGCGGGTGATGGACGCCATCAACATGCCCGACGAATTCGCCTCGCGCCTGCGCCCTGAAAAGGAATGCAGCAACAAGGCGCGGGAACTGCAGGACCGGATCTGGGCGAAGCTCAAGGGCTGATCCGAGACCGAGTCGCGGCCATCGCTGGCAAGCCAGCTCCCACAGGGTTTGGGGTGTTCACAAATGTTGTGATCAACACACATCACTGTGGGAGCTGGCTTGCCAGCGATGAGGCCCGCCAATTCACCACCAAACTTGAGGTATGCAATGACTCAACCCCGCTGGCTACGCAACGTACGCCCCTACGGCGCCCCCGCCGAAGACCTGCTGATCGAAAATGGCCGGTTCACCCAACGTCGCCCGGCTTCGACCACTGAACTGCTCGCCACCGACATCGACGGCCACAACCAACTGCTCACCGGTGCTTTGGTGGAAAGCCACGTGCATCTCGACAAGACCCTGTACGGCCAACCCTGGCGCCCGAACAGCGCCGGCCCGACGCTCAAGGACTACATTGCCAACGAGCGCCGTGTGCTGCGCGAAGTCGAAGCTCCCATCGCGCAACGTGCGGGCGCGCTGCTGGAAAACTGCATCGCCCGTGGCTCGCTGACCCTGCGCTGCCACGTCGACATCGACCCCGAATTCGGCCTGCGTCATGTCCAGGCCATGCAGCAACTGCGTGAAAAATACCGCGACCTGATCGACCTGCAACTGGTGGTGTTCCCGCAAACCGGCCTGATCAGCCGCCCCGGCACTGCCGAACTGATGCGCGAAGCCATGGCGCTGGGCGTGGAAAACGTCGGTGGTCTCGACCCCTGCGGCATCGACAACGATCCCATCGCGCAACTGGATTTCGTGTTCAAACTGGCCAGCGAGTTCGACCGTGGCGTGGACATACATCTGCACGACAAGGGCGAGCTGGGTCTCTGGCAGATCAAATTGATCGCCGACTACACCGAGCGCTTCGGGCTTCAGGGCCGGGTGATGATCAGCCATGCCTATTGCCTGGGCATGCTGCCGTGGAGCCAGGTCAAACCCGTCGCCGAACGCCTGGCGGTATTGGGGATTTCGTTGATGAGTTCCGCGCCAGCCGATTGCGCGGTGCCGCCGTTCCTCGCCTTGCGCGAAACCGGGGTGAATGTCTGCCTGGGTTCGGACGGCATTCGTGACGCGTGGTCACCGATGGGCAATGGCGACATGCTGGAGCGGGCGATGTTGCTGGCCTTCCGTTTCGACTTGAACAAGGACGAGGAACTGGCGGCGGCGTTCGATGCGGCGACCGTGAATGGTGCCCAGGCGCTGGGTATCGAAGGCTATGGCGTGGAGATCGGTCGGCCAGCGGACTTTTTGCTGATGCCGGTGCAGACCCTGGGTGAAGCCGTGGTGTCGCGGCCGGTGCGTCAGGTGTATCGCAACGGGCAATTGATTGCTTCGGGTGGCCGCTTGCTGGACAGTCGTTTGTGAAGCGCATCGGCTTGCGAGCCAGCTGCGTAGTCGGTTTCGACGGCACGCAACATGTGCTATGGCGCAATGGCGGAGTGGTCTTCGAAGGCTCGCGCATTGTCTTCGTCGGACGCGATTATCCAGGGCCGGTAGATCAATGGATCGACTATGGCAACGCGCTGATCGGCCCCGGTTTCATTGATCTGGATGCCCTGGGCGATCTCGACTCCACGGTGCTGACCCTGGACAACGGCGACGAGCGCGACATGGGCCGCATGTGGTCCGCCGAGTATCTGGCGCGCGGTCCACGGGAGAGCTACAGCCCGGACGAAGAGGTCTTCAAGTACCGCTACGCCTTCACTCAGTTGATCCGTAACGGCATCACCACCGCCATGCCGATCACCTCGATGTATTACCGCGAGTGGGCGGAAACGTACGACGAGTTTGCCGCGGTGGCCGGCGTGGCCGCCGAGTTGGGGCTGCGCACCTACCTCGGCCCCTGCTATATGAGCGGCATGAGTTACTGGCAGGCGAACGGCACGCTGGCCCACCACTGGGACGAAGCCCGGGGCCTGGCCGGGCTCGATGCGGCGCAGCGTTTTTTCCGGGATTTCGATGGCGCGAATGGCGGCCTGATTCGAGGTGCGCTGCTGCCGGACCGCATCCAGACTTGTACACCCGCATTGTTGCAACGTACGGCAGCGCTGAGCCGCGAGCTGAATGCACCGATGCGTTTGCATTGCTGCCAGGGGCTCGGCGAAGTGGCGATGGTCGAGCAACTGCGTGGCGCCTCTCCGTTGGGCTGGTTGCAGCAGCTCGACCTGCTGACCCCGCGCAGCCTGTTGCCCCACGGCATCTACACCCATGGCGACGATGACTTGCAACGGCTGGTGGACGGCGGCGCCAGCCTGGTGCATTGCCCGGTGGTGTTTGCCCGGGATGGCGAGGCGCTGAATTCGTTCGGTCGTTATCGGGCCAAGGGCATCAACGTCGCCCTGGGCACCGACACCTGGCCGGCGGATTTACTGGACAACATGCGCCAGGGTTTGAACGTCGCGCGGCTGATGGAGGGCGGCAACGCGCTGACCAGCACGCTCGATCTGTACAACGCCGCCACCCTCGGCGGCGCCAAGGCCCTGGGTCGCGATGACCTTGGGCGTCTGGCGCCGGGGGCCAAGGCCGACATCACCGTGTTCAACCTGCGTGGCCTGCACCTGGGGCCGCTGTTTGATCCGCTGAAAAACCTGGTGCTGGCCGGGCGTGGTGACGATTGCATCGCCAGTTGGATCGACGGCCGGTGCGTGATGGACGACGGTCAGGTCAAGGGCATCGACTACCCCGCCCTGCAACGCCAGGCCCAACGACAATTCGAAAAACTGATGCGCAGTCACAGCGATCGGGCCTTCGGTCAACCGGACTGGAAGAGCCTGTTCCGACCGGCCATTCCGTTCGCCGACGACTACAGCGCACAGGCACCATTGTGCGCCAGTGATCCCCTTCTTTAGAGAACGCTGCCTATGCAAAGCTTCGACTTCAGCCAACTGAGCCCACGGGACAAATACAAGATTCTGATCGGCAGCGTAGTGCCACGCCCGATTGCCCTGGTCACCACCGTCGACGGTGAAGGTCGCGTCAACGCCGCGCCATTCAGCTTCTTCAATGCGCTGTCGGCCGACCCGCCGATCCTGGCGCTGGGCGTGGAAAACTATGGCGACCAGAGCCCGAAAGACACCACGCGCAATATCCAGCTCAACCAGGAATTCACCGTCAACATCGTCAGCGATGCCCTGGTGGAGGCCATGAACGTCTGCGCCGTACCCTTTGCGCCCGGCTTCGATGAGCTGACCGCCGCCGGCCTCACCGCCATCCCCGGCACCACGGTCAAATGCCCGCGCATCGGCGAAGCCCCGGTGGCACTGGAATGCCGGCGGATGATGGCGCTGTCCATCGGCCAGTCACGGGAGATCATCTTTGGCGAAGTGCTGATGGCCCACGTGCGGGACGAATTGATCGATCCGAAAACCCTGTACATCGATCAACTGGGGCTTGATGCGATTGGACGGATGGGTGGCCATGGTTATGCGCGCACACGGGATTACTTTGACCTGCCGACCCGCTCGTTGCAGGCCTGGACGGAGGCGCCGGGGGGTGGGGAGCGGTTTTGGCCTATCATCAAGTAATCAACCTTCACACATAGCCTGTGGGAGCGAGCCTGCTCGCGAAGGCGGTCTGTCAGTTGACATCAATGCTGAATGTACCGGCCTCTTCGCGAGCAGGCTCGCTCCCACATGGGATCTGCTGCAGTCACAGATCAATGAAAATCCCGGCTGCGCACGGTGATGCCGTCGAGCAGTGGACTGAGGTCACTCAAGCGTCCGGCAATCAGGTGCCGCACCTCGCCCTCCTTCTCCCAGCGCCCATCGACTTTCAACAACTGCGAGCCGACCAACACCTTGCGTTGCCGATCGGCCAGGTCGCGCCAGACCACGACGTTGACGTTGCCGAACTCGTCTTCCAGGGTGACGAAGGTCACGCCGCTGGCGGTACCCGGCCGTTGTCGACCGGTCACCAGTCCGGCAACGCTCACCGGTCGCCCGTGCTCGACCTCCAGCAGTTCCTTCGAACTGCGGCAACGCCGGGCTTTCAACTCACCGCGCAACAACGCCAGCGGATGCGGCCCCAGGGTGGTGCCGACGCTGGCGTAATCGGCCCGCAGGTCTTCGCCGACCGTCGGTTTGGGCAGCGCCACCGCACCTTCCTCCTGACGGGGCAGGCTGGCGAACAGGCCGAGCTGCTTCTGCACCCCCGCCACTTCCCAGCGCGCCCGATGACGGTCACCTGCCAAGCCTCGCAACGCGCCGGCATCGGCCAGTTGCTCCTGGGCACGGGCGTCCAGCTGCGCCCGTTCGCCAAGGTCGGCGATGTCGGCAAAGGCGCCCCTGGATCGTGCCGCCTCGATGCGCCGGGCATCGTCCTCGCGAAAACCCTTGATCATTCGCAAGCCCATGCGAATCGCCGGTTGTGCGCCGGTGATCGGTTCCAGGCTGCAATCCCAATCGCTGGCCCGCACGTCCACCGGGAGAATCTGCAAATGATGGCGCCGTGCGTCCTGCAGAATCTGGTCGGGACTGTAGAAGCCCATGGGCCAACTATTGATCAGCGCACAGGCGAACGCCGCCGGCTCATGGCATTTCAACCAGCAACTGGCGTACGTCAGCAGGGCAAAACTGGCGGCGTGGGACTCGGGAAAACCGTAGCTGCCAAAGCCCTTGATCTGTTCGAAGATCTGCGCGGCGAATTCGGCGCTGTAGCCGTTTTTCTTCATGCCGGCGGCCAGTCGGTCCTTGTGCGGTTCGAGCCCGCCGTGACGCTTCCAGGCCGCCATCGAGCGGCGCAACTGATCGGCCTCGCCGGGGCTGTAGTCGGCGGCGACGATGGCGATCTGCATCACCTGTTCCTGGAACAGCGGTACGCCAAGGGTTCTTTCCAGTACCACCTTGAGCTCTGGCGACGGGTAGCTCTCCGGCTCCTCCTTGTTTCGCCGTCGCAGGTACGGATGCACCATCCCCCCCTGAATCGGCCCCGGGCGAACGATGGCCACTTCGATCACCAGGTCATAGAACTTGCGTGGCTTGAGCCTGGGCAGCATCGACATCTGCGCCCGTGACTCGATCTGGAACACGCCGATGGTGTCGGCACGGCCAATCATGTCGTAGGTTGACGAGTCTTCGGAGGGAATCGTTGCCAGACTCAAATCCAGATCGCGATGACGGCGCAACAGATCGAAGCAACGGCGAATGGCACTGAGCATGCCCAACGCGAGGATATCGACCTTGAGCAAGCCGACCGCGTCCAGATCGTCCTTGTCCCATTGAATGATGGTGCGCTCGGCCATGGCGGCGTTTTCCACCGGCACCAGCGTGTCCAGCGGGTGCTCGGAAATCACGAAACCACCGGGGTGCTGGGACAAGTGCCGGGGGAAGCCGATCAGTTGCCCGGTGAGGCTCAGTACGCGGCGCAGCACCGGGCTCTCGGGGTCGAAACCACCCTCCAGCAAGCGCTCCACGGGTGGGGTTTCGTCGCTCCAGTGACCGCAGCAATCGGCCAGGGCATTGATCTGATCCGGCGGCAACCCCAGCGCCTTGGCCACATCACGCACCGCGCCAGCGGCATGGTAAGTACTGACCACGGCGGTCAGCGCCGCGCGTGCCCGGCCATAGCGCTGGAACACGTACTGCAAGACTTCTTCGCGGCGCTCGTGCTCAAAGTCCACATCGATATCCGGCGGTTCGTCGCGCTCCCTGGAAAGAAAACGCTCGAACAACATGTTCATCCGGTCCGGATCGATCTCGGTGATGCCCAAGGCAAAACACACCGCCGAGTTGGCCGCCGAACCCCGGCCCTGACAGAGGATTTTCTCGCGCCTGGCGAATGCCACGACGTCCTGAACGGTCAGGAAATAGCTTTCATACCCCAGCTCGGCGATCAGCCCAAGTTCCTTGTCGATCAGCCCGCGCACCTTCTCACTCGCACCGGCGGGCCATCGCTGGCGAATGCCCCGCTCGGTCAACTCGCGCAGCCAGGAGCTGGCCGTGTGCCCCTCAGGCACCAGCTCCCGCGGATACTGATAACGCAACTGGCCGAGGTCGAACGTGCAGCGCCGGGCGATGGCCAGCGTTTCGTCGAGCAAGGCGGGCGGATAAAGCTCGCGCAGGACCTCGAGACTGCGCAGGTGCCGTTCGCCATTGGGGTGCAGGCGCAACCCGGCATCGGCCACCGGCAGATGGTGACGGATCGCGGTCATGGTGTCCTGCAAGGCGCGGCGACCGCGAGCGTGCATGTGCACATCGCCGCTGGCCACGGCAGGGATGCGCAGTTCCCTGGCCAGGCTCAGCAGATCGTTCAGGCGCCGGGTATCGTCCTGACCGCGATGCAACTGCACCGCCAGCCACAGGCGCTCGGCGAACACCTGCTTCAGCCAGCGACCCGACTCGATGTCATCCACCGTGTCCGGCACCCACAACGCCAGCAGCCCCGGCAGCGGTTCGCTGAAGTCATCGCGCAGGATTTGATACTGGCCTTTCTGCGTACGACGGCGGGCCCGGGTGATCAGCCGACACAGGGTCTGGTAACCCTCGAGGTTCTCCACCAGCAGCACCAGTTTCGGGCCGTTCTCGATGCGCATTTCGCTGCCGATGATCAGCGGCAGCTCGACGGACTTCGCCGCTTGCCAGGCACGGACGATGCCGGCCAGGGTGCATTCGTCGGTGATCGCCAGCGCCTGATAGCCCTGTTTTTTGGCCCGTTGAAACAGCTCAAGGGCACTGGAGGCACCGCGCTGGAAACTGAAATTCGACAGGCAGTGCAGCTCGGCATACCCGGTGCTCATGCGAACCAGCCCTGCAACCACAAGGGGCCGCCCTCGCCGACCGCTCGCCAGGCCCAGCCCTGCTGGCCGGCACGGGTTTCGATCAGGTAGTAATCGCGGCGCACGTCGTCGCCATCCCACCAACCGGACTCGATGCGCTCCGGTCCCATGAGGATGCGTGTCGAGCCCTCATGCACCGCCAGCGGTTCGGTCAGCAGCCAGCCCGGTCGTTTCACGGTGGGCAATCCCGTACAGGGCTGACTGTCGGCACTGGCCTGCCACGCACACTCGGGGCGGTGATCGGCCTGAAAGCGCAGGCCATGCACGGCATCGTCCCCCAACCGTGCGCGCAGGCGTTCGCGCAGTTGCTCCCAGGGCAAGGACTGCTGCGGGCGGTCGTCGAACAGCTCCTGACACTGGGGCACGAAGGCCGGCAAGTCTTCGGCGCGCAGGCGAAACCCGCGCACCGGTGCCTCGACCTGGACCTGCTCCAGCCGCCCCCGGGCCAGCTCGAAGAGCATCGCCGGATCGCGTTCGGCACTGAGCAGGCCGACCTTGATCAGCGTGTCCGGCAACCCTGCATGTTCCAGGTGCAGGTCGAAGCGCTGCACACCGCTGTCCCGGCCACAGAGGAACGCCGAGAGATCACCGGTCAAGCGGCGCAATGGAAACAGCAGGGCCTGATGGGACTGCACATCGAAGTTGAGTTCGATGCGCACATCGAAACGATCCGGCGGCAGATAGAACGCCAGCGCCAGCCGCCGCAACCCGAACAAGTCGTCCAGATGCTTGAGCACCCGGGCCTCGAAACGCCGGGCCAGACTCTGCCGGGGCAACGCCTGCACCTGGCTCAAGGTGCGCAGCCCCATGCGCGACAACGCCGTGGCAACGCCGGGTTCCAGGCCGATGCGGTCCACGGGCAATTGTCCGAGGTAATGCTGCAAGGCGTGATCGTCGGGCACCACCAGGCCGTCATAGGCATTGGCCAGCATCCGCGCCGCCACCGGGTTGGGCGCGGCGACAATGCGGTGACGAAAGCCCAGTTCGCCGAGTTCGCTGCGCAAGCGCGCCTCCAATTGCGGCCAGGCGCCGAACAGGCCCAGGCTGGACTCGATTTCAAACACCAGCGCCCGCGGGTAATGCACGCTGACCTGGGCACTGAAGCGGTAGGCCCAAGCGGCCAGAAATTGCTGCCAGTGTTCGATGTCGGTGAGGTCGTACTCGGCCGTGGCAAAGCCTTTGCTCAAGGCCTGGGCGGCGCTCATGGACTGGCCGGGACGCAGCCCCAGCGCTCGCGCCGGCCCGTTGACCGCCTGCAACACCCGGCGCTGGGCCGGACCGGTCAGCAGCGCCAGTGGCTCGTCGGGATCGGCGCGCTGACGCAGTACCGCGTCCAGCGCCAATTGCGGGAACAGAATGCACACCCAGCGCATGGCAACCTCAATGCCCCACGCAGAAGGCAATCGGCGCCGAGCGGGCCAGGCCGCCCCGGCACTTGAGCACGCGCAATTGCGCAGGCCTGGCATCGATGGCGATGCGCAGGGCGGCTGGCGAAGGATTGATCGCTTCACTGAGCGAACGGTAGGCGAACGCCAGGGTCTGGCCGGTTTCCGCCGCCACCTGCAAGCGGCGCAAGGCGCGGTCGTCGGCCTTGTGCGGCCAGCACAGCACCGCGCCGCAACTGCCCGAACGCAGGCATTGCTCCGCCGCCCACAACGCATCGCGCTCGCTGGCCTGGATGATCGACAACTGGCGCAGATCGACTCCGGCGCTCTGCCAGGCTTGGGGATACGGCACATAGGGCGGCGCCACCAGCACGATGCGCTCGCCCGCCGCCGACAGCCGTGCCAGCGTCGGCCACACCAGTTGCAGTTCGCCCACGCCCTGCCCGGCCAGGAGAATTTCGCTCAGTGCCGCTTCGGGCCAGCCCCCCGTGGGCAACGCCGCATCCAGCGCGGCATGCCCGGTGGGTTGCGGGCTGGCGGCCGGTGGCGCAGGCCGGCCCTTCCAGACCTGGCCGCCATTGAACAGCGTCTCCAGCGCAACGACGGCACCCATCAGCCTTGCCTCACCAGGCCGCAGAACACCCCTTCGATGGCCAGGTCCCGGTCGGCTTCGACGATGATCGGCTGATAGGCCGGGTTGCGCGGCAGCAGGCGCACTGTGTCGCCGACCCGTTCGAAGCGCTTGATGGTGACTTCGCCGTCGAGCCGCGCCACGACGATCTGGCCATTGACCGCCTCGGGGCTGCGGTGCACCCCCACCAGATCGCCGTCGAGAATGCCGTCTTCGATCATCGAGTCGCCGCGCACCCGCAGCATGTAGTCCGGTGCCCGGGAGAAAATCGCCGGGTCGAGCAGCAATCGGCCATGGATTTCGGCATCGGCGCCGATTGGCGCACCGGCCGCCACCCGGCCGAGCACCGGGATATCCAGCAATTCGGGGCGCGGCGGCTGCCCGAGCAGGCGGATGCCCCGGGCCTGATGCGGGTTGACCTCGATAAACCCGGCTTCGGTGAGCGCCAGCACATGCTTGCGCGCCACACTGCGCGAGGCAAAACCGAACGCCTCGCTGATTTCAGCGAGGCTCGGGGACTGACCGTGCTCGGCGATTCGATCGCGGATAAAGGTCAGGATGGCGGTACGGCGGGGAGTTAATGTCGTCATGGAGTACATTTGTACTCTTCTGCGAATTTTCTTACAAGAACTGTCCGTCTGCTCGCACTGTGGCGCACACCGTTGTGGGAGCAAAGCTTGCTCGCGATGGCGGTGCGTCAGACACATCAATATTGATTGTGGAAACGCAATCGCGAGCAAGCTTTGCTCCTACAGGACGGGGGAAGCCAGGAAACCGGTGATGTAATCGATAAACGCCAACACCTTGGCCGTGGCCCTTCGATGGCTGGGGTACACCGCCAGGATGTGCGGGCCGAAGCTGTCCGGGTCGATGTCGTAGTCGGCCATCACCCGCACCAGTCGCCCGTCGGCCAGATACGGCGCGGCACTCCACAACGGCGTATGCAGCAACCCGCGCCCGGCCAGGGCATTGGCCAGCAGCAAGTCGTAATTGTCGCTGCGCAGACGCGGTGCCGGGGGCTGCGGGATGCTCAGGCGCTGGCCATCGCGCTCGGCCCACCAGAACTCTCGGCTGAGCAGTGGATGGCGATACAGCAACCAATCGTGCTCATCGAGGGTCTGCGGCGTGACCGGCAGCCCCTTGCGCGACAAATATTCCGGGCTGCCACACAACGCCAGGCGATTGCTGCCGACCACACGGGCAATCAGCCCCGGCAGGTCGTCATGGCCTTCGCGCAAGGCCAGGTCGTAGCCGCTTTCCAGCAGATTGACGAAGTCGTCGCACAGGTCCACCTGCAGATTGATTTGCGGGTATTGCTCCAGAAAACCGCCACACACCTGATCGAGAAAGGCCTGACCGTAGGCCAGCGGCGCGGTGATTTTCAGGCTGCCGCGCAAGCCGTGTTGCAACTGTTCGATTTCCTCGCCGGCTTCATCCAGTCGCTGCAACACCTGGCGCGCGGTTTCCAGATAGAGCCGCCCGGATTCCGTCAGCGCAATCCGCCGGGTGCTGCGCTCGAACAAGCGCGCGCCGAGTTCCGTCTCCAGGTGAGTGACCGCTTTGGTCAGGGCCGAAGGGGTCTTGCCCAACTGCTCGGCGGCGCGGCTGAAACTGCCCAACTGCGCCGTGACCACGAACATTTTCAGTGCACCCAACTTGTCCATGCTTTTTCCATTCAGGCAAAAACGTTTTTCGCCAGCGAGGCGTTCTGCCCAGCGCAGCAAGCCACTAATCTGGCCATCAGACGCAATAACAAGGAAACATTCAATGAAAAGATTCATCCCGAATCTATTGATGGCCGCCATGAGTTTTGCCTCGTTGGAAGCCATGGCGGCAGCCGATCTGGTGCTGCTCAACGGCAAGATTTTCACCGCCGACCGCAGCCAGCCCACGGTTCAAGCCCTGGCTGTGCAGGACGGCAAAGTGCTGCAAGTGGGCAGTGATGTGCAAATCAAGGCCCTGATCGAGTCAGGAACCCAGGTCATCGACCTGGGCGGCAAGACCCTGATGCCCGGCCTGATCGACAGCCACTCCCACGCCATTTTCGGCGGCCTGGAAATGGTTTCGGCGAACATGGAAGACGAGGTGGTCGATCTCGGCGAACTGGAAAAACGCCTGCGTGGCTGGCGTGACGATGGCAAGGCGAAGCACGGCGATGTGCTCAGCGTGGCGGGCATGAGCTCGGCGTACTGGGCGCAGTCCGAGGCGCTGGGCAAGACATTCAACAGTGGCGAATGGGCCAGCGTGCCCGTCGTCTTTACCGGCAGCGACCACCACACGGCTTGGGCCAACGACGTGATGCTCAAGCGCGCCGGCGTCGATGCCGCGCTGATCAAGTCTTTGCCGGCCGCTGAAGACGGCACCATTGGCAAGCTGAAGGACGGCAGGCCCAATGGCTTTCTGGTGGACGCAGGCTGGGACCGGGTCGCCTCGAAAATGCCGGCACCGAGTGCCGCCGACCTGCTCAAGGCCGCGCAAACCGCGGTGCGTTACAACAACAGCCTCGGCATCACCGCGTGGATGGACCCCGCCGCCAACGCCGCGCCCGGCGAACCGGTGTTCGCGCTCAAACCCACGGAAAAAACCGTCGGCGTGCTGCCGGTGTATAAGGCATTGTCGCAAAGCGGCGGCATGACCGCCCATGTCGCCGCGCTGCTGGTGGCCAATCCGAAAAGCGTGCCGGCCGATCTCGACACCCTGGACAAGGTTCGCCAGCAATTTCAGGGCGTCCCCAACCTGACCTTGCCGGGTATCAAGATCTTCGCCGACGGTGTGATCGAGTACCCGGCGCAGAGTGCTGCGATGATCGATCCCTACAGCAACTCGCACAAACAGGGCGAACTGTTGATCGATCCAAAGCATTTCGGCGAGCTGGTCAGCGCCATCGATCAACGGGGCTGGCTGGTGCACATTCATGCCATCGGTGACCGGGCGGTACGCGAATCCCTGAACGGTATCGAACAGGCGCGCAAGGATCGCCAGAGCGGCGTCACCCACTCCATCACTCACTTGCAGATGGTCAACCCGAAAGAGTTCGCCCGGTTCAAGCCGCTCGATGTCATCGCCTCGATGCAACTGCTCTGGGCCAGCGCCGACGACTACACCACGGACATGATCAAGCCTTACGTCAGCGCCCTGGCGTTCCGCTACCAGTACCCGGCGCACTCGCTGCTCAAACAGGGTGCAACCATCGCCGGGGCCAGCGATTGGCCGGTGTCCTCGCCCAACCCGTTCAACGCCATGGCCCAGGCCATCACCCGTGACGGCCCGCTGGGCGTGCTCAACGCCGATGAACGCCTGGACCGCGAAACCATGTTCTACGCCTACACCCTCAATGCCGCCCGGACCATTGGCCTGGACCACCAGATCGGCTCGCTGAGCGTCGGCAAGCAAGCGGACTTCATCGTGCTCGACCGCGACGTGTTCAGCGTCGACAACAAAGCCCTGCACGACACCCAGGTGCTGCAAACCTGGTTCGCCGGTCGCCAGGTTTACGCTCCAACCCTCTAGCAGCACTGTTCTCCCTGTGGGAGCCAGCCTGCTGGCGATTGCGGCCTGACATTCAACGTGTATGCACCGCTATCGCTGGCAAGCCAGCTCCCACAGGTTTCCTCGCGCCCCAAAACAATCACAATAACGGGACTTCACATGAAAGCCTTGCCCCTGCTCGCCCTCACTTCCTTGAGCCTGTTGCCCTTGAGCAGCCAGGCCCTGACCTTGAACGAGGATTTCTCGCTGCTGCTGGACGTGACCCTGGCCAGCGACTACCGCACCCGCGGCATCTCGCAGACCCGGAACGACCCGGCCGTGCAGGCCGGTGCAACCCTCGCCCACAGCAGCGGCCTGTACCTGGGCGCCTGGAGCTCCAACGTCGATTTTGGCGGCGACCTGAAAACCCGCCAGGAAGTCGATTATTACGCCGGTTGGCTGTGGCAGGCCACTGACGATCTCACTCTCGATGTCGGCTATCTCAAATACACTTACCCAAGAGAGAGCCAGTTCAATCAGAGCGAGGTCTACGGCATTCTCAGCCTCTACGGGGTGAAACTCGCGGCCTATTATTCCGACGATGCGCCGGGCATCGACAGTAAGCAGAATTCGCTCTACAGCTACGTCGGTTACGAGACCGAATTGCCCTATGACATTGGCCTGAAACTGCGTTACGGCATGATGGACTTCAAGGACCCGCACCTGTATTCGAGCTCGGGCAAGGCCGAAGACTCGTACCGTGAATGGGAGGTCAAGCTGACCCATGAACTGGCCGGTGTGGTGCTGGGGCTGAGTTATATCGACACGGATCTATCGAAAAGCCAGTGCGCCAGTAACTGGGGGTTCGACGATGTGTGCAGCGCCACCGTCGTGGCGAGTGTCAGCAAATCCTTCTGAACATGCGGATCCCTGTGGGAGCGAGCCTGCTCGCGAAAGCGGTGAGTCAGTCAACATCAATGTTGAATGTTGCACCGCCTTCGCGAGCAGGCTCGCTCCCACATTAAACCTCTTTGGTTTTGAGACCCAGTTGTGCCAGATACGCCCACGGGTAAATTCCGCGTTCATGTCCGTCACTGAAGATCAACTGCAGGCCGTAACCTTGAGGGTTCAGTTCGATCACGCGAACCCGGTCATCGACCAATGGGTTCATCCCCCGCAACCGAAACGCCCGGCACTGCGAACACGGGCACTGCCGCCGTAACTCGGCATGACCCAGCACCTGCTCGTGGCCATCCGGCCATTGCAGGCGCAGTTGCTGTTGGCTGCGTGAATTACCCACCGCCACCGGGTTCATTGCAGTTGACTCAAGGCGATGCGCACGGCTTTGCGCACTTCAGGATCACCGTCATCTTGCGCGGCCTGCAACGCTGCGATGGCGCCTTTGTCGTTCAATTCACCGAGAGCCAGGGCGGCTTCCTTGCGCAGGTTGCTGATGCGGTGGCCGAGGGTTTCGATCAACGGGTCGAGGGCCGGGGTGTAGCGCAAGCGACCCAGGCTGCGGGTGGCGCGCAGGCGGACTTGCCAATAGTCGTCACCCAAGGCTTCAACCAGCGCCGGCCCGGCATCGGCGTGACCGACCTTGCCCAATGTGGTGGCGGCTTCTTCGCGCACTTGCCAGGCCTGGTCCTGCAAAGCCTGGCGCAACGCCGGCAACACCTGCGCATCGGAGGCCAGGCCCAATGCCCCGGTGGCGGCGCGACGGACGTCGGTGTCCGGGTCATCGCTGGCCAACCTGGCCAAGGCCGGCAAGGCATCGAGCTGCTTGAGCCAACCCAGTACGCCGACCGCTTCGCGCCGGACATTGGCGTCCCGGTCGCTCAGCGCCGACACGGCAGCCGGGGCCGCTTCGGCAAAGCGCAATTCGCGCAAGGCCCGGAACGCGGCAATGCGCACACCAATGTCGGCATACCCGGTCCACGGCAGAATCACCCGTCCCGCCGCTTCGCTCTTGAGCAGACTGAGGCTTTGCGCGGCGGAGGCCCGCACGGTGTCGCAAGGGTCGGTCAAGGCCTGGCACAGCGCCTCGACCACCGGTTCGTCCTCCCAGGCTTCCAGCAAGCGCGCGGCTTCGGCGCGGACGTCGGCGACCGGGTCTTCAGCCAGTCGATTGACCAGCCACAGCAGGCCGTCCGGCTCTTCCAGGTCCGCCAGTTCGATCAGTGCGATGCGGCGCACGCCGGCATCCTCATCGGTCAGGCGCGGTTGCAGGGCGAGAATCTCATCGTTATCGGTTACAGCGAATAGTGAGGTCATAGGGCAAATCGCGGCAGTTGGTTTTCTGGAGGAAGTCCGAGAGGGTTCAGGCGCGGTAGCTGCCGACCCTCTTCGTGACGCAATAACTCGAGGCAGTGACGCTTCAAGCGGGAAAATTCGTGGCTCGTCACCAATTCAGTGGTACGGGGCCGGGGGAAATCCAGGCGCAGGTCTTCGATGATGCGGCCGGGACGCGGACTCATGACCAGCAGGCGATCGGCGAGGAACAGTGCTTCGTCGATGTCATGGGTGACGAACACCACGGTGGTGCGAATGCGCGTCCAGATGTCCAGCAACAGCTCCTGCATGTTCAGGCGGGTCAAGGCATCGAGGGCACCGAAGGGCTCATCCATCAGCAACAGGCGTGGACGATTGACCAGCACCCGGGCGATTTCCACTCGCTGCTGCATGCCACCGGACAGCTGATTCGGCCAGCGTTCGGCAAAGCCTTCGAGGCCGACCAGCGCGAGGATGTCGGAGGCCGCCTTGTGCCGTTCGGCTTTGCCGATGCCGCGCATTTTCAGGCCGAAGGCGACGTTGTCGCGCACCGTGCGCCAGGGGAACAACGTGTGTTGCTGGAACACCATGCCCCGTTGCGGTGACGGGCCCGATACCGGCACGCCATCGACCTTGAGGCTGCCGGTGCACGGTTGCAGGTGACCGGCCAGGGCGCCGAGCAAGGTGGATTTACCGCACCCGGACGGCCCGAGAATGCACACGAATTGGCCCGGTTCGATCTGGCAATCGAGGCCCTGCACGGCTTCGAAAGCCGCGCCGCCCTCGCCCAGGCTGATCGACAAGTCGCGTATATCGATACGACCTTCAGGTTGTTGAAAGACGCTCATCAGGCTTTTCCTCGTGGTCGATGCCAGGGCGTGAACAGCCCGCCCAGGCGTTTGATCAGCAGGCTGCTGCCCATCCCGAGTACGCCGATCAGCAACATGCCGACCACGATGTCGGGGTAGTTCTGAATGGTGTAGGACTCCCAGGTGTAGTAACCGATGCCGAATTGGCCGGAGATCATTTCCGCAGTCACCAGGCAAAACCAGGAGGTACCCATGCCGATGGCCAGGCCGGTGATGATGCTCGGCGCGGCGCCCGGCAAAATCACCTCCAGCAGCATGGCCCTGCGCCCTGCCCCGAGGCTTTTCGCCGAAGCGATCAGCCGTGGGTCCACACCTTCGACGCCATGCACGGTGTTGAGCAGGATCGGGAACAAGGCACCGGTGAAAGTGATGAAGACCATCGACAGCTCGGACGACGGGAACATCAGGATCGCCAGGGGAATCCAGGCCACAGCCGGAATCGGGCGTAGCACTTCCAGTGGCGGCAGCAGTAAATCTTCGGCCCATTTCGAGCGACCGATGGCCAGGCCCAAGGCAATGCCGACGACCAGCGCCGCGAGGTAACCGGCGAATACCCGGCCAAGGCTGCTGCTCAGGTGTTGGCCGAGTTTGCCGGAGTCACCGAGGCCGAGCGCTGCGTCGATCACCGCCAGCGGTGTCGGCACGTTGGCGAAGGTCACCAGGCCGAGGTTCCAGTGATGGCTGGCGGCGAGTTGCCAGAACAACAGGCAGAACAGCAGCGAGGCGGCTCTTGGAAGCCAGCGATTAATTGATCCGTACACAATTCGTCCTCTCAACCAAGCCCACCCTGTGGGAGCGAGCCTGCTCGCGAAAGCGGTGGGTCAGTCGACATTAATGTTGAATGTTGAACCGCATTCGCGAGCAGGCTCGCTCCCACAGGGGATTGTGGTGTTTTTGGGGGTTAGCGGACGGCCACGGCCTGTGTGGTGGCATCGGTAAAATCGAACACCTTCCCCCCCTGCGCCGACGCGAACTGCTGGGCCTGGCCCTTCAACAGAAATGCGCTGAGCCGCCCCTTCGCATCACTGGCAAACCACGCCTGATCCGCCAGCAACTTGATCCCGCTGTCGCTCGCCTGGGCATACACCGCGCGGATGCTCTTGCCTTCCTGCTTGAGACTGGCCAGTGCAGTGAACGCCGACTCTGCCGAGGCGTACTGGCGGACTTTCGGCTCGCCGCGCACCCAGATTTCCGCCACATGGCTGAAGTCGGTGATGGCTTTGCCGCTCGATGCATCCACTGCCTTGAGCGGCGCCTGCGCGTAGTTGGCCAACTGCGCCCTGTAGTCGAGGTTCGACGCCTTGAACGCGGCGCGGATGTACTGGTCGTCGATAAAGGTATTCAGATCGAGTCCGCGATCGGCCTTCTTCAACAACTTGAGCGTATCGATGGCGGTGCCGACGGCCTGGCGGTATTCGGGTTTCCAGGTGAGGTCGCGGGTTTGCACGCCCAGCGGGCCGTGGAACAGGTAGTTGACCTCGGCATCGACCCCGGTGACCTTGGCGATCAGTTCGCTGTACTTCTCCGGTTCAGCGGCGAGCAACTGGTTAGCCTCGAGGCTGGCACGCAGGTAGGCGACGACAATTTCCGGGTACTTTTTCGCGTAGCCCTGATCGACCAGCGCACCGTGGAAGGTCGGCGCGCCGGCCTGGGAACCGTCGTAGATCTTGCGGGCGAAACCACGGCTCGGGAACAGTTCGGCAAACGGCACGAAGTCGGCGTGGGCATCGATCTTGCCGGCCTGCAACGCGGAACCGGCGACTTCCGGCGGCTGGGCGATGATGTTCACGTCTTTGAGCGGATCCCAGCCCTGGGCCGCCACGGCCCGCAGTAACATGCCATGGGCGGTGGAGGCGAACGGCACGGAAATGGTCTTGCCCTTGAGCTCGGCCAGCGACTGCACGCCCGAGGCACTCGGCACCACGATGCCGTTGCCGCTGCCCTTGGTGCTGCCCGACAGCACACTGATGAACAGGCTGTGCTTGCCCGCCGCCTCGAACGCCACGCCATTGAACGAGCCCGGGAAATCGGCCATGGCGCCGAAGTCGAGTTTGCCGGCGACCATCTCGTTGGTCAGCGGTGCGCCGCTGGTGAAGTTCTTCCACTGCACGTCGTATTGGGCGTCCTTGTACTGACCGTCGTGGGGCAGGTATTTGTCCAGCAGGCCCAGCTCGCGGATCAACAGCCCGCCGGCGGCGCAGTTGATGGTGGTGTCCTGGGTGCCGATGGCGATGCGGATGGTTTCGGCCGAGGCCGACAGGGTGAACGAAGCCAGTACCAGACCGGCGATAGCAGTGCGCAAGAACATGGGTGTTTCCCCTCGAATCATTTGTAGGATATTCGTCTCCGCCACGATCAGGGCGTGGTGGGAAACGAGGGGTGTTTTGAAGCGGGCGTCCGGTTGTGGCCGGATGGCTTGGGTTTGTCTGTACTGGCTTCATCGCTGGCAAGCCAGCTCCCACAGTGGGCGGGGTCGGACGCAAATCTTGTGTACACCAAGAAAACCTGTGGGAGCTGGCTTGCCAGCGATGGCGTCCTGTCAGTCAGCGCAACAAATAAGGGATATCCACTTTCACCGCCCCCGTCGGGCAGTCCTTTTCACAGGGCATGCAATACCAGCACTCGTCGAAGGCCATGTAGGCTTTTTGCGTGGCCGGGTTGATCGCCAGCAAGTCCATCGGGCAGACGTCGACACATACGGTGCAGCCTTTGTGGGCGATGCAAAGGTCCTCGTCGACGGTAACCGGTGCGTTGGATCGGAAGAAGATTTCCTGGGGTTGATAGGCCATGTTCGCTCTCTCGTTTATTGACGGCGTCAAGCCGCGTCGGCACCGACCCGCAATCGGTCGTAGGCCTGCATTTCATCGGCGTCCAGCGGGATGATGTAAGGCTCGACGGGCTTCTTGAAACTGCTCATCAAACCGTTTTCGCCTTTCTTCAGGTGGCAATGGCAGAACCACTCGCTGTCATTGCGTTGTGGGTGGTCGACGCGATAGTGGTACAGCCCCCAACGGCTTTCGGCACGGAACAACGAAGCGCGGGCGGCCATTTCGGCGCAGTCGCGGATCATGCTGACTTCCATGGCGCGCATCAGTTCGTGGGCGTTGTGCGCCTTGATCTGGTCGAGGTCGCGCTGGATGTCGCTGAAGCGTTGCAGGCCGATTTGCATCTTCTTCGTCACTTTCGGCGGCTGCAGGTAGTCGTTGACGAAGCGTCGCAGCTTGTACTCGACTTGGGCCGGCGGCAGGCCGTGTTCGCGGTCCAGTGGTGCGTAGACCCGTTGTTTTTCGGTTTCGATCTGCCGGGCATCCAGTGCTGAAAATTCGCGCCCGGCGACAAAGTCCGCCGCGTTGGTTCCGGCAAACCAGCCGTAGGTGAAGGCGCCGAGCATGTAGTTATGCGGCACCGCGGCCATGTCACCGGCCGAGTACAAGCCCTTGACCGACGTCTCGGCCTTCTCGTTGACCCACACCCCGGACGCCGAATGCCCGCTACAAAAACCGATTTCGGAGATGTGCATCTCGACCATCTGCGTGCGGTAATCGGTGCCGCGATTGGCGTGGAACTGGCCACGACTGGGACGTTCGTTGCTGTGCAGGATCTGCTCGATGTTCTGGATGGTTTCCTCGGCCAGGTGATCGAGCTTGAGGAACACCGGGCCGTTGCCGCTTTCCAGTTCCTGGTGGAACTCCCACATCATCTGGCCACTCCAGTAATCGCACTCGATGAAGCGTTCGCCCTTGTTGTTGGCGGTGTAGCCACCCAGGGGACCGGTGACGTAGGCGCAGGCCGGGCCGTTGTAATCCTTGATCAGCGGGTTGATCTGGAAACATTCCAGGTTCGCCAGCTCGGCCCCGGCGTGATAGGCCATGGCATAGCCGTCGCCGGCATTGGTCGGGTTTTCGTAGGTGCCCATCAGGTAACCCGAGGACGGCAGGCCCAGACGTCCGGCGGCACCGCAGGCGAGGATCACCGCCTTGGCCTTGATCACGTGAAAGTCGGCGGTGCGGCAATCGAAGCCCATCACCCCGTTGACCGTGCCCTCTTCGTCCTTGAGCAAACGGGTGCAGACCAAACGATTGGTGATGCTCACCCGCGCCCGCTTCAACTGGCGGTACAGGACTTTCTTGATGTCGTGGCCTTCCGGCATCGGCAGCACGTAGGCGCCCATGTGATGGACTTTCTTCACCGCGTAGTCGCCGGTCTCGTCCTTCTCGAACTTCACGCCCCAGCGGTCCAGCTGCTCGATCGTTTCGAAGCTGTGGGTGGCGTAGGCATACACCGCAGCCTGATTGACGATGCCGTCGTTGGCGATGGTGATTTCCTTGGTGTACTGCTCCGGCGTCGAATGGCCGGGAATGATCGCGTTGTTCAGGCCGTCCATGCCCATGCTGATCGCGCCGCTGCGCTTGACGTTGGCCTTGTCGATCAACAATACCCGCAGATCGCGGTTGCGCTCCTTGGCCTTGATCGCCGCCATCGGTCCGGCGGTGCCACCGCCGATCACGACGATGTCGTATTCCTGTTCGAGGGTGCTTCTGGTTATAGAGCTGTGGCTCATGCCTGGTCCCCTTTTTGCCGGTCGATCCGCAGGCGGTACTGGAAGGCATCGCCACGGTAGTAAAGGTGTTCGAAGTCCAGCGGCTGGCCGTCAGCGTCGTGGGTCAGACGCTCGATGCGCATGATTGGCGAACCGGGCTCAACGTTCAGCGCCTGGGTCAGGTCGCTGTCAGCCAGCACCGCGTCGATGGCCAGGTCGGCGTGGCCCAGGGCCAGGCCGCAGTCGTTTTCGAGGATCAGGAAGATGTCGCGGGTCACCAGGTCAGCCTTTTCCAGCCGCTCGCCGATGGCCTTGGGCAGGTAGGTGATTTCCAGCGAAATCGGCTCGCGGTTGATCAGGCGCACCCGTTTGATCTGCGCCACGGTCTCGCCTTCGGCGACCTGCAAACGCTCGGCGACCAGCTTGTCGGCGGCGATGAATTTGAAGCTGCGCAGGCGATTGATCACCTCGTAACCGCGTCCGGTCATGGATTCGGCCAGGCCTTGCAACGTGCTGACGTTCTGGAAGGTTTTGGGCTTGGCGACAAAGGTGCCCTTGCCGTGGATCTTGAAGATCAGGCCTTCCTTCTGCAGATCGCCGAGGGCCTGGCGCACGGTGATGCGACTGACCTTGAACAGCGCGCCCAGCTCGCTTTCGGAAGGCATCTGACTATCTTGCGGGTATTCGCCGTCGAGGATGCGTGCGCGAAGTACGTCGCGTAGCTGGGTGTGCAACGGAACGCTACTGAGAGGAAGAACGTTATCGGTCATCTGGGATCACTTGTCATAACGAGTTATGACGTGATCTTAAAGTTCTAATGAAGGACCTGAGAAATATTGTTTGGGCATAAGGTTAGATGCGCCGTGATATCTCATGTGGGAGCGAGCCTGCTCGCGAAAGCGTCGGAACAGTCAGCATTGATGTTGGCTGACACTGCGCCTTCGCGAGCAGGCTCGCTCCCACAGGTTCAGATGCGTCAGGCGATGCGCAAGGCGCGCAAGTCCAGCTGGCCATCTTTGAGCGGCGGGCACCAGTAGTAGCCACCGGTGATCGGTCGGCTGATACGGTACAGACCGTCGGTGATGCCGTCTTCCAGACCGCTCATGCGGCGCAGCTGGACTTCAAAGGCGTCGAGGGAAAAACCGAAGGCCAGGAACATCAGGCCGGCGCGCTCATCTTCGATCCATGGCATCGAACGACGGACGATGAAGGCTTCAGGTGAAAAGCTCTCCTGTGCGGTGCGTTTGACGTGGGCCGAGATCGGGGCGTCATCGAGTTCTTCGTTGTCGCTCAAGCGCCGGCCCATGATGTCGTCCGTTTCATGGGACGGCATCCCGTGGAAACGCTTCAGATCATGTTGCCACTGCTGGATCGCGGCGAAGCTGCCACCGACCGTGCCTTCAACACCCTCGCCCACCAGCGCCGCAGCCGCAGCGGCTTCGTCGCGGGGGTTTTCGGTGCCGTCTTCGTAGCCGGTCAGGTCATGGCCATCGCGGTGGCGGAAGCCTTCGGTCACCTGGACCAGGCGCAGGGCCGGGGCCAATGCGGCGGCAAGAGCGTTGCTGCGATTGAGCAGTTCGCCACGGTCGGTACCGTGCAGCCAGCACCACAGCGCGTGTTGCGTCGACGGGTTATCCACGCCCACGCCGGTCAGTGCCGGGAACGGCCGTAGCCCTTCAATGTTGCCATCGAGCGCCTTGACCAGGGATTCACCGAAACCGACCACCGCCGACTTGCCGTCCACCTGTTGCACCAACTTGTCGAGTGCGGCCGGCAGATCGGCAACGGATTCGAGGGCGAAGAACATATGGCGGGCGTGAGGCGGAACAGGGGTGGCGAGAATGCCCGGCTGGTAGTGACTCATGTGAACTCCTTCAGAAAGAACACGAAGTTTAACCGCAGCACCGATGGTTGTGTGCGGCGAGGTCAAAGATTGCGGTCTACGCTTGAGACACAAGATCCAGACCCTCAACCCCTCTATTCTGCCTATTAGCGCCGGAAACCCTATTGTAGGAGCGAGCATGCTCGCGAAAAACGCCCAAGCGCCGCGGGATACCTGATAGCCCGCGTCATCGTTCACGACCATCGCGAGCATGCTCGCTCCTACAGGGTGCTGGGGGTGGCAGCAGGGTTCGCGGGTGACATTTCATATGGGGTAGCAACATGAGCACAGCAGATCTCCTTGGCAACCTGTTTCCCGAGGCCGACAGAATCCCGGAAAAATATCGCCTGGACGGCCAGATCGAGCAGCGTGAATACCTGGTCGACGGTGTCCTGAAAACCTGGCCGGGTCCCCTCGCCACCGTGCGCAGCCCGGTGTACATAAACAGTGCTGCGGGTGACGAACAAGTGATCCTTGGCAGCACGCCGCTGCTGGATGCCGACACCGCACTGACCGCCCTGGACGCTGCCGTCCGCGCCTACGACCGCGGCCAGGGTTTGTGGCCGACCATGCGCGTGGCCGAGCGCATCCAGCATGTCGAAACCTTTTTGGGGCGCATGCGCGAACAGCGCGAAGCGGTGGTCAAGCTGCTGATGTGGGAAATCGGCAAGAACCTCAAGGACTCGGAAAAAGAGTTCGACCGCACCTGCGACTACATTGTCGACACCATCAACGCCCTGAAGGAACTCGACCGCCGCTCCAGCCGCTTCGAACTGGAGCAGGACACCCTTGGCCAGATCCGCCGCGTACCGATGGGCGTGGCGTTGTGCATGGGGCCCTATAACTATCCATTGAACGAAACCTTCACCACACTGATTCCGGCCTTGATCATGGGCAACACGGTGGTGTTCAAGCCAGCCAAGCTGGGCGTGCTGTTGATACGTCCGCTGCTGGAGGCGTTCCGCGACAGTTTCCCGGCCGGAGTGATCAACGTGATCTACGGCAGCGGCCGCGAGACCGTCAGTGCCCTGATGGCCAGCGGCAAGATCGATATCTTTGCGTTCATCGGCACCAACAAGGCCGCCAGTGACCTGAAGAAACTGCATCCGCGCCCGCATCGCTTGCGCGCGGCGCTGGGGCTGGATGCGAAGAACCCCGGCATCGTCCTGCCGGAAGTGGACCTGGACAACGCCGTGAACGAAGCGGTCACCGGCGCCCTGTCATTCAACGGCCAGCGCTGCACGGCACTGAAAATCCTGTTTGTCCACGAAGACGTGGTCGATGCCTTCATCGAGAAACTCAACGCCAAACTGGCCACGCTCAAACCCGGCATGCCATGGGACAGCGGCGTCGCCCTGACGCCCCTGCCGGAGTCTGGCAAGGTCGATTACCTGCACGCACTGGTAGCCGATGCCGTCGACAAAGGCGCAAAAGTGGTGAACCCCAATGGCGGCGAAGCCCGTGCGTCGTTCTTCTACCCCGCGGTGCTGTACCCGGTGACGCCGCAGATGCGTGTCTATCAGGAAGAACAGTTCGGCCCGGTGGTGCCGATCGTGCCTTACCGCCACCTGGACACGGTGATCGATTACGTCCTGGAGTCGGACTTCGGCCAGCAATTGAGCATCTTCGGCACCAACCCGGTAGCGGTCGGCCGGCTGGTGGACACCTTCGCCAATCAGGTCGGGCGCATCAACCTTAACGCCCAGTGCCAGCGCGGCCCTGACACCTATCCCTTCAATGGCCGCAAAAACTCCGCCGAAGGCACCTTGTCGGTGCATGACGCGTTACGGGTGTTTTCGATCCGCACGTTGGTGGCGACCAAATTCCAGGAGACCAACAAGGAGTTGATCAGTGAAATCATCAGCGGACGCAGTTCGAGCTTTTTGACCACTGACTACATTTTCTGAGGAGAGTGAACCTGAGCACATCCACTACCCCTCGACTGCCACCGCTGCTGCGCCGGCTACTGCGTCCGCTGATTGACCCATACCAGCGCTATCGGCATGCCAAGGTGATTCACGCGGTGCGCGTGTCGGTGGGGTTACTGGCGACTATCCTGCTGACCACCGGCATCCATCTGCCCCACGGTGAGTGGGCATCGGTGACGATGCTGGTGGTGATCGGCGGTTTACAGCACCATGGCAATATCGGCAAAAAAGCCGCCGAACGAGCCATCGGCACCCTGGTCGGCGCCGCTATCGGTCTGGTGCTGGTGGTGCAACAGGCCTGGCTCGGCATGCCATGGCTGACCTATTTCGCGATGGCGGTGATTTGTGGGTTTTTCTCGTACCACGCCATCGGCAAGGGTGGCTATACCGCGCTGCTGGCCGCGATTACCGTGTTCATCGTTGCCGGACATGGCGACAATCCGGTCACCGACGGCCTATGGCGCGGGGTGGATATCCTGATTGGCATTGCCTTGGCCCTGGCATTTTCCTTTGCCCTGCCTCTCTATGCGGTCTATTCCTGGCGCTACAACCTGGCCGATGCCTTGCGCGACTGCGCGGCGATCTACGGGCGCATTATCGACGGCCAACCCGTCACGGCTGAGGAACACCTCAAGCTGATGGGTCGCCTGAACACGGTCATGGTGCAACTGCGCTCACTGATGCCATCGGTATCGAAAGAAGTGAAGATGTCGATGACCGAGCTCGATGCCATTCAACGTCAACTGCGCACCTGTGTCAGCACCCTGGAGATTCTCGGCAATACCCGACCGGATGCCAGTGACTCCGATGCCATGGCTCAACTGCAATCGGCGCTGAAGGCGGAGCACCGGCTGATTCGCGTGCAGCTGATTGGCATGGCCAGGGCACTGAAGTCAGGCGCCACCCAACGGCTGAGTCGAACCATGGAGTTGCCGGCCGTCAGCCTTGATGCGCCGATCTACAACGCGCTGGACGGTTATCGATTGTTGACTCAACAACTGGCAACCAACATTGGTGAGATGCGCCAGCGGCTGGCTAAGTCTGCACCACGTTGGAACATCTGACGCCTGCCTATTGGGTCACTGTGCGTCGCCATTTCAGGCTCCAACCCTGCTGCATCCCGGCAGCAGCCAGCAGAATCGCGGCAACCCCGATCCATTGCATCAGTTCCAGACGATGACCGAAGGCAAACCAGTCGACGAAAATTGCCGCGATCGGATAGATGAATGACAGCGCGCCAGTCAATGCCGTCGGCAACTTCTGGATCGCGCCGTACAGCAATACGTACATCACGCCGGTGTGCACCATACCCAGGGTGATCAGACTGCCCCACGCACTTTGGCCCTGCGGGAGTGCCGAGAAGTGCGCGAATGGCGCGAGCAGCAACACACCGGTGCTGACCTGAACCAACGCGATCAAATGCGGCGGCGTGCCGGTCAGGCGCTTGATGATCAGCGCGGCAATCGCGTAGAGAAATGCAGCGCCCAACGCCAGCACAATGCCGATCAGGTATTCATTGCCGCTCTCGCCCTGCCCGCCATGGGCGCTGACGATCGCCAGCATCCCGAGAAACGAAACGCCCAGCCACGCCAGTTTCTGCAGGGTGATTTTCTCGTTGAGGAACACCGCGGCCAGGCCCACCAGCATGAAAGGCTGCACGTTGTAGACGGCGGTGCCGATGGCAATCGAGGCGCGGGAATAGGAGGCGAACAACAACACCCAGTTGCCGACGATCGCCACGCCGCTGAGTACGGCCAACAGGAACGTGGTGCGGGTCAGGATGCCGGGCCGCAGGAAGCCGAATACCGCGCAAATCAGCAACAGCGCGCCGGCACCAAACAGGCAGCGCCAGAACACCACGTCCAGCACCGGTTGCCCCGATACCAGCACGAACCAGCCGATGGTCCCGGAGATCAGCATGGCGGCGGTCATTTCGAACGAGCCGCGACGAATTGTTTTGTCCATTTCCAGACTCCTCTGTTGATGGGCAAAGTATGCCAATCAGCCGAGGCGCTTCTCCAGCGTAAAAATCAGGCTAAACTCGGAATCTGCCTTTTTTATAAAGGCGATTTTGAAAAACTGCCTAATAGAGGTTTTCGCCATGACCGATGACATCGACCAGGTGCTGATCACGGCATTGATGGAAGACTCGCGACGCTCACTCAAGGCCCTGGCGCACCTCAGCGGCTTGTCTTCGCCCAGCGTTGCAGAACGCCTGCGTCGCCTCGAAGAGCGCGGTGTACTCAAGGGCTACACCGTTGAAATCGACCCGAAATGCTTCGGTTATCAACTCCAGGCCATCGTGCGCATTCGCCCGCTACCCGGCCAGTTACAGGAAGTTGAACGGCAAATCATGGCCATCCCCGAGTTCACCGAGTGCGACAAGGTCACCGGCGACGACTGCTTCATCGCACGCCTGCATGTACGCTCGATGGAACAACTGGACACCCTGCTCGACCGGCTCAATACCCACGCCGAAACCAACACCGCAATCGTCAAGAAAACCCCGGTCAAACGCCGGTTACCCCCGATGGCGTGAATGCAGTTTTTTTCGAAGAGGCGTAAATTGGTCGTTTTACAGCTAAGGATTGGCGGTATGAAACTTCGGTTGATGTTACTGGCAGCGCTGATGCTTTCGGGTTGCGGCACAGTCCAGACGGTTGTACGTGGAGACGACGTGGCCGCAAAGAGCCTCAGGGAGAAAAATAGTTACTGCGGCGCAGTTCCCCGAATCTACAGCGGTGTGACGTATGACTTCTGCTATCTGAATGCGCCTTTGGAAAAAGGACGGGACGCGCAGGTCCATGACAGCGCCCCAGCCATTGTGCTGATCGATGTGGTCCTTTCCGGCGCCTTCGACACCTTGCTGTTGCCCTACACCCTCTACCGGCAGCAAGCCGATGGAAGCATCATCATTACCGAATAACCCTGAATGCCAGACAATAAAAAACCCGCCGAAGCGGGTTTTTTATTTAACGCTGACAATCAGTCATCGCGGCTCATGATGCCGAACAGCTGCAACAGGCTGATGAACAGGTTGTAGATCGATACATACAGGCTGATGGTGGCCATGATGTAGTTGCGCTCGCCGCCATGAATGATGGCGCTGGTCTGGAACAGAATGCAGACCGAGGAGAACAGCACGAAACCTGCGCTGATCGCCAGTTGCAGCCCGCTGATCTTGAAGAAGAAGCTGGCCAGGGTCGCACCGAGCAGGACGAAAAAGCCCGCGGTGATGAAACCGCCGAGGAAGCTCATGTCCTTGCGGGTGATCAGCACATAGGCCGACAGACCGCCGAACACCAGTGCCGTCATTGCGAAGGCCGAACTGACCACTTCAGCGCCGCCCTGCATGCCCAGGTAACGGTTGAGGATCGGGCCCAGCAGGAAACCCATGAAACCGGTCAGGGCAAATGCCGATACCAGGCCCCAGGCGGAATCACGGAGTTTGTTGGTGAGGAAGAAAAGGCCGTAGAAGCCGATCAGCACCACGAAAACGTTCGGGTAGCCGACCCGCATCTGTTGGGCGACGTAAGCCGTCAGACCGCTGAATGCGAGGGTCAGGGCGAGCAAGCCGTATGTGTTGCGCAGGACGCGGCTAACCTCTAGCTGCTCAGCCTGCAAGCTGTTATTAACTGCGTAATCCTGTTCGCGCATGGCGACACTCCTGTTGGTTTGAAACGTTCAGTCGCAAAGATCATAACAGACGCCCTGTAACAAGCTATGCAGAGAGTTTGACAGTGTGTTTCATTCAGGTATTATGGCGCCCGCAACGCAAACGGAGGTGTGGCCGAGTGGTTTAAGGCAACGGTCTTGAAAACCGTCGACTGTAACAGGTCCATGAGTTCGAATCCCATCGCCTCCGCCATCTTTATACGACAAAGCCCTGATTATTCAGGGCTTTGTCGTTTCTGGGGTTTGGCGAAATCCGCGACGCTGGGCATGTGTTCCATAATTATTCTGGATGTGTTCCAGAACTCAGCTGAATGTTCCCCTCCCCCGGCCTCCTGCAAAACCTGAAAAATCCTTCATTGAACCTGGTACTACGCTGATCTCATAACCGAGGATTCGTGATGCCCAACTCAGATCTGCTCCCTTCCCGCGCGACACACTTCCTGACCCGAAAGCTTAACGAGGTGAGTGCAGAGATGAGCGGCAAGAAGCGCTCTGGCCTACTCGAGAAGCACTTTCGACAATTCACGCACATTTCCGCCTACTACTCTGGCAGCCCTGGACAGCGGATGCTGGTGAGTAAACGCCAGGGCAATCGTGCGTTTAATCTGCGGCTTATCGATTCGCACCGCATCCAGCAAGCCGCGTTCTACATCCTCCTGTACTGCCAGATAAGGCAGGATAGTGAACGCCCCGCCAGCCGCCGCCACGTCTTTCATTGCATTGAGTGTATCGACTTCGATCGCCACGTTCAGCGACAGCTGATGTTTGCGTGCCAACTGGTCCAGGGTGGTGCGCAATCCGTTGGGGCGTGAAGGCAGAATCAGCGGAAAATCCGGCAAGGCAGCGAACTCGATTGATTGCCCGAGCCCGCAGAGGCTTGCGGCCTTCCCCACCAGATACGTATCGACGACCCCCAGCGTTTCTTCGTCCCGGGCGTTGGAAATGCCGTACCGGTTAACCACGATCAGGTCCAGGGCACCGGCGGCCAGTTGTTCATCGAGGTCACCGCTGAAGCCTTCGACTACGTGCAGGCGCACGCCGGGGGCATGGGTTTGCAGCGCCGTGAACAGCATCGGCAGCAACCGGCGTGACATCGACGGCAAGATCCCGATGTGCACCGTGCCCGCCGGTACGCCCGAGGATTCCCTGACCAAAGTTTCCAGGCGCTCGGCCTGGGCAAGCAGCAAGCGAATCTCCGGCAGTACCAGCCGACCGAAATCCGAAACGACCAGGCCGCGCCCGGTACGCACGAACAGCTGATCGCCCCACTCCGTCTCCAGTTGCGCCAATTGCCGACTGACCAGTGATTGAGCGGTGCCCAGCGCTACCGCCGTTCGGGAAATAGACCCGAGTTCGTCCATCAGCAGCACGCTTTGTAGCTGTTTCAGATTCATCGACCCTGTCCTCGCACCCTCTTGCAGTGGTCGGAACATAAACGACCACCAAGCAGCGCGCCATCACTTTTTGATGTATCTGATATCGCCTTCATGACACTTCCAGATGGCCAAGGTGCTCCCTAGACTCGCATCAGACCTGAAGCCACCGAGAGCCATCATGGCCCATAACAATAAAATCAGTCCGCCAGCGTTATCGCTGTTCGACCCGTCCAGTGTCGCCATCATTGGCGCATCCGAAGACCCGAACAAAGTCGGCGGGCGCCCCATTCATTACATGCTCAAGTTCGGCTACACCGGCACGATCCTGCCGATCAACCCCAAGCGCGAGTCGGTGCAAGGCCTGCGTTGCTATCCGGACCTGGATGCGCTGGGCATCGTTCCCGACGCCGCCATCATCGCGGTCTCGGGCCAAGCGGCAGTGGATGCAATCAAGGCCTGCGCCCTGTCGGGTGTAAAAACCGCCGTGGTCATGGCCTCAGGCTTTGCCGAGACCGGTGAAAGCGGCCGTCAGTTGCAGAATGAACTGGTGGACTTCGCCCGGCATCACGGCATGCGCCTGATCGGCCCCAACGCCCAGGGCTTCGCCAATTTCGCCAACGGCGCGGTGCTGAACTTCAGCACCATGTTCATGGAAGTAACGCCTGCGGACGGCCCCATCGCCATTGTCAGCCAAAGCGGTGCGGCCAGCGTCATGCCCTATGCGATGTTGCGTGAACAGGGTTATGGCGTTCGCTACCTGGCAGCCACCGGCAACGACGCCGATCTGGGCGTGTCGGAGCTGACGCGGATGCTGGTGGACGACCCGCAGGTCCGCCTGATTCTGGTCTACGTGGAGACTGTTTCGAATCCGCAACTGCTCGCCGGGGCGGCCCACATTGCCCGGCAAAACGGCTGCCAAATCGTGCTACTTAAAGGCGGCGTGAGTCACAAAGGCGCTGCTGCCGCCGCCTCGCACACCGGCGCCATGGTGGGTCAGGACGGCGCCCTCGACGCATTTCTCGACAAACACGGCATCTGGCGTGCCCACGACATACACGAACTGGTCAATGCAGCACCGTTGTACCTGAGCGGTTTTGCTCCGGGCGCGGGCCGCACCGTGGTAATGAGCCACAGCGGCGCCGTGGGTGTGCTGTGCGCCGATGCCGCCGAACGTGTCGGGCTGCCACTGACCGAATTGGCAGCGCCAACCCTGGAACGCCTCAAAGGTCTGATCCCTGACTTCGCCAGCGCCGCCAATCCACTGGACCTCACCGCCGCCCTGCTTGGCAACGGCGGGATGTTTCCTGCCGTTCTCGATGTGCTGGGCCAAGACCCCGAGGCGGACATGTTTCTTATCGGAATCCCCGTGGCAGGCCCGGGCTACGACGTGCCGGGGCTCGCCCAAACCACCGCGCGATTCATGCAGCACACCGGCAAGCCCGTGGTGATGACCGCGCCTCAAGCGGATGTCCGGGCGCAATTCCAACAGGCCGGCATTCCAGGCTTTCGCAACGAAAGCGAAGCGGTGTCGGCGCTTCGTCAGTACGCCCGGCACTGCCAATGGCAAGGTTCAACACCCCCCGCTGCCGGGGCAACCACTGTCAGTGCATACGCTGGCCTGCTCGATGAAGCGCAGAGCCTGGCCCTGTTGGCACATGCCGGGGTGCCGGTCGTCGAGCATCAGGTGTGCCATGACGCCGATAGCGCAGCCCGGATCGCCACTGAGTTCGGCGGGCGCATCGTCGTCAAGGGATGCGCAGCGCAGGTACCGCACAAGAGCGAACACGGCCTGGTCCACCTCAACCTCGGCGATCCGCAAGCGGTGCAGGACGCCGCGCAGCGCTGCCTGGGCGCCCTGGACTCACTGGGTGTGCCCCACGGTCGACTGATCGTCGCGCGCTCGGTCAAAGGCCTGCATGAATTCATGCTCGGTGTCGTCGTCGATCCATTGTTCGGCCCGCTGGTGGTCATCGGTGAAGGCGGAACCCTGGTCGAGATTCGCAAGGACACCGTGTCATTGCTCGCCCCTTTCACCGAGGCGCAAGCAAGGCAAGCGATCGAACGACTGCGCATTGCCCCGGTGCTCAAGGGCGCACGCGGCCAACCATCACTCGATGCCGAGGCCCTGGCCCGGGCGGCGGTGGCGCTGGGGAATTTTGCCCTGCAACACCAGACGAACCTGCTGAGCGTCGACATCAACCCGGTCATGGTCATGGCCGAAGGCGTGGTCGCTGTCGACGCCGTTATCCAATACAAGGAGGCATCATGAGCATCAGTCATCTCGATCAACAACGCAGCGTCCTGATTGACGTCAAGGATCAGGTGGCACTGGTGACGCTCAATCGCCCGGCCAACCTGAATGCGGTGAATCAGCACCTGCGTAGCGCATTGATTGCCGCGCTGGCACAGCTCAATGAAGACCCGGCGGTCAAAGCCGTGGTCCTGACCGGTGCCGGTGACCGCGCCTTTTGCGCCGGCCAGGACCTGGAAGAAGCCAGCACGGTCGACTGGAAGCAGATTGCCCCTTGGCTGAGCGCGCAACGCGCCATGTACCAGGCCGTTCGCGATCTGGACAAGCCTTGTGTGGTCGCCATCAACGGCGTCGCCGCCGGCGCGGGCATGCAATTGGCGCTGTGTGGCGACTGGCGGATTGCCTCACCGGACGCCCGCATTGGTCAACCTGAAGTGAAAGCGGGCCTGGCGAGCATCGTCGGCTCCTACTTGCTCTCCTTGCACGTCGGCCTGACCCATAACACGCAACTGTCGTTGTCCGGCGAACTCATCAACGGGCAGCGCGCCCATGAGATCGGGATGGTGACAGAGCTGCATGCTTCAGACGTACTCGGCGCGGCCCTTGCCCGCGCACGTTCGATGGCGCAGCTGCCCACGACCGCTGTCCGCCTGTCCAAACAACGTTTCCGGGCGCTGACGCAACCCGGCTTCGACGACGCCTGCACCGCCGGCATCCGCGCCCAGCTCGAATGCTATGCCAGCGATGAACCACAGACCTTGATGAGTGCGTTTCTCGACGCCCGTGCACGCAAAGGAAATACGCCATGACTGCCTATCAACATCACCTCATCGACGGACGCTGGACGCCGGCACAATCCGCCGACCGCACCCGCGTCTTCGACTCCGCGAGTGAAGCCGAACTGGGGCACGTCGCCCACGGCACAGACGCAGAAATCGGCCTTGCCGTTCAGGCCGCAAAAAACGCCTTCGCCTCATGGTCAGCGCTGCCGGTGAGCACACGAGCCGACTTCGTGCGCGGGATCGCCAACCAACTGGAAGAACACGTTGATTCCCTCGCGCGGGGCATCGCCGCCGAGGTCGGCATGCCGCTCAAGCTGTCACAGCGCATACAGGTGCAAGCCCCCATTCTGGCCTGGAGGGCGACGGCTGATCTGGCGGTCGATTGCCTGGCGGATGCCCGGGTCGGCAACTCCACCATCACCCATGTCCCGGTGGGCGTGGTCGGCGCAATCACGCCGTGGAACTACCCTTTGCACCAGATCACCGGCAAGGTGGCCGCCGCCTTGGTCGCCGGTTGCACCGTGGTGCTCAAACCCTCGGAGCTGGCTCCCTGCACAGCACGTGCGCTGGGTGAAGCCGCGCTGGCCGCCGGCCTGCCCAACGGCGTGCTGAACATCGTCCTGGGCGATGCGGCTACCGGTCAGGCCCTGGTTGATCATCCCGATGTCGCCTTGTTGTCGTTTACCGGCTCCACCGCCGTGGGCCGGCGCATCGCCGCCTCGGCAGGCCAGGCCCTGAAGCGGGTTGCGCTGGAACTGGGCGGTAAATCAGCGTGCATCGCGACAGCCGATGCCCCGGCCGAGAACGTCGTCCGCCAGGTGATCGGCTCGTGCTTCCTGAACTCGGGTCAATCGTGCAATTCGCTGACTCGCCTGCTGGTCCCTGTCGAGCGGTATGACACCTACCGCGCCTTGCTGGCCGATGCCGTGACGCGCCTGACGCTGGGCGATCCCATGGATTCGGCCACGCGCATGGGGCCATTGGTGTCAGCGGCGCATCGCGACCGTGTACACGCCGTGATTGCTGAGAGCCAATCCCAAGGATTTGACCTGATTGCCGGCGGCAGCCAGGCACCGGTGCCGGCGACGGGTTACTACATCGCGCCGACCATTTTCGGACGAGTCCCGCCTCAATCGACGCTGGCGCAACAGGAAGTGTTCGGTCCGGTGCTCAGCGTCATCACTTACGAAACCGAACAGCAGGCCATCGAGATTGCCAACGGCACGGCCTATGGCCTGGCCGGTGCCGTCTGGGCGGCCGATGTCGATCACGCCCTTCGCCTCGCACTTCAACTGCGTGCCGGTCAGGTCGATGTCAATGGCGCACCCTATAACCCGGCGGCTCCCTTTGGTGGCTTCGGCGATTCCGGCCTCGGTCGAGAAGGCGGGACCTATGGCATCGAGGAGTTTGTCGAGGTCCGTGCCATTCAGATGCCAGTTGCCAGAACCCAGGAGAAATCATGAACTTCACTCAGATTGAACTCAGCCGCTTTGGCACCCAAGAGCACGTTGCCGTCGTGACGCTGATGCGTCCCGACAAGATGAATGCATTGACCAAAGTCATGGAGGCCGAACTGCGCGAAGCGTTTGCCCAACTGGATCGCGACGACAGCGTGCGCGTCATCGTGCTGACCGGTAACGGCCGGGCGTTCTGCGCCGGCATGGACATCGATGAACTCGAGGTGCTGCCACCGGACGACATCAGTGAAATGGCCTGGATGCGCGCCTATGACATGAACCGTCGCGCCGACTATCAAAGCCGTTACTCGTATTTCCCCGGTGTGCGCAAACCCATTATCAGCGCGATCAACGGCGCTGCTGCGGGATTGGGTTTGGTGTTGGCGCTGTACAGCGACATGCGTTTTGCCAGTGAAACCGCCGTGTTTTCCACGGCCTTCGCCAAACGTGGATTGATTGCCGAGCACGGCATTGCGTGGCTGCTGCCGCGTGTTGTCGGGCCCGGGCACGCCGCGGACTTGCTGCTCTCGTCACGCAAGGTTTCGGCGCAGGAAGCGTTGAGCATGGGCCTGGTCGAACGCCTGTTCGCGCCGGATACCCTGTTGGACCAGACCCTGAAATACGCCGAAGACCTGGCCCTGAATGTCTCGCCGCGTTCGATAAAGGTCATCAAGCAACAGTTGGGCGAATCACCCTTCCAGACACTCACCGAATCCATCACCCAGGCCAACCGGGAAATGTTCCTGAGTATCCAGAGTGATGATTTCAAGGAAGGTGTGGCGCATTTCATGGAGCGACGACCGGCACGTTTCAGCGGCCGCTGATTTCTCCAGACAACCTTCAGAGCTGCCACAATCCCCGGCGTACAGTCGTCAGACGTCTCGCTGGGGATCACAGGGCATTGAAATCACGAGCACTCCATAAAAATAACAAGGAGTCAGCGATGACTATTCTCAATACCGCAGAACAGCCAATCGGCGTGCAGGACCCTGCCCTCGCCGAATCGACGTTCAAGAAAATCATGTGGCGATTCATGCCGCTGTTGTTCCTCTGCTACGTCGTCAGCTATCTCGACAGGATCAACGTCGGCTTCGCCAAGCTGACCATGCTCAACGATTTGTCCTTCAGCAACGCGGTCTACGGCCTGGGCGCCGGCGTGTTCTTCATCGGCTATTTCTTTGCCGAAGTGCCGAGCAATCTGATCCTGCACCGCGTTGGCGCGCGACGCTGGATCGCGCGAATCATGATCACCTGGTCGCTGATCTCGGCGGCGACTGCGCTGGTGCAGACGCCGATGCAGTTCTATATCGCGCGGTTTTTCCTGGGCATCGCCGAAGCGGGCTTTTTTCCTGGCATCGTGCTCTACCTCACCCTTTGGTTTCCCGCCCATCGCCGGGGCAAGATGGTCGCGCTGCTGATGGCCGGCAACCCGGTGTCCGGCATCCTCAGTGGGCTGGTGTCGGGCTATATCCTGCACACGATGAACATGGTCCATGGCCTGGCAGGCTGGCAATGGCTGTTCATCATCGAAGCCGCACCGGCACTGATACTCGGGTTGGTGGTGATGTTCTTTCTCACCGACAAAGTTGACGACGCGCACTGGCTGAGCAACGAGCAGCGAGCCATCGTTGCCGAAGAAATCAGCCTGGACAACCGTGCCAAAACCCACAGTTCGGTTCGTCAGGGACTGCTCGGCGGGCGAGTATGGCTGATGTGCTCCATTCTGTTCCTGCTGGTCATGGGCACCAGCACCATCGGCTTCTGGCAGCCAAGCATCATCAGCAATTCCGGCATTACCGATCCAAGAACGATCGGGATCATTTCCGCGGTGCCTTACCTGGCAGCACTGCTGGGTATGTACCTGGCCGGTAAAAGTTCCGATCGCCACCGTGAACGTCGTTGGCACGCGGTCATTCCACTGTTGGTGGCAGTGCCCGGGTTCCTGATTTGCGCCTTTTTCCCGCTGACGCCCTGGCTGGCGATTACCGGCCTGATCATTGCGACGGCGGGGATCATCACGTCCCTGCCCATGTTCTGGGCATTGCCGACCTCATTCCTGGGCGGCGCTGGAGCAGCGGCGGGTATTGCGCTGATCAATTCCACGGGCAATCTGGCCAGCTTTGCCGGCCCTGCGTTGCTCGGTTTCCTGAAGGACCTGACGCAATCCATGACCACCGGCCTGGTCATCGTCGCGGGCTGCGTGTTTGTGTCGGCCATGATCATCCTGGTGTTCGTACCCGCCAGGATGGTCAACCGATAGTCTGCCTTTCCTGTTGTAAACCCATCACAGCTTCTGGCGACAACCCGGCAGAAGCTGCATCAAAGGACGAGAGACTGAAGTGACCACCATGAACAGCCCAATGAAGATCGATGCGGTACCGGCCAATCAACTGGAAGCCGAATACTTCGAGTACAGCAAGGCGGCCAATCCGATCAGCGCTAACCTCATTACCCGAATTCCCTACCACAACTTTCCAGCGTCACTCTGTGACAGCGGGCCCTCTCGGGTCATACCGCTGGACTTGAGCGACGCCCTTGGCTGTGAAGGTCCCGCGACCGGGCCGGGGTTGTGCGCGAACTTCATCCGCCTCAACGCGGGCGACAGCCTGACGCTTCAACCCAACGCCACCTCACAGGTGTTTTACGTGATTGCCGGCGCAGGAAAAGTCATCCAGGGTGAGCACAGCATTGAGTGGTCCCAGGGCTGCTTCATTGCGCTACCGGGTCTTCTGGATGCCCGCTTCAGCGCGACCGAGGACGCCCGGCTCTACTACGTTCATGACGAACCCCTGTTGCGCTATCTCGGTGTGACCCGCAGCACCGATCGCTTCGCTCCCACGCTGTATCCCGCGCAGACAGTCAACGCGAAGCTGCGTGAAGCCGCCAATGATCCGCGCGCGCAAGACCGCAGCCGCATCAGCATCTTGCTTGGCAATAGCAATTTCCCGCAAACCAGAACCGTGACCCACGTGCTCTGGGCCATGTATGGAATTCTGCCTGCCGGCTCGATCCAGAAACCTCACCGGCACCAGTCCATTGCGCTGGATTTCATTATCGATTGCCCGACAGGCTGCTACACCCTGGTAGGGACGGAGCTGGATGTCGATGGGCGAATTCGTAACCCGGTTCGGGTGGATTGGGCTCCGGGGTTGGCATTTGTGACACCACCCGGATACTGGCACGCCCATTTCAATGAGTCGGATCAGGAAGCGTTTCTGATCCCGATTCAAGATGCGGGCTTGCAGACACATCTTCGTTCACTGGATATTCGCTTCAGCTGAAACAGGCTGACCACATCCCTTGTTGCTCTACCCTTCGCAACCGGGCGGGGTGTTGCAGGTGTGGTCAGCAGTAAATCCCAATTGCTGTTTGCGCGGGAGGTAGCCCGGACCGCCTTATCTGCGGGATAGGCGGAAAGAGGACAGCACTGTGAAGTGCTATCTTTCGTCAGGGTGAAAGAGCGGGTACCACTTCAAAGTATCGACCGTATGGTTCCACCTTCAATGCGCATGGCCATGCCATTGAGCGCCGGTGATGCGGCCAGGTGCAGGACGCTGCAAGCCACTTCTTCGGGCTCGATCATGCGTCTGATCAGTGATGTGGGTTCGGTTTCGTCAAAATAATCGTGTACCACCTGTTGTGCCGAGATGCCCTTCTCTTCCGCGATTTCCCGGTGATAGCGCTTGACCGCCTCGGTGGAGGTCGGCCCGGGCAGTATCGAGTTGACGCGCACCGCTGTGCCTTTGGTCAACTCAGCCAGGGCCCTGGAAATACCCAGCAGACAGGTTTTCATCGCGCCGTAGTGAACCATCCACGGCTGAGGCTTTACGGCGGATTCACTGCTGATAAAGACGATCGACCCGTGCCCGCGATTGAGCATATCCCTCATGACAAGGCGAGTCATGCGCACACCGCTCATGACATTGACGTTGAAGTAATGAAACCACTGGGCATCGTCCGTTTCGAAAAAGTCCCTGACCTCGAATATCCCGACATTATTGATCAGGAAGTCGATCGGGCCGGACGCCTGGGCCATTTCGACCAGGCGCTCCGCCGCCCCGTCCTGCGTCAGATCGGCAACCAGGCCCTGACAGGAGTCGCCCAGTTCTTCAACCGCCGCATTCACTTCGTCTGCCAATAGCCCGCTAATGACAACCTTCGCACCTTCGAGAATGAAGCGTTGGGCGATGGCCTTGCCAATGCCTGTCGCCCCGCCTGTGATGAGTGCGGTTTTGCCAGTCAGTTGATAATCCATGAAAGCTGCCTTGTTTGTTGTTATGCGCAAAATCTTGCCCCAGGCTCGGGCTGAAGTCTTTCAAGGGTTGCAGAAGACTGCTTTAACAAATCTCTGAAAATGGGTGCTTGACCTGCCGTCATGAGGGTGTGAGATGCGGGCCAATCCTCGCTATCAGAAAATCAATAAAAACCCTGACACGATGGGGTAGTTGCTGTCCCGGGCCGATGAACACCGCATGAATCGCCTCGGTTTCACCGCTGTTGTATTGCTCCAGCAGCGGCATCAAACGCCCCGACTCGATATCGGCATTGATATGGAAGCTCGCCAGTCGAGCGATACCCAATCCAGCCAGCGCAGACTGGCGCATGCTCTCGCCATCGCTGAACAAGGCGTTGCCTTTGGGCTCGATTTCGATGCGCTGGCCTTCGGCGTCGCGATAAACCCAGGCCTGCGAATGACGATGAAAACCAAAGCTCAGCCGATTATGTCGCTGCAGGTCTTCCAGGGTTTTCGGCTGACCGCAGCGCGCGATGTACGCCGGTGACGCCACTGTGATCATTCGACTTTCACCCAGACGACGCTGAACCAGGCTCGACTCCTTCATCGGTCCGGTACGTATCGCGACATCCGCGCGTCGTTCCAGTAGATCCACAACGGTATCGGTCAGCTCCACGTTCAGGGTGATGTCCGGGTAAGCCGCCAGAAAATCAGGCAATTGCGGTAGCAGGCAATGCAGGCCAAAAGGAAGATTGGCATTGACCTGAATCAACCCGCTAGGTTTGGCTACATTGGCAATATCACGCTCGGCGGAGTCAATCAGCTCAAGAATCCGCAGGCATTCATTGTTGAATCGCTCGCCTTCGGCCGTGAGTTCAAGGCGTCGGGTAGAGCGATGAAGTAAACGCGCACCCAGTCGCGTTTCCAAACGGGCGATCAACTTGCTCACCGCAGAGGGTGACATGTCCAGACGCCGGGCGGCCTCGGAGAAGGTGCCGGCATTAACGACTCGGGTGAATACTTCCATTTCGCCGGAGCGGTTGATGTCTTTGAGATTTAGCATGAACTGTATTCACAGATACTTGTAGTTAGAGCAGTCTAGCTCACAAACGGACCCCGTCGTATCGTGAAGAGATTCCTTAACCAGGAATGACCGCGCCTTTGTTTCAAGTGAGGGCCGGGCAAACTCAAGATGCGAAGGAGACAGAACATTGAAAATTTTCGTTACCGGCGTGACCGGTTACATCGGCGGTTCGGTTGCCAAATACCTGGTAGATGCGGGGCATGAAGTCAGTGGCCTGCTGCGTAACCCGGAACAGCGCAGTGCGCTACTGGCGCTGGGTATCACCCCTGTGCTCGGCACCCTGGATGACGCTTTCATTCTCAGCGAACAGGCGCGTGCTGCCGACGCCGTCGTGAATGCGGCCAATTCGGATCACCTGGCCTCGGTACAAACCTTTATCAGCGCTCTGAGCGGCAGCGGAAAAGTACTGCTGCACACCTCAGGCTCAAGTGTTGTGGGTGACGATGCTCGCGGTGCTTATGAACGTGCCGAGATCTTCACCGACGAGACGCCATTCACCCCCATGGACATCCGCAAGGATCGGGTCCACATCAACCAGATCGTGCGGCGCGCAGGTGTCGAACACGGTATTCGCAGCATCGTGTTTTGCCCGACCATGATTTACGGTGAATCATTGGGGTTGCCGGCAAAAAGCGATCAACTGCCCAAGCTGTTCGCGCAATCGCGTAAATATGGCGCCGGGGCCTACATGGGGGCCGGGGTGCATCGCTGGTCCAACGTGCACATCGAAGATCTGGCAGAGCTTTATCGCCTTGCAATCGAAAAGGCCCCATCGGCCTCGTTGTTCTTCGCCGAGAACGGCGAAGCATCCTTCCTCGAAATCGCTACGTCCATCAGCAAATCCCTTGGCTTTGGCGGCGAGACTCAAAGCTGGCCGGCTGATGAAGCCATCGCCAAGCTTGGAGATTGGGCGCGCTTTGCCATCGGTTCCAACAGCCGCGTGCGGGCAGTCAATGCGCGCAATCTGCTCGGCTGGAAGCCCAAGCGCGAATCGATTTTGCAGTGGATCGAAAACAGCGGAGTACAATGGTAATACCCGCTGACTGTCGAGATTCTGAAAGCTCACTTCGGTGAGCTTTTTTATGCGCTGGCGAATGCTCTCTTCCAGGCAAATCACACCCATAAAAAAACGTGCAACCAGGGTCATCGTCAATGAAGACCCTCGCTGCACGTCAGGCCCATTGAGCCTAAAGGGGAAAACCGTCAGTCAAACGCCTTCGCCCGATATCAAGGCTTAGGCCAACACCTCCAGCGCTACGCTTTCGATACCCGCCGCGTCCAGCCGGTAATGACGATAAAGGTGAGTCGGCGGCGCAATAAGACTGTACTCGTCGTAAATACCATGGCGTCGCACTTTCACCCCAATGCCCTCCTCCGCGATCACTTCACACACAGCACCACCCAGACCGCCAATGATGTTGTGTTCTTCAACGGTAAGAATGGATCGGCTGTTGCGCGCGGCGGTCAGTACCGCCTCACGGTCCAATGGCTTGATGGTGGTCATATCGATCACGCCTACCGAACGCCCGGCGGCATTCAAGGCTCGCGCCGCTTCAAGTGCCGGATGAACTGTTGAGCCGGTCGCGATGATGGTCAGTTCATCGCCGGTCAGGTGCACAGTTGCCTTGCCGAAGACAAAGTCCGGAACGGTCTCGTACACCACCGGATCACGCCCGCGCTGGATGCGAAAGTAGATCGGTTGCGGGTAGTTGGCCGAAGCGAGTATCGCGGCCTTGAGTTGATTGCCATCGGCTGGCGCAACCACCGTGATATCGGCAATAGAACGCATGATCGCCAGGTCTTCGGTGGCGTGGTGCGAGGTGCCGTAGAAGCCCAGAGAAATCCCGGCATGATGGCCGATCAGGCGCACCGGCAAGGCTGAGTACGCCACGTCCATCCGGATCTGCTCGCAGCACAGCAATGGCAGGAAGGATGCAAAGGTCGCCACGAACGGCTTCATGCCTACCGCCGCCATCCCGGCCGCGGCAGACACCATGTTCTGTTCGGAAATACCGAACTGCACGAATTTTTCCGGGTGCAATTCGGCGAACTTTGACAGGCCGTTGGAGTATTGCAGGTCAGCGGTACCGGCAACGATCGGTTCGCCCCGTTCGACCAGTTCGATCAGGGCATCCGACAAGGCATTCAAGCTCGGCGTCTGGCTGTTTAGTTCCCGGTATTGCCAGGAGTTGTTCGACAGAGGTGCGGTATTCATGAGTTAGATCACCTTGCTTTTGATTTCGTCGATAGCACGTTGCGCATCTTCGGGGTCGAGATACCCCAAGTGCCAACCCGGCTCGGTTTCCATGTAGGAAACCCCTTTGCCCTTCACCGTATTGGCGATGATGCACACCGGCTGCGTACGCGTGGTGTCGGCTTTGAGGCGACGCAACAGGCGGGTGACTGCCGCGAGATCATGGCCGTCCACCACGTGTGTCTCCCAACCGAACGCAATCCACTTGTCCGCCAACGGCTCGATACCGATGACGTCATCGACATTACCGTCGAGCTGAAAGCCATTGCGATCGATGATTGCCACCAGGTTTGCGGTTTTATGGTGGGCCGCCGACAGCGCCGCTTCCCACACTTGCCCTTCCTGCATTTCCCCGTCGCCGAGCATCACGTAAGTGGTGAACGTCTTGCCCAGCATCCGCCCGGCCAGGGCCATGCCCAAGCCGCCGGACAGCGCATGACCGATGGAACCGGAGGAGAAATCCACTCCAGGGACTTTGCGCATATCAGGGTGGTCACCCAGCGGATTACCGAGGCGCGTGTAGTTGTCGAGGATTTCTTTGGCGAAGAAACCCCACTCCACCAACACCGGAAACAACCCGACGGCCGCATGCCCCTTACCCATCATGAAACGATCGCGGTCGGGCCATTTGGGCTCGGCGAATCGCAAGTCCATTACGTCGTAATACAACGCGGCGAACAACTCGGCGGCGGAGAACACCGACGTGTAGTGGCCGACCTTGGCGATCTCGATCAGCCGGATGGTTTCCAGGCGAATGAACTGGGCTTTTTCCCGCAGGCGAGTCAACTCTTTCGCAGTCAGTTCAAAAGCGTGATCCGCGTTGTCGCGGAAATCTGTCAAATCAGTCATATGTAGTGTCCAGGCGCGTTACCAGAGTTTCGGCCGCATCCGTGATGCGGCCGCACATAAGCCCAGCGCAATCGGGCGATTACTGCGCTTTCAAACGTGGCGTCATGTAGTCGTTGAGGCGCGGCATGACCTGTTGCGCAGTCAGTTGCATCGAGCGCCGCCACAGCGCTTCGTCATCCCACTCGTGGAAAGTGGTCATCAACGTGCCGAACGGCCCGGTCTGCTCACTGAACGCCACCAGTTGCTCGGTGACGGAGTTCACGTCGCCGTAAATCACCATTTCCTTGATGCAGTGGTCGACCGTCACTTCCTCGTCGGTCATGTCGGGGCGGGTCTTGAAGATCTTGGTGTAGTGGTTGGTGGCCAGGTTATCGATCATGTAGTCGAAGTAGCGCCGCAGCGTGCAGCTCTCTTGCGCCAGATAGTCCTCGGCCTGGGCCTGGGAGTCGGCAACGAATACCGAACGGGCCACGCGCCAATTATTGGCATCGGCCTTGATCCCGGCACTTTCCGCGCCCTGGCAGTAAGCCTGCCAATGGGAAGCCACTGTTGCCGTCGGGTTGAAGTTGGCGGACATCAGGTCCCAATCCTTGGCACCCGCAAGTTTTGCGGTGCCGGAAAACGGACTCATGGCCGTGGTTGCCACCCGCGGAAACGGTTTCTGGAATGGCGTCGGCATGTAGCCAATTTCCAATTCGTGGTGCACCGCATCCTTGAGGCTGACCTGGTAGTGCTGCGAGGAAAAATCATAGGGCGCGCCCGAGTTCCAGATCGCACGGATCATCTCGTAGCACTCCACCATCATCTGTCCACGGTCCTTGCCGTTGCTGCCGTACACCTCGAAGTCGGAAGCCAGTCCACCCGGGCCGATACCCATGATGAAACGCCCCTTGGACATGTGGTCGAACATCGCGGCATCGGCGGCGATTCGAGCCGGGAAATGGTGCGGAAGATTCAGCACTCCGGTGCACAGTTTCATGCGTTGGGTCAACGGAATCAGGGTGGATAGAAATTGCAGCGCATTGGTTATCGGCTCGGTGCGCTGTGACGTATGTTCACCGACCCAAAGCTCATCAAAACCGACGCTGTCGGCATGTACAGCACACGCGATGTCCTGATCGTACATCTCGTGATAGTCCCAGCCCTTGTGATGAAGTGGCTGCATGAACATGGCGAGTTTCATGTCGTTCTCCTGCTGTTTTCAGTGACCGGTGCGCTGCGAAACTGTTTCGCTGCACACCGTTTTCATGACGAGCGCTCGTTTCGCAGGCGTGCCAGTGCCGGCGCTGCAAGTCGCAACGTTCAAGGAATGGGTTAAATATCCGGGGCAAGTGACGCGTTACATCAGCGCGTGCAGCTCACCCTCAAATGCTTTGTTTGCGATTCAACTTCCGTGCAGCAACCAGCCGCCGTCCACCAGCAAATCGATGCCTGTCACATAGGACGACAGCGGCGAAACCAGGAACAGCACAGCATCGGCGATCTCCCAGGGTTCGGCCGCCCGACCCAGGCCGATGTTGCCCAGCACGTTGTTCTGCCGGTGCTGCTCAAGCAGCTCCGGCTCCAGGTTGCCCGGTGTCGCGGTCAAGCCTGGCGAGATCGAATTGACCCGAATGTTGGAGGCACTCAAGTCCTTCGCCAGGCTTCGGGTCATGGCCAGTACCGCGCCCTTGGAGGCGTCATAGGTGCAGTGATTAGCCATGGGACGATGACCGCAGATCGACGACAGATTGACGATCGCCCCGGCGCCTTTCTGCCGGCGCATCTGCCGTTGTGCGGCCTGAGCCCCCAGAAACACAGCGCGCGTGTTGATCGCGTGCAGTCCGTCCCAGAAATCCGCATCGACGTCATCAATCGCCTTGAGCGGGTAGACACCGGCGTTATTGATCCAGATATCCAGGCAACCGAAACGCTCGACCGCGATGTCCGCCAGCCGCTGAATGTCACCCGGACGACTGACATCGGTGACCTCAAATGCCACGGCATAACCCGCCTCCATCAATTCCCCGCTACGCTCCGGCGCCAGGCTGCCGATCAGTACATTGGCCCCTGCTTCGGCCAGTCGCCGACTGATGGCGAAACCGATGCCGCTGCTGCCACCCGTGACGACCGCGGTTTTTCCGGACAAATCCAATAGCTCGGCAAAGGGTCGATACGGCATTGCCTGGTATGGGGCCGACATGTTTGAACCTCCTCGATTAGCGCCCGTCATCAAGCGGTCGCCAGGGTCATGATGCTGTCGGGGGCAATCTGCGGCCGATGCAGGATGCCTTGGGAACGGCCGCGCGCCATGACCATCACCCGATGGGACAGACCGATGACCTCCTCCAGGTCGGAACTCACGACAATCACCGACACCCCGGTTTTGGCCAGATTGATGATCAGTTCGTAAATCGCCGCGCGCGCGCCCATGTCGATGCCCCGCGTTGGCTCATCGAGAATGATGACTTTCGGATTACGCGCGATCCATTTGGCGATCACCACTTTCTGTTGGTTGCCGCCGGACAACTTGTCGAGCACCTGCCCCGCCACGCCCTTGATTCCCAGCGTCGCAATACGTTCACGGGCGAATGCCGCTACCCGGTGGTTGGCCATGACACCGCAGGAGCTGAGGCTATCCAGATTGCAGTAGGCCAGGTTTTCGGCAATCGTCTGACTCAGCACCACGCCTTCGGATTTGCGGTCCTCCGGGATCAGCACGACGCCGGCATGGATCGCCGCCAGCACGTTATTGGCCGGCAGTGATCGATCCCCCAGCATCACCCTGCCCTGGCTCAATGCACTCAACCCGGCTATCGCCTGAACCAGCTCCGTTCGACCCGCGCCGACGATGCCGGCAATGCCGAAAATCTCCCCGGCCTTCACTGAAAAAGACACATCGTGAAAGCGCCCCGCCTTGTCCGACAGCTGCTCGACGCTCAATACCACCGCATCCCCAGGGGCCGGCAACTCTGGAAACAAGCGATCGATCGGGCGCCCCACCATTTGCGACACCAGGACGCCGACATCGGCCGTACCGCTGTCGTGACGCGCGATCAGGTGACCATCACGCATGACCACGACCTTGTCGGCGATCCGGGCAATTTCATCCATGCGATGACTGATGTAGATGAAGGACACCCCCTCCTTCTTCAGTTCCTCGATTTGCTTGAACAACAGGTCGGTTTCGTCCTTGCCCAGGGCTGCGGTCGGCTCGTCGAGAATCAACAAGCGCGAGTTGAGCGTCAGGGCCCGGGCGATTTCCACCAGTTGCTGGGCGGCGATTTTCAGTTGCCGCACCGGTGTATCCGGCGATATATCCAGACCCAGGCGCCGCAGTTGCTTCTCTGTTTCACGGAACATTGCCTTACGGTCGATGATGCCGTCGCGGGTCGGCAGATGACCGAGGAAAACGTTCTCCGCCACGCTCAAGTCAGGCAGCAGGTGGATTTCCTGATGGATCATGTTGATCCCCAGCGCCATGGCAGCTCCCGGCCCGGTTGGCGCATAAGGTTCACCAGCCAGGAACATCGAGCCTTTGGACGGTGTCAGTGCGCCGGCGACGATGGAGGAAAAGGTCGATTTTCCTGCGCCGTTTTCCCCCAGCAACGCCACCACTTCTCCGTAGCCGATATCGAGGCTGATATCTTCCAGCACCCTGACCGAGTTGAATGACTTGCCGATGTTGCTCGCGCGGAACAACGGCTCCCGGGTGGTATTGATCGCACTCATGACTTGCCCTCCCTTCACCGTTCTCAAGGATGCTGTTCAAGGAAGGTTGCTGCGTTTTCCCGGGTGGTGACGAAGGCCGGCAATAGCTGCGTCTTGGTCACCTGTTTGCCTTGCTGCAGATCGACGGCGGTACGCAATGCGGAACGCCCCATTTCCACGGCTTGTTGCGTGATGGTCATGTCCAGTTTTCCATCGCGAATCGCTTCCAGAGCAGATGGCAAACCGTCATAACCGAACACCCAGACCTTGTGATCGATATTGGCCACCTTTACCGCCTGAGCCGCACCGAGCGCCGGCGCATCGGAACGTCCGATGAACACGTTGATCTTCGGGTTCTTCTGCAGCATGTCCTGGGCGACCTTGAAGCCGTTGTCCTGCAGCCAGTCTGTCGGTTTGCGGTCGATGATCTTCATCTCCGGCGCCTCGGACAGCACCGCATCGAGGCCTTTGGCCCGGGCCACTTCAGTGGAGTCGCCGAGAGTGCCTTGCAGCAGGCCGATTTCAGCCTTGCCGCCGGTCAACTTGATCATTTGCCGGGCCAGTTCACCCGCCGCGGCCAGGTTGTCGGTGGAGATGTAGGCGTCGCACTCGACGTTTTTCGGGAAGTTGTCAATGCAGATCACCGGCACACCCTGCTGTCGCGCCAGTCGCACCGGCACGGCCGAGGCGGCGCTACCGGTCGCGGTGTAGAGCAGTACATCGATTCCTTTGCTCAACATGTCCTGAATCTGACTGACCTGGCGCGCGGGATCAGCCTGGGCATCAGCCACCAGTACATTCTTGATGCCGAGGGTCTTGGCCTGTTCCATGACGCCATCCCGGACCATCAGGTAGAACACCCATTGCAGGCTCGGGATCGACATCCCGACGGTGATTTCGTCCGTAGGTTTGCCTTGTGCGTAAGCACCGGCCGACATCAGGCAGCCCAGCAGTGGCAGCCACAGAAAGCGAAGCGAAAAAGCAGACAGGTTCATGTTTTTTACCTTTTTATTGTGCGTGGAACGATGCCGGTTTTGATCGATGACCCGAGATCAGTCAGCCTTGCGCTTGAGCAGATCGAGCATCACCGCGAATGCGATCACCGCGCCGATGACCACTTGCTGGACGAAGGGTGAAATGCCGGCCAGGTTCAAGCCGTTGCGCAATACGCCGATGATCAACACACCGATGATCGTGCCGACCACACTCCCCGCACCGCCCTTGAGGCTGCCGCCGCCGATCACCACGGCAGCGATCACATCCAGCTCATAGCCGACACCTGCACCAGCGCCAGCGGTGTCCAGGCGGGATGTCATGATGATGCCGCCCAGGGCCGCACAGATGCCCGAGATGATGTACACCGCGCTGGTGTAACCCTTGACCCGGATTCCGGCGAGCTTGGCCACCTTGCTGCTACCGCCGATGGCATACAGGCTGCGACCGGATACCGTGAACTTGAGAACGAACCAGAACACCAGCGCCAGCACCACGAAACAACAGACAGTCAGCGACAGCACGCCGCCGTAGCGGATAACCGAGAGGTTGCTGAACCATTCCGGAAATCCACTGACTTGCGCACCGTCCGTGACCATATAGGCCAGGCCGCGGGCGATGGACATCATCGCCAGCGTCGCAATGAATGATGGAAGGCCGGCCCGAACCACCAGCAAGGCCGTGGTCGAACCACAGGCTGCACCCACGGCAATCGCCCCGAGCATGGCCACCCACATCGGCAGGCCGAGCGCCTGTTCGAGCCAGCTCATGACCATGATCGCCACCGCCAGCACAGCACCCACGGACAAGTCGATACCACCGATGAGAATCACCAGCGTCATGCCCAGCGCCATGATGCCCAGCACCGTCACTTGATCCAGCACATTGAGCAAGTTACTCAAGGTCAGAAAACTATTGGTAAAGAAGGTTAATACTGCGCATAACAATAAAAGCCCGGCCATCGGACCCGCCACACTGTTGTCCAGTCCAATCCACTTTGGAATCGACCCGGGCAATCTTGTTTTTACCAACAACTGATTGTTCATACCCACATCCACTTCTTATTTGATTGTTATAAGATCGAGCAGCACGTGATAGCTACGAATTAACGACCCAGTTCCCGATAGCGTCCTCCCATATAGAGAAGTGGCTCTTCCAGTGATTGAGTGATGACATAAATGACGTTGCCGATAATCACCGTGTGCGTACCGTGTTCAATCTCCTGCACCACTTCGCAAAAGATCGCTGCCTGGGCGTCGGCCAAGTAACGAATGCCGTGAACTCCGGTACGCCAGTCACCCTCGACAAAGCGTCGTTCGCGCAGATCGGGCTGACTGAATATTTTGCAGATCGGCTCATGCTGGCTTTGCAGCATGTTCACGCAGAACAGCCCGGAACGCTTGATGATCGGTGACGCACTGGCGCTGCGATTGACACAGATAAGAGCCGACGCAGGGTCCATCGACACCGAGGAAAAGGCAGTCGCGGCCAGGCCGTGGGGCTGACCATCGTCATCAAGTGTGGTGATCAGGGTTATAGAAGAGGCAAAGCGGCCCATTGCCGATTTGAATTGACCGGCCAGGTCTATCGAAGGGGCGGCCTCTTGATATTGAACACGCATAGCATAAACCCTCTTTTTATTGTGACTCACAGGCACTGGCTTGCATTATTAACAATCAGCCGAACTTTTCTATTCGATTTTAGAAAATTGACTCTTCACTGAAACTGAAAGATGAACCCAACAACAAACATATTTGAATTCGCTTCACAGGCGCCCTCAAACCCCTATTCCAAAGCGCTTGCGTACTTGCTCGCCTTACCTGCCGACTTTTTGATTAGATGGTTTTTACTGAACAATTGACTGATACTTTGTTAACAATAAAACGTAACTTTCACGAGGCAAAATCCCCATGGTCGATCGATTGCAGGACATGCGGCTGTTTCGTCTCGTCGTTCAGACAGGTTCACTTTCAACGGCGGGTCGGCAAATGGGCCTGTCGCCAGCCGCCATGAGTGGTCGACTCAAGGCGATGGAGGACTTCTACGGATTGCGCTTGCTCAAGCGCAACACCCGAAGCTTGAGCCCTACCGCCGAAGGCCAGTTGCTGTTTGAAAATGCCCAGAAAATTCTCGAGGAGGTCGACGCCCTCGACAGCATCATCAAAAACGGCCAAAGCGATTTGCTAGGCACTATCGGCCTGACGTGCCCTACCGATCTGGGTCGGCAGTGGATCAGCCAATTGGTCGATAGCTTCATCAGCGAAAATCCCGATATCCGCGTTCGCCTTTTTCTCACCGACCGCGTACTGGACTTTGTCGAGTCCGGCTCGGACATTGCGATCAGGTTCGGTGACCTTCCGGACAGCACACTTATCGCCCGCTCCCTTGGAGTGGACCGGCATATAGTTTGCTGTTCTCCGCAGTATCTTGAGCAGCGCGGCGCACCGCTCAGCCCTGAAGACCTGCAGCATCACAACTGCCTGGTACACCTGAGTGCGGATTTCACACTTGATCGTTGGAAATTCATGGACAAAGGGGTGCCAACCACAATTCAGGTCAAGGGCAATCGGCTGGCCAATGACGGATTTACCTTGCGTCAATGGGGAGTTCAAGGCTTGGGGATCATCTGGAAGTCGGTCTGGGAGGTGGCGGACGACATACAAGCCAATCGGTTGATCCCACTGCTTGAAGACTATCAATGCCCAAGCACCGGATTTCACCTGCTGACGGAGGGTGGCAAAAAGCTGCCGTTACGCGTCAAGACCTTCGTCGACTTTGCCGTGCAGTACTTCAAAAAGCTCGATACGCCATCGCGATACATCCTGCCCCCACCTTAGACCTTAGCGTCGACATGATCGCAATCAGCAAAGCTGGGGGTGAGCACCGAAATGAGCTGAATGCGCTCGCCTATAACTTGAAGCGGGCAGTGAAAATCCTTGGTAAGCAGAATCTGATGAAGGCGCCGGCGGCCTTGAGTGGAGGCTGGTTTTTACACACTCCGGGCCAAAGGCGGACATCCCTGAAAGTCCGTTTGGCGATAATCTAACGCCCGCCTCCCGGTGGACAATCGCGAGCCAACTCTATTCCACCTGCGCCTTGAACGCGTCGTACGCCGATAACGGCAGGCTGATGCCCTCGCGGACCGCACGGGCATAGGCTTGCTCTTTGGCCTTGCCCGGCAGGTAAACGCCCAAGGCTTCAAGCCGCGTCATCTGCTCGCCCAGCCGTGAGGCAAAGCACTCGTCCAGCAACCTGGGCGCAATGCCAATCACCAGCATGCCAGCCCCTGGGGACTCGCTGCCGGTACGGAAATCTGCTGCATCCAACGACCAATTGGCCCCCGTCAAACCCGCCGCGAGCACCTCGACCATCAACGCGATGTTGGCGCCGCGACCGCCCCCGAATGCCAGCAACGTCCCGTGCAGTGCCTCCCGTGCGCTGCGCGTTTCATTGCCTTGTGCATCAACCGCCCAGCCTGCCGGTATCGCCTCCCCCGCTTCAGCGGCCCGAAGCAGGTTTACGTAGGCCGTGGCGCTGCTGGCCTGGTCAATCGCCAGTAAACGACCCGCAGCACTGGCGGCGGCAAATGCGATGGGGTTGGTGGAGTACAGCGGCCGGCTCTGGCCCGCCACGGTGAGCAGCGGTGAGCCATTGGTGAACGCCAACGCTACCAGCCCCTCGCGCGCCAGGCGACGGGTGTAATAGCCCAACTCGCCACAGGTGAACGCGTTGAACTGCGCAAACAGGGCGATACCCAGTTGATGCGCATTGCTGCACAGCACAGGGAAAGCGCGATCGAACCCCAGTTGCGCGATGCCTTGGGCCGCGTCGCAGCGGATCATGGCCGGCGCGACCTGGGTCACGATGGGCTCGGCAGCCATGGCGATTCGGCCGGTGGCAAAGCCGCTGAGGTAGTCAGGCAAATGGCCGAAACCGACTTCGTGTTGGCCATGGGCCTGGGCTGATACCGTGGCGTTGGCAAGCGCCGAGGCCACGGCGTAGCTGGTGCCGTGGGCCATGCAGAGCTGTTGTGCGAAGGTAGTGGCATCGGTCAGAGACAGGCGCTTGTCGGGTTTGTTGTCGTCCATGGTGGCTTCAGTGTTCTCGGATTGTAGGTGTGCCGCAGCTTGAGAACCTGCAGGAGCGGCTTTAGCCGCTCCCGCAGGATTTGTGTCGTTCAGTTGATTATCTCTACTGAATCATCCTCGGCTCACCCACCTGCGCAGCCTCGCGGTCCAGGCCAAAGGAGGCGAGGATTTCCGCGATTTCGCCCGAGGCATGCAAGGCCTGGATGTTCTTGCCCAACGCCTCGCCCAAGGCTGCGTTAGTCTTGGTGTACGGGAAGGCACTCTGCCCAGGCTCAAGCGTGGCCTTGACCCGCTGATCGGGCTCGGACACCTTGATGCTCTTGCCGGGGTAGGCGCCCTTCTGCTGCGAAGAAACCCCCACCGCGAAGCTGTCCGCGCCGACCTGGATGCGCTTGGACGCCAGGTCCTGGGCCATGGCCACCGGGTTCGGGTAGAGCACCAGATTATCGCCAAAGGCCTTCTTCAAATCGTCTACCCACAAGTAGCCCTGCACGGTGCCGATGCGCTTGCCGTCCAGTTCGGAAATCTTCGTGTAACCCTCATCCGAAATAATGCCCATCACGTCCAGGTACAAGGGTGCCGACAACCCCAACGCCTTGCTGCGCTCTGCCGTGCGATACCAGTCACCGATGCCGACATCGGCGCGCTTTGCCACCACTGCCTGCACCACCGCTGCGGTGTCCACCACCATGGTCTTGACCTTCAGGCATTCGCGCTCGGCGATGCGCTTGATGATCTCGCCATCCACGCCGCTCAACTGGTTGTTCGGCCCCGGTATCGAGTAAGGCGGGAAGACATACGCCGCCACGGTCAGTACACCCGGCGTAATGGTTTCAAACTGGTTCGCCGGGGTGCATTCGGCCAGGGCGTACGGCGCGCCGGCCAGGGTCGAACACAAGAACATCCAATGGGTAAAACGTTTAAATGAGCGAGTCATGACGTCACCTTTGCAATAAGAGAGCAGCAGCCGAAAACGGCGTGAGTGGCATTTGTTGTTATGGCTGGCTGGGTGCCAGTCTTTTTTCCAGCGCTGCCACGCCCAGGGTCGCCGGAGCACAGACAGCGGCATACATCAAACCGGCCAGGATCAGCACCGGCATGTACTCAAACGTGGAGGAACCTATGGAAGACGCCCGGCTGACAATTTCCGGCAGGGCGATGGTGAAACACAGCGACGAGGCCTGGAACATCATGATCGAGAACCCCAGCAGCGACGGCAGCGCTACCCGCAAGGCCTGAGGCAGGATCACAAAGCGCAGGGCGTCGAACCGGTTGAGGCCGATCACCTCAGCGGCCTCGGTTTGCCCTGGGGCCACCGCCTCGATGCCACCGCGAATGATTTCACTGGTGTAGGCCGCCGTGCAGTACGCCATGGCCAGCGCGGCAGCCCAGAACGAGGTCAAGGTCAGGTTGACGCTGGGCAGGCCAAAGTAAAAATACTGCAGCAGGATCAACGCCGGCGCACCGCGCCCAAACTCCACGATGACCAAAGACGGGTAACGCCACCAGCGGCTCGGGGCCGAGACACTGAGTGCCAGCACCAGCCCCAGTACAATACCCAGGCCCAGGCTCACCGCCGTGACCTGCATCGACAGCACAAAGCCCTTCCACAACTCCGGCAGCCATTGGGCCCACATCGTCAGCAGTTCGCTCATCGGGCAATCCTCTGTTTCAACGTGGCCGAGAGCCAACGGGAGAACAAAGCCACCGGCACGCTGAGCACCAGGTAAACCAGCGCCGCCGCGCTGTAGACACTCAGGCCCTGAAAGGTTTGTTGTGAAACCTGATAGGCCTGGAAGCTGATATCGCCGACGCCAATGGTCGAGGCCACGGCCGAATCCTTGAGCAGGCCAATGGCGTAGGTGGCCGAGGTGGGAATGGCGATGCGCACCAACTGCGGTAACACCACATCGAAAAACCGTTGCGATGTCGACAGGTTAAGCACATAGGCGGCTTCGAACTGCCCGGTGGGAATCGCCGCGAAAGCACCGCGGTACACCTCGGACATGTGCGCCGCCGTAATCAGCCCCAGGCCGACCACTGCCGCGGTAAACGGCGACAGGCTGATATAGCCGCCACCGATGCCAAAGAAGATGAAAAACAGCCAGACAATCGGCGGAATGGAGCGCAGGGTCAGCACCAGCATGGCCGCCAGAAAACGCAGTGGCTTGACCCTGGACAGGCGCAGGGCACAGATCGGAAACCCCAGCACTACGCCGACGCAGAAGGCGAGCACGGTGACCGCAATGGTCCACGGCACACCGTTCAACAGCATCATCAGGATGTCTTGCATCAGCGATTCCTCACGGCCTGGAGGAACTGGATCACCCGTTCATGCTCGGGCTGGCGCATCACTTGCTGGCTCGGCCCCTGCTCGATGATTCGCCCCTCGGCCATCACCACCACGCGGTCGGACACGGTTTCGGCGAAGTGCATTTCGTGGGTCACGACGATCATCGACATGCCTTCGCTGGCGAGCTCTTTCATCACCGCCAGCACCTCCAGGCCCAGTTCGGGGTCCAGCGCCGAGGTCGGCTCATCGAACAGCATCAATTCAGGGTCCAATGCCAGGGCGCGGGCGATGGCGATCCGTTGTTGCTGGCCACCGGAGCAGCGCGCCGGATAATGCTGGGCCTTGTCGGCCAACCCCACGCGTTCGAGCAGTTGCATGGAGCGGGCGTCGGCCTCTTTGGCGCTGCGGCCCAAGGTACGGATTTGCGCCAGGCTGACATTGCGCAGTACCGTCAGGTGCGGAAAAAGATTAAACGACTGGAACACCATGCCAATGCGCCGGCGCAGCTTGAGCAGCTCTGTACGGGGCAACGTTTTGCCAGCTTCGATGTGCACACCATCCATACTGACCCGGCCCTGAGTCGGCGGCTCCAACTGATTGATACAGCGCAGCAAGGTACTCTTGCCCGAACCACTAGGCCCAATAATGGCCACCACCTCGCCCTTGCTCATTTCAAAACACACGTCGTGCAGGACGGGATAGGGGCCAAACTGTTTATGAATTCCCTCCAGGCGCAAGAACGGTTCGGCGCTGGCCACTGGGCGCGGCGCCAAGGAGGGCGCGGATTCAATCACGGTCATACTGCTCATGGTTTTGCTCCAGCTATCGATCGCCGTCGACTAAGGGCGTGCACGAAAGTTTTATCGGCCCGTTGGCGCTGATCAGCACCTGTTCTTCGAGCTTCACCCCTTCCCCACCGCCTTGTTCACCGATGTAACTTTCCACCGACACCACCATGTTTTCCTCGAACAGGCCGTCGTAACCCCACTCGGCGAAATCCACGGCGTAGGCGACGCTGGGGTACTCGTCCACCAGGCCGACGCCGTGCAGCATCATCATGTAGCGGTTGTGTTCAAAGCGCTTGGGCACAGGCCAACAGTGTTCGGCAAACTCGCGAAAGGACAGGCCCGGGCGCAGCAGTTCGACGTTGTGGTTGATCTGCTGCGAGGCGATTTCCAGCAAGTCGCGCTGGGCCGTTGTCGGCGCCTTGCCAGGGCAGACGAAGCTGCGAGAGATGTCCGAAAGGTAACCACCGGGCCCGACCATGTCGGTGTCAAAACAGACCATCTCACCGGCCTTGATGACCTTGTCGGTGGCGTCCTGGAACCACGGGTTGGTGCGCGGCCCGGAGCTGAGCAAGCGGCTTTCGGCCCATTCCCCGCCGTGCGCGACATTAGTCCCGTGCATGATGCTCCACAGCTGGTTTTCAGTGACCCCCGGCACCAGGCTTGTGCGCATCCGGGCAATGGCCAGGTCGCACACGCACATGGACACCCGGTGGCTGGCGACCTCTTCCGCCGATTTGATCAAGCGTGCCTGCTCCATCAACGGCTGCGCATCAAACAGCTCAATGCCCTTATGCGTCAGGCGCTGCGCGCCCCAAGGGTCGCAACGGTCCACCGCCAAGCGGCGATTGCCGCCACCGTGGCGGGCTATCAGGTCCGCCACTTCCTGGGCCCAGCGCTCGGCTTTTTCCTGCACGCGGGGGCCGGCAAGAAAATACAGCCAGGGAATCGCCGGGCGAATTTCATCGATGGTTTCCACGTGCTCGCTGTTGTGCCGGCTGCTGGTGAACTCGAACAGCACCACCGGGCCGTCGGTGGCCACAAACACATAGCGGCTGGGCGAGTGCATCACCCACAAGCCGAGATTATTGGTGTCGGTGGCATAGCGAATATTGATCGGATCGGCCAACAGAATGCCGGCGTAATCCTGGGCGCGCAGTTGCTCGCGAATGCGCTCCAGGCGGTAATGACGCAGGGCTTTGCGATCGATGGCGGTATACGCATCGAGTAACGCCGTGTCGACCGGCGCCAGGGCATGTTCAGTGACCTTGGCATCGCTGCGAAAGCGCAGGTCGCGTTCGGTTAACGCAGTGAGCAGCTCAATGGAATCAGAACCCGTATGCATGCAACAACCTCCGCTGGGAAGAGTTTGATGTTCATCAAATTCAATCAGACCAACTGTCGGGGCAGTAACTAAAGGCTTCTAAATCAGGCGACGGCTGTCTTTATTGTTGTGGGCGACACACGGCAGCTAGAGGTCCTTGACCAGCCGCAGGGCATCGTAGATGGCCGCATGGGTATTGCGCGACGCCACGGCATCACCAATGCGGAACAACTGGAAGCGCCCTTCGGGGTTGCTCGCAACGGTTTGCGGCTTGCCGACAATCAGGTCCATGTACTCCACGGCGCCTTCGTTGCTGGCCAAGGGTTTGAGTTCGAAATACAGCTCGTCCAGCGGACGGGTGCCGTGGTTGACCACCACCTGATCCACCAGGCGTGTTTTAGTCAGGTCGCTGTAATCGGTGCCGATCGTAGCCAGCAATTGGTCGCCTTGTTTCTCCACAACCTTGAGCCGGTAGGTGACGGTGAAGGTGGTGTCCAGTTGCTGCAACGAGCGCATGTAGGGAACCAGGTTCATGCCCATGACTTCCGGCGCGAACGAGCGGTCGGGGGTCATGATTTCAGTCTTGGCGCCACTGCGGGCGATGAATTCGGCGGCTTGCAGGCCGGCGTGGTCGCCCGCATCGTCGTACACCAGCACATTGCGCCCAGGCTTCACGTCGCCGGAAATAATGTCCCAGCTTGAAACCAGGAACTGATTGCCGTGTTCCAGCACTTCGGTGTGCGGCATGCCCCCGGTCGCCACGATCACCACGTCGGCATTTTCATCGAGAACAATCGCGGCGTCTGCCCAGGTGTTGAAGTGAAACGTCACGCCAAGGCGCTCGCATTGCGCCATGCGCCAATCGATGATGCTGATCATTTCTTTGCGCCGCTCGGACTGCGCGGTCAGGCGAATCTGTCCGCCGGGTTTGTCCGCCAGCTCATACACCACCACCTCGTGGCCGCGCTCTCCTGCCACCCGTGCCGCTTCCAGGCCACCGGGACCGGCACCGATAATCACCACTTTGCGCTTCTGCGCAGCCTTGGGTATTTCATGAGGCATGGTGGTTTCACGCCCGGTCGCGGCGTTGTGGATGCAGTAGGCAGCGCCAGCGTTGTAAATGCGGTCCAGGCAATAGTTGGCGCCCACGCAAGGGCGGATATCGTCTTCACGGCCTTCGATGATCTTGCGCACGATGTGCGGGTCGGTCATGTGCGCGCGGGTCATGCCGACCATGTCCACCAACCCCGAGGCAATGGCATGCCGCGCCGTGGCCACGTCGGGAATTTTCGCTGCATGGAAGGTCGGGAAGCCGGTCAGCGCCTTGATTTCGCCGGCAAAGTCCAGGTGCGGGGCATTGCGCATGCCCTGGATCGGGATGATGTCGGTCAGCCCGGCGTCGGTGGCGATGTTGCCGCGAATCACATTAAGGAAGTCGATCATGCCACTGTCTTTCAACAGTTGGGAGATCTGCAAGCCCTCCTCTTTCTGCAGGCCGCCGGCGAGGACTTCGTCCCCGGTGTAGCGAATGCCGACGATAAATTCCGAGCCCACGCGTTTGCGAATGGCCGTGAGCACATCGAAGGTAAAGCGCAGGCGGTTTTGCAGCGAGCCGCCGTACGGTCCTTCCAGTTCGTTGGTCAGTGGCGACCAGAACTGGTCCATCAAGTGGCCGTAGGCTTGCAACTCGATGCCGTCCAGGCCGGCGGCTTTCATGCGTTCGGCGGCATCGGCGTAGTCGCGAATGATGCGGTCGATGTCCCACTGTTCGAGCTGCTTGGGGAAGGCGCGGTGTGCGGGTTCTTGATTGTGCGAGGGCGACACCACCGGTAGCCAGTCGCCTTTGTCCCATCGGGTACGCCGGCCCAGGTGAGTGAGCTGGATCATCACCGCCGCACCATGTTCGTGGCACTCGTCGGTCAGGTCTTTCATCCAGCCGACCACTTCGTCCTTGTAGGCCAGAATGTTGTTGAACACGGGCGGGCTGTCACGGGAGATCGCGGCGGAGCCTGCGGTCATGGTCATGGCGACACCGGCTTTGGCACGTTCAACGTGGTAGGCCCGGTAGAGCTTTTTCGGCATCCCGTCTTCCGGGTAAGCCGGTTCGTGGGAGGTGGTTATGATGCGGTTGCGCAGGGTCAAATGCTTGAGGCGATAAGGCTGAAGTAGCGGATCGTTTTTCATATCGGTCTCGCAAACAGGTCATCAGGCACGCCGACAATATGCCCCTCTGTACACAGGTGTCAATACTCTTGACACTGGTGTACAGTTGACCACGAAAAGCAAATTCAAACAGGGAAGAAATGCCCATGAAAGCAACCACCTCAACGGCGGAACCGGCAGGCCGAGGCTCACTGGAAGGCTGGCTTAATGCGGCCTACGAAAGTCTGACTGAGTCAGGCGTCGATGCCGTGCGAGTGATGCCGCTGGCGAAAAAACTGAATTTGTCGCGCACCAGCTTCTACTGGTTTTTCGAAGACCGCGATGCCTTGCTCGTAGCCTTGATCGAGCAATGGAAAAACAAGAACACCTTCAACCTGGTGACCAAATCCCAGGCCTATGCCGAGTCCATCACCGAGGCGATTCTCAACGTCTTCGACTGCTGGTTGAACAGCGAATTGTTCGACTCGCAGTTCGAGTTCGCCATGCGCAGTTGGGCGCTGCAATCACCGGAAGTGGCGCAGGAAATCAGCGAGGCTGACGCGCAGCGCGTCGAGGCATTGCGGCAGATGTTCGACCGTTTCGGCTTTGAACACGATGCTGCGATTACCCGCGCCCGTTCGATCTACCTCACGCAAATCGGCTACATCAGCATGAAAACCCGGGAGCCCCTGGCCCAGCGCATGCGCTACATCCCCGAGTACCTGAAGATTTTCACCGGCAGGGAGCCGGAAGCCCGTGAGCTGGAGCGCTTTTATCAGCGCAACGGTTTTAGCGGTGCCGATTTGAACGTCTAGAAACATCGACTCACAAGTCAGTTTTTTTGAAAATGCGCGTGGTCCACCTTGTTTCCGAGCCTGTCTCGGCCTTCCCGATACCTGACTGAATTGGCTGCATGAGGCAGTCCTGGAAGGACGCCAGGGCGATTCGCTCATCTAGCCGCCAACCACTGGTCATAAGCTGCTTTCATCCTTTGCCAGGTATGAGCATCGGCGGGGACAAGATGTTCGATGCGCAATGACGCTACCGTGATATCGAGCGGCATTCCGAAAGTTGTAAATGTGGATAGAAAGCGAAGTTCCCCGTTTTCGGTGCGCACTCGAGTCAGTATCAAGGGTGACGGTGGGACGTGCAGTGGTATTTCTTTCGGCCCTGCCAGGTCTTCCAGGAGGCGAGCCAAATCGGGATTGCTGGCGGATTCCCTTGCGGCGCGTTGCCAAGCAATAGCCCGTATCTCTTGCGCATTCGCCAGACAATCACCCAAGCCGCCGGGACGCAACAGGGTATCCAGCAGGTTGAGACCTGACTCACCAGCCACTGAAACACCGGCCATTTCGAATAGCAATCCCGCGCTGGCGTTGGCTGCGGTGATGTCCCAGCTGCTGTTAATGACAATGGCTGGTGCAGGATTGTTGGCTTGCAGAATGTGATCGATCGCGACGTGGACAACCTCCAATGCCGGAGCGTCCAGCGCAGAAGCAACGTAGCGCGGCGCATAGCCAGCCGCAATGAATACTACGTTGCAGTGCTCGAGAGGTACATCGAGGGCTGTTAATAGCGCATGTAATGTGCCAGGGCTGGCCTTGGCACGACCCGTCTCGACGCAGCTAAGGTGACGTTGAGATATGCCTGCCAACAGGGAAAGATTTAGCTGGCTGAGCCCCGCTTGCTGACGGAGGCGTCGTAGGTGCTCGCCAGCGGCATTACTGGCGACTGAATACGTAGGATGAAAGGAGTGCTGGCCCATTATTCAACTCTGACTGTCCATGTGAAGAGTGTCTATGACCTCTCAGGTCATTGTGAGACGAGCAACACTATCACTACTGTGTAGACGCTACCCACCAAGGAGAAGGACATGAAAGGCGTCTACGTTGCACTACCCGTGTTACTGATTTTTTCGCTCTATACCGGCTGGACGTTGTTGATGGCAGAACAGTCGCTTTTTGCCTTTGGTTTGGAGTTAATGTCCCGGCCTGACACCGCGCAAGTAGTCATCGATCTCTATCTGATGGCGGCGCTCGCTTGCCTCTGGATGATTAACGACACAAGGTCGAGAGGCGGTTCGTGGCTTGGTGCATTGCCGTACCTGTTGCTTACGCTCATTTTCGTTTCCATAGGCCCACTCCTGTACATCGTGGTCAAGGGGGTTGCGGGGCCGCGCGGGCAATACATACCCTTGCGCTGAAAGCGCGGCAGTCAGGTGCCGTAAGGCTCGACGGAAGACCGGATGACAGTCGGCAAACGGCAAATCATCGAGCGGAGCCCAAAAAAAGCTGAAGGTGTGACCATGGTCATCGAGCGTGTGATGAGTCCATTGCTCCGGCAAAAGCGCCTGCGTGCAACACAGTTGAAATGACCATATCTGGTCCAGATGCACAGCGTCCCAGCAGCCCATATCGCTGACAACCGAGGCGGCTTTTATGCCTGATTCTTCGCTTAATTCACGCAGAGCGGTCTGAGCTGGCGTTTCACCTGTCTCGATTGTCCCTTTGACCAGTTGTACGCCTGCTATTGGATGGCGGAACAGAAGGATGTGTGTGCCAGGAATACTGGAGAGGATGACGGGGCAAGCCTTGTTCGGTGACATGGCGACTTCCTTATCGGCAATGAAGCACACATCTTACGGCCTTATCCCTTACGCGCGGCCAGATATCCAGATGCCCGCCTCAGGTCGATTTCTGCCTCCCGAGACAGGCTGAAAAGGCCCCGCCCCGTCGTTCGTTTCCACTGCAATCAAACACAACCCGATGGTTCGCGGACGATCAGATCTCTGCGAAGCAAACACACAAAACCCGCGACAGCGATAGTGTCGTGAGATCAATCGCAAGGACGCACTATTTGATCTGCACAACCACCGGGCCTTCCGTTACGATCGGCGGCTCCGCGTGGATATGCGATGCATTTTTCTGAATCCATTCACGTGCGACTTTCAAGCTCGCATCGCTGCCGGCCTTGTCCGTGCAAACAGTCACCGACGTGCCGCCATCACCCGTATTCAACAGTGTGTAGCTGACGAGACCTGGCACTGTCCGCAGGGTCGCTTCGACGTCCGTGTTGCGCTCTTCCAGCAGCGCGAACAGCTGCCTCGCGCCTGCACCCAGGTAGGTTCTTATGACCGCATACATTTTCGTCTCCTTTGGGGGCACCGTCTTGATGCCGATCCAGATCCGTTGATGACCGGTACCACCCAAGTTTCAATTCGCCTCGATTTATTAAGCTTAGCCACGCGCCGGTGACAAGCCAAAGGCAACGACCACCGGTTGAAGCCGCAAGCACCCTGCCCGGGCCACTTCAAACGCCCCGGACACATCAGCGATCAATGACTATGCTTGGGGTGCAACGTGCTCTGACCCAAGATCCATCGCGCTGATCTGTCAGCCATCACATGGAAATACAGGCCGATGAAACCGATCCGCTCCCTTACCTGCGTGGTTGCCCTTGCCTCGATCATCTCCACCGCCGGTTTTGCCCGTGCAGCCGATGTGCCGTTGGGTAGCCATTCCATGGAAGGCCACATCGTTACGCGGGTAGTAGCCGTCGATCCGGCGAACTATCAGGTCACTGTAGAAGGCCCCGACAAAAGCCCGGTGCCCATCCAGCTCACGGACAAAGCCAAAGCCCTGCACAATTTGAAAGTCGGCGACACGGTCGATATTCACGTTATTCGCTCAGTTGCCTACGTGCTCGACACCGATGTCGACGGCGCGCCGGGCGTCAGCAACGAATCCATGACCATCCGGGCCACCAAGGACAATCCTAATCCGGGTGGTGAAGCGGTTCGTCAGGTCAAGGTCACTTCGAAGATCACCCACATTGATTTGAAACGGCATGAGGTGACCTTGCTTCCTCCAGAAGGTAAAGAGACCGTCCTGAAGGTCGAGGACCCCAAGCTCCAGGTCCGGATGAAGAAGCTCCAGGTGGGTCAGACGATCAACGCCATCTACACCGAAGTCATGCATGTCAAAACTTCACGCTAGTCACATCGGCTGGGCATCGCGGGCTGCCGGGCTCCGTTCAGGGCCAATGATGGAAAATAGGATCTGGATCCATGGCAACAAAATATGTTGCTACCATTAGTGAGTGGCAACGAGGTTGCCTGCTTTCAGTGCCTGACGTTGATCCGGTCAATCCATGCCTGCCTGACCACATAGGGGTAAGGCGCAATGCGTATTTCATTATTTTACGCGGTGTCAGCTGTACTGTTTCTAAGTGGATCTACATGCCTGGCGCAGCCAGTGGACGCACCCGCTCCCGCAAACGCTGCCGCTACAGCGCCCGTGACGGCAGCGGCCAAAGATGCCGTATTTACCCAGGAGCAGCTGGATCAAATGCTGGCTCCCATTGCACTTTACCCGGACCCACTGCTGGCACAGGTCCTGATGGCTTCCACATACCCGGGGGAAATCGCCGAGGCGGTCACCTGGTCCAAGGCCCATCCGGACGCCAAGGGCGATGACGCGGTCAAACAAGTGGCGAACCAGACCTGGGATCCGAGCGTACAGGCGCTGGTTGCCTTCCCACAGGTCCTGGCAACGCTGGGACAGGATCCCGTCTGGGTACAGCGCCTGGGCGATGCCTTCCTGGCGCAACCGGACGATGTCATGGGGGGTGTGCAACGTTTGCGCCGCCAGGCGCAAGCCGCCGGCAACCTCCAGAGCAACCAATATCAGAATGTGACGGTTCAGGCGGTGGCGCCACCGGCACCTGCGCCAACAACTTCTTCGGCCCCTGCTCCCGCCCCTGCGCCTGCCAGCAGCAGTTCCACCATCATCATTCAGCCCGCCGATCCACAGGTTGTGTACGTACCCACTTACAACCCGACAACCACCTACGGCACCTGGCCCTATCCTGCGTCGCCGCCCGCGTACTATCCACCGCCGCCCGCTTACTACCCCGGTTCGGCATTGGTGGCCGGGCTGGCGTTTGGGACCGGTGTGGCTATCGTCGCCTCGTTATGGGGTGATTGTGACTGGGGTAATAACGACGTCGACATCGACGTCAATCGTTACAACAACATCAATCGCAACAACCAGATCACCAATAACCAGAACAAATGGCAGCACAACGCAGTGCATCGCGATGGCGTGCCTTATCGCGACAACAGGAGCCGGGAACAGTACGGCCGTCAACTGAACGGTGCCAATCAGCGTGAAGCTTTTCGAGGGGACAATGCCCAACGAGCCCAGGCTCGAGAAAACGCCCGTAGTTCCATGGACAGGGCCGGTATCGAACGACCTGCCACCAGCAATCGCCAGGCCCGGGATCACGCGCGCAAAGCGCAGTCCGATGCCTCGGTCGGTAATCGGATGCAAGCCGGTGCTGACAGACCCAGGGCGGCTGACAGGGGCCAGGGCACAGCCGGTGCGGACAGACCAAGGGCATCTGACAGGAGCCAGGGCACAAACCGGAACATTCGGGACAATCAGCAGCCCGGGAGACAGACCGCTCAGACCAATCAGCGTCGACAGGAAAGCCCGCAGGCGCGCCAGGCTACGCAAAAACGACCGGCCGCCAGTCCCGGCAGTGCCCGCAACAACGCATTCGCCGGCGCGCGGTCACCGTCGCAGACCAACCTGCAAGCTGCCCGTGGTCGCTCCAGCCAGGCATCCGCCCTGCGCCCGAGTGCCGAGCGATCTGCCGGTCGTCAGATCAGCAGGCCGTCCAGCCCACCCATGCGACAACGAGGGGGGGGCCGGCGTTGAACATCCATCTTCGAGTGAAGGTACCCATGGACTTGCTCCCTCGTGTTCTGGCAATCGCTTTCGGCCTGGCGTGGTCATGCATTGCCATGGCGCAGCAGGCATTTCCAACGCCGGAAAAAGCCGCGCAAGCGTTCGTCGAAGCACTGGGTACGAAACACGCCGACCAGGCACGCCTGACAGAGCTGTTGGGTGAAGACTGGCGCATTTACATACCGCGAGGCGGCGTACAACGCAGTGACGTGGATGCGTTTTTGAAGCTGTACCACGAGCAACATGACATCGAAAAACCCAGCGAGCGCAAGGCAGTGCTGGCGGTCGGCAGTGATCACTGGACATTGCCGATCCCCATGATCAAGGCCAAAAATGGTTGGCGCTTCGACATCAAGGCCGGTAGCGCCGAAATCCGTGCGCGTCGAATTGGCAGCAACGAACTCGCCGCAGTGCAATCGGTGCTGACCTATCACGACGCCCAGATGGACTACGCCTCCGTGGATCGTGACGGTGACGGCGCACTCGAATATGCGCAGAAAATCTTCAGCACACCCGGCATGCACGACGGGCTGTATTGGGCAGACGATGATAGCGGCCAGATCAGTCCATTGGGTCCCCTGTTCGGCACAGCTAAAGTCGGTGAAGACTGGCACGGTTATCACTTCCGCATCCTTGAGGGACAAGGCCCGTCGGCACCCGGTGGCGCTTACAGCTACCTCATCGGCGACAAGATGAGCCGCGGCTTTGCACTGATTGCCTGGCCGGCAAAATACGATGACACCGGCGTGATGAGTTTCATGATCAGTCACGAAGGACAGGTATTCGAGAAAGACTTGGGACCCAAGGGTGACAAAGTGGCGAAGTCGATGAAGCGTTTCGATCCGGATGACAGTTGGAAAGAAGTGACCGTCGATCAAAAAGAGTAATATTTATCTGGCTTGGCGATAAACAAACTTAGCGCCTATACAACGCCCTGACTATTCAGGGCGTTGCCGTTTCCACGGCTTGGCTTTTTATCGACTCCGGGGGTATCGCTTCCGAACTTTTATTAGAGACCATTGATTGTAGCTCTCCTGCGACAACATACTTAATTTAACTTTCATCGCCCTTCCTGGCTCGAGAGAACCCGCCTTAACAACTAATACTTTCGTTAACTAGTCCAACGCAAAAAAGCGACTATGGTTGTAAGTAATCGGTCTACTCCAGACCAGTAGTGCACTGATGGAGTTCTTATGAAAAGAACCAATCTTGCTGCTGTTGTCACCACGCTTATCGCAGGAACCCTGCCCACACTTTCCTACGCTGCTTCTCCAACGGAACCGGTTTTCGCATTTGGCTTGCTTGGAAGCTACAGCGTGCTTGAATTCAAGGGACACAAAAGCACGAACACCGAGCACATGCCAGAAGGAGGGCTTTTTCTTAACTTTGGCAACAAGATGACGGCACAGAGCGGGCTTGTTTACCAGGCAGAACTCAGTGGGCAGTACTCGGAAAAGCAGAATCAGAAAGTAAAGGATGCCCAGGCCGACCTGGATCTTGGCTGGAGAATGGCTTTGGATACCCGCAACTTTATAGATATCTTGCTGGGCGCAGGGTACAAATGGAATCGATTTCACCCGGACTCTAACAAGTACGACATTGATCTGACCAGTCGCACGCCTTTCGCTAAAGCCGCGATTGGCTACAATCATCAATTCGGCACTTCAACCCTGCGCCTTGAAGCGGGCATTCGAAAGTTTATAAACGGTGACTCACAACTGAAACTCCATGGCGTCAATAGCGAAAACCTGGATGTGAAAGATAGCAGTAATCCTTTTGTCGAGTTGAGTGTCCTGTTTAACCGGCAAGGATCAATTCCGTTGATCGCCTCCCTGTACTACAACCGCTTCAAATATGACCTGGAAGGTCAATTTGCAGTCACCGACCTGGACAAACAAACCAGGGATGAATATGGCGTAAAACTGGGTTTCGTCTTTTAACGGCTTGAAGCCAGCCTTCACGCCTGCCAAGGCGCCACCCCCTCGACATCGATGCCGTATCTGGCAATCGCCTCGGAGCAGACACCGGCATCGAGCAGTCCCTCGTGCACCAGCGCCGTCAACGCGCTCAACACGATCTGATGACGGTCCACCTCGAAAAACGTGCGCAGCCGGTGGCGGGTATCGCTGCGTCCGAAGCCGTCGGTGCCGAGTACCGTGTAACGGGCATTCAGATAACTGGCGATCAACTGAGGCAAGGCGCGAACGTAGTCGGTGCAGGCAATGATCGGCGCCGTGTCGTTGAGTGATTGTTGAACGTGACTCTGGCGCGCCGGTTGTTCTGGATGAAAGCGATTCCAGCGCTCGACATCACGGGCATCACGGGCCAGCTCGGTGAAACTGGTGACGCTCCACACCTGGCTATCGATGTTCCAGTCGCGGGCCAGTAACTCGGCGGCGGCGATGGCTTCGCGCAGGATGGCCCCGGAGCCCAGCAACTGCACGCGGCCACGGGCACCTTCTGCTTCCTGTCGGGCGTACAGGTACATGCCTTTGATGATCGCCTGTTCGACACCTTCAGGGAGGTCGGGCTGCGGGTAGTTCTCGTTCATCAAGGTGACGTAGTAAAACTCGTCCACCTGACGCTCCAGCATCTGGCGCATGCCATGGTCCAGAATCACTGCGAATTCGCCGGCGAATGCCGGGTCGTAGGCGCGGCAGTTGGGGACCGTCGACGCCATCAGGTGGCTGTTGCCGTCCTGGTGTTGCAGGCCTTCGCCCCCCAGCGTCGTGCGCCCTGCGGTGGCCCCAAGCAGGAAGCCCCGGGCCCGTTGATCGGCCGCCGCCCAGATCAGGTCGCCGACGCGCTGGAAGCCGAACATCGAGTAGTAGATGTAGAACGGCAACATCGGCAGGCCATGCACCGAGTAACTGGTCGCGGCTGCCACCCAGGAACTGATTGCCCCGGCCTCGCTGATGCCCTCTTCCAGAATCTGCCCGTCCAGGGCTTCCCGATAGCTCAGGATCGAACCGATGTCTTCCGGTTCATATCGCTGGCCGACGCTGGAGTAGATGCCGATCTGCTTGAACAGGCTGGCCATGCCGAACGTACGCGCTTCATCGGCCACGATCGGCACGATGCGCGGCCCCAGTTGCTTGTCCCGCAGCAATCCGCCGAGCATCCGGACGAAGGCCATGGTGGTGGACATTTCCTTGTCGGCGGCGGCGATGGCAAAGGCACCGTAGCTGTCGATGCCAGGGACGGCCAATGGCTCGCAGGCGGAGGATCGCGCGGGCATGTACCCGCCCAACGCCCGGCGACGCTCATGCAGATAGCGCATTTCGGCGCTGTCTTCGTCGGGTTTGAAAAAGCTCAACGCGGCGGCCTGCTCATCGGTCAACGGCAGATTGAAACGGTTGCGAAACGCGATCAGTGCCTCCCTGTCGAGCTTCTTCTGCTGGTGCACGGTCATCCGGCCCTGCCCGGCATCACCCATGCCGAACCCCTTCTTGGTCTGCGCCAGAATGACCGTGGGTTTGCGGTCTTCGAGCAGTGCGCTGCGGTAGGCGGCATAGATCTTCACCACGTCGTGTCCACCGCGCTTGAGGCGGTCGATCTGCTCGTCGGTCAGGTCCTGGGCCAAGTGCGCCAATGCTTCGTTCTGACCGAAGAATTGCTCGCGATTGAAGCGCCCGTCCTTGGCTGCGAACGTCTGGAACTGACCATCGACGGTGCTGGACAGCGCCCGCACCAGCGCGCCATCGGTATCCCGTGCAAACAACCCGTCCCAATCGGACCCCCAGACCAGTTTGATCACGTTCCAGCCGGCCCCGCCGAACAGTGCCTCCAGCTCGTCGATGATGCGACCATTGCCGCGCACCGGCCCGTCCAGCCGCTGCAGGTTGCAATTGACCACCCACACCAGATTGTCCAACCCCTCCCGTGCGGCCAGGGTCAGCGCCGACATGCTCTCCGGCTCATCCATTTCACCGTCGCCGAACACGCCCCAGACGGTCCGGCCCGTGGTGTCTTGCAGGCCCCGGTGGTGCAGATAACGCATGAAACGCGCCTGGTAGATCGAACTGATCGGACCGATGCCCATGGACCCCGTCGGGAACTGCCAGAAGTCCGGCATCAACCAGGGGTGCGGGTAACTCGACAAGCCCCGTGCACCCTGGGTCTTTGCGCCGATTTCCTGCCGATAGTGCTGCAAATCCTGCTCGTCGAGGCGTCCCTCGAGAAAGGCCCGGGCATAGACGCCCGGCGCCGAGTGCGGCTGATAGAACACCAGATCGCCCCCGCTGCTTTCGGTGCGGGCCTTGAAGAAATGGTTGAAACCCACTTCGAACAGGTCGGCGGCGCTGGCATAACTGGCGATGTGCCCGCCCAGTTCGCCATAGGCATGGTTGGCCCTGGCAACCATCGCCAGCGCGTTCCAGCGCATGATCGAGGCCAGTCGCTCTTCGATGGCCAGATCCCCCGGAAACACCGGCTGATGCTCGACACTGATGGTGTTGATGTAAGGCGTGCCATGACTGGGCCGCCAACCGATGTCCGACTCGCTTGCCACCGCCACCAGCATGTCGAGGATCTTTTTCGCCTGGGCTGTGCCGCCATGGGCGATGACCGAGCGCAAGGCATCACGCCATTCGGCGATTTCCTGGAGATCTTCTGCTGCCTGGCCCGGTAATTGGGCAGGGCTGTCGGGCGGGTTCATGGGCAACTCCTGCAAGTGTCGGGCGACGCTCGGAAACCATGATGCTTCAGTCAATATGGTCGACTTTCGCTAAATTGCAGCACATGACTGGCATTCATCGCTGGTCTGTAGGTGCTCTCACGCATTCCGGTCCCCCGACCGGATAAACGAATACCGGTCGATATCATCGCGCAGCTGCCACCCCTGGCCTTGCCAATAGCGAGCGGCTGTCTCGTTGGTCTTGAATACATCGAGATGACATTTGAGGATGCCTTGTCGCTCAAGGCTCGACAGACAACGCTCGACCAACGCGCTGGCAATGCCTTGACCACGGTGCTCGGGCAGGACCAGCAAGTGCTGCAGGTAGCCTCGGCGACCGTCATGCCCGCACATCACGCAGCCGCCCAGGGTGCCGTCTATGTCGGCCACGAAACTCATGCCCGGATTTCGCTGCAGGTAACGCGATGTCGACTCGCGGGAGTCGGCATCGCGCAGGGAGATGCCCGGGGTATGGCACATGAGGTCGATCACCGCATCGTAATCGTCCATGGTCATGACACGCAGAGTGAACATTGGAAGGCGCCTGTTGAGTGACGGAGGGCGCAGGCTAGCAAAAGCCGTGAGGCGGTTGTGTGACGATGCGCAGTCAATGATTTGTATCACTGTGTAGGTTTGCCGGATGATTTTACACAGCGATACGCCCGCGCCGGTTCAGGACACACGTGGCGTACATGAAGGTGAAAAAGTGCAGGGGTCGACCCATTGAGCGACATCCAGGCCCGAGTGCCAACAACCTTCAGGAGCCCCCAATGATCAATCAAATCGAAACCGTTTTGTACACCGGCAAGACCGTCACCACCGGCGGCCGCCAAGGCGAGTCGCGCAGTGACGATGGACGTCTGGACGTCAAGCTTTCCCCTCCCGGTTCTTCCGGCAGTGGTACCAATCCCGAACAACTGCTGGGTGCCGGCTGGTCGGCGTGCTTCATCGGTGCCATGGGCAAAGCCGCTGTGGCGTTGAAGGTCAGCTTGCCGGCTGACGTCAGCGTCGCCACCGAAATCGACCTGGGCAAGACCGACAACGCGTTTTTCCTCCAGGCGCGCCTGAATGTCAGCCTGCCGGGCGTGGACCCGGTGCTGGCCCGCACCCTGGTGGATGCCGCGCACCAGAACTGCCCGTACTCCAAGGCGACCCGGGGCAACATCGACGTGACGATCAATCTGATTTAACCGCCCTTCTGTGGGAGCGAGCCTGCTCGCGAAAGCGGTGGGTCGGTCAGCATGGATGTTGGATGTGATGGCCTCTTCGCGAGCAGGCTCGGTCCCACAAAAAAGCCGCATCCAATTTCCGACGGGCATTAGAAAGCCCGCGCAAGGCGGGCTCTAGTGGGTTTAGTAGGTGGCCAGCGCTGGTCTCTGGCTTACGAGGTTTATCAGGACTCCCACAGGTACAGCAATGCGCTGTCCTGCTTCACACGGCATAAGGGCTGGATCTCAGCGCGGAGATCTTTCTAACCGTGTACCCTTCGGAACGCGCCCCACGCTTCCTCGCTATCCGCTTGCGCATCAGTCTGCGTTTTCACCTACAAGGTCTAGATTAGCAAAGTGCTCACAGAATGCGACGGTGTTTTTAGACCGATTTCATCCTGTGGAAAATGCCGCAGGAAAGAAAAATGCTATGCGCAAAACGTCAACGGGCCACCCTCTGACAACGAAGATCTCTTGTGGGAGCGAGCCTGCTCGCGAATACCGTTTTACATTCAACATAGATGTGGAACCGCTATCGCGAGCAGGCTCGCTCCCACAGGTTTACTGCAAGCCAGCCACTACAACGTGCGCTGGCTATTGCCAATCCCCTTGGCAATATCAATCCCCCAATCCATCGCCGCTTCCATGTCCAGCATATGGGGCTTCGGATCGTGGTTCTCATCAATGACCGAACCATCCGGCCGGTAGACTCCGATGAACATCCCCAACGAGCCGTCTTTCAAAATCTCGGCCTTGACCCTGATACTGCATCCGTTCGACAGCGTCTCCTTGTGTTCCTCATGACGCTCTGTCATCGCGGCATTCCTCCCATTGCTGGTGATCGACCCTATTGGCCATGCTAGCTCAGGCCATCGAAATAGCGCGGGCTCATGAGACAAAAGGACAGCGGCGTAATGCCACCTATACTACAAGCCACCTCCCCCCACGGGGGTCTGCATTTCCAACAATAAGAAGCAGAGGTGGAACATGGTCTGGCAGCAAATCTACGATCCGTTCAATAACCCGGTGCTTTCAACCGTCATGGCGGCAGTGCCGGTGGTGGTGATGCTTGCTTCGTTGGCATTTTTTCATGTCAAGGCACACCTGGCGGCGTTGCTCGCCCTGGCCTCGGCGCTGGTGATCGCCATCTTCGCCTTCGGCATGCCCGCCAACATGGCCGGTTCGGCGGCACTGTACGGGGCCGCCAATGGTTTGCTGCCGATTGGCTGGATCGTGTTGAACATCATCTTTTTGCACCGGCTGACCACGGAAAACGGCTCGTTCAAAGTGCTGCAGGACTCCCTGGCGCGAATCACCGACGACCGTCGCCTGCAACTGCTGCTGATCGCGTTCTGCTTCGGCGCCTTTTTTGAGGGCGCCGCCGGCTTCGGTACGCCGGTGGCGGTAACCGGGGCGATTCTGATCGGGCTGGGTTTTTCGCCGCTGGCGGCCTCAGGCCTGGCGTTGATCGCCAACACCGCGCCGGTGGCGTTCGGCGCGCTGGGTACACCGATCATCACCCTGGCCAAAGTCACCGGGCTGGATGAAATGGAATTGTCGATGATGGTTGGCCGGCAATTGCCGTTCTTCTCGGTCATTGTGCCGTTCTGGTTGATCTGGGCCTTCGCCGGTTGGCGCAAGATGCTGGAAATCTGGCCGGCGATCCTCATCGCCGGGGTCAGTTTTGCCATCCCGCAGTTCATCGTTTCCAACTATCACGGACCGATGCTGGTGGACGTGATCGCCGCACTGATTTCCATGGCCTGCCTGACCGGCTTCCTGAAGGTCTGGAAGCCGGCCACCGTGCACACCTCCGCCGCGCTGTCCGGGCGGATCGACAACTCAAAAATCGCCCAGGAGCACGACGAAAAACCCGTCGCCAGCGGGATGTTTGCCAACGAGGCCAAGCCGGCGGTCATGCGTGCCTGGATGCCGTGGATCATCCTCACGATCTTCGTGTTCGCCTGGGGTACCCAGGGTTTCAAAAACAGCTTCGATACCCGCCCGGCAATCGATCCGGCCACCAGCTCGGCCAAACTCGACCCTCAAGGCAAACCGCTGCGAGAAGCCAACCCGGTCTTCGCCCCGGTCCTGACGTTCACCACCATCCACCAGCAGATCGAGAAGGTTCCGCCGGTGGTGCCCGCGCCTAAAACCGAAGACGCGGTGTACAAATTCACCTGGTTTACCGCCACCGGCAGCGGCATCCTGCTGGCAGCGATTGTCGGCGGATTGCTGATGGGCTATTCCATCCCGCAATTGATCAAACAGTATTTGCGAACGATCTGGGTCGTGCGCTACTCGTTGATCACCATCACCGCGATGCTCGCTCTGGGCTTCCTTACGCGCTACTCGGGACTGGATGCCACCATGGGCCTGGCCTTTGCCGCGACGGGGATTTTCTACCCGATGTTCGGCACCCTGCTCGGCTGGCTCGGCGTGGCCCTGACCGGCTCGGACACCGCGTCCAACGTGCTGTTCGGCGGCTTGCAACGGGTCACCTCCGAACAACTGGGACTCAGCCCGGTGTTGATGGCCGCCGCCAACAGTTCCGGCGGGGTCATGGGCAAGATGGTCGATGCCCAATCGATCGTGGTCGCCTCCACCGCCACCCGCTGGTACGGCCACGAAGGGGAAATCCTGCGTTACGTGTTCTTCCACTCGATTGTGCTAGCCATTCTGGTGGGCGGCCTGGTGACGTTGCAGGCGTATGTGGCGCCGTTCAGTCATATGGTGGTGGGTGGGCATTGAATCGACCCGTATCCAGACCTTTCACCCCTCCCCTGTGGGAGCGAGCCTGCTCGCGAAGGGGTCAGCACATTCAACATCAATGGCGACTGACCTGACGCTTTCGCGAGCAGGCTCGTTCCCACAGGGATAGGATAGATATTGGTTTCCGGAAACAGACCTCACATAACAACAAAACGAGTGTCGTACGCCGATGAACATTCTTTACGACGAACGCGTGGACGGCGCCCTGCCCGACGTCGACAGGAACGCGTTATTGCAGGCCCTGCAAACGCGGTTGCCGGCGCTTGAGATCCTGCATCAGCGCGAAGAACTCAAGCCATACGAATGCGACGGCCTCTCGGCTTACCGCACCACGCCGATGCTGGTGGTACTGCCCCGTGATATTGCGCAGGTTCAGGGCGTGCTCAAGCTTTGCCATGAAATGCAGGTGCCGGTGGTTGCCCGGGGGGCCGGGACCGGTCTGTCCGGCGGCGCCTTGCCCCTGGAAAAAGGCGTGCTGCTGGTGATGGCACGCTTCAACCAGATTCTGCACATCGACCCCGACGCCCGCACCGCGCGGGTTCAGCCTGGGGTTCGCAACCTGGCCATTTCCCAAGCCGCCGCGCAGTACGGCCTGTACTACGCGCCGGACCCGTCATCGCAAATCGCCTGCTCCATCGGCGGCAACGTCGCCGAAAACGCCGGCGGCGTGCATTGCCTGAAATACGGCCTGACCGTGCACAACGTGCTCAAGATCGACATCCTCACCGTCGACGGCGAATGCCTGAGCCTGGGCTCCAACGCCCTCGACTCGCCGGGGCTGGATCTGCTGGCCTTGTTCAACGGTTCCGAAGGCATGCTCGGGGTGATCACCGAAGTGACGGTCAAACTCTTGCCGAAACCGCAGTCCGCCAAGGTGTTGCTGGCGGCCTTCGACTCGGTGGAAAAGGCCGGCCAAGCCGTTGGCGACATCATTGCCGCCGGTATCATCCCGGGAGGCCTGGAGATGATGGACAACCTGGCCATCCGTGCCGCCGAAGACTTTATCCACGCCGGCTACCCGATAGAGGCCGAGGCCATTTTGCTGTGCGAGCTCGATGGCGTCGAAGCCGACGTCCACGACGATTGCAACCGTGTGCGCCAGGTGCTGGAACAGGCCGGTGCCACCGAAGTACGCCTGGCCAGGGACGAAGCCGAACGCGTGCGTTTCTGGGCCGGGCGCAAGAATGCCTTTCCGGCGGTGGGCCGCTTGTCGCCGGACTATTACTGCATGGACGGCACGATCCCCCGTCGCGAATTGCCCGGCGTCTTGAAAGCCATCACCCAACTGTCAAACGAATACGGCCTGCGGGTGGCCAATGTGTTCCACGCCGGCGACGGCAACATGCACCCGCTGATTCTGTTCGATGCCAATACGCCGGGGGAGCTGGATCGCGCCGAAACCCTGGGCGGCAAGATTCTGGAGTTGTGCGTGAAGGTCGGCGGCAGCATCACCGGAGAACACGGTGTGGGCCGCGAGAAGATCAACCAGATGTGCGCACAGTTCAACAGCGATGAGCTGACCCTGTTCCATGCGGTCAAGGCAGCGTTCGATCCGGGCGGTCTGCTCAACCCCGGCAAGAACATCCCGACCCTGCACCGCTGTGCCGAATTCGGCGCGATGCACGTGCATGGCGGGCAGTTGCCCTTCCCTGACCTGGAGCGTTTCTGATGCACGTTACAGGCGATGTCGATGACAGCAAAGTATTGCTGGAACAGGTCAACCAGGCGCTGGAAAACGCCACGCCATTGCGCATTCAAGGTTCCAACAGCAAGGCGTTCCTTGGGCGTATCGTTGCCGGCGAGATACTCGACACCCGCTCCCACCGCGGCATCGTCAGCTATGACCCGACTGAGCTGGTGGTCACCGTGCGCTGCGGCACGCCGCTGGCTGAACTGATGCAAGTGCTCGACGCTGCGCAACAGATGCTGCCCTGCGAACCACCCGCCTTCGGCGACGGCGCCACCGTGGGCGGCATGATCGCCTGCGGGCTGTCCGGGCCACGGCGCCCGTGGTCGGGTTCGGTGCGGGACTTTGTCCTGGGTACTCGGGTCATCACCGGGCTGGGCAAGCATCTGCGCTTCGGTGGCGAAGTGATGAAGAACGTCGCCGGCTACGATCTGTCGCGGTTGATGGCCGGCAGTTACGGCACCCTGGGCCTGATCACGGAAGTCTCGTTGAAGGTGCTGCCCAAGCCCCGGCAATGCTTGAGCATCAGCCTGGAAATGAACAGCGATCGCGCCTTGCAGTACCTCGCCCAATGGGGCCAGCAACCGCTGCCGATCAGCGCCGCGTGCCATGACGGTGAGCGCCTGAACCTGCGGCTCGAGGGCGGCGAAGGCTCGGTGGCGGCGGCCCATGACCGCCTGGGTGGCGAACGGCTGGACAGTGCGTACTGGGCCGACCTCAACGAGCAACGCTTGCCTTTCTTCGATGAGGATCAGCCGCTCTGGCGCCTGTCACTACCCAACAACACGGCAAAACTGTCCCTGCCCGGTCGGCAATTGATCGACTGGGGTGGTGCCCAGCGCTGGCTCAAATCCGACGCCCAAGCGCCCTTCATTCGCAAAGTGGTCGATGAGGTTGGCGGCCACGTGACCTGCTACAGCCACGGCTTGATCGACAGCCCGTTCCAGCCCCTGCCGGCCGCCCTGATGCGCTACCACCAGAGCCTCAAGCAGCAACTCGATCCCCAGGGCATCTTCAACCCCGGTCGCCTGTACGCGGAGCTTTGAACCATGCAGACCACCTTGAGCGAAAAGGCCCGCCGACTGCCCCGCGCCGAAGAGGCCGACAGCATCCTGCGCACCTGTGTGCACTGCGGTTTCTGCAACGCCACCTGCCCGACCTATCAATTGCTGGGCGATGAGCTGGATGGCCCGCGAGGGCGCATTTACCTGATCAAACAAGTGCTGGAAGGCAACGAGGTCACGCAAAAAACCCAATTGCACCTTGATCGCTGCCTGTCGTGCCGAAACTGCGAAACCACCTGCCCGTCGGGCGTGGACTACCACAACCTGCTGGACATCGGCCGTGCCGTGGTCGATGCGGCGGTGCCGCGCCCGCTCGGCCAGCGTCTGTTGCGTGAGGGCTTGCGCAAGGTCGTGCCGCACCCGGACCTGTTCAAGGGCCTGGTCAACAGCGGCCAGGTGTTCCGGGCGCTGCTGCCCGATGCGCTGCAAAGCAAATTGCCGCGCAGCGTAGCGCCGGGCAAACCGCGCCCCACCACGCGCCATGCGCGGCAAGTGTTGATGCTCGAAGGTTGCGTGCAACCGGGCCTGTCGCCCAATACCAACGCAGCCGCCGCGAGGGTGCTGGATCGATTGGGGATCAGCGTCACGCCGTGTCGCGAGGCCGGTTGTTGCGGCGCCGTGGATTATCACCTGGACGCCCAGGCTGCCGGTCTTGACCGTGCCCGCCATAACATCGATGCGTGGTGGCCCATGATCGAACAAGGTGCCGAGGCCATCGTGCAGACCGCCAGCGGTTGCGGCGCTTTCATCAAGGACTATGGCCACCTGCTCGGCAACGATCCGGCCTATGCCGACAAGGCCCGAACCGTCAGTGCGCTGGCCAAAGATCTGGTCGAAGTATTGCGTGCCGAGCCGCTGGAAAAACTCGGCATACACAATGCCCGGCGCGTGGCCTTCCATTGCCCTTGCACCCTGCAGCACGCGCAAAAACTCGGCGGTGCCGTGGAAACGCTGCTCGAACGCCTGGGCTTCAACCTGACCTTCGTGCCCGACGGCCACCTGTGCTGCGGCTCGGCGGGCACCTATTCGCTGACCCAGCCCGAACTATCCCGGCAACTGCGCGACAACAAGATGAATGCGCTGGAAAGCGGCTACCCCGAAGTCATAGTCACGGCCAATATCGGCTGTCAGTCACACCTCGACGGCGCGGGTCGCACGCCGGTCCGACACTGGATCGAACTGGTGGAAGACGCCTTGCCTTAGACGAATCCCGGAGATCGCCCATGAAAAGCAAAGCCATGCTGAGCCAGGCCGAAGTCGGCCGGATCCTCGCTGCGGCGCGGACCGAAGCCCAAACCAACCAATGGCCGGTGACCATTGTGGTGGTCGATGACGGCGGCCACCCGCTGGCCCTCGAACGTCTCGACGGCGCCGCGCCCATCAGTGCCTACATCGCCACGGAAAAGGCGCGCACGTCAGCCCTTGGCCGCCGTGAATCCAAAGGCTATGAAGAGATGGTCAATGGCGGGCGCACGGCCTTCCTGTCGGCGCCACTGCTGACCTCCCTGGAAGGTGGCGTGCCGATCATCGTCGACGGCCAGGTGATCGGCGCGGTCGGTGTGTCCGGGGTCAAGGCCGAGCAGGATGCGCAGGTGGCGAAAGCTGGTGCGCAATGTTTGAAGTAAATGGATATCCACTGTGGGAGCGAGCCTGCTCGCGAATGCGGCGGCACATCCAGCATCCATGTGCCTGATACACCGCTTTCGCGAGCAGGCTCGCTCCCACAAGGAACGCATTTCATCAATAGAGCCCATTCAGCCCAGACATCCAGCCGAATAAGAGGAAGCGCACAGATGCCCCGTCTCACCGCGAAAGACTTTGCCCCGGAACTGCTGGAACTCTACGACTACTACGCCCACGGCCTGATCAACCGGCGCGAGTTTCTCGACCGGGCGGCGTTGTTCGCTTTCGGCGGTTTGACCGCCAGCGCGCTGCTGGCCTCCCTGAGCCCGAATTACGCCCTCGCCGAACAGGTCGAATTCACCGACCCGGACATCCTCGCCGAGTACGTCACCTACCCTTCCCCCAAGGGCCATGGGCAGGTTCGCGGCTATCGGGTGCGCCCGGCCAAGGCCAGCGGCAAACTCGCGTCGGTGGTGGTCGTGCATGAAAATCGGGGGCTCAACCCTTACATCGAAGATGTCGCCCGGCGTGTGGCCAAGGCCGGTTTCATTGCCCTCGCCCCGGACGGACTGAGCTCGGTCGGTGGTTATCCCGGCAACGATGAAAAGGGCAAGGAACTGCAGGCCAGCATCGATCCCGAAAAACTCATGAATGACTTTTTCGCCGCCGTGGAATGGCTGATGAACCATGAGGCCGGCAGCGGCAAGGTCGGCATCACCGGCTTCTGCTACGGCGGTGGCGTCGCGAATGCGGCGGCGGTGGCCTATCCGGAACTGGGTGCCGCCGTGTCATTTTATGGTCGGCAACCGGACGCCAAGGATGTCCCGCGGATCAAGGCACCGCTGATGCTGCACTACGGTGAACTGGACACGCGGATCAACGAGGGGTGGCCCGCCTTTGAGCAGGCGTTGAAGGCTGGGGGCAAGACCTATGAGGCTTACATCTACCCCGGCGTGAACCACGGTTTTCACAACGATTCGACGCCGCGTTACGACGAGGCGGCGGCGAAACTGGCGTGGGACCGGACGTTGGGGTGGTTTCGAAAGTATCTAGTGTGATGGGAGGGCCTCGTCGCGAGCAGGCTCGCTCCCACAGTGATTCTTTGTCGGACAAAAATTCCGCGTCCACTGAAGATCCACTGTGGGAGCGAGCCTGCTCGCGATGGCGATCTAAAGGTGATGGTTATTTGGGCTGTGCGACGGTCCGCAAGTAAGGCTTCAGAGTCTTGAAGCCATCCGGGTATTTCTTCCTCGCATCTTCATCGGACACTGAAGTCGGGATGATCACATCTTCACCCGGACGCCAGTTCACCGGGGTCGCCACAGTGTGTTTGGCGTTGAGTTGCAACGAATCGAGCAATCGCAGCACTTCATCGAAATTGCGCCCGGCGCTCATCGGGTAGATCAGCATCGCCTTGATCTTCTTGTCCGGGCCGACCAGGAACACCGAACGCACCGTGGCGTTGTCCACCGCCGTGCGCGAACCGCCGCTGGCATTTGGGTGGATCATGTCGTAGAGCTTGGCCACCACCAGGTTTTCGTCGCCGATCAGCGGATAGTTGACGGCATTGCCCTGGGTTTCGGCGATGTCACCGACCCATCTGTTGTGGTCACTGACCGGGTCAATGCTCAAGCCCAGAATCTTGGTGTTGCGTTTGTCGAACTCAGGCTTGAGCTTGGCCAGGTAGCCCAGCTCAGTGGTGCAGACCGGGGTGAAGTCCTTTGGGTGGGAAAACAGGATGGCCCACTTGTCGCCAATCCACTCGTGAAAATTGAGCGTGCCTTCGGTGGTTTCGGCGGTGAAGTCCGGTGCTTCGTCGCCAATACGGATTGCCATGATCGATCTCCTTGCAGTAATGGACAGGGGGCGCCGCCGGAAGCTCGAACGCTGCTCCAACGGCATGGGGAACGGTTGACGCGAAACAGTATAGGAGAGGTTCCACGGCACGCCGCAAACCTGCTCAGTCACTTGTAACGCCTTGCATCAGTACCTACTCCACCAACGCTATCAGCTGATGACGCTGGGCATCGGTGAGCATCGGGCCGAATCCCGCCCCGGCATTTTCCGCCATGTAGCGCGGGTTGCCGGTGCCGGGGATGACGCAGGTCACGGCTGAATGTGACAACAGGAATTTGAGTGCCAGTTGCGGCCAGCTCTTGACCCCGACTTGCGCGGCCCATCCGGGCAGCGGCTTGTCCTTGAGCCGAGTGATCAGGCCGCCGCCACCGAACGGCCGGTTGCAGATCACCGCCACGCCCCGCTCCCGGCACAGCGGCAGGATGCGTTTCTCGACGCCACGATCATCCAGGGCATAGTTGATTTGCAGGAAATCCAGCGGCTCGGCCTTGAGCACCGCCTCCACCTCCTCATAAGCCGAAGCGGTGTAATGGGTGATGCCGATGTAGCGAATGCGCCCTTGCTCCTTCCATTGGCGCAAGGTCGGCAAATGGGTTTGCCAGTCGAGCAGATTGTGAATCTGCATCAGGTCGATACGGTCGGTTTGCAACAGCTGGAACGACTGTTCCATCTGGGCGATGCCTTCCTCGCGGCCCCGGGTCCACACCTTGGTTGCCAGAAACGCCGGCGAGCGCGGTTCGTGGATCGACAGCAATTCACCGGTGTTCTCTTCGGCACGACCGTACATCGGCGAGCAGTCGATCAGCGTCCCACCCTTCTCGAACAACGCACGCAGCACGGCGGGCAGCTGCTTATAGGCCTGATCCTGGGGCGAGACATCAAACCCGCGGTAGGTGCCCAGCCCGACGATCGGCAGTGGCTCGTTGGTGGAAGGAATGGCCCGGGTCTGCATGGTCTTGCCTCCTGTTCCCGTCGACAGCGTGGCTTGCGCGACCGCCGGACCGAACGTGAAGGCCGCCGAAACACCGGCAGCCAGCGTGAGTAGTTTCCTGCGGGTGAAACCATCCGGATGGCTCATGGCATGTCCCTCACCCCTTGATCAGGTGTGGCGCGCTGCGTTTGCTGCCAGTATCAGCGTAGCTGCCAGCGACCAATACCGGGCATCGGTGCCCTCCTTTACCGCCAGCTACACTCTGACGGCACCCCGGAGCCGTCAATGCCGCCCACTAACGTTAGCCGAATGTCCCGAACCCTGGTGTTACTCGTCGTCATCCCCGCCGCGCTGTACCTGGCGCTCTGTGCCGCGCTGTTCGTATTCCAGCGCACGCTCATCTACTACCCGCAACCCCGCGCCGTCGGCTCAGCCGAAACGCTGCTGACGTTGCCCGTCGACGACGTGCAGGTACAGGTCTCGATACGACCGCACCGGGGTCCCAAGGCGCTGATTTATTTCGGTGGCAACGCCGAGGACGTTTCGCGCAACTTGCCTGGTTTTTCCCAGGCTTTCCCTGAACATGCCCTGTATTTGATGCATTACCGAGGCTACGGCGGCAGCAGCGGCTCGCCCTCCGAAGAAGCGATTGCCCGCGATGCCATGGCTTTGTTCGACAAGGTCTACGCCGAGCATCCGCAGATTGCCGTGGTCGGTCGCAGCCTGGGCTCGGGCGTCGCCGTGCGCCTGGCCAGTGTTCGCCCGGCGCAGAAGCTGTTGCTGATTACGCCTTACAACAGCCTGGAGGAACTCGCCGTCCGCCAGTTCCGCTGGTTGCCCGTGCAGTGGTTGTTGCAGGATCAATACGAATCCTGGCGTTATGCCGAACACATCGCGGTGCCGACAAAACTGATCGCCGCCGGGCTTGATGAAGTCATTCCGCCTTCCAGCACCCAGCGGCTCCTTAGCCATTTCCCTGCTGGGGTGGCGACGCTGCAGGTGATTGCGGGCACGGGGCACAATTCGATCAGTGAAAGCCCTGAATACCTCAGATTGCTGGCGGATGGACTGTAACGCGGACCTGTGGGAGCTGGCTTGCCAGCGATAGCGATCTCGAGGCCGCCATCGCTGGCAAGCCAGCTCCCACAAAATCGAGATAAGACTGCCAAATCCTGTCCCCGCGCAAAAAGTGGTTCGCCTGGCAAAAAAAGTCCGGGCAAGCGCGACCACGCTTCCCGGACCAAAAGTTGCCACATGCAATCAAAACCGCGGTTTAACCGCCTTCCACTCCGGCTTGTACCGCTGCATCTGCTTCACATCATCGCGCTGACGAATCCCGCAGCTCAGGTACTGGTCATGCAGCTTGCCCAACTGATCATGATCCAGCTCCAGGCCCAACCCCGGCGCGCGGGTAATTTTCACGCAGCCGTCGACGATCGGCAGCTTGCCGCCCTTGATCACTTCTTCGTCCGGCTCCTGCCACGGGTAATGGGTGTCACAGGCGTAATCGAGGTTCGGCACCGAAGCGGCGACGTGGGCCATGGCCATCAGGCTGATGCCCAGGTGCGAATTGGAGTGCATGGACACGCCAAGGCCGAAGGTTTCGCACATTTTCGCCAACGCCTGGGTGTCGCGCAGGCCGCCCCAGTAATGGTGGTCGGCGAGGACGATCTGCACGCTGTTCTGCGCCACGCTGCGGCGGAACTCGTCGAAATCGGTGACCACCATGTTGGTCGCCAGCGGCAGGCCGGTGCGCTTGTGCAGCTCGGCCATGCCATCCAGGCCTGGCGTCGGGTCTTCGTAATATTGCAGGTCATCGCCGAGCAGTTCGGCCATGCGGATCGAAGTTTCCAACGACCAGTTGCCGTTCGGGTCGATGCGCAGCGGATAACCGGGAAAAGCTTTTTTCAGCGCCTTGATGCACGACACTTCATGCTCCGGCGGCAGCGTGCCGGCCTTGAGCTTGATGCTCTTGAAGCCATAGGCCTCGATCATGCGCCGTGCCTGGGCGACGATCTGCTCTTCGTTCAGCGCCTCGCCCCAATTGTCGGGCTTGTAGGGTGAATCGACGTGCCGGGCGTATTTGAAAAACAGATAGGCACTGAACGGAATCTCGTCGCGGATCGCCCCGCCCAGCAAGTCCACCAGCGGCACGTTCAACGAATGCGCCTGCAAATCGAGGAACGCCACTTCGAACGCCGAATAGGCATTGCTCACCGCTTTGCTGGCGTGGGAACCGGGGGCCAGCTCTGCGCCGGCCAGGCTTGCCGGTTTGTTCGCTGCCACCGTGGCCTTCACGATCGCACGCAGTTGATTGAGGTTGAACGGATCAAGGCCGATCAACTGGCTTTGCAGTTGCTGCTGGATCGCCAGCGCGGGAGCGTCGCCGTAGCTTTCACCCAGACCGATATAGCCATTGTCGCTTTCGATCTCGATGATCGAGCGCAGCGCGAAGGGTTCGTGAATGCCACTGGCATTGAGCAATGGCGGATCACGGAAGGCGATGGGGGTGACGGTGACTCGTTTGATTTTCAAGAGGCTGCTCCCGTTGGATCAGATTTCAGGGCTTGATGATTGATGGGTTGTTTTGCGTTGCCCCGTGGTGCGGTGCGGGCGAAAAAGATCACCACCGCCGCGATCAGCGATGTGGCGGCCAGGCCATACAGGCCGCCCTCGATGGAACCGGTGGTCTGCTCCAGAAAGCCGAACGCGGTCGGGGCGACGAAGCCGCCGAGGTTGCCGATGGAGTTGATCAGGGCGATCACCGCCGCGGCGATGCGGGCATCCAGATAGCCTTGCGGAATCGGCCAGAACAGCGCCGAGGCCGCCTTGAAGCCGATGGCGGCGAAACAGATGGCCACGAAGGCGAACACCGGCCCGCCGGTGGTGGACATGAACATGCCGAACGCGGCGATCACCAGCGTCACCGCGACCCAGGCCTGCTGGTATTTCCACTTGCTGGCCATGGCGGCGAAGCCGTACATCGCGACGATGGAGATGATCCACGGAATCGAGTTGAACAGGCCGACCTGGAAGTCACCGAGGTTGCCCATTTTCTTGATCATGCTCGGCAGCCAGAACGTGGCGCCGTAAATGGTCAGGGCGATGGAGAAGTAGATGAAGCAGAACAGCGCGATCTGCCGGTCGGCCAGCAACTTGAACATCGACGGTTTGACCGTCTGCGCGGCTTCCCGGGCCTGTTGTTCCTGGTCGATGGCGGCAGTCAGGGCGGTCTTTTCTTCCTCGCTCAGCCACTTCGCTTCCCGTGGATGGGATTGCAGCCAGAACCAGACAAAAGCGCAAAGGACGATAGACGCGAAGCCTTCAATCAGGAACATCCACTGCCAACCGTGCAGGCTCAAGCCGTTGATGTGCAGCAGCGCGCCGGACACCGGGCCGGAAATCACCGAAGCGATGGCCGAACCACTGAGAAAAATCGCCATGGCCTTGCCGCGCTCGGACGAGGGCAGCCACTGGGTGAAGTAGTAAATGATGCCGGGGAAGAAGCCCGCTTCAGCGGCGCCGAGGATGAAGCGCAGCACATAGAAACTGGTTTCTCCCCGCACGAAGGCCATCGCCATCGCGGCAAAGCCCCAGGTGAACATGATGCGTGTCAGCCAGGCGCGGGCGCCGTAGCGTTGCAGCAACATGTTGGACGGCACTTCGAAGATTGCGTAACCGACGAAGAACAACCCGGCACCCAGGCCATAGGCCGCAGCGCCAATGCCCAGGTCGGTTTCCATGTGGCTGCGCACGAAGCCGATGTTGACCCGATCGATGTAGTTGACGATGAACATGATCACGAACAGCGGCAACACGTGGCGCTTGACCCTGGCGGCAGCGCGGGCGAGCACATTCGGGTCGGGTGGACTCTGGAGGGTTTTCAAGGGGCGACTCCCGGTCATTGTTCTTTTTAGGGATAGCTTGGGATGGCTTCAGGCCTGGGCCGATCATGGACGCGGGTATTGATCCCGTCTAATCTAACTTGGCATTCGATTGATACCTGGATTAGATCAATGTTCGAACTGACTCAGCTGCGTTGCTTTACCACCGTGGCCACCGAATTGAATTTCCGCCGCGCCGCCGAGCGACTGAACATGACCCAACCGCCGCTCAGCCGGCAGATTCAGTTGTTGGAGCATCACCTGGGGGTTGAGCTGTTCACCCGCAGCACCCGCAGCGTCGCCCTCACCGCCGCCGGCCGCGCGTTCTTCATCGAAGCGCAGAACCTGCTGGAGCGCGCCCAGCAAGCGGCGGTGACCGCCCGGCGCTTTGCCGAGGGCGACATCGGCACCGTTAACATAAGTTTCGTTGGCAGCGCGGTGTACGAGTTCCTGCCCAAGGTCATTGCCGAAGCACGGCTCACACAGCCCCACGTCAAAATCGACTTGTCGGAAATGAACACCTACCAGCAACACGAAGCCTTGCGCGCCCGCCGCATCGACCTGGGCATCGCCCGCGCGCCGTTGCTGGAACCCGGTTACTCCACCGAATGCCTGGTACGCGAGCCCTTTGTGCTGGCGGTGCCGAGCACCCATCCATTGGCCACGGCTGCCACCGTATCGGTCAAGGACCTCGACGCCCAACCGTTCCTGATGTATTCCCACGCCGCCTACCCGCCCTTCAACGAACTGCTGACCGGCACGCTGCGCTCGGCCCGCGTCGCTCCGGATTATGTGCAATGGCTCGGCTCGTCCCTGACCATCCTCGCCCTGGTCAACGCCGCCATGGGCCTGGCCCTGGTGCCCCGCTGCGCCACCAGCGTGGTGTTCAAGAACGTGGTGTTCCGCGACATCGACCTGGGCGAGGGGGTGCAAAGCGAATTGCACCTGATCTGGCGCGAGAACAACGACAACCCGGCGTTCGCGATGTTGCTGGAGGGGATTCGGCGGGCGGTGCGTGAGGGGTGGGGCTCCTAGATCCGTGATCTCATCGACAACACAGCCTCCACTGTGGGAGCGAGCCTGCTCGCGAAGAGGGAGTGTCAGTCACATCATCTGTACCTGATACACCGCTTTCGCGAGCAGGCTCGCTCCCACAGGGTTCGGTGTCGCTCGCCATGAGCTGGTGCATCCCGAACGAACATCGCAATAAAAAAGTGCATGAAAACGGTAGTTTCTGTAGGAGCCGGCTTGCTGGCGAATACGGCAGCCCAGTCAACAATGCGGTGCCAGATACGCCGCCATCGCCAGCAAGCCGGCTCCTACAGATTTAAATGCCTGTTCTGGCCCGCCACTTGCAATACCCGATACGCAGTCAACGCAGATTGCACTTATACGACAAAGGCGCCGTGTAACCCCCGTTTCGATGGAGGGTCGCATGGCGCCTTTTGCGTTTCTGGATGGATCAAGTGTTGGCAGGGTTTGAAGATGGCAGACAAAACCGTGCGTAGCGTGTGCCCCTATTGTGGCGTGGGCTGCGGCATCGTCATGCAGGTCGAGGGCAATCGGGTGGTCAAGGTCGTCGGCGACAAGGCCCACCCGACCAATTTTGGCCGGCTCTGCACCAAGGGCACGACCTGCGGGCAGGCGATCGCCGAGTCGGGCCGGATGGAAAATGCCTACCTGCGCCAGGCCCGTGACCGGGACCCGGTGCGGGTCACCATGGACAAGGCCATCAGCGAGACGGCCAGCCGGCTGCGCAATATTCTGGATACCCACGGGCCCGATGCATTGGCGTTCTATGTGTCGGGGCAGATGTCGCTGGAAGCCCAATACCTGATCAACAAACTGGCCAAGGGATTTGTCCGCACCCACAACATCGAATCCAACTCGCGCCTGTGCATGGCCAGCGCCGGCAGCGGCTACAAGCTCTCGCTCGGTTCCGACGGGCCGCCCGGTTCCTATGAGGATTTCGACAAGGCGGACCTGTTCTTCGTGATCGGCGCCAACATGGCCGACTGTCACCCGATTCTGTTCCTGCGCATGATGGACCGGGTCAAGACCGGGGCAAAATTGATCGTGGTCGATCCACGGCGCAGCGCCACGGCGGACAAGGCCGGCCTGTTCCTGCAAATCCGCCCCGGCACCGACCTGGCATTGCTCAATGGCCTGCTGCACCTGCTGGTGAAAAACGGCCACACCGACCCGGACTTCATCGCCTCGTTCACCGAAGGCTGGGAGGTCATGCCGGCATTCCTCGAGGATTACCCACCAGAAAAAGTCGCGGCACTCACCGGCCTTGCCGAGGCGGATATTCGCCTGGCTGCCGAATCCATTGGCCAGGCGGCCAACTGGATGAGCTGCTGGACCATGGGCCTGAACCAAAGTACCCACGGCACCTGGAACACCAATGCCCTGTGCAACCTGCACCTGGCCACGGGTGCAATCTGCCGCCCCGGCAGCGGGCCGTTTTCCCTGACCGGGCAACCCAACGCCATGGGCGGTCGGGAGATGGGCTACATGGGCCCCGGCCTGCCGGGCCAGCGTTCGGTGCTGGTCGAGGCGGACCGGGGGTTCATCGAGGATTTGTGGAGCATCCCCCGCGGCAGCCTGCCCCGCACCGTCGGCGGTGGCACCGTGGCGATGTTCGAGGACATGAGCGCGGGCCGGATCAAGGCTTGCTGGATCATCTGCACCAACCCCGTGGCGTCGGTGCCCAACCGCCGAAACGTGATCGAGGGCTTGCAGGCCGCCGAACTGGTCATCACCCAGGATGCCTTCCTCGACACCGAGACCAACCGCTACGCCGACATCCTCCTGCCCGGTGCACTCTGGGCCGAGGCCGAAGGCGTGATGATCAACTCCGAACGCAACCTGACGCTGATGCAACAAGCCGTGGAGCCCCCCGGCGAAGCGCTGGCCGACTGGCAGATCATCGCCCGGGTCGCGTGTGAAATGGGCTTTGCCGAAGCCTTCACCTATGCCTCTTGCGCTGAAGTATTCGAAGAGATCAAGCGCGCCTGGAACCCCAAGACCGGTTATGACATTCGGGGGGCGAGCCATGCGCGCCTGCGGGAAAAACCGTTGCAATGGCCGTGCGCTTCGGATGACGCCGAAGATCGCAATCCGATCCGCTACCTCAACACCGGCGTGAGCCAGACACTCAAGACCGACGCCGATGGCAGCCGGCCGGCGATCGTGTTCGCCACCGAGCGCGGCAAGGGGATTTTCCTCCCCCGCCCGCACATGTCGCCCGCCGAGATGCCGGATGAACATTTCCCTTTCGTGCTCAACACCGGGCGCTTGCAACACCAGTGGCACACCCTGACCAAGACCGGCAAGGTGGCGACCCTGAACAAGCTCAACCCCGGGCCCTTCATCGAGATCCATCCGGAAGATGCCGCCCGCTTCGGCATACGCGACAAGGACCCGGTCGAAGTGCGCTCCGTGCGTGGCCGGGCCGTGCTGCCGGCGGTGGTGACCGACCGGGTGCGCCAGGGCAATTGCTTTGCGCCGTTTCACTGGAACGATGTGTTCGGAGAAAACCTGGCGATCAATGCCGTCACCCACGACGCGGTCGATCCAATCTCACAGCAGCCTGAATTCAAGTTCTGCGCGGTCGCCCTGCAACGGGTCGAACTGATCGAGCACCAGTTCCTCGAAGTGCCCGCGCCGGCTTTCGACAAACCGTCCCCCGTTTCCCCCTTGCCAGAGGAACCTGCCATGTCGTCTATCGAGGCCTTTGCCGATATCGCCGGTATCAGTCGCCTGCCCTCACCGAAGCTCAATGAACAGGAACGCCTGTATCTCGCCGGTTTTCTCAGTGGCCTGCAATCCACGGCAGGCCGTCAGGCGGGTGGCGTACCGGCCCTGCCCGCCAACGCGCCCCTGGCCAGCGACACCCGACTGTGGCTGGACGGTGTGTTGGGTGGGTTGTTCAGCCGGGTCGATTGCGCCTCGCCAGCACTGGCCGACAGCGGCGAATCAACCACGCCCCCGCCTGCGGTGACGCTGCTGTGGGCCTCGCAAACGGGGAATGCCGAAGGCTTGGCCGAACGTTTTGCTTCACGGTTGCGGGACAAGGGTATCGCCGTCGAACTGAGCGCGATGGCCGATTTTCCCGCCAGCAAACTGGCAAATACACAAACCCTGGCCATTATCAGCAGTACCTTTGGTGACGGCGATGCGCCGGACAATGGAGAAGGTTTCTGGAATAGCCTCTGCAGTGCCCAGACACCTCTGAAGTCCTTGCGTTTCGCGGTTCTGGCGTTGGGTGATCGCAACTATGACCAGTTCTGCCAGCACGGCAAAAAACTGGATCAGCGTCTGCAGGAACTGGGCGCCACACGGCTGCTGGACCGGGTCGATTGCGACACGGAATTCGAGGCGCGGGCGGATCAGTGGCTGGCGCAATTCCAACAATCGCTGCAACCGATAACAGTGGAGCCATCACCGGCCGCTGTCACCCGCCCCCTCGCAACGCCCTGCAAGGCCACCCCCTATGCCTCACGCTTGTTGAGCAACCTGCACCTGAACCAGCAGAGCCTCAACAAGGAAACCCGAATGTTTTCCCTGGCGCTGGACGATTCCGGGCTGCAATACCAGGCCGGCGATGCCTTGGGGGTTTTGCCGCGCAACTGCCCGGAACTGGTCGGTGAAATGCTGCAATTGACGGGGTTGAACGCCGACACATTGGTCAACATCGACAAGGTCGGTGAACGGCCATTGCTTCAGGCCCTGAGCGAGCACTTTGAAATCGCCCGGCCCAACAGCGACACCCTCGCCTTCATCGCCGAACGCAGCCGCAATCCGGGGTTGAAACAACTGCTGGGCAGCGAGCGCAAGGCCGAACTGAAAGACTGGTTGTGGGGCCGACAACTGGCAGACGTGTTGCAGGAGTACCCTGTCGACTGCACGGCCAGTGAGCTGCTGGGCACCCTCAAGCGTCTGCAACCCCGGCTGTATTCCATTTCCTCCAGCCCCAAGGCGCACCCGCAGGAAGTTCATCTGACAGTGGCTGCCGTGCGCTACGGCAAGCGCAAAGGCGTGTCCTCGACCTTCCTCGCCGACCGCGCCGAAAACACGACCGTCCCTGTGTTCCTGCAACCGTCGAAGCACTTCCGCGCGCCAACCGATGGCGACTCGCCAATGATCATGATCGGCCCCGGAACCGGCGTGGCGCCGTTTCGTGCTTTCCTGCAAGAACGTCGCGCCCGGGGCGACAAGGGCAAGAACTGGCTGTTCTTCGGTGAACAACACGCCGCCACTGATTTTTACTACCGCGATGAACTGCAAGGCATGCACCGCGATGGCCTGCTGACTGAACTCAGCCTGGCGTTCTCCCGGGATCAGGCACAGAAAATCTACGTGCAGGATCGCATCCGCGAACAGGGTGCCGAACTGTGGCGCTGGCTACAGGAAGGTGCGCAGTTATACGTCTGCGGGGATGCAAGCTACATGGCCAGGGATGTCGACCAGGCACTGCGCCGGATCGCCCAGGATCATGGCGGATTGTGCACCGAAGGCGCTGCGGATTACTGGCGCCAGTTGAGCGAGCAGAAACGGTATTTGCGGGATGTTTATTGATGGGTTGCCGACAAACCTGTGGGAGCGGGCTTGCTCCCACATTGATGTGCGGCTGCCAGCACTCACGACCGTTGATCCGAGATTTCGCTTTCAGCCAATAAAAACATATTTGTATGCTTAAATTGATATTGTCGTTCCCACCAACACGAGGGTGCCGTCATGAATATCAAGGTATTGGCTCTGATCCTGCTGGCTTTCTGCGCGCAACCGGCCTGGAGCGCAACGCCCGCCGCCTCCCCCACCGCCGACAGCCCGGCACTGACCACGCGCCTGGCGCTGCGTGACTTGTGGGTCGAGCACATCTTCTGGATCAGGACCTACGCACAGGCCAATCAATCCGCCGACCAAAAGCAAGCCAAGGTCGCCGCGGACCAAGTGGTCGACAACGCCACCAAAATCGCCAACAGCATCGCCCCGCTCTACGGCCAGCCGGCGGCGGATCAGCTGCTCAAGTTGCTTGCCGGTCACTGGGGCGCGGTGAAACACTACAGCGACGCCACGGTGGCCAAGGACGCCAAGGGCAAACAGGCCGCCGTCACTGAGTTGACCAGCAATGCCAAGGCGATTGCAGCGTTCCTGGCCGGTGCCAACCCGAACCTGCCGGAGGCGACGCTGGTGAATATGTTGTCGGCCCATGGCGGCCATCACGTGGCCCAGATCGATGAGTTCGCCGCCCACGATTACGCCGGTGAAGCGCGCACCTGGTCGATGATGCGCACGCATATCCTGGCGCTGGCCGACGCGTTGACCGCGGCACTGGTCAAGCAATTCCCGGACAAGTTCTGACACCACGCGGGGCATACCTACCATGCTGGAAGGACTGGGCCGGACGCAGCAAGACTTGCTCAATGCGTTGCTGCACCATGCGGGCGGCATGAGCATCGACGAGTTGGCTGACCATCTGTCCGTCACGCGCACGGCGATTCGCCAACACCTGGCGGCGCTGGAGCGTGACGGCCTGGTGCTGCGCGGCGAAACCCGCCCGACGGGACGGCGACCGGAGCAGCTGTATCGGCTCACCGACCATGCCAGGGAACAATTCCCTCGCCAGTATCAGCTGCTGGCCAACGCGCTGATCAATGAAGTGGCCGACATCATCGGCCCCGAGGCCCTGGCGACGCTGATGCGCAGCCTGGGCCGCAAACTGGCCCTGGACCGCGAGCAGGGCGTTGTCGATGAAGCGAAGATCGTGGAGCACATGAATCAGGCCGGTTATGAGGCCGAGGTGTTCTTTCGCTCATCCGACGATGCGCAAATCGTCGCCCACAACTGCGTGTTCCATCGCCTGGCCGCGGCCCACCCGGTGGTCTGCGAGCTGGACCTGGCGTTGATCGGCACCCTGGGCGGCGGTGAAGTCGAGCACACCGAATGCATGGTTCGCGGCGGTCACGTCTGCCGTTTCAAACTGCGGCCGATCGAACCTGCCCGGAAGGATGAAACCGAATAGGCCCGTCCTCCCGCTACGTTCGTCGGACACTCGAGCGCATCAGAAAATATCCCCTCCTGCCCCTTGAACTAGTTTCGGGGCGCCAGTCTAAAACCGGCGATTGATCTTCCTCCCAACCGTCGTCATCTCATCAGAGTTGTCCGCCCCATGCGCCAAACCGCCCTCGCCTTGCGCTTCACTTCGCTGTGCCTGCTGTTCTCCCTGCCCCTGATCACCAACCCCGCCCACGCCGGTGCGGAGCGAGAGCTGGTGGACGCCATCAATGATTACCGCGCCCATCCCCAGGGCTGCGAACGCCGTCCCGGCCAACGCCTGGCACCGCTGGCACTGAAATCCAGCCTGGCGTTGCCGGTGGGTTATGGCGGTGGTTTGCGGGAAAGACTGAAGGATTCCGGGTATCAGGCGGTGGCGGTGCGCAGCATTCGTGTGGTGGGCGCGCGCGATGCCGATGAGGCGTTCGATCTGATGCAGAGCGAACACTGCTCCGCCTTGCTCGACAGCCAATATGCCGATGTCGGGGTCAGCCGCAGCCGGGGTGAATGGCAAGTGGTGCTGGCGCAGCCGGTCATGAGCAGTCAATTGAACGATACGCGCAGCGTCGGCAAAACCTTGCTGGCGCAGGTAAACGCGGCCCGCGCAAAACCACGCCTGTGCGGTCGCCAGCGCTTCGCCGCCGCCCGGCCACTGGCCTGGAACCCCAACCTCGGCGCTGCAGCACAGGGGCACAGCAAGGCAATGGCCTACGGCAACTACTTCGCTCACCGCGATCCCGATGGTGAGATGCCCGCCGACCGGGCCAGAGCCGCGGGTTACCGTGGTCGGCAGATTGGCGAAAACATCGCCGCCGGCCAGGGCTCACCGAGCCAGGCCATGGCCGGCTGGCTGGCCAGCCCCGGGCATTGCGCCAACTTGATGAACCCGATGTTTACCCAGGTGGGTGCGGGCTTCGCGACGCAAGCGCGCAGTGATGAAGGGGTTTACTGGACGATGTTGTTTGGGGCGCCTTGAGGGTGACTGCTTGAATTTCTATTGACTGTGATGCCGCTTTCGCGAGCAGGCTCGCTCCCACAGGGAACTTTGGTGAACACAAAATCTGTGTACACACCGGTCCATTGTGGGAGCGAGCCTGCTCGCGAAGGCGATCGCTGCCCCACCAAAAATCTCCGGGATGGCGGGCCTCTTCATTGCAGAACCCATCCGGCCTTTACTTGACCAGCCGTGTTTCCTTTGATGGCCGATAGCCGAAATAAGCGCTGTAGCACTTGCTGAAGTGGCTGGGCGACACGAAACCACAGGCCACCGACACCTCAACAATGCTCAACGTGGTGTGCTGTAGCAAACGCCGTGCTTCAGTGATCCGCAAATCCATGTAGTAGCGCTGGGGCGTGGTGCCCAGTTGCTCCTTGAACAGCCGCTCGATCTGCCGCCGGGAGCGCCCCGCATATTCGCAAAGCGCTTCCATCTCCAGCGGCTCTTCGAGGTTGGCGTCCATCAGGTTGACCACCTCCCGCAGCGGGCCACAGACCGAGGCATTCAGCGACGGCTTTATGCGCCGGTAACGCGAAGCCTCGAACGCCAGGATATCTTCAATGCCGTCGGTCAACGCCTTGTCGTGCAATCCCCTGATCCACTCGAGTGCCATGTAGAACGTACCGTTTGGACTGGAGGCGGTCAGGCGGTCGCGGTCCACCACATAGGCTTCGCTGGTGACTTGGGTCAGCTTGGCGATTTCTGCCAGCGCCGGGCGATGTTCGGGGTGAATCGCACAGCGATAGCCGTCAAGCAAACCGGCCCGCCCGAGAAACCAGGCGCCGTTCCACACACCCGCCAGCGTAACCCCCTGCTCGGCGGCATCATGCAGGAGGTTGATCAACGCCTCGTCGGCCTTGAGCGCGGTGCGGTAACCGCCGCACACCACCAGCAAATCCAGTTCCTGGATCTCGGCGTGACTGAGGCTGGCATCGGGTCGGATCACCAACCCCAGATCGCTGATCACTTCCCCTTCGCTCAATCCAAAGGTTTTCGTTGAAAACAGCTCGGGGCGCAACAGGTTGGCGGTGACGATCGTGTCGAGCGCCTGGGTGAACGCCGGCAACGAAAAATGCTCCAGCAACAGAAAGCCCGCCCGGGCCCGGACTGACTGGCCTTCGTGCTCATTGAGGTAGCGCAGGTTTTTACCCTTCATGCCACCGCTGAACTGACGTCGCTCTACCAACGCACGCCTCGCTTCGTCGTGTTGACGACCATGTGATTCAACGCCTTGATATCTGTCGCTCCTGACCGCAAAAAACGAAGCCGGCGAACCCGAATTTGCTCGCTGCGTGCTCTGTTTACTCAAGTTGAGACCCGTGAGCAAGCGAATCACTACAAAACCGCAACAAACGCCATCGACATCACTGGCTCTATCGATTGCCCCTGCCTACGCTTGCCGAAGCGATATCCGCGGAGGCCCGCCCATGCGCAGGACCGTGCTGCCCATTTTGCTGTGGCTCGCTGCTGCCCTGGAAAAGTGGCCCTGCCGCCTCCGCTGTAACAGCAAACCTGACCCTGTCCAGTTAAAGTAGCGCGACATACTTCAGGGAATCATCTTGCATGGAAGAACTACATCGGGGCAGCTGCCTGTGTGGCGCAGTCAAATACGGCGTATCGACCGAGCTGTAAGCCGTCACCCATTGCCATTGCAACAAGTGCCAAAAGGGACATGGCGCAGCCTTCGCCACTTATGCAAGCGCTCCTGCGTCGGCGGTATCAATTCTGACTGGCAGTGAGTCGCTCAAGGGCTATGAGTCATCCGAAGGCGTCACTCGCCAGTTCTGCTCCAACTGCGGCTCTTCGCTGTTCTGGTGTGATTCGAAGGGATCGTTTTCACAGTGGATGTCGATTGCCATCGCTACGCTGGATACGCCGTTCCAGGTACGCAAGCAGAAACACAGCTGCGTCGATTCGAAAGCGAGTTGGTATGAGATAGCAGATCGGCACCCACAAACGAGTTGGTATGAGATAGCAGATCGGCACCCACAAACGAGTTGAGCGTCAAATCAGACGCCCGATGAAGGACGACGAACCGCCCTCACCCGCCCACTGCTGCCACCGCCACAGAAAAACCGCTCGCCACCATCGGACTCAAGTCCGGAGACCCCGATGCCTGCCGGCATCTTCAGGCTCTCAAGCACCTCGCCGGTGTTCGAATCGACGCGGCGCAATTCGCTTTCATCTCCCTCCCACGTGCCATGCCACAACGCACCCTCGACCCAGGTCACGCCGGTGACAAAGCGGTTGGATTCCAGGGTGCGCAGGATCGCTCCGCTTTCGGGGTCGATCTGATGGATTTTGCGTTCGCGGTACTGGCCCACCCACAGCGTGCCTTCGGCCCAGGTCAGCCCTGAGTCGTTGCCGCCACCGGGTGCCGGGATGGTGGAAAGTACGCGACCGGTCTGAGGGTCGATTTTCTGGATGCGGTCCTCGGCGATCTGGAACAGATGCTTGCCATCGAAGGCGGTGCCGGCATGGGCGGCGACGTCGATCGAGCGCAGGATCCGGCCGCTCTCGGGGTCCAGGGCGTTTAGCTTGTCGGTGGTTGCAAACCACACTTGCTTGCCGTCCCAGGTGACGCCGTGTACGGCGTCGACACCTTCGATGGGGCCATAGTCACGGAGGATTTCGGCGGCTGACTGTTTCATGTGGGTGTTCCTCTTCAGGGGTTGGTGGCGTTCATCCTAGCCACCGGGCAACGGAACCGGGAGTAACAAGGTCGTCGCGAAACCGGGGACCGGCGGGGTCAGCCAACGCCGTGCCCGCCCCTGTCCGAACGACTGCACCTTGCCCGATTCGGCCAGCGTATCGAGGGTCCGCTGGACGGTGCGCTGGCTGCTCCCCAATGCCAGCGCCAAGGCCGAACTCGACCATGCCTCGCCGTCGCTGAGCAAGGCGAACACCGCTGCATGTTTTTCTTCAACCGGTGGGGTGAGCAGGACAACGTCGGGTGAAACCTGCAAGACCAGTGCATAGCCGCGTTGGGTAGCGCTCACACCGGCCAAGGGTTTGAGTGCCGCCCGTAACCGGCCGATTTCGACCCGCAGCCGGGCACGATGGGATTCATCGCTGAGCTTCAGGCGAAAGGCCCTGGCGATGAGTGTTTCCCGTGGCACATCGTGCGGCCAGGCTTCGGCCAGTGATCGCACGAGCGTGAAGAGGATCGGCCGCGTCGACAGCGACACCGACATGCCCGCACCGCGCACGAGGTAACGACAGGCGTCCACCACCAGCGAGGTCGAGGCCAGCAACGCCTCCACCTCGTCGAGCAGCAACGGTCGCTCTTCACCCAGGGTCAGCCAATACGCGGCGGGACTGTCGAGTATGCGAACGGCACTGTCGACTTCCGCCACCAGCGCGGGAATGGCGGATTGCCGGGCGGCGAGTTCGGCTCTGGCGAGAGCCGCGCGGGCGGTTTGTGATTGCAGGTGCCGCATGGCGATCCCCGCCGACACCAGCTCATGGGTCGCCCGCAATGGCGGCGGCAGGGTTGCCGGGTCAAGTCGGGCGAGTTTTTCCTGTGCCTCCTCGAGCTGGCCGATCAGCAACAGGCGGCGGATATCCAGATACCGCGCATGGGCGGCATTTACCCAATCCCCGTGAGTCTCCAGCGTGTGTTGTGCCGCGTAGAGTGCTTTCACCGGCCAACCGAGGTACCGTGAAGCCAGTGCGATCTCGGCTTCGGCGACGATGCACCGCGCCCTGGCTACCACCTCCTTCGGCCCGAACGCCCGCGCCGCCCGACGTACCAGCGCCTTGGCCCGCAGCAGATCGCCCAGTTGCGCCATGGCAATCCCGCGCAGCGCCAGCGCGGGTGCATCCTCGCGCAACGCAACCCGGTCCAGTGCGCCGAGCGGATCACCGGCCGCCAGTGCCTGGGCGGCGGCTGTGATCAGCGAGTCCATTGCAGTCCTGCCATGGGAATCACTCCAGCGGTGGATAGTCGCTTGAGTCTATCTCAGAGAGTTCTCTGCGCAGGACGCCGCGGGATTTTCTGCGACTGTTCCGACGTCTTCGCTGGCAAGCCAGCTCCTACCGGGGAATGCGCACTCCAACCGCTCGTCGCCAGGTACAAAAATACCCGTTGACGCCGATTGGGTTCTGCGGGACTATCACTTCCATCGGATGCGATCTAAACGCACACGACACTAAATCAAACCAAAATGTACCACCGAGGATTCACCCATGAGCAAGATCGAAAAAGTACTGGCCACCGGCAAAACCCACACCATCTTGAACAGCGCCGGCTACACCTCGCGCGGCCATAACGGCAACCTCGATATCGAACTGTCGTCGCCCGGTTCCGCCCAGCCGGCCCACGTGTTCACCGCCACCCAGCCCCACCCGAAAGCCGAGCAATTGTTCGCCGGCGCCTGGTCGGCCTGCTACACCGCCGCCGTCGGTCTGGTGGCCCAGGAACGCAACATCGTGCTGCCAGCGGACATGGCCGTCGACATCGAAGTCGACCTGGGCCAGACTGGTCCGGCCTACTTCCTTCAGGCCCGACTGACCCTGCGCGTTCCGGGGCTGGCCCAAGATGTTGCGACCGAACTGGCGCACATCGCAGATTCCATCTGCCCCTACTCCAAAGCCACACGCGGCAATATCGACGTTGCCCTGACCGTAATCACGGCGTGATCTTTTAGCGAATCACTAATATCGCATGCGTTACAAGCGCATGCGATCACACCATACTGTAAATCCGAGGAAATCATCATGAGCAAGATCGAAAAAGTACTGGCCAGCGGCAAAACCCACACCACCCACAACAGTGCCGGCTACACCTCGCGCGGCCACAACGGCAGCCTCGACATCGAACTGTCGTCGCCTGGCAGCGCCACACCGGCCCACGTGTTCACCGGTGTCCAGCCGCACCCGAAAGCCGAGCAACTGTTCGCCGGGGCCTGGTCGGCCTGCTACATCGCAGCGGTCGGCCTGGCAGCCCAACAGTTGAAGGTGACACTGCCGGCCGATACAGCCGTCGACATCGAAGTCGACCTTGGCCAGACCGGTGCGGAGTATTTCCTCCAGGCTCGCCTGACCCTGCGTGCACCGGGCCTGGAACAGGGCATCGCCACTGAACTGGCGCACATCGCGCACTCCATCTGCCCGTACTCCAAGGCCACCCGCAACAACATTGACGTCACCCTGAATGTCGTCACCGCGTAACGCAACCCACGGCCGGTTCACCAGGCATTCCACCGGGTGAACCGGCCGTCGGCCTTTACACAACTTGAGCTGACTGAAGGATTCAAGCACTTCCGACACCATCGCATCCGACGTATAGTTTCAGCCTGTCAAGACTGGCCATAGAGATCGCCCATGAAAACCACCGACAAGCCATCCGCACTGGATCTGAAGCTCTCCGACTTCCTGTGCTTTGCGGTCTATTCCACCAACCTGGCCTTCGGCAAGGCCTACAAGCCGATGCTCGAACGACTCGGCCTGACCTACACGCAATACATCACCCTGGTGGCGCTGTGGGAGGTCGACAACCAGACCGTGGGCAGCCTCGGTGAAAAGCTGTTTCTCGAATCCAACACCCTGACGCCAATCCTTAAAAAGCTTGAGGCGATGGGGTATCTGCTTCGCCAGCGTGACCCGGAAGATGAGCGTCAGGTGCGGATCAGCCTGACCCCGCAAGGTCGCAAACTTCGCGAAGAACTGACAGAAGACGGCTTTCCGCAAACCGGCCTTGATCCGGATGATTTTGTGCAGATGCAGAAAGCAATCGTGGCGTTGCGCAATAACCTGATTCGCACGACCAACGCAGACAAGTAAGCGCTGATCCAGTGTGGGAGCGAGCCTGCTCGCGAAAGCGGAGTGTCAGTCGACACATGTATTGATTGACACTCCGCTTTCGCGGGCGAGCCCGCTCCCACAGGTTTTAGTGGTGTTTAAAGATTATTTGTCGGACTTGATCGCGGTCCACACCCGCGTGCGCACCCGCTCCAGTTTCTGCGGCAACGGCTGCACGACATACAAGGTTTTCAGTGCTTCGCTGGTCGGCGTCAGGTTCGGGTTACCGGTAATGTCTTTGTTGATCAGCGCCAGCGAGTCTTTGTTGGCGTTGGGATAGCCGAGGAAGTCGCTGATGGGCGCGATGACTTTCGGCTCGAGCAAGGTGTTGAGAAACTCGTGGGCCTCGTCGACGTCCTTCGCGCTTTTCGGAATGGCGAAGGTGTCAAACCAGATCGGTGCGCCCTCCTTCGGCAAGCGCCAGTCGACCACCACACCATTGCCCGCTTCCTTGGCCCGGTTGCCGAACTGGTAGAAGCTGCCGGAGTAACCGATGGCCACGCAAATGTCGCCGTTGGCGATGTCGGTCATGTACTTGGCCGAGTTGAAGTAGGTGACGTAGGGACGAACCTTCAGCATCAACGCCTTGGCTTTTTCGTAGTCATCCGGGTTCTGGCTGTTCGGGTCCAGTCCCAGGTAATGCAGGGCCAGCGGCAGGATTTCCGAAGGCGAGTCGAGCATGGCCACGCCACAGGCCTTGAGCTTTTCCATGTTCTCGGGTTTGAACACCAGGTCCCAACTGTCCACCGGCGCATGCTCGCCCAGCACCGCCTTGACCTTGGCCGGGTTGAAGCCGATCAGCACAGTGCCGTACATATAAGGTACGCCGTACTGGTTGCCGGGATCGTTGGCGTCGAGCAACTTGAGCAGTGCCGGGTCCTGATGCTTCCAGTTGGGCAACTTGGACTTGTCGAGTTTCTGGAACACCCCGGCCTTGATCTGGGTTTCGATGAACTGGTTCGATGGCACCACCAGGTCGTATCCGGAGTTGCCGGTCAGCAGCTTGGCTTCCAGGGACTCGTTGGTGTCGAAGGTGTCCCAGGTCACTTTGATGCCGGTTTGCGTGGCAAAGTCCTTGGGCACGGACGGCAGGATGTAATCCGCCCAGTTATAGACCCTCAACTCGCGCTGTTCGGCGTGCACCGCGCTGGCCAGCAGCGTCAGCCCGCAAACCGTGGCGCCCAGGATGCGTTTCATGGTTTCCATGGATCAGTTCCCCAATGTCAGCTCGTTGATTTTTTATGTTCTATTCACGGCAGCGGCCTGCAAAAAGGCCAAGGGCAAGGAAAATCAGGATTCAGGTTATGGATTCGATGGGTACGGCCAAGAAGCGACCCGGTTCCGATTCTTGCTGACAGCCCGGACGGTTCACAGCGTGAGGCAGGCCAAAAGGAGATCGATATGGCCAATATCCGTGTCCCGATGGATCAGGATGGATCCTTAGCTGGGGGGATAATCTGCGGGCATAAAAAAACGCCAGTCCCGATCGGAACTGGCGTTTCTTGAAGATGGCAGGGGCGGCTGGATTCGAACCAACGCATGGCAGGATCAAAACCTGCTGCCTTACCGCTTGGCGACGCCCCTGCAAAAGTTGCGATGAGTGCCTGGCACTCGATTCCTGATTCACAACCTGTTTAAGGGGCTGTGTTGGAATGCGCGGAAATTTACCAACTTTTGTTTCGCCTGGGAAGCCCCTCGATCACAATTTTTCTTTTAAAACAGCGACTTGTTGTATTCGAAACTGAAAACCGCGGTTAAAGCAGACAATTTCATTATTAGCGTCGCTTAAACAACCGACATTTTTTCGGTGAGGTTTTGCTGCAAATACGCCAGGAAACGGCGCTGGAACAGCATCGTATGCTCGTGCGCCGCCTGCTCGGCTTCGTCTGGCTTGCCGGCGGCGATGGCGTTGACCATTTCATCGTGGTCGCGACCCAGGCGGGTATTGCTCCTGGCGGCGGCGCTAACGATGTAGTCGAAGTGCAAATGCAGCAGACGCTGGCCTTCACCCAGGAGCTTTTCGTAGTAACTGATGAAATACGGATTTTTCCCCGCCTCGGCAATCGCCATGTGAAAGGCCTTGTTGGCCTCGGACATGGCCTGGAAATCGCCGGTATCGACCGCTTCGTGATACGCCGCGTCAGCGTCGCGAATGCGCTGCAGGTCTTCATCGGTACGTTGCAGTGCCGCCAGGCGGGTCACTGCGCGCTGGATCAGATCGAGCGCGGAAATGTAGTTGGGGAATTCTTCGATTTCGAAAGGCGTCACCAGGGTCGTGCGGTTAGGCAGGATGGTGACCAGCCCCTCACTGATCAAACGCGCCAGCGCATCGCGTACCGGCGAGCGGGAAAGGCCGAATTGCGCGGCCAACGACACTTCATCCAGCGGCGTGCCGGGCTTGAGCTTGAGCGTCAGAATCTGCTTGCGCAGTTCTTCGTAGATATAGCGACCGCCATGGCGTTTCGCACCACTGGCGACTTCGTGCATGTCTTTGCTCATAGGATCTTGTTCTCAGGGGTACAGGCCAGTCATCCGACCAGCCCGCAACTTTAACATTGGCCCGGGGATAGTTAAAAACCCTCACCCCAGGTATCGCTCAGCATGAAGCCTGCCGCCAGCGGATCATCCGGGTCGACGCCGATCTGGTGCAGCCCGTAAATCCAGGCACGCCCGGTGACTCTCGGCAGCACTGCGGGCTTACCGCCGACTTCCGTCAGGCCGAGCAGTTCGACGGCGAATTCACCGCCGATGGTGGATCGCGAAGTGAGCATGTCCCCCACCGCCACCAGGCCCCGTGCACTGAGGGTTGCCAGGTTGGCTGAACTGCCGGTCCCGCAGGGCGAACGGTCAACCCGCCCCGGAGGTAACGTGGTACAGGTCTGGTACGTCTTCGCGTCGAGTCGATGACGGAACATTACATAGGCCACCTCGTTGAGTTCCTTGAACAACGGGTGTCTGACATTCACTTGTTCATTGATCAGCCCTTTCAAGCGCACACCCTGCGTTGCCAGTGCGCGGGCGTTCTCGGGGGAGATGGTCAGACCGACTTGATCAACATCAATCAAGGCGTAGTAAACGCCGCCGAAAGCGATGTCGGCCTTGATCAAACCGAACTCGGGCGTCTGGATCGACACGTCCAGTTGCTCGACAAAGGACGGAACCATGTCGAGTGAGACACTGCGGCAGCGCCCGTCCTCGCACAGAGCATGTGCCGTCACCAGACCGGCCGGCGTATCCAGCACCACGGTGGTCATGGGTTCTTGCATCGGCACCATGCCCAGCTCCAGCAAGGCCGTCACCACGCAGATGCAATTACTGCCGGACATCGGGTGTGCCTTGTCCGCCTGCAGCACGATGAAACCCGCCTGGGCCTCGGGTCGGGTCGGTGGCAACAGCAGGTTCACCGACATTTGCAGGCAACCGCGCGGCTCGAGAATCACCAGCCTTCTGAGGCTATCGTCGACTTCGTTGAGGTAGTTCATCTTGTCGAGCATGGTCTTGCCGGGGATATCGATAACCCCGCCGGTGATGACCTTGCCGATTTCGCCTTCGCAATGCACGTCGGCCATTTGCAGCGTCTTTTTCCAGCGCATGGCGGGTTCCTTTACTTGATGTACCAGCCCCACGGCTGCTCACTGTCATAGCGGGTGATCTGCTTGGTTTCCAGGTAGTTGTTCAAGCCCCACTCCCCCAGTTCGCGGCCAATGCCGCTTTGCTTGTAGCCGCCCCACGGGGCTTCGGTAAAGGTCGGTTGCGAGCAGTTGATCCAGACGATACCCGCGCGCAGCCGGCGGGCGACGCGTTCGGCACGCACCAAATCGCGGGACATCACTGCGGCGGCCAGACCAAAACGCGAGTCGTTGGCACTGCGCAACGCCTGGGCTTCATCGTCGAATGGACGCACGCACACCACGGGGCCGAAGATCTCCTCGTTCCAGATCCAGCTGTCCTCTGGCACGTCGGCGAAAATCGCCGGCGTCAGGAAATAGCCCTTTTCGCAGTGCGCCGGACGGGTGCCGCCGGTGAGCAGCGTGGCCCCCTCCTCCTTGCCGCGGGCGATAGCCGCCAGCACCTTGTCATACTGGCCGCGATTGACCAGCGGCCCGAGCAAGACGCCGTCGTGCATGCCGTTGCCGATGCTCAGGCGCTGAGTCTGCTCGACCAGCCGCTTGAGCAGCGGCTCATACAAATCCCGCTGGACCAGCACCCTTGAGGTGGCCGAACACACCTCGCCCTGATTCCAGAAAATCCCGAACATGATCCATTCGACCGCCGCTTCGATATCGCTGTCATCGAAGATGATGAACGGGGACTTGCCGCCCAGTTCCAGGCTGATGTTTTTGATATCCCGAGCAGCGGCCTGCATGATCCGCGTGCCGGTCGGAACGCTGCCGGTAAACGCCAGTTTGTCGATACCCGGATGCTCGCTGAGCGGTGCGCCGGCATCCGGACCGAGACCGGTCACGACATTGAGCACGCCCGCCGGCAAACCGGCCTGATGGGCAATGTCCGCCAGTTCCAGAGCAGTCAGCGGCGTCAGCTCCGACGGCTTGAGCACCATGCAGCAGCCGGCGGCCAGGGCCGGGGCAACTTTCCAGGCTGCCATCAGCATGGGGAAATTCCAGGGGATGATCGCCCCGGCGACACCCACCGGTTCTTTGCGAGCGATTGAACTGAAACGCTCGTCGGCCAGCGAAATATTCTGCTCGCGACGACCATCAAGGTCTTCGGCCAGGCCCGCATAAAAGTCAAAGCACCCGGCCGTATCACCAATGTCCCACAGCGCTTCGGGCAGAGGTTTACCGTTATCCCGCACTTCAAGTTCGGCCAATTCCTGTTGACGCTCGCGAATGCCATTGGCGATGGCCCGCAGAATCGTCGCCCGTTCGGCGCCAGTCATTTGCGGCCAGGTGCCCTCATCAAACGCCCGGCGTGCGGCGTTCACTGCCAGGTCAATATCTTCCGAGGTGGCCGCAGCCACCTGGGCGATGACCGATTCGTCGCTCGGATCAAGGGTGTCAAAGGTGCCGCCGAGCTTGGGGCGAACCCACTGGCCGTCGATATAGAGCTGGTCACGGGATTTCATGCATGGCCTCCAACAAGGGCAAAACGCTTGGCGCTAAAAGGGGTGAGGTCCTGGGCGGGTGTGCGCCCGGCGACCATGTCGGTAATGAGGCGTCCGGTGGTGGCGCCCAGGGTCAGGCCGAGCTGACCGTGGCCGAACGCTAGGAACACATTTGAAAAACGGGCGCTGCGATCGATAACGGGTTTGGTATCGGGCAGAAACGGACGGTAGCCGACGCCGTATTCACTGCTGTCCAGTTGCAGCCGGGGAAGGATCTTGCGGGCCTTTTCCAGAATGATCTCGGCGCGCTTGAAGTTGGGTTCGGCATTCCGGCCGGCGAACTCGATGGTGCCGCCGATCTGCAAGCCGCGGGTCATCGGACTGAAGCAAAAACCGCCATCGGCATAAATCACCGAGTGACGAAACTCCACGCCCGGATTGGGCAACAGCACCTGGTAGCCGGCAATCCCGGCCAGTGGAACCTGCTCACCGAGCTGCTCGAAAAACTGCCGCGAGCCGGTCCCCGCTGCGATCACCACATGATCGGCGGCGAAACGTTCACCGTTGGCGAGCGTGACGCCGCTGGCGCGATCGGCCACTTCATCGATCCGTTTGACCTGCCCGCGTACCCTCGCCCCGCCCTGCTCGATGAAGCTCTGGGTCAGCGCGGCGATAAACCCTTGGGTATCGCTGACCGCGCGCCAGTCCGAAAACAGCAGGCCATGGCTGAATTTGCCGGCCAACGCCGGTTCAAGATCGGCGATGGCGCCAGCGTCCAGCACCTGTGACTTGAAGCCCAGCGCCTTGCGCAGCTCCAGATGCTCACGCTCGTGTTCGATGCCCGAGGGCGTATCGAACACCTCAATGACCGGGCGTTCGCCCATCAACGTCTTGTCCGGGCAAGCCGCCAGCAAAGGCGCATAGTCGTCATAGACATGGTGTGTGAGGGTCGCCATGTCCTGGGCAATTTCGGCAATCTTCGAGTGCCGGGCACAGGCCAGAAAACGCAGGAACCACGGCAATATGCCTGGCAAGGCGCTGGGCCGGAGCGCCAGCGGGCCTTTCTGATCGAGCAGCCAGCCCGGTATTTTTTTCAGGATCCCCGGTTTGGACAGCGGAATGACTTCGCCGACCGCCATCTGCCCGCAACTCCACTTGGCCGTGCTGTCGCCTGCCGCAGCGGGATCGATCAAGGTGACCGCATAGCCTTCCCGTTGCAGATAGAGGGCACAGCAAACGCCAACGATCCCCCCGCCGACCACGACGGCCTTTTCCAGCGGGACGGGGGCTTGTGCAACGGACTGCAGCGGTGTCATAGGGAAGTCTCTTGAGTAGAGGCTGGAGCGGCAAAGTCCTCCAGACTGAAGCCGTCCCACCAGGGTTGGGTATCGTCGACCATAAACTCCGCGCGCCCGGTAATCCACGCCCGTCCTTCGATACTGGGGCGAATCGCCTTGCGGCCGTCCTCCAATTCAAGCTGCTGCGCCACACGGCCGATGAAATAACTGCCGATCAGGCTTTCGTGGCGATAGGCCGCGCCTTGCGCCAGCCAGCCGCGGGCGAAGCGCTGGGCGACCCGGGCCGAGCTGCCGGTCCCGCATGGGGAGCGATCGATCAGACTCGAGCCGGCAATCACCACGGCCCTTCCCTGAGACTCGCCCGACAGCGGCGAACCGGTCCACATGCAATGGTTGACGCCCCTGATCGCCGGGTTTTGCGGATGAACCACCTCCACTGTCCGGTTGATCAGACCCTGTATGTCGCGCCCCCATTCCAGCAGTTGCTGCGGGCTGAAATGCTCGCAACCCAGAAAGTTGGGTTGCACCTCGATAATCGGATAGAAATTGCCGCCGTAGGCAATGTCGACGTTCAACGATCCCAAGGGTGGAAAGTCGATGGTCAAGTCACGGTGCAACAGGAACGACGGGACGTTGGTGAAACACACCGAACTGACTTTGTCGCCGTTGCGGGTGTAAGTGGCGTGAATCTGTCCCGCCGGTACATCCACCACGACCACACCTGGCACCTTTGGCTCGATCAGGCCGGCCTCCAGCGCAAAGGTAATCGAACCCAGGGTGGCATGCCCGCACATCGGCAGGCAGCCCGAGGTCTCGATGAACAACAGACTGAAGTCACTGTCCTCGCGCATCGGCGGATAGAAGATCGTGCCCGACATGTGCGAATGACCTCGCGGTTCGAGCATCAGGGTGCGGCGGATCCAGTCGTACTGCGCCACGAAATGCGCACGCCGCTCGCTCATGGTTTCGCCTTTGAGCGACGGGGCCCCGGCGATCACCATGCGTACCGGCATACCCTCGGTGTGGCCTTCGATACAGTTGAATACGTGTCGGGTCATCTCATCTCACTCCGTAGCGCCGCATCGACCGGGCGTGGCGACCGATGCGGCAGCCAGCCAATATCAGCCCAATGCCAGTTCGAAAGCCTTGCGGAAACCGGCCTTCTCTTCGCTGGTCAGCGGTTGCAGCGGCATCCGCGCATTGCCGGCATCGAAGCCGGCCAACTCACAGCCGTACTTGACCTTCTGAATGAACTTGCCGGACTCCATGTCGGCCAGAACCGGGAACAGCGAGCGCACGATGGCCTGGGCACCGTCCTGATCGCCCGTCGTGTATTTGCTGTAGAAATCACAAACCTGTTGGGTCAGGCAGTTGGCCGGGCCGCAGATCCAGCTGGTCGCGCCCCACAGGAAGAAGTCCAGCGCCTGGTCATCGGACCCGCAGGACAACTGATAGTGGTCCTTGTACGTGTTGCCGATTTCGATGGCCCGCAGCAGGTTGCCGCTGCTTTCCTTGATCGCGATCACGCGTTTGTTGTCCTTGAATGCTTCCAGCACGCCGAAGCCGACTTCAACGTTGGTGCGGACCGGGTAGTTGTACAGCACCACATTGATGTCCGGTGCCGCATCGAGAATGGCCTGGTAGTGACCGATCAGCTCATCCTGTGAAGGCAATGCGTAGTAAGGCGGCGCGATCAGCAGGTTGGTGTAACCCGCGTCACGGGTCTGTTTGACCTGCTCGATCACCTCGCGGGTGCAGGAGCCATTGGCACCGGCAATCAGCACACCACGGTCACCCACCACTTCACGCACGGTGGCCAGGATCTGCCGACGCTCTTCATTGGTCAGCGCGTAGTACTCACCGGTGGACCCCAGCGGCACGAAGCCGGTGACGCCTGCCTTGAGTTGATGCTCGATGATGTTGGAGAGCATGTCGTAATTGACCTTGCCGGCCTTGTCGAACGGTGTGACCAGAGCAGGCAGGATGCCTTTGAGTTGAGTCATTGCAGACACTCCACGGATTTGGATACGAGGGTTGGGGTTAGTACGCATAACGACGCAGCATCCGCGTCTCGACCACGCCGACCAGACGGGTCAGCGGGAACGCCACGAGGAAATAGATGACTGCCACCGCCGAGAGAAACTCGACCGGGCGGGCCGTGCTGTTGGAGATGTTCTGGCCGACGAACATCAGGTCGGCGATGCCCACCGAGGAAATCAGCGCGCTCTCCTTGAACAGCGAAACCACGTTGGAGAGCAGCGGCGGAATGCCCCGCAGCAGGGCCTGGGGAAACACGACGAAAATGGTTTTGTTCCACGAGGCCAGGCCCAGCGCGACGCACGCGTCGTACTGCTCGCCCGGAATGGATTTGAGCGCGCCACGGAAGGTCTCGCTGGTGATCGCGGTCATGTACAGGGTCAGCGCCAGAAGCACCGACAGGTAGGGCGGGATATCGACGCCGAATACCACGGGGAAACAGAAAAACACCCAGAACAGCTGAATCAACAACGGCGTGCCGCGAAACAGTTCCACATAGAGCCCGGCCGGTACGCTCAACCAGCGATGGTGGCTTGCACGCAACAGGCTCAGGAAGAACCCGCACAAACTGCCCAGGATCGCGCAGCCGACGGTGAACGCCAGCGTCAGCGCCAGCCCCTGCAACAAGGCTTGCCAGTAAGAAAACACCACGGTGAAATCAAGGTTCATGACAGTCTCCTCAGCGCGCGAGCGCAGCGTCCTGACGCCGCTCCAGCCACTGCACGAACTGAGCAATGGGCAGCGACAGGGCGAAGTAGATGAGCGCGATCAGCGAATAGGTTTCCAGCGGGCGATAGGCTTCGGTGGCGATGCTTTTGCCGACGTACATCAAGTCCCCTACCGCCACGATCGCCACCAGTGCACTCTGCTGCAGGATCGAGATGCCGTTGGTCATCAGCACCGGCACGGCACTGCGCAATGCCTGGGGAAGGATCACGTAGAGGGTGCGCTGCCAGGGCCTCAGTCCCAGGGCGACGCAGGCATCCAGGTGTTCACGGGGTACGGCCTGAACGCCAGCCCGATAGGCTTCGGCATTGAATGCGGTCAGGTTCAACCCCAGGGCAAGCACGCCCATGGTGATCGGGTCGATGAACACATCGAAGAGCATCGGCACGCAGTAGAAGAACCAGACGATCTGCAACAGGACCGGCGTGCAGCGGAAAAACTCGATGAACAGCTGGGCCGGCCAGCGCAGGAAAAACCAGCGGCTCAAGGTCAGCAGACACAGGCCGAAACCCAGCACCAGCCCGACGATGTTCGACACCAAAGCCAATTGCAGTGTGACTTTCAGGCCATCCCACAGCAGGCCGAAGTTGCCCTGGAGAAAGTTGAAGTCAAATTGATAGTTCATGAATTGATCCTCAATCCAGGTGCAACACTTTTTCCAGGAACTCGCGGGTGCGCGGTTCCCTGGGCTGGGTGAACAACTGATCGGGATGGCCTTGCTCGACCACTTTGCCGTTGGCGCAAAACACCACGCGGGTGGCGATATGCCGGGCGAAATGCATGTCGTGGGTGACGATGATCATCGCCATCTTCTGCTCAGCCAGTTGCAGCATCACGTTCTGCACTTCGATGACCATTTCCGGATCGAGCGCCGAGGTGACCTCGTCGAACAGCATCAACTTGGGTTCGAGCATCAGGGCACGGGCAATGGCCACACGCTGTTTCTGGCCGCCGGACAGTTGGCTGGGGTAAACGTTGAGTTTGCTCTCCAGACCCAACCGGGCAAGCAACGCCCTGGCTTTCTCGGTGGCCTGGGTTTTCGACAGGCCATGCACTTTCATCGGGGCCAGGATCAGGTTGCCCAGCACAGACAGGTGCGGAAACAGGGTGTAGTGCTGAAACACCATGCCCACCTGGGTTTGCAGCGAGCAATCCATGGGCTTGCCTTTACCTCGGGCATTGCCATCGATGTAGGGCTTGCCCTGGAAACGGATGGTGCCGCCCTGAATGCTTTCGAGGCCCATCATTACCCGCAGCAGAGAGCTTTTGCCGCTGCCGCTGGGACCGATGATGACCAGTCGATCGTCGGCGCGCATATCCAGGTCCAGGTGGTCCATCACCACCAGGTTTTCGCCGTAGGATTTGTACACGTCACGCAGCTGAATGAACTCGCCGCTCGACGTTTCGCGCACGTGCAGAGGCCGTGCCGGCACCGCTGCCAGATTGGAAGCTTTCATTGATCATTCTCCGGGAGCGCGCAGCCCGCCGCGCGCTCGACATCGGCAGGGTTTACTGAGGGGTTTTGTCGGCGTTGGCCAGTTGCGAAGCCTTGTCGACCAGGGCGTCGATCTCACCGGTCTCGCGTCGCTGGGAGATGTAGATGTTCAGCGTCTGCAAGTCAGCGGGGCTGACATCACGGCGGACACCAAACGCTACGCCCTGCTTGGCCAGCGCGGGTTTGGGCAGCACTTCCTTCGACCAGCCGGGGTTCGCTACCGCAAACAGGTGGTTGGTGTCGCTGGCATCGACCAGCACGTCAGCGCGCTTGGACATGACCGCCAGCCGCACCTCGTCCATGCCCGGCAGGCGCATGATCTTGCCCTGCTTGATCGATCCGGAAATGGCCTTGTCCTGGGCGGTCCCGGACATGACCGCGAAGGTCACTTCAGGTTTGTCGAAATCGGCGAGGGTGTTGCCCGCATTGGCCAGTTTCGGGTTGTCCTTGTTGATCAGAAACGACACCTGATAGTCAGTGGCTGGCACCGAAAAGCCTACGGCGAGTGCGCGTTCCGGGGTCTGGTTAAGCGCCATGGCCATGTCCCATTTGCCACCTTGCAGCCCGGCCACCAGGTTGTCCCAGTTGGTGTCGACGAACTCGACCTTCACCTTCAACACCTTCTCGCCGAAGTCCCGGCACAGGTCCACGAAGTAGCCGCTGTATTCACCAGAGCGGGCATCGCGCATGACGTAAGGCGCGGCAACCGCCGCTCCGCAGCGCAGGACGCCGGCTTTCTGTATGTCTTTCCAGAGTGAAACATCAGCCGCCTGGGCTGGGACCTGAGTGAGCAGCGCGCCAATGGCGGATGCACAAACGAGCATGTTGCGGATGGTGCGAGGAAGGAACCGAGCCATTTTGACCTCTCCGATAATTTCGTTCTTGTAGGCAGGAAGGTACAAATCAACATCTCTGTGCGCTGTCATGTGTGCAGCGCTGTATGCAGATTAGTTTTGAACGAATCGGGCTGTCAACACGCTTCGAAAAAAATATCGGGAAAGTGACCGAGCGGTCGGACGAGCGCTTTTTCAAGGAAATGCAGGTGACGGTGACGACTTGCCCCGCCTTAGTTAAAAAAAATCAACACCAAGGTTGAAATCCCGGCTCTGTCGCGTAAGGCTGTGCAACCAGTAACGTTATGAAAAACCTTTAAAGAGAAGTGAAGCTCCTGTGCTCAAGATCCCCGCCAGGCAAACACTCACCATATTCCCCCTCTACTGCCGGTACTGACCGCATGATCCAAGTCACTGAAGTTTCCATTGCCCAACTGCGCACTGCGCTCGAATCCGGCCAGACCACGTCGGTCGAATTAGTGCAGGCCTACCTCGCCCGGATCGACGCCTACGACGGCCCCGACACCCCTACCGCGCTCAATGCCGTGGTGGTGCGCAACCCCGATGCGCTCAAGGAAGCGCAAGCCAGCGACGAGCGTCGCGCCAAGGGCCAGACCCTCGGCCCGCTGGATGGTATTCCCTACACGGCCAAGGACAGTTATCTGGTCAAGGGCCTGACCGCCGCGTCGGGCAGCCCGGCCTTCAAGGACCTGATTGCCTACCGCGATGCGTTCACCATCGAGCGCCTGCGCGCCGCCGGGGCGATCTGCCTGGGCAAGACCAACATGCCACCGATGGCCAATGGCGGCATGCAGCGCGGGGTCTATGGCCGTGCCGAGAGCCCGTACAACGCTGACTACCTCACCGCCCCGTTCGCCTCGGGTTCATCGAACGGCGCCGGCACCGCCACCGCCGCCAGTTTCGCCGCCTTCGGCCTGGCTGAGGAAACCTGGTCGAGCGGTCGTGGCCCGGCGTCGAACAACGGCTTGTGCGCCTACACGCCTTCGCGCGGGGTGATCTCGGTGCGCGGCAACTGGCCGCTGACGCCGACCATGGACGTGGTCGTGCCGTTCGCCCGGACCATGGCCGACCTGCTCGAAGTGCTCGATGTGGTAGTGGCCGAAGATACCGATACCCGTGGCGACCTGTGGCGCCTGCAACCCTGGGTGCCGATTCCGAGCGTGGCCTCGGTGCGTCCTGCTTCCTATCTGGAACTTGCGGCAAAAGCCGATTCGCTCGCGGGCAAACGCTTTGGCATTCCGAAGATGTACATCAACGCCGACCCCGAAGCGGGCACCAGCGAAGCACCCGGTATCGGTGGCCCGACCGGGCAGCGCATCAACACCCGTCCTTCAGTGATCGGTCTTTGGGAGCAAGCCCGCAAGGCCCTCGAAGCCGCCGGTGCCGAAGTGCTCGAAGTGGATTTCCCGCTGGTCTCCAATTGCGAAGGCGATCGTCCTGGCGCGCCGACCGTGTTCAATCGCGGGATCGTGTCCAAGGAGTTCCTGCATCATGAACTGTGGGACCTGACGGCGTGGGCGTTCGATGACTTCCTGCAAGCCAACGGCGACCCGAAATTGAACCGCCTGGTGGACGTCGACGGCCCGCAGATTTTCCCCCATGACCCTGGGACCCTGCCCAATCGCGAGGGCGACCTGGCCGCCGGCATGGACGAATACGTGAAGATGGCCGAGCGCGGCATCACGCCCTGGGACCAGATCAGCACGGTGCCAGACGGCCTGCGCGGGCTTGAGAAGACCCGCAAGATCGATCTCGAGGACTGGATGGATCGGCTGGGCCTGGATGCGGTGTTGTTCCCCACTGTCGCCGACGTTGGCCCGGCGGATGCCGATGTCAATCCGGCGTCGGCGGACATCGCCTGGAGCAACGGTATCTGGGTGGCCAACGGCAACCTCGCGATCCGCCATCTGGGCGTTCCGACCGTTACGGTGCCCATGGGTGTCATGCCGGATATCGGCATGCCGGTCGGCCTGACCTTTGCCGGCCGAGCCTATGACGACTCGGCGCTGCTGCGTTTTGCAGCGGCGTTCGAATCGACCGGGAGCAAACGCCTGATCCCGCCGCGTACCCCGCCGCTGCCTACCGGTCAATAAATTAACTGTGGGAGCGAGCCTGCTCGCGAATGCGGAGTGTCAGGCGACATAAATAGCGACTGATACATCGCTTTCGCGAGCAGGCTCGCCCCCACAGGGTTTCGCAGTGTTCCCCTAAATGGGGTTTTGCATTGACCGTGTCAGAACGGCACGGTCAATTTCATCCAATAGGCATTGCCCTGCGCGCGGTTGCGCACTTCGGTTTCCTGCTCCCATTTCCCCGTGACGAACCATCCCGCCTTGCTGGTGTATTTGATCGAAGGCCCGATGGCCAGCGCACGCCCCTTGTTGTTTTCAATCGTCTCGCCATTCTGGCGGTCGTCGGTGGTCTGTCGGTAGTAGTAGCCGCCAACGCCCAATACCCAGCCGTTACCCAGGCCCCAGCCGACGGCATAGTCGACATGAAACTCCTGGCCCGAACGGTAGTCGGTCGCCGGATTTTCGCGGTTGAAGTCGTACATGATCTTGGCATCGAGGTTGAGCCCGTCCGGGTCGATGTACGACATGGCGTAGACCGGTTCGATCACCCAGTAATTGCGCCCGGTGTTGGCCAGGTCGCCACGGTCGTAGCGACCGGTCGGGGCGATCATGTCCAGGGCGAGGATGCTGTGGAATTTTTCGCTGTGGTGAAAGCCCAGCGCCGGACCGAAGATCACGTCGCCCAGGCCTTGTTTGCTTTGTGACTGGCCATTGAGTTCAACCTTGAGATCTACCAGCGGCACGATGGCGTGCAACGCCACGCTGGCACCGAACAGGGTGTAGTCGCTGACCCAGATCAGTCGCGGGGTGACGGCATTGGCACGCACGTGAAAATCCACCGGGAGTTTGCGGCCATCGTTGCCGCGCAGGTTGTCGGCTTCATAGTGAGTGACAAACAGTTGCCCGTAGAAACCCGGTGGCGGCATCGCCCCGGACATGTAGTTTTCCGCCCCCAGCGGGTAGGAAGTACCTCCGCCTTCGGTGGCATGGGCCACCAGAGGCAAGGCGGTCAAAGCAGCGGTCACGATCAGTTGTTTTGTGGTGGGAGTCATGCAGTTCAACCTTTCTTATTGTTATTGGCCCCTGTGGGAGCGAGCCTGCTCGCGAAAACGGTGTGTCAGCTGGCAAAAATGTCGACTGACACGCCTCCTTCGCGAGCAGGCTCGCTCCCACAGTGGATTTGTGGCGAGCTTCAGATTCTTTTGAACAGCGCGGAACGCTGGGTCGACTCGCCCCCGTCAGCGGCGCTGTAGAAGCGTTCCATGAAGATGTCGCGCTCGAACAAGCGCCCTTGCATCAGGCAGGTGATGGCCGAGTCGATCATCACCGGCGGTCCACACAGGTAGGCCTTGCGACTGCTGAAACGGCCGTCGAAATGCTGCTTGGCCGCGTCATGCACATAGCCCTTGAAGCCGGTCCATTCGGTATCTTCCACCGCTTGGCTGAGCGCCGGCACGTAGGTGAAGTTGGCGTGATCCCGGGCCAGTGCCTCGAACAGCTCGCGGTTGTACAGTTCGGCGCGATTGCGCGCGCCCTGGAACAACACGATCTGCCGACTGTCGCCCGCTTCCAGCAGGTCGAGAATCATTGACTGCGGGCTCGACAAACCCGAACCGCCGGCGATGAAAATCAGGTCACCGCTTTGCGAGCCACGGACGAAGAACTGTCCGTAGGGTCCCGAGAGATCCACCGTATCGCCGACCTTCAACTCGTCATGAATCATGCCGGTGGCCAGCCCACTTTCGACCCTCCGTACATGCAGTTCGACTTCATCGGCACGGCTCGGCGGATTGGCCAGCGAGAAGGCCCGCGTACCTTCGATGCCGGGCAATTGCAGGTTGATGTATTGCCCTGCCTGAAAGGACATGGGCCGATCAAGCTTGAGGTGCACGCCCTTGATGGTCGGTGACAGGTCAACCAGCGCGCTGACCACCGCGCGATAGTCCTCGATCGGATGCCCGAGGAAATCCGGGTCGGCATCGATGTCGGCCTCAATCACCATGTCGCTCTGCGGGATCGCGCAGCACGCCAATACCTTGCCTTCATCACGCTCCATGTCCATCAGTGCAAAGGACGAGGCCGCGCCCAGGTCCGCTTCCCCTTCCAGCACCTGGACCTTGCAGGTGGCGCAGGTGCCATGGCCGCAGGCAAACGGCAACCAGACGCCCTGGCGCAACGCGGCCTGGAGAATGGTCTGCCCTTCTTCCACTTCGATCTGTTCGCCAGTGGGTTCGATGGTGACTTGGTAACTCATGGCCGTGTCCTCAGTTGAAGCTGCCGGCAATGCCGTTCAAGCCGGGGGTATTGAGGTGCAGCAGGCTCTTGTGGTCGATGCCGTTGGCAATCAGGCTCGCTGCGTTGTCCGGGGTGAGCGGCCGGTCGTTGAGGCGCCACAGCGCCTGACTGAAATCGACCCGCGCCGCATCCGGGTGTTGGGCAATCGAGGGCTTGACCACCTGCTCGATGAAGTCGCCGAACGGCATCGCCGGTGGCAGTGGAAAGGTAAAGGGCGCGCAGAACATCAGGTGTTTTTCCCAGCACAGGTACACCAGTTGCAGGCCGTGGAAGTTTTCCTGGCGGTCCAGGGGTTGGGCGTTGTAGGCGCCGATGGCTGTCATGGGCATGATCGTTTCCTTTTTATTGTCAGTTGAACTGTGGGAGCGAGCCTGCTCGCGAAGGCGGTGCAACAGGCACTGAAGCGGGTGAATGTTCTGGCCTCTTCGCGAGCAGGCTCGCTCCCACAGTGGATCGGTGTTTAACCAGTCTTGAGCCGGTCCGGGTCGACGGGGTTGGCCGGCGCGGAGTTGCGCTCCTTCGGGTGCCAGTCCTGCCAGCGTCGATGCTCGGTGGAGTCCAGGTATTCGAAGTTGTCCTGGCCGGGGTTGATGTTGTAGTAGTCGCGCACCACCGACTCGACATCGCCGCCACCGCAGTTGCCCTGCAGGATCTGGTGTACCGGCAGCCAGGCCTGGATGTATTTGGTCGGCTCGTATTCGAAGATGTCGCAGCAACCCTGGGAGCAGAAGTGATAGCGCTCGCCTTCGTGCTCGGCGCTGCGATGGCTGAGGGTCGTCGGGTCGTCCGGCTCGCCGAATGACAGCGGGATCTGACAAATCTGGCAGAGCATCGGCAGCGTCGGGTTGTAGAAGCGCTCGCCCTTCTCTTGCAGCGCACGCCAGTGTTCAAAGCGTGGGCGGTAGATCTTGTCGAAGGTGTCCGGGTACTTGGAGGACAACCAATCCAACTCTTCGTCAGTGGGCATCCAGGTATGGAAGTTGGTCGCCTGGCTGTACTGGTAGAAGATCGACCAGGCCTGATGACTGACGTGGTCCTTGCCGATGTTCGCCTCTTCGACGTGCTTGGGCGGGCGGATGCCGTAGCGCTCCAGGTCCTTGAACAGCGCCCCGCCCGCCTCTTCGAAGTAAACGCCCCAGGCTTCAGACCAGGACATGACTTTGTTGGGCAGCATGTAGTCCATCATCATCCCCACCAGCGTCAGCAGGCGGTAGCCGCGCCAGAACCACTTGTCGATCCAGCGCTGGATGATCGGCACGTTGTCTTCGTGCTGCTCCAGCAGGAACTTGATGACTTCCAGGCCCAGGGTCATGTGCCGGGCTTCGTCGGACTGCGCGGAGAAGCCGAAGGTGACGGTGGCCATGTCGCCGTTGAACGCCGCGCCCGACATGAAGGGCACGAATAGCAAGTTGGTCAGCACGTATTCGAACGAAAACGAAATCGCCGTCAGGAATTCGAACGGGCCCGCTGTGCGCGCATCTTCGAAGAACGACTTGGGCACCGAGAGGAACCACACCCGGTCGTGCATATGGGCGAAATCATGCAGGCCGTTGAAGTGCTTGTTGTAGTGACTCATGGCATGGATCTGGGTCTGCACGTGGCGCAGTTCGTCGATGGCCTGCATCTGGCAGGCGATACGCGCACCGGCGCCGCTGAACTGCCGACCGACCCTCGCGAAGCCCTGATAGGCCTGGTATTCCAGCGGCGTGACACCCGACAGAAACAGCTTCAGCGCGTTGACATAACGAGCGTCCGACAGCGTGGTATGGCCGTTGTTTTGCGAGAACGCATCGAAGATCGCGTAGAGCTTTTTCTCTTTCTCGGCCTGGTATTTCCAGTAGGTGTCCATGGTCAGGCGGAACGGGTCTTCCCACTTGTCCCAGTCGGTGATCTTGATCCCTTCGAAGCGCTCGTGAGGGTAGATGTCTTCGTGGGTCTGGTAGCTCGGCTCCCAGTCCAGGTCACGGGTCATGCAGCGGTATTTTTCTTTGGCATTGAGGCGTTTTTTCACGGCCATGATGGCGCTCCCGAATTCTTGTTATGGATCAGTGGCGGCAAGCTCGATCAGCGGTTCCAGTACAGAGAAAAGCTGTCGTCCTCTTCCACGACGTTGCCGCCCAGGGTGATCACGTACATCAGCATTTCCTGGATGTCCCAGGGACTGCCGGTGAGCTCTTCCACCGTGTCGCGACGGATATCCAGGCGGCCTTCGGCCTCGATGCGGATCATCGATGGCTGGTGCTGGATCTCGGCGTGGGGGTTGTCCTGCACGATGGCGTCGACGATCGATCGGGCGTAATCTGTGTCCTGCAGGTTCATGTAGACGAGGGAAGTCATGATTGGGCTCCTGAGAGGCCGATTTTTTTCAGGCGAGCGCTGAATTCGCTGCACACCGCATCGAGTGCCGATACATCCAGACCCAGGCCAGCCAGCGGTTGCAGTGCCTCCACCGAGCGAAGGCTCCAGTGATCGATCCAACCCTGCACGAGCGTCTTGTTGACCGCACTTTCGTTGACCACAGTCTTGAGCAGGCCATCGACCCAGCGCTGGCTTTCGGCGAACCACAGGCGCATGAATTCGGTGAGCATGCCGACCTGGCCGGCGCCGTTGGCCGACAGTTGTTCGTCGAGTTTGTGGAACAGCAGCGGGTACACCAGACCGTCACTGACCAGGTTTTGCGCCACGGTCAGTTCGAACCAGTCGCGAACCACCAGGGTGTCCTCGACGTAGCGGCGCATGCCCTGCCACGCCGGATCGTTGAGCCACTGTTGCTTGGCCTGGGCCAGCAGCAACACGTCGCCGTCATCGAGCATCAGGCCGATCCGCGACAGGTACTGGGCGATGCCCAAACGGTCCATGGCCTGGAACATGTGCATCTGCGTGACGCTGGTGCCGAAGCCATCGGCGGCGATGTTGCTGTTGTTCATATTGGCGCCCATCTCGGCGTGACGCAGCGGCAACAGCAGCTTGCTGATCAACTGGACATTGGTGCCGGACAGTCCGGCGAGCATGTCGCGCTTTTCGCAGAAGGCGTAATCGTGCTCGGCGTTTTCCTGCATCTTCGCCCGGGCCTGGACATAGGCGCCGTAGTAGTACTGGCGCGGGTCGCTGACCGCGTACCAGTCGGCCATGACCACCGCGGTGCGGGTGGCATCGTTGAGCAGCTTGTCCGGTTGCCACAGCGGCCGGTAGTGGAAATTGGTCGCCGACTCCAGGTCGAAACTGGCTTCCTGATAACGGCTGGCGACCTTGTCGCCAAACCGGCGACGGGTGTGGCTGAAGGTGTTGCGGATCGTCTCGACGGTGGTCGTCTTGATCTCGACACTCATGGAGTGGACTCCTGTGGTTATTGTTCTTTAGGGATGTCTCGGGATAGGGTCGGCTCAGTCCGCGTCGCGGGTTTCGCCGTAGCGCCACTTGCGCGCATCGGCGTCGAGGGCCTCGGACATCTGCGTGTCCATGTGCTGCACCCGGTTGTTTTCGCAGAACAGGCGAAACGCCTGACGCGGCAGCACCAGCTCGACGAAGAGGTCGGGAAAGCCGATGGCGAAATCGAATTCGACGAAGGTGTCGTCAGGGCCGCTGCGCACGCGGATGTAGCGCGGCATCTGATCGAAAGTGCTGGCGGGTAAGTTCATGCTCGGGTACTCCCTTGTTATGTTCGGGGTACGGAGCAACAAGGGTGCCAGCGCTGCAAAATCGCCTAAAATTGATTTTTTATTCGTTTAAATACAGATAGTTACGGAACGTACCCGCAACAAACGAGCGATCAAAGCCAAGTCAGTAGCCCACGCCACGGACTGTCAAATTGATCATTTGCTCAATCGTCTGCGGTGCCTTCGATCAAATGAACCAATCACGTGGCGATTGACTTTTCACTCGCTTTCAGGCCGCTTAGAAAAAGAGAAACCGACCTGCCTTGCCTGAAAAATACCGGTCGCTATCGATGCGTAAAAAAACCGCCATGGCCTGAGCGGAACGCGTCACCACCCCAATAACTACAACCCCAGGGGCGCAGTGAATGATCACCACGTACAAGGCTTCCCAGCTCCCGCCACCGCTCAAGGACCTGAGCGATCAGGTTCGCTTTCACGGGCGTGAGGGAAAAATCTGGCTGGACGAACAGCGCATGTTGTTGATCCAGGTGTCGATGATGGCGTCGTGCAGACGCGAGCTGATTGAAATGCTCGGCGTCGAACGCGCCAAGGGATTTTTCCTGCGCCTGGGCTATCAATCCGGGCTCAAGGACGCCGAGCTGGCGCGCAAGCTGCGGCCCCAGGGCAGCGATATCGAAATGTTCTTTACCGGCCCGCAATTGCACTCGCTCAAGGGCATGGTCAACGTCCGTCCGCAGGCAATCGACATCGACCTGGAGAATGGCCAGTTCTATGCGGACATCGAATGGCAAGACTCCTTCGAAGTGGAAAACTGCCAGAGCGAAAACCTGCACTCCGAGCAGCCGGTGTGCTGGATGCTGCTCGGTTATGCCATCAGCTACAGCTCGTTTTTCCTCGGTCGGCAGATCATCTACAAGGAGGTCAGCTGCCGCGGTTGCGGTGACGCCCAGTGCCGGATCATCGGCAAACCGGCCGAGCAATGGGACGATGCCGAGGAGATCATGCGTTACTTCCAGAGCGATCCGATCATCGATGAACTGCAAGCGTTGCAGGTGCAAGTGGCGAACATGCGCCAGCGCTTGCAGATCGAGGCCGGCAAGTTTTATGGCATCGGCCAATCGGCGATCTATCGCCGCACCTGTTCACTGATCGACAAGGTGGCCCTGGGCAAGGCGTCGGTGTTACTGCTGGGCGAAACCGGCGTGGGCAAGGAAGTCATCGCCCGCAGCCTGCACTTGCGCAGCGAGCGCGCCGGCGGGCCGTTCATCGCGCTGAACTGCGCCGCGATCCCGCCGGACCTGATCGAGGCCGAGCTGTTCGGCGTGGAGAAAGGCGCTTACACCGGCGCCCAGCAATCGCGCATGGGCCGCTTCGAACGAGCCAATGGCGGTACGCTGTTTCTCGATGAGATCGTCGAATTGAGCCCACGGGCGCAGGCCACTTTGCTGCGGGTGTTGCAGGAGCAGGAACTGGAACGGGTCGGTGACTCGCAGACCCGCAAGGTCGATGTACGTGTCATCACCGCCACCCATGAGGACCTCGAAAGTGCAGTCAAGCAAGGGCGTTTTCGGGCTGACCTGTTCTACCGCCTGAACGTGTTCCCGGTGCGTATCCCGGCCTTGCGTGACCGTCGCGAAGACATCCCGCTGTTGATCGAACACTTCCTGGAAAAACTCCACGCCAGCTACAAGAAAAAGACCTTGGGTCTGTCCGACCGGGCCTTGCAGATGTGCCTTCAGTACGACTGGCCCGGCAACATCCGCGAGCTGGAAAACCTGATGGAACGGGGCGTGATCATTACCGATGAGAACCAGAGCATCACCGTCGATGCCCTCTTCCCGCACTCGCCGCAACTGGCCGAAAGCATAGGCCTGGCCAGTGACGGTCGGCTGGTCAAGGCCACTGCGCCCCCCGGCCAGGACTGGATCGACAAGATCATCGACAGCGGTATTGCGCTGGACTCGGTGGAGGACGCACTGATTCACGCGGCCATGGAACGCAGCCAGCAAAACGTCTCGGAAGCGGCACGTTTGCTGGGCCTGACGCGTCCGGCGCTGGCCTATCGCCTGAAAAAAACACCCGCGGACAAGGGTTGATCCGTCGCGCAAAACCGGACATACGAGACCTCCTGTAGGAGCTGGCTTGTCGGGTCGCCGCATCGCAGCGAAGACGGCGGCACAGTCAACATCAATATCGACTGACAATACGCTTTCGCTGGCAAGCCAGCTCCTACAGGGGGGGCGTACACCCGCGCAAGCCGGGCCGCTTTGCGGACGGACTACAACAACGGAATCGCGTAGTTGATGATGAAGCGACTCTGATTGACGTCGCGGCCCGCGTCAGTGTTCGACTGGCCGTTGCGCAACGAGAAGCTGACGTTTTTGAACGTACCCGACTGAATCACGTAGTCCAGGGTCATGTCGCGTTCCCATTCCGATTGATCCCCGGCATCTTGCGTCTTGATGCCGGTCCCCTTCAGATACACGATCGATGCTTTCAGCCCCGGCACGCCCAGCGCCACGAAGTCGTAGGTGTACTGACCGAAACCGGTCTGCTCGCCTGCGCGGGTAAAGCTCTGGATCATGCGGTCGGTGGGCAGGTAGACGCTGCCGCCACCGGCGCCTTTGTCCGGCAGGCTGCCCTGGTTCGGCTGCACGAAGTTGCTGCCGTCCCCTACCCGCTGATACCCCAACGCCACCGCGTGGCCGCCATTGGCATAAGTGATCATCGCGGCCCAGGTGCTGTTGTCGATTTCACCGTCGTTGTCCCGGGTGTAACCCGACACCCGATAGCCCTGCGCCCGGCCCGCGGCCGAGCTGTTGGCACCGCTCGACGTAGTGCGGAAGTAGCGCAGGTCAGTGGTGATCGAACTGCCGTCGTCGAACGGCAGGAGATGGGTCAGCCCGAAGAAGTTCTGGTTATAGAAATCCTCCAGCTGTGCGACGTAATACTGGGCCTTGAGGGTTTTGGTGACCTCGTAGTCGCCACCGGCGAAGGAGAATTTGTTGCTGTCCCGAGTGGCGCCGGCGACCGACAGACCGGTGCGATCCGTCGAGGCACGTCCCACGGCGTGCTCCAGCACACCGCCGGTCAGGGTCAGGCCATCGATGTCTTTCGAGGTGATCTGGGTGCCGGTGAACGACTGCGGCAATACACGGGCATCGTTGGAGATCAGAATCGGCAGTTTTGGCAGCAGCGTGCCGTAGCGCAACTCGGTTTTGCTGATGCGCATCTTTGCCGTCGGGCCAAAGCTACTCCAGGTGTCGGCAGCCCCGTCACCGTCGGTCGGGATCATGCCGCTGCCGATGTGTCGCCCCGTTCCGCTGTCGAGCGTCACGCCGAGCAGGGCCTGGGCATCGAGGCCGAAACCGACTGTGCCCTGGGTGAAACCAGACTCGTAGCGCAGCACGAAACCCTGGGCGGCTTCTTCGGTTTTCGAAGGGGCGGCACTGCCGTCGCGGTTGTCGCTGTTGAAATACAGGGTTCGCATCGACAGCGTGGCCTTGCTGTCTTCGAGAAAACCGTGGGCGTTGGTGTCTGCGGCCTGGACGCACATCGAGCCGATGGCTAGGAGTATGGCGGTGGGGATTACTCGGTTGAACATACGGGGCTCCTGGGTGTTTTCTTATCGTTATTGGGGTGTTTCGTTATCAATTCCGGCGCGCAAGATGACGCGCCCGATGGGTGAGCATGGGCTTAAAGCTTTCGAGTTTTTTGGCGGCTGACACACTGATGGATTAGGCGCACGCATCCCTGTGTAGGAGCTGGCTTGCCAGCGAATGCGCTGGTTCAGACGACATATTTATCGCCTGAAAGACTGCATTCGCTGGCAAGCCAGCTCCTACAAGTCAAGCGTTGGTGAAACTCTTAAAACATTTCGAGACGCAATTATCAAACAAGGTGAAAGTAGTTTTCGTGGAGGGATAAGGCCTGTCGTACACAGGCACGGCCAGGCGTCGTATCTGAAAATCCACCCCACCGGTTTTCATCGATTTCCCCGGCCCACATCGAACCTCGCGCCCTGTCGAGTGATGGTCGATACTGCTTTTTCACCCCCGTACCGAGGAGACGCAAGATGGCCCTGACTCTGTACTACCACCCTCTTTCATCGTTCTGTCACAAAGTGCTGATCGCGCTCTACGAACATGAAGTCGAATTCGAAAAGCGCCTCATCGACCTCTCGAGCCCGGCCGACCGGGCAGAGCTCGAAGCGCTGTGGCCACTCATTAAATTCCCGGTGATCCGCGACCACGACCGGCAGCGCGTCGTGCCGGAATCGAGTGTCATCATCGAGTACCTGGACCGTTTGTATGCCGGTCGACATCCGTTGATTCCCGAGGATTTTGACACCGCGTTGCAAGTGCGGCTGTGGGATCGTTTTTTCGACCAATACATCCAGGGGCCGCTGCAACAGATCGTCGCCGATCGCCTGTACGCCACCCACGGCGACCTGACGAAACAACGGGCCACCCTGCGGACCGCCTACGGCATGCTCGAACGCCAGTTGTCGCAAAACACCTGGGTGGCCAGCCCTGACTTCAGCCTGGCCGATTGCTCTGCCGCCCCGGCCCTGTTCTATGCCAGCACCCTCGTGCCGCTTCCCGACGACTGCCCGCACTTGAATGCTTACTTCGAGCGTTTGATCCAGCGACCTTCGTTCCAGCGGGTCATTGACGAAGCCAGGCCGTGGTTCTCTTTTTATCCGTTTGCCGAGGCCCTGCCAGAACAGTTTCGCTAGCCGTCGTACACCGTCATCAAAGCTGGCCCGCGCCTTGCTTTGGCTGATTCCGCCCAGGGGTAAACGCCCACACTGGCGCAATCGCGGAGGTACTCATGGCGGGGGAAACAACGCTGGCGGTATGGATGGCTGCGCTCGCAGCCATCGTGATCGTCATGGTGACGGTCTGCGTGGCCGCCGCGGCGGCGCGGGTCTTGGCGGCCGCTTTCACGGCCATTGGCCTGGCGCAAAGGAACATGCCGCCCATCCAGCCCCTCGCAGCGCTGGCCCTCACGTCGAACCAGGTATTGATCATGGCGACCCTGCAAACCGGGAGCCTGGCGACGGTCACCGAGCTGATGCAACAGGTCAATCTGCTGATGATCACGGCCACGCTATAGGCACGTCGTTCACCGGCAACACTCCCCATAAAGCCAACCAATCACAGGGAATTTCCCCAATGTCGGGGGTACCTTCGCCCGGCCGGTTGCGCGTATGACGATCCGGGCCTATGGTCCAGACGAAGCATTGCCGCGATCGGCGCGATGACTCGCCGCCGATCGCTGGCCTTCCATCGAGGATCCATGCAGCGAGGTGACGCCATGCCGAACGACTCCCGCCCTGCCGTGCTCGAACTCATCGGCAACACGCCGCTGGTGCGTGTCAGCCGTTTCGATACCGGTCCCTGTACCCTGTTTCTCAAGCTCGAATCACAAAATCCCGGCGGCTCGATCAAGGACCGCATCGGCCTGGCGATGATCGATGCCGCCGAGCGTGATGGCCGTCTCAAGCCCGGTGGCACCATCGTCGAAGCCACCGCCGGCAACACTGGCCTGGGCCTGGCCCTGGTCGGCCGTGCCAAGGGTTACCGGGTGGTACTGGTGGTGCCGGACAAGATGTCCACCGAGAAGGTGCTGCACCTCAAGGCGATGGGCGCCGAAGTGCACATCACCCGCTCCGATGTCGGCAAGGGTCACCCCGACTACTATCAAGACGTTGCCGCGCGGCTGGCCGAGGAAATTCCCGACGCCTTCTTCGCCGATCAGTTCAACAACCCGGCCAACCCGCTGGCCCACGAATACAGCACGGCGCCCGAGATCTGGGCGCAGACCCAACATGATGTTGATGCCATCGTCGTCGGCGTCGGTTCCGCCGGCACCCTGACCGGGCTGACCCGCTTCTTTAATCGCGTGCAGCCGGACCTGGAAATGGTTCTGGCCGACCCCGTCGGTTCGGTGATGGCCGAATACAGCCGCAGCGGCACCCTCGGCACACCCGGCTCCTGGGCCGTGGAAGGCATTGGCGAAGACTTCATTCCGTCGATTGCCGACCTGTCGAGCGTGCGCCACGCCTACTCGATCAGCGACGAGGAAAGCTTCGATCACGCCCGTCAGCTCCTGCGTGCCGAAGGCATCCTCGGCGGTTCGTCGACCGGCACCCTGCTCGCGGCGGCACTGCGTTATTGCCGTGAACAAACCGAGCCGAAACGGGTGGTCAGCTTCGTCTGCGACACCGGCACCCGTTACCTGTCAAAGGTCTACAACGATCAGTGGATGTCCGATCAGGGCCTGCTGCAGAGCAAACACTACGGCGACCTGCGCGACCTTATCGCCCGGCGCTTCGAGGATGGCCGGGTGATCAGCGTGGGACCGGATGACACCCTGCTCACCGCGTTCCAGCGCATGCGCCTGGCGGATGTCTCGCAATTGCCGGTGCTGGTGGGTGGCAAGCAACTGGTCGGGGTGATCGATGAGTCCGACATTCTGTTGAACGTTCAGAACGGTGACGCGCACTTTCGCATGACCGTGACCAGCGCCATGACCGACAAACTGCAAACCCTGGCTCCCGACGCCAGCCGGGCGCAACTGCAAGAAGTGCTCGACCGCGGGCTGGTGGCAATCATCGCCGACGCCTCGGGTTTCCACGGCCTGATCACCCGGGTCGACATGCTCAATCACTTACGGAGAACCCTTGCATGACTCAGCACGACAAAAACGCCGCGCCACGTGGCTTCGCCACCCGGGTGATCCACGCCGGACAAACGCCGGACCCCACCACCGGGGCGCTGATGCCGCCGATCTATGCCAACTCCACCTACCTGCAAGACAGTCCCGGCGTGCACAAAGGCTTCGACTACGGGCGGTCGCACAACCCGACACGTTTTGCACTGGAACGCTGTGTGGCGGATCTCGAAGGCGGCACCCGAGGCTTCGCCTTCGCCTCCGGGCTGGCGACGATCTCTGCCGTACTTGAACTGCTCGATGCCGGCTCGCACATTGTCTCCGGCAACGATTTGTATGGTGGGACGTTCCGCCTGTTCGACAAGGTGCGCCAACGCAGCGCCGGGCATCGTTTCAGTTATGTCGACCTGACCGTACCGGGCGCCTTCGAAGCGGCGTTGCAGGACGACACGCGCATGGTGATGGTCGAGACACCGAGCAATCCCCTGCTGCGCCTCACCGACCTGGCCGCCATCGCCCGCACCTGCCGTGACCGCGGCATCATCTGCGTGGCCGACAACACCTTTGCCAGCCCCTGGATCCAGCGTCCGCTGGAGCTGGGTTTCGACATCGTGCTGCACTCGACGACCAAGTACCTCAATGGCCACTCCGACGTGATCGGCGGCATCGCCGTGGTCGGGCAGAACGCCGAACTGGCCGAGCGCCTGGGCTTCCTGCAGAACGCGGTGGGGGCCATCGCCGGACCGTTCGATGCCTTTCTCACCCTGCGGGGCGTGAAGACCCTGGCGCTGCGCATGGAACGTCACTGCAGCAACGCGCTGGAGCTGGCGCAATGGCTGGAACGGCAACCGCAGGTGGCACGGGTCTACTACCCCGGCCTGCCCTCGCACCCGCAGCACGAACTGGCGCGCAAGCAAATGCGCGGCTTCGGCGGGATGATCTCCCTGGACCTGAACACTGACCTGGCCGGCTCGAAACGCTTCCTGGAAAACGTGCAGATCTTCGCCCTGGCCGAGAGCCTGGGCGGCGTGGAAAGCCTGATCGAACACCCGGCCATCATGACCCACGCCACCATGCCCGCCGCCACCCGCGCACAACTGGGTATCGGCGATGCGCTGGTGCGGTTGTCCGTGGGGGTCGAGGATGTCGAAGACCTGCGGGCGGACCTGGCTCAGGCACTGGCGCGGATTTAACGGGGCTGCACTGTAGGAGCTGGCTTGCCAGCGAACGCGTATTGTCAGTCGATATTGATGTTGACTGTGCCGCCGTCTTCGCTGCGATGCGGCGACCCGACAAGCCAGCTCCTACAGGTACGCATGTTCTCCACGGCGCCCCCTAATCCTCAAAGCGCCCCACGCCGTCTCGGTCATGCGCGTAACGTCTGGCCAGTGGAAACGCCGGCAGCCAGGACTCCCGACGAACCGTCCAGCTTTCGTAGGTGGGCGTCAGTTGGTCAGGTGCATCCAGGGATCCGAGGTTCACTTCGACTTCATCGCCGGTGCGGGCAAATACGGAGGAACCGCAGCGCGGACAGAAGAACCGTCCGGCGTAGTCCCTGGTTTCACCGTCGATGGTGACCGCATCCCCCGGGAAAATCGCGGAGGCGTGAAACAGTGCCCCATGGTGTTTGCGGCAATCGAGACAGTGACAAAGGCCGACCCGGTAGGGACGTCCCGACGCCACTATTCGAACATCGCCGCACAGGCAGCCGCCGGTGAATCGGTCCATTCTGCGTCTCCTCTGCAAACAAAAGGTCGGTTTAAAAATAGCAGTTCGATGAAGGCCCACATCAGGCCATTGGCCTATGCTTTGATCCAACCCACAACACCGGTCACCGACATGCCCGCCCCCGAATCCACCCTCCTGCAAAGCTGGCACCACAATGCCCCCGCCTGGATCGAAGCCATCCGCACGGGCAGTATCGAAAGCCGCCTGAAGGTCACCGACCAGGCCATCCTGCTGGCGGTGCAGGGTCGCCAGCCCCGGCGCGTGCTCGACCTGGGCTGTGGCGAAGGCTGGCTGTTGCGGGCGCTGGCGGAACGGGCCATCGAGGCGGTCGGTGTGGATGGCGATGCGACGCTCGTCGAGGCGGCGCGGGCGTCGGGCGCTTCGCCGGTGCATCTGGCGAGCTATGAAGCGTTGGTGGACGCGACAGTGGACATCGGCCGTGACTACGACCTGATCTGTGCCAACTTCGCCCTGCTGCACCAGGACATCATCCCGTTGCTCGCTGCCATGAAAACCCTGCTCTCCCCTGGTGGTGCGCTGGTGATCCAGACCCTGCATCCATGGAGCGTGGCGGCGGGCGACTATCAGGATGGCTGGCGCCAGGAGACCTTCACCGGGTTCAAGGGGCAGTGGCAACCCATGCCGTGGTATTTCCGTACCTTGTCCAGTTGGCTCAATGCATTGGACATGGGCGGCTTTCGGCTGAGCGAACTGCGAGAGCCGCAGCACCCGCAAAGCCCTGTGCCGCAGTCGCTGCTGCTGGTGGCCACGCCTTGCGACGAATGATTACTACAATCCCTTTAACGCCTCGACAGCGTTAAGCAAATACAGTCGACTGTAAGAGCCGGCTTGCCAGCGACGGTCGCTAACGATAACGCGTATGGATTGGCAAACCATGTCGCTCCTGGGTCCTTCGCTGCCGTGCGGCGTTCCGACAAGCCAGCGCCTGCAAAGGGTCGACACAGTCTGCGAAAAATCCGCTTAAACGCTTACAATCCAGCCTTTTCATCGCGAACCCGACAGGCAGTAAAGACATGGCGCTTGACCCTCCCACGATGTTGGCAATCTCGACCGCCCTCGCCGCGGCCGCCGCGCTGTATCTGGCGGTCGAGTGGCGCAGCATTCGTGAATCCTCACTTCTGATCTGGAGCGCGGGTTTTGCAACGATTACCGTGGGTTCCACACTCGCCTTGCTGCGCATGAGCGGCCTGTTGCTGATCGGCATCTGGTTCGCCAACGGCCTGCTGGTCATGGCCCACTGGTTTTTCCTGCTCGGTGTCGCCCGCTTCACCCAGGCGCGTCTGTCTCGTGCCTGGTACCTGATTTTCGTCGCCTGGCTTGCCTTGCTGTTACTGCCGGACGAACCGTCATGGTCGAAGATCATGTTGCTGGCCAATTCGTTGCTGATTGCCCTGTTGTCGTTCAGGGCCAGCCTGCTCCTGCGTCCCCATGGCAAGTCGTTGAGCGTGGGGGCGGTACAACTGCGTTATGTGCTGCTGGTCCACGGTCTGTTCTATCTCGTCAAGGCGATCACGGCAGTGGTTCCGGGCACCCTGATCGATCTGGCCTCCCTGCGTGGCGAGATCATTCAGATATCTCTGGTCGAGGGCGTGATGGCGATCATGTTGATCGCCCTGTCGATGACCGGAACCGAGCGCTACCAGCGGGAGAGACGCATCGCACATCTGGCCGAACGTGATCCGTTGACCGCCCTGTACAACCGCCGAGCCCTGGAGCAGCGGGCCGTGCGTTTGTTGGGTGAAGTCTCGACCGCTCGACCGGGTGCGTTGCTGCTGATCGATATCGACAACTTCAAGCTGGTCAACGACCTGTACGGCCACACTGCGGGCGACCGGCTGCTGGTGGCGCTGAGCGAGATGATTCGTTCAGTGGTGCCCGAAGGCGCGTTGGCCGCCCGGCTGGGCGGTGACGAGTTTGTCATCCTGCTCAGTCACGCTTCGAGCGAGCGAATCGTGGCGCTGGGCAACGCACTGCGTGACCAGTTTCACAGCACCGCCTCACAGACATTCGCCACGCCCGAAGCAGTGACCCTGAGCATCGGCGCCAACCTGTTCGACCAGCCGCCGGCCAGCCTGGCAGCCTTGATCGAGCAAGGCGACGTGGCGCTTTACGAGTCCAAACGCGGTGGACGCAACCGTATCCGCCTGGTCGATGGGACCCTTGCGCGCGGTGAAGCTTTGCGGGCCCGTTGATTCGCTGTTGGTGGTGGGTGTTGGGCGGGAGCGGGCTTGCTCGCGAAAGCGGTGGGGCTGAGGACATCTCTATTGGATGTGCCGCCCTCTTCGCGAGCAGGCTCGCTCCCACAAGGGATTTCTGGCGACCGAAACATTGGCGTTCACTGAAGCTCAACACTGTGGGAGCGAGCCTGCTCGCGAAAGCGGTGGGGCTGAGGACATCTCTATTGGATGTGCCGCCCTCTTCGCGAGCAGGCTCGCTCCCACAAGGGATTTCTGGCGACCACAACATTGGCGTTCGCTGAAGCTCAACACTGTGGGAGCGAGCCTGCTCGCGAAAGCGGAGGGTCTGAGGACATCTCTTTTGGATGTGCCGCCCTCTTCGCGAGCAGGCTCGCTCCCACAAGGGATTTCTGGCGACCACAACATTGGCGTTCACTGAAGCTCAACACTGTGGGAGCGAGCCTGCTCGCGAAAGCGGTGGGTCTGAGGACATCTCTTTTGGATGTGCCGCCCTCTTCGCGAGCAGGCTCACTCCCACAAGGGATTTCTGGCGACCACAACATTGGCGTTCACTGAAGCGCAAAACTGTGGGAGCGAGCCTGCTCGCGAAAGCGGTGGGTCTGAGGACATCTCTATTGGATGTGCCGCCCTCTTCGCGAGCAGGCTCGCTCCCACAAGGGATTTCTGGCGACCACAACATTGGCCTTCACTGAAGCTCAACACTGTGGGAGCGAGCCTGCTCGCGAAAGCGGTGGGTCTGAGGACATCTCTATTGGAGGTGCCGCCCTCTTCGCGAGCAGGCTCGCTCCCACAAGGGATTTCTGGCGACCACAACATTGGCCTTCACTGAAGCGCAACACTGTGGGAGCGAGCCTGCTCGCGAAAGCGGTGGGTCTGAGGACATTTCTATTGGATGTGCCGCCCTCTTCGCGAGCAGGCTCGCTCCCACAAGGGATTTCTGGCGACCACAACATTGGCGTTCGCTGAAGCTCAACACTGTGGGAGCGAGCCTGCTCGCGAAAGCGGTAGATCAGTCGACTTCAATGTTGAATGAGAAACCGTATTCGCGAGCAGGCTCACTCCCACAAGGGATTTCTGGCGACCACAACATTGGCGTTCACTGAAGCGCAACACTGTGGGAGCGAGCCTGCTCGCGAAAGCGGTGGGTCTGAGGACATCTCTATTGGATGTGCCGCCCTCTTCGCGAGCAGGCTCGCTCCCACAAGGGATTTCTGGCGACCACAACATTGGCGTTCACTGAAGCGCAACACTGTGGGAGCGAGCCT